>NZ_JBALHX010000004.1:0-341828 GCF_037053385.1 Enterobacter sp. P82
TTGCCTGGCGGCTTTAGCGCGGTGGTCCCACCTGACCCCATGCCGAACTCAGAAGTGAAACGCCGTAGCGCCGATGGTAGTGTGGGGTCTCCCCATGTGAGAGTAGGGAACTGCCAGGCATCAAATTTAGCGTGCTGATATGGCTCAGTTGGTAGAGCGCACCCTTGGTAAGGGTGAGGTCCCCAGTTCGACTCTGGGTATCAGCACCACTTTATACTTAGGTTAAAGTTCGGCAAGAAGTAAAAGAATTTGTCTGGCGGCTTTAGCGCGGTGGTCCCACCTGACCCCATGCCGAACTCAGAAGTGAAACGCCGTAGCGCCGATGGTAGTGTGGGGTCTCCCCATGTGAGAGTAGGGAACTGCCAGACATCAAATAAGTGAAAAGGCCATCCGAAAGGATGGCCTTTTTGCGTTTATGCACCGAAAAAACGGTAGGCCGGGTAAGGCGAAGCCGCCACCCGGCAGAGCAAACAACTAATGAATCACCTGCGACAGGAATGCTCGCGTACGTTCTGACTTCGGATGCGCAAAGAACTCATCCGGCGGAGCTTGCTCGACAATCTCGCCACGATCCATGAAGATCACCCGGTCTGCTACGGTTCTGGCAAATCCCATTTCATGTGTCACGCACAACATTGTCATCCCGGATTGTGCCAACCCAATCATAGTATCCAGTACTTCCTTCACCATTTCAGGATCCAGTGCTGAGGTAGGCTCATCAAACAGCATGATTTTAGGTTTCATACACAGCGAGCGGGCGATAGCCACACGCTGCTGTTGTCCACCCGATATCTGGCCAGGAAATTTATTAGCATGTTCTGCAATGCGGACACGTTCCAGATAGTGCATTGCCAGCGCCTCCGCTTCCTTTTTCGGCATCTTTCGTACCCAAATTGGCGCAAGCGTACAGTTTTGCAGAACAGTCAGATGTGGGAACAAATTAAAGTGCTGAAACACCATTCCTACTTCCTGACGAACACGTTCGATATTGCGGATATCTTCATTCAGCTCAATACCATCAACAACAATACGCCCCTGTTGATGTTCTTCCAGGTGGTTAATACAGCGAATTGTCGTGGATTTACCTGAACCTGAAGGTCCACAAAGTACGATTCGTTCGCCCTGTTTAACTTTCAGGTTGATGTCTTTCAGGACATGAAACTGTCCATACCATTTATTAACGTCTTCCAGCGTAATCATCGCGTCAGCGGGTGTCATAGTAATTTGGCTCATAATTTCCTCAGTGCGGTGTACGCCCGGTGTTAAAGCGCTTTTCCAGATGCTGGCTATAGCGCGACATGCTAAAACAAAAGATCCAGTAGATTAGGGCAGCAAAGACATATCCTTCGGTGGACATACCCAGCCAGACGGGGTCAACGGTCGCCTGTTGCACACTGCTAAAGAGATCGAACAATCCGATGATGATCACAAGGCTGGTATCCTTGAAAAGGGCAATGATCGTGTTGACCAGACCAGGGATAACCAGCTTGAGTGCCTGGGGAAGAATGACAAGCCCCTGCGTTTTCCAGTAGCCGAGTGCCAGTGATTCTGCTGCTTCATACTGGCCTTTAGGCAATGCTTGCAGACCACCACGCACAACTTCAGCGACATAGGCGGACTGGAAGAGAATCACACCGACCAGGGCGCGGATCAGTTTGTCGATCGTTGTACCTTCTGCCATAAACAGCGGCAGCATGACCGACGACATAAACAGAACAGTGATAAGCGGTACGCCGCGCCAGAACTCAATGAAAATAACGGAAAGGACACGCACGACTGGCATTTTTGAACGCCGTCCCAAGGCAAGTAAAATCCCCCACGGCAGAGCACCGGCTATCCCCACTGAAGCGATAATCAGCGTTAACGTTAGACCACCCCACTGGCGGGTTTCAACGCGTTCCAGCCCCAGGAAACCGCCATACAACAGCACCCAGACAATAATCGGATAGACCACTGCCCAGACGGCAATATAGCGTCCACGATGAGGCAGCTTTTTCCAGAACATGATAGCGATTGAGAGCAGGCCAATAACCAGCGCCAGATTAATCCGCCAGCGTTGCTCGTGCGGATACAATCCATACATGAATTGCCCGAAACGCTCATGAATAAACACCCAGCAGGCACCAGATTTTGTGCAGTCTGCACGGGTTGAACCGACCCAGTTGGCCTGTAAAAACGCCCAGTTCAGCAGGGGAGGAATCAATTCCCACATGAGCCACAGGCAGACAATCGTCAGCAGGCTGTTGCTCCAACTGGAGAACAGATTCTTACGCGCCCAGAGAATGAAACGGCCACCTGTCGAGTGAGCAGGGCGCGAGGAGTGCGACAGTATCGCTTTTGTCATCATAGTTCCTTAGCGCTCGACCAGTGCTATACGACGGTTATAGAGGTTCATCAGCAATGAAATCACCAGGCTGATGATCAGATAGACAGACATGGTGATGGCGATGGTTTCAATGGCTTGCCCGGTCTGGTTAAGCACGGTTCCGGCGAACAGTGACACCATATCGGGGTAACCAATGGCAGCGGCCAGCGATGAGTTTTTGACAATGTTGAGGTACTGGCTGGTCAGGGGCGGAATGATGACCCTTAATGCCTGAGGTATGATGACCTGGCGAAGCGTCACGGTATGGGGCAACCCCAGAGAGCGCGCTGCCTCGTGCTGTCCATGCGGTACGGCCTGGATCCCTGAACGGATAATCTCAGCGATAAAGGCGGAGGTATAAATCGAAAGTGCCAGCGTCAGAGATGCCAGTTCAGGGATCAATACCATCCCGCCCTGAAAGTTAAAGCCACGCAGATGCGGAATATCCCAGTGTAGTGCGGCACCAAAGAGCCAGTGTGTCAAAAGCGGCAGGCCGATGATCAAGACTGCAGCCGTTGGCCAGGTTTTACGAAGCTGGCCAGTTTTTATCTGATGCTTGCGGTTAAAGCGGAATACTCCAACAGAGAGAGCAAGCGCTAACACTATCGCGAAAATGAAAGCGTACAGCCCTTCACCTGGTAGAGGAGAAGGAATGGACAACCCTCGGTTACTCAGGAAAAACAGCTCAAACGCGTCGACGGCCTGGCGTGGACCGGGAAGGTTACGCAGTACGGCGAAATACCAGAAGAAGATCTGCAGGAGTGGGGGGATATTGCGGAACGTCTCGATATAAACAGTCGAAAGTTTTCGCAGAAGCCAGTTTTCAGAAAGACGCGCCAGGCCAATAAAGAAACCCAGTATTGAAGCAAAGACGATACAAAGCGCCGATACCAGCAGCGTATTCAGTAAACCGACCACGAACACGCGTCCGTACGTGTCACCTTCCTGGTAGTCAATAAGATGCTGAACAATACCAAACCCCGCGCTGCGATCTAAAAACGCAAAACCGGAGGTAATACCGCGATTATTCAGGTTGGTTATGGTGTTATGGATAAGATATACGGCGATGAGAACAACCGCAACAATAGCAATAATCTGGAATAACCAGGCGCGGACCGCGGGATGAGAAAAGGATAGCGATCCTTTTACGGCTGAGCGGCGATGGGACATAAAGAAACCTCAGTAACCATGACTCTGGAGTGGGCACCACTTTCGTAGTGCCCGTTACAGCAATGACTTAACGTACTGGTGGAGCGTACTGAATACCGCCGTTATTCCAGAGGTTGTTCTGGCCGCGTTTGATCTTCAGAGGGCTTTCCGATCCCACGTTGCGCTCAAAGATCTCAGAGTAGTTGCCCACCTTTTTGATGATGTTGTAAGCCCACTTGTTATCCAGCTTCAGATCCTTGCCGAAATCGCCCTCTTTACCCAGCAGGTGAGCCATATCCGGGGTGGACGGGTTAGCGGCTTTCTCATCGACGTTTTTCGAGTTGATGCCCATTTCTTCCGCGTTCAGCATGGCAAAGAGCGTCCAGCGAACGATGGAGAACCAGTCTTCATCGCCACGACGGACAACCGGTCCAAGAGGTTCTTTCGAGATCACTTCCGGTAGGACAATCCACTCCGCTGGGTTGCTCAGCTTAATACGTAACGCATACAGCTGTGACTGGTCAGAGGCCAGTGTGTCACAACGACCAGATTCCAGCGCTTTGGCCGATTCATCCGAGCGGTCGAATGTGACAGGGGTGTATTTCATGTTATTGGCTTTGAAATAATCTGCGACGTTCAGCTCGGTATCGGTACCCGCCTGAATACAAACAGTCGCCCCATCCAGTTCTTTGGCACTTTTCAGGCCGGCTTTATTGTGGGTGAGGAAGCCGATACCGTCATAATAGGTGACGCCAGTAAATGACATCCCCATACCTGCATCACGGGAAGAGGTCCAGGTCGTATTACGGGAGAGCATGTCAACTTCGCCGGACTGCAGTGCCGTAAAGCGTTCTTTCGCCGTCAGCGGGGTATATTTTACTTTGCTGTCATCGCCAAAAACGGCAGCGGCGACGCCACGGCAGACATCTACATCAATCCCGGTAAACTTGCCGTTCGCATCGGCATAAGAGAAGCCTGGCAAACCGTCACTGATACCACATTGAACAAAACCTTTCTTTTTAACGGCATCCAGTGTCGTTCCCGCATGGGCTTGACCGGCTACAGCAAACAACATGCCTGCAGCGGCCAGGCTGGCTATCATCGTCTTTTTCATAATGCATCCTGTGTGGCGAAATTTATCGTTATAGAGGCGTTTTAAACGCTTTACCTGTCTGTGGCTTTGGCCAACGTTTATAAAGCAAACGTAATGCCAGGTTTTGCGTCCAACAAAATAAGTGATAAGTGAACGCATAATGCAGAGTGTAGACAGGCTTAAATAAAACGAGCGCCCCGAAACAGTGCGAAATTACAACCTGTGCCACAAATCGGAGCAAAAGTTTCAATGCCATTTGGATGGGAAGAACAGATAGTTTCAGGTGTGAATATTGGCAGGGTATTAAATGCTATTACTATGTGAAAATCATCACGATAGAGTGTGCAATTTAAATGGAATCACTAAAAAGATGTGATTGCCTTCAGGCTTGAATTAATCGTGCGGATAAAGACGGGGCTATTTTTTTACTTATTTGAAAATATTGCACTAATTAAAAGCAAAAGCGCGGCCAAAGCCGCGCTTTCTGAACAGATGTTACTTAGTCAGGGCAACGATACCCAGCGTCAAGCCCGCGACTGCGGCTGCACCACCGGCAATATCGCCTGCAGTCTCCCAGTTATCCTGGGTAGTGCCTTTCATACAGGTATTGGTATGAACCAGTCGGCCCTGGTCGTCGTAAACCGGCACACATGGAGAATCGTGCGCGCAACCAGCAAGCAGCGCAGCGAGTAGTGCAACGGAAATGAATCTTTTCATGATGTTACCTCAGTATTATTTCTCATCCGCTATAAAGCCAGGAGGGCTATTAACGAACTGGAGATTATTTTACCACCAGGGTAAGTCCTCGTTACACGAGGAATAATCTCAAATTATGTAGTTTGTAAAAATCGTGGAGAAAAGTCGTTTGCAGGAGGAATTAATGGAGGAATTGTGAAGTCGTAAAAAGCTGTTCTTACTTAATGCAAATAATCGTTTTTTAAGGTTGTTATTTTGTAATGTCTAATTCCTTGTTTACATTAAAAAATAAAAAAGGCACCAGAGGTGCCTTTCAGGGAAAAATTAATCCTTATGGCGAGTAAACCGTCGCCGGACAACCACAAAGAAGACCGGCACGAAGAAAATCGCCAGAAGAGTGGCGGAAAGCATCCCACCCATGACGCCTGTGCCGACGGCGTTTTGCGCGCCGCTCCCGGCCCCGGTGCTGATCACCAGTGGCATGACACCCAGAATAAAGGCAAGGGACGTCATCAGGATCGGTCTAAGGCGCATTCTTGAGGCTTCCAGCGTGGCTTCAATGAGGCCTTTACCTTCTTTATCCATCAGGTCTTTAGCAAATTCGACGATCAGGATGGCGTTTTTCGCCGATAAACCAATCGTTGTCAGCAGACCGACCTGGAAATAGACGTCATTGTTTAGCCCACGCAATGACGCTGCGAGAAGAGCCCCAATGACACCCAGTGGCACTACCAGCATGACGGAGAAGGGAATGGACCAGCTTTCGTACAGGGCAGCCAGACACAGGAACACCACTATCAATGAGATTGCATACAGTGCAGGCGCCTGGTTACCGGAAAGCCGCTCCTGGTATGACATGCCAGTCCAGTCATAGCCGATGCCGGAGGGGAGTTTTGCGGCAAGGCTCTCCAACATAGCCATCGCTTCACCGGTACTTTTACCCGGTGCAGACTCACCGAGGATCTCCATGGATGGCATCCCGTTATAGCGCTCCAGGCGGGGCGAACCATAAACCCAGTGAGCGTTGCTAAAGGCTGAGAACGGGACCATTTCTCCATTCGCGCTGCGCACGTAGAGGTTGTTAATGTCCCCTGGCAGCATACGGAATCGGGCATCGGCCTGCACGTAAACCTTTTTCACGCGACCATGATCGATAAAGTCGTTCACATAGGTGCCACCCAACGCCGTCGAGACCGTCTGATTAACGTCAGAAAGGCTGACACCTAACGCCTGTGCCTTCTCCTGGTCAACATCCAGTTTGAACTGAGGGGTATCTTCCAGACCGTTAGGACGCACGCGCACCAGCAGGTCAGGGTGCTCTTTCACCATGCCGAGTAGTTGATTGCGTGCCTGGGTTAGTTGGGTATGTCCCAGGTTAGCCTGATCAATCAGCTCAAAGTCGAAGCCCGTTGCGGTACCTAACTCAATAATGGCAGGCAGGTTAAACGGGAACACAAGGCTGTCTTTAATCTGACTGAAGGCTTTCGTCGCGCGACCGACAATGGCCTCGACGCCATTTTTCTCCCCCGGACGCTCCTCCCAGGGCTTCAGGCTGACGAACGCAATACCGGAGTTCTGGCCCTGGCCGCTGAAGCTAAAGCCGTTAACGGTAAAGACGGACTCAACATTTGCCTTCTCGTCGTTCAGATAGTAGTCCTGAACCTGATCGAGAACCTGCTGAGTCCTCGTCTGGGTCGCACCAGCCGGAAGTTGAACCATCGTCATAAACACCCCCTGATCCTCTTCGGGGAGGAAGGAGGTGGGTAAACGCAGGAAGAGCACCGCCATCCCACCGACAATAATGACGTACACCACCAGATAGCGCCCGGTCTTACGCAAAATACCGCTCACGCTGTTGCTGTAGTGCTCCACGCTCTTATCAAAGCGCGCATTAAACCAGCCAAAGAAGCCACCTTTTTTCTCATGGTGGTCGCTGGAAACTGGCTTAAGCAATGTCGCACACAGCGCTGGCGTCAGGATCAGCGCGACAAGCACAGATAGCGCCATCGCCGAAACGATAGTCAGTGAGAACTGGCGATAGATCGCCCCCGTCGAACCGCCAAAAAAGGCCATCGGAATAAAGACCGCTGAGAGCACCATGGCTATACCCACCAGTGCACCCTGGATCTGCCCCATTGACTTCTGCGTTGCCTCTTTTGGCGGCAGTTTGTCTTCAACCATGACTCGTTCAACGTTCTCGACAACCACGATAGCGTCATCAACCAGCAGACCTATCGCCAGCACCATCCCGAACATTGTGAGGGTATTGATGGAGAAGCCGAATGCTGCCAGCACCGCAAAAGTGCCCAGCAGGACGACCGGCACCGCGATGGTCGGGATGAGCGTCGCTCGTAGGTTTTGCAGGAACAGGTACATGACCAGGAAGACGAGAACGATCGCTTCAAACAGCGTCTTCACCACTTCGTGGATGGAGATTTTCACAAACGGCGTGGTGTCATACGGGTAGACAACCTTCAGACCTTGCGGGAAGAACTGTTGCAGCTGTGCCAGCTTGCTCTTAATGGCTGCTGCTGTATCCAGTGCATTTGCCCCGGTTGCCAGCTTAATCCCCAGACCAGTTGCCGCCTGCCCGTTGATTTTGGTCACCATATTGTAGTTTTCGCCACCCAGCTCAATGCGAGCCACATCCTTCAGATGAACCATGGAACCGTCCTGGTTCACCTTGAGCGTCACGCGGCCAAACTCTTCCGGTGATTTCAGACGGGTTTGTGCGATGATCGAGGCATTCAACTGCTGCCCTGGGATGGATGGCGTCCCGCCCAACTGGCCTGCCGCTATCTGGTCGTTCTGCGTTTTCAGCTGGTTGATAATATCCAGTGGCGTCAGCTGGTATTTGTTCATCGCATTGCTGTCGAGCCAGATGCGCATCGCATACTGGGCACCAAACAGCTGGACATCGCCTACACCAGACGTTCGGCTGATAGCATCTTTGACGTTCGAGGCGACATAGTCAGAGATGTCGTTCTGCGTGAGATTTTGGTTGTCTGAAACAAAACCGGCGACCAGCAGGAAGCTGCTACTGGATTTCTCAACGCCAATCCCTTGCTGCTGCACCTCTTGCGGCAGCAGCGGCATGGCGAGCTGCAGCTTGTTTTGTACCTGCACCTGGGCGATGTCCGGATCGGTTCCTGACTGGAAAGTCAGGGTGATAGTGACGTTACCCGCTGAATCGCTGGTGGAGGACATATACATCAGGTTATCAATACCGTTCATGTTCTGTTCGATAACCTGGGTCACGGTATCCTGCACCGTTTGAGCATCTGCTCCCGGGTAGGTTGCGGATATGGCCACGGCGGGAGGGGCGATGGTCGGATACTGTGCGACGGGAAGTTTGAGAATGGCCAGCCCGCCTGCAATCATCAAAATGATGGCAAGTACCCAGGCGAAAACAGGCCTCTGAATAAAGAAATTAGCCATGTCGTCGTCCCTTAACCGGCTGGTGTCGTGGTGGTATCCGGCGTGGCGACGACGGTAGCCCCCGGTCTGATTTTCTGTAAACCGCTAACAATCACACGGTCACCGTTTTTTAAACCTCCTGTCACCAGCCACCGATCGCCAATCGCCTGAGGCGCAACAACGGTACGCGACTCCACCTGGTTTTTGTCGTTAACCAGCAGTACGGTAGCGTCGCCCTGTGGTGTGCGTGTCACACCTTGTTGTGGAACCAGAATGGCATCCGGTTGTATGCCTTCATCAATGCGGGCGCGAACAAACATACCGGGTAGCAGCAGGTGTTGAGGATTGGGGAAAATGGCACGCAGGGTAATGGAACCGGTACTTTCGTCGACGGTAACATCAGAGAATTGCAATGTGCCTTTCAGCGGATAGGGCTGACCATTCTCCATCAGCAACTCAACGGTGCTGGTGGCATCGCCTTTCTGCAGGCTGGTCTGTTTCAGTCGCATGAAATCATTGCTGGACTGTGTAACATCGACATAAATCGGATCAAGCTGCTGGACGGTTGCCAGTGCGGTGGCTTGTCCGCTCGTGACAAGCGCGCCCTCGGTTACGCTGGATTTACCGATGCGACCAGCGACAGGTGACGTCACTTTGGTATAGGCAAGATTGATACGTGCCGATTCCACACCCGCCTGGGCGGCGGCAACGCTGGCGTCTGCCTGTTGAGCCGTCGCCACTGCCTGATCGTATTCCTGTTTGCTGACATATTGTGTGCCAACCAGCGGGAGATAACGCTTCACCGTCAGATGCGCGATATTCGCTGCTGCCCGAGACTTTAACAGTTCGGCTTTGGCGTTGTCATAGGCCGCCTGCCAGGTCGCGGGATCAATCTGGTACAGTGACTCACCTGCTTTTACATCACTACCTTCCGTGAAGTTGCGACGCAGGATGATGCCGCTAACCTGCGGGCGAACCTCCGCAACGCGAAATGCATCTGTTCTGCCCGGGAGTTCAGTGGTGACAGCCAGAGGGGCGCTTTTCACTATATGCACGCTGACCTGAGGTGCCTGTGGATGTTGTTGTTGGTTTTCCTGACCATCGCATCCAGTGAGCAATACCGCACAGACAATGAGACCGGATAAGGGCAAGCGTCTGAAATGATTCGTCATTACTGTTCCTTTAAATACCCATTAACCGATATTTGCCGTGGCTCGGTAGCTGGGCAGAGAGATAAAAATAAAATGTAGCTGCGTATAATAATGAGGGTATTTAATGTTTTTTAATTTATAAGTGCGAATGACCAGGCATGCTGGAAAAATCAGAATCAGACCCGGTGCAATCAGTCTTATAGTTCTGGCATGTTAATCAGGTAAATAGGATTTAATTTTTTATGCTATTCATTCGGTGAATTTAATGGGGGTTATGTATTTGTCTTAATTATAAATTAAGTGGATTGACTTTTTTTGTGCAAAATTAAAACTGATTTTAGTGAATACTTTCCTTCATCTGAACCCGGTATGACGTATAAATTTTGTGAGTAACGAGTAGTTATCTATGGCGCGTAAAAAGAAAGAAGAGGCTCAACAAACCCGACAGCAGCTGATTGAGGCGGCTATTGAACAGTTTGCGATGCGTGGCGTGGCCAGTACGACGCTGACGGATATCGCGGATGCCGCTAAGGTTACGCGCGGTGCGATCTATTGGCACTTTGCCAGTAAAACAGAAATATTTAATGCTATCTGGGAACAACAATTACCGCTTCGTGAAATTATTCGCGACAGACTTTCTGTTTCCGAAAACGATGATCCGTTGTTAATGCTTCGTGAGCAATTTATTATTGCCTTGCAGTATATTGCGCGTGAACCCCGGCAATGTGCGCTTTTACAAATTCTGTATCATAAGTGTGAATTTAGTAGTGACATGATTGCAGAGAGTGAAATCAGAAAACGTATTGGATTTAACTATGACTATTTACGTGCCACGCTGGAGGAATGCATTGCGCGGAAAATCATTTCGGCACAGGTAAATGTTGACCTTACGTTGATCGTATTCCACGGTTTTTTTAGCGGAATAATTAAAAACTGGTTAATGAATAACGACAGTTTTAATCTATATCAGCAGGCTCCAGCCCTGGTCGATAGCATTCTGGCGACACTCCCTGTCATCCGAGTATCGCCCCATGATGCTTACTACTTAGCGTCAGGTAACATTTCTCCCCTGGCACAAAGCGCCTCTATGGTCTGTGCGCTGACAGGTTTACCTAACAGATAACCCTGTAGGGTGTTACAGCCTAGCTTCGTCAAAAAAGTTTGCTGTGCTTCGGTTTCTACACCTTCAGCCACGACTTTCAGATTCAGTGTTTTTGCGAGGGCCACAATCGCAGAGACAATCGTTGCATCCTCGCTTTCCCCGCTTAGTTCTTTCACGAATGCTCTGTCGATCTTCAATTCACAGGCCGGTAAACGCTTGAGATACAGTAGGCTCGAATATCCGGTACCAAAGTCATCAATGGAGGCTTTCACGCCCGCATCCGTTAACTCCGTCAACACCCGTACACTCTCATCCGGGTTACTCATTGCTGTGGTTTCCGTCACTTCGAGGATCAACATTTCCGGTGGCACATTGTGGTGCGCCAGGCAGTCGAGAACGGTTTTAACCAGCGACGGTTGCTCAAACTGCAATGTCGACAGGTTTACCGCCATCGACCAGCTTTGATGCCCCTGAAGATGCCATTCCCTCAACTGCCGACAGGCTTCATTGATTACCCAGTTGCCGATGGGAATAATGAGCCCCGTTTTTTCCGCCAGCGGCAGGAAAAGGTCTGGCGTCAGTAATCCTTGTTTAGGGTGTTGCCAACGCAGTAATGCTTCAAAACCGAGGACAGGGCCAGCGGGTGCGTGAAATTTTGGCTGGTAAAGCAGGCGGAGCTCATTACGATCGATAGCCATCCACAGGTCGTTCATTAACTGGAGATGGGTCTGCGCCAGGGTATTCATGGAGGGCTGGAAGAAGTGGTAGCCATTTCGCCCCATATGTTTGGTGTGGTACATCGCCGCATCCGCATTAAACATCAGCTCACGTTCGGTTTTGCCATCGTGAGGATAAAAAGCGATACCAATGCTGAGTGTCACCACCAGTTCATAAGGATCGAGATTGAACGGACTATCAATCGCGCGAACCAGTGAGCTTGCCAGAGAAGCCGCATCGTCCGGACTTTCTCCTTCTGCCAGCAGAACAAACTCATCACCGCCGATACGTGCAAGGGTGAATTGACCTTTCAGGGGATGCAACAGACGCTGCGTAACGGCGACCAGCAGCTTGTCACCGATATCATGGCCGTAGGCATCATTGATGGCTTTAAAACCGTCAAGATCCATAAACATCAGGGCAAAATTGCTGCCTTCACGGTCAGCTTTGCTGATGGCCTGATCGAGTCTGTCTTCCAGCAGAATACGGTTGGGCAGACGCGTCAGGGTATCGTGCAGTGCCAGTTGCGCGAGTTCACGGTTCGCTTCGGCAAGTGATGAAGCAAGAAGGGCGGTACGCGCCTGAAGGCGGGCATCCAGCATTGATACCAGCAGGCTGATCCCCAGAATAGAGAGAGCAACAACGCTAACCAGCACCGCCAGCCAGCTTCCATTAATACCGTCATGGTGAACCATCGTCGACATCGGGAACTGTGCGGCTTTCATTCCGGCGTAGTGCATACCCGCAATGGCAATCCCCATGGTGATGGCAGCACCCATGCGCATCAGCACAACTTGAGCCGCTTCCTGGCGCAAGCGGAATGTCAGCCACAATGCAACGAGTGAAGCGGCAAGTGCAATGGCGACCGAAATGGCGACCCATATCTTGTCCCAGATAATGCCCGGTGTGACCTCCAGCGCTGCCATGCCGGTGTAATGCATGGCCACGATGCCACTTCCCATCACTAACGCGCCGGGCAACAGACGGCGTAAACGCAATCGCTCGCAGCTGACGAGCCATAGAGCAAACAGTGACGAACCCACAGCGATGATCATGGATAACACCGTCAGATTGGCGTTGTAACTCATGCTCATGGAGAGGTCCATCGCCAGCATGCCGATAAAATGCATCGCCCACACGCCAATCCCCATTGCAATACCACCGCCAGCCAGCCAGATACGGGCTGCGACACCCTGACTCCCGGCGACGCGCGCGGCCATATTCAGCGCGGTATACGCGGCAAGGATAGCAACAACAAAGGAGAGGACTACAAGGATATGGTTGTATTGGCTAACCAGCATGGTCGGTTCTACTCGAGTTTGACGTTACGCCAGAGCGGTTGAGAAGGGCGAGACATTATCATCGGAAGGGAACGGCTCAAAGGGATTTAAATCCCTGTTTTTAGTAGGAGATAACAGGGAGTTGATGGGGAAAGAGGCTTAGTCGAGTTCTGAACAGTTCACTAATTTGAGCGGATTGACGGAGTTCATATTGCGACACTTATCGGTTTCGGTGCTCATTAGTTCAATCCACTGCATCAGGAGTGCATCGAAAATGAAAACGGAGATTGCGAAGACAACCAGCCACCAGTATTTACGAATCATTGTGTCATTCCGCGAGAAGAGAGTCAGTAAAGTGGTGGAAATATACATGAAACGTCGCGGTTTAAAAGTGGGATAACCGAAGGTTTACAAAGCGTTGACGGTGGCAGGCGCGGGCAATAAAAAAGGCGCATCCCCATGCCAGGTAGCGCCTTTTTAAACAAGCATTTCGCTAATCGAAATTAGTTCATGCCGTATTTTTTCAGTTTCTTACGCAGAGTACCACGGTTGATACCCATCATCAGCGCAGCGCGGGTTTGGTTACCGCGGGTGTATTGCATCACCATGTCCAACAGTGGCTGTTCAACTTCAGCCAGTACCAGCTCATACAGGTCATTAACATCCTGACCGTTCAGTTGAGCAAAATAGTTCTTCAGTGCCTGTTTAACCGAGTCACGCAGGGGCTTTTGAGTTACCTGGTCCTGAGAGTTAACGGTAGAAACGGTCAGTACGTCAGAATTTACGCGTTGTTCGAACATAGTTCTGTCAGCTCTTTATTTCATTACGCAAGATTTTCGAAGTATGCCTCCAACGCCTCCAGCTGTTCGCTGGCATCCTCTATGGCGTTGAATGTGCGCCGAAACTGGTCATCTGGAGCGTGCTCCTGGAGATACCAGGAGACGTGTTTACGCGCAATTCGGTACCCTTTTGCCTGACCGTAGTGGTCATGCAGTTCCCGAACATGCGAACAAAGCAAGCGCTTAACCTCTGCCAGAGGCAGCGGGGCAAGCAGCTCCCCAGTGTCCAGATAATGCTGGATTTCCCGGAAGATCCAGGGTCTTCCCTGAGCTGCACGTCCTATCATCAGAGCATCAGCTCCCGTATAGTCGAGTACAGCCCTGGCTTTAAGCGGGTCAGTTATGTCGCCATTCGCGATAATCGGAATGGAAACTTTCTGCTTAACTGCCCGAATGCTGTCGTATTCAGCTTCACCGTTGAACAAACAGGCGCGAGTGCGTCCATGAATGGTCAGGGCCTGAATGCCACAGTCTTCGGCCAGTTGGGCAATCTCTACACAGTTACGGTGTTCCGGCGACCAACCCGTGCGAATCTTCAACGTAACAGGAACGTCCACTGCGCTGACAACCGCCGTCAGGATAGATTTCACCTGGTCGGGGTATTGCAGAAGGGCTGAACCTGCAAGCTTGCGATTCACTTTTTTGGCCGGGCAACCCATATTGATATCAATAATCTGGGCACCACTTTCCACGTTAATACGCGCGGCATCTGCCATCTCTTCAGGCACGCTTCCGGCAATTTGCACGGTGCGGATACCTGGTTCATCAATGTGCACCATCCGAAGGCGGGATTTATCGCTTTCCCATACCTGCGGGTTAGACGACATCATCTCGGATACGGTTAAACCGGCTCCCATCTCATAGCACAGCGTCCTGAACGGCCGGTCGGTAATACCTGCCATAGGGGCTGCGATCAGGCGATTTCTAAGCTGGTGGTGTCCGATGCGCATGAGTTAAGAAATGACCATACTGTGACTGCAAGGCGGCGTATATTACGCATTTTTCGCACGAGATGAAAGGCCAAACTTTGAACAATCCTCTGTTGTAGATCAAGGAATCGCCGCTCAATCGCTCTGTTAAAAATTATTCATCATGTAAATCATTGTGTTATGCGATAATGCTTGTTTTATGTACGCTTACAATTTCCCGTAACTTCTAATCATTTCTGAATAAATGCTTCGCTGAAGCGGGATAATCTGCTGTTTTTAGCAACAGTTTTACCGCCATCTTTGAGATCTGGCTCTCATTTTAGGACAAGATATTCAGAGACGAGGGAAGAGGTTTTATGCAGCAAAACGAGATAAGGCGTGGCCTGATGACCACGCCCAGGGCTTATTTTTTACGGCCGGTAATACGACACCACTCTTCTTTCTCCACCACCGGGTCGAGCGCAAAGAGATCGGCATAGGCTTCGCAAACGCTATCAGCCTGGCTTGCCAGGATACCCGAAAGTCCAAGCAGACCGCCCTCAACGGGCAGCACGCTGATTAACGGAGCCAGTTCGCGTAATGGGCCTGCCAGAATGTTTGCGACCACCACATCGGCTTTCATGGCTTCTGGCTGCGCATCCGGCAGATACAGTTCCAGACGATCGGAGACACCGTTACGCTCGGCGTTATCACGGCTGGCCTGAATGGCCTGCGGATCGATATCGATCCCGATGGCTTTTGCTGCACCCAGTTTCAGTGCCGCAATGGCCAGGATCCCGGATCCGCAACCGAAGTCGATCACCGTCTTGCCGTCCAGATCCAGACCATCCAGCCACTGCAGGCACAGGGAGGTGGTTGGGTGGGTGCCGGTACCAAATGCCAGGCCCGGATCGAGCATCACGTTAACCGCGTTCTCATCCGGAACGTCGCGCCAGCTTGGGCAGATCCACAGACGTTTACCGAACTGCATAGGGTGGAAGTTATCCATCCACTCGCGTTCCCAGTCTTTGTCTTCCAGCTGTTCGATTTTGTGCACAAAACCCACGCCGAGCAGAGGATGGTTTTCCAGAATTGCGACGACCTCTTTCATGTCGGTTTCGGCATCAAACAGGCCAATAACGTCGGTATCACCCCACAGGCGGGTTTCGCCCGGCAGTGGCTCGAAGACAGGCGTGTCATGCGTGTCCTGGAAGGTGATGGAGACCGATCCGGCCTCCATCAACGCATCGCTCAGCTCTTCGGCGTTTGCACCAGTTGTATTTAGTTTTAGTTGGATCCACGGCATGGCAAAACTCTTTATTTATCAGTAGAAATCATAGCGGGTTGCGGGACGGGCTGACCGAAACGGTTCCCCACCACAAACGCCAGCAAACTTAACAGTAACGAAGGCACAATCGGATGGAAGCCCAGATACTGAATTTTAAATGTCGCCAGGACGGCATACAGCACGCCACCGACGATCATACCGCTTAACGCGCCCGCAGCATTTGCACGCTCCCAGTAGAGACCAAGCACCAGCGGCCACAAGAAAACAGCTTCGAGACCACCAAACGCGAGCAGGTTGAGCCAGATGATCATCTCAGGCGGACGCCATGCGGCTAACAGCAGCAAAGCCCCCAGCACCAGCGTAATCACGGCGGACATACGCTTCAGGCGTCGTTCATTCTCAACCTGTTCAGGACGCAAATTGAGATAGAGATCTTTAATGATCGTAGCGGAACTTTGCAGTAACTGGGCATTGATCGTCGACATGATGGCGGCCATCGGTGCGGCAAGGAATATCCCGGCAGCAAATGGCGGTAACACTTTTACCATCAGCGTAGGGATCACCAGATCCGGCACGGTGAGATCAGGGATCACAGCGCGGCCTAATGCACCTGCCAGATGCATGCCAAACATCAGAATGGCAACCACAATGGTACCAATGATGATGCCTTTATGAACCGCCTTGCTGTCTTTATACGAGATACAGCGCACTGCAGTGTGCGGCAGACCAATCACGCCAAAGCAAACAAGTACCCAGAATGACGTCATAAAGGTCGGAGAAAGAATGTCATCTGCGCCCTGAGGAGAGACCAGTTTTGGATCGATCGCTTCCAGCGTTTCAACAGCGTGGCTCAGGCCACCCGCAGCGTGCACAATGCCCACCAGCAGAACAATCGTCCCGATAAGCATTACCATTCCCTGCATGGTGTCGTTAAGCACACTGGCGCGGAAGCCACCAAATGCCGTATACAGCGCGATGCTTATCCCAAAGATCAGTAGCCCCGTTTCGTAAGGGATACCTGCAGCGGTTTCCAGCAGACGAGCGCCACCGATAAACTGCACCGTCATCGCGCCAATAAAGGCCACCAGCAGACTTAAACTTGCCAGCCATACCAGTAAACGGCTCTGGTAACGTGCAAACAGCATATCGTTGAGCGTCACAGCATTGTAACGACGCGCCAGAATGGCAAACTTTTTGCCGAGGATACCCAGCGAGAGCCAGACTGCAGGCAACTGGATCATCGCTAAAAGCACCCAGCCTAGCCCGTATTTATAGGCTGCACCTGGGCCGCCGATAAACGAGCTGGCGCTGATGTAGGTAGCGGTGAGTGTCATGGCCAGCACTACCCCGCCCATGGAGCGACTGCCAAGAAAATACTCGTTCAGAAAGGTGCCCGTCGCTCTTTTACGCATGGCATAAACCGACAATCCAAACACGACGAGCAGATACGCAATCAGTGGCAGAATAACTTCAAGCTGCATCATCGTCCTCCAGCGGAATATCGCGATAAATGAACTTCACCATTGCCCAGCACAAAACAATAAACACCAGCGGCATGAGCAGGCACGCCATTTCAAACCAGTGCGGCAGGCCGGTAATGCCAATAACTGAATCAGGTAAGTAAGCGGTTACTAACCATGCAGCAAGATAGAGAAGGGTCAGCCACAGCGCCCAGCGCGCTTCTTTATGGGCCTGAACAAAACGCTTGTCCATTTTTTGTCCCTTGTGGATGAATAAAGCGGGGATTGTACATGATGAGGCTTTCCAGGCCCCAGAAATAAAAAAGGCCGGATAATCCGGCCTTTTCACAAAGATGCTGTATTACTTCTCGTTCAGACCGAGTTTTTTCTCAAGATAGTGGATGTTGGTTCCACCATTCTGGAAGTGCTCGTCGCTCATAATACGCATCTGCAGATCAACGTTGGTTTTGATACCGTCGATGATCAGCTCCTGCAGGGCATTTTTCATGCGGGCAATCGCCACGTCACGGTTTTCGCCGTAGCAGATAAGCTTGCCGATCATAGAGTCATAGTACGGCGGTACGGTGTAACCGGCGTAGATATGAGACTCCCAACGCACACCAAAGCCACCCGGCGCGTGGAAACGCGTGATTTTACCCGGGCTTGGCAGGAAGGTGTTCGGGTCTTCGGCGTTGATACGGCATTCTACCGCATGGCCTTTCACCACAACTTCTTCCTGCTTGATGGACAGCGGCTGGCCCGCAGCGATACGCAGCTGTTCTTTGATCAGGTCAACACCGGTGATCATTTCGGTAACCGGGTGTTCAACCTGAATACGGGTGTTCATCTCAATGAAGTAGAACTCGCCGTTTTCGAACAGGAACTCGAAGGTACCTGCACCGCGATAGCCGATATCGACACACGCTTTGGAGCAACGCTCGCCGATGTAGCGACGCAGTTCCGGGGTAATACCCGGTGCTGGTGCTTCTTCGACCACTTTCTGGTGACGACGCTGCATGGAGCAGTCACGTTCTGCCAGATAGATTGCGTTACCCTGACCGTCAGCCAGCACCTGAATTTCGATGTGGCGTGGGTTTTCCAGGTATTTTTCCATGTACACCATGTCGTTGCTGAAAGCGGCTTTCGCTTCAGCTTTGGTCATGGAGATGGACTGTGCCAGTTCGGCATCGCTGCGCACAACGCGCATACCGCGACCGCCACCGCCGCCAGACGCCTTGATGATCACCGGGTAGCCAATGCGTTTAGCATGCGCACGGTTAGCATCCATGTCGTCGGTCAGAGGGCCGTCAGAGCCTGGTACGGTTGGTACACCAGCTTTTTTCATCGCGGTGATGGCAGACACTTTGTCGCCCATCAGGCGGATGGTGTCAGCTTTCGGACCAATGAAGATAAAGCCAGAGCGTTCAACCTGCTCAGCAAAGTTGGCGTTCTCAGAGAGGAAGCCGTAACCCGGATGAATTGCCACCGCGCCAGTGATTTCAGCGGCGCTGATGATAGCCGGGATATTCAGATAGCTTTTTACGGACGGAGCCGGGCCAATACAGACCGTCTCATCCGCCAGCAATACGTGTTTTAAATCGCGATCCGCGCTTGAGTGCACAGCGACGGTCTTGATGCCCAGTTCTTTACAGGCACGAAGAATACGCAGTGCGATCTCGCCGCGGTTGGCGATAACAATTTTATCCAGCATGTACGCCTCGTTACTCGATGACGACCAGCGGCTCGTCAAATTCAACCGGCTGACCACTTTCGACCAGAATCGCTTTCACAGTACCTGATTTGTCTGCTTCGATCTGGTTCATCATTTTCATCGCTTCAACGATGCACAGGGTATCGCCTGCGTTGACTTTCTGACCCACTTCGATGAACGCCTTCGCGTCCGGGCTCGGGGTGCGGTAGAAAGTACCAACCATTGGGGAACGTACGATGTGACCACTGATTTCTGCAGCAGCGGCAGGTGCGGCTTCAGCGGCTGGCGCAACGGCTGTGGAGAGCACAGGCTGCTGCACTGGCGCAGCATAAGCCTGCTGCATTACCGGGAAGCTAGCGGCTGGTGCTGCACGGCTGATGCGTACAGACTCTTCGCCTTCAGAAATTTCCAGTTCGGAGATGCCTGATTCTTCAACCAGCTCGATCAGTTTTTTAATCTTACGAATATCCATGAGTGGGTTCCGTACTCTTGTTTAGTTTGATTGTGACAAGCGTTTTACCGCTGTCTGTAAAGCGTATGAATAGCCGTCAGCACCCAGTCCGCAGATAACGCCAGAAGCGATATCCGACAGATACGAATGGTGGCGGAACGGCTCTCGGGCGTGCACGTTACTCAGGTGGATCTCGATAAACGGGATACTCACCGCGAGCAGTGCGTCGCGGATAGCAACACTGGTGTGCGTAAACGCGGCCGGATTGATCAGGATATAGTCCACATTGTCTTTAGCCTGATGAATACGGTCGATGAGTGCGTACTCCGCGTTTGACTGAAAATGATCCAAATCCACATTGAGTGACGCGGCTTCCGTTCCCAGACGGTTAACAATTTCACCCAATGTTAGCGTGCCGTACTTCTCCGGCTCGCGGGTACCGAGCATGTTAAGGTTCGGTCCGTTTAAAACTAAGATATGGAATTTATCAGCCATTGTGCTGCTATCTCCTGCGATTTTCCGGTAAAAAACAAAATATACCTTCGAAACGCAATTGTCACCTTTTCAGAGGCCTAAACCCGCTGTCGGGTGAACCAAAGTCGCACATTATAACGATTTCGTAGCATTTGGCAGCTAAATACTGGTCTTATCAGGGAAGATTATCAACCGCTATCCGAAAAAGATTAGCGGTTGACAGGTAATCTGCGGGAAAACGCACAGTTTCGCGAACTATCGCAACCACTGACGGAACTTCTTATAACGCCATGCTAAAAGCGCCACGGCCACCAGCGCATAAAGGATTGGCTGCGGCGAGAGGATCTTCACCGACCATAGATAATGAATGGGTGCGAGGATCGCGACAAGATAGACGAAGTTGTGCAGCAGTTGCCAGCGCCTGCCCAGTTTACGTTGCGCATATTGCGTGGATGTCAGCGCTAATGCCAGCAAAACCAGCCAGCTCACGATACCCAGCGTCAGATAAGGACGCGTCACCAGTTCACGGCCAAGCAGTGTCAGATTGTTAATTCCCAGTTCCAGCAGGGCATAGCTGGTGAGATGTAGCGTCGCCCAGGCAAAACACCATAGCCCCAAAAGCCGACGGGTTCGTATCAATAATGGCTGTTTAGCGTAGCGCGCCAGCGGCGAGACGAGCAAGGTTGCCAGCAAGAATTTCAGAGCCATCCTACCCGTAAAGTGCTGAATATCCTTTGCCGGGTCTGCGCTAAAGAGTCCCTGGCTGACGGCCCAGAACAGCCAGATAAAAGGAAGCAACCCGGCTAAGTGGAGCAGCACTTTCAGCCAGGTGATCTGTTTTGCTGTTAAACGCACTCAGAAGTTCTCCCGTAAATTGAGACCACGGTAAAGTGAAGCCACTTCATCCGCATAACCGTTAAACAGCAGCGTCGGCTGGCGCTTCACGTCCAGCGCACCGCCGGAACCGATAAAACGCTCGGTTGCCTGCGACCAGCGTGGATGATCCACATGCGGATTCACATTGGCGAAGAAACCGTATTCACCCGGGGCGGCCAGATTCCAGGTGGTTGGCGGACGTTCGCGGGTGAGCTTAATGCTGACAATAGATTTAATCCCTTTGAAACCATATTTCCACGGTACGGTTAAACGAATGGGGGCACCGTTTTGCGGTGGAAGCGCTTTGCCGTAAACACCAACGGTCAGCAGGGTAAGTGGATGCATCGCTTCGTCGAGGCGTAACCCTTCGACATAAGGATACTCAAGCCCGCCGCCGATAAACCGGTCTTTCTGCCCAGGCATCTCGTCAGGAGCATAGCGCGTCTGGAAAGCGACATATTTTGCATTGCTGGTGGGCTCCGCCATTGCCAGCAGTTTATGCAGCGGGAAGCCAACCCACGGCACTACCATCGACCAGGCTTCCACACACCGCATGCGGTAGATACGTTCTTCGAGCGGGAAGCGGGTGGTGAGATCGTGATGGTCCAGCGTCAGGGGTTTTGCCACTTCACCGTCAATTTTCAGCGTCCACGGATCGGTTTTGAGGCTTCCTGCGTTGGCGGCAGGATCGGCCTTGTCGAGGCCGAATTCGTAGAAGTTGTTATAGCCGGTGACTTTATCTTCCGGTGTGAGCGTCAGCGTGTTTTGCCACTGGGCCGGTTTGGTAAAGGTGAGTGGCGCGCCGGAAGGGGCTTTCGGCCTGTCGTTGCCTTTAAACCAGTCGAGCAGGTCGGCGTGTGCCGTTGGGGAAAGCGTCAGGGCTGTGGCGCTGATGCCAAGCATTTTCAGGATCTGGCGGCGCTGTAACATAAAGACAGATTCAGACGTTACGTCGGCTTCCGTCAGTTTTCTATTTTTCATGGCATCCTCCGTCATGCGTTTTTCTAAGCATGACGGAGGAGAAGGATTCACGCGAATATGTCACGAAAATTTGAAGATTAGGCAATTTTCACCAGCGCGCGACCGTGGAACTGATTGTCCATGATCTTACTGGCATATTCCGGGGCCTGGCTGAGGCTAATTTCCGTTGCGCTCTGGGTATAGAAGGATTCTGGCAGATCGCGCACCAGTCGTTCCCAGGCTTCATGACGACGGGCCGCTGGCGTCATCACTGAATCGACCCCCTGCAGGCGAACGTTACGCAAAATAAATGGCATCACCGTTGTTGGCAGGGCAAATCCTCCCGCTAGCCCGCAGGCTGCCACGCAGCCGCCGTAGCTCATCTGCGCCAGTACTTTCGCCAGCACTTTGTCACCGACGGTATCCACTGCGCCTGCCCAGACCTGTTTTTCCAGTGGGCGGGTTTCGGCAAACTCGTCGCGGCTAAGTATGCGGTTAGCGCCGAGCTGGCGCAGGTAATCGTGGGTGCTTTCACGACCAGAAACAGCGGCGACCTGATAACCCAGTTTGTGCAGCAGCGTGACTGCTGTGCTACCCACGCCGCCGCTGGCGCCGGTCACGACAATTTCCCCTGATTCCGGACGGACGCCCGCATCTTCCAGCGCCATTACGCAGAGCATGGCGGTAAAGCCTGCTGTGCCAATGATCATTGCTTTACGGCCATCTATCCCCTTCGGCATAGGGACCAGCCAGTCACCCTTAACACGCGCCTGCGTTGCCAGGCCACCCCAGTGGTTTTCGCCTACGCCCCAGCCGGTGAGCAGCACCTGCTGGCCAGTATGGAAACGTGGATCTTCGCTGGTATGAACCCGGCCAGCAAAATCAATACCGGGTACCATAGGGAAATTTCGGATGATTTTCCCTTTGCCGGTGATAGCCAGTGCATCTTTATAATTTAAACTGGACCAGTCGATGTCGACGGTGACTTCGCCTTCCGGTAAGCGAGTCTCTTCAACGGTTTGCACTGAGGCAAGCGTTTTGCCGTCCTGCTGTTCTAAGATCAAAGCCTGCATACGGGGTCCTCATGACTCGGATGATTGGAAAATAATTTCTGAAGACTATACTCGCTCAGGGAAAAGCAATGTCGATTTAACGCAATAAATTGCCAGATACACCTGATTTGATAGTATGCCGCATTTGAAATGCAAGTTAGCGCTTACTCGCTACCCCATCAACCCACGGAGTAATCTCAAGGATGCGATTAACGACGAAGTTCTCAGCTTTTATCACCTTGCTGACGGGGCTTACCATTTTTGTCACACTGCTTGGCTGCTCTCTGAGCTTTTATAACGCCATTCAGGACAAGCTGGTCAACCGGGTCCAGGCTGTTGCTTCGGTGATTGATGTCCGTCTGCTGACGACGCCGCTGCCAGAGCTTTCCCGCGAACTGGATGAGTTGATGGCACCTGTTGATATTGTTCAGATCGACATTCAGCAGGGAAAGCATCGGGTTTTTAGTCATATACGGCAGGATAGTTATCGGCCGGCAGGTGCGGTGAGCCAGTATCGGGAACTGACTGTGCACTCGCTTAAAAATCCTGGGATGACCCTGCACATGGTCTACCTTGATCCGATGGCCAGTTATTTCCGCTCCATGATGACCACTGCGCCACTCACCATTGCTGTTGCGTTTATCGTCCTGCTTATTTTTCTTGCTGTCCGCTGGCTGCGTCGCCAGCTCTCCGGTCAGGAACTGCTGGAGGTGCGCTCCGTGCGGATCCTTAACGGTGAACGCGGCCCGCAGGTGCGTGGTTCAGTCCATGAATGGCCTTCACGCGCCAGTAGCGCGCTGGATACGTTGCTCTCAGAAATCCAGTTCGCCAGTGACCAGCGCAGCCGTATGGATACGCTGATCCGCTCTTATGCCGCCCAGGATAATAAAACCGGCCTTAACAACCGCTTGTTCTTTGATAACCAACTGGCCACGTTGCTTGAGGATCCGGAAAAGGTGGGGACGCACGGGGTGGTAATGATGATTCGCCTGCCTGACTTCGATCTCCTGCGCGACACCTGGGGACAGCGGGTTGCGGAAGAAAATCTCTTTACGCTAATCAACCTGCTCTCCACCTTTATTATGCGTTACCCGGGGGCACTGCTGGCCCGATATCACCGCAGCGATTTTGCCGTATTGTTGCCGCATCGCACGTTGAAGGAGTCGGAAAGCATCGCCAGCCAGCTGCTGAAGGCGGTGGATGCGCTGCCGCAGAGCAAAATGCTCGACAGGGACGATATGGTGCATATGGGGATCTGTGCCTGGCGCGGCGGGCAATCAACAGAACAAGTGATGGAACACGCGGAAGCGGCGACCCGCAACGCCGTGTTACAAGGGGCGAACGGGTGGGCGGTTTATGACGACTCGCTGCCGGAAAAAGGGCGTGGCAATGTGCGTTGGCGAACGCTGATTGAGCAAATGCTCAGCCGCGGCGGGCCACGTATTTATCAAAAACCTGCAGTCATGAAAAACGGTCATGTTCATCATCGTGAATTGATGTGCCGTATTTTTGACGGCACGGAAGAAGTTATTTCTGCGGAATATCTGCCGATGGTGCTGCAGTTTGGGCTGTCCGAAGAGTATGACCGCCAGCAAATTAGCCGTTTGATTCCGTTTTTATCCTTCTGGCCTGAAGAAACTCTGGCGTTACAGGTCACCGTAGAGTCGTTAATACGCCCGCGTTTTCAGCGCTGGCTGCGTGATACATTAATGCAATGCGAAAAATCGCAACGCAAACATATTATTTTTGAACTTGCTGAGGCAGATGTGGGTCAACACATCAGCCGGTTGCGACCGGTGGTACGTTTGATCAATGCGCTCGGCGCGCGTGTAGCCGTTACGCATGCCGGGCTGACGCTGGTCAGTACTAACTGGATCAAAGAGCTGGATGTGGAGTTATTAAAGTTACATCCGGGGTTGGTAAGGAATATTGAGAAGCGTACGGAAAACCAGCTGCTGGTACAGAGTCTGGTTGAAGCGTGCAAGGGAACGCGAACGCAAGTATTTGCCACAGGTGTGCGCTCCAGAGGTGAATGGCAGATGTTAACAGAGCGCGGTGTGATGGGTGGTCAGGGGGATTTTTTTGCCGCCTCTCAGCCGCTTGACACCAACGTGAAAAAATATTTGCAAAGATACTCTGTTTGACCTGCCGTTTACGCTGTTTTCACGTAGAATATCGCGCCTGTAGCTTTGAGTATGTCGAGCAAAAAGCCAGTGAACGACCTTTAACGGGTTACAAACGTCAGTGGGGAACGCTACTGTTTACTCAGCCCTGAGGGAGTCAGGGGATGATTTTGTAACATCAGGAAACGTACTGCACAAATTTTCACCGTTGCAGATGATTTTTGCGCCTTGTCGCTGCTGCGTGTGGTTGGTAAAGTAAGCGGATTTTGTTTTCCGCCCCAGCTTTCAGGATTATCCCTTAGTATGTTGAAAAAATTTCGTGGCATGTTTTCCAATGACCTGTCCATTGACCTGGGTACCGCGAATACCCTTATTTATGTAAAAGGACAAGGCATCGTATTGAATGAGCCTTCTGTTGTGGCCATTCGTCAGGATCGTGCAGGCTCGCCGAAAAGCGTCGCTGCAGTGGGTCATGACGCGAAGCAGATGCTGGGTCGTACCCCTGGCAACATCGCCGCCATTCGCCCAATGAAAGACGGCGTTATCGCTGACTTCTTCGTGACTGAAAAAATGCTTCAGCACTTCATCAAGCAGGTTCACAGCAACAGCTTCATGCGCCCAAGCCCGCGTGTTCTGGTATGTGTGCCGGTTGGCGCAACCCAGGTTGAGCGTCGCGCAATCCGTGAATCTGCCCAGGGTGCAGGTGCTCGTGAAGTGTTCCTGATTGAAGAGCCAATGGCTGCGGCAATTGGTGCAGGTCTGCCTGTGTCTGAAGCAACCGGTTCTATGGTGGTGGATATCGGTGGTGGTACCACTGAAGTCGCCGTTATCTCTCTGAACGGTGTTGTTTACTCCTCTTCCGTGCGTATCGGTGGCGATCGTTTCGACGAAGCCATCATTAATTACGTTCGCCGTAACTACGGTTCTCTGATCGGTGAAGCCACTGCAGAGCGTATCAAACACGAAATCGGCTCTGCGTATCCGGGCGATGAAGTGCGTGAGATTGAAGTACGCGGCCGTAACCTGGCTGAAGGTGTTCCACGCGGCTTCACCCTGAACTCCAACGAAATTCTGGAAGCACTGCAGGAACCGCTGACCGGCATCGTAAGCGCGGTAATGGTTGCGCTGGAACAGTGCCCGCCAGAACTGGCGTCCGATATCTCCGAGCGTGGTATGGTTCTGACCGGTGGTGGTGCGCTGCTGCGTAACCTCGACCGCCTGTTAATGGAAGAGACAGGTATTCCTGTCGTAGTTGCAGAAGATCCACTGACTTGCGTCGCCCGTGGTGGTGGCAAGGCGCTGGAAATGATCGACATGCACGGCGGCGACTTGTTCAGCGAAGAGTAGTCATTGTGAAAGGGTAGCGTATCGCTACCCTTTCTCTCTGACACGAGAATACGCATAGCCTATGAAGCCAATTTTTAGCCGTGGCCCATCGCTACAGTTTCGCCTCATTCTGGCGGTTCTGGTGGCGCTTGGGGTCATTATTGCCGATAGCCGCCTCGGTACGTTCAGTCAGATCAGAACGTACATGGATACCGCCGTCAGTCCTTTCTACTTTGTATCAAATGGTCCCCGCGAACTACTCGACTCCGTTTCTCAAACGCTGTCTTCGCGCGACCAACTCGAACTCGAAAACCGGGCATTACGTCAGGAACTGTTGCTGAAAAACAGCGAACTGCTGATGCTGGGGCAATACAAGCAGGAAAACGCGCGTCTGCGTGAACTGCTCGGCTCGCCGTTGCGTCAGGATGAGCAGAAGATGGTGACGCAGGTGATCTCCACCGTAAACGATCCTTACAGCGATCAGGTTGTGATCGACAAAGGTAGCGTAAACGGTGTGTATGAAGGTCAGCCTGTCATCAGTGATAAAGGCGTTGTGGGCCAGGTTGTTGCCGTGGCCAAACTGACCAGCCGCGTTCTGCTGATTTGCGATGCTACCCATGCGCTGCCGATTCAGGTCCTGCGTAATGACATTCGCGTGATCGCCGCCGGTAACGGTTGTACGGACGATCTGCAATTGGAACACCTGCCAGCGAACACGGATATCCGTGTCGGTGACGTTCTGGTGACCTCCGGTCTGGGTGGACGTTTCCCTGAAGGCTATCCGGTTGCGGTGGTCTCTTCGGTGAAGCTCGATACTCAGCGTGCCTATACCGTGATTCAGGCGCGTCCAACCGCAGGTTTACAGCGTCTGCGCTATCTGCTGCTGCTGTGGGGCGCCGATCGTAATGGTGCTAATCCGATGACGCCTGAAGAGGTGCATCGTGTGGCGAATGAGCGTCTGATGCAGATGATGCCGCAGGTTCTCCCGCCTGCGGATTCCATGGGGCCGCCTGCGCCAGTCCCGGCGCCAGCAACAGGGTTAACGCAGCCGCTGCCGGATGCGCCACCACCGCCTAAACTCTCTTCGGGAGGGCAGTAGTGGCAAGTTATCGTAGCCAGGGACGCTGGGTCATCTGGCTCTCGTTTCTCATTGCGCTGTTACTGCAGGTTATGCCCTGGCCGGATGACATTCTTGTTTTCCGGCCAAACTGGGTGTTACTCATTTTGCTCTACTGGATCCTTGCCCTGCCGCATCGCGTAAATGTCGGCACAGGTTTTGTGATGGGTGCCATACTGGATCTCATTAGTGGTTCTACGCTTGGCGTGCGCGCGTTGTCCATGAGCATTATTGCGTACCTCGTCGCACTTAAATTCCAGCTCTTTCGTAACCTCGCGCTCTGGCAACAGGCCCTGGTGGTGATGTTGTTGTCGCTTGCTGCGGATATTGTTGTTTTCTGGGCAGAGTTTTTAGTGATCAACGTCTCTTTCCGACCGGAAGTGTTCTGGAGTAGTGTAGTAAACGGTGTGCTCTGGCCGTGGTTATTCCTGCTGATGCGTAAGATTCGCCAGCAGTTTGCCGTGCAATAAAAGGTTTCTATGACGTCTTTGTATCTCGCTTCTGGCTCCCCGCGCCGTCAGGAACTCCTGACGCAGTTAGGGGTATCTTTTGAACGCATCGTGACCGGCATTGAAGAAAAGCGTGCTGAGGGCGAAAGTGCTCAGCAGTACGTGTCTCGCCTTGCGCGCGAGAAAGCGCAGGCTGGCGTAGCCAGTGTGCCACTTGACCTTCCGGTGCTGGGGGCAGATACCATCGTTATTCTTAACGGTGAAGTGCTTGAGAAACCGCGCGACGCCGATCATGCGGCGCATATGCTGCGCAAAATGTCCGGGCAAACGCATCAGGTGATGACCGCGGTGGCGCTGGCGGACAGCAAGCACGTGCTGGATTGTCTGGTGGTGACGGACGTGACCTTCAGAGTACTGACCAACGACGAGATCGCCGCGTATATTGCCAGCGGTGAACCGATGGATAAAGCAGGTGCATACGGTATTCAAGGGCTGGGTGGCTGTTTTGTCAGGAAGATAAATGGCAGCTATCACGCCGTAGTCGGCTTACCGCTGGTGGAAACGTATGAGTTGCTGAGCAATTTTAACTCACTGCGTGAGGGAAGGGATAATTATGACGGCTGAATTGTTGGTAAACGTAACGCCATCGGAAACCCGTGTGGCCTACATTGATGGTGGCATTCTTCAGGAAATTCATATTGAGCGTGAAGCGCGACGCGGAATAGTAGGCAATATCTACAAAGGTCGTGTCAGCCGCGTACTGCCGGGTATGCAGGCGGCTTTTGTAGATATTGGACTGGATAAGGCGGCATTTTTACATGCCTCCGATATCATGCCGCATACCGAGTGTGTCGCAGGCGAAGAGCAAAAGCAGTTTGCCGTACGCGACATTTCGGAGCTGGTGCGTCAGGGGCAGGATCTGATGGTGCAGGTGGTGAAAGACCCCCTTGGCACCAAAGGCGCCCGTCTGACAACCGACATCACATTACCTTCCCGTTACCTGGTATTTATGCCCGGCGCGTCGCACGTGGGGGTTTCCCAGCGTATTGAAAGTGAAAGCGAGCGCGAGCGCCTTAAGAAAGTGGTCAGCGCCTACTGCGACGAACAGGGCGGATTTATCATCCGAACCGCCGCCGAAGGGGTTAGTGAAGAGGATCTGGCATCCGATGCGGCTTACCTGAAGCGCGTCTGGACCAAGGTGATGGAGCGTAAAAAACGCAACCAGACCCGCTATCAGCTGTACGGTGAGCTGGCGCTTGCCCAGCGCGTCCTGCGCGATTTTGCTGATGCTCAGCTCGACCGAATCCGCGTGGACTCGCGTCTGACGTATGAAGCGCTGCTGGAATTTACCGCTGAGTACATTCCGGAGATGCCTGGCCTGCTGGAACATTACACCGGGCGTCAGCCAATCTTCGATCTCTATGATGTCGAAAATGAGATCCAGCGTGCGCTGGAGCGCAAGGTTGAACTGAAGTCCGGTGGTTATCTGATCATCGATCAGACCGAAGCAATGACCACCGTGGATATCAACACCGGTGCGTTTGTCGGACATCGCAACCTGGATGACACCATCTTCAATACCAACATCGAAGCGACACAGGCCATTGCGCGCCAGCTTCGCCTGCGCAATCTGGGTGGCATTATCATTATCGACTTTATTGATATGAATAATGAAGACCATCGCCGTCGCGTGCTCCATTCGCTGGAGCAGGCGCTGAGTAAAGATCGCGTGAAAACCAGTATCAACGGCTTCTCACAGTTGGGGCTGGTGGAAATGACGCGTAAACGGACCCGTGAAAGCGTGGAACATGTGCTGTGTAATGAGTGTCCAACCTGCCACGGACGCGGCACCGTAAAGACGGTGGAGACCGTCTGCTATGAGATCATGCGTGAAATTGTCCGCGTTCATCATGCCTACGACTCCGATCGTTTTCTGGTCTATGCTTCCCCTGCGGTGGCTGAAGCGCTGAAAGGTGAAGAGTCGCACGCGCTGGCGGAAGTGGAAATCTTTGTCGGCAAACAGGTAAAAGTACAAATTGAGCCGCTCTATAACCAGGAGCAATTTGACGTCGTCATGATGTAAGACGCAGTTCGCTGCGTGAAAAAGCTGACAAGGAGAGATGCGTGAGGCGATTGCCGGGGATTTTACTGCTTACAGGGGCAACGCTTGTCGTGATTGTCGCGCTGCTCGTGAGCGGGCTGCGCCTCGTTTTACCGCATCTGGACAGCTGGCGTCCGCAGGTGCTGGCGAAGATCGAATCCGCCACCGGTGTGCCGGTGGATGTAAGCCAGATCAGTGCTAACTGGCAGAATTTTGGCCCGACGCTCGATGTCCGGGATATCAACGCCAGCCTGAAAGATGGCGGCTACCTGAAAATCAAACGCGTGACCCTGGCGCTGGACGTCTGGCAAAGCCTGCTGCATCTTCGCTGGCAGTTTCGCGATCTCACCTTTTATCAACTCCAGTTTTTGACCAATACGCCGCTGTCGGGTGGTGACAGTAGCCAGGGTCTTGAAGCCAACCGTTTCAGCGATCTCTTCCTGCGTCAGTTCGATCATTTCGATCTTCGTGACAGTGAAGTGAGCTTTATTACCCTTTCTGGCCAGCGCGCTGAACTGGCGATCCCCCAGTTGACCTGGTTGAATGGCAAGGATCGACACCGCGCCGAGGGGCAGGTGAATCTCTCCAGTCTGAACGGTCAGCACGGCGTGATGCAGGTGCGCATGGATTTGCGAGACGATGACGGCTTGCTCAACAACGGCAAGGTATGGCTTCAGGCCGACGATGTGGATGTAAAACCGTGGCTGGGGGACTGGCTTCAGCAAAATATGCAGCTGGAAACCGCACGTTTCAGCCTTGAAGGCTGGATGACCCTGACGAAAGGGAAATTTGCCAGCGGTGATATCTGGCTGAAACAGGGGGGAGCAAGCTGGAAGGGCGAGAAACAGCAGCATCAGCTTTCCGTCGATAACCTCACCGCGCATGTGACGCAGGAGAAAGGGGGTTGGCAGTTTGCCATTCCGGATACGCGCATCACCATGGACAACAAGCCATGGCCGCGTGGCGCGCTGATGCTTGCCTGGATGCCTGAGCAGGATGTCGGCGGTGTGGAAAGTAAACGTAGCGATGAGTTACGTATTCGCGCCAGTAATCTGGATTTGGCCGCAATAGAAGGTCTACGCTCAATGGCGGCGAAGCTCTCTTCAGATCTCGGGGAAATCTGGAAGGACACGCAGCCGAGCGGAAAGATAAATACTCTGGCGCTGGATATTCCGCTCCAGGCGACGGAAAAAACCCGCTTCCAGGCGACCTGGAAAGATCTTGCCTGGAAGCAGTGGAAGTTACTGCCGGGCGCGGAGCACTTTAGCGGCAAGCTGGAAGGCAGCGTAGAAAACGGCAGGCTGACGGTCGATATGCATGACGCCAAAATGCCTTACGAGACGGTCTTCCGCGCGCCACTGGAAATAGAACAAGGCAGTGCGGTACTTAACTGGCTCAAGAACGATAAGGGCTTCCAGCTTGATGGCCGCCATATCGACGTAAAAGCCAAAGCCGTACATGCGCGCGGTGATTTTCGCTATCTGCAACCAGAGGGTGATGAGCCGTGGTTGGGGATTCTGGCCGGGATCAGTACCAACGATGGTTCTCAGGCCTGGCGCTATTTCCCGGAAAACCTGATGGGAAAAGCACTGGTGGACTATCTGAGCGGCGCGATCCAGGGGGGGCAGGCGGATAACGCCACGCTGGTCTATGGCGGTAACCCACATCTTTTCCCGTACAAACATAATGAAGGTCAGTTCCAGGTCCTGGTGCCGTTGCACAATGCCACCTTTGCGTTCCAGCCAGGCTGGCCCGCGCTGAAAAACCTGGATATCGAACTTAACTTCCTCAATGACGGATTATGGATGAAGTCAGACAGCGTCACGCTGGGCGGTGTGACGGCCAGCAATCTGACGGCAAATATCCCAGATTATTCAAAAGAGAAACTGCTGATTGATGCCGACATCAACGGCCCGGGCAAAGCCGTAGGTCCGTATTTTGAGGAGACGCCGTTGAAAGAGTCGCTGGCGGCGACGCTTCAGCAACTGCAGCTTGATGGCGATGTGAATGCTCGCTTACATCTCGATATCCCGTTGGACGGTGAGATGACCACTGCCAAAGGCGACGTCCGTCTGAAAAATAACAGCCTGTATATCAAACCTCTTGAAAGCACGCTGAAAAATCTCAGTGGGCAGTTCAGTTTTGTGAACGGTAACCTGAAGAGCGAGCCGCTCACTGCCAGCTGGTTTAATCAGCCCGTAAATATCGACTTTACGACCACTGAGGGTGAAAAGGCGTATCAGGTGGCTGTCAATCTCGACGGTAACTGGCAGCCAGCGCGTATGGATGTCCTGCCGAAGCCGATTGAAGCGTCAGTGGATGGGGCGGCATCCTGGAAGGGGAACGTGGCAATCGAACTGCCTTATCACGCTGGTGCACATTATAAGGTAGACATCACGGGAGACCTGAAAAACCTTCATAGCCAGCTACCTGCGCCGCTGGATAAACAGGCCGGACAGCCGCTGCCAGTAAAGCTTAACGTCGATGGCAACCTGAACAGTTTCGAGCTGATCGGAATCGCGGGCGGGACAAACCACTTCAACAGCCGCTGGCTGCTTAACCGCAAACTCACCCTCGACAAAGCCATCTGGACGACGGACACTCGCACCACTCCGCCGTTGCCTGAACAGTCGGGGATTGAACTTAATCTCCCGCCACTGGACGGTGCAGAGTGGCTGGCGCTGTTTCAGAAAGGCGTTGGGCAAAACGTTGATGAAACCGCTCAGTTCCCGCAGACCATTACCGTACGTACACCATCGCTGATGCTGGGTGGGCAGCAGTGGAACAACCTGAGCATTGTCTCTCAGCCAACGGCTAACGGGACGAAAATCGAGGCTCAGGGCAGAGAGATCAACGGCGCACTGACCATGCGTAACAACGCGCCGTGGCAGGCTGCGATCCGCTACCTCTACTACAACCCGACAGCTGCGAACGGGAACGGCCAACCGGCAAATACATCGCCGTTGAGTAATACATCCCGCGTGGATTTTACTGGCTGGCCTGATCTCCAGTTGCGCTGTGCCGAATGCTGGCTGTGGGGGCAAAAATATGGCCGTATCGACGGTGATTTCGCTATCCAGGGAAATACGCTCACGCTCACCGGCGGGCTGGTCGATACCGGTTTTGGTCGCATGACAGCTGCCGGAGAATGGGTGAATAACCCGGGCGAGCAACGTACCTCTCTGAAGGGCGACATTAAAGGCAACAAGCTGGATGCCGCGACCAATTTCTTTGGCATCACCACACCGTTGCGTGGCTCGTCATTTGACGTTGATTACGATCTTCACTGGCGTGCCGCGCCGTGGACACCGGACGAAGCCTCGCTGAACGGCATCCTGAAAACCCGCTTCGGTAAAGGTGAAATCGCCGACGTAAGCACGGGGCGCGCCGGGCAGATCCTGCGCCTGCTGAGTTTTGATGCGCTGCTGCGCAAGCTGCGCTTTGATTTTAGCGATACCTTCAGCGAAGGGTTCTACTACGATTCCATCCGCAGCACGGCGTGGATCAAAGACGGCGTTATGCACACGGACGACACGCTGGTGGACGGCCTGGAAGCGGATATCGCGATGAAAGGCTCGGTCAACCTCGTGCATCGAGAGCTGGATATGGAAGCCGTGGTGGCGCCGGAAATTTCCGCGAGCGTTGGCGTGGCAGCAGCCTTTGTGGTGAACCCGATTGTTGGTGCGGCGGTGTTTGCCGCCAGTAAAGTGCTGGGGCCGCTGTGGAGCAAGGTCTCCATTCTGCGCTACCACATTACCGGCCCGGTAGATAAACCGCAGATTAATGAAGTGCTGCGCCAGCCGCGCAAAGAAGCACAGCAATGATTTGACGTGGGCAGGTAATTGCCTCACTCTCAATAAATACGATCTTTATACCGCCACAGGCGGCAACGAACGAGTAGCAATACGATGAGTCTGAACCTGGTAAGTGAACATTTGCTCGCAGCGAACGGCCTGAGCCATCAGGACCTGTTCTCCATTCTTGGTCAACTGACCGAACGCCGTCTCGACTACGGCGATCTCTATTTCCAGTCGAGCTATCACGAATCCTGGGTTTTAGAAGACAGCATCATCAAAGACGGCTCTTATAACATCGACCAGGGCGTCGGTGTCCGTGCCGTTAGCGGCGAGAAAACCGGTTTTGCTTATGCCGATCAGATTAGCCTGGCCGCCCTGGAGCAGAGTGCTCAGGCTGCGCGTACCATTGTGCGTGATACCGGCGATGGTCGTGTGAAAACGCTGGGTGAAGTGCAGCACTCTGCGCTCTATACCAGCATTGATCCGCTGCAGAGCATGAGCCGTGAAGAGAAGCTGGATATTTTGCGCCGCGTGGACAAAGTGGCGCGTGCTGCTGACAAGCGTGTGCAGGAAGTCTCTGCCAGCCTGAGCGGCGTCTATGAGCTGATTCTCGTTGCGGCGACGGACGGTACTCTGGCCGCGGATGTTCGTCCGCTGGTCCGTCTCTCCATCAGCGTACAGGTTGATGACGACGGCAAACGCGAGCGCGGTTCAAGCGGCGGTGGCGGTCGTTTCGGCTATGACTGGTTCCTGGGCGATGTTGACGGTGAAGCACGCGCTGACGCGTGGGCAAAAGAAGCCGTGCGCATGGCGCTGGTGAATCTGAATGCCGTCGCGGCGCCGGCGGGGACATTCCCGGTCGTTCTGGGTGCTGGCTGGCCTGGCGTGCTGTTGCACGAAGCGGTGGGCCACGGTCTGGAAGGTGACTTTAACCGTCGTGGTACATCCGTATTCAGCGGCCAGATGGGGCAGCTTGTCTCGTCTGAGCTTTGCACCGTGGTGGATGATGGCACCATGCGCGATCGCCGTGGCTCGGTGGCTATCGACGATGAAGGCACGCCTGGCCAGTACAATGTGCTGATCGAAAACGGCGTGCTGAAAGGCTACATGCAGGACAAACTCAACGCGCGCCTGATGGGCGTCGCGCCAACGGGTAACGGTCGTCGTGAATCCTATGCGCATCTGCCGATGCCGCGTATGACTAACACCTATATGCTGCCGGGCAAATCCACACCGCAGGAGATTATCGAATCCGTCGATTACGGCATCTTCGCGCCAAACTTTGGCGGCGGTCAGGTGGACATCACCTCCGGTAAATTTGTCTTCTCTACCTCAGAAGCGTACTTGATTGAGAAGGGTAAAGTGACCAAAGCGGTGAAAGGTGCGACGTTGATTGGCTCCGGTATTGAAGCCATGCAGCAGATTTCCATGGTTGGTAATGATCTGAAGCTGGATAACGGCGTGGGCGTCTGCGGTAAAGAGGGGCAGAGCCTGCCGGTTGGCGTAGGCCAGCCGACGCTGAAAGTCGACAATTTGACGGTGGGTGGTACTGCCTGATCTGACGATGCATAAAAAAATGGCGCTACAGAGGTAGCGCCTTTTTTTTAACGTAAGTTACCCAGCGGTATTTCTGGATCGGGCTCGTGCGTGATGCGGTTACGCAAATCACGACGAATGATTTCGATCGACCAGAACCAGACTAAATGCCCCACGATTTCTGAGACGTGTTCGTACCATGGAAGTTCGAAAAGCGGCGGCGTCAGACCCATCAGCGGGAAGGAGATCATGTGGACAAAAAGCTGGGCTAACGCACCTGCCAGCAAACCTTGCCAGAGTTTAATTTTCGGGAAGACTTCCGCAACTACACAATACCCTACAGCGAAGACGATTGAGAAAATAATATGTGTTACACCGACCCAGTTAAATATATGTCCGGCGAATGTATAAACCGCCGCGTTAGGATCGACGACGCCCAGCCAGTCGCGTAAAAATACATAAGGTGGATTGAGAAAATTACGCGAGCAGTCAATCTGACTTGCGGCTCTTATTAATTGCTCTGGTCCGCATGCGGCAGTGAATAAATCACCAGGGCTACGTGGTGGAAGTGGCACCTCCGCTCCCCATTTCACGAATGCAGAGACAATCCCTGCGATTAAACCAATGAACGCGGCGAGTCCATAGCGCCTGCGCGAAGGTGGTGTTTGTTCAAATATATTCATTTTTTTCCTTGTTCAATGTCATCCTGCGGAATACATTTTATTATTCATATCAGTAACAAATTAATAACAGTCTGAGTGCCAGACTTCTTATAAGGTAATGGGAGGGTAACTGAAGTGTCAATTATCTATTACTGATAGTGGCGAGGGAAAATTCCTGGATGAATGCGCGTCTCATCCAGGAAATATTCGTGCAAAATATGTGTTCCGCGACTAATAGATTATTCCTTACTTCTGCCGCGCATCCCCTGAAATAACTCCGCTACGTCCACAAAATAGTCTGTCAGATAGTTAATACACACCTGCACCTTGAGTGGTAGCTTGTCTTTTTCTGTGTACAGGGCGTATACCGGGCGCGGATCGGACTGGTAGCGAGGGAACAGGATCTCCAGTACTCCGCTGTTGATCTCGTTGATCACCCACATCAACGGTACGTAGGCGATCCCGGCTCCTGCCACTAACCAACGTGAAATGGTCATTGGATCGTTGGTGATAAACCGGCCTTCTGGCAGCAGTCTGGTGGAGAGCCCTTCCGGAGCAATCAGTTCAAATTCATTGTCGGGTCGAACGCTGTATTCCAGCCATGAGTGGTTGGTGAGATCGGCGGGTTTCTCAGGGACCCCGTATTGCGCCAGATAACTTTTAGAGGCGCAAACCACCATCGGCATGCTGCCCAGCCTGCGCGAGAAAAGGCTGGAATCCTGCAACGCTCCAACGCGGATCACCACGTCCAGACCATCGGCAATCAGATCCGGCGCCGGAATACCTGTCACCAGATTCACGGTTAATCCTGGATACTCTTTCAGCATGTCCGCTGTCATGGCAGCGAGGACATTTTGTGCCATAGTTGAAGAACAACCGATGCGCAGTGTGCCGATAGGTGTGTTGTTGAAAGCATAGAGTTGTTCGTGAACATCCTGCACTTCAAGCAGCATGCGGCGACAACCCTGATAGTAAATTTTACCCGCTTCTGTCAGCCCAATGCTGCGGGTACTGCGATTGAGCAGCTTGACCTGAAGCTCATCTTCCAGTTTGGACACCGTCTGGCTGATTGAAGAGACGCTCATCTGAAGCTGGCGTGCAGCAGCGGTAAAAGAGCCCAGTTCAACCACTTTGGCGTAGACTGACATGCGTTTTAAACGTTCCATTGTTCACTCTGGCTTAAAAGTGATTTAGATCACATATTATAGATAACAGCATAACAGTTACGTTAATATATTATTAATTACTTAACGGCTGCGCCATTCTCGCCCGGCATATCTTGCTCTTCTGCGATGGCGTGCGCTAAAAAATTCTGTAGCCTGCACTCTCTCTTATCAAGGTCAACATGAGTCTGTTTCCCGTTATCGTGGTGTTCGGTCTGTCGTTCCCACCGATATTTTTCGAGCTTCTTTTATCACTGGCGATCTTCTGGCTGGTGCGTAAGGTGCTGGTTCCTACCGGGATCTACGATTTCGTCTGGCACCCTGCATTGTTCAATACCGCGCTGTATTGCTGCCTGTTTTACCTGATATCGCGCATGTTTGTCTGAGGTTGATGTGAAAACACTAACAAGAAAAATCTCCCGAACCGCCATCACCATGGCGCTGGTTATCCTCGCCTTCATCGCTATTTTTCGGGCCTGGGTCTATTACACGGAATCACCGTGGACACGTGATGCGCGTTTCAGCGCCGATGTCGTGGCCATAGCCCCCGACGTGGCCGGTCTTATCACGGCGGTCAATGTTCACGATAACCAGCTGGTAAAAAAAGATCAGGTTCTGTTCACCATCGACCAGCCTCGCTACCAGAAAGCACTGGAAGAAGCGGAAGCTGATGTGGCCTATTATCAGGCGCTGGCGGCAGAGAAACGCCGTGAGGCTGGCCGTCGTAACCAGTTGGGTGTTCAGGCCATGTCCCGCGAAGAAATTGACCAGTCAAATAACGTGCTGCAAACCGTGCTGCACCAGATGGCCAAAGCTCAAGCGACGCGCGATCTGGCAAAGCTCGATCTGGAGCGCACTGTGATCCGCGCGCCGGCCGATGGCTGGGTCACTAACCTTAATGTCTATGCCGGGGAATTTATCACCCGGGGCTCAACAGCTGTGGCACTGGTTAAACAGAACTCCTTCTACGTGCTCGCCTATATGGAAGAGACCAAGCTGGAAGGCGTACGTCCGGGTTATCGTGCCGAAATTACACCGCTTGGCAGTAACCGCGTCTTTAAAGGCACCGTCGACAGCGTCGCCGCAGGGGTGACCAACGCCAGCAGTTCTAAGGATGCAAAAGGGATGGCGACAGTGGATTCCAACCTGGAATGGGTGCGTCTGGCTCAGCGTGTGCCGGTGCGTATCCATCTGGACGAACAGCAGGGAAATGTGTGGCCTGCGGGTACCACGGCGACGGTGGTGATTACCGGCGCTAAAGACCGGGATGCCAGCCAGGAGTCGATCTTCCGTAAAATTGCCCACCGTCTGCGCGAGTTTGGCTAATCGCTATGGGTATCTTCTCCATCGCCAACCAGCACATTCGCTTCGCCGTGAAGCTGGCGAGTGCCATCGTGTTGGCACTGTTTGTTGGCTTCCACTTCCAGCTTGAAACCCCGCGCTGGGCGGTGCTGACGGCGGCAATTGTCGCGGCGGGTCCAGCATTTGCGGCCGGTGGTGAACCTTACTCTGGTGCGATCCGCTATCGCGGGATGCTGCGTATCATTGGGACGTTTATCGGCTGTTTCGCGGCGCTGACCATTATTATTTTGATGATCCGCACCCCACTGCTGATGCTGATGGTGTGCTGTATCTGGGCGGGCTTCTGCACCTGGGTCTCGTCTCTGGTGAAAGTGGAAAACTCCTACGCCTGGGGACTGGCGGGTTACACCGCGCTGATTATTGTCATTACCATCCAAAGCGAGCCGCTGCTTGCGCCACAGTTCGCCGTTGAGCGTTGCAGTGAGATTGTGATTGGTATTGTCTGCGCGATTGTCGCTGATCTTCTTTTCTCCCCCCGCTCTATCAAGCAAGAGGTGGATCGCGAGCTGGATGCGTTGATTGTTGCCCAGTACCAGCTGATGCAGCTATGCATCAAGCATGGTGACAGTGAAGAGGTGGATAAGGCCTGGAGCGGGCTGGTACGTCGCACGCAGGCGCTGGAAGGGATGCGCAGTAACCTTAATATAGAGTCTTCGCGCTGGGCCCGGGCTAACCGTCGCCTTAAAGCCCTCAATACGGTCTCCTTAACGCTGATTACCCAGGCGTGCGAAACCTATCTGATCCAGAACACCCGTCCCGAAGCGGTCACCGATACGTTCCGCGAGCTGTTTGCCGAGCCGGTGGAAACCGTGCAGGACGTGCATAAGCAGCTTAAGCGCATGCGCCGGGTCATTGCCTGGACAGGGGAACGCGACACACCAGTGACCATCTACACCTGGGTCGGGTCCGCGACGCGTTACCTGCTGCTGAAACGCGGCGTGGTTAGCAATACCAAAATCAGCGCGACGGAAGAAGAGGTGCTGCAGGGAGAAGTGTTGATTAAGGCGGAATCCGCCGAGCGTCATCACGCGATGGTCAACTTCTGGCGCACGACGCTCGCCTGCATGCTCGGTACGCTGTTCTGGTTGTGGACAGGCTGGACATCCGGCAGCGGTGCAATGGTGATGATTGCCGTTGTGACTGCACTGGCGATGCGTCTGCCCAACCCGCGTATGGTCGCCATTGATTTCCTGTATGGCACCATTGCCGCCCTGCCGATAGGCGCGCTCTATTTCCTGGTGATCATCCCGTCCACGCAACAGAGCATGTTGCTGCTCTGCATAAGCCTGGCGGTGATGGCGTTCTTTATCGGCATAGAAGTGCAAAAGCGCCGTCTGGGATCGTTGGGGGCGCTGGCCAGTACGATTAACATCATTGTGCTGGATAACCCGATGACCTTCCATTTCAGCCAGTTCCTCGACAGCGCATTGGGTCAGCTGGTGGGGTGTTTCCTGGCAATGATGGTTATTCTGCTGGTGCGCGATAACTCACAGGCAAGAACGGGCCGTGTATTGTTGAACCAGTTTGTTTCCGCTGCCGTGTCGTCGATGACCACCAATACCGCACGTCGCAAAGAAAACCACTTACCGGCGCTCTATCAGCAGCTGTTTTTACTGCTGAATAAGTTCCCGGGTGACATCGCTAAGTTCCGGCTTGCATTAACCATGATCATCGCGCACCAGCGTCTGCGTAATGCGCCTGTGCCGATCAACGACGATCTGTCGGCTTTCCACCGTCAGCTACGCCGCACTGCCGACCATGTACTTTCCGCGACCAGCGATGACAAACGCCGTCGTTACTTTACGCAACTGCTTGAAGAGCTCGATATCTACCAGGAGAAGCTTAAAGTCTGGGAAGCTCCGCCTCAGGTAACCGAGCCAGTAGGACGGCTGGTGTTTATGCTGCACCGCTACCAGAATGCCCTCACAGATAACTGACTGAAGTAAAAAAGCCGACGCCAAAAGCGTCGGTTTTTTTGTGGCTATACTTAATTCCAGCACGTTCTTACATTCAGAAAGGGAGGACACATGACGACTGAGACGCTTCAGGACCACATCCTTTTTCAGACCGGTTATCTGGTTAATGGCATCTGGAAAACGCTGGACACGACGTTTGATGTACTTAACCCGGCGACCGGCGAGGTCATCGCTAAAGTCGCGAAAGCGGGTAAAGCGGAAACCGAAGCTGCGATTGCCGCAGCCACCAACGCTTTCCCGGCATGGCGAGCCAAAACCGCGAAAGAGCGTTCGGCGATCCTTTACCGCTGGTACGAACTGATAATTGAAAATAAACACTGGCTCGGGCAGCTAATGACCACTGAGCAGGGCAAGCCTCTGAAAGAAGCGGAAGGTGAGGTAGAGTACGCCGCCTGCTTTATCCAGTGGTTTGCCGAAGAGGCCAAGCGCGCTAACGGGGAAATTATTCCGCCGATCAAACCCGGTTCCCGCATTCTGGCAACCCGCGAACCCATTGGTGTGGTCGTGGCGATTACACCATGGAACTTCCCGATGGCGATGCTCACCCGAAAATTAGGCCCGGCGCTTGCTGCGGGCTGTACCGGGGTGATCAAACCAGCCAATAACACGCCGCTCAGTGCTTTTGCGCTGCTTACGCTGGCTAAACAGGCCGGTGTGCCCGACGGTGTTCTCAACGCCGTGGCCGGGAATACCCATGAAATCAGCGATGCGATCATGGCCAGCCGGGACGTGCGTAAAATCTCCTTTACTGGTTCGACTTCCGTCGGCAAAACGCTGGTGCGTAACGCCGCAGACACCATGAAAAAAGTCTCGATGGAACTGGGGGGAAATGCCCCGTATATCGTTTTTGAGGATGCGGATATCGACGCAGCGGTTAAAGGTGCTATCGCCAATAAATTCCGTAATGCCGGGCAGGTCTGCGTGAGCGTTAACCGTTTCTATATTCAGGAAACCGTCTACGACAAGTTTGTGAATAAACTTGCCGATGCGGTGAAGGCGCTGAAGGTGGGTAATGGTCTTGAAGAGGGGGTTGTCGTCGGACCGCTGATTGAACCTGCTGCGGTCAACAAGGTACGTGAGCATGTCGACGATGCCGTTGCCCGCGGGGCAACCGTACTGGCAGGGGGGAAACCCCATCCACTTGGCGGGAATTTCTGGATGCCAACCGTACTGGGTGACTGCCATGAAGGCATGAAGCTGGCAGAAGAAGAGACGTTTGGACCGGTAGCGGCGTGCTTCCGTTTCACTTCAGAAGATGAGGTCATCCAGCGTGCTAATAACACGCCTTATGGCCTGGCGGCTTACTTCTATACCCAGAATCTTTCACGCGTTTTCCGTGTTTCTCAGGCTATCGAGAGCGGGATGATTGGCATTAACGAATGCGCCGTCTCTACGGAACTGGGGCCTTTTGGCGGGGTAAAAGAGTCAGGCCTTGGACGCGAGGGCTCCGTGCTGGGGCTGGAAGAGTATCTGGAAGTCAAAACCCTGCATATCGGGGGATTATAATAGACAGGGCGGCAACTGCCGCTCGCCTGGACTGGGTGGCTGGCAATGAAAACCTATACGTTTGATTTTGACGAGATCGACAGTCAGGAAGACTTCTATCGTGAATTTATCCGGGTGTTTGATCTTGAACGGGAAAGCGTGACGAATCTGGATACCCTGTGGGACGTGGTGACCGGCAGTCTGTTGCCACTCCCGCTGGAGATTGAGTTCATTCATTTACCCGATAAGCTGCGCAGACGTTTTGGCGCACTGATATTACTGTTCGATGAAGCGGAAGAAGAGCTGGAAGGGCAACTGCGTTTTAACGCGCGCCATTGAATGACATAAAAAAAGCCCCTGACCAGCAGGTCAGGGGCAAGTCGTATGATGAAATACGACGAGGGTTTATTTATACAGCTCTGCCGTTGCATGCCAGTGGTCACCCTGATTCAGTTCGGTGACACGATAGCTGCTGGCGCCTGCTTTTTCAGCTTTTGCGGCCAGTTCGTGACGAATATCCATGGGTGAGCCAGTGACAGACGTTACGGATACACTGCCCATAGACTGCAGATTTTGTGCCTGGTCGGCATTCACTTGCTGTACGGCTGCACTTGCGCCGAAAGAGAGAACTGAGGCCAGACCGAGGGTTGCGATGATCAATTTGGTTTTCATAGTCTTTACTCCTGAATAGGGTTGTTGCTCAACGGCGAGAAGGGTTGAAAAGCTATTTTTATGCCTGGTGCCGTTGAGTGGAGATTTATGTCTTCAGTTATTGCTAAAACTTATTTATACAGCTCAGCAGTCGCGTGCCAGTGGTCACCTGAACGTGCTTCAATGATGCGGTAGGATGATGCACCCTGTTCTTCCGCTTTCTTGTTCAGCATCTCATGCATGTCCATCGGAGATGTACCGATCGCACCGACAGAAACCGTACCGATTGCCTGGCGGGATTGCGCCTGTTCAGCATTGATTGAGTCAGCAGCGAAAGCACCGAATGACAGGACAGACAGGACGCTCAGCGCCGCTACAGTAGTTTTAATGTTCATGATTTTTACCTCGTCGAATTTTTTAGTGGGGTCTTGTTTCGTGACCCTCATCACAAAATCAAGCATACACTAATAACGGTAAAAATTAATACCAGACTAATTGTTCCAGTTGTTATTACGTGTTAACCAATGCGTTTTTTATAACCAAATTGCATAATATTGGGTGTTTTTTGTCCGTTTTGTGTATTGATCTCTAATTAAATCATATGGATATCGGATTTTGATTTTTTGTGCGATTTTTTGATTTAGCATTCACCAGATGAATGTTAATAGGTAGTAAAAAGCACTATTTGTCAAAGTCAGGGCAGTGGAATCGAGAGGGAAACGCAGCGGGAGCAGAACGATCCCCGCAGCGGCGCTACGGGGAGAGGGGTTTAGAGTTCCTGTTCGAACAGAACCAGAATTGCCTCGTAGAGGTCTTTGACGGAGAAACCATTTGCCGGGGTGGTAAAGATAGTGTCATCCCCGGCAATCGTGCCGAGAATACCTTCCGCTTTACCTAAGGAATCCAGCAGGCGAGCAATCAACTGTGCAGCACCAGGGCTGGTGTGGATCACCACCACGGCGTCGTTATAGTCGATATCCAGAACCAGATTCTTCAGCGGGCTGGAGGTCGTCGGCACGCCAAGTTCAGCTGGCAGGCAATAGACCATCTCCATTTTGGCGTTACGGGTACGCACCGCGCCAAATTTAGTTAACATGCGGGAGACTTTCGACTGATTGATGTTATCGAAGCCTTGTTCCTGTAACGCCTGAACAATCTCTCCCTGAGAACTGAATTTCTCTTCTTTGAGTAGCGCTTTAAACGCCTTTACTAATTCTTCTTGCTTAGACGAGCTTCGCATAAGTCACCCGGAATATGACGATAGAAACAACATTATTATGCATGTGGATGAATTTTTATGCAAATTATCTACTCAGCACCAGGCTGAAATAATGTTATGAAAGGGAGTGATTTTATCAGATTTCGTTATCAGAAAACATGCCTGGGTCACGCCGCGCAAATAAGCTTAAAAGTAAATTAAATGTTATCAAAATGATGTTGTTTTGGTGGCGGGGCAGGGTGTATTGTAACCACCTCTTAATTCGTTGCCGTCTGTCGTCAGATAGTCTTCTGGTGAGAGATAAAGTCGCGTGACCTCAAATTCTTTAGCTACGAAAATTGTAATTATTTACTCGCTGAATTATGGTCGCCGCAACGGAGTTACAGATACTTAAGTTAACCATAATAAGGAGTTTAGGATGAAAGTCGCAGTCCTCGGCGCTGCTGGTGGTATCGGCCAGGCGCTTGCCCTACTACTGAAAACCCAACTGCCTTCAGGCTCAGAACTCTCCCTGTACGATATTGCTCCGGTAACCCCTGGTGTGGCGGTTGACCTGAGCCACATCCCGACAGCTGTGAAAATCAAAGGCTTCTCCGGTGAAGACGCGCGTCCTGCTCTGCAGGGTGCCGACGTGGTGCTGATTTCTGCAGGCGTTGCGCGTAAGCCAGGTATGGATCGTTCAGACCTGTTCAACGTCAACGCGGGCATCGTGAAAAACCTGGTGCAGCAGATTGCTGAAATCTGCCCGAAAGCGTGCATCGGTATTATCACTAACCCGGTGAACACCACTGTTGCTATCGCGGCAGAAGTGCTGAAGAAAGCCGGTGTTTACGACAAAAATAAACTGTTCGGCGTGACCACGCTGGATATTATCCGTTCCAACACCTTTGTTGCTGAGCTGAAAGGCAAACAGCCAACAGAAGTGGAAGTTCCGGTGATCGGTGGGCACTCTGGTGTCACCATTCTGCCTCTGCTGTCGCAGATCCCTGGCGTTAGTTTCACCGAGCAGGAAGTGGCTGACCTGACCAAACGTATCCAGAACGCGGGCACCGAAGTGGTGGAAGCGAAGGCGGGTGGCGGTTCTGCAACTCTGTCTATGGGCCAGGCGGCTGCACGTTTCGGTCTGTCACTGGTTCGCGCTCTGCAGGGTGAGAAAGGCGTTGTTGAATGCGCTTACGTTGAAGGCGACGGTGAACACGCTCGCTTCTTCTCTCAACCGCTGCTGCTGGGTAAAAATGGTATCGAAGAACGTCAGCCTATCGGCAAACTGAGCGCGTTTGAACAACACGCGATGGAAGGCATGCTGGATACCCTGAAGAAAGATATCACCCTGGGCGAAGAGTTCGTTAACAAGTAAAACGAACCGTCTCACGTAGGCCGGGTAAGCGTTAGCGTCACCCGGCAAAAAAAACCGAAGCACTCACTGGCTTCGGTTTTTTTATGGCTGTCAGTTTGTTGCCGGGTATTCCTGAACCGTCACCTGCAGCGTGAGTTTCTTATCATTGCGCATGACTTCAACAGGGATAATAGAGCCCGGTCGGATCTCTGCGACCTGGTCCATGGTCTCCAGTGCCGAGACCGCTGGCGTACCATTAACCGACACAATGACATCGTTAACCTGAATTCCCGCGTTGTCTGCCGGGCCGCCAGGTGATACCTCGTTGACCACGATGCCCTGAATCTGATCAATACCGCCACCCTGGTTATGCATTGGTGCAATTTCACGGCCACCTATTCCGATATAACCACGGATCACCCGTCCATCGCGGATCAGTTTATCCATAATTTTGGTCGCCAGCTGGAACGGAATGGCAAAGCCGATCCCTTCCGGTGTCTCGCCGTCGTTGCTCTTGTCGAACGAGAGGGTATTGATGCCCATCAACTCACCCAGTGAGTTAACCAGTGCACCGCCGGAGTTACCGCGGTTGATCGACGCATCGGTTTGCAGGAAGTTCTGCCGCCCGGATGGGTTGAGGCCAATACGACCCGTCGCACTGATAATTCCCTGGGTAATCGTCTGGCCCAGGTTATAAGGGTTACCGATAGCCAGGACGACGTCGCCAATGTGAGGGGTACGTTTGCGATTAATGGGAATGATCGGCAAACCGCCTGTGGCGTTGATTTTCAGGACGGCCAGGTCGGTCAGGCTGTCAGACCCCACAAGTAACGCCTCAAACACGCGGCCATCCTGTAGGGCAACGATAATCTGGTCGGCATCGTTAATCACATGCTTGTTGGTAATAATGTAGCCGCGCTCGTCCATAATCACCCCGGAGCCGAGGGTGCGGATCTCCAGTTGGTTATGGGTTGCACTATTAAGGCCGCGGTTATAGACATTCACCACGGCAGGTGCGGCACGGCGAACGGCCTGGTTGTAGGTGGCCGGCGTTTCATCCGTGCTGTCGAACTCGGGAGCCGTCAGCTTGTTGAACTGACGTAAAGACGGCATTGCCGCCAGCAACAGGCCGCCGACAATCAAACCGATGACAATTGAACGTAAGAGCTTTAAAAGCATGATGCGCGTGTCGTTAAAAAAGGGACGATTTGCAGCATAACATGAGTTATCCGGACATCACACGCAGCGGTGATGTCCGGCATCGCAAATGCTTAGCGCAACAGAATATAGATAGACTCATTACCACGCATAACCTGCAGGGCAATGACCGCTGGTTTACTTTCCAGTACCTTGCGCAGCTCGGCGATGGATTGCACGCGATTGCGGTTTACGCCAATGATGACATCATCCTGATGTAATCCGGCCTGCGCGGCAGGGCTGCTCTTCTCAACGGTGTCGATGCTAATGCCTTTCGTACCGTCTTTCAGTTGCCCATCGCTTAACGTTGCCCCTTGTAACGCCGGGGCGATAAGCTCAGCACTGGCAGATGACGAGGTACTCTTATCCAGCGTGACTTCAACGTCCAGCGGCTTGCCGTCACGAATCAGTCCCAGTTTCACTTTGGCACCTGGTTCTGTCGTGGCAATGCGTGAACGCAACTCTGCGAAGCTACTCAACGGTTTACCGTTCAGGCTGACGATCACATCGCCTGACTTCACGCCGGCTTTTGCCGAACCGGAGTTTGGCAGCACTTCACTCACAAATGCGCCCCGCTGCACGTTGATGTTGAACGCTTTGGCGATATCCGCGCTCATTTCCATTCCCTTGATCCCCAACAGTCCGCGCTTGATTTCACCGAACTGGATCAGTTGCTGGGCAAGCGTTTTGGCCATGTTACTGGGGATTGCAAAACCAATTCCAATGCTGCCGCCGCCAGGGGCCAGAATAGCCGTGTTAATCCCAATCAGCTCGCCATTAAGGTTGAGCAATGCTCCACCGGAGTTCCCACGGTTGATGGAGGCATCCGTCTGAATAAAGTTTTCCAGCCCCTCCAGATTCAGACCGCTACGTCCCAGCGCCGAGACGATCCCGGAGGTGGCGGTCTGTCCTAAACCAAAGGGGTTGCCCACGGCAACGGCAAAATCACCAACACGCAGTTTGTCGGAGTCCGCAATGGCAATCTGAGTCAGGTTGCTCGGGTTCTGCACCTGCAACAGCGCAATGTCGCTCTGGTCATCGCCGCCAATCAGTTTGGCATCAAATTCACGCCCATCATTTAGCTGTACGCTGATTTTATCGGCCTGGCTGATAACATGGTTGTTGGTCAGAATATAGCCTTTGGCCGCATCAATAATGACGCCTGAACCCAGACCTTCAAAAGGCTGAGCCTGCTGGTCGGGAGCTTCATCGCCAAAATATTTTTTCAGTTCTTCCGGTACGCGTTGGCTTTGTACAGCCGTACCCTCAACCTGTACGCTGACGACCGCAGGCAACACTTTTTCCAGCATCGGCGCGAGGCTTGGAATGGCCGCCTGACCGGGCACCTGAGAGGGGATGGCGGCAAGGGCAGGGAAGGACGCCGAGAGAGATAACCCGACACTTAACGCGATAGCGCTCAACAGCTGGTTTTTTTTCTTCATCGATGTTGACTCTCGTAACCTGGAATAAAGGAAAAACGGCCCCAAAAACACGTTGATGTTATTGAATTTTAAACCGCTGAACAATGAGGTGTTTAACTAAATGATAGCTGGGGTCATGAAGAAAGGACGGGCGCAATCGCTGCGCCCGTAAAATAAATTCAGGTTGTGCGATTAATCGCGTTTTACACCGCCACGTAGCAGGCCGGAAGCACCATCTGAATAGTCACGAGGCATCTGAACGGGCGCCTGATCGTTACCGGCTTCAGAGTCTGCCAGACGGTTGCGGAACGGATTGGTTTCCGCAGTCATTTCCGGCAGCAGGCTGCTGGAGCTTTTTGCCATATGTTGATACAGCTGACGATAGTCGGTCGCCATGTTGTCCAGCAGCTCGGCGCTACGGGCAAAGTGGCTGACCAGCTCTTCACGATACTCTTCCAGTTCCGCTTTGTTTTTTTCCAGTTCGTACTGCAGTGACTGCTGCTGACGCAATTTGCGATTACCGAAACGCATGGCCACAGCGCCGATGACGATGCCGACGACTAAACCGATTAGCGCATATTCCCAGGTCATGAACTTCTCCCGTTGTCTTGTTGTTCCGTAGGGTGTTGGCTCGGCTCCTGCCTGTGCCTGATAATGCCACTATAACCGCTATTTCTGTAGAAGTGGAATCCTGACGTATCATCGCGTAGTGTAGAACGGCCTTTTTTTCATCAGTCACGGCTGCTGGTGAGGTTTAATTGAAGGAATAACAATAAGATTATGCAAAACCTGTCCCCTGCATCGCGTTATCAACTTGCCCTTAACGACGGCACTCATCAAGCGGATGACGTTCAACGTGAGGCGGTAAGCCGTCTGGAGATGATTTATCAGGAACTCACGGCAAAACCCGCTGAAGTCGAACAGAATGGTGGGCTAAAGGCGGCATTTGGGCGGTTGCTCGGTAAAAAAGCACCACAGGTTCATGCTCCTGTACGCGGCTTATATATGTGGGGCGGCGTAGGGCGCGGAAAAACCTGGCTGATGGATCTGTTTTATCTGAGTCTGCCGGGCGCACGAAAGCAGCGTCTGCATTTCCATCGTTTTATGCTGCGGGTTCATGAAGAGCTAACTGCACTGCAGGGCAAAAGCGATCCGCTTGAGATTGTGGCCGACAGGTTTAAGGCGGAAACGGACGTGCTTTGCTTTGACGAATTTTTTGTTTCTGACATCACCGATGCCATGCTGTTAGGTGGCCTGATGAAAGCGCTGTTTGCACGCGGGATTACGCTGGTTGCCACATCGAACATTCCGCCGGACGAGCTGTACCGCAACGGTCTGCAGCGCGCACGTTTCCTGCCTGCCATCGACGCCATCAAGCAGTATTGTGACATTATGAATGTGGATGCCGGGGTGGATTACCGGCTGCGTACGTTGACCCAGGCGCACCTGTGGCTCTCACCGCTGAACGCCGAGACAACCCATCAAATGGATAAACTCTGGCTGGCGCTGGCGGGGGCAAAACGTGAAAACGCTCCGGAGCTTGAGATTAACCACCGCCCGTTGCCCACTCTTGGCGTAGAGAATCAAACGCTTGCCGTCTCCTTTACAACACTTTGTGTGGATGCCCGCAGTCAGCATGACTATATTGCGCTTTCACGCCTGTTTCATACCGTGATGGTGCTGGATGTTCCGGTCATGACGCGGCTGATGGAGAGCGAAGCGCGACGCTTCATTGCGCTGGTAGACGAGTTTTATGAGCGTCACGTCAAGCTGGTGATTAGCGCTGAGGTACCTTTATATGAGATCTACCAGGGAGAGCGGCTGAAGTTCGAGTTCCAGCGTTGCCTCTCGCGTCTGCAGGAGATGCAGAGCGAGGAATACCTCAAGCTTGAGCATATGCCATAAATGCCAGCCTCTCCCGGTGGGAGAGGAACGGGGGGAGGGCACCAGACCGCGCAATACCTCCCCCCGAAAAACCCATTCCAAATCACATTTAAGGGTCGATCTTTGACCTCAACTTCTCTATAATCTTGCGACCCCACGTTACGAGAAGGTTTTTTTCCCGAAACTTTCTATGTGTCGGCATGTGCTATTCGAAGGGGTAGGTTTGCCGGACTTTGTCGTGTGAACCTCAACTGACTAAACGTTTGGGTGTTCACCAACGTGTAACTTATTATTTGGGTAAGCTTTTAATGAAAACTTTTACAGCTAAACCAGAAACCGTACAGCGCGACTGGTATGTTGTTGACGCGACCGGTAAAACTCTGGGCCGTCTGGCTACTGAACTGGCTCGTCGCCTGCGCGGTAAGCATAAAGCGGAATACACTCCGCACGTTGATACCGGTGATTACATCATCGTTCTGAACGCTGATAAAGTTGCTGTAACCGGCAACAAGCGTACTGACAAAATGTACTACCACCACACCGGCCACATCGGTGGTATCAAAGAAGCGACCTTTGAAGAGATGATTGCTCGCCGTCCTGAGCGTGTGATTGAAATCGCGGTTAAAGGCATGCTGCCAAAAGGCCCGCTGGGTCGTGCTATGTTCCGTAAACTGAAAGTTTACGCAGGTAACGAGCACAACCACGCGGCACAGCAACCGCAAGTTCTTGACATCTAATCGGGATTATAGGCAATGGCTGAAAATCAATACTACGGCACTGGTCGCCGCAAAAGTTCCGCAGCTCGCGTTTTCATCAAACCGGGCAGTGGTAAAATCGTAATCAACCAGCGTTCTCTGGAACAATACTTCGGTCGCGAAACTGCCCGCATGGTAGTTCGCCAGCCGCTGGAACTGGTTGACATGGTAGAAAAACTGGATCTGTACATCACCGTTAAAGGTGGTGGTATCTCCGGTCAGGCAGGTGCGATCCGTCACGGTATCACCCGCGCTCTGATGGAGTACGACGAATCCCTGCGTTCTGAACTGCGTAAAGCTGGCTTCGTTACTCGTGACGCTCGTCAGGTTGAACGTAAGAAAGTGGGTCTGCGTAAAGCACGTCGTCGTCCACAGTTCTCCAAACGTTAATCATTTTCTGCTTACGCAGAACGATTGGCGAAAAACCCGCTTCGGCGGGTTTTTTTATGGATAATGTGCAGGTTATCCACAATATAAATTCATATATCTCCTCTTTTTCCACATTTCCAGAATCCCCTCACCACAAAGCCATCAAAATCTGGTAAACTATCATCCAATTTTCTGCCCAAATATCGGTGAATACTCGATTTTTGTTCGATTCTTGAACAATGTGTCTTCTCTGGGATGGGCGATACAACATCTGGCTGGCCCCTGTTGGGCCGGTAGCAGTAAAAATTCTGAATATACCTGGAGGTTTTCATGGCTGTCGCTGCCAACAAACGTTCGGTAATGACGCTGTTTTCTGGTCCTACTGACATTTATAGCCATCAGGTTCGTATCGTGCTGGCCGAGAAGGGTGTCAGTTTTGAGATCGAGCATGTGGAAAAGGATAACCCACCTCAGGATCTGATCGATCTCAACCCGAGCCAAAGCGTACCGACGCTGGTGGATCGCGAGCTGACCCTGTGGGAATCCCGTATCATTATGGAATATCTGGATGAGCGTTTCCCACATCCGCCGTTGATGCCGGTTTACCCTGTTGCGCGTGGTGAAAGCCGCCTGTACATGCAGCGTATCGAGAAAGACTGGTACTCGCTGATGAACGTTATCGTTAGCGGTTCCTCTTCTGAAGCCGACGCAGCACGTAAGCAACTGCGTGAAGAGCTGCTGGCAATTGCCCCTGTGTTTGGTCAGAAGCCATTCTTCCTGAGCGATGAGTTCAGCCTGGTGGATTGCTACCTGGCACCGCTGCTTTGGCGTCTGCCGACTCTGGGCGTAGAGTTCAGCGGTCCGGGTGCAAAAGAGCTGAAGGGTTACATGACTCGCGTATTTGAACGTGATTCATTCCTGGCATCGTTAACTGAACCTGAACGTGAAATGCGTCTTGGCCGAGGCTAATGACTGTGGAAATGTCACAACTTACCCCACGCCGTCCGTATCTGCTGCGCGCCTTCTATGAATGGCTGCTGGATAACCAGCTCACGCCGCACCTGGTTGTGGATGTGACGTTGCCGGGCGTGCTTGTTCCTATGGAATATGCGCGTGACGGACAGATCGTGCTGAACATCGCGCCGCGCGCGGTGGGTAACCTGGAACTGGCCAACGACGAAGTGCGCTTTAATGCGCGCTTTGGCGGTGTGCCGCGTCAGGTGTCCGTTCCTCTGGCTGCGGTACTGGCGATCTACGCGCGTGAAAACGGCGCGGGTACGATGTTCGAGCCGGAAGCGGCGTATGATGAAGATGTTGCCAGCCTGAATGATGACAACGCATCCGATGAGCGCGAAAGCGACACGGTGATGTCGCTTATTGATGGCGATAAACCCGATCATCATGACGACAATGATCCTGATGACGATCCGCCTCCACGCGGTGGTCGTCCGGCTCTTCGCGTCGTCAAATAAAAAAACAGGCCCAATCGGGCCTGTTTTTTTACACTTCCAGGTAATTCAGTATACCGTCAGCCGCTTTGCGACCTTCGGCAATCGCGGTGACCACCAGGTCAGAGCCGCGAACGATATCGCCACCGGCGAAGATTTTCGGGTTGCTGGTCTGGAAAGCGTTGTCGCTGCCTTCCGGCGCAATCACGCGGCCCTGAGAGTCCAGCTCCACGCTGTGCTTCGCCAGCCACTCCATGCTGTGAGGGCGGAAACCGAACGCCATCACGACGGCATCGGCCGGGATCACATGCTCAGAACCGGCTACGATCTCGGCGCGACGACGGCCTTTCGCATCCGGCGCACCCATCTCAGTACGCGCCATCTTCACGCCGCTCACTTTACCGTTGGCATTCACTTCAATACCCAGAGGCTGGATGTTGAACTGGAACTCCACGCCCTCTTCACGCGCGTTTTTCACTTCGCGTTTAGAGCCCGGCATGTTCTCTTCGTCACGACGGTAGGCGCAGATCACGTGTGCCGCATTTTGACGAATGGAAGTACGCACACAGTCCATCGCCGTATCACCACCACCCAGTACGACAACGCGTTTGCCTTCCATGCTGACGTATGGCTCATCGGCGGTTTCGCCGTAACCCATAATCTGCTTGGTATTAGCAATCAGGAATGGCAGAGCGTCGTAAACGCCTGGTGCGTCTTCGTTCTCCAGACCACCGCGCATGGACTGATAGGTGCCCACGCCCAGGAATACGGCGTCGTAATCTTTCAGCAGATCGTCGAGTTGCACATCGCGGCCTACTTCCACATTCAGTTTGAACTCGATACCCATGCCGGTGAAGATTTCACGACGGCGGGTCATGACCTCTTTCTCCAGCTTGAAGGCCGGGATACCGAAGGTCAGCAAACCGCCGATCTCCGGATGACGGTCAAAGACCACTGCCTTCACGCCGTTGCGGGTCAGCACGTCCGCACAGGCCAGGCCCGCCGGGCCCGCGCCGATGATTGCCACGCGCTTGTCGGTTTGCTTCACGCCGGTCATATCCGGACGCCAGCCCATCTCAAACGCTTTATCGTTGATATAACGCTCAATGTTACCGATGGTCACTGCGCCAAACTCGTCGTTCAGCGTACAGGAGCCTTCACACAGACGGTCCTGAGGACACACGCGGCCACACACTTCCGGCAGGGTGTTGGTCTGGTGAGACAGCTCGGCGGCTTCAAAGATACGCCCCTCGTTGGCCAGCTTCAGCCAGTTCGGGATGTAGTTATGCACCGGACATTTCCATTCGCAGTAAGGGTTACCGCAGGACAGGCAGCGGTCTGCCTGTGCTTTGGCCTGGCCTTCTGAAAACGGCTCATAGATTTCAACAAATTCAATTTTACGGATTTTCAGCGGTTTCTTTGGCGGATCAACACGCTGCAGGTCGATAAACTGGTATACGTTCTGACTCATCTGAATTCCTTACTGCGCCTGCACACGCAGCTCTGCTGAGCTACGACTACGGTGACCCAACAGTGCTTTAACATCGCTGGACTTCGGTTTAACCAGCGCGAATTTCGCAGAGAACGCTGGCCAGTTCGCCAGGATCTCTTCGCCGCGCGAAGAACCGGTATGCTGCACGTGTTCGGTAATCAGACCGCGCAGGTGTTCTTCGTGGATAGCCAGCGTGTCAACGTCCAGCACTTCCACCAGCTCCGGGTTCACGCGTTTGCGGAACTCACCGTCTTCATCCAGGACGTAGGCAAAACCACCCGTCATGCCTGCGCCGAAGTTCACGCCGGTTTTACCCAGAACGCAAACAATCCCGCCCGTCATGTATTCACAGCCGTTATCGCCAATGCCTTCCACCACGGTGATTGCACCGGAGTTACGCACCGCAAAACGCTCGCCCGCACGGCCCGCTGCAAACAGACGACCGCCGGTCGCGCCGTACAGACAGGTGTTTCCGATGATGCTGGCTTCGTGGCTGCGGAAAGCTGAACCGACAGGAGGACGCACCGCCAGCAGACCACCCGCCATGCCTTTACCGACGTAGTCGTTGGCATCGCCGGTCAGATACAGCTCAACGCCGCCTGCGTTCCACACGCCGAAGCTCTGGCCCGCAGTACCGCTGAAGTGCGCGGTAATCGGATCAGCAGCCAGCCCCTGGTCACCGTGCGTCTGCGCGATGTAACCGGAGAGGGAGGCACCCACGGAACGGTCGGTGTTGCGAATATCAAACCAGAACGTTTTGCTCTGCTTGTCGTCAACATAGGGTTTCGCCTGCTGCAGCAGCTGCGCGTTCAGCACGCCGTTATCAAACGGCGGGTTGTTCTCGGTGCAGTAGACCGCTTTGCCTGGATGCGGCTGCGCGGTTTCCAGCAGCTTGCTCAACTCCAGCTTCTGCTGCTTGGCGGTGAAGCCTTCCAGCTCTTTCAGCAGGTCGGTACGGCCAATCAGGTCTACCAGGCGCTTCACGCCCAGCTGCGCCATCAGCTCGCGGGTTTCGCGGGCGATGAACTCAAAGTAGTTGGTCACTTTGAACGGCAGACCGTGATAGTGGTTCTTACGCAGCTTCTCGTCCTGGGTTGCAACGCCGGTTGCACAGTTGTTCAGGTGGCAAATACGCAGGTATTTACAGCCGAGTGCAACCATTGGACCGGTGCCAAAGCCGAAGCTTTCCGCACCCAGAATCGCCGCCTTGATGATGTCAAGGCCGGTTTTCAGACCGCCATCCACCTGCAGACGGATCTTGTGACGCAGACCGTTAGCTACCAGCGCTTGCTGAGTTTCCACCAGCCCCAGCTCCCACGGACAACCCGCATATTTCACGGAGGAGAGTGGGCTTGCACCGGTACCACCGTCATAACCGGCGATAGTGATGAGATCCGCATAGGCTTTTGCTACGCCCGTTGCGATGGTACCGACGCCCGGCTCTGAAACCAGCTTCACGGAGATCATCGCTTTCGGGTTGACCTGTTTCAGGTCGAAAATTAGCTGCGCCAAATCCTCGATAGAGTAGATATCGTGGTGTGGTGGCGGAGAGATCAGCGTCACGCCCGGTACGGAGTAGCGCAGTTTGGCGATGTACGGGGTGACTTTATCACCCGGCAACTGACCGCCTTCGCCCGGTTTAGCACCCTGAGCGACTTTAATCTGAATAACGTCGGCGTTGACCAGGTACGCTGGCGTGACGCCAAAGCGACCGGATGCCACCTGCTTGATACGGGACACTTTGTTGGTGCCGTAACGGGCAGGATCTTCGCCGCCTTCGCCGGAGTTCGAGTTCCCACCGATGCTGTTCATGGCTTCCGCCAGCGCTTCATGGGCTTCCGGACTGAGAGCACCGATAGACATTGCTGCAGTATCAAAGCGTTTGAACAGCTCAGTGGCTGGCTCAACGTCATCAATACTGACCGCATCATCACCAGGATTCAGTGCCAGCAAATCGCGCAGCGTTGCTGCCGGACGGCTGTTTACCAGCTCAGCATATTGCTGATAATCGCTGTATTCGCCGCTCTGAACTGCCTGCTGCAGCGTGCGCACCACGTCCGGGTTATAGGCGTGGTATTCGCCACCGTGAACGTATTTCAGCAGACCGCCCTGATCCAATGGTTTACGTGCCAGCCAGGCGCGTTTCGACAGGTTTACCAGATCCTGCTGGAAGTCAGCAAAGCTGGCACCGCCGATGCGGCTGACCACGCCCTGGAAGCAGAGGTTGGCGACCTCGTCATGCAGGCCGACCGCTTCAAACAGCTTCGAGCATCGGTAGGAGGCAATGGTCGAGATGCCCATTTTGGACATGATCTTGTACAGACCTTTGTTGATGCCATTACGGTAGTTCAGCATCACTGCACGGTAGTCTTTGTCGATCGCGCGGGTATCGACCAGACGTGCCAGTGTTTCGTAGGCCAGGTATGGATAAATCGCCGTCGCACCAAAGCCTAACAGCACGGCAAAGTGGTGCGGGTCACGTGCACTTGCGGTTTCAACAATGATGTTGGCGTCGCAGCGCAGGCTCTTCTCAACCAGACGGGTCTGGATAGCACCGACTGCCATTGGTGCTGGCACCGGCAGGCGATTCTTCGCGATATTACGGTCAGACAGCACCAGCAGAACGGTACCGTTACGCACCATCTGTTCGGCTTTGTCACACAGGGCATTCACCGTCTCTTCGAGGCTCGCTTCGGCCACGTCGAAGGTGATATCGAGTGTGTCAGCGCGGTAGTGCTCCTCTTTCATGGTGGTGAGCTGTTTGAAATCGGAGTACAGCAGGATCGGCGATTTAAAGGTCAGGCGGTGCGCCTGGCCTTCGGCCTCGCAGAAAACGTTCATCTCGCGGCCGATGCTGGTCGCCAGCGACATCACGTGGGCTTCACGCAGCGGATCGATTGGCGGGTTGGTGACCTGCGCGAACTGCTGGCGGAAGTAGTCGTAAATGATACGTGGCTGACTGGAGAGCACGGCAAACGGGGTGTCATCGCCCATGGATCCAACGGCTTCCTGGCCGTTTTCACCCAGCACGCGGATAACGGAATCCAGCTCTTCAGCACTGTAGTTAAACTGTTTCTGGAAGCTCGCTAGCGTGTCGTCGTCCATTTCGCGGCTACCGACATCTTCATCGGACAGGTCTTCGAACGGCACGAGGCGACGCACGTTTTTCTCCATCCACTCTTTGTACGGATGGCGGCTTTTCAGGTCGTTATCGGTTTCGGCGGAGTGCAGAATACGTCCGCCGCGGGTGTCGATAACCATCAGTTCACCCGGGCCGACGCGGCCTTTCTCAACCACTTCGTCAGGCTGGTAATCCCAGATACCGACTTCGGAGGCACAGGTGATGAGTTTGTCTTTGGTAATGACGTAGCGCGCCGGACGCAGACCGTTACGGTCCAGGTTACAGGCTGCAAAACGGCCGTCGGACATTACGATGCCCGCCGGGCCATCCCACGGCTCCATATGCATGGAGTTAAAGTCAAAGAACGCGCGCAGCTCCGGATCCATATCCGGGTTGTTCTGCCAGGCAGGTGGCACGAGCAGACGCATGGCGCGAACGATGTCCATCCCGCCTGCCAGCAGCAGTTCCAGCATGTTATCCATTGAACTGGAGTCAGAGCCCGTTTCGTTGACGAACGGTGCGGCATCGTGCAGGTCAGGGATCAGTGGCGTCTGGAACTTATAGGTACGGGCGCGGGCCCACTGGCGGTTACCGGTGATGGTGTTGATCTCGCCGTTGTGCGCCAGATAGCGGAACGGCTGAGCCAGCGGCCAGCGTGGAACAGTGTTGGTGGAGAAGCGCTGGTGGAACAGGCAAATGGCCGATTCCAGACGCAGATCCGCCAGGTCCAGGTAGAAGCGCGGCAGGTCAGCCGGCATACACAGACCTTTATAGATGTTCACCAGGTTCGAGAGGCTACAAACGTAGAACTCTTTATCGTCCTGGAGACGCTTTTCAATGCGGCGACGGGCAATGAACAGACGGCGTTCCATATCGCGTGGACGCCAGCCCGCAGGCGCGTTAACAAAAATCTGTTCAATACGAGGCAGCGAGGAGAGGGCGATTTCACCGAGCACCCCTTCGTTGGTCGGCACATTGCGCCAGCCCACAATAGACAGGGTTTCACGTTGAAGTTCTTCTTCGACGATGCGGCGTGAGGCGGCAGCTTTTTCAGGATCCTGGTTCAGGAACAGCATACCGACAGCGTAGTTTTTGGCTAAACGCCAGCCGCGCTCTTCCGCAACGATACGGAAGAAACGATCCGGTTTTTGCAGCAGCAGACCGCAACCGTCGCCGGTTTTACCATCAGCGAGGATGGCACCACGGTGCTGCATACGGGCCAGTGCGTGAATGGCAGTACGCACTACCTTGTGGCTAGGTTCGCCTTCTATGTGGGCGATCAGGCCGAAACCACAGTTATCCTTCTCAAGGGATTTATCGTACAACATATCAGTGAACCTCCCCAGGCTCGTCGGGCTTCCCACTGAACTTTACCGTGGCGCATAGGCACAGAAAGAGCATGGCGACGGGGTTTGCGTTTCATACGCGGACCTCGCATTCGCCCTCTTTTCATCCTTTCGCGCAGGTAAACAAGTTTGAGGACTTGCTTCAGAGGGAATCTCAATTACTGCATAAATATGATGAGCAGGCCGCTCATCCAGAAAGCTTCCAGCGGATTTCCAACTTATCGGGAATTGGTACACAGGTCAAATGGCAATCTTATTTATACAAAAATGTGCTAAATGGAGTTTATCTAATTGTAATTAAAGGGTATTTAACTATTTTTACATTGATTGTATGCCCTGGCAGGACGCAGCGGAGTGTGATCTGACTCACTATATGAAAGCGGTATTATCAATGTAGCGTGCTGAATAGCAGTTTTATAGCAGAATAATAATCTGGCATTGGCTGCAAACCCGCATAAACCCACTGTTTTTCAGTGGGGGCGCTATAAACGAAAAAAACAATCAGAACATAAGGAAAAGTAATCACAACTGGCGTGAATGAAATTGCAGTAATCCTGAGTATTTATTCATATAGATAAAGGCCGTCCAGGGCGATTGATCCAGGTCATCGCCGACAGAGGCTAAAAATGGCAGGCTTGTCCCCTTTCTCCGGGACGGTCTATCAGATTATGCAGTTACAGAAATTAGTCAATATGTTTGGTGGGGATCTTTTGCAACGCTATGGGCAAAAGGTTCATAAGCTGACGCTGCATGGCGGCTTTAGCTGCCCGAATCGCGATGGCACCATCGGGCGTGGTGGCTGCACGTTCTGTAACGTTGCGTCGTTTGCTGACGAAGCACAGCAGCATAAATCTATCGCTGAACAGCTTGCCCATCAGGCGAGCCTGGTGAACCGCGCAAAACAGTATCTGGCCTATTTCCAGGCCTACACCAGCACGTGGGCTGAGGTGCAGGTACTGCGCTCGATGTATCAGCAGGCCGTCAGTCAGGCTAACATCGTTGGGCTGTGCGTGGGCACGCGCCCGGACTGTGTACCAGACGCGGTGCTGGATCTCCTCGGTGACTACAAAGAACAGGGATACGAGGTCTGGCTGGAGCTGGGCTTGCAAACTGCACATGACAAAACGCTGCATCGCATTAACCGTGGGCATGATTTCGCCAGCTACCAGCGCACCACGCGCCTTGCTCGTGAGCGCGGGCTAAAGGTCTGTTCGCACCTGATTGTTGGGTTACCCGGCGAAGGTCAGCAGCATGGCCTTGAAACGCTGGAAAGGGTAGTGGAAACCGGCGTCGACGGTATCAAGCTGCATCCGCTGCATATCGTGAAGGGCAGCATTATGGCCAAAGCCTGGGAAGCGGGACGGTTAAGCGGGATTGAGCTGGACGAATATACGGTGACGGCGGGCGAAATGATTCGCCACACGCCACCGGAGATCGTCTACCACCGCATCTCGGCCAGCGCACGCCGCCCAACGCTTCTGGCACCGCTCTGGTGTGAGAACCGCTGGACGGGGATGGTAGCAATCGACCGTTATCTGCAGGAGAACGGGGTACAGGGCTCGGCGCTTGGCTGTCCGTGGGTTCCCCGGCTACCGGCGACGGCCGCCTAACAGGCTCCCAAGCATGCCGCGTACGATCTGATTGGTGACCTGCCGCGCGGCGATTTTCGCCATGGTTTGTACAACGCCATCACGCTTGCCGCCGCGCGGCCCGGTGCTGCCGAACAGGATGTCTTTGAGGCCGCCGAGAATACCGTCATCGACGGAAACAGACTGGCCTTTGTTGGCTGGCGCATCCTGTGATTCCGTTGTTGCCTGTACCCCTTTTTGCAGCATCTCGTATGCAGATTCTCTGTCCACCTCGTCTTCGTATTTCCCATACACCGGAGAGTGGTTAATCAGGCCGTTGCGCTCATCATCGGTCACCGGCCCCATGCGCGAGCAAGGCGCAATCACCATGGCGCGCTCCACAACTGACGGGCTACCCTTCGTATCCAGGAACGAGATCAGTGCTTCACCAGTGCCCAGAGCCTGAATAGCGGCTTCGGTATCAAAGGCCGGATTGGCACGCATGGTTTGCGCGGCAGCCTTAACGGCTTTCTGATCTTTCGGCGTAAAGGCGCGCAGGGCGTGCTGCACGCGGTTACCAAGTTGCCCGAGCACGTTGTCCGGAATGTCTGACGGATTTTGCGAAACAAACCAGACGCCAACACCTTTGGAACGGATCAGGCGGATAACCTGTTCAATCTTGTCCAGCAGTACCTGTGGGGCATCGTTAAACAGCAAGTGTGCTTCGTCAAAGAAGAACACCAGTTTGGGTTTTTCCAGGTCACCGGCTTCGGGTAGCTGTTCGTAGAGCTCAGAGAGCATCCACAGCAGGCTGGCGGCGTAAAGCTTCGGCATCTGATAGAGCTTCTCAGAACTCAGAATGTTGATGATGCCTTTGCCGTTGCTGTCGGTGCGCATCCAGTCTTTGATATCCAGCATCGGCTCGCCGAAGAAGTGCTCGGCCCCCTGTTGCTCCAGGGTCAGTAATCCGCGCTGAATGGCACCCACTGACGCGCTACTGATATTGCCGTACTGGTTCTGGAAGGATTTAGCATTATCGCCGATGTATTGGGTAATGGCGCGCAGATCTTTGAAATCAAGCAGCAGCAACCCCTGGTCATCGGCAATACGGAAGATAATATTCAATACGCCGGACTGCACGTCGTTAAGGTTAAGCAGACGGGCCAGCAGTAGAGGACCGAGATCGGAGACGGTCGCGCGCACCGGGTGGCCTTTCTCACCGAAGATATCCCACACCACCACCGGATTGCTGTGCGGCGTCCAGTCCGTAATACCGATATTTTTCAGGCGTTCGAGCAGTTTTTCGGAGGGGGTACCCTCCTGAGCCACACCGGTTAAATCGCCTTTCACGTCAGCCATAAAGACCGGCACGCCAATCTCTGAAAGCGACTCCGCCAGCTTTTGCAGGGTGACGGTTTTCCCCGTTCCGGTCGCTCCGGTGATCAGACCGTGGCGGTTCGCCATCGCGGGCAGTAAATACAGCTCTTTTTCCAGCGTCCGGGCAATTAACAATGGTGTACTCATAATGCGCTTCCTCTCTTAGTCCTGGGTGGAGTATAGGCAACCTGGTCGCAATTTGGTTGAGTAAATTCCTGACTTTGCGGCGCATTATCCAGCGCGGACTATGCTTTTGCATACGGTTCACAAAATAGTGGGAAACTATGTCCAGATTCTTCTTTAACGATCGCAAACAGCTGGTCAACGATGCCATTGAAGGCATACTGCTTTCTGCGCCACACGCAAACCTCGTCAAACTTGATATCGATCCGGCCATCAGGATCGTCGCGCGCGGCGACTGGGACAAAAGCCGCGTGGCGGTGATCTCCGGCGGTGGCTCTGGTCATGAGCCTGCACACGCCGGGTTTGTCGGCAAAGGCATGCTGACGGCGGCGGTGTGCGGCGATCTGTTTGCTTCGCCGAGCGTGGATGCGGTACTGAACGCCATTGTGGCGGTAACGGGCGATCGCGGTTGTCTGCTGATCGTCAAAAACTATACCGGCGACCGCCTGAACTTCGGTCTGGCAGCGGAAAAGGCCAAACGCTATGGCCTGAAGGTGGAGATGGTGATTGTTGCCGATGACATCGCGCTGCCGGATAACAAGCAGCCGCGCGGCATTGCCGGTACGGCGCTGGTGCATAAGATTGCAGGTTATGCGGCGGAGCACGGGAAATCACTGAGTGAAGTGCGGAATATTGCGCAACAGGCCTGCGATAACCTCTGGAGCCTGGGCGTTGCGATGCAAACCTGTAACCTGCCAGGCAGTGATGATGAAGAAGGGCGAATTAAACAAGGTCATGTGGAGCTGGGGCTCGGTATTCACGGGGAGCCGGGGGCCTCGGTGGTTGATACGCAAAACAGCAAAGCCATTATCGATACGCTGGTCACGCCGTTGAAGGCACAGGCGGGTGAGGGGCGCTTTGCAGTGCTGATTAACAATCTTGGCGGCGTGTCGGCTCTGGAGATGGCGCTGCTCACCAAAGAACTGGCGCACTCGGCTCTGAAAGAGCATATCGCGTACCTGATTGGCCCCGCGCCGCTGGTGAGTGCCCTGGATATGAAGGGCTTTTCCCTGACGTTATTGAAGCTTAACGACCTCTTTGAAAAAGCGCTCCATGAAGAGGTTGAGACGCTGGGCTGGCAAAAACCGGTGGCGTTTGCCCCCTTGTGTGTACAGGAACATAGCGCGCTGCATGACCGCGTGGAATATACCCCATCTGCTAACGCAAAGGTGGGCGAGTATGTCTCCCAGGTAACAACCACGCTGATTAAGCTGGAAAATCGGCTCAATGCACTGGATGCTAAAGTGGGGGATGGCGATACCGGCTCTACCTTTGCGCAAGGCGCACGGGACATTGCGCAGCGCTTTGAGGAGCACAAATTACCGCTCAATGACATCCCGACGCTGCTGTTGCTGGTGGGCGAGCGGCTGGCTACGGTGATGGGGGGATCGAGTGGCGTGCTGATGTCGATCTTTTTTACGGCGGCCGGACAAAAGCTGCATGACGGGAAGCCGTTGCCGGAGGCCCTGCTGAGTGGGCTGGCGCAGATGAAGCAGTATGGTGGGGCGGATCTCGGCGATCGTACGCTGATCGACGCGCTACAGCCGGCGCTGGAAGCGTTGCAGAAAGGTGATCTTCACGCGGCGGCGCAGGCTGCGCGGCAGGGTGCCGAAGCGACCGCGAAAATGCAGAAAGCCGGAGCGGGGCGTTCGTCGTATGTGAATAAAGAGAACCTGGAAGGGGTAATGGATCCGGGGGCGGTCGCGGTGGCAGAGGTGTTTGCTGCGCTGGCTCGGTAGTGTTGAAATGCCGGGTGGCGGCTACGCCTTACCCGGCCTGAAAACATGATGTGCGCGTGAAAATCAAAAATCCGCTTTCAACACCACGCGGTAACGGGCTTTACCGTCACGCACGTGCTGGATCGCTTCGTTGATTTTTGACATCGGATACAGCTCAGTGGTCGGAGCCACTTTAGTGCGTCCGGCAAACTTCATCAGTTTGCGCAACTCGAATGGCGTACCGGTCGCAGAGCCGGACACGCTGCGATCCCCGCCAATCAAGGTAAACGCCGGAACGGGCAGCGGCTTCATCACGGCACCTACGGTGTGGAAGTTACCGCCGTAGGCCAGCGCCTCAAAGTACGGTTGCCAGTCGAGATCGACGTTGACGGTGTTGATGATGAGATCAAACTGGCCTGCCAGCGCGTTCAGCGCTTGTGGATCGCGGCTGTTCACTACCTTGTCTGCCCCCATTGCCAGCACTTCTTTCTCTTTCGCCGGGTTGGAGCTGAACGCAGTGACTTCACAGCCCATCGCATGCAGCAGTTTGATGGCGATATGGCCCAGTCCGCCAATACCGATGACACCCACGCGGCTAGTGGCAGTGATATGGTGCATCAGCAGAGGTTTGAAGACAGTGATACCGCCACACAGTAGCGGACCGGCGGATTCGATATCAATGCTGTCCGGCAGCGGAATGACCCATTGCCAGTCGGCGCGCAGCTTATCGGCAAAACCGCCTTTGTTCAGTATGGTGGGAACGGCGCCTTCAAGGCAGTTGATCTGATTTCCGCTGATACAGGCATCGCAGTGACCACAGCTGCGTGCTGTCCAGCCAATGCCCACGCGTTGACCTACTTTCAGTCCTTTGTCCCGCGCGGCGCTACCGAGCGCCACGACGCGGCCAATCACTTCGTGTCCGGCAACCAGCGGGTAGCTGGAGAAGCCCCATTCGTTGTCGATCATCGAGAGATCCGAGTGGCAGATCCCGCAGTAATCAACCTGTACTTCGACGTCTTCTGCTTTTAGTTCGCCCGCATCGTACTCGTACAGCTCAAGTTCTGCACCCGCCTGCGGTGCGGCGTAGCTTTTTATCTTCGACATCGTATTTCCCCCGTTGTGGTGTGAACTGAGAGTGTAGAGCATTCAGTTCAGCACCGCTTAACAGAAGAGGGCGGCAATATTATTTACAGATTTTTCAGCATCCTGACTTCGCAATCGACGTGGCCGGTACAACCGAGCGGTGCATCAATATGCTCAAAGCCCAGATGTTCATACAGGCCAATAGCCTCTTTGAGGAAGGCGGTTGTTTCGAGGTAACAGCGCGTAAAACCCTGCTTACGTGCGTGTTCCAGGGCGATCAGTGCCAGCTTTTTCGCCAGTCCTTGCCCGCGTGCAGTTGGGAGGAAATACATTTTCTGTAGTTCACAGATATCCGGCTCGCTACAACTGAGTGGCGCCACGCCGCCGCCGCCCACAACCAGACCATTCTGCTCTATTACCCAATAGGCATGCCCTGGCTGGCTGTAGAGCTGAAAAAGCTCATCCAGATTTGGGTCTGCAACCGTGTAGCCTTTGTCAGCCGTCAGGCCATATTCGGCCGAAACGGTGCGGATAACGGCGGCAATAGCCGGGTTATCCTGCTCTGTGATCCGACGCATCGTCGTCGCGACGGGGGTAATCACGCTCATAGTATGACTCATTACAAAAATTGACACATAACTGCTGTTAATAGCACCGCAGAAAGGGGAGTGCAAGCGAGGAGTTTTCAGGAAGGTTACCCCTTACGCCCTGAAGCGTAAGGGGTAAAAGCATTACAGGGCGGCAATCACTGCCTGCTGCTCAATCAGTTTGGTCTTCGCATCGGCGAAAGCAACCAGACGCTCACGCTCTTTGGCGATGACCGCTTCCGGCGCGCGGGCCACAAAGCCTTCGTTCGCCAGTTTGCTTTCGATTTTGCCGATTTCCACGTCGACTTTCGCCACTTCTTTCGCCAGACGAGCCAGCTCAGCGTCTTTGTCGACAAGACCTGCCATCGGGATCAGCAACTCTGCGCCGTCGATGATTTTGGTCACGGATACCGGACCTTTATCATCCGCAGGTAGTACGGTGATGCTTTCCAGACGCGCCATGGTTTTCAGGAAGGTGTTGTTCTCGGTGACACGACGAACAGCAGCTTCACTGCAACCACGCAGCAGCAATTCCAGCGGTTTACCCGGAGCGATGTTCATTTCTGCACGAATGTTACGTACTGCAACGATCGCCTGTTTCAGCCATTCGGTATCTGCTGACGCAGCGTCATCAACCTTCACCGCATCGAATTCCGGGAATGGTTGCAGCATGATGGTGTCTGCGTTGATGCCAGCAATCACTTTCACACGCTGCCAGATGGTTTCGGTGATGAATGGAATGACTGGATGCGCAAGACGCAGCAGACCTTCCAGCACGGTAATCAGCGTGTTACGCGTACCGCGCAGTTCCGCTTCCGAACCGCCGTTCATCACTGGCTTCGCCAGCTCCAGGTACCAGTCACAGAACTGGTTCCAGGTGAATTCGTACAGGATGCCTGCCGCGATATCGAAGCGGTAGCTGTCCAGCGCTTCGCGGAATGCTTTCACCGTCTGGTTGAATTCCGCGAGGATCCAACGGTCTGCCAGAGACAGAGTCATCTCGCCGCCGTTAAAACCGCAATCCTGATCTTCAGTGTTCATCAGCACGAAGCGGCTGGCGTTCCACAGCTTGTTACAGAAGTTACGGTAACCTTCCAGACGCTTCATGTCCCAGTTGATGTCACGGCCAGTAGAAGCCAGTGCCGCCAGGGTGAAACGCAGGGCGTCAGTACCGTGAGGCTCGATCCCGTTCGGGAACTGTTTCTCGGTACGCTTGCGGATTTTCTCAGCCAGCTGCGGCTGCATCATATTGCCGGTGCGTTTTTCCAGCAGCTCTTCCAGCGAGATACCGTCGACCATATCCAGCGGGTCAATAACGTTGCCCTTGGATTTAGACATCTTCTGGCCTTCGTCGTCACGGATCAGCCCAGTCATGTAAACGGTATGGAACGGAACCTGAGGTTTACCGTCTTCATCTTTGATGAAGTGCATGGTCATCATGATCATGCGGGCAATCCAGAAGAAGATAATGTCGAAGCCGGATACCATCACGCTGGTTGGGTGGAACTGACGCAGCGCGTCGGTGTTTTCTGGCCAGCCGAGGGTGGAGAAGGTCCACAGGGCGGAAGAGAACCAGGTATCCAGCACGTCTTCGTCCTGGCGCAGCGCAACGTCAGCGCTCAGGTTATTTTCCTGACGCACTTCGTCTTCCGTGCGGCCAACGTAGACATTGCCTTCGTTGTCGTACCATGCCGGGATGCGGTGACCCCACCACAGCTGACGGGAGATACACCAGTCCTGAATATCACGCATCCAGGAGAAGTACATGTTTTCGTACTGCTTCGGCACGAACTGGATGCTGCCGTTTTCAACCGCTTCAACAGCCGGTTTCGCCAGCACATCAGCACGCACGTACCACTGGTCGGTCAGCATTGGCTCGATAACCACGCCACCACGGTCGCCGTACGGCACGGTCAGGTCGTGAGGCTTGATCTCTTCCAGCAGGCCGAGTGCGTCAACGGCAGCCACAATCGCTTTACGCGCGGCAAAACGTTCCATTTTCTGGAATTCTGCCGGGATAGCGTTTGAGTAAACGTCAGTTTCTTCGCCTTTGGTATCGTACACTTCTGCGCTTTCACGGATATCACCGTCGAAAGTCAGAATGTTGATCATTGGCAGGGCGTGACGACGACCGACTTCGTAGTCGTTAAAGTCGTGCGCCGGGGTGATTTTCACGCAGCCGGTACCTTTTTCCATGTCGGCGTGTTCGTCGCCCACGATCGGAATACGGCGGTTAACCAGCGGCAGCACCACAAATTTGCCGATCAGATCTTTGTAACGTGGATCTTCCGGGTTAACAGCCACGCCGGTATCGCCCAGCAGGGTTTCCGGACGGGTCGTCGCGACCACCAGGTAATCTTTACCATCGGCGGTTTTGGCACCATCAGCCAGCGGATAGCGGATATGCCACATGGAGCCTTTAGACTCGCGATTTTCCACTTCCAGGTCAGAGATAGCGGTGCGCAGTTTCGGGTCCCAGTTTACCAGGCGTTTGCCACGGTAAATCAGGTCTTCTTTATACAGACGGACGAAGACTTCTTTAACGGCGTTGGACAGGCCTTCATCCATGGTGAAGCGCTCACGCTCCCAGTCCACGGAGTTGCCAAGACGACGCATCTGACGGGTAATGGTGCCGCCAGATTCCGCTTTCCACTGCCAGATTTTGTCGATGAACGCGTCGCGACCGTAGTCGTGGCGAGTTTTACCTTCTTCCGCGGCAATTTTACGTTCAACCACCATCTGGGTCGCGATACCCGCGTGGTCAGTCCCCGCCTGCCACAGGGTGTTTTTACCCTGCATGCGCTGGTAGCGGATCATGGTGTCCATGATGGTCTGCTGGAAAGCATGACCCATATGCAAACTGCCGGTGACGTTCGGCGGCGGGATCATGATGCAGAAGGACTCTTTGCTTTCATCGCCGTTAGGCTTGAAATAGCCCTGCTGTTCCCAGTGCTCGTAAAGCGGCTGTTCGATATCGCGTGGGTTATATGTCTTTTCCATTATTTCCAGGTTGCCGTATTCAGGTTAAAACCAGCCAGGCGGTACGCTTTATAGCGTTCGCGCGCCAGTTGTTTCAAAGATTCTTCGTAAGGGACAAAGTCTACCACTTCTGTGAAAGCGGTGGCAAAATCTGCAAAATCTATCCGCAGGCTAATCAGAATATCGCGCGCACTGCTGTTGCGCTTTTGCGGCCAGGCAATTTCGACCGGCGCACCGCCGCGCGGACCTTCGCCAGACAGGTTATGCGGCACAAAACTCTCCGGCGGACGTGCCCACAACGCTTCATCAAGCCGTATAGCCTGCTGTTCATCTTCGCAGGCAATCAAAACGCGCTTGCCTGCTCGCCAACGTTCTGCGGCAATTTCACACACCAGCTGTTCTACGGCGCTGAGGCCATCCTGATGGGTGTCGTTGTCCAGAAGGTAGAACGTTGCATTCTTCATATATGGGGCTTCTTGTGCTCACTTTAAATGCTTAAGCCGGGTGGCGGCTTCGCCTTACCCGGCCTACGGTTTACTGCCGTTTTGACTTACTCGTCGCCGTTAAAGCCAGCGCGATTCAGCAGGAACTGCGAGAGTAACGCGACCGGGCGACCGGTTGCGCCTTTGGCTTTACCGGAACGCCATGCGGTGCCGGCAATATCCAGGTGTGCCCAGTTGTACTTGCGGGTGAAGCGTGCCAGGAAGCAACCTGCGGTGATAGCACCACCAGGACGGCCGCCGATGTTCGCCATATCCGCAAAGTTAGACTCCAGCTGTTCCTGATACTCATCACCCAGCGGCAGACGCCATGCGCGGTCACCGGCTTGCTCTGAAGCACCAATAAGCTCATGTGCCAGCGGGTTGTGGTTCGACATCAGGCCGGTGATGTGATGACCCAGCGCGATCACGCAGGCACCGGTCAGGGTAGCCACGTCGATGACCGCTTCTGGTTCGAAACGCTCGACGTAGGTCAGCACGTCGCACAGCACCAGACGGCCTTCGGCGTCGGTATTCAGGACTTCAACCGTCTGGCCAGACATGGTGGTCAGGACGTCACCTGGACGATAAGCGCGACCGCCAGGCATGTTTTCGCAGCCTGCCAGTACGCCAGTGACGTTAATCGGCAACTGAAGTTCTGCGACCATACGCATCACGCCGTATACGGCTGCTGCGCCGCACATGTCGTATTTCATCTCATCCATGCCTTCGGCAGGTTTGATCGAGATACCGCCGGAGTCGAAGGTCAGGCCCTTGCCGACGAGCACGATTGGGCGTGCATCTTCAGACGGGTTGCCCTTGTATTCGATGACTGACATCAGGGATTCGTTCTGAGAGCCGTTACCGACGGCCAGATACGAGTGCATCCCCAGCTCTTTCATCTGCTGTTCGCCGATAACGCGGGTGATGACATTCTTGCTGTAGGTATCAGCCAACTGGCGCGCCTGAGAGGCCAGATACGCGGCGTTACAGATATTAGGCGGCATGTTACCGAGATCTTTCGCCGCCTTAATGCCAGCCGCAATCGCCAGACCGTGCTGAATAGCGCGTTCGCCGCTGGTCAGTTCGCGACGGGTTGGCACGTTGAAGACCATTTTTCGCAGCGGGCGACGCGGCTCGCTTTTATTGGTCTTCAGCTGATCGAAGCTGTACAGGCTCTCTTTTGCTGTTTCGACAGCCTGGCGCACTTTCCAGTAGGTGTTACGGCCTTTGACGTGCAGTTCTGTCAGGAAGCAGACGGCTTCCATTGAACCGGTATCATTCAGCGTATTGATCGTTTTCTGAATCACCTGCTTATACTGGCGTTCATCCAGCTCGCGCTCTTTGCCGCAGCCAATCAGCAGAATGCGCTCGGACAGTACGTTCGGAACATGGTGCAGTAACAGCGTCTGCCCAGGTTTGCCTTCCAGTTCGCCACGGCGCAGCAGGGCGCTAATGTAGCCGTCACTGATTTTATCGAGTTGTTCGGCGATCGGGGAGAGTCGGCGTGGTTCAAAGACGCCCACAACGATGCAGGCACTCCGCTGTTTCTCCGGGCTACCGCTTTTTACACTGAACTCCATGCACTACGCTCCTGAATCTTAAAGACAACGGCGGCAGCTACAGATAGAATTGAAAGCTTTCGTAACTCATGTCCGCTGTTGTGGTGACTTCGTGTTAATCTTACGTTATTACGGTTTCGACACGTCAGAAAAAAGTCCTGAAGCGTGAATCCGCCGGGTGTTTTAATCTTAGCGATGATTTCGACGACTCAAGAGAATAAATGACGTTTAAGCCATGAAACAAGCGATTTTCCAGCAAAGAGACGGGTTTTTACGGGCGTATTTAAAGTGATAATCATAAGATATCTGGTGCGGGAGACGCTCAAAAGCCAACTGGCGATCCTCTTCATCCTGCTGCTGATTTTTTTCTGTCAGAAGTTGGTTAAGATCCTCGGTGCGGCCGTTGACGGCGAAATTCCAACGAATCTGGTGCTTTCCCTGCTTGGTTTAGGGATCCCGGAAATGGCGCAGCTTATCCTGCCGCTAAGTCTTTTCCTTGGTCTGCTCATGACGCTTGGTAAGCTCTACACCGAGAGTGAAATCACGGTGATGCATGCCTGTGGTCTGAGCAAAGCCGTGCTGGTGAAGGCCGCGATGATACTGGCGCTGTTCACCGGTATCGTTGCTGCGGTGAATGTAATGTGGGCAGGTCCCATGTCCTCCCGTCATCAGGATGAAGTGCTGGCCGAAGCGAAAGCGAACCCCGGCATGGCGGCATTAGCCCAGGGGCAGTTCCAGCAGGCGACTGACGGTAACTCTGTGCTGTTTATTGAGAGCGTAGACGGCAGTAAATTCAACGATGTATTTCTGGCGCAGCTGCGTACGAAAGGTAACGCACGTCCGTCGGTGGTCGTCGCCGACTCTGGCCAGCTTGCACAACGCAAAGATGGTTCGCAGATTGTGACGCTGAATACAGGTACCCGTTTTGAAGGTACCGCGATGCTGCGTGACTTCCGTATCACGGACTTCCAGAACTACCAGGCCATTATCGGTCATCAGACTGTGGCGCTCGATCCATCGGATACCGAGCAAATGGACATGCGTACGCTGTGGAATACCGATACTGACAGAGCGCGGGCTGAGTTCCACTGGCGAATTACTCTCGTCTTCACCGTGTTTATGATGGCATTGATTGTGGTTCCGCTGAGCGTGGTGAACCCTCGCCAGGGACGTGTGCTCTCCATGCTACCGGCGATGCTGCTGTACCTGGTCTACTTCCTGCTGCAAACTTCGATTCGCTCAAACGGTGCTAAGGGTAAGCTGGATCCTATGGTCTGGACCTGGGTCGTCAACAGCTTGTACATCTTACTCGCGCTGGGATTAAACCTGTGGGATACGGTGCCAGTGCGCCGCATACGTGCCCGATTCTCGCGTAAAGGAGCCATCTAATGCAGGCGTTTGGCGTTCTTGATCGCTATATCGGTAAAACCATTTTTACCACCATCATGATGACGTTGTTCATGCTGGTGTCGCTCTCCGGCATTATCAAATTTGTTGATCAGCTGAAAAAAGCCGGGCAGGGGAGCTATGACGCGCTAGGCGCGGGAATGTACACCTTACTCAGCGTGCCGAAAGATGTGCAGATCTTCTTCCCGATGGCAGCCCTGTTAGGTGCGCTGCTGGGGCTGGGGATGCTGGCCCAGCGCAGCGAGCTGGTTGTTATGCAGGCATCGGGTTTTACCCGTATGCAGGTTGCGCTGTCGGTAATGAAAACCGCGATCCCTCTGGTGCTGCTGACCATGGCGATTGGCGAGTGGGTGGCGCCGCAGGGTGAACAGATGGCGCGTAACTATCGTGCTCAGGCGATGTACGGTGGTTCACTGCTCTCGACGCAGCAAGGATTATGGGCGAAAGATGGTAAAAGCTTCGTCTACATCGAACGTGTAAAAGGTGATGATGAGCTGGGCGGCGTGAGTATCTACTCCTTCAACGACCAGCGCCGTTTGCTGTCAGTCAAACACGCCTCATCGGCGAAGTTTGACCCCGAACATAAGCAGTGGCGTTTGTCACAGGTAGATGAGTCTGACCTGACAAATCCGAAACAGATCACCGGTTCTCAGACGGTATCTGGTACGTGGAAGACGAACCTCACGCCAGATAAACTCGGGGTTGTGGCACTGGATCCTGATGCGCTTTCTATCAGTGGTTTACATAACTATGTGAAATACCTGAAGTCGAGCGGACAGGATGCCGGACGTTATCAGCTCAACATGTGGAGCAAAATCTTCCAGCCAATGTCCGTGGCGGTGATGATGCTGATGGCACTGTCGTTTATCTTCGGCCCGCTGCGTAGTGTGCCGATGGGTGTACGCGTCGTAACCGGTATCAGCTTCGGCTTTGTATTCTACGTTCTCGATCAGATCTTCGGCCCGTTGACGCTGGTTTACGGCATCCCGCCGATTATTGGTGCGTTGCTGCCAAGCGCCAGTTTCTTCCTGATCAGCCTCTGGCTGCTGCTGAAACGCTCCTGATTGACCTCTCCTCGCTCCTGATTAACCGGGAGCGAGGCTAATCTCCTGTTTCATCCCGCACTTTTTCTCACAACCTTCAACGCCCCGCCGCGAATTTGAGTATTATTGAGCGATAAAGTCGTGAAGGGATCCTCTATGAAGCAAATTCGAATGCTTGCCCAGTACTACGTCGACCTGATGATGAAGCTCGGGCTGGTGCGTTTCTCCATGCTACTTGCGCTGGCGCTGGTCGTTCTGGCGATTGTCGTGCAGATGGCCGTTACCATGGTTCTTCATGGTCAGGTCGAGAGTATCGACGTCATCCGCTCCATCTTCTTTGGCTTGCTCATTACCCCCTGGGCGGTGTATTTCCTCTCCGTGGTGGTTGAACAGCTGGAAGAGTCCCGTCAGCGCTTGTCAAAACTGGTCGATAAACTGGAAGAGATGCGCGAGCGCGACCTGAAGCTCAATGTCCAGCTCAAAGACAACATTGCACAGCTGAACCAGGAGATTTCAGATCGTGAGAAGGCGGAAGCCGAGCGTCAGGCCACGCTGGAGCAGCTTAAAATCGAAATGAAAGAGCGCGAGGTCACGCAGATCCAGCTTGAGCAGCAATCCTCTTTCCTGCGGTCATTCCTCGATGCTTCTCCGGATCTGGTTTTCTACCGTAACGAAGACAAAGAGTTCTCCGGCTGTAACCGGGCGATGGAGCTGTTGACCGGGAAAAGTGAAAAGCAGCTGATTCACCTGAAACCTCAGGATGTCTATTCTGAGGAGGCGGCGGCCAAGGTCATGGAGACAGATGAAAAAGTCTTCCGCCACAACGTCTCGCTGACCTATGAACAGTGGCTGGATTACCCGGACGGGCGCAAAGCCTGCTTTGAGATCCGTAAAGTGCCGTACTACGACCGAGTCGGGAAACGTCATGGCCTGATGGGCTTTGGTCGCGATATTACCGAGCGTAAGCGCTATCAGGATGCCCTTGAGCGCGCCAGCCGCGATAAGACCACCTTTATCTCCACCATCAGCCACGAACTGCGTACGCCGCTTAATGGCATTGTTGGGTTGAGCCGTATTTTGCTGGACACCGATCTGACCGCGGAACAGGAAAAATACCTCAAAACTATCCATGTCTCGGCGGTCACGCTGGGTAATATCTTCAACGATATTATCGACATGGATAAGATGGAGCGCCGTAAAGTCCAGCTGGATAACCAGCCTGTTGATTTCACCAGCTTCATGGCCGATCTGGAAAACTTGTCCGGTCTGCAGGCGCAGCAGAAAGGGCTGAGTTTTGTTATGGAACCTTCACTGCCACTGCCGCATAAAGTGGTCACGGACGGTACGCGCCTGCGCCAGATCCTTTGGAACCTTATTAGTAACGCCGTGAAATTTACCCAGAAGGGGCAGGTTGCGGTGCGCATCCGCTATGACGAAGGTGACATGCTGCACTTTGAGGTGGAAGACTCCGGGATTGGTATTCCACAGGAAGAGCAGGACAAAATTTTCGCGATGTACTATCAGGTGAAAGACAGCAACGGCGGGAAACCCGCCACCGGTACAGGTATTGGCCTGGCGGTATCTAAACGGCTTGCGAAGAGTATGGGCGGGGACATTACGGTAACCAGCCAGGCGGGCAAAGGCTCGACCTTCACGCTGACGGTACATGCGCCAGCGGTGGCTGAAGAGGTTGAGGATACCTTTGAAAACGACGATATGCCGCTGCCAGCGCTGCACGTCCTGTTGGTGGAAGACATCGAGCTGAACGTAATTGTGGCACGCTCGGTGCTGGAAAAACTGGGTAACAGTGTGGACGTAGCAATGACCGGTAAAGCCGCGCTGGAGATGTTTAAACCGGGTGAATATGACCTCGTCTTGCTGGATATTCAACTGCCGGACATGACCGGGCTGGATATCTCACGTGAACTGACGAGCAAATATGCCGCTGACGATCTGCCGCCGCTGGTCGCGCTGACGGCGAACGTGCTGAAAGACAAAAAAGAGTACCTCGATGCCGGTATGGATGATGTGCTTAGCAAACCGCTGGCGGTGCCTGCCCTGACCGCCATGATCAAGAAGTTCTGGGATACCCGTGAAGAAGAGGAGAGCACCATGACGTCTGTTGATAGCGCAAAAGCCCAAACGATACTCGATACCGCGATGCTGGAGCAGTATATCGATCTGGTTGGCCCAAAACTGATTACCGACGGTCTGGCCGTGTTCGAAAAGATGATGCCTGGCTATCTGAGTGTGCTGGAATCAAACCTGACGGCGCGAGACCAGAAGGGCATTGTGGAAGAAGGACATAAAATCAAAGGTGCGGCTGGATCGGTCGGGTTACGCCATCTGCAACAGTTGGGACAACAGATTCAGTCACCTGATTTACCAGCATGGGAAGATAACGTTGGTGATTGGGTCGAAGAGATGAAACAAGAGTGGCAAAACGATGTTGCGGTACTTAAAGCCTGGGTCGATGCCAGAAAAAAATGACCCCGGATTAACCGGGGTGCGCGAATACTGCGCCAACACCAGGGAAATCGTGGCTGCGCCTGTTTTTTAAAGTTATTTTCGAAAGGGCGCCGCCTGAAAAATTTAGGCCGCACGCAGATAAGATAGCAAATCTTAAATGGTTTGTTACATGAATCAGTGAAATGTGTGAAGCATAGCGTTTTAATCAAAATTATTAATGTGCTTCAGCGAGTTGCAGAGAAGGAACGTTATGATGAAAAAGATTGGTGTCGTGCTGAGCGGATGCGGTGTTTACGACGGTTCAGAGATACATGAAGCGGTAATTACATTGTTGGCGCTTTCCCGAAACGGAGCTGATGTAGTCTGCTTCGCGCCGGATAAAAGCCAGGCTGATGTGATTAATCATCTGACCGGTGAGCCGATGGCGGAAACACGTAACGTGCTGATTGAAGCGGCACGCATTGTTCGCGGTAATATTCACCCTCTTAATCAGGCTAATGCTTCAGAGCTTGATGGGTTAATTGTGCCTGGCGGGTTTGGGGCAGCGAAAAACCTGAGCAGCTTTGCTTCCCAGGGGGCAGAGTGCCATGTAGATCCGGATTTAAAAGCGCTGTCACGTGCAATGCACGCAGCGGGTAAGCCGCAGGGTTTTATCTGTATTGCCCCAGCGATGCTGCCGAAAATTTTTGATTTCCCGCTGCGTCTGACTATTGGGACCGACATCGACACTGCTGAAGTTGTTGAGGATATGGGCGGCGAACATGTGCCGTGTCCTGTCGATGACATTGTGGTGGACGAAGACAATAAAATTATTACCACGCCTGCCTACATGCTGGCGCAGAGTATTGCTGAGGCTGCCACGGGCATTGAAAAGCTGGTGGACAGAGTGCTGGTGCTTACTGAATGAGTCGTAAGTTGAGTCCCGGGGCAGGAATAAAGCGTGTTCTGCTGAAAGTCCTGCTTTTACTGGCTGTCTTCTGGGGCGGCGGGATTGCTTTATTCAGTATTGTACCGGTCCCTTTCTCTGCTGTGATGGTCGAGCGCCAGGTTGGTGCATGGCTTTCCGGAGATTTCCGCTACGTTGCACATTCCGATTGGGTGAGCATGGACGACATCTCACCGTTCATGGGTCTGGCGGTTATCGCAGCGGAGGATCAGAAATTCCCGGAGCACTGGGGGTTTGATGTGGCGGCCATTGAGAAGGCACTTGCCCATAACGAACGCCACGAGAACCGCGTACGCGGTGCGTCAACGCTGTCGCAACAGACGGCCAAAAATCTGTTTCTTTGGGATGGTCGAAGCTGGGTGCGAAAGGGGCTGGAAGCGGGATTGACCCTGGGGATGGAAACGGTATGGAGTAAACGACGCATTCTGACCGTCTATCTCAATATCGCTGAGTTTGGCGACGGTGTATTTGGCGTGGAAGCTGCTGCGCAGCGTTATTTCAATAAACCTGCCAGTCGCCTGAGTATGTCAGAAGCGGCACTACTCGCCGCCGTCTTACCAAATCCCATCCGCTTTAAAGCCAGTGCACCGTCAGGGTATGTACGAAGCCGACAGGCGTGGATTATGCGCCAGATGCGCCAGCTGGGTGGGGAGGGGTTTATGCAGCGTAATAATCTCATGCAGGGCGGGTAAGCGTAGCGCCACCCGCCAAAGGAATGAACGTTAGTCTTCGTCAAAACCGGCGTTAAACAGCGCAATCACTGCCGCCAGCGCTTCCTCTTCCTGGGGGCCGGTGGCTTCTACTTCAATCTGGCGTCCTTTGGCTGAGTCCAGCATCAGCAGTGCGATCACGCTGTTCGCCTCCGCTTCTGTGCCTTCATCATTACGCAGCAGAACTTCTGCATCGAACCCCTGCATCAGCTCAAACAGTTTCATCGCCGGGCGTGCATGCATGCCCAGCTTATTGGTGATCTCAACAGTTTGTTTTACGGTCATGTTTTACGTTTTTCCAGCGTGCGATGACGGGACTGAACGTTCTTTCCGCGTGAACGGAAATAATCGGCCAGCTGTTCGGCGATGTAGACCGAACGATGTTTACCGCCGGTACAGCCAATCGCCACTGTCAGGTAGCTACGATTGTTTGTCTCCAGCATAGGTAACCATAGCTCAAGGTAGCTTCGCGTCTGGTAGATAAAATTGTGAACTTCTGTGTGTCGGTCGAGGAAGGCCGCGACGGGTTTATCCAGACCTGTCATTGGACGCAGTTTCGGATCCCAGTGAGGGTTCGGCAGGAAACGCACGTCGAAAACATAATCCGCATCAATGGGGATACCGTGCTTAAAGCCGAAGGACTCGAACACCATCGTCAGTTCACGCTCGCGCTTGCCCAACAAACGGGTACGCAGCATTTCCGCCAGCTCATGAACGGACATCTCAGAGGTGTCGACAATCAGGTCAGCACGAGAACGGAGCGGCTCCAGCAGATCGCTCTCTTCGTCGATAGCGCTCTCCAGAGAGAGGTTCTTACTGGAAAGCGGGTGCAGACGACGGGTATCGCTGTAGCGGCGGATCAGGGTATTACGATCTGCATCCAGGAACAGCAACTGAGGTGAGAATTCCTCAGGCAGGTTACTCATCGCCTGCTCAAAAATTTCTGGCGATTCAGGCATATTACGAACGTCGATACTGACGGCGGCAGAGGTTTGTCTTTCCGCAAGCGTCCGAGCCAGATCGGGTAACAACACGACCGGCAGGTTATCTACGCAGTAAAAACCCATGTCTTCCAGCGCGCGCAGAGCAACGGATTTCCCCGACCCTGAACGGCCACTGACAATCATCAGTACCATGTTCCGTTTCTCCTCAGGACAACAGATGTGAAAGCCATCTCCTGGTTATGCATCATCCTGATTGCCTTCTGCTTCAGTGATAATTTGATAGAGCTCTTCATCACTTTGGGCTGAGCGTAGCCGACGGCAAATGGTTTTATCGGCCAGGCGTTTTGCGACCAGAGAAAGCGTATGCAGGTGGGTTTTCGTCTGGTCGGCAGGCACCAGCAGCGCGAAGAGGAGATCGACGGGCTGGTTATCAATGGCATCGAAGGCGATAGGGGTTTCCAGCTGCACAAACACACCGACGGCACGCAAAGTGTCTTCTTCCAGTTTGCCATGCGGGATCGCGATACCGTTGCCGATGCCGGTACTGCCCATCTTTTCACGGGTCAGGATAGCTTCGAACACCACCTGCGGCGGCAGGCCCAGCTGTTTGGCGGCCAGTTCACTGATGATCTCCAGCGCACGTTTTTTGCTCTGGCAGTGAACTGCACTGCGGGTACATTCCTGGTTAAGGACATTGCTCAATTGAAGAGCGGAATCGTTGTTCATCATAATTTCACCTAAGCGCTAACTGTACAAATGGCCCGTTGTGTTTCACAACAGGCCGTCCTGCACCCGTTAACTGCCCGGACAATTAGTGTTGTTTCAGTTTATCTTTATGTTTATTAAGCTGTCGCGCAAGCTTATCAATCAAGCCGTCGATAGCCGCATACATGTCTTGCCCTTCCGCACTGGCATGGAGTTCACCCCCGTTGACGTGCAGGGTTGCATCCGAGATATGAGTCACTTTCTCCACTTTCAACACAATATAGACCTGATTGATCCTTTCGAAATACTGCTCGAGTTTCGCAAATTTCGCATTCACGAAGTCGCGTAAAGCCTCAGTAATTTCGACGTTTTGTCCAGTGATGTTGAGCTGCATAGTGTCTTCCTTATCGGTTGTGTCAGACCAGCTGTTTACGCTGGTTGGACGGCGGAATGGATAAAGACTCTCGATACTTCGCAACAGTACGACGTGCCACCATAATACCCTGGTCGGACAGCATGGTGGTTAACTTACTGTCACTCAGTGGCTTCGCGGGGTTCTCCGCGGCGATCAACTTCTTCACCAGTGCGCGAATTGCCGTTGACGACGCTTCACCGCCGCCCTCGGTATTAACATGGCTGGAGAAGAAATACTTAAGCTCAAAAATACCGCGTGGACTGTGCAGATACTTCTGCGTGGTGACGCGGGAAATGGTTGATTCATGCATCTCGACGGCCTGGGCGATATCCGCCAGTACCATCGGTTTCATATACTCTTCACCCTGCTCAAAGAAAGCCTGCTGCTGTTCGACAATACAGCGGCTGACGCGGAGCAGCGTATCATTTCGGCTCTCCAGACTTTTGATCAACCATCGCGCTTCCTGCAGATTGCTACGAATATATTGGTTATCAGAGTCGTTTCGTGCGCTGGTGCACATGGAGGCATACTGCTGGTTGATTTGCAGGCGAGGGATGCTGTCAGAGTTCAGTTCAACGACCCAGCGGCCATTGTGTTTTCTGACCAGTACATCCGGGATCACATACTCAGGTTCGCTGGTCTGTATCGACTGTCCGGGACGTGGGTCGAGCGACTGGATCAGATTCACCGCTTCTTTCAGCACCTCTTCTTTCAGGCGCGTGACGCGCATCAGGGTGCGGAAATCGTGGTTAGCCAACAGATCCAGATGATCGCTGATGATGACACGCGCCTCATCAAGCCATGGCGTCTCTTTGCTGAACTGAGAAAGCTGGATCAGCAGGCAGTCGCGCAGATCTTTTGCCGCCACACCGACCGGATCGAAACGCTGGATGCGCTTCAGAACGGCTTCAACTTCCTCAAGCTCTATCTCGTCGTCGCCCATGCTTTCCAGAATATCGTCCAGCGTGACGGTCAAATAGCCCGTGTCGTCAACGGCATCGACAATTGACGTGGCAATCGCGCGGTCGGTATCGGAGAAGGGGGTCAGTTCCACCTGCCACATCAGATAATCCTGTAGCGACTGGGTGGTTTCACCCTGATAGACCGGTAGCTCATCGTCCTGGTAGTCTGCACGCGTACCGGAAGGGGTTCCGGCGGTGTAGATTTCATCCCAACTGGCATCCAGCGGAAGCTCGTCCGGCATCTCTTTTTGTTCGAGTGCATCAGCGGTATCGAGCGCTTCTGTATCCTGCGACTGCTGGGTATCTACCTCGTCATGAAGATCGGTTTGTTCCAGCAGCGGATTGCTGTCCAGCGCTTGCTGGAGCTCCTGCTGGAGTTCTAACGTGGACAGTTGCAACAGGCGAATTGCCTGCTGTAGCTGCGGCGTCATCGCCAGTTGTTGGCTGAGCCTTAATTGCAAACCTTGCTTCATGTTCAGAGCATTTTTCTCCGGTTCGGCGTTACGTTACCTCTACCCTATCAGAGTCTGAAGTCTTCCCCAAGATAGACGCGCTTAACATGATCATCTTCGAGGATCTGCTGCGGCGTACCGTGGGCGATCAGATTGCCCTGGCTCACAATATAGGCGCGTTCACACACGGCCAGCGTTTCACGCACGTTGTGGTCAGTGATCAGCACGCCAAGCCCGCTGTCGCGCAGGTGTTCAATAATACGTTTAATGTCGATAACGGAGATGGGGTCAACACCCGCAAACGGTTCATCCAGAAGGATAAATTTCGGGTTTGCGGCCAGCGCACGCGCGATTTCAACGCGGCGACGTTCACCCCCGGAGAGCGCCTGACCGAGGCTGTCACGCAGGTGCTCAATGTGGAACTCTTCCATCAGCTCGTTGGCACGATCCTGACGCTGTTCGCTGGTCAGGTCGTCACGAATTTGCAGGACCGCCATCAGGTTATCGTAAACGCTAAGACGGCGGAAAATAGAAGCTTCCTGCGGCAGATAGCCGATTCCGCGGCGCGCGCGCGCGTGCAACGGCAGAAGGCTGATGTCTTCATCGTCAATAACAATGTTGCCGGCATCGCGCGGCACAATGCCAACGACCATGTAGAACGTGGTGGTTTTACCCGCACCGTTAGGGCCAAGCAGGCCCACAATTTCGCCGGAGTTGACGGTCAGACTGACATCTTCTACGACACGGCGGCCCTTATAGGCCTTCGCGAGATTTTTTGCAGTTAATGTTGCCATAACGAATTAGTTACTCTTCTTCTGTGCCGGGGCCTGGCCTTTACCTTTGTCCTGCAGCTGCGACGGAACCAGTACGGTGGTTACGCGTTTGCCTTTCTCGCTGGAGGCCTGCATTTTTTGCTCTTTCACCAGATAGGTGATCTGGTCGCCGGTAATATTGCTGTCCAGCTGTTCCAGATAGGCGTTACCCGTCAGGATGACCAGATCCTTCGCCAGCTCATAGTGCATGTGCGTGGCGTGGCCTTTCACCGGCTTGCCGTTGTCCTGCATCTGGTAGAAGGTTGCCGGGTTGCCGTAGCCATCAATAATCTCTTTGCCCTGCTCACCACCCGGACGGGTAACGACCACTTTGTCGGCGTTAATTTTGATGGTGCCCTGGGTCATGACGACATTACCCGTAAAGGTGACGACGTTACCCTGCATATCAAGAGACTGCGTGTCTGACTCGATATGGATCGGCTGGTCGGTATCGCCCGTTACAGCAAGCGCGGGGAGACTGGTCGCCAGCATCGCACTGGCGATAATTACTTTAAGGCTGAGTTTGTTTGTTTTGAATTTCATAGGAGGTTCTAACCTTTTCAATCAGCTCGGCGTTTTTGCTGCGTAAGTTCCCGCGCATTCTTAAACCGCTGGAATTAAATGTTGTGCCATACAGTGTGACCAGATCCTGCGACGTCACATCCTGGGTCACCAGGTTGATCTGGGCATTATCCGTCGTAATTTTTCGCAGTTGCGAGTCAGGCGTCAGAGCGTTGACTTCAACGTGGCCATATAGATAAAGCATACGGTCATTTGTCAGTTTTGCCCGGTCTGACTTGATTGACCACGTCGGGACTTTGTCCTTATCAAACGTCGTCATGACAGGCTGGGTAAACCACGAAATACCGTCATCTGAAAAATATTCAACATGCTGGGCAATCAGGCGATAGTTCAGCGCCCCTTCCGGGCTATAGACCACGGTATCGCTGTGATCGCTTTTATAGGTTGGATCGTTATTATTGATCACTTCCGTTTGCGTATCATCGCGATCGGCAAGGTTGACGCCAATCAATACCAATGCGACAAGCGAAAGCAGAATGATAACCCAACGTCTGGTTTTACTCATATTGATTGCCCTTTGGCCTCATCAAGCTTGCCTTGCGCCAGCAGAAGCAGATCGCAGACTTCACGTACGGCACCACGACCGCCATTGATGTGGGTAACGTAGTCAGCGCGTGGGAGCAACAGCGGATGCGCATCGGCAACAGCGATACTCAGGCCGACCTCAGCCATTACTGGCCAGTCAATCAGGTCATCCCCGACATAAGCCACGTTTTCTGGCGCGATAGCCAGTTTACCCAGTAAATCGTTGAAAGCCGCCATCTTATCGGATTGCCCCTGATACAGATGGGTAATGCCCAACGTTTCACAGCGATCTTCTACCAGTTTAGCTTTTCGCCCGGTGATGATGGCAACCTCGATCCCCGAGGTAAGGGCACAGCGGATACCGTAACCGTCGCGAACGTTAAACGCTTTCAGCTCTTCACCATTATTGCCCATGTAAATCAGGCCATCGGAGAGGACCCCATCCACATCCAGGATGAGCAGGCGAATCTTTTCTGCCTTCGCCATCATATGGGTACTGACCGGACCATAACAGGTTGCAAGGGATGCACCCGCATTACTCATTGTCTTATCCTTCATTACACTACGCCTGCGCGCAGCAGATCATGCATATGTACCACACCCAGCAACTGGTCGCCATCGGCAACCATAACGGAGGTGATATGACGGGACTGCATCAGATTCAGCACATCCACTGCCAGCGTACCCGGGCGAACGCGGATGCCGCCAGGTGTCATCACATCGGCAATGCCAAGCGTGCGGACATCGACACCCATATCAAACACGCGACGCAAGTCCCCATCGGTGAAGATCCCCTGAATTTTCATCAGGTCATCGCACACGACCGTCATACCCAGGTTCTTGCGGGTGATTTCCAGCAGCGCATCGCGCAGGGAGGCCGCTTTACTGACGTGGGGAATTTCATCCCCGGTGTGCATAATATCGTTAACCCGCAGAAGCAGTTTCCGTCCCAGCGCACCGCCAGGATGAGAAAGTGCGAAATCTTCAGGCGTGAAACCACGGGCTTCCAGCAGGGCCACGGCAAGCGCATCACCCATGACCAGCGCTGCGGTGGTGCTGGAGGTCGGCGCCAGGCCAAGCGGACAGGCTTCTTTGGGAACCTTAACGCACAGGTGAATATCGGCCGCCCGCGCCATGCTACTTTCAGGACGACTGGTCATGCAAATGAGGGGAACCTGCAGTCGCTTCAGTACCGGGATCAGCGCCAGGATCTCATTGGATTCACCGGAGTTTGATAGTGCGATGACGATATCTTGTGGCGTGACCATCCCCAGGTCGCCGTGTGCGGCTTCCCCCGGGTGTACAAAGAAAGAAGAGGTTCCGGTGCTGGCAAACGTCGCTGCCATTTTGCGGCCAATATGACCGGACTTGCCCATCCCCATTACCACGACTTTGCCAGCACAGTAGAATATCTTCTCACATGCCAGACTAAAATCCTGATTAATGTACTGATCTAACTGCGCCAGACCTTCACGTTCAATCTCCAGAACGTCTTTGCCTGCTTTCTGAAAGTCAAAACCCGGCTGCAATTCTATTTGCGACATAATGCGTTTCCGTTTACCCAGAGAGAAGAGGCGAGAGCCAGTACAGCATCGCCATCCATACGATAAATCCACCCGTCAACAGCGCGCCTGCGCCTTTGCCGATCTGGCGTTGCCGCCGCCAGCAGAGCAGGGCAAATATCACGCTGACCAGCAACATCACACCGTAATCGCGTGAGAACGCCAGGGGGTTAAAAGGCCCGGGCGTTATGAGGGCCGGCAGACCCATCACAATCGCGATATTAAAAATGTTGGAACCGATGATATTGCCAATAGCAATGTCATCTTCACCTTTGCGTGCTCCCGCAATGGCTGTAGCCAGCTCCGGCAGACTGGTGCCGATGGCAATGACCGTCAGGCCAATGGTCAGTTCACTGATGGCAAAATAGTTCGCCAGTACCGTCGCGTTATCGACGACCATGCGAGTTGCCATTGGCATGATGATCAGCGCGACGCCAAGCCAGAGCAGTGCTACAGGCAGCGTGCCCTCCCGCGGGAGTTCGGCAACCTGCTCCCGAGTCAGGCTATCCTGACCCAGCTTTTCAGCCTGGCGGGCGATTTTAACACTATAAAGCAGCCAGATGACGGCCAGCGCCAGCAAGAAAATACCGTCGCTGTAGCTCAGTACGCCATCATAAAATACGCACCCTGCCAGCAGGCTTACGATTAACATTAGCGGCAATTCACGGCGCAGAACATCGGAATGCACGCGAAATGGGTGGAGCAGAGCCGCCAGGCCTAAAATCAGTAATATATTGACGATGTTCGAGCCAATCGCGGTGCCAATAGCCAGGTCTACCTGACCATGCAGCGATGCCGAAACAGAGACGATGATTTCAGGAAGCGAGGTTCCAACACTGACAACGGTCATCCCGATGACAACAGGCGGTACGCCGGTCAGGCGACACAGGATAGATGCAGCAAACACTAAACGGTCAGCACTGTAGACCACCAAAAGTAAACCAATTATTAACAGTGCTGTTGCTAAAAGCATCAAAAGTCCTTTCTTCAGGTATACTCGTCGGTCCATCGCGCGGGAATGGCTGGACTGCATACAGTCTGAGGCGTAACGAATTCCTAATTTTGACTTTATGCGCCGGAAAAGTAAAACAAATGCCAGCTTTCGCTAACCTCAACGGCTATTATTCTGTAAAAATGCTGAGTTTGGGGTTGATTCAGGCTGCATGACTTAACGTGAGCAGGGTAAGAAAGGAACCATAAATGAGCCAAACGATGGCGAATTTAGTCGATGTTCGCGGTGTGAGTTTTTCTCGCGCCAACAGATTGATATTTGATGATATTTCGTTGACCGTACCGCGTGGCAAGATCACTGCCATCATGGGGCCGTCCGGGATCGGTAAAACGACCCTGCTGCGTCTTATTGGTGGGCAGATCCCACCGGATAGCGGTGAAATCCTCTTTGATGGCGAAAACATCCCGGAGATGTCGCGCTCACGCCTGTATACTGTCCGCAAACGCATGAGCATGCTCTTTCAGTCGGGGGCTCTGTTCACCGACATGAACGTCTTTGATAATGTGGCCTATCCGTTACGCGAGCATACCAGCCTGCCGCCTGAACTGCTGAAAAGCACGGTGATGATGAAGCTCGAAGCCGTCGGTCTGCGAGGGGCTGCAAAACTGATGCCTTCGGAACTGTCCGGCGGGATGGCGCGACGCGCTGCACTGGCGCGAGCCATTGCACTAGAACCTGATTTAATCATGTTCGACGAACCGTTTGTCGGACAGGATCCTATCACGATGGGTGTGCTGGTGAAGCTCATCTCTGAGCTGAACAGCGCACTCGGCGTCACCTGCATTGTTGTGTCTCACGATGTACCGGAAGTATTGAGCATTGCCGATTACGCCTATATCGTGGCGGACAAAAAGATCGTCGCACACGGTAGCGCTCAGGCGTTGCAGGAAAATTGCGATCCGCGCGTGCGGCAGTTCCTGGACGGTATTGCAGATGGCCCTGTGCCGTTCCGCTACCCGGCGGGCGACTATCGTGACGATTTACTGGGAATAGGGAGTTAAGCCACTCATGCTGTTAAATGCGTTGGCCGCTCTCGGACACCGTGGCATAAAAACCATCAGGACGTTCGGGCGTGCCGGATTGATGTTATTCAACGCGCTGGTCGGCAAGCCGGAATTTCGCAAGCACGCACCTTTGCTGGTGCGTCAGCTCTATAATGTCGGCGTGCTGTCGATGCTCATCATCATTGTTTCCGGGCTGTTTATCGGTATGGTGCTTGGGCTTCAGGGCTACCTTGTTCTGACAACCTACAGTGCAGAAACCAGCCTTGGAATGCTGGTGGCACTCTCACTGCTGCGTGAACTGGGGCCGGTTGTGGCGGCGCTGTTGTTCGCCGGGCGCGCGGGGTCGGCATTAACAGCTGAAATTGGCCTGATGCGTGCGACCGAGCAGCTTTCCAGCATGGAGATGATGGCGGTCGATCCGCTGCGTCGCGTGATCTCGCCGCGTTTCTGGGCTGGGGTGATTTCGTTACCGTTACTGACTATTCTGTTTGTCGCCGTGGGTATCTGGGGCGGCTCGCTGGTTGGCGTCCACTGGAAAGGCATTGATGCCGGTTTCTTCTGGTCAGCCATGCAGGACGCCATTGATCTGCGAATGGATCTGGTCAACTGCCTGATTAAAAGCGTGGTCTTTGCCATTACGGTCACCTGGATTGCATTGTTCAATGGTTACGATGCCATCCCGACGTCGGCGGGCATTAGCCGTGCAACAACGCGTACAGTCGTACATTCGTCGCTGGCCGTTCTGGGTCTGGATTTTGTGCTCACCGCACTGATGTTTGGGAATTGAGTTCATGCAAACGAGAAAAAATGAAATTTGGGTCGGCGTGTTCCTGTTACTGGCACTGCTGGCTGCGCTGTTTATCTGCCTGAGAGCGGCGGATATCACATCTGTCCGCACCGAGCCGACATATCGTATTTATGCCACCTTCGATAATATCGGCGGGCTGAAGGCCCGTTCACCGGTACGTATTGGTGGCGTGGTGATCGGCCGTGTATCGGACATTACGCTTGATGAGAAAACCTATTTGCCGCGCGTGGCGATGGATATTGAAGAGCGCTACAACCATATCCCGGACACCAGCTCGCTTTCTATCCGTACCTCTGGCCTGCTGGGCGAACAATATCTGGCACTGAACGTTGGCTTTGAAGATCCTGAGCTTGGAACGACTATCCTTAAAGACGGTAGCGTTATCCAGGATACCAAGTCCGCGATGGTGCTGGAGGATATGATTGGTCAGTTCCTTTACAGCAGTAAGGGAGATGATAAAAAGTCCGATGCTGCCCCTGCGCAGACTGAAGATCATACCAACGTCGCACCGACATCTGGCACGACGAATTAATTTCAGGAGAAGTCATTCATGTTTAAACGACTGTTAATGGTTGCCATGCTGGTCATTGCCCCTCTTACCGCGGCGCATGCTGCGGATCAGAGTAACCCGTACAAACAGATGGACGAAGCTGCGAAGAAGACTTTCGACCGTCTTAAAAACGAGCAGCCAAAAATACGTGCTAATCCTGATTATCTGCGTGAGGTCGTCGATCAGGAATTGCTTCCGTACGTGCAGATCAAATATGCGGGTGCGCTGGTGCTGGGTCGCTATTACAAAGATGCGACCCCCGCGCAGCGTGATGCCTACTTTGCCGCGTTCCGTGAATACCTGAAACAGGCATATGGTCAGGCGCTGGCGATGTACCACGGTCAGACCTATCAGATCGCCCCGGAGCAGCCGCTGGGTGATGCGACCATCGTCCCTATTCGCGTAACGATCAACGATCCTAACGGGCGTCCACCGGTTCGCCTGGATTTCCAGTGGCGTAAAAACAGCCAGACGGGGCACTGGCAGGCGTATGACATGATTGCCGAAGGGGTAAGCATGATCACCACCAAACAGAACGAGTGGAGCGATTTGCTGCGTACCAAAGGCATTGATGGCCTTACCGCGCAGCTGCAGTCTATTTCTCGTCAGAAAATTACCCTGGATGAGAAGAAGTAATGTCTCAGCAACTCAGCTGGTCGCGTGAAGGCGAGACATTAAAGCTGTCCGGTGAACTTGATCAGGATCTGCTGAATCCATTGTGGGACAAACGTCATGAAGCGATGCAGGGTGTGACGCTCATCGACTTAATCGAGGTCACACGGGTGGATACAGCAGGTATTGCGCTGCTCGCTCATCTGATTGCCGTGGGGAGAAAGCAGGGGCAAAGCGTCAAGCTTCACGGCGCGAGTGATAATGTTGTTACCCTCGCGCAGCTCTACAATCTCCCTCAGGACGTGCTGCCTCGTTAATATTTTCAGTGCGTTACTTCTGAAAGCCCTGACAGTTTCATCGTCAGGGCTTTTTGCTTGTTTAAGACGACGTCACTTTGCTCTAAGATGTTGGGCTTGTTTTCACTATCAGATGATTAAGAGCCCATGGAAAATCATGAAATCCAGACAGTGCTGATGAATGCACTCTCCCTTCAGGAAGCCCACGTCACTGGCGATGGCAGTCACTTCCAGGTTATTGCTGTGGGTGAGATGTTCGACGGTATGAGCCGTGTGAAGAAGCAGCAGGCTGTGTACGCGCCGCTGATGGAATATATTGCGGATAACCGCATCCACGCTCTGTCGATTAAAGCGTTCACCCCGCAAGAGTGGGCACGCGATCGCAAACTAAACGGTTTTTGAGCTGAGGGCGACAGGCCCGCAGCACGGTTGAATTTATAAGAGAACACACAATGGATAAATTTCGTGTACAGGGGCCAACGCGTCTCCAGGGCGAAGTCACAATTTCTGGCGCGAAAAACGCCGCGCTGCCAATCCTCTTTGCTGCGCTGCTCGCGGAAGAGCCGGTAGAAATTCAGAACGTACCAAAGCTGAAAGATATCGACACCACCATGAAACTGCTCACCCAGTTGGGAACCAAAGTTGAGCGTAATGGTTCCGTCTGGATCGATGCCAGCAATGTGAACAACTTCTCTGCGCCGTACGACCTGGTGAAAACCATGCGTGCGTCCATCTGGGCGCTTGGCCCGCTGGTGGCGCGTTTTGGGCAGGGTCAGGTTTCACTGCCAGGCGGTTGTGCAATCGGTGCACGCCCGGTTGACCTGCATATCTTTGGTCTGGAGAAACTGGGCGCAGAGATCAAACTGGAAGAAGGTTACGTTAAAGCGTCCGTGAATGGTCGCCTGAAAGGCGCGCACATTGTCATGGACAAAGTGAGCGTAGGCGCAACGGTCACCATTATGTCTGCGGCAACGCTGGCAGAAGGTACCACCATTATTGAAAATGCCGCGCGTGAACCGGAAATTGTGGATACCGCAAACTTCCTCGTCGCGCTGGGTGCGAAGATCTCCGGCCAGGGTACCGACCGTATCACCATCGAAGGCGTTGAGCGCCTGGGTGGCGGTGTCTATCGCGTTCTGCCGGACCGTATCGAAACCGGTACCTTCCTGGTCGCTGCGGCGATCTCTGGCGGTAAGATTGTTTGTCGTAACGCTCAGCCGGATACGCTGGATGCGGTGCTGGCGAAGCTGCGCGATGCGGGTGCTGATATTGAGATCGGTGAAGACTGGATCAGCCTCGATATGCATGGTCAGCGTCCAAAAGCGGTGAATGTGCGTACTGCTCCACATCCGGCGTTCCCGACGGACATGCAGGCTCAGTTCACGTTGCTAAACCTGGTCGCTGAAGGTACTGGCTTCATCACTGAAACCATTTTCGAAAACCGCTTTATGCACGTACCGGAGCTGATCCGTATGGGGGCACATGCAGAGATCGAGAGCAATACTGTGATTTGTCACGGCGTTGAGAAGCTGTCAGGTGCTCAGGTGATGGCTACCGATCTGCGTGCGTCCGCAAGCCTGGTGCTGGCGGGTTGTATCGCGGAAGGTACGACGGTTGTGGATCGTATTTACCACATCGATCGTGGCTATGAGCGTATCGAAGACAAACTGCGCGCGCTGGGTGCTAACATCGAGCGTGTGAAGGGCGAGTAATCGTTCCGGCAGCCCCCTGCCAGCAATGACCGGGGGGTTGCTGTTCCTGTCAAAAATCGCATTATTCCTGCGGTTTTTTCTTTGCCTTTTTCTGGCGAATCATGCGCGATCTGTCGATAAATTCATGGGTAATGGGATCGTGATAACGCGAGGGCCAGATCACCCACGGATGCGTATCCAGCGCAGTTGCGATGATTAATTCTCCCTTTGGCCAGGGACGAGTCAGGGCGTTTGCCAGGGTTGAAGAACTCAGGCCATTGCGACGAGATTCAGCTGCCAGTGAGGTGCCTTTTTTGCGCAGTGCCGCAATGATATCTGCCGTGTGCCAGTCGATAAATTTCGTATCCATAACGCTGTCCTTAAGTTCGGATTCTGTCACGCCGTTTCTTCTGAAACGACTGGCTTACTATACCCATTTCACACTCTTGTTCTAAAAAGTTCGCGTTACTGGAAGGGATATTCAGAATAAGGCATGGCTTTATTCATGCGGTCTTTAAACCGATGAATTTACATGAACACGGAATTTACAGGTGTGTGCTGGAATCTCCCCGCGATGGCCGCAGGGAGATGCAGGAGGAATTAACGGTCTCGCTGAACGGCGATGTGGGCCAGCGCAATCAGTGCATCGCGCCATGGGCTGTCGGGAATGACCTGAAGAGCTTCGATGGCTTTGTCGGCTTCTTCTTCCGCACGCTGACGCGTCCACTCCAGCGATCCGCAGATTGCCATGGTTTCCAGCACAGGTTCCAGCAGATGACGGCCATTTCCCTGCTCAATCGCTTCACGGATCATTTTTGCCTGTTCGGCTGAACCGTTGCGCATAGCATGAAGTAGTGGCAGGGTGGGTTTGCCTTCGTTCAGGTCATCGCCCACGTTTTTGCCAAGTGTTTCGCCGTCAGCACTGTAGTCCAGCAAATCATCAATTAACTGGAATGCGGTACCCAGATAACGGCCATAGTCCTGCAGGCCTTTTTCCTGTGCTTCGGTACAGTCCGCCAGAATACCGGAGCACTGGGCAGCTGCTTCAAACAGGCGCGCGGTTTTGCTGTAGATCACACGCATGTAGTTTTCTTCGGTGATGTCTGGGTCATTGACGTTCATCAGCTGCAGCACTTCACCTTCAGCGATCACGTTAACGGCCTCGGACATCACTTCCAGTACTTTCAGAGAGCCCAGACTGGTCATCATTTGGAAGGCGCGGGTATAGATAAAATCCCCCACCAGAACGCTGGCTGCGTTCCCGAAAGCAGCGTTTGCCGTGGCTTTACCACGACGCATATCCGATTCATCCACAACGTCGTCATGCAAAAGCGTCGCCGTGTGAATAAATTCGATAAGTGCTGCGATGGTCACGTGGGCATTTCCCTGATAACCAACGGCTCTGGCGGCCAGGATGGCAATCATCGGGCGAATGCGTTTACCGCCGCCGCTGACGATGTAGTAGCCCAACTGATTGATCAGCTGAACGTCAGAGTTGAGTTGCTCCAGGATTGCTGCATTCACACCCGCCATATCTTGCGCGGTTAACTCGTTGATTTTTTCTAAATTCATCGCAAAAGCCGGGCTTTTTATCCTGTTGATCCCATCTTCAATGGGGTAACGAAGGGTTTCGGTTTATCAATAGTAGTGCTGATTGTACTGAAAAAACGGCTCAGATAAACGTTACCGTACGTGTTGTGTTTTTTTTCTTCATGTATTGACGGTAGCACTTGTCAAAGGCTCGCGTTTTGCGTAATATTCGCGCCCTATTGTGAATATTTATAGCGCACTCTGATTCATACGAGGATGTGCGCGGAAGCGGAGTTTATATGTACGCGGTTTTCCAAAGTGGTGGTAAACAACACCGAGTAAGCGAAGGTCAGACCGTTCGCCTGGAAAAGCTGGACATCGCAACTGGCGAATCTGTTGAATTCGCTGAAGTTCTGATGATCGCAAACGGTGAAGAAGTCAAAATCGGCGTTCCTTTCGTTGATGGCGGCGTTATCAAAGCTGAAGTTGTTGCACACGGTCGTGGCGAGAAAGTTAAAATCGTTAAGTTTCGTCGTCGTAAGCACTACCGTAAGCAGCAGGGCCACCGTCAGTGGTTCACTGATGTGAAAATTACTGGCATCAGCGCCTAAGACCTGAGGAGAGATTTAAATGGCACATAAAAAGGCTGGCGGCTCCACACGTAACGGTCGCGATTCAGAAGCTAAACGCCTGGGCGTTAAGCGTTTCGGTGGCGAATCCGTTCTGGCGGGTAGCATCATCGTTCGTCAACGTGGTACCAAATTCCACGCTGGCAACAACGTAGGTTGCGGTCGTGACCACACTCTGTTTGCTAAAGCAGACGGTAAAGTGAAATTTGAAGTTAAAGGCCCGAACAACCGTAAATACATCAGCATCGTTGCTGAGTAAGGTTTTCTCGGTCCGGTAACGGATTAAAGCCCCGCACCCTGTTGCGGGGCTTTTTACATTGGAAACCCGGTAATTTTTTCTGTAGGGAAAACGGGCATGAAGCAGCAGGCCGGCATTGGTATTCTTTTGGCGCTCACCACCGCAATGTGCTGGGGTGCCCTGCCAATTGCCATGAAGCAGGTACTGGAAGTGATGGAACCGCCTACGGTGGTCTTTTATCGCTTTCTGATGGCAAGCATCGGTCTCGGGGCCATCCTGGCTGTCAAAGGTAAGCTTCCCCCCTTGCGGCTCTTCCGTAAACCGCGCTGGCTGGTGTTGCTGGCTATCGCGACGGGCGGTCTGTTCGGTAACTTCATCCTGTTCAGCTCTTCCCTGCAATATCTCAGCCCCACGGCGTCGCAGGTGATTGGTCAGCTTTCACCGGTGGGCATGATGGTCGCCAGCGTCTTTATCCTCAAGGAGAAGATGCGCGGTACGCAGATTGTCGGGGCGAGCATGCTGCTATGCGGTCTGGTGATGTTCTTCAACACCAGTCTGATAGAGATTTTTACCCGGCTGACGGATTACACCTGGGGTGTTATCTTCGGCGTAGGAGCAGCAGCGGTCTGGGTGAGTTATGGCGTCGCGCAAAAGGTGTTATTGCGACGTCTTGCCTCACAGCAGATCCTCTTTTTGCTGTACACTTTGTGTACAATAGCATTGCTGCCATTAGCAAAGCCGGGTGTGATTGCCCAGCTTAGCGACTGGCAACTGGCGTGTCTCATTTTTTGTGGACTGAATACGCTGGTCGGTTATGGCGCGCTGGCCGAAGCGATGGCGCGCTGGCAGGCAGCACAGGTGAGCGCGTTAATCACGCTGACTCCGCTGTTTACGCTGTTATTTTCAGATTTGTTATCAATGGCCTGGCCCGATGTCTTCGTCAGACCGATGCTCAACTTGTTGGGTTATCTCGGTGCGTTTGTCGTGGTTGCGGGCGCGATGTATTCCGCCATTGGTCATCGTCTTTGGGGACGTTGGCGCAAAAATGAAGCGGTTGTAGTAGTCCCCCGCTCAGGCGAATGAGTTACGGAGAGTAAAATGAAGTTTGTTGATGAAGCGACGATCCTGGTCGTGGCTGGTGATGGCGGCAACGGTTGCGTGAGCTTCCGCCGTGAAAAATATATCCCACGTGGTGGCCCTGATGGCGGTGACGGCGGGGATGGTGGTGACGTTTGGCTGGAGGCGGATGAGAACCTCAACACGCTGATCGACTACCGTTTCGAAAAATCATTCCGCGCTGAACGTGGTCAGAATGGCCAGAGCCGTGACTGTACCGGTAAACGCGGTAAAGATGTCACCATTAAGGTTCCTGTCGGTACGCGTGTTATCGACCAGGGTACCGGTGAGACCATGGGCGACATGACCAAACACGGTCAGCGTCTGATGGTCGCAAAAGGTGGCTGGCACGGTCTGGGTAACAGCCGTTTCAAATCATCCGTTAACCGTACTCCGCGTCAGAAAACGATGGGGACGCCTGGCGATAAGCGCGATCTGCAACTGGAGCTGATGCTTCTGGCAGACGTGGGCATGCTGGGTATGCCAAATGCCGGTAAATCGACGTTTATTCGCGCCGTGTCTGCCGCGAAACCTAAAGTGGCGGACTATCCGTTTACCACACTGGTACCAAGCCTGGGCGTTGTCCGCATGGATAACGAGAAGAGCTTTGTGGTCGCCGATATTCCGGGCCTGATTGAAGGTGCTGCTGAAGGTGCCGGTCTGGGTATCCGCTTCCTGAAACACCTTGAGCGCTGCCGCGTATTACTGCACCTCATTGATATCGATCCTATCGACGGTTCCGATCCGGTTGAAAACGCCCGAATCATCATCGGCGAGCTGGAAAAATACAGCGAAAAACTGGCGAATAAACCACGCTGGTTGGTCTTCAACAAAATTGACCTGATGGACAAAGCCGAAGCGGAAGCTAAGGCTAAAGCGATTGCTGAAGCGATGGGTTGGGAAGAGAAATATTACCTGATCTCTGCGGCAAGCCAGGTTGGTGTGAAAGACCTCTGCTGGGATGTGATGACCTTTATCATCGAGAACCCAATTGTTCAGGCTGAAGAAGCGAAACAGCCTGAAAAAGTCGAATTCATGTGGGATGACTACCACCGTCAACAGCTTGAAGAGCTGGAAGCGGAAGAGGAAGAAGACTGGGATGATGATTGGGATGAAGACGACGAAGAAGGCGTCGAGTTCATCTACAAGCACTAATATCAGTTCAAAGCCCCCATTAGGGGGCTTTTTTATTCCAGCGTTGAGGGTAACCAACAGCTGGCGATTAAACCGCCCTCAACACCGTTCTCAAGTGTCAGCTTGCCGCGGTGGAGTTGCACGATGCGCTGCACAATACTCAGTCCCAGGCCACTACCACCATAACGCTGATCAAGACGACGGAACGGTTCAGTGATTGACTGTCGGTGCGCTTCAGCAATACCTGGCCCCTGATCGATAACACTGACCTGTGTACCGCCCTCGACTTCTGCTAATGTCACTTCAATGGTTGTCCCTGACGGGCTGTAACGTCCGGCATTCTCCAGCAGGTTACGCAGCATCAGACGCAGAAGCACGGCGTCTCCCTGAACCGTGAGCGCACTTTTAGCAGGCCATATCACGGTATGTTCTTTGGCTTCATGCTCAAGGCTGAGTGGGGTGATGATATTGTCTGTCCAGTTCACCGTTTCGTAATGGCCGCTGGCCATTGCTTGCCCGGCTCGGGCCAGCATCAGCAGTTGCTCAACGGTGTGCATGAGTTGATCAATACGGCTAATTAACGTCGCGGCCTGAGGAGAACCAGATTGCGCCATGAGTTCCAGATGGAGTCTGATACCGGCAAGGGGCGTCCGCAGTTCGTGTGCGGCGTCTGCGGTGAAAAGACGCTCCTGTTGGATGGTATTATCCAGCCGGGCGAGCAACTGATTCAGCGAGGTGGTGACGGCACCAATTTCTTCCATGTCGGAATACATTGGAAGCGGCGTTAAGTTATCTGCCGAACGGTTAGCCAGGCTGGCACGCAGTTTATTCAGGGGTTGGGTTATCCAGGTCACTGCCCAGAAAGAGAAAAGCAGCGTAAAGCCAACCATCACCAGAGAAGGGACCAGCAGAGAGGCAATCGCTTCACGGATCTCTTTTTCAACGTGATTATTCCGCGCTTTTGCCGACAACGTCTCACTGACCAGAAAACCAATCTGTTCACGGCTTTCATGCCACAGCCAGATCACGCTTATCAGTTGGAAAAATAACAGAATGACCGCCAGCAGCACCATCAATCGCCGACGCATGCTGTTCATTTCTGACTCTCCAGGCGGTAACCAACGCCACGGACGGTTTTGATCCGGTCTTTGCCAAGCTTACGACGCAGGTTGTGAATGTGGACTTCAAGGGTATTGGACCCCGGATCGTCCTGCCAGGAGTAGATATCCTGTTGCAGGGTTTCTCTGTGAACCGTTTGCCCGCTGCGCATAATCAGGCGCGTCAGCAAAGCAAACTCTTTTGGTGTCACCTCAATCGGCTGGGACTGACGTAGTACCTGCTGAGTTTGCAGATTCAGCGTAATATCGCCATCAGTCAGTAAGTTATCGCTATGACCCTGATAACGGCGTATTAACGCCCGGACGCGAGCCTGAAGCTCTGCCAGTGCAAAAGGCTTCACCAGGTAATCATCTGCGCCAGCATCGAGGCCAGTGATACGATCTTCAATGGCATCGCGTGCTGTCAGGATCAACACTGGATTAGCGATCCCGCGGCGTCGCCACTGACTGAGCAGCGTGGCACCGTCTTTATCAGGTAAGCCCAAATCGAGGATCACCAGACTGTATTCGCCGCTCTGGATCAGAGCATCCGCCTCCGCCGCTGTGCCAGCACAGTCGAGGGCATACCCTTCATTGGCCAGCCCCAGCGCCAGCCCTTCCTGTAATAACAGATCGTCTTCAACTATAAGTAGTTTCATCGCTAGTTATTCTGGTAGATGTCCTTATAAAGCCTGCTTTCGAATCGAACAAGCGGAATACGACGATTGCGCTGGTCGGTTGGTTCGACGGCATAGCCGGAAAGATACTGCACGAATGCCATGCGTTGTCCGCTGGCGGTGGTGATGAAGCCTGCAAGGTTATAAACCCCCTGCAATGAACCTGTCTTCGCGGATACTTTACCATCCACACCGGCTGCGTGAAGCCCGGCGCGGTACTGCAGCGTGCCGTCCTGCCCGGCAAGTGGCAGCATAGAAATAAAGTTTAGCTCAGTGTCATGTTGTGCAATGTACTGAAGCACTTGCATCATGGTAGCCGGGGAGATCAAATTATGGCGTGATAACCCGGAGCCATCGACGGCGATGGTATTACCCAGGTCGATCCCTGCCTGTTGTCGCAGGATCTGACGGACAGCATCTGAACCCGCGCGCCAGGTCCCTGGCACGCCAAAGCGCGCGTGACCAATCATGCGGAACACGGTGTCGGCAATCATGTTGTCAGACTTTTTCAGCATGATTCGCAGCAAATCGTGCAGCGGTGGCGACTGTTTGCTGGCGATGACCGTGCCGGGTTGGTTGACCTGCGTCTGACGAAGCAGCGTTCCGGAGTATGTTATTCCCGCTTGTTTCAGCTCATCTTTCAGAATGGCACCCGCATAGCTTGCCCCATCCTGTATCGCAAAGGCCAGCGGCAGCGGATCGGCGCGCTGCGTGAGGCAGCCCGTCAGCGTGAAGCGGTTAAGATCGCCTGGTACCACGTCCAGTTCGCAATACTGCGCATCTGGTGAGCCCTTGGCCAGCGTGCGTACCTGACTAAACATGGTGACCGGGTAGTAGGACGCCACGCGGATAAACGCTAAATCATCTGGCTTTGGTGCGCTGTAAAGCGAAACAGAGAAACAGTTACGGTCAACAATCGCGGCGGCGGGCGGGGCGCTAAAGCACTGCGTCATGTCGTTCCACGGCCAACCTGGAGCCTTATCGTGGCTGGCAAAAATGGAGGTGTCGATCAGCACATTGCCATCAATCTTCTGCACACCCGATTTTTTCAGCACCGCAACCATATTGCGGATATCCTGGCGTTTAAATGTCGGGTCACCCCCGAAACGGGCGATAAGATCGCCTTTCAGTTCACCGCCCTCGACGTTGCCTTTGGTCTCAAGAGTGGTAGTGAAACGGAAATCAGGCCCGAGCTGAAGCAGGGCGGCGAGCGCAGTGATCACCTTCTGGGTACTGGCGGGCAGCGCCATTTGTTGACTGTGGTAGTCAATTTCTGGCGTCGGCGCTCCGACCTTCTGCACCATCAATGCAAGGTTGGCACCTGCGGGCAGTTGATTAATATACTCATCAACATTCGCAGCCTGAACGCTGAACGTTATACCGGTAGTCAATCCGATGATAAATCTGGAAAATCGCATAATCTCGCGCTAACAACCCGAAAACAAACCGTCATACTACGGTGCATAGCACTGCAAAGTAAACGATGACCCATAGTGAACTTCGGGGTAAAATGCGTATCAAATTGAAAATTGCTGCTGACCTGGGGCCTGACCCCCGGGTCGGTTTTCTTTTTGCTTCTGGCCTGCTAATGCGGCTGGGGCAGGGAACACTGCTCCCAACAGGAATGTTTAAGAGGTATAACAAATGCAAGCTATTCCGATGACCTTACGTGGTGCCGAAAAACTGCGCGAAGAGCTGGATTTCCTGAAATCCGTTCGCCGCCCTGAAATTATCGCCGCTATCGCGGAAGCGCGTGAGCATGGCGACCTGAAGGAGAATGCTGAATATCATGCGGCGCGTGAACAACAGGGCTTTTGCGAAGGGCGTATTAAAGATATCGAAGCCAAGCTGTCTAATGCGCAGGTTATCGACATCACAAAAATGCCAAATAATGGCCGCGTGATCTTCGGCTCAAGCGTTACTGTGCTGAACCTGGACAGCGACGAAGAGCAGACTTACCGCATCGTGGGCGATGATGAAGCCGATTTTAAACAGAACCTGATTTCGGTGAACTCGCCAATTGCTCGCGGCCTGATTGGCAAAGAGCAGGATGATGTTGTGACTATCCGCACCCCAGGTGGTGAAGTGGAGTACGAAATTATCAAGGTCGAGTACCTGTAATTCGCCTCTCTGCTAAGATGTTGATACATTGTAAAGAAAAGAAAAAGGCCGCATAGCGGCCTTTTATCAACTCAAGGAGCGTGGCATTTTGCTCACCTGCTGACAGAAATCCCTCGTTTTACACAGAAAATGTGTTCGATTCAGGATATCCTTAGCGTGGCAGCGAGATTTTACGCTCTTTAGATGGGCGGTAGAGCACCAGCGTTTTACCGATGACCTGTACATTACAGGCGCCGGTTTCGCGCACGATGGCTTCCACGATCAGGTTTTTAGTGTCTCTGTCTTCAGAGGCGATTTTCACCTTGATCAGCTCGTGGTGTTCCAGCGCTTGTTCAATCTCGGCAAGCACCCCTTCGGTCAAACCATTGTTGCCAAGCATGACTACAGGCTTGAGCGGATGTGCCAGACCTTTAAGGTGCTGTTTTTGTTTAGTACTCAGATTCATCGTATATTTTTGCTTACGTTGGGATTGAAAACGGTTCATTCTACCGCCATCTCCCTTATATCGCCAAATAGCTGCGTAGAAATTTACGTCACAGGCAAGCAACGATGAACCAGGACGGAAATGTTAAATGACAGGTAAAAAGCGTTCTGCCAGCTCCAGCCGCTGGCTTCAGGAACACTTTAGCGATAAATATGTTCAACAGGCGCAGAAAAAGGGGTTGCGATCCCGCGCCTGGTTTAAACTTGATGAAATACAGCAAAGTGACAAACTTTTTAAGCCGGGGATGACGGTTGTTGACCTCGGTGCGGCACCTGGCGGATGGTCCCAGTATGCGGTAACGCAGATCGGCGGAAACGGTCGAATCATCGCGTGTGATCTTTTACCAATGGATCCCATCGTTGGTGTCGACTTCCTTCAGGGCGATTTTCGTGATGAATTAGTGCTGAAAGCGTTACTTGATCGTGTAGGTGACAGTAAGGTCCAGGTTGTCATGTCGGATATGGCACCAAATATGTGTGGAACACCGGCGGTGGATATCCCCCGCGCCATGTATCTGGTGGAGCTAGCGTTAGAAATGTGTCGTGATGTACTAGCGCCTGGTGGTAGTTTTGTTGTGAAGGTGTTTCAGGGCGAAGGTTTCGAGGAGTATCTTAAGGAAATTCGCTCCCTGTTTGCGAAGGTCAAAGTTCGTAAGCCGGACTCTTCCCGGGCTCGTTCCCGAGAAGTGTATATTGTAGCGACCGGGCGAAAATGATAACCGGTGGATTTCAGGCGAAAGTTTGAATGAAACTGGATATAGAGTATCCTGACGCTGTTTTTAACACAGTTGTAATATGAGGTTAATCCCTTGAGTGACATGGCGAAAAACCTAATACTCTGGCTGGTCATTGCCGTTGTGCTGATGTCAGTATTCCAGAGCTTTGGGCCCAGCGAGTCGAATGGCCGCAAGGTGGATTATTCTACCTTCCTGCAGGAGGTCAATCAGGACCAGGTTCGCGAAGCGCGTATCAACGGACGTGAGATCAACGTTACCAAGAAAGATAGTAACCGTTACACGACTTACATCCCGGTGAACGATCCTAAGCTGCTTGATAACCTTCTGACTAAAAACGTCAAGGTGGTAGGTGAGCCGCCAGAAGAACCAAGCCTGCTGGCTTCTATCTTCATTTCCTGGTTCCCGATGCTGCTTCTTATCGGCGTCTGGATCTTCTTTATGCGCCAGATGCAGGGCGGCGGTGGCAAAGGTGCCATGTCGTTCGGTAAGAGCAAGGCGCGTATGCTGACGGAAGACCAGATCAAGACCACGTTCGCTGACGTTGCCGGGTGTGACGAAGCGAAAGAAGAGGTCGGTGAACTGGTTGAATACCTGCGCGAGCCGAGCCGTTTCCAGAAACTGGGCGGTAAGATCCCGAAAGGCGTCCTGATGGTCGGCCCTCCGGGTACCGGTAAAACCCTGCTGGCGAAAGCTATCGCGGGTGAAGCGAAGGTGCCGTTCTTTACCATTTCGGGTTCTGACTTCGTAGAAATGTTCGTGGGTGTCGGTGCATCTCGTGTGCGTGACATGTTCGAACAGGCTAAGAAAGCGGCACCGTGTATTATCTTCATCGATGAAATCGACGCCGTAGGCCGCCAGCGTGGCGCTGGTCTGGGTGGCGGTCACGATGAACGTGAGCAGACACTAAACCAGATGCTGGTTGAGATGGATGGTTTCGAAGGTAACGAAGGTATCATCGTTATCGCGGCGACTAACCGTCCTGACGTACTTGACCCTGCGCTGCTGCGTCCAGGCCGTTTCGACCGTCAGGTTGTGGTGGGTCTGCCAGATGTTCGCGGTCGTGAACAGATTCTGAAAGTCCATATGCGTCGCGTACCGCTGGCACCAGATGTTGACGCAGCAATCATTGCGCGCGGTACCCCAGGCTTCTCCGGGGCGGACCTGGCTAACCTGGTCAACGAAGCAGCACTGTTTGCCGCTCGCGGTAACAAGCGTGTTGTGTCGATGGTGGAGTTCGAGAAAGCGAAAGACAAAATCATGATGGGTGCGGAACGTCGCTCCATGGTGATGACCGAAGCGCAGAAAGAGTCCACGGCGTACCACGAAGCGGGTCACGCGATTATCGGCCGCCTGGTACCGGAGCACGATCCGGTGCATAAAGTGACGATTATTCCGCGCGGCCGCGCGCTGGGTGTGACCTTCTTCCTGCCTGAAGGCGACGCGATCAGCGCCAGCCGTCAGAAACTGGAAAGTCAGATTTCTACCCTGTACGGCGGTCGTCTGGCGGAAGAGATTATCTACGGTGCGGAACATGTTTCTACCGGTGCGTCTAACGACATTAAAGTCGCGACAAACCTGGCGCGTAACATGGTGACTCAGTGGGGCTTCTCTGACAAACTCGGTCCACTGCTGTATGCAGAGGAAGAGGGTGAAGTATTCCTGGGTCGTTCTGTGGCAAAAGCGAAACATATGTCCGATGAGACTGCACGTATCATCGACCAGGAAGTGAAAGCGCTGATTGAACGTAACTACGGTCGCGCACGTCAGATCCTGAACGACAATATGGACATTCTGCATTCGATGAAAGATGCGCTCATGAAATATGAGACCATCGATGCTCCGCAGATTGACGACCTGATGGCCCGCCGCGAAGTGCGTCCGCCAGCAGGCTGGGAAGACCCAGGTGCTTCCAACAATTCTGACAACAATGGCACCCCGCGTGCGCCGCGTCCGGTTGATGAACCGCGTACGCCAAACCCGGGCAACACCATGTCAGAACAGTTGGGCGATAAGTAAGTTACTGCTGTTGAAGCGTTTGTCTGTAACTCAAACCCTGGAGCTTGCTCCGGGGTTTTTCATTTCTGTTTAACGATATAGATACCAGGGATTTCGCCATGAAATTATTCGCTCAGGACTCGCATCTCGATCTTTCACATCCCCATGTGATGGGGATCCTGAATGTTACCCCTGACTCTTTCTCTGACGGCGGCACGCATAACACGCTTATCGAAGCGGTTAAGCACGCAAATTTAATGATCAATGCAGGTGCCACGATCATTGATGTTGGCGGCGAATCGACGCGTCCTGGTGCGGCGGACGTTTCTGTGGAAGAAGAGCTGGCGCGCGTGGTGCCGGTGGTGGAAGCGATAGCACAGCGATTTGAGGTCTGGATCTCTGTGGATACCTCCAAGCCAGAAGTGATTCGTGAAGTGGCGAGAGTAGGTGCTCACATTATCAATGATATCCGTTCGCTTACCGAACCTGGCGCACTTGAAGCCGCTGCGGAAACCGGCTTGCCGGTTTGCCTGATGCATATGCAAGGGCAACCGAAAACCATGCAGGAAGCGCCAAAGTATGATGATGTGTATGCCGATGTGAATCGCTTCTTTATTGAGCATATTGCGCGCTGCGAACGTGCAGGTATCGCAAAAGAGAAATTGCTGCTCGACCCGGGGTTCGGTTTCGGTAAAAATCTCTCCCACAATTATGCGTTGCTTGCGCGCTTATCGGAATTTCATCACTTTGGCCTGCCGCTGCTGGTGGGGATGTCGAGAAAGTCGATGATTGGTCAGTTACTGAATGTGGGGCCAGGGGAACGTCTGAGTGGCAGCCTGGCCTGCGCGGTGATTGCGGCGATGCAAGGTGCGCACATTATCCGTGTCCATGACGTCAAAGAAACAGTAGAAGCCATGCGAGTGGTGGAAGCCACACTGGCAGCGAAGGAAAACAAACGCTATGAGTAATCGTAAATATTTTGGTACCGATGGTATCCGTGGGCGTGTAGGCGATGCTCCCATCACCCCTGATTTTGTCCTGAAGCTTGGCTGGGCTGCTGGCAAGGTACTGGCACGTCATGGATCCCGTAAGATCATTATCGGTAAAGACACTCGTATTTCAGGTTATATGCTTGAATCGGCACTGGAAGCTGGCCTTGCGGCTGCCGGGCTATCCGCTTCCTTTACGGGGCCAATGCCAACACCTGCAGTCGCGTACCTGACGCGTACTTTCCGTGCAGAAGCGGGGATTGTTATTTCGGCTTCACACAACCCGTTCTATGACAACGGTATCAAGTTCTTCTCCATTGATGGCACCAAGTTACCGGATGAAGTGGAAGAAGCCATTGAAGCCGAAATGGAAAAAGAGATCACCTGTGTCGATTCCGCAGAACTGGGTAAAGCCAACCGTATCGTCGACGCGGCGGGTCGTTATATCGAATTCTGTAAAGGGACATTCCCGAACGAACTGAGTCTGGCACATCTCAAAATTGTGGTGGACTGCGCAAACGGTGCGACCTACCACATTGCCCCAAATGTCTTCCGTGAACTGGGCGCGAAGGTCATCACCATTGGCTGTGAGCCGGATGGTCTGAACATTAACGAACAGGTTGGTGCGACAGACGTTCGTGCCCTGCAGGCGCGTGTGCTGGCTGAAAAAGCCGATCTGGGTATTGCGCTGGACGGCGACGGTGACCGCGTGATCATGGTCGACCACGAAGGCAATAAGGTCGATGGTGACCAGATCCTGTATATCATCGCGCGTGAAGGTCTGCGTCAGGGTCAGTTGCGCGGCGGCGCAGTCGGCACCTTAATGAGTAACATGGGCCTGGAACTGGCACTTAAACAGCTTGGTATTCCGTTTGTTCGCGCGAAAGTTGGCGACCGCTATGTGCTGGAAAAACTGCAGGAGAAGGGCTGGCGAATTGGCGCAGAGAACTCCGGTCACGTGATTCTGCTCGACAAAACCACCACCGGGGACGGTATCGTCGCCGCACTGCAGGTGGTTGCGGCCATGGCGCGCAACCATATGAGCCTGCACGATCTCTGCAGCGGTATGAAAATGTTCCCACAGATCCTGGTGAACGTGCGGTTTACCGCCGGTAAAGGCGATCCGCTGGAAAATGATAACGTGAAAGCGGTGATGGCTGATGTTGAAGCTGCCCTGGGCAACCGTGGACGCGTACTGCTGCGTAAGTCTGGTACTGAACCTCTGATTCGCGTCATGGTGGAAGGTGAGGACGAGGCGCAGGTTAATGAATTTGCGCACCGTATCGCGGATGCCGTAAAAGCTGCATAATCTTGCACGCTAAATGTTTAAAAAGGCGGCTTTTGTCGCCTTTGTTTTGAGCAATTAATGGCTTTTTGCTGTTTTTTTCCGCAGTTGATACAATGCGTCAAAAATGCCCTTGCGAAGGCCATTCGCTTTGGTTAGTATTCACACCCGCTTCAGTGGGAAACAAAAATCCTGCTAATTGGTCGAAGCATTGGTATGCGGCAAATCCGCAAGGAACAGGTTGATTATGTACGAAGCTCTTTTAGTTGTTTTCCTTATTGTAGCCATCGCTCTTGTAGCGCTGATTATGCTGCAGCAAGGTAAAGGCGCTGATATGGGAGCCTCCTTCGGAGCAGGCGCTTCCGGTACGCTGTTCGGTTCAAGTGGTTCTGCGAACTTCATGACCCGCACAACGGCGATTCTGGCTACGCTGTTCTTCATCATCAGTCTGGTGCTTGGCAATATCAACAGCAACAAGACCAGCAAAGGAAGCGAGTGGGAAAATCTGAGCGCGCCAGCAAAAACTGAGCAAACTCAACCGGCTGCTCCGGCTAAGCCGACCAGCGATATCCCGCACTAAGTATTCTGTACCGAGGTGGTGGAATTGGTAGACACGCTACCTTGAGGTGGTAGTGCCCTAACGGGCTTGTGGGTTCGAGTCCCATCCTCGGTACCAATATTCCAGAAGAAAGACGTCGAAAGACGTCTTTTTTTTCGTCTGTGGATTAACAGGCATAAAAAAGGCGTCCATCGGACGCCTTTTGCATTTCTTGTCAGCGATTACTTCTTATCGCTGTGCTCCAGGTTTTCAACCTGTGGCAGACCATTACCGGAACTGGCAGAGAGCAGGCCATTCTCAACGTAGTTAAACAGCTTCGCACGGGTATCGGTGATGTCCAGGTTACGCATGGTTAACTGGCCAATACGATCGTCCGGAGAGAACACAGATTCCCCTTTCTCCATGGTCAGACGTTCTGCTTTGTAAGTCAGATTGTCAGACACGGTATTCAGGATGGAGTAGTCGTTACCGCGACGTAGTTCCAGCGTAACTTCACCAGTGATTGCACTTGCAACCCAACGTTGCAGGGAATCACGCAGCATCAGTGCCTGCGGATCGAACCAGCGGCCCTGATACAGCAGTTTACCCAGTTGACGGCCATGAGAGTGATACTGCTCAATGGTATCTTCGTTGTGAATACCGGTCAGCAGACGCTCGTATGCGATATGCAGCAGAGCCATCCCCGGGGCTTCATAGATGCCACGGCTTTTCGCTTCAATGATACGGTTTTCAATCTGGTCACTCATGCCCAGACCGTGACGACCACCGATACGGTTTGCTTCCAGCATCAGCTCAACATCGTCAGAGAAGGTTTTGCCGTTCAGCGCAACCGGATGACCACGTTCGAAACGCACGGTCACTTCTTCCGCCTGGATTTTGACGTTTTCGTCCCAGAACTTCACACCCATGATCGGGTTAACAATCTTCACGCTGGAATTCAGGAACTCCAGGTCTTTTGCTTCGTGCGTCGCACCCAGCATGTTTGAGTCGGTGGAATAGGCCTTCTCGACTGACATCTTGTAGTCAAAACCACAGGCGATCATGAATTCGGACATCTCATGACGGCCACCCAGCTCGTCGATGAAGTCAGTATCCAGCCACGGTTTGTAGATCTGCAGCTCAGCGTTCGTCAGCAGACCATAACGATAGAAACGTTCGATATCGTTGCCTTTATAGGTGCTACCGTCACCCCAGATGTTCACGCCATCTTCTTTCATGGCCGCAACCAGCATGGTACCGGTCACAGCGCGGCCCAGTGGGGTGGTGTTGAAATAGGTCAGGCCGCCGGTGGTATTATGGAACGCACCACACTGAATAGCCGCGATACCTTCAGCGACCAGTTGCTTACGGCAGTCAATCAGACGTGCGTTCTCTGCACCATATTCCATGGCACGACGAGGGATCGCATCATAATCTTCCTCATCTGGCTGACCGAGGTTCGCAGTATATGCATACGGAACCGCTCCCTTCTGGCGCATCCACAGCAGTGCAGCGCTGGTATCCAGGCCGCCTGAGAAAGCGATGCCAATACGTTGTCCTACCGGAAGATGCTTGAGAATCGTCGTCATATAATAAAACCCTGCTTGATTGACTGATTAGAGACCGCTTTCGCTATCTGTGCATTTTTATGCAAAATAAGTGAGTATTCATTTAATCATCTTTTGTCGATGACCGAAAGAGACTCCTGCGTTTTTTGTAAAAATTTTGGTCTGATTGCTCTGACGGAAGTCGCCTTGACAGGTGGGGTCAACTATCAATATACTGAACGCCGATTTTACGTCCCGTCTTCGGTACCAAATCCCAGCATTATTTGCAAATTCTGTCCAAAACGCGTAGAATTTGCCACGTTTCAGGCGCGGGGTGGAGCAGCCTGGTAGCTCGTCGGGCTCATAACCCGAAGGTCGTCGGTTCAAATCCGGCCCCCGCAACCACTTTCCCATAAAGTTCTTTTTCAAATATACTGTGAAGACTTAGAGCCTTCGTAGCTGGATTTGAAAAAATTCTTTCGGAAAGTGCTCCAGGCCACAGTTGTGGCTATAGGGTTCAGTTATCTAAAGCCCCGATTTATCGGGGTTTTTTGTTATCTGACTACAGAATAACTGGGCTTTACGCCCTTTTTTTATGTCTTGGGGGTGGGCTTGTCCACATTAGAGCAAAAATTAACAGAGATGATTACTGCACCGGTCGAAGCACTGGGCTACGAACTGGTCGGCATCGAATTCGTTCGCGGCCGTACATCGACGCTGCGCATCTATATTGATAGTGAAGATGGCATCAATGTTGATGATTGTGCTGATGTTAGCCACCAGGTGAGTGCGGTTCTTGATGTTGAAGACCCGATTACCGTTGCGTACAACCTGGAAGTTTCCTCACCTGGCCTCGATCGCCCGATGTTCACGGCCGAACACTATGTGCGTTTTACCGGTGAAGAAGTGGCTCTCGTTCTGCGTATGGCCGTACAGAACCGCCGTAAATGGCAGGGAATTATCAAAGCCGTTGATGGTGAAATGATCACGGTAACAGTCGAAGGCAAAGATGAAGTGTTCGCGCTGAGTAATATCCAGAAGGCGAACCTGGTTCCCCACTTTTAACAGTCTGGATTGAGGTGAAAAGCCCGCGATGAACAAAGAAATTTTGGCTGTTGTTGAAGCCGTCTCCAATGAGAAATCACTGCCGCGTGAGAAGATTTTCGAAGCGCTGGAAAGTGCACTGGCTACAGCAACCAAGAAAAAATACGAGCAAGAGATCGATGTTCGCGTAGAAATCGATCGTAAAAGCGGTGACTTCGATACATTCCGTCGTTGGGTAATCGTTGAAGAAGTGACCCAGCCGACCAAAGAGATCACCCTGGAAGCGGCACGTTTTGAAGACGAAAGTCTGAACGTGGGTGAATACGTTGAAGATCAGATTGAATCTGTGACTTTCGACCGTATCACGACCCAGACCGCGAAACAGGTTATCGTGCAGAAAGTGCGTGAAGCCGAGCGCGCGCTGGTTGTCGACCAGTTCCGCGATCAGGAAGGCGAAATCATTACTGGCGTGGTGAAGAAAGTGAACCGCGACAACATCTCTCTGGAAATCAAATCCGAAGGGATGCCGGGTAACGCTGAAGCGGTAATTCTGCGTGAAGATATGCTGCCACGTGAAAACTTCCGTCCAGGTGACCGTATTCGTGGTGTTCTGTACGCCGTGCGTCCTGAAGCGCGTGGTGCACAGCTGTTCGTGACCCGTTCTAAACCAGAAATGCTGGTTGAACTGTTCCGTATCGAAGTACCGGAAATCGGCGAAGAAGTTATCGAGATTAAAGCTGCGGCTCGCGATCCGGGCTCTCGTGCGAAAATTGCGGTGAAAACCAACGACAAGCGTATCGACCCAGTCGGTGCTTGTGTCGGTATGCGTGGTGCGCGTGTTCAGGCTGTCTCTACTGAGCTTGGCGGCGAGCGTATTGATATCGTTCTGTGGGACGATAACCCGGCGCAGTTCGTGATCAACGCAATGGCTCCAGCTGATGTGGCGTCTATCGTTGTTGACGAAGACAAACACACTATGGATATCGCAGTTGAAGCGGGCAACCTGGCGCAGGCAATCGGCCGTAATGGTCAGAACGTTCGCCTGGCTTCACAGCTGAGCGGCTGGGAACTCAACGTCATGACCGTTGATGACCTGCAGGCAAAGCATCAGGCTGAAGCCCATGCGGCGATCGATACCTTCACTAAGTACCTGGATATTGACGAAGATTTCGCCACTGTTCTGGTTGAAGAAGGCTTCTCTACGCTGGAAGAACTGGCCTATGTGCCAATGAAAGAGCTGCTGGAAATTGACGGTCTGGATGAGCCAACCGTTGAAGCCCTGCGTGAACGCGCTAAAAACGCACTGACCACCTTGGCACTGGCTCAGGAAGAAAGCCTTGGCGATAAGAAGCCGGCTGATGACCTGCTGAATCTGGAAGGTCTTGATCGTGCGATTGCGTTCAAGCTGGCTGCCCGTGGTGTTTGTACGCTGGAAGACCTCGCCGAGCAAGGCGTTGATGACCTGGCTGATATCGAAGGTTTAACCGACGAGAAAGCCGGCGAGCTCATCATGGCCGCACGTAATATTTGCTGGTTCGGCGACGAAGCGTAATAAACTGTAGCAGGAAGGAACAGCATGACTGATGTAACTGTAAAATCGCTGGCTGCTGAGATTCAGACCTCCGTGGACCGCCTGGTACAGCAATTTGCTGATGCAGGGATCCCGAAGTCCGCTGATGACTCGGTGACCGCGCAAGAAAAACAAACCTTGTTAACGCATCTGAACCGTGAACACGGTTCGACGCCTGACAAGTTAACGCTGCAACGCAAAACGCGTAGCACGTTAAACATCCCAGGTACCGGTGGCAAAAGCAAATCGGTACAAATTGAAGTCCGCAAGACGCGCACCTTTGTAAAACGTGATCCGCAAGAGGCAGAACGCCTTGCCGCGGAAGAGCAGGCACAGCGTGAAGCGGAAGAACAAGCTCAGCGTGAGGCGGAAGCAACCGCTAAACGTGAAGCAGAATTAAAAGCTGAACGTGAGGCCGCAGAAAAAGCGAAACGCGACGCAAGTGATAAAGTGAAGCGTGACGCTGCGGAAAAAGACAAAGTGAGCAATCAACAGACAGACGAAATGACCAAAACCGCCCAGGCTGAAAAAGCCCGCCGTGAAAATGAAGCTGCCGAGCTGAAGCGTAAAGCGGAAGAAGAAGCCCGTCGTAAGCTGGAAGAAGAAGCACGTCGTGTGGCTGAAGAAGCACGTCGTATGGCAGAAGAAAACGAGAAGAACGGTGTTGATACCGCTGAGCAGTCTGAAGATACCAGCGACTATCACGTGACCACTTCTCAGCACGCGCGTCAGGCTGAAGATGATAACGACCGTGAAGTTGAAGGCGGCCGTGGTCGTGGTCGCAATGCGAAAGCAGCGCGTCCGGCGAAAAAAGGCAATAAACACGCCGAATCTAAAGCTGACCGCGAAGAAGCGCGTGCAGCGGTACGTGGTGGTAAAGGCGGAAAACAGCGTAAAGGTTCTTCTCTGCAGCAGGGCTTCCAGAAGCCAGCTCAGGCCGTTAACCGTGACGTTGTGATCGGCGAAACCATCACCGTTGGCGATCTGGCGAACAAGATGGCAGTTAAAGGCTCTCAGGTCATCAAAGCGATGATGAAGCTGGGCGCAATGGCGACCATCAACCAGGTTATCGACCAGGAAACCGCACAGCTGGTTGCCGAAGAGATGGGCCACAAAGTTATCCTGCGTCGTGAAAACGAGCTGGAAGAAGCGGTAATGAGCGACCGTGACACCGGTGCTGCGGCTGAACCGCGTGCGCCAGTGGTGACCATCATGGGTCACGTTGACCACGGTAAAACCTCTCTGCTCGACTACATTCGTTCTACGAAAGTGGCCTCCGGTGAAGCGGGTGGTATTACCCAGCACATCGGTGCTTACCACGTAGAAACTGACAACGGTATGATCACCTTCCTGGATACCCCAGGTCACGCCGCGTTTACCTCAATGCGTGCTCGTGGTGCTCAGGCGACAGATATCGTTGTTCTGGTTGTTGCAGCTGACGATGGTGTCATGCCACAGACTATCGAAGCTATCCAGCACGCGAAAGCGGCGGGTGTGCCGGTCGTGGTTGCAGTGAACAAGATCGATAAGCCAGAAGCGGATCCGGATCGTGTTAAAAACGAACTGTCCCAGTACGGCATCATGCCAGAAGAGTGGGGCGGTGAAAGCCAGTTCGTACACGTGTCTGCGAAAGCAGGTACCGGTATCGACGAGCTGCTGGACGCGATCCTGCTGCAGGCTGAAGTTCTGGAACTGAAAGCGATCCGTAACGGTATGGCGAGCGGCGCTGTTATCGAATCCTTCCTGGATAAAGGCCGTGGCCCTGTAGCTACCGTTCTGGTTCGCGAAGGTACACTGCATAAAGGCGATATCGTCCTGTGTGGTTTCGAATATGGTCGTGTTCGTGCGATGCGTAACGAACTGGGTCAGGAAGTCCTGGAAGCAGGTCCGTCCATTCCAGTGGAAATCCTGGGTCTGTCCGGTGTGCCGGCTGCCGGTGACGAAGTGACCGTTGTGCGTGACGAGAAGAAAGCACGTGAAGTTGCACTGTATCGTCAGGGCAAATTCCGTGAAGTTAAACTGGCTCGTCAGCAGAAATCTAAACTCGAGAACATGTTTGCCAACATGACCGAGGGCGAAGTTCACGAAGTGAACGTTGTTCTGAAAGCTGACGTTCAGGGTTCTGTGGAAGCGATCTCCGACTCCTTGCTGAAACTGTCCACCGACGAAGTTAAAGTGAAGATCATCGGTTCTGGTGTCGGTGGTATCACCGAAACTGACGCAACTCTGGCTGCAGCGTCCAACGCCATCCTGGTTGGCTTCAACGTGCGTGCTGATGCTTCTGCTCGCCGCGTGATCGAAGCGGAAAGCCTGGATCTGCGTTACTACTCCGTCATCTATAACCTGATCGACGAAGTGAAAGCTGCGATGAGCGGTATGCTGTCTCCTGAGCTGAAACAGCAGATCATCGGTCTGGCTGAAGTACGTGACGTGTTCAAATCACCGAAATTCGGTGCGATCGCGGGCTGTATGGTTACCGAAGGTATCATCAAGCGTCACAACCCAATCCGTGTCCTGCGCGACAACGTGGTTATCTATGAAGGCGAGCTGGAATCTCTGCGCCGCTTCAAAGATGACGTGAACGAAGTCCGTAACGGTATGGAATGTGGTATCGGCGTGAAGAACTACAACGACGTTCGCGTTGGCGATATGATCGAAGTGTTCGAGATCATCGAAATTCAGCGTACCATCGCTTAATGACCGATTGTAGGCCGGGATCGCCTCGCGCCACCCGGCAATAATTTAAAAAAGGGGCTTTAGCCCCTTTTTTGTCTGGAGAATTTATTATGGCGAAAGAATTTGGTCGCCCTCAGCGCGTAGCGCAGGAAATGCAGAAAGAGATCGCCCTCATTCTGCAACGTGAAATTAAAGACCCACGCGTGGGTATGATGACCACCGTGTCTGGCGTAGAAATGTCCCGTGATCTGGCGTATGCCAAAGTGTTCGTGACTTTCCTGAACGATCAGGATGAAGCCGCAGTTAAAAACGGTATCAAAGCCCTTCAGGAAGCCTCTGGTTTCATCCGCTCTCTGCTTGGTAAAGCGATGCGTCTGCGTATCGTGCCTGAGCTGACCTTCTTCTACGACAACTCGCTGGTCGAAGGTATGCGTATGTCTAACCTGGTAACCAGCGTGGTGAAACATGACGACGAACGTCGTGTTAACCCAGCGGACGACAGCAAGGAGGACTAATGAGTCGTCCTCGTCGTCGTGGTCGCGACGTGCATGGTGTGCTGCTGCTGGATAAACCCCAGGGCGCTTCCAGCAACGACGTGCTGCAAAAAGTTAAGCGTATTTTTAACGCCAACCGTGCGGGCCACACGGGTGCGCTGGACCCTCTGGCAACCGGTATGCTGCCGGTTTGTCTGGGGGAGGCGACAAAATTTTCCCAATACCTGCTCGACTCCGATAAGCGTTACCGCGTTATCGCCAAACTAGGACAGCGTACGGATACCTCCGACGCAGATGGTCAGGTGGTAGAAGAGCGTCCGGTGATATTCAGCGCGGAACAGCTTGATGCTGCGCTGGAGAGCTTCCGTGGGGACACGATGCAGGTGCCGTCGATGTATTCGGCGCTGAAATATCAGGGAAAAAAACTCTACGAATATGCACGCCAGGGCATTGAAGTCCCGCGTGAAGCCCGTCCCATAACTGTGTATGAACTGCTGTTTATTCGCCACGAAGGGGATGAACTGGAGCTGGAAGTGCACTGTTCGAAAGGCACCTATATTCGTACCATCATCGACGATCTCGGTGAAAAACTGGGCTGTGGCGCGCATGTTATCTACCTGCGCCGCCTTGCGGTGAGTAAGTATCCAGTAGAGCGGATGGTGACCCTTGAACATCTTCGCGCGTTGGTTGAACAGGCTGAAGCCCAGGGGATTGCTCCGGCAGATTTACTGGATCCATTGCTGATGCCAATGGACAGTCCGGCAGCGGACTTCCCTGTTGTTAATCTTCCTTTAACATCGTCCGTTTACTTTAAGAACGGAAATCCCGTTCGTACGGCTGATGCGCCGCTGGAAGGTCTGGTACGCGTGACCGAAGGTGATGAAGGCAAGTTTATTGGGATGGGCGAAATGGATGGTGAAGGGCGCGTTGCGCCGCGCCGTCTGGTCGTCGAATACCCGGTAGAAGCGTGACGGCGATAACGGCTCACCTTGCGATAAGCAGGGGAGACGAGTAGAATATTGCCGCTTAACGCCTGGTAAATTGTTTAACAATCTGCGGGGCGTACATTGGATTGCTGAATTAGAGATCGGCATCCTTACATTCTTTATACTTTGGAGTTTGAAAATGTCTCTAAGCGTTGAAGCTAAAGCTAAAATCGTTTCTGAGTTTGGTCGTGGTACTAACGACAGCGGTTCTACCGAAGTTCAGGTTGCACTGCTGACTGCACAGATTAACCACCTGCAGGGTCACTTTGCAGAGCACAAAAAAGATCACCACAGCCGTCGTGGTCTGCTGCGCATGGTTTCTCAGCGTCGTAAACTGCTCGACTACCTGAAACGTAAAGATGTTGCACGCTACACCGCGCTGATCGAGCGTCTGGGTCTGCGTCGCTAAGTCTTGCGAGTTTCAGAAAAGGGGGCCTGATGGCCCCTTTTTTCAACCAGACGGCAGCAATTCACTGGAAACTATTGTATTGTTGCTATAAATGATCTTCATTGCAGAGGTTCGCGCGGCTAATGAGAGGCTTCACCCATGAGGGTGTCGGTTGTCATTAGTCGCGAGGATGCGAAGAAGGTCGGGTTAAATCGACAGCACGCCGTGGGTGTGCTGTCAAACATTTAAGAAAGGACAGAACTTTGCTGAATCCGATCGTTCGTAAATTCCAGTATGGTCAACATACCGTCACGCTGGAAACCGGCATGATGGCACGTCAGGCTACTGCTGCCGTTATGGTAAGCATGGATGACACCGCAGTATTCGTGACCGTAGTTGGCCAGAAAAAAGCAAAACCAGGTCAGGACTTCTTCCCGCTGACCGTTAACTACCAGGAGCGTACTTACGCTGCCGGTAAAATCCCAGGTGGTTTCTTCCGTCGTGAAGGCCGTCCAAGCGAAGGCGAAACCCTGATCGCGCGTCTGATTGACCGCCCGGTTCGCCCGCTGTTCCCGGAAGGTTTCGTGAACGAAGTTCAGGTTATCGCGACCGTTGTTTCCGTTAACCCACAGGTTAACCCGGACATCGTAGCGATGATCGGTGCATCTGCTGCCCTGTCACTGTCTGGTATTCCATTCAATGGCCCAATCGGTGCTGCGCGCGTAGGTTACATCAACGACCAGTACGTACTGAACCCAACTCAGGAAGAGCTGAAAGAAAGTAAGCTGGACCTGGTGGTTGCTGGTACTGAAGCCGCCGTTCTGATGGTTGAATCCGAAGCTGAACTGCTGAGCGAAGACCAGATGCTGGGCGCCGTGGTCTTCGGTCACGATCAGCAGCAGGTTGTTATCCAGAACATCAACGACCTGGTGAAAGAAGCGGGTAAACCACGTTGGGACTGGCAGCCAGAAGCGGCAAACGACGCACTGAATGCACGCGTTGCTGCACTGGCAGAATCTCGTCTGAGCGATGCGTACCGTATCACTGACAAACAGGAGCGTTACGCTCAGGTTGACGTGATCAAATCTGACGTTACCGCTGCCCTGGTTGCTGAAGACGAAACGCTGGATGCTAACGAAATTGGCGAAATCCTGCACGCAATCGAGAAAAACGTTGTTCGTAGCCGCGTTCTGGCTGGTGAGCCGCGTATCGATGGCCGCGAAAAAGACATGATCCGTGGTCTGGACGTTCGTACTGGCGTACTGCCACGTACTCACGGTTCTGCACTGTTCACCCGTGGTGAAACTCAGGCGCTGGTGACGGCAACTCTGGGTACTGCCCGTGATGCACAGATCATCGACGAACTGATGGGCGAGCGTACTGACAGCTTCCTGTTCCACTATAACTTCCCTCCGTACTCCGTAGGTGAAACCGGTATGGTGGGTTCACCGAAGCGTCGTGAAATTGGTCACGGTCGTCTGGCGAAGCGCGGTGTGCTGGCAGTGATGCCAGACGCAGACAAATTCCCGTACACCGTTCGTGTGGTTTCTGAAATCACCGAATCTAACGGTTCTTCTTCTATGGCTTCCGTGTGTGGTGCCTCTCTGGCGCTGATGGATGCAGGCGTGCCAATCAAAGCCGCTGTTGCGGGTATCGCAATGGGTCTGGTGAAAGAAGGCGACAACTTTGTTGTTCTGTCTGACATTCTGGGCGACGAAGATCACCTGGGCGATATGGACTTCAAAGTAGCGGGTTCCCGCGACGGTATCTCTGCACTGCAGATGGATATCAAAATTGAAGGTATCACCAAAGAGATCATGCAGGTTGCTCTGAACCAGGCTAAAGGTGCGCGTCTGCACATCCTGGGCGTGATGGAACAGGCGATTAACGCACCGCGTGGCGATATTTCTCAGTTCGCTCCGCGTATTCACACCATCAAGATCAATCCAGACAAGATCAAAGATGTTATCGGTAAGGGTGGTTCTGTTATCCGTGCTCTGACCGAAGAAACTGGTACCACCATCGAAATCGAAGATGACGGTACAGTGAAGATTGCTGCAACCGATGGCGAGAAAGCGAAATTCGCTATCCGTCGTATTGAAGAAATCACTGCAGAAATCGAAGTGGGCCGCGTCTATGCAGGTAAAGTGACCCGTATCGTTGACTTTGGCGCGTTCGTTGCCATCGGTGGCGGTAAAGAAGGTCTGGTTCACATCTCTCAGATCGCTGACAAGCGCGTTGAGAAAGTGACCGATTACCTGCAGATGGGCCAGGAAGTACCGGTTAAAGTTCTGGAAGTTGACCGCCAGGGCCGTATCCGTCTGAGCATTAAAGAAGCAACCGAGCAGTCTCAGCCAGCTGCTGCGCCAGAAGCACAGGCAGCAGAACAGCAAGGCGAGTAAGTTGCCATTTGCCCTCCGCTTTGCGGAGGGCCTATTATCAGGCAGGACGCCTTGTTAAGCCGCCGGGGGACAGGACGTTCATCCAATAGTTGTCTTCGGGAGTGGGAAATGAAGCCTTTTTTGCGCTGGTGTTTCGTTGCGACAGCTCTAACGCTGGCAGGATGCAGCAACTCTGCCTGGCGTAAGAGCGAAGTCCTCGCAGTGCCATTGCAACCGACTTTGCAGCAGGAAGTGATTCTGGCGCGCATGGAACAAATTCTTGCCAGTCGGGCTTTAACCGATGACGAACGCGCACAGCTTTTATATGAGCGCGGAGTGTTGTATGATAGTCTCGGTCTGAGGGCATTGGCGCGAAATGATTTTTCACAAGCGCTGGCAATCCGACCTGATATGCCTGAAGTATTCAATTACTTAGGCATTTATTTAACGCAGGCAGGCAATTTTGATGCTGCCTATGAAGCGTTTGATTCTGTACTTGAGCTTGATCCAACTTACAACTACGCGCACTTGAATCGCGGTATCGCATTATATTACGGCGGTCGTGACAAGTTAGCGCAAGATGATCTGCTGGCGTTTTATCAAGACGATCCTAATGATCCTTTCCGTAGCCTGTGGCTTTACATCGTTGAGCGGAAGCTCGATGAGAAGCAGGCAAAAGAGGCACTGAAACAGCGCTTCGATAAATCGGACAAGGAACAGTGGGGATGGAACATTGTCGAGTTCTACCTGGGCAACATTAGCGAAGCAACGCTGATGGAACGCCTCAAGGCGGACGCAACGGATAACACCTCGCTCGCTGAGCATCTCAGTGAAACCAACTTCTATTTAGGTAAGTACTACCTAAGTCTGGGGGATAAGGACAGCGCTACGGCACTGTTCAAATTAGCGGTTGCTAACAACGTACACAACTTCGTTGAGCACCGTTATGCATTGTTGGAATTATCGCTCTTGGGCCAGGAGCAAGATGACCTGGCAGAATCGGACCAGCAATAGCTGACGACATAAACATCAGCCCGTAATCTTTTGATTGCCATCACCTTAACTGGTGAGGGCGTTGTTGTTCGTCAATACATCTAATTTGAGCCGGTTCACACTTTTCAATGAAAATTGCAGATCATTTTCACGATGAGCTAAGTAGACTGGCCGCCATTGACATTGAGGCACTCGTACTACATGGCTGAATTCGAAACCACTTTTGCAGATCTGGGCCTGAAGGCTCCTATCCTTGAAGCCCTTAACGATCTGGGTTACGAAAAACCATCTCCGATCCAGGCAGAATGTATCCCACATCTACTCTCTGGTCGTGACGTGCTGGGCATGGCCCAGACTGGTAGCGGTAAAACTGCGGCGTTCTCGCTGCCGCTGCTGAACAACATTGATCCGGACCTGCGTGCACCGCAGATCCTCGTCCTGGCTCCAACCCGTGAACTGGCTGTTCAGGTTGCTGAAGCAATGACGGAATTCTCTAAACATATGCGCGGCGTAAACGTGGTTGCCCTGTACGGCGGCCAGCGTTATGACGTGCAGTTACGCGCCCTGCGCCAGGGCCCACAGATTGTTGTCGGTACGCCTGGCCGTCTGCTGGATCACCTGAAGCGCGGTACTCTGGACCTCTCTAAACTGAGCGGCCTGGTACTGGATGAAGCAGATGAAATGCTGCGTATGGGCTTCATCGAAGACGTAGAAACTATCATGGCGCAGATCCCGGACGGTCATCAGACCGCGCTGTTCTCTGCAACCATGCCAGAAGCGATTCGTCGCATTACCCGCCGCTTCATGAAAGAGCCGCAGGAAGTGCGTATTCAGTCCAGCGTTACCACTCGTCCGGACATCAGCCAGAGCTACTGGTCTGTATACGGCATGCGCAAAAACGAAGCGCTGGTACGTTTCCTGGAAGCGGAAGATTTTGATGCGGCGATTATCTTCGTTCGTACCAAAAACGCGACCCTGGAAGTGGCTGAAGCGCTTGAGCGTAGCGGCTACAACAGCGCAGCGCTGAACGGCGACATGAACCAGGCCCTGCGTGAGCAGACTCTGGAGCGTCTGAAAGACGGTCGTCTGGATATCCTGATTGCAACCGACGTGGCAGCACGTGGTCTGGACGTTGAGCGTATCAGCCTGGTTGTTAACTACGACATCCCGATGGACTCCGAGTCTTACGTTCACCGTATCGGTCGTACCGGTCGTGCGGGTCGTGCGGGTCGTGCTCTGCTGTTTGTTGAGAACCGTGAGCGTCGTCTGCTGCGTAACATCGAACGCACCATGAAGCTGACCATTCCAGAAGCTGACCTGCCAAACGCAGAACTGCTGGGCAAACGCCGTCTGGAAAAATTCGCCGCGAAAGTTCAGCAGCAGCTGGAAAGCAGCGATCTGGATCAGTACCGTGCACTGCTGTCGCAGATTCAACCAACCGCTGAAGGCGAAGAGCTGGATATGGAAACTCTGGCAGCAGCACTGCTGAAAATGGCGCAAGGCGAACGTAGCCTGATCGTGCCACCAGATGCACCAATGCGTCCTAAGCGTGAATTCCGTGACCGTGACGATCGCTTCGAACGTCGTGGCGACCGTAACGATCGTGGTCCACGTGGTGACCGTCCAGAGCGCGGTGGTGAAGACCGTCCACGTCGCGAGCGTCGTGACGCGGGCGACATGGAGCTGTACCGCATTGAAGTGGGCCGTGATGATGGTGTTGAAGTTCGTCACATCGTTGGCGCGATCGCTAACGAAGGCGACATCAGCAGCCGTTACATTGGTAACATCAAGCTGTTCGCATCCCACTCTACCATTGAGCTGCCAAAAGGCATGCCGGGCGAAGTACTGCAGCACTTTACTCGCACCCGCATCCTGAACAAGCCGATGAACATGCAGTTGCTGGGCGATGCACAGCCACGTCCTGACCGTGGCGGCGAACGTCGTGGCGGTGGTCGCGGTTTCGGTGGTGAGCGTCGTGAAGGCGGTCGCAGCGAAGGTCGTGGCGGTGAAGGTCGTCGTTTCTCCGGTGAGCGCCGTGAAAACCGCGGTCCACGTCGTGACGAAGGCTCAAGCCGTCGTCGTGACGCGTAATCCTTACGCAACTGACGTAAAGTAAAATATACAGCCCCGATAAACACAATCGGGGCTTTTTTTATTTCTTTTGTACTCCTGTACTGGTACAGTGCTGCACATTAAAATGCATCACCGCATGATTGACTGGAGAAATGGCTGTATGGCGACACTAACCACCACCCAAACGTCACCTTCGCTGCTTGGCGGCGTGGTGATCATCGGCGGAACCATTATTGGGGCCGGGATGTTCTCCCTGCCCGTGGTCATGTCCGGTGCGTGGTTCTTCTGGTCGCTGGCGGCGCTGGTCTTTACCTGGTTCTGTATGCTCCATTCCGGGCTGATGATCCTCGAAGCGAACCTGAACTACCGTATTGGTTCGAGCTTCGACACCATTACCAAAGATCTGTTAGGTAAAGGCTGGAACCTGGTGAACGGCCTCTCCATCGCGTTTGTGCTTTACATCCTGACCTACGCGTATATTTCAGCGAGCGGTTCTATTCTTCACCACACCTTCTCGGAGATGTCGCTGAACGTTCCGGCGCGTCTGGCGGGGCTGTGTTTTGCCCTTGGCGTGGCGTTTATCGTCTGGATGAGTACCAAAGCGGTGAGCCGCATGACGGCGATTGTGCTGGGCGCGAAGGTCATCACCTTCTTCCTGACCTTCGGCAGCCTGCTGGGGCACGTCACTCCCGCCACACTGTTTAACGTCGGCGAAGTGAATACTTCCTACACACCGTACCTGCTGATGACGCTGCCATTCTGTCTGGCGTCGTTCGGCTACCACGGCAATGTGCCGAGCCTGATGAAGTACTACGGCAAAGATCCACGTACGATTGTGAAATGCCTGGTCTACGGTACGCTGCTGGCGTTGGGTCTGTATGTGATTTGGCTGCTGGGGACGATGGGCAACATCCCGCGTCCGGAATTTATCGGCATTGCGCAGAAGGGCGGAAATATTGATGTGCTGGTGCAGGCCTTGAGCGGTGTACTGAACAGCCGTAGCCTGGATCTCTTACTGGTGGTGTTCTCCAACTTTGCCGTGGCGAGCTCGTTCCTCGGCGTGACGTTGGGTCTGTTTGACTACCTGGCTGATCTGTTTGGTTTTGATGATTCTGCAATGGGGCGCTTCAAAACCGCACTGCTGACCTTCCTGCCACCGATTGTGGGTGGCCTGCTGTGGCCGAATGGTTTCCTGTATGCCATCGGCTATGCCGGACTGGCAGCAACCATCTGGGCTGCGATTGTCCCGGCGCTGCTGGCGCGTAAATCACGTAAACGCTTCGGTAGCCCTAAATTCCGCGTCTGGGGCGGCAAACCGATGATTGTGCTGATTCTGGTGTTCGGTGTTGGCAACGCGCTGGTGCATGTACTGTCGAGCTTCAACTTGCTGCCTGTGTATCAGTAAACGCCTCTTTTCACCCTCTCCCTGTGGGAGAGGGCTGGAGTAACAAAACACACTTCACTACATTTCTTCTTTCACCTGCATCGCCAGCTCAAACGAATATAAACGCGCCTGGTGATCGAATATCTGGCCATTAACCATAATCTCATCGGCCTGCGTTTCACGCAGCACCGCTTCCAGACCGTGACGCACTTTCGCCTTATCACCCACCAGAGACATGCTTAGCGCCTGCTGCACGCCATACTGCTCGGAAGCGGACCATAACTGATGCATATTCTCCACCGGAGGCGGCAACTGGCCTGTCTCACCGCGGCGCAACTTCACAAACGCCTGCTGCATGGAGGTGAACAAAAACTCGGCATCGCGATTGCTGTCGGCGGCAATGATGTTGATACACACCATCGCATACGGTTTTTCCAGACGTTCAGATGGTTTGAAGTTCGTGCGGTAGAGATGCAGCGCCTGATGCAGCATATCCGGCGCGAAGTGTGAGGCAAATGCAAATGGCAGCCCCAGCTGTGCGGCAAGCTGTGCGCTGTAGAGGCTTGAGCCCAGCAACCACACCGGGATCTTCTCGCCGTAGCCTGGAACCGGACGCACGTGAGGGTTTGGGTCCCGCGCATCGAACCAGTCCACCAGTTCTGCCACATCGCGTGGGAAGTTGTCGATATCCCCACTCATATGGCGACGTAGCGCGCGCATGGTCGGCTGATCGCTGCCCGGCGCACGACCAAGCCCTAAATCAATGCGCCCTGGGTAGAGAGTATTGAGCGTACCAAACTGCTCGGCAATCACCAGGGGCGCATGGTTCGGCAGCATGACGCCACCGGACCCGAGATGCAGCGTGGTGGTGTTCGCCGCCAGATAGCCAATCAGTACTGAGGTCGCGGCACTGGCGATACCCACCATATTGTGGTGTTCCGCCAGCCAGTAGCGGTGATAGCCACGTTTTTCGGCAAGAAGAGCAAGATCCAGAGAGTGGGAAAAGGCCTCGCCCGCTGAGGAGCCTTGTGGGATCGGCGCCAGATCCAGCACCGAAAACGGAATGGTTTTATCAGTCATAACAGCTCACTTTGTCGACGGTGAATCTTTTAATAGTGCATTAAAAATTAATAACCGTTGTTAACAAAGTGAGCCTTTACACTTTATCGCTATACCTGCAGTTCCAGCCCGGCGAGGCGCTTCCAGTAACCGTTGCAGTCGCTGTTAGCGGTCAGCGGCAGCGGAGATGTCCCATTTTCATTGGCGCGGAAGGCGTCCAGCATTGCGAACACGCTGGTATCCAGCGGCGACAGACGCACCATGTCTACCAGCCCGTTCATCGATGCCAGCTCGTTGCCCAGGTTATAGACATAACCGCTCATGGTCTGAATACCGTTCAGAACAAATACCTGCTGATTCTCCTGAGACAGCATGCTGCGCCCGTTCGGATACTTGATGCAGCAGGTTTCACACTCGTCTTTCGGACGATCTTCCGAGCGCGCGGTAAAGCAACGGGCAGAGTAGGCCAGCGGCAAATGGCCATAGCTCAATACTTCCACTTCAAACTGATTGCGAATGCCCAGCTCTTCGCACTGTGTCAGCAGATTTGCCAGCCAGTCGCGGGAGAGTTCTACCGGCATGCACCAGCGTGTCATCCCCTGTTTGAGCAGCAGACGCAGGGTGACGGCGTTATAGCAGTTCAGCGCATGACCCGCGACAAATGGCAACTTGCGTTCAGCGCACATGTTCACCACTCCCAGGTCGCTCGCTTCCAGCAGGAACTCGCCGTTCTCAACGTAACGCTTCAGTTCCCCCAGTTCGGAAGAGGCTTGTACCAGCGCGAGCGTTGAAAGCACCACCTGTTTGCCGCTTCCGGCCAGGTTTTTTGCCATATCCAGCCAGTCGCCGACCTTAGTGGCGCGGCGTTTGCTGCACACGGCTTCACCGAGATAAATCACATCGGCGCTGCTGGTGGCGGCCTGTTGGTAAAAATCTTCCAGCGTCTCTTTTGACCAGTAGTAGAGCACCGGCCCTAATGAATATTTCATGGTTATCTCACTGCCATTTACGGTGATACGCGCCAAGCGTGGTTTGCGTGCCTTCGGACATCGAGCCGAGCGTCTCCATCCAGGCCGGTTGTGGGGCGTAGTTCTGCGGGTCGGCCATGCAGCGGTCGATGGCCTGACGCCAGACTTTCGCCACCTGGCTCACGTACGCCGGGCTGCGCTGGCGACCTTCGATTTTTACCGAGGCAATATTGGCCGCCAGCAGTTCCGGCAGCAGTTCCAGCGTGTTGAGGCTGGTGGGTTCTTCCAGCGCGTGGTAACGCTCGCCATCGACCAGATAGCGACCTTTACACAGCGTCGGATAGCCAGCGTTTTCACCGTCCTGATAGCGGTCGATCAGTACTTCATTCAGTCGAGACTCCAGCCCCTGTGGCGTCTGCTGCCAGCGAACAAATCGGGCAGGGGAGCAGGCTCCGACGGTATTCGGCGATTCACCGGTTAAATAAGAGGAAAGATAGCAACGGCCTTCAGCCATGATGCACAGGCTACCAAAAGCAAAAACTTCCAGCGGCACTGGCGTGACGCGCGCGAGTTGCTTAACCTGATGAATAGAGAGCACGCGTGGCAACACCACGCGGGCCACGTCAAAGTGTTGATGATAAAAACGCACGGCCTCTTCGTTAGTGGCAGATGCCTGAACAGAGACGTGGCGCTCAATATGGGGATAGCGTTCTGCCGCATACTCAAGCATAGCGAGGTCGGCCAGGATCAGCGCATCCGCACCCAGCTGTGCCGCCATATCCACCGCACGCTGCCAGCGGGCATAGCCATCAGGATGGGCAAAAGTATTGATGGCGATATGCAGTTTGCGGCGGTGCTGATGAACGAAGTTAACGGCTTCCTGAAGCTTTTTCTCCGTAAAGTTGAGGCCAGCAAAATGGCGGGCGTTGGTGTCATCTTTTAGCCCGATATAGACCGCATCGGCCCCATTTTCGATGGCCGCCTTAAGCGCCGGAAGGTTTCCGGCTGGGCAGAGCAGCTCCATAATTTATCCTGATGTAGTCGATCGCAAAATTGTTAACGAGCTGGGATTTTAATTAACCCATACGCGACAATTTTTGATTTAAGGCAGCTAATGGCGTATTGATGGCACCAATAATGAGGTACACCGGACGACGGTTTGTTGATTTACGCCGCTATGTTGCGCTTCGGATATGGCAAAATAGCAGGACTATAGATATCAGGGAGTAAAGCTCGTGCTGGATAAACTGCGTTCACGTCTCGTACAATTTGGTCCATCAATGCTGAGCGTGCCGGTCAAACTGGCGCCGTTCGCGCTTAAACGCCAGGTGCTGGAGCAGGTCCTGAGCTGGCAGTTCCGCCAGGCGCTGCAGGATGGCGAGCTGGAGTTCCTGGAAGGCCGCTGGTTAAGCATTGAGGTGCGTGACATCGGGCTACGCTGGTTTACCTCCGTTGAGAATGACCAGCTGATCGTACGTGAATCTGCCGACGCGGATGTGAGTTTTAGCGCCAACGCCAGCGATTTGCTGATGATTGCCGCGCGTAAGCAAGATCCGGATACGCTCTTCTTCCAGCGTCGTCTGGTCATTGAAGGCGACACGGAGCTGGGCCTGTACGTTAAGAATTTAATGGATGCCATTGAGCTGGAGCAGATGCCAAAAGCGCTGCGTGTCATGTTGATGCAAATGGCAGATTTCGTTGAGGCCGGGCTGAAAAGCCCGCCGGAAAGCAAACACACTTCAGTAGGTGAGCCATGCTGATTCGAGTTGAAATTGGGATTGATGCACCGGGAATTGATGCGTTGCTACGCCGCTCTTTTGAGAGCGATGCCGAAGCCCAACTGGTCCACGATCTCCGTGAAGACGGCCTGATTACGCTGGGGCTGGTTGCTACCGATGACGAAGGTCAGGTGGTCGGCTACGTGGCCTTCAGTCCGGTCATCGTTCAGGGCGAAGATCTTCAGTGGGTGGGAATGGCACCGCTGGCGGTAGATGAAAACTATCGCGGGCAAGGGCTGGCACGTCAGCTGGTCTATGAAGGGCTGGATTCGCTGAATGAGTTTGGCTATGCCGCCGTTGTCACACTGGGCGATCCGGCGTTATATGGACGATTGGGCTTTGAGCAGGCCGCGCATTACGATCTGCGCTGCCGCTGGCCGGGTACGGAATCCGCCTTCCAGGTCCATCGTCTGGCGGACGACGCGCTCAACGGGGTCAATGGTCTGGTCGAGTACCACGACCATTTCAATCGCTTTTAATCAGGCGCTCGCGTAGCGCCTCAAACGAGCCGTCTCCGCTCACGAGGCGCTCTTTCTGGCGCTTCGTCAACTGCTTAATACGGTATTCCAGTCTGAGCGCCAGCGATCTGTCACCAACAGGTGCTGAAAAGGCGAGTTGTAGTTCTCCTTTCCCCCGCAGTGCTTTTGCCCCTTTTCCCGTTTGATGTTGTAAAAAACGCCGCGCCACATCGGTAGTGATCCCGGTGTAGAGTGCGTTATCAGCGGTTCGGACAAGATAGAGAAACCAGCACACGGTAAACAGATTCAGTATGTTAAGGTGAACGCACCATAGCATGAGAGAGAATGAAAATGGAAACACTGGCCACCATTAACCGCTGGCTGGCGAAACAGCATGTCGTCACCTGGTGCGTGTACAGCGAGGGTGATATGTGGTGCGCAAACGCGTTTTACTACTACGATCCGGAGCGTGTGGCCTTTTATATCATGAGTGAAGATAAGACTCGTCATGCGCAGATGACTGGCCAGCAGGCGAAGGTCGCGGGCACGGTGAATGGCCAGCCTAAAACGGTCGCGCTGATCCGTGGGGTGCAGTTTAAAGGGGAAATCCGTCGTCTGGACGGAGAAGAGAGCGACGCGCGTCGAAAGCTTTACACGCGCCGCTTTCCGGTTGCCGCTGCGCTAAAAGCCCCGGTATGGGAAATCCGCCTTGATGAGCTGAAATTTACCGACAACACGCTGGGCTTTGGCAAGAAGCTGAACTGGCTACGCGCCGAGCAGGCGTAGCGCTTCGCGGTTAAATGCCGGAAGATCGTCCGGGGTTCGGCTGGTGATCAGCTGGTCTTTGTCGTTGACCACTTCCTGATCGTAAAACTCGGCTCCCGCATTTTTCAGATCGATAACGATCGGTTTCACCGCCGTGAGCTTACGCCCGCGTACAACCTCAGCGCTGATGAGCAGTTGCGGGCCGTGGCAGATGGCAAAGACCGGTTTGCCGGTAGAGACAAAGTCCCGTGTGAAGGTCACGAAGCGTTCGTCGCCGCGCAGGGAGTCCGGTGAATGGCCGCCGGGTAACAGCAAGGCGTCAAAATCTGACGGGCTAACGTTATCGATAGTCTCGTCGATGGTCACGCTGGCCTCGCCCTTATGACCTTTCACCGTTTTGCCCGCTTCTTTCTCAATGGTGATGACCTCATGTCCCGCCTTGCGGAACGCCTCGGCTGGAGAGGTGAATTCTGAATCTTCAAACTCGTCGGTAATCAAGACTGCGATTTTCTTGCCCATGTTTCCTCCGTTGTTTTGGCTTCAGACTGATTTTTCTCCGCTTGTGGTAAATACTTACCTGTAACAGACTTCTAAGTGTGGTCGACCACGGTGAGTTCGCAAACGGACAATTCTGTAAAGGGGAAAAGATGAGTCAGGTACTGCTTACAGGCGCAACCGGGTTGGTGGGCGGACATTTACTGCGTCTGCTGATTCAGGAGCGCAAAGTGAATTATATCGCCGCTCCAACGCGGCGACCGCTCGCAGACATCTCCGGCGTCTTTAACCCACATGATCCGCAACTGACGGACGCGCTGGCACAGGTGCAGGACCCCATTGATATCGCATTTTGCTGTCTCGGCACGACCCGGCGTGAGGCGGGCAGTAAAGAGGCGTTTGTGCATGCGGACTACACACTGGTGGTAGATACGGCACTCACGGCAAAAAGGCTTGGGGCGAAACACTTCCTGGTGGTCAGCGCGCTGGGCGCCAGTGCCGGATCGCCTTTTTTCTACAACAACGTGAAGGGCAAAATGGAGGACGCGCTGATTGCGCAGAGGTGGGAATATCTGACGATTGCTCGCCCCTCCATGCTACTGGGACACCGCGACGAACGGCGTTTTAATGAGTCTATTTTCGCACCGCTATTTCGCATTCTTCCAGGGAACTGGAAATCCATTGAGGCGCAGGATGTCGCGCGCGCGATGCTGAAAGAGGCGCTTTCGCCTTCGAAGGAAGGGGTGAACATTATCCCTTCGGCAAAACTGCGTGAAATCGCGCAGGGCGAGGCGTAAACTCCCCCGGCTAATTACCTACTACTCTCCGGGGAATGCTATGACTGGTCAGTCTTCATCTCAGGCGGCAACACCTGTTCAATGGTGGAAGCCCGCGCTCTTCTTTCTTGTGGTCATTATCGGCCTCTGGTATGTGAAATGGCAGCCCTACTACGGCAAAGCCTTCACCGCCGCCGAAACGCACAGCATCGGTAAATCTATTCTCGCTCAGGCTGATGCCAGCCCACTGCAGGCGGCGTGGGATTACGCCATGGTCTACTTCCTTGCCGTCTGGAAAGCCGCCGTTTTAGGCGTCATTCTGGGGTCACTGATTCAGGTACTTATTCCGCGGAACTGGCTGGTGAAAACTCTTGGGCAGTCGCGTTTTCAGGGCACGCTGCTGGGGACGATTTTTTCTCTGCCGGGCATGATGTGCTCCTGCTGCGCGGCTCCTGTTACCGCGGGGATGCGTCGCCAGCGTGTCTCAATGGGGGGAGCGCTGGCTTTCTGGATGGGTAACCCGCTATTAAACCCGGCGACGCTGGTGTTTATGGGATTTGTTCTGGGCTGGCATTTTGCGTTCATCCGTCTGGTGGCTGGATTGCTGACGGTGCTGGTGGTCGCGACGCTGGTACAAAAATGGGTGAAAGATAATGCCGTTGAACCGGCGTCAGTTGAGCTGAACGTCAGCGAGCCTCAGGGGAGTTTCTTCATGCGCTGGGGTCAGGCGTTATGGCAGCTTTTCTGGAGCACTATCCCGGTCTATATCCTGGCGGTACTGGTTCTGGGGGCTGCGCGCGTTTGGCTTTTCCCGCATGCGGATGGGGCTATCGACAACACGCTGATGTGGGTCATTGCGATGGCCGTTGCAGGCTGCCTGTTTGTGATCCCAACTGCAGCGGAGATCCCGATTGTGCAGACCATGATGCTGGCTGGCATGGGCAGTGCACCGGCGCTGGCGCTGCTCATCACACTGCCTGCAATTAGCCTGCCGTCGCTTATCATGCTGCGTAAATCATTCCCGGCTAAAGCGCTGTGGCTGACAGCGGGGCTGGTGGCGTTGAGTGGGGCGGTAGTGGGAAGTCTTGCGTTGGTTTAAGACAAAAAAATACCCGGCATTGCCGGGTATTTTTTATTACTTGATATAAGTAAACGCGGTGGTGACGTGTTTCACGCCGCTCACCCGGCTGGCGATATCAGCCGCAGCTTTTCCTTCACGGTCGGTTACCAGACCCAGCAGGAACACTTCACCGTTTTCCGTCGTCACTTTCACGTTGGAAGATTTCACCTGGTCAGAACCCAGCAACTGGGAACGCACTTTGGTGGTGATCCAGGTGTCAGACGATGCGGTGCCCAGGCTGACTGGTTGTCCCTGGCGCACTTCGTTGAAGACCTCTGTTGTACCTTCTACACCCATCGCAATCTGTTTGGCGCGGGAGGCGAGTTCCATATTGGGTGCCTGGCCCGCAAGCAGCACTTTGCCCTGATAAGCCGTCACATTGATGCGCGCTTCTTTCTTAATCTGTTCGTCTTTCGACAGCGCACTGTTGACGCGCAGTTCAAGCGTACCGTCATCCACCTGCGTCCCGACAGTACGCGGATCGGTTGCTGCTTTAGTGCCTACCGCAGCAGTACCCACGACAGCCGCAGCGATACAGCCCTGAAGCAGTAATGCAGACATAAGGACTGCGAGGGTCGATAAAGCCTTCATAAGAACTCCTTAATCATCCTGGTGAGGGAAAAGCGTGTTATCGATCAGGTCGCATAAGCAATTTACCGTCAGCATATGCATTTCCTGAATACGCGCGCTACGGTGAGAAGGAATGCGGATTTCCACATCCTGCGGCCCCAGCAAACCCGCCAGCTCACCACCGTCATAGCCGGTTAAAGCCACGATAGTCATGTCCCGGGTCACAGCGGCTTCAACAGCTTTGACAATGTCCCGGCTGTTGCCACGTGTGGATATTGCCAGCAGTACATCTCCGGCATGGCCGAGGGCTCTCACCTGCTTCGCGTAAATTTCGTCATGCAGACGATCGTTAGCAATCGCTGTTAAGACCACATTATCGGTATTAAGTGCAATGGCAGGTAAACTCGGACGTTCTGTTTCAAAACGATTGATCATGCTGGCAGCAAAATGCTGTGCGTTGGCGGCTGACGTTCCGTTGCCACAACAGAGGATTTTGTTGCCATTAAGCAGGGATTGCACCAGCGTCATCGCGGCACGGGAGATAGCATCCGGTAGCGCTTCAGCCGCGGCAATCTGAGTCTGGATGCTTTCTGTGAAGCACACTTTAATTCTTTCGAGCACGTTATCCCTTTTAAATCTTAATTATGCGTCTTCGCCAAAAGCGTTTTTAAGCCATTCGATCTCATTTCCGGTGAAGGCTATCACATCGAACCGGCAATCCACAGTATCAAAGCTCCCATTATGGCGGGCAAGCCACAAGTGGGCAGTCTGTAATAATTTATGTTGTTTGGCGAGCGTCACGCTGGCGGCAGCACCGCCAAAACGGGAGGACTGTCGAAAACGGACTTCTACAAACACAATGACCTGAGCCTCTTTCATGATCAGGTCAATCTCGCCACCGCGCCCACGGACGTTAGCGGCGATAAAGCGCAGTCCTTTGCCTTCAAGCCAGCGACGCGCCTTTAACTCCCACGCATCGCCGGTCTCTTTACGGCTTAACTGGCCGGGACGATTTGCCCCTGCTGGTATTTGAGCCATGATAACTTCCTGTTGATCACGCAATCCTGAGTCGCGGTCAGATCGCCGGTGTTGCCGTTAAGCTCAAAGCCTGGCACCTGACGCATCTGGGTAAAGTGGTTTGCCAGCGCCCACGCATCGACCCCCATCGCATACAGACGTGCCAGAGAGTAGTCGTTACGTACTGCCCCCAGCGCCTGCTGCATCAGTGCCGGATTGCTGCCTGCCAGCATAGGGATTTCGCTGTACTGCAGACCGTCCATTTCCAGACGGAAATCCGGGCCTGCAGTGCCCTGCGCGCTGCGTGAACTGGCGTACAGCGTTGCGCCGCTCTGGCTGCCGTTACGCATTGCAATCATCGGTTTGATAAAGGCGATCTCTTGTGGCGTGGCGACAATATAGGCTGCATCCACTTTACCGCCACCGCTGATCTGCGCGTCGGTAGGTGGGGCAGGGATTGTCAGACCACCAATTGTCACACCCTGCTGCTGCGGCAGGCTTGCGGTCACCGGACTACCGTTCAGGGCGATACCTGCCCCGCCATTTACGCCAGCACGCAGTTCAGAGACGGAACCGAATTTCTGCTGCAGCACCATACCGCCACCGAGCTTCTGCCATTCATCGGCAAAGGCATTCGCGACGCGATCGCCCAGCGTACTGCGTGGGATGAGCAACAGAGGAGCCTGTTTACCCTGCTCGTGGATATGTCGTGCGGCATCGCGGGCTTCATCTTCAGGGGAAAGCGCGAAGTAGCAGATATTGGCGCGGTTCTGAACCTGCTCAGGCTGATTGAGCGCCAGCACGTTCAGCGTGGTATTGCTCTTCATCAGCTCTTCCACGTTGTTTTTCAACAACGGGCCGACAACGATGCTTGCACCGTCCTGTTGAACCTGCGCCAGAACCTGGTCAAGCGGCTGTGAACTGGTGTCGTAGATTTTTAGCTCAGCACCCGGGTTGGCGCTGGAGGCTGCCACGGTTTGCGGCTGTGCAGCAGGTTGGGCTGCGGGTTGCGCAGGTTGCTGTTCAGACGGTTGTGCTGTGGCAGCAGGTGCCGGCGCCGCTTGTGCCTCAGCCGGAGCCTGTGTTGCAGGCGCAGTTGCGGTAGCCGGAGGTGTTGTTGGTGCGGTAACCGGGTTTTGCATCGTGCCCTGCGCCGGGGTTTGGGCGGTGGTCAGGTCACTGGTCTCGGCTGCGGACGGGCTGACAATATCGTTCACATTTGCTGCCTGTGCTGCTTGTGCCGGAACGGCACTGCCTGTCACCGGCGTGGTACCGTTTTTCGCCGCTTCAAAACCCTGCTGAATAGTGCGACCAAATACCGACGCCTGACCGTTTAGCGGCAGCAGCAGGGCGATTTTGCTGGTCGATGCTGGCTTAAAGTTCTGCACGTTTACCAGCTGTGTTGGCAGCATTTTCGCGCCCGGATTCTGCGGGTAGCGGGTTTGCCAGTCAGTAATACCGGCTTTCAGCATCTTCGGATCGTTGCGGTTGTTAAACCACATCTGCTGCAGATCCAGCCAGCCCTGCAGTACGTTCTCATCGGCATTGATGACCAGTGCCTGCGCCTGTTCCTGGGTCATGGAGGCAAGCGCCTGCCAGGTGGCATCAATATTTTTCTGCTTGTCGGCACCGCCGAGCAGCGGTTCCTGGGCAATCAGTGCACGGAGCAGTATCAGGGAAGGACGACCCTGCTCAGCAGCAATACCTGCCTGCCAGAAGCGAGCCTGCTGATTTTTATCCAGCGCGCTGACGTCGATATCACCCAGGAGCTTTTTCGCGCCATCATAATCTTTCAGCGCGACTTTCAGTTCAGCGGAAAGCAAACTCTGCTCACGACGTTGGGTGTCGTTTAGATCTTTCGGTAACTGATTGAACAGTTCGGCGGCCTGCTGGGTTTTCCCCTCTTTCAACAGTGCACGAATGGCGAGTAATTGCCAGTTGGTCTTGGTATCATTTGAACTCTGCGACATTTGTTGCAGATAAAAACCAGAATCAGCCTGAGCGGAACCCTGCAGATGTGCAGTGCTCTGGTCAGGTGCCTGGGTGCCACAGCCTGCAAAGATCAGCGCTGCCAGCAGAAGCGGCACGCTGCGTGTGGCTTTTTTTCGAAGAAATGTTAACGGTACCATACTGTATCCAGTGATTTTTTTTACGCAATGCTCAATATTAAATCGGCAATACGGACTAAACAATGAAACAACACGAAACGGCGGATAATTCTCAAGGCCAGCTCTATATTGTACCTACTCCTATCGGGAATTTATCTGATATTACCCAACGTGCGCTTACCGTGTTGCAAGCTGTTGATTTAATTGCTGCTGAAGATACCCGGCACACCGGTTTACTGCTTCAACATTTCGCGATAACCGCCCGTTTGTTTGCCCTGCACGATCACAATGAGCAACAAAAAGCCGAAACGCTGGTGGCGAAGCTGAAAGAGGGGCAGAACATTGCGTTAGTTTCCGATGCAGGAACCCCGCTGATTAACGACCCTGGTTATCATCTGGTGCGTACCTGCCGCGAAGCAGGGATTCGGGTTGTACCTTTGCCGGGCCCCTGCGCCGCAATTGCTGCGCTGAGCGCCGCAGGTCTGCCGTCTGACCGTTTCTGCTATGAAGGCTTCCTGCCTGCCAAATCCAAAGGCCGCCGCGACGTGTTAAAAGATCTGGAGGCGGAACCGCGCACCCTGATTTTCTACGAATCCACGCACCGCCTGCTTGAGAGCCTGGAAGATATGGTGACCGTGTGGGGAGAAGCCCGCTACGTGGTGCTGGCGCGCGAACTGACCAAAACCTGGGAAACGATCCACGGTGCACCGGTGGGTGAACTGCTGGCGTGGGTGAAGGAAGATGAAAACCGCCGTAAAGGTGAAATGGTGCTGATTGTCGAAGGACATAAAGCGCAGGAAGACGCGCTGCCAGCCGACGCGCTGCGCACGCTGGCGCTGCTGCAGGCGGAACTGCCGCTGAAGAAAGCTGCGGCGCTAGCGGCGGAAATTCACGGCGTGAAGAAAAATGCGCTGTATAAGTATGCGCTGGAGCAGCAGGGGGAGTAAACGTATGAGCCGCTACCTGCCTCCATTCGCTATCACGCCATCAATTCTCAATCAGGTTGTTGAGATTGGTGAGTTGCTGGGGCATTGGGCGGCTCATTCCGGAAGGACATCTCCTTTACTGCGTAAAGAGAACCGTATCCGCACTATCCAGGCATCGCTGGCCATTGAACACAACTCGCTGACTACCGGGCAAGTGACGGCAATCATGGATGGAAAGCGCGTGCTCGCGCCTGAAAAAGATATTCAGGAAGTACGCAATGCTATCCTGGCATATGAGAAAATGTCTGAATGGAAGCCATGGAAGCTCAATGACTTACTCAATGCACACCGGTTATTAATGACTGGTCTGGTCGATCTCCCTGGAAAGCTCAGGAATGGGGACGTAGGGGTATATCGTGGAAACCAGTTAGTCCACATGGCTCCTCCTGCCTCCCAGATGAACCGTCTGATCGATGATCTTCTTTCCTGGCTTAAGCAAACTGATCTCCACCCGCTTATTGCCAGTTCGGTATTTCATTACGAGTTTGAGTTTATTCATCCCTTTTCAGATGGAAATGGCCGCATGGGGCGGCTGTGGCAAACGTTGATCTTAAGCCAGTGGCGTGCGGAACTGGCATGGCTACCCGTCGAGACACTCATCCATTTTCAGCAGGCGCGCTATTACCAGATATTAGGACAATGCGACCGGGCCAGTGATTGCACGGCATTCGTGGAGTTTATGCTGCAAAATATGGCTGAAGCTTTGCGGGAAGGCATAGGTATGTCGTCAGTATTGTCGGAAAAAATGTCGGAAGAATTGTCGGAAAAGGAAAATACTATCCTTGAGCTTCTTACCGTTCAACCGCAAATGACTGCGGTAATGTTGGCATCTGTTTTGGGCGTAACTTCCCGCACTGCGGAACGTTATATCCGTTCTTTGCAATCAAAAGGTAAATTAAAACGCGTGGGGGCAAGGAAAGGGGGAAGCTGGCAGGTCATGGCTTAACCTGCCAACTGAACACTTTTTATTTTTCTGGGAATGCTTCAAATACCAGCGTTTCCAGCGGCTGCAGCGTAATCACCACTGCGTTTTTGTACGCCTCCGGTACGGTTGAATTACGTCCATACACTGCCTTCAGACTAAACTGCGACGCGTTTCCTGTCGGGACTTCGAAATCTCTCGTCAAATCCAGGTAGTAGCTTTGCGGCTTATCCGACGGGTTACGTAAGCCGAGAATTGCTTTGTCCTTGCTCCAGGATGCCCAGCCGTAAACCTGCAGCGCAGTTGGGTCACCGCCAATCCAGTGCGTATCCACCAGCACGCTGGCGTTATCCCGCGACCATTTCGCCGCCTGCGCCAGGGTATCCCACTTCGCCTTATTCAGCATTGAAGGGGTGATGTAGAGCTCCTGCAACTGCGTGCCGGTGGCGAAGTAACTCCAGACCTGGTCGGCAAAATCGCTGTCCGTTTGCACTTTCTCCAGCCCGTAATAAGCGTTTTCTGCACTGACGATCCCGTGATACATCAGGGAGTTCAGTGGGAAGAGCGGGCCTTTGCGCACAATGGAACGGTACGTCTCAGCGTCGCGGTAAGTCATCCACTGCTGTACCGGCGTACCAGGGCCATAAAGGTTTATGTCATCACCCTGACGCCAGATGGAATCGGCGTAGAACAGCCAGGATGGACTGGCATTGGTTCCGGTCGTCAGGTTGATAAACAGGTTCGGATTGGCGCTGCGCATGTTATGCAGCAGTGCAATAGAGGCGTCAAAATCCGAGGCGAACGGGCTGCCTTTAATGTGCGAGTTGGCGTTACCCATTCCGTCCAGCTTAAACGAAGTAATATGCTCGTTTTTTATCAGCTTACTAATCTGCTCATTAAAGTTTTTAAAGTAGTTCGGGCCTGACAGCGCCAGCTTCCCGTCGACCGTTTCGAAACCATACTCTTTTGCATGTGAGACGCGAGTATCGCGCGGTTTGTTATATCCGCCCCACGGTGAGAGCCACAGGCCAACGGAGCTGTGCAGGCTGTCAGCTTTCTCCCGTACCTTGCCAAAACCGTTGCTAAATGCCGGGCCAAACAGCCAGCGCCCTGTAAGATCATCCCAGCCATCGTCAAGCAGGAAAGCATCCAGCGCTACGCCCCGCCCGGTGATAAATTCTTTGTTCCATTCGTCCATACGCCCCAGCACATCCTGCTCGGAGTAAGGGGTAAAGAAGCCGATGTCCATCCAGCTGTTGTAGTGTAAATAAGGCTTATACGGACGCGGGCGGACGGTGTCGATAAACTGGTTTACGCTACGGCGCAACTGGCTGGTTTCCGGGAAGGTACCGAAGTATGTGGTATAGCTGACCGGCGTTGCTGGCTGAATGGGCGTTTTCAGCTCCACATTGAGGTTGGTCGTCGCTTCATAGGCGTAAGTATTAACGATGGGTTTATCCGGCAAGATAAAGAACGAGTCTGCGATAATCGGCGAACTGTTAATTGCCCCGTCTACGTAAGGTGCCTGGGACTGTTTTTTGGTCGGGAAGAAGGTGATTTTCGCCACTTCACGAGGCTGCCCGACGGCTGCGATGGTGTAGTCGATACTGGCGTATTTCCCCTTCACCAGGTTCAGCTTCACCGTCACGTTAAAGTCCGGATGGGTGAAGTCGATGACAATTCCGCTGTCCTGCTTTTCGACATGCTTGATCTTAAAATCCGCCGTGTGGATTTTTTTCTCATCTGGCAGCGTCAGAAAGAACAGCTCCTGCGGTGTCAGCGGATGGTTGGCCCTGGTGTCTTTAACCACGACCGTCGAGTTTGCGTCATCAAATGACAGGGCAATATTGTCGTTATTAAGGCTGTAGTTCGCTGCCATCGCGCCATGAGAAACACACAGGGCAAGCATTGAGAGGGGGAGGATTTTTTTCATCAGGGTAAGATCCTTTTCAATCAGGCTTCTGCCGGCAGCAGCAAGCGATTTGCCGAGCCACAAACGTTAATTTTGCTTCTGACCACCTCTTTCATGGCATCCATGCCGACCCGCATGTAGAAGCGTGGATCGTTACCTTGCGGGTTGTCGGCAAACCAGGCTTTGACGGCGTCAGAAAAGGCGATTTTCAGCTCGGTTGCCACGTTGACTTTGCACACGCCCAGCTCAATGGTGCGGCGAACGTACTCATCCGGTACATCGCTCGCGCCATGCAGCACCAGCGGTACGGTGACCACTTCGCGAATTTCGGCCAGTCGCTGGAAGTCGATTTTGGGTCGTTTGGTATAGAGGCCGTGCGCGGTGCCGATAGCCACAGCAAGGCTATCGACGCCGGTCAGCTCAACAAAGCGCTTCGCTTCTTGTGGATCGGTGAGAAATGCGCTTTCGGCGTCGACGCTCATGTCATCTTCCACGCCACCCAGACGCCCCAATTCTGCCTCGACGCTACAGTCGTTGAGATGGCAAAAATCGACCACGGATTTCACCAGCTTCACGTTCTGCTCAAATGGATAGTGGCTGCCGTCGATCATTGCGCTGCGTACACCGGCATTCACTTTACGACGAATATCGTCCAGTGATTCGTGGTGATCGAGATGCAACGCCAGCGGCATGTCATAAGTGACGGAATAAGCGCTGCACAAGGCGTAGATCTCTTCGAGCGCAATGTGTTTGAACGTCCCGGGCGTGCCCGCAAGGATCACCGGCGATCGCATTTCGCTGCAAACTTCGAGGATCGCCTGGATCGTCTCCGCGTTATGGATATTGAACGCCGGCACGGCGTAGCCTTTTGCCTGGGCGTCCTGAAGAAGATATTTAGTCGAGATAATGCTCATGATGAGATCCTCTTAAGCCTGCCACGGATGAATAACAACGCCCTGAACCACACGGTTGACCGTGCCGCTGGCGGATGGCGTATCGGGTGTGTTGCCTACGCTGAGTGACTGGGAAAGCGCAAAGACCTGGGCATACATCAGGAAGCAGAACGCCTGTTCCATATCGATAAACGAACGGGAAGGCGGTAGCAGGATGTGCGGACCCGCTTCAATAACCGGATCCGTTTCAGCGGCGATAGCCACCACGCGCAGGGCCTGGCGATCGCGACGCAGTTCGGCCAGCAGATCGAGATCGTACTGACGCGTATACGGATGGCTGGAGACAAATACCACCACCAGTGTTTCGTGATCCACCAGCGACTTCGGCCCATGACGGAAACCAGTAGGGGAGTCGTAGAATGCCGCCAGTTTTCCGGCTGTCAGCTCCAGCACCTTCAGTGCTGACTCACGCGCAACACCTTGCATGCCACCGCTTCCCAGGTAGACGATCCTCTTCCATGGCTCATGACCAAAGACACCCTGACTGAAATCGCCGAGCGACGTCAGGATCGCCTGGCAGCGATCGGCTACGTCTGGGAAGGTCTGGCTGTTGATCGTTTCCGGGGCGAAAACCGCCAGACAGCTTACCATCATGGTGGTGATACTGCTGGTCATCGCGAAGCCGCGATCGTGCGTTTCGGCTGGCATCAGCAGGGCAAAGGCGTTATCGCTGTTGACGGCGTTCTGGTACAGACTGCCTGCTTCATTGCAGGTGATCGACAGGTGGTAGCATTCCGGCACAAACTGATTGGCCAGTTCTACAGCCGCCACGCTTTCCGGGCTGTTGCCGGAGCGGGCAAACGAAATCAGCAGCAAGGGATGCGCTGGGCTGAAGTAATCCATTGGGTTCGTCACCAGGTCAGTTGTGGGTACGGCGGTGAAGTTTTTCCCGGTGTGGCTGGCAAGCCATGGCGCAATAATGTCGCCGATAAAGGCAGATGTGCCCGCCCCTGTCAGGACGATCCGCAGATCAGATTTGCGCAGCAGCGGAGTCAGAAAACCGTCGATAGACGAACGCAGGCTATCAATGTTGCTGAGCGATCGGATCCAGCTCGCTGGTTGCTGACGGATCTCTTCTTCGGTCCAGGTGCCAGTTGTGGCGGTAGTGATTTGTGGCATAACTCAGTCCTTAGTCGTGTGAATTCCACATCAGACGCTGGCAAATATGTCGCTATCTTTCGTTTCGTTTCACTTGTTCACTTGAGTAGTTAAATAAAATTTATAGAAAAGAAATCGAAAGTTCAATGAAAGAAAAGAAATAAAACGAAAAGTGTGATCGAAAAAGGAAAGGCAATGAAGAAGGAAAGGAAAAGAAAGGCCTTACGATCTCGCGCCGTAAGGCCAACAGGAGACACAATGAAAGGGCTAAAGGGGAAGAGCCTGGCCCTGAATCCAGATCCGCTGGAGGTGTAAACCACCGTCCAGCGCGATGAGCGTGGCGTGTTTGCCTGATGCTAACGACCCGAGCTGGTTATCAATACCCAGCAGCCTTGCAGGGTGCAGCGAGGCCATATGGATCGCGTCTTCAGCGCTGATGCCTGCGTGCTCCACCATATTACGAACGGCGGCATCCAGCGAGAGCGTACTCCCTGCCAGGCCACCGGTGGCGGTACGCACGACACCATTTTGCATGCAGACCTCTTCACCGCACAGGGTGTAGTCCCCGTCAGGCATACCAGCAGCCTGCATTGCATCGGTGATCAGCACCACGCGGTCTTTCGCGCAGCAGCAGCACAGACGTATGGCTCCAGGGTGGACGTGGTGACCATCGGCAATCAGCTCCAGCCATGCATGTTTGTCTGTAAGCCCGGCACCAACCATGCCGGGTTCCCTGTGATGTAACCCCGTCATACCGTTGTAGCAGTGGACCAACCCATCAGCACCTGCGTCAAAAGCGGCAAGGGTTTGATCGTAAGTGGCGGCGCTATGGCCCAGCATCACGCGTAAACCGTGCTGTTTAAGGTGGCGAATCGCCTGTAATGCGCCAGGTTTTTCCGGCGCAAGCGCCACCACACGTAGTGTGTTTTGCGAAACCTCAATCAATGCGTTCAGCTCAGCGATATCCAGCTCCCGAAAAAGCTCCGGCGGGTGCGCCCCTTTGTTTTGCGGCGTAAAGTACGGGCCTTCAAGATAGCTACCCAGAACCTGCGCGCCGGGGCCGCCGGAGCGAGTGCGTCGGGCGATACGCATAAGTGCGCCGTGGATGACTTCCAGCGGCGCGGTGACGGTGGTGGGCAGAAATGCGCCTACGCCTTCACATGCTTTATGTATCGCCAGGGTATCCAGCACGTCGGGCGCATCATCCATGACATCCACACCCGCACCGCCGTGAACGTGCGTATCAATATAGGCCGGGCAAAGCAACTCAGCATCGCGCGACGTAATGCCCACGGGGATTGGCTCAATCGCCGTGATGATCCCACTTTCAATACGTAGCTGGTGGTCTTCAAGCCAGCCCCGTTCGGTGAGCACTCGGCGAGCGCGTAACAGCTGGCTCATATGCCTTCCTCTGCAGGCGCTTCCTCACGGCAGCGCCCCAGCTCGTCTACCAGGCTTGTCAGCCCACGATGTCCGCACTCCAGCGCCTGCAAGCGAAATGCTTCGCTGCTTAAACCGTCGCGCTCCAGCACCATTTCCAGCAGCAGCTGCAGGTTAGTGCCCGTTATCACTTCACTGCCGGGCCTTTGCATAGCAAGCGTTGAGGCGACACGAAATGGCGTACCGCCCAGCAGGTCGGTGAGAAATACAATATCGTGCTCTGCATTGAGCTCGCTCACCGCCTGCTCAAGCTGGGTTGTCAGTCGCGCCGTGGTGGAGGTCTCCGGAAAATCAATGGCGATAAACTGCGGTTGCTCGCCAAGGATCTGCTTCATCGCCTGCTCAAGCCCACTGGCAAAACCGCCGTGACCCGTCAAAATAATGCCTAACATCGTAACCTCTTTGCTTTTACAGGAAGTGACAGAATTTACCGACAACACCGAGCACCACGGTGATACCAATCAGACGCAGTGGGCTCCAGCCACGGCGTACCAGCCAGAACATAGTCAGGGTATAGACCAGTGGCAGGAAGGCAGGCATCAGCTTGTCGATAACGTCGGCCTGCAGTTTGACGACGGCATCACCGGCCTTGATTTCGAGCGTGGTATTAAGACGAACATAGGTTGCCACCAGCGCGCCAATCACCGTCATCCCGACGATAGAGGCCGCGTGACCAACTTTTTTGGTGTTGGCCTTAATCAGCGGGATCGCTGCGACACCCATCCGGTAAGCGTAATGCGCCAGACCAAAACGCAGACCAAGATGCACCACGTTAAACAGCACGATAAAGACCACGGCGCCCAGAATGGAACCCTGCAACGCCAGGCTTGCGCCAATCCCACCGCATATGGGCAGCAAAGTGAGCCAGAACATGGCGTCACCAATACCGCCGAGTGGCGCGCCCACGGCAATTTTGGTGCTCTGTATGCTGTTCACATCCTGCTTGGAGCGCTCCATGGCCAGGATGATGCCGATAACGAAGGTCACCAGGAACGGGTGGGTGTTGAAGAAGCCCATGTGACCTTTCATGGCACGCGCCAGATCCCGCTTATTGGTGTGGATCTTTTTCAGCGCGGGCAGTAAGCCATACAGCCAGCCGGAGGCCTGCATACGTTCGTAGTTAAACGAGGCCTGCAGCAGCATGGAACGCCAGGCTACGCGGTTAATGTCCTTTCTCGTCAGCTCGGCACCGATACTTTGGTCTTCGTAGACGTTCTCATTCACGCCAGTGAGCAGGGTCTCTTCGCTTTCAGAAACGCCAGGCAAAGTTGTTTGATTAGATGCCATCTTCGAATTCCTCTTTCCGGGACGCAGGTGCTGTCGGTTCAGGTGATTTACGCATCAGGTCGATAAGTGCCATTGCCAGGGCGGCAGCGGCAATCGCCAGTACCGGAAGCTTGAGCCAGGCTGCGGCCACAAAACCGATAATGAAGTAAGGGATGTAGACGTTTTTCATCATGATCTTCAGCAGCACGGCAAAACCGATAGCTGGCATGATGCCGCCCGCGACGCCAAGACCATCAATCAATCGTGCCGGCAGAACATCAATGGCGGTTTTCGCGTGTTCTGCACCGAAGTAAATCGGCAGGAAAGCACACAGGAAGTAGAAGATACCGAGAGCCAGGAGTGCCAGATAGTTGACCCGTTCAATACCGTTAGTATCCGCATTGGCCGCCATGCGATCGCAGCGCGACATCACGCCAGACATTACGGAGAAAAGGAACGTGATCCCCATCTGTACCGCAACGGCAAACGGGACGGCGACGCCAACGGCAACTTCCGGCTTCACGCCCGTGCTGATAGCAAACGCTGTGCCTACAATCGTGCCGATAATCACGTTTGGTGGCTGTGCGCCTGCCAGCGGTGCCAGTCCCATCCAGACCAGTTCTAACGTACCGCCGGTCAAAATACCGGTGTGTAGATCGCCCAGAATCAGGCCAACCAACGGCCCGAGTACCACCGGACGGTGCATGTGTGTTAAGCCGTTAAACATATCCAGACCGGCGATAAAGGCGAGAACGCCCAACGCCAGTGCCTGCAACAGACTGATTTCCATTGTGAATCCCTCAGAGCAGTTTAAAGAGATCCAAAGCAGTTTCTGTTGGAACGCCCTGAACGAAGCATTCCACTCCGGCAGATTTCAGACCGTTGAACGCAGTGATATCGTTTGCGTCGACAGAGACCGTTTTGGCAATTTGTTGTTTGCCATTGGCATAGTGCATATTGCCTACATTGATACGGGTGACAGGTACGCCGCCCTCCACCAGCGTCAGAAAATCAGCGGGTGATTTACAGACCAGCAGAATTTTCTGGCGGTCGGCAGCGCGGTGAATGTTGTCGATCACTTTTTGCAGCGACCAGAAGCGCACGGCGATCCCTTCCGCGAGCACCATTTCCATCAGGTTTTGTTGAACCGGATCTTCTGCAACCTCGTCATTTGCCACCAGCACCAGGTTCGCCCCCGCAAACCCGACCCACTGCACACCTACCTGACCGTGGATTAAACGTTCATCAATGCGGCATAAGACAATGTTTGGCATAGCGTTTTCCTCTTTTTAATTATGCGTGTTGAGTCGTTACGCCTTCGCAGGCGGTGTGGTACTGCTGAAGTATGTCCTGAATATGGTCGATGATGAGTTCCCGTGGTGTTGACTTGAGAGCACCCTCGCGAACTTTGCTGTACTGCAACGGCAGGTACTGGCTGATCAGCGGCAGAGGAATGGGCTCGTCAGCCAGGTTGCGTACCAGCCGCTCAAAGGCATCGTCAATCTGGCTGTCTGGCCAGTAATAGCGGACGCGGTCAGAGTAGCTATAGCCGCGCGCCAGGCGTCGTGCATTGCCGTCACCGTGGTAATGGCTTTGCCAGTATTCCGGGCGATCGAGCATCACGTTTTCCAGTACGTGACGCAGGCCAGAACTGGCTTTTGCAGGCAGCAGTTCTTCTTCAATGGCGGCCAGCGAAAACAACGCTTCTCGCAGAGCGAAGGTCAAAGCTGGGCCGACTTTCAGGATCGCGAAGTGATCTTTTACCAGCTGGCGAAGCGCTTGCGGCGTCTGGTAATCGGTGGAGTGCGCTTCAAACACTAGCGTGTCGTACGCTTCCACCATTTTGCTCAGCGCGACGGCCTTGTGTGGTTGGTAGTCGCATACATGGGCGTGGTCAAACTCAACGCCAGGCTGAACGACCAGGCCAATAATGCGCGGCCAGATAGCGTTTAAACCTTCTTTTTCGAAAGCGTGACGGTGTGCTTCAAGCGTGGTGCGAGCCGCTTCCGGTGTGGTGACGTCGAGTTCATTCAGGGTTTCATGCGCCCCTCCGGGAACAGGCACTTCAGTGCCGATAACGTAGACCAGGTCAGACACGCCAAACTGTTCACGACAGGTCTCTTCGGCAATTTTCGCCAGACGTGCAGCACGCTCTGCGACGATTTCGTCGGTTAAAGGTACCGGATCGTCTTCGCAAGACATACTGCAGTCGAGGTGGATCTTTTTGAACCCGGCAGCAACATAGCTTTTGATCAGATCGTCGGCATTTGCCATCGCCTGTTCCGCAGGTAGATTTTGCCAGCGGTTGGGCCCCAGATGATCCCCGCCGAGGATCAACTGTGAAGTTGGGAAATCAAGGGACTCTGCAAGCTGACAAACAAACCCGTGAAAATCAGCGGGTGTCATGCCGGTATAGCCACCAAACTGATCCACCTGGTTAGAGGTGGCCTCAATTAATAGCGGCGTCTGATGCGAGTGGGCGTAACGAATTGCAGCTTCAAGTACCAGTGGATGTGCGGAACAGACGGCATAAATCCCGTTTGAATTCCCCCGTTTATGTTGTTCCACCATTTCTGTCAGATGTTTCACTTTCCTCTCCATTTCGGATGGTGATGGTAGTAATCTTTCGTTTTGTTTCACTTAATCCTGCATCATGGTGGTATAAAAATAAAACGAAAGATAATGGTTTTCCGATCTGTTTCACAAAAGAAACATAATGAAAGGTTTCAACGCCGGATGAGCTTGCCTTCGACCATCAGGCAGGGCTTGCATTCCCGTAAAAGAAAGGCCTTAATAGGCAAAACGAAATGAAACGAAAGTTTATTGATTAAGGAGCTCGTATGAGCAGCACCGATTCATCCGCAGAAAAGCGCATCACCGGCACCAGTGAAAGGCGAGAGCAAATTATTCAGCGGTTGCGGGCGCAGGGAAGCGTGCAGGTTAACGATCTTTCTCATTTATATGGTGTTTCGACGGTAACGATCCGCAACGACCTGGCCTTCCTTGAGAAGCAGGGCATTGCCGTGCGTGCTTACGGTGGTGCACTGATTTGTGAAGGTCATGCGCAAGGCGTTGAACCTTCAGTGGAAGATAAAAGCTCACTGAATACGGCCGTTAAGCGCAGAATTGCGCAGGCGGCCGCTGAGCTGGTGAAGCCAGGACACCGTATCATTCTGGATTCCGGTACCACGACGTTTGAAATCGCCCGTATGCTGCGCCAGCATACGGACGTGATTGCTATGACCAACGGCATGAATGTCGCGAACGCGTTGCTGGAAGCGGAAGGGGTGGAATTGCTGATGACCGGTGGGCATTTACGCCGTCAGTCGCAATCTTTCTATGGCGACCAGGCGGAGCAATCCTTACAGAATTACCATTTTGATATGCTGTTCCTGGGCGTCGACGCCATCGATCTCGACCGCGGTGTAAGCACGCATAACGAAGATGAAGCCCGTCTGAATCGCAAAATGTGTGAAGTGGCGGAGCGCATTATTGTCGTGACTGACTCCAGTAAGTTTAACCGCTCAAGCCTGCATAAAATCATTGATACCCAACGCATTGATATGATTATTGTCGACGAAGGTATTCCGGCTGAAAGTCTGGAAGGGTTACGCAAAATTGGGATAGACGTAGTGTTGGTTAAGGAATAATTGTGCCCCTCTTCCGCGCGGGGAGAGGGGCGGCGTTAATCAGGTCACCGGTGCCGGGTTAAACACCGCCAGCTGATTATGTAATCCCCATTGGTCAGAGAAGGTTTTCTTGCGACCGCTCGCCACATCCAGAATGAAGTGGAATAGCTTCCAGCCCACATCCTCAATACTTTCTTCCCCGGTGGCGATAGTACCCGCGTTGATATCCATTAAGTCATACCAGCGGTTTGCCAGCTCGGTGCGGGTTGCCATCTTGATCACCGGAACCGCCATCAGGCCGTACGGCGTGCCGCGTCCGGTGGTAAATACCTGTACTGTAATACCTGACGCGACCTGTTGCGTACCGCAAACAAAATCGCTGGCCGGGGTTGCCGCGTAAATCAGGCCGCGTCGGGTTGGACGCTGGCCCGGCGAAAGGACTTCAACAATGGCGCTCTGGCCGGATTTCGCAATTGAGCCGAGGGCTTTTTCCACCACGTTCGCCAGGCCGCCTTTTTTGTTCCCCGGAGAGGGGTTGGCGCTACGGTCGGTTTTGCCCATATCGAGATAGTTATCGTACCAGGCCATCTCCTCAAGCAGACGTTTGCCCACCTCTTCATTGATGGCGCGAGGGGTAAGCAGATGGATAGCGTCACGCACTTCAGTCACTTCAGAGAACATCACCGTGGCACCACAGCGAACAAACAGATCGGACGCGTAGCCTACTGCCGGGTTGGCGGTCACGCCGGAAAACGCATCGCTGCCGCCGCACTGTGTTCCTACCACCAGCTCAGAGGCCGGGCAGGTTTCACGCTGGCGTTTGTTCAGCTTATCCAGATGGCGTTCTGCCACCTGAAGAATATCATCGACCATCGATCTAAAACCGACGTGGTGCTCGTCCTGCAAACGCACGATACTGGCATCGCTGACCGGGATAGCTTTCACGTCCTCGGTCCCCTGCAGCAGGCGTTCAGGCTGAAGCTTTTCACAGCCGAGGCCAATGACCATCACCTCGCCACCGAAGTTAGGGTTCAGGGCGATATTGTGAATGGTACGGACAGGCACAACGGCCGCCGGTGCATTGATGGCCACACCGCAGCCATAAAGGTGATTCAGGCCGACCACGCCATCCACGTTCGGGTATTTCGGCAGCAGGTCGCGTTCAATAATTTTCACCACATAATCCACCACGCCTGCCACACAGTGCACGCTGGTGGTAATGCCGAGCAGGTTTTTGGTGCCGACACTACCATCGGCATTGCGATAACCGTCGAAGGTATAGCCTTCCAGTGGAGGGAGTGGTTCAGGCACACGGGTTGCCAGCGGGAGTGTGTTCAGGGGAGGTGCTTTTGGCAGCTCGACCAGCGACTCTTCAACCCAGCTACCCTGAGGAATGGCGCGAACGGCGTAACCAATCACCTCTCCGTAACGCACAATTTCACCGTGAGCGGGGATATCCACAAGCGCAACTTTATGTCCCTGCGGAATATGCTCAATCAACTCCAGCCCGTCCGGGAAACGGGTTCCCGCTTTTAAGCCATTGTCGTTGACAATAATCGCCACATTATCGGTGTCGTGTACTTTTATATAAAACGCCGTCGGCAACGCTTGTCGAATTTCAATATCGGCCATTGTTCAGTATTCTCCAGCAAAGAGTCTGATAATAAATGCAGCCAATTTTCTTATGGCAGAAATAAAGCATGTCAGGAGATAAGGGATGAGAATGTGATCTCGATCGACTCAGAACCCGTCATGCCTGATTCTGTGCATCAGCGCGCAGTGATTCGTGCAAATGCTCAAAATATTATCAAAAAGAACCATAATACCTGAGCATTAAAACAATGTGTCGCGGTGATATGCGGATTATACTGAATGACGATTTTATAACGCCGAAATTAAGTCAGAAAATAAATATAACGCTGGCAATAAATATACGGAATAAGGCTGCGGAATTAAAAAGGTAAACGCGATGAATAACGATATTTTCCCAAATAAGTTTAAAGCGTCCCTCGCGGCGCATCAGATCCAGATTGGTTGCTGGTCCGCGCTGGCAAATCCCATCAGCACCGAAGTGCTGGGCCTGGCTGGTTTCGACTGGCTGGTACTGGACGGTGAGCATGCGCCGAACGATATCAATACGTTTATTCCGCAGTTGATGGCACTCAAAGGTAGCCAGAGCGCGCCGGTGGTGCGTGTGCCAACCAACGAACCGGTGATCATCAAACGTCTGCTGGATATCGGCTTCTACAACTTCCTGATCCCGTTTGTGGAAACGAAAGAAGAGGCAGCGCGGGCCGTAGCCTCAACGCGCTATCCCCCGGAAGGGATCCGCGGTGTATCCGTTTCGCATCGCGCCAATATGTTTGGCACCGTGCCGGACTACTTCGCGCAGTCCAATAACAACATCAGCATCCTGGTACAGATTGAGAGCCAGCAGGGTGTTGATAACGTCGACGCCATTGCTGCCACACACGGCGTCGACGGCATCTTTGTTGGTCCGAGTGACCTGGCTGCGGCGTTGGGACATCTGGGTAATGCGGGTCACCCGGACGTACAGCACGCCATTCAACACATCTTTGCCCGCGCCAAAGCCCATGGCAAACCGTGCGGCATGCTGGCACCGGTTGAAGCTGACGCTCGTCGTTATCTGGAATGGGGCGCCACCTTTGTGGCTGTCGGCAGTGACCTCGGCGTATTCCGCTCAGCCACGCAGAAATTAGCGGACGCTTTTAAAAAATAACCATCATTGAGGAAACAGATTATGACGCTGAAAGTCGGTTTTATTGGCCTGGGGATCATGGGTAAACCAATGAGTAAGAACCTCATCAAAGCGGGTTACTCACTGGTGGTTTCAGACCATAATCCGCAAGCTGTGGCTGAGGTCATTGCTGCGGGTGCCGAAACGGCCACCACAGCCAGAGCCATTGCTGAGCAGTGCGATGTCATCATCACCATGCTGCCAAACTCTCCGCATGTAAAAGAGGTCGCTCTGGGTGAGAATGGCATTATCGACGGTGCGAAGCCAGGTCTGGTACTGATTGATATGAGCTCTATTGCCCCCCTCGCAAGCCGTGAAATCAGCGAAGCGTTGAAAGCGAAAGGCGTCGATATGCTGGATGCACCGGTCAGCGGTGGTGAACCGAAAGCGATCGACGGCACGCTGTCGGTGATGGTCGGCGGAGATAAAGCGATCTTCGACAAATACTACGATCTGATGAAAGCGATGGCTGGCTCTGTGGTTCACACCGGTGACATCGGGGCGGGTAACGTGACCAAGCTGGCAAATCAGGTGATTGTGGCGCTGAATATCGCTGCGATGTCCGAAGCGCTGACGCTGGCAACCAAAGCGGGCGTCAACCCGGACCTGGTCTACCAGGCAATCCGTGGCGGTCTGGCGGGGAGTACCGTGCTGGATGCCAAAGCACCGATGGTGATGGATCGTAACTTCAAACCTGGTTTCCGCATCGACCTGCATATTAAAGATCTGGCAAACGCACTGGATACGTCTCACGGTGTCGGGGCGCAACTGCCGCTGACCGCCACCGTGATGGAAATGATGCAGGCCCTGCGTGCCGATGGCATGGGGACGGCCGACCACAGTGCCATTGCGTGCTACTACGAAAAACTGGCGAAGGTAGAAGTCGCCCGTTAATAACATCTTGCCCACACCTGAGGGTGACAGCGGCGCGCAAACCCTCTATACTGCGCGCCGAAGCTGACCAGACAGTCGCCGCTTCGTCGTCGTCCCCTTCGGGGGAGACGGGCGGAGGGGAGGAAAGTCCGGGCTCCATAGGGCAGGGTGCCAGGTAACGCCTGGGGGGGAAACCCACGACCAGTGCAACAGAGAGCAAACCGCCGATGGCCCGCGAAAGCGGGATCAGGTAAGGGTGAAAGGGTGCGGTAAGAGCGCACCGCGCGGCTGGTAACAGTCCGTGGCACGGTAAACTCCACCCGGAGCAAGGCCAAATAGGGGTTCACATGGTACGGCCCGTACTGAACCCGGGTAGGCTGCTTGAGCCAGTGAGCGATTGCTGGCCTAGATGAATGACTGTCCACGACAGAACCCGGCTTATCGGTCAGCTTCAACTTCTTTTAAAACCCCGCTTCGGCGGGGTTTTTGCTTTCTGCACCATCCTGGTCATGTTAACAAATGACATCAATTCTCAAAATTGCGACGCTAAGCACATTTCACTATTTTGTTGCTCAATAACTCAATCCTGGCTCGGTAGAGGATCTCAATCACAAAATTTCACGCTAAAAAATGCTGAATTTCCAGTGTTATGGGTTTGTTATGAATGTCGTCATTATGATCTCTAATGTTTTCTGATTTGATATGCGTATTTTGAAATCAAATACATTTACCCCGTGAATATGTGATGCATTCCACTCTTTTTCAGTAACCTGAAAATTCAGCCCTGAAAAATTTGATAAATTGAAAGAATGTTATAACCAAATAATGGTTATTAATTGCCCTTTAATTGCCTGAAAGATAGCCTTTATTGATTTTTTTAGACCAAAGAAATTTATCAGGGTTATCGCCATAAAATAAATTTATTACCGCTATTTTTGTTGATCAATATCAGCGTATTGACGTATTTTGTTTTTGTTAACTCATTGATAATTAAGTTATTTAATGGCGTTTTGTACGGAGGGTTAGCGGTCCTGAAAAGCAAATTGTGAGTAACAGCACATACCCCTTTAAACAATATTGAGTAGAATCCACCCCGTCATAGGGAAATAAGCGCAGAATATTATGAACACTATTATTCTACCGAAAACACAGCACCTCGTGGTATTTCAGGAAGTCATTAAAAGTGGCTCCATAGGTTCTGCAGCAAGACAACTGGGTCTGACACAACCAGCGGTCAGCAAAATCATCAGCGATATCGAATCCTACTTCGGTGTTGAAGTGATGGTGCGTAAAAACACTGGCGTAAAACTGACTGCTGCAGGCCAGGTTCTGCTCTCATACTCAGAGTCGATCACGCGTGAGATGAAAAACATGGTGAGCGAGATCAACAGCCTGAGTTTCAGCACTGTTATGGATGTCTCCTTTGGCTATCCGTCTCTGATCGGCTTTACCTTCCTTTCCGAAATGATCAAAAAATTCAAGGAAGTGTTCCCGAAAGCACGTGTTTCCATGTATGAAGCGCAGCTGTCATCATTCCTCCCGGCCATTCGTGACGGTCGACTGGATTTCGCCATCGGGACGCTGAGCGATGAGATGCTTCTGCAGGATCTGCACGTTGAACCGCTGTTTGAGTCCGAGTTTGTGCTCGTCGCCAGTAAAACACGAACGTGCACCGGTTCGACAACACTGGCATCACTCACACATGAGCAGTGGGTGATGCCGCAAACCGATATGGGCTACTACAAAGAACTCCTGACCACCCTGCAAGACAATCACATCAGCATTGAAAACATCGTCCAGACCGATTCCGTTGTCACCATTTATAACCTTGTGCTGAATGCCGATTATTTGACGGTCATTCCCCGCGACATGATTGCTCCGTTCGGCTCCGATCAGTTTATTGTCCTGCCAGTGGAAGATGAATTACCCGTGGCGCGTTATGCCGCCGTGTGGTCGAAAAATTACAGAATTAAAAAATCAGCGTCAGTATTAGTGGAACTGGCAAAACAATATGCTTCACTCACCAGTGAAAGACGACGATGATTTAATAAAATCCAGATAAGCATTAAACCTGTTTTAAAGCACCCAGAGTTTGTTTTATTCATGCTCTGATACCCTGACTTTGCCCGAAAAGAATGAATTATTATAACGAGGAAATTATGCACATTACCTACGATCTCCCGGTAACCATTGAAGATATTCAGGACGCCAGAAAACGACTGGCAGGTAAAATATATAAAACCGGCATGCCCCGTTCGAATTATCTCAGTGAACGTTGTAAGGGCGAAATATTCCTGAAGTTTGAGAACATGCAGCGTACCGGTTCGTTTAAGATCCGTGGTGCGTTTAACAAATTAAGCTCGCTGACCGACGCTGAAAAACGCAAAGGGGTTGTCGCCTGCTCCGCGGGAAACCATGCGCAGGGGGTGTCCCTTTCCTGCGCCATGCTCGGCATCGACGGCAAAGTTGTGATGCCAATGGGCGCGCCGAAATCCAAAGTGGCCGCGACGCGCGACTACTCGGCGGAAGTGGTGCTGCACGGTGATAATTTCAACGACACTATCGCTAAAGTCAGCGAAATCGTTGAGATGGAAGGGCGTATTTTTATTCCGCCTTACGACGATCCGAAAGTGATTGCCGGCCAGGGCACCATCGGACTGGAAATTCTCGAAGATTTGTACGACGTGGATAACGTGATTGTCCCTATCGGCGGCGGCGGATTAATTGCCGGGATTGCGACAGCGATTAAATCCATTAACCCGACGATTAATATTATCGGCGTACAGTCTGAAAACGTTCACGGAATGGCGGCCTCCTGGCAGGCCGGAGAGATTATAAATCATCGCGTCACCGGTACATTAGCCGACGGTTGCGATGTTTCTCGCCCGGGTAAATTAACCTTCGAAATTGTTCGTGAATTAGTCGATGACATTGTGCTGGTCAGTGAAGATGATATTCGTAACAGCATGATAGCCCTTATTCAGCGAAATAAAGTGGTGACAGAAGGCGCTGGCGCGCTGGCCTGTGCCGCGTTATTAAGCGGCAAACTTGACCACTATATTCAGGGTCGTAAAACCGTCTGCATTATTTCCGGCGGCAATATCGACCTCTCTCGTGTTTCCCAAATTACCGGCTTCGTTGACGCATAAAGGTGACCTATGAGCAACACAGAAAGCATTATCGTTGGTCAGACAAAGACGTCCTCCTGGCGTAAGTCTGATACCACCTGGACCCTGGGCCTGTTTGGTACCGCTATTGGCGCAGGCGTGCTGTTCTTCCCTATCCGCGCAGGCTTTGGTGGGTTGATCCCCATCCTGCTGATGCTGGTTCTTGCGTTCCCGATTGCGTTTTACTGCCACCGCGCGCTGGCGCGTCTCTGTCTGTCCGGCAGCAACGTCTCCGGCAACATCACCGAAACGGTGGAAGAGCATTTCGGTAAGACCGGCGGGGTGGTCATCACTTTCCTATACTTCTTCGCCATTTGTCCGCTGCTGTGGATTTACGGTGTCACCATTACTAACACCTTTATGACTTTCTGGGAAAACCAGCTCCAGCTGCCTGCGCTGAACCGCGGCGTGGTGGCGCTGTTCCTGCTGCTGTTGATGGCTTTTGTTATCTGGTTCGGTAAAGACCTGATGGTGAAGGTCATGAGCTTCCTGGTGTTTCCGTTTATCGCCAGTCTGGTGCTGATCTCCCTGTCGCTGATCCCTTACTGGAACTCAGCGGTTATCGACCAGGTCAACCTGAGCGACATCGCTTTCACCGGTCATGACGGCATTCTGGTCACGGTGTGGTTGGGGATCTCCATCATGGTTTTCTCCTTTAACTTCTCGCCGATTGTCTCTTCATTCGTAGTCTCCAAACGCGAAGAGTACGAACCGGAGTTCGGTAAAGAGTTTACCGAGCAGAAATGCTCCAAAATTATCGGCCGCGCCAGCATGCTGATGGTCGCCGTGGTGATGTTCTTCGCCTTTAGCTGCCTGTTTACGCTCTCTCCGCAGAACATGGCGGATGCCAAAGCGCAGAACATTCCGGTGCTTTCATACCTGGCGAACCACTTCGCCTCCATGTCGGGAACCAAATCGACGTTTGCTACGGTGCTGGAATACGGTGCTTCCATCATTGCGCTGGTCGCTATCTTCAAATCTTTCTTCGGTCACTACCTGGGCACGCTGGAAGGGCTGAACGGTCTGATCCTCAAGTTCGGTTACAAGGGTGATAAGAAGAAAGTCTCCGTAGGCAAGCTGAACACCATCAGCATGGTATTCATCATGGGCTCTACCTGGGTTGTGGCTTACGCCAACCCGAACATTCTCGACCTTATCGAAGCCATGGGTGCGCCAATCATTGCCTCTCTGCTGTGTCTGTTGCCGATGTATGCCATCCGCAAAGCACCGGCTATGGCGAAATTTAAGGGCAGACCCGAGAACATCTTCGTTACCGTTGTGGGCCTGCTGACCATTCTGAATATCGTTTACAAACTGTTCTAAATCATTGCTCAGGAAGAGCGGAGTAACACCATGATTGAGTTTCCGGTTGTACTGGTTATTAACTGCGGTTCGTCCTCTGTTAAGTTTTCGGTGCTCGATGCCAGCAGCTGTGATGCCCTGATGACGGGGATTGCAGATGGCATCAACACTGAAAAAGCCTTTATTTCCGTGAATGGGGGTGAGCCAGCCACACTGGCTCACCATGACTACGAAGGGGCGTTGGCTGCCATCGCCCTGGAACTGGAGAAGCGTAACCTGATGAGCAGCGTGGCCTTGATTGGCCATCGTATTGCTCATGGCGGTGACCTCTTCAGCGAGTCGACCCTGATTACGGATAAGGTGATTGAGCAGATCCGTCAGGTTTCTCCCCTGGCACCACTGCATAACTACGCCAATCTCAGCGGTGTAGAAGCCGCTGAACGCCTGTTCCCGGGCATACAGCAGGTTGCAGTGTTCGATACCAGCTTCCATCAGACGCTGCCGCCGCAGGCCTATCTGTATGGCTTGCCGTACCGCTATTTTGAAGCGTTGGGCGTGCGTCGCTACGGCTTCCATGGCACTTCTCATCGCTATGTGGCCGGGCAGGCACATACGCTTCTCGGGCTGTCCCCCGATGACAGCGGCCTGGTGATTGCTCATCTCGGCAACGGGGCGTCCATCTGCGCGGTGCGCAACGGTGAAAGCGTCGACACGTCCATGGGGATGACGCCGCTGGAAGGGCTGGTGATGGGTACGCGCTGTGGCGATGTGGATTTTGGCGCAATGGCGTGGATTGCCCAGCAGACGGGTCAGTCATTCGAGGATCTGGAGCGGGTGGTAAACAAAGAGTCCGGTCTGCTGGGGATCTCCGGGATTTCCTCAGATCTGCGGGCGCTGGAAAAAGCCTGGCACGAGGGCAATGAACGGGCGCAACTGGCAATACACACTTTTGTACACCGCATCGCGCGGCATATCGCGGGTCACGCAGCGTCGCTGCATCGTCTGGATGGCGTGGTGTTCACCGGCGGTATTGGCGAGAACTCCAGATTGATCCGTGCGCTGGTGGCCGACCATCTCAAGGTCTTTGGTATCACCCTAGACGAGGCTAAAAACGCCCTGCCGGGCAGCGCGGGTGAGCGCGTCATTAGCACCGATTCGTCCCGCGTGGTCTGCGCGGTGATCCCTACCAATGAAGAAAAAATGATCGCGCTGGATGCCCTCCGTCTTGGGAAGGTGACTCCGGCTGCGGCTTACGCCTGATAAAGCGAGAATCAAATGAAAGTGACAATTGATACAGGCGTCGCGCCATACAGCGACGCATGGGCCGGGTTTCGCGGTGAAGAATGGAAAAACGCCGTCAACGTGCGCGATTTTATTCAGCATAACTACACCCCTTATGAAGGCGATGAAGCTTTCCTCGCGCAGGCGACGCCAGCAACGACGGCGCTCTGGCAGAAGGTAATGGTCGGCATTCGCCAGGAGAATGCCACCCATGCCCCGGTGGATTTTGATACTAACATCGCCACCACAATTACCGCGCATGGGCCTGGCTATATCGACCAGGATCTGGAGACCATTGTCGGCCTGCAGACTGACAAACCGCTCAAACGCGCCCTGCATCCGTATGGCGGGATCAACATGATCCGCAGCTCGTTCGAAGCCTATGGCCGCGAAATGGATCCGCAGTTTGAATACCTGTTTACCGACCTGCGTAAAACCCACAACCAGGGGGTGTTTGACGTCTATTCGCCGGAGATGATGCGCTGCCGTAAGTCCGGCGTGTTGACTGGTTTGCCGGACGGCTACGGACGCGGACGCATCATCGGTGACTATCGTCGCGTGGCGCTGTACGGGATCGCTTATCTGGTGCGCGAGCGCGAACTTCAGTTTGCGGATCTGCAGGGTAGGCTGGAGCGCGGCGAAGATCTGGAGGCGACGATCCGCCTGCGCGAAGAGCTGGCGGAACACAAGCGTGCGCTGCTGCAGATCCAGCAGATGGCGGCGAACTATGGCTTTGATATTTCTCGTCCGGCGATGAATGCCCAGGAAGCTGTGCAGTGGGTTTACTTTGCCTACCTGGCGGCGGTGAAATCTCAAAATGGCGGGGCGATGTCGCTGGGGCGTACGGCCTCGTTCCTCGATATTTATATTGAACGTGACATGCAGGCCGGGCGTCTGAATGAGGTCCAGGCACAGGAGTTGATCGACCACTTCATCATGAAGATCCGCATGGTGCGTTTTCTGCGTACGCCGGAGTTCGATACGCTCTTCTCTGGCGATCCGATCTGGGCGACGGAAGTGATCGGCGGCATGGGGCTGGATGGGCGCACGCTGGTGACCAAAAACAGCTTCCGCTATTTACACACCCTGCACACCATGGGACCAGCGCCGGAGCCAAACCTGACGATCCTCTGGTCTGAAAAATTGCCGATTGCGTTCAAGAAATATGCCGCGCAGGTGTCGATCGTCACCTCGTCGCTGCAGTATGAGAACGACGACCTGATGCGGGCCGACTTCAACAGTGACGACTACGCGATAGCCTGCTGCGTCAGCCCGATGGTGATCGGCAAGCAGATGCAGTTCTTTGGCGCCCGCGCCAACCTGGCGAAAACGCTGCTGTACGCAATCAACGGCGGGATGGATGAGAAACTGAAGATCCTGGTGGGCCCGAAAACCGAGCCGTTGCTGGATGAAGTGTTGGATTACGATACCGTGATGGCGAGCCTCGATCACTTTATGGACTGGCTGGCGGTGCAGTACATCAGCGCGCTGAATCTCATTCACTACATGCATGATAAGTACAGCTACGAAGCCTCGCTGATGGCACTGCACGACCGGGACGTATACCGCACCATGGCCTGCGGCATTGCCGGCCTGTCGGTAGCGGCGGACTCCCTGTCGGCCATTAAATATGCCACGGTGAAACCGGTGCGTGACCATACCGGTCTGGCGGTTGATTTCGTGATTGAAGGTGATTACCCGCAGTACGGCAACAATGACGACCGCGTGGACAGTATTGCCTGTGATCTGGTCGAGCGCTTTATGAAGAAAATCCAGGCGTTGCCAACCTACCGAAATGCGGTACCGACCCAGTCGATCCTCACCATCACTTCTAACGTGGTGTACGGCCAGAAGACCGGGAACACGCCGGATGGACGCCGCGGCGGCACGCCGTTTGCGCCTGGCGCGAACCCGATGCACGGCCGCGACAGAAAAGGAGCGGTGGCTTCGTTAACGTCGGTTGCTAAGCTACCGTTCACCTATGCGAAAGACGGCATCTCCTATACCTTCTCGATTGTGCCGCAGGCGCTGGGTAAGGACGAACTGGTGCGCAAAACCAACCTGGTGGGGCTACTGGACGGCTACTTCCACCACGAAGCGGCTATCGAAGGCGGGCAGCATCTGAACGTCAACGTCATGAACCGGGAAATGCTCCTGGATGCCATTGCGCATCCGGAGAATTACCCAAACCTGACGATTCGCGTTTCAGGGTATGCAGTACGCTTTAATGCGCTGACGCGGGAGCAGCAGCAGGATGTGATTTCGCGAACGTTCACTCAGTCAATCTGACGAAATGAGCCTTCATGCCCCCTTCCTGACAGGGGGCATTTTTTTGCCCGCTAAACATACAAAATTGTTTATATAATTATTCACACATATTCATCCGCTCTTGAAAAACAATGCCCCTGCTTTTCCCTATAACAGAATGTAAGGACAGTAAGATGATGAAAATGACCCGTATTGCTTTGGTTGCAGTATCGCTGGCAGCATGCAGTTTTACGGCGCAGGCCGCTAACGTGGAAGCTGCTCCGTCACCGTCACAGGATCCACTGGTACAACACCTTAAGCTCAGCAACGAGCAGGTTAAGAAGATTGAAGATCTGCATAAGCAGCTGGAACAAAATGTCAGTAAGATCCCGATGACGGGCGTGAAGGACGGTGCGCTGATCGACATGTTCCAGGCGGGTAAATGGGACGAAAGCACAGTGAAAAGCCAGCTTACCGCATTCAGCAAAATTGAAGAGCAGACCCGTTACTACCGCGTGAAATATTACTTCGATGTCAGCCAGGTTCTGACGCCGGAACAGCGTAAACAGATTAGAACCGATATGGCGAATGCGCTGGCAAACTGATTTCGTACCCGCGCCTGGCGCGGGTTTTTATCTCTTGATCGCCATCACTTTTAGAAAATTAATGACCTTTCTCTTAATTGAGGAGTAAATTTTCCTTTCGATTCAGTAAATCCTCATAAAACTTGTGACTTTTTTCTCCCTCTCTCCAGATATGATCTTTCCACACCAATAACACACACCTGCAGCTGTCTGAATCGCAATCGCTGGCGATCAGAACCCTATAAAAACAACTGTTTACCCTACAAAATAAGCGAGTGCCCAATGGATACGGCAACAAACAGCAGTGTGATTGTGAATGATTCCCCGGCGGCAAAGCGGGCGGGAATGCGTGAAAGCGAATGGCAAGAGGCGATTAAATTCGACAGCACCGACACAGGTTGGGTCATCATGAGTATCGGGATGGCTATCGGTGCGGGGATTGTTTTTCTCCCGGTACAGGTAGGATTAATGGGGCTGTGGGTCTTTTTACTTTCCTCGATTATTGGTTATCCGGCCATGTATCTGTTCCAGCGTCTGTTTATTAATACGCTGGCCGAATCCCCGGAATGCAAAGATTACCCGAGCGTCATTAGCGGTTATTTAGGTAAAAACTGGGGCATCTTATTAGGCGCGCTCTATTTCGTGATGCTGGTGATCTGGATGTTTGTCTATTCCACGGCCATCACCAACGACAGCGCCTCGTATTTACATACCTTTGGTGTCACAGACACTCTGCTCTCGGAAAACCCGTTCTATGGTTTATTCCTGATCTGCATTCTGGTCGCCATTTCATCGCGCGGTGAACAGTTGCTGTTTAAAGTATCCAGCCTGATGGTGCTGACCAAATTATTCGTGGTTGCCGCGCTGGGTCTGTCAATGATTGGTCTTTGGCATTTAGCCAATGTCGGCATGCTGCCACCAATGGGCCTGCTGATTAAAAACGCCATTATTACGCTGCCCTTTACCCTAACGTCGATTCTCTTTATTCAGACCTTAAGCCCGATGGTCATCTCCTATCGTTCGCGGGAAAAATCGGTTGAGGTGGCGCGGCACAAAGCATTACGGGCAATGAATATTGCTTTTGGCGTGCTGTTTGTGACGGTCTTTTTCTATGCTGTCTCCTTCACGCTGGCAATGGGCCACGATGAGGCGGTAAAAGCTTACGAACAGAATATTTCTGCCCTGGCGATCGCGGCGCAGTTTATCAGTGGTGATGGTGCAGGCTGGGTCAAGATTGTCAGCGTGATCCTGAATATCTTTGCTGTAATGACCGCATTCTTCGGGGTCTATCTCGGCTTTCGCGAAGCTACGCAGGGTATCGTGATGAACATCCTGCGCCGCAAATTACCGGCAGAAAAAATCAATGAAAACTACGTTCAGCGCGGCATTATGCTGTTCGCTATCCTGCTGGCCTGGAGCGCAATTGTATTAAACGCGCCGGTGTTGAGTTTCACCTCTATTTGTAGCCCCATCTTCGGCATGGTGGGCTGCCTAATCCCTGCATGGCTGGTCTACAAAGTTCCGGCGCTGCATAAATATAAAGGCGTATCGCTGGTGATCATTGTCATCACCGGGTTGCTGCTTTGTGTTTCTCCTTTCCTCGCATTCTCCTGAGGGTAAATAAGGTCGTAACGATGTCTGAGCAAACTCAAATTTTATGGAAGCAATTTATTCGCACGGTGCAGGAAGAAGTTAAACCTGCACTTGGGTGTACCGAACCGGTGTCTCTGGCGTTGGCCTGCGCGATTGCTGCGTCGCATCTGCCGGGTGACGTCACGCAGATTGAGGCGTGGGTATCACCGAATCTGATGAAAAACGGGCTTGGCGTGACGGTGCCGGGCACCGGCATGGTCGGGTTACCCATTGCGGCCGCACTGGGGGCCATTGGTGGTAACGCGCAGGCCGGGCTGGAGGTGTTGAAAGATATCACTGCCGATGCGCTGTCACGTGCTAAAGCTCTGCTGGATGCAGGTCAAGTGCAGGTGAAACTGCAGGCGCCGTGCGATGAGATTCTTTACTCCAGAGCCTGCGTTTACGCCGGGAATTCCTCGGCAATGGTGACTATCGCCGGTGGACATACGCGAGTAGTGGAGGTGGTTTGCCAGGGGACAACGCGTTTTGCGCTTGACGATCGGCAAGGCGAGGTGAGTGACGATCCGCTGGCGGTGCTGTCAAACACTACGCTGTCGCAGATCCTTGAGTTTGTGGAACACGTTCCGTTTGAGGCTATCCGTTTTATCCTGGAGGCCGGAAAGTTGAATGATACCCTCTCCCGTGAAGGGCTCAGCGGGAAGTGGGGGCTGCACATTGGCGCAACACTCAATAAACAGCGCTCGCGTGGGTGGATGGCGCAGGATCTGGGGTCGGACATTGTTATCCGCACCAGCGCGGCCTCTGACGCCAGGATGGGCGGTGCGACGCTACCTGCGATGAGCAATTCAGGATCCGGGAATCAGGGGATCACTGCTACCCTGCCGGTAGTGGTCGTCGCTGAACACGTTCAGGCTGATGACGAACGACTCGCACGAGCCCTGATGTTGTCACATCTTTCGGCAATCTACATTCATTCCCAGCTTCCACGTTTGTCGGCACTGTGTGCGGCCACTACGGCAGCGATGGGGGCTGCGGCAGGAATGGCCTGGCTGTTGGGCGGAAGCTACCAGACTATCTCAATGGCAATTGGCAGTATGATCGGTGACGTCAGCGGGATGATCTGCGATGGGGCGTCTAACAGCTGCGCCATGAAGGTTTCTACCAGCGTGGCAAGTAGCTGGAAAGCGGTGATGATGGCGCTGGATGATTCTGCTGTGACGGGAAATGAAGGGATCGTGGAGCATGATGTAGAGCAGTCAATAGCGAACTTGTGCGCGCTGGCGTGCCGCTCAATGCAGGCAACGGATCAGCAAATTATTGAGATTATGGCGAGCAAAGTGTCGTGAATTTTCCCCCCTCTCTCCAGAGGGGGAATATATTATACCGGCAAATCAATCAACAGCGCGCGCAGTGGTGTATCAGCAACCAGCGTGATATTTGCTTCATCACGAATAAACGCCCCGTCACCACAGGTGAGCGCTTCTTTCTCTTCCGTGTGCGTCACCGCATGCACCGTGCCGTGAATTGACTGCAGATAGGCGCGCGGGCCATGCAGCTGAAAGCTTGCCTGTTCGCCTTTCTTCAGTTCAATGTGATGCAGCCATACCTGCTGACGCAGTTGCAGGCTGCCTTTGCTACCGTCCGGGGAGGCAATCAGCTGCTGCTTATCGCCCGTCAGGTCAACCTTCTGTACCGGTGGATTTTCCCGCTCCGGACAGGCATCGAGCCAGAGTTGCATACGGGTCAGCGTCTTCTCTTTGCTGAGGTTATGCTCGCTGTAGCTGATGCCTGGCTGCGTGGAAATCAACAACGCTTCGCCAGCCTTTGCCTGGACATGATTGCCCTCGCTATCGCGGTATTCTGCCTCGCCTTCCAGGATCAGGTTCAGGATATCGACTTTCGGGTACGTTCGCGGCTGGAAGGCGCTGCCCGGGGCGAGCACTTCCTGATTTAACACGCGCAATGAAGCGTAACCGAGGAGTTTCGGGTCAAAGTAGTGTCCAAAGGAAAAGGTGTAGCGGGCCTGCAGCCAACCGAAATCGGCTTGTCCGCACTGTTTAGCTGTTCTTGTCGTAATCATAAACTTGACCTCTCTTTACACTAAAACAATGGTAAAGGTATGGACGCTTCATTGTTAGCCAGATATTCTGCCGGGTATGTTCAAATTTCCTGAATGAGAACGAGATGGCTAAAGAGAGAGCATTGACGCTTGAGGCGCTTCGCGTCATGGATGCAATTGACCGACGTGGCAGTTTTGCGGCGGCGGCAGATGAACTGGGGCGCGTTCCGTCTGCGCTAAGCTACACCATGCAGAAGCTGGAGGAAGAGCTGGACGTGGTGCTGTTTGACCGCTCCGGTCATCGAACAAAATTCACCAACGTTGGGCGGATGCTGCTGGAGCGCGGTCGGGTCCTGCTGGAAGCGGCGGATAAGCTGACGACGGATGCCGAAGCACTGGCACGAGGCTGGGAAACCCATCTGACGCTGGTCACCGAAGCACTGGTCCCCACCGAAGCACTGTTTCCGCTGGTGGACCGCCTCGCAGATAAGGCGAATACCCAGCTGTCGATCATTACTGAGGTACTGGCAGGTGCTTGGGAGCGTCTGGAGACGGGCAGGGCGGATATCGTTATTGCCCCGGACATGCACTTCCGTTCCTCGTCGGAAATCAACTCCCGCAAGCTCTACAGCGTGATGAACGTCTATGTCGCTGCACCCAATCACCCGATCCATCAGGAGCCTGAGCCGCTCTCTGAAGTGACGCGCGTGAAGTATCGCGGCGTGGCGGTAGCGGATACCGCACGTGAACGTCCGGTGCTAACGGTGCAACTGCTGGATAAACAACCTCGTTTGACGGTGACTTCACTGGAAGATAAACGGCAGGCGCTGCTGGCTGGCCTGGGCGTGGCGACCATGCCGTACCCGTTTGTCGAAAAAGACATTGCAGAAGGGCGGCTGCGCGTTGTCAGCCCGGAATATAGCCACGAGGTGGATATCATTATGGCGTGGCGTCGCGATAGCATGGGCGAAGCCAAATCATGGTGTTTACGCGAAATCCCGAAGCTTTTCGCTCATTATAATAAATAGATCTGTAGGCCCGGTAAGCGTAAGCGCCACCGGGCATTGAATCAGGCATTGAGTTTAGGGTCGGCACCAAAGCGGTTTTCGCCTGGCGTGCCGCTCTGACAGTTGAAGATCAAGATGACAATCCAGCCCACAACCGGGATCAACAGCAGCAATAGCCACCACGCTGAACGATCGGTATCGTGTAGTCGGCGGAACTGTACGGCCCAGGAGGGCAACAGAATAAATATGCCGTAAATGGAGGTGAGAACACCTTCCCCGCTTGCCCGCTCCCAACCCAGAATTTTATCCACAATCCCCAGCACCAGGATGAGGATGAAGTTCACCAGAACGAACATCCAGTACTCTTTACGGCGCGCACGGCCACCAAATCCAATGTAGTTACGCAGTACTTTTAAATACCAGTCCATTTTTCCCTGCCTCTGTAATCGGTCAATCACTTGTTTTCTAAGCGATCGAGATAAGGATAGATGGAGATTGTGAATTAAAAAAGGGCATCTATTGATGCCCCTAATATTTAGCGGAAACGGACGTCACGACCGTGCGGCTCATTCAGATCCTGCCACGGGCCAATGGAGATAATGCCCGTTGGGTTGATGGTCTTATGGCTGCGGTAGTAGTGGGTGCGAATGTGGTCAAAATCGACCGTTTCGGCAATACCCGGTGTCTGGTAGATGTCACGCAGAAAACCATACAGGTTCAGGTAGTCACTGATGCGGTGCTTGTCGCATTTAAAGTGGGTGACATACACCGGATCAAAGCGCACGAGGGTAGTCCACAGACGAATATCCGCTTCCGTCAGTTGGTTGCCCGTCAGATAGCGATGCTGACCGAGGAGCTGTTCCAGACGCGCCAGCGATTCAAACACTTTCCCGACTGCTTCGTCATATGCTTCCTGACTGGTGGCAAAACCGGCCTTGTAGACACCGTTATTGACGTTGTCGTAAATCCAGCTGTTCAGCTCATCAATTTTCTCACGCAGTTCAACCGGGTAATAATCTCCGGCGCGAGCGCCATGGGCATCAAACGCGGTGTTGAACATGCGGATAATCTCCGCAGACTCGTTGCTGACGATTGTCTGGTTTTTCTTGTCCCACAATACCGGAACGGTAACGCGCCCGGTGTAGTGCGGATCGGCACGCAGATACAGTTGGTACAGGAAATCGTGGTGATAGAGATCGTCCCCCGTTGCTGCAGGGAAATCGGCGTCAAACGTCCAGCCATTTTCCAGCATCAGCGGGTTCACCACCGAAACGGGAATTAACGTCTCAAGACCTTTGAGCTTGCGTACAATCAGCGTGCGGTGCGCCCACGGACAGGCGAGTGAAACATAAAGATGGTAACGATCTTTCTCGGCCGCAAAACCGCCTTCTCCGCTCGGGCCTGGGGCACCATCGGCAGTCAGCCAGTTACGGAAGGCGGAAACTGAGCGCTTGAAGCGGCCTCCGGTAGATTTGGTGTCATACCAGACATCCTGCCAGATGCCGTCTACGAGTTGTCCCATTTTTTTCTCCTCCGTCAGATAGCAAAAGCGAGGAGATATCCCCTCGCTTTGTGTTCATTCAGTATAGCGTGTGCTTACCATTTCTTGTTCAGAACGCGGTCGATGCTGTATGCGCCCGGGCCAGTGACGGCCAGCAGCAGGAAGCCACCCGCGATGGTCAGGTTTTTCATGAACATCAGAGAGTTCACGCCTTCCGCAAAGTTGCTGTGGAAGATAAACGCTGTCAGCACGGTAAAGCCTGCGGTAAACAACGCGGTGGTACGGGTCAGGAAGCCGAACAGCACTGCCAGACCGCCGCCGAACTCAAGCAAAATGGTCAGTGGCAGCAGGAACCCCGGCACGCCCATGGCTTCCATATACTGCTGGGTACCCGCATAACCGGTGATTTTGCCCCAACCTGCAACGATGAACAGAATTGGCATCAGAATACGCGCGACCAGTACACCAACATCTTCTAATTTTTTCATTTTACTCTCCAGGAAACCACATGAGCGGCTGAACATTATTTGTCTGCAATTCCGCGTAGATACCGCGGCGTTGCTGTCGATGGAGAGGATAATAAACGGGGCGGGTGGTAATTGTTAGCAAGGAAAACTGTCAATCTTTTTCAAAGATATTGAGGAAGGGTGGGGGATTTTGCCGGGTGGCGCAGCGCCACCCGGCGAGAAGGCTACCGCAACTGCTGCTGGCGCAGCGTTGCTTTCACCAGACGCCAGGCGCTCCAGACTCCAAAGCCCCGACGTGTCCAGCGAATGAGCTTACTTGGGTGACGAACGCCCCAGATAGCCATAATGCTGGTGCCGACCAGCGCCCAGGAACGAACGTTCAGGAAGGTATTCCAGCCGCGATCGAGCGGACGCGTTGCCTCGATCCAGTCGCGGCGGCTGGCTGACAGATCCAGCCTCTGCTGTTGGATCTGGCTTAACAGAAACGCTTTACGTTTCTGGCGCTCGGCTTTGTCGCTCACGGCTTATCATCCTCCAGCAGGGTGCGATCGTTAGCCAGCTCCTGGCGCGTATGACGCAGGAAAGTGGATTTGCGTGCTTTACGCAGTGTCCATACCCCGCCAATCAACGCTGCCAGCAGCAGGACGACGGTGGTGGCAATCATCGCGTTAAGACGATACTGCGGGTCAATAGCCCAGATGATGAGTACCATCAGGCTCATCAGGCCGAACGCAGCGAAGAGCATGGTCAGCCCGAGCATCAGCAGCATCTGGAAGAGGTTTGCTTTCTCCTCTTCCAGTTCAACGACGGCCAGCCGGACGCGGGTTTCGGCGATGGCGACCAGCGTGGTTAAAATACGCTGGCCGATGCCGAGGACGTTTTTAGCAGGCCCTTGTGCGTGACGAGGATCTTCCATAATCAACGACGCGTGAGCAGGACACCCAGCACCACACCTACCGCGGCACCAATACCTACGCCCGTCCAGGGATTATCCCGAACATATTCATCAGCACGAGCAGCGGCTTCGCGGGTTTGCTTCGCCAGCGCGTCACCCGTTTCACCCAGACGGTGGCGGCTCTCTTTCAGGGCTTGTTCCGCTTTGCTACGCAGCTTGCTGACTTCTTCCTTAGATTTATCTGCGGAGGAGTTCAGCACCTCTTCCAGAGTGTCAGCCAGGGATTTCAGTTCAGCGCGCAGATTTTCAGACGTCGTATCTTTTGACATGATTTTCTCCTGTTGAGATTTCCGTTAACTCAATAATCGCGAGCTTCCAGCGCTTTCAGGTCATCCTGCGCTTCTTTCAACTTCTTCTCGCGCTTAGCAATTTTTTCCGCATCCCCTTTCTCTTTCGCTTCCTGCAGATCACGACGGCGCTCGGCTATCTCGTCCTTCTGTTCAGCGATTTTTTTCTGGTGGTCGGCACGAAGTTTGCTGTCTGAACAGTTTGTTTTCACTTCGCTCAGTGCTTTTTTAAGACCCTCAACACGGTGCTGATTGTTATGCTTTTCGGCATAACCGATCTCACGCTGAATATCCTGTTCTTTCTCCTGACAGAGAGAAGTTGCGAAGGACGCTGTGCTTAAAGAAAAAAGTGCCAGAGCAAGAGTAATGCGGAATTTCATTATCGAAACCTTCCATTGTGTTGCGGCGTAAGCCGCTATCCAAAGTTATGCGGAGAACATTTGAGGGGTGCTCCGCGTACTTAAGCATAGTAAGTAAACGGGGGATTCACCAAAGTGAGTGAAAAGATTCGGAATCCTGGAAATTATCCAAGCCGATGCGACGTATCACGAATCAATGATAACCAGGCTGTAGGCTGGCTGTCATCTTCCTGCTGGGCAATGATATATCCTTGCGGCAACGTTCGGTCGAGAACCACTTTTGCGGCGGCGCTTTGCGCACGGGAATCAAACGTGATCAGTAAAACATCATCCTTCGGGGTGATGCTCTTAAAGCGGATCCCGTTCGCATCCAGATGATGCCAGACAGAAAAACCATCTGGCACGCTGGCACCCTGAGTAACCGGACGAATGGCCAGCGTAGACTCCTGATGCGAAAGCGCGCTCCAGACCAGAAGCATGGCACTAACAAGCACCAGGGCGATCAGGGCGTACGCACAACGACGCAGGGAGATAACCATTGTTAGCTCCTGGCTCCGTATTTTTTCTTCCACAGGACAACCAGTGAACCAATCAGACCGAAGACCAGCAGAACAACGGGCAGCAGCATCAGGCACGACATCAGCTGATCTTCATACTTCATGAAGACGGGGGTTTTACCCAGCGCATAACCCAGCGTTGTCAGGATCAGAACCCATAGCAGACCGCTCATCCAGTTAAAGAACTGGAAACGTGTGCTGCTCAATCCGGAAAGACCTGCAATGGTTGGCAACAGAGTGCGTACAAAGGCGATAAAGCGGCCAATCAGCAGCGCGGAGAGCCCGTGCTTATGGAAAAGGTGGTGCGCTCGCTGGTGATAATGGGCAGGAAGATGAGAGAGCCAGTTCTGCACGAGCCGGGTATTGCCCAGCCATCGTCCCTGGATGTAACTCACCCAGCAGCCGAGGCTTGCGGCGACGGTCAGAAGAAAAATGGTTTGTGGAAACGCCATTGCCCCTTTGGCGCACAGTACGCCGACAAGCACCAGCAAACTGTCACCGGGTAAAAAGGCGGCAGGCAGCAAACCGTTCTCAAGGAACAGGATCATAAACAAGACAAAATAGAGCATGCCAATCATGGAAGGGTTGGCCAGCGTTTCAAAATCCTGCGCCCAGAGGGCATGCAGTAGTTGGGTCAAAAGTTCCATTCAGTGTTCCTGGAAATCGGTTAACGTCACGCCTGTTATCCGGGACAAACAGCACGGCGACATTGTAGTGATTTCATTATGGTCGCTCGCGGACACATTGCGGTGTGGCCAACACTGTTCCCTGTTAATTGGCTGGTTAGCAAGCACTAACTTACAAAATAAGGAATTGAATCCAATTGTAACAAAGCCCAACGGTCTGCGTCACAGAATTTGCGGGGTGGGATGATTTTGGCGTAAGCCCAGGAAGTGAGCGAGGGGATTTACAAAGGCTGACACTATATATGTTTTGCTTACCCACGTAAGCCGGAAGGCGCAACGAAGCGCCTGCCAGCGAAAAGGTGATCTATTTTGCGGCACTGGATGCCGTATCGAGATGAACGACGGGATTATCGGCAAAAAGATAGCGGTCAGCGTTAAATTCAAAGTCGTCGCTGGTTTCATTGAACAGCATCAGCTTCGTATTTTCCAGGTGCTGCCACATCGCCAGTTTAGCGGCATGAGGATCTTTACGAATCAGCGCCTTAAGGATTTGATCGTGATCGTCACACCAGTTGTCGACAGTACGGGAATCGATATGGTCGTGAAGTTTCTTCCAGTACGGATTGTGAACACGCTGAGTCCACATTTTCTCAACGATTGCCGCCAGCGCCGTATTTTGAGTTGCCAGGGCGACCTGAACATGGAATTGCAGATCCCACTCTGAATCCCGGAAACATTTTTCCTTACGGGCATTCTCCTGGATTTCCATCAACTTCATGATGTCCTGCTTGGTCACCTGCGTCGCGGCGAATTCCGCAATATTGCTTTCGATCAGCTGGCGAGCCTGGAGTAGCTCAAACGGACCATAGCTGGCGAACTCCAGACTTTCGTCTGCGACCGGAGAGTGTTTCGGCTGATTAGAAATCACATGAATACCGGAACCTTTGCGCACTTCAACATACCCTTCCACTTCCAGCATGATAATCGCTTCGCGGACAACGGTACGGCTCACGCTTTTTTCATCAGCGATGAAGCGCTCGGCGGGGAGTTTATCACCGACAAGATAGACACCTTGCTCGATACGATCTTTCAGCTCGGCAGCAAGTTGCTGATATAAACGACGTGGTTCGGTGATTTCCATATGCGCTCCAGGCAGGGTACGGCGGATGATTTGTTATACCACTTTTACGTGCCAGTCTCCAGATTTCGCCATGAAAAAAGCCGCCCGAAGGCGGCTTCTTTGATGCGAGATTTTTTACTAACTTTGTGTTGCCGGATTCCCAAGGGACTCTTTCGCCAGCTCCTCGGCAGACTTACTTTTCAGTACCGTCCAGATAACCACCGCACCCATCAGGTCGAAAATAGCCAGTACGGCGAACAGCGGGCTGAAGCCGATGGTATCTGCCAGCGCACCCACCACCAGTGCGAACATCGTACTTGCGGTCCAGGCTGCCATACCGGTCAGGCCGTTTGCCGTAGCGACTTCGTTACGACCGAAGACGTCAGAGGAAAGCGTAATCAGCGCACCGGACAGTGACTGGTGAGCAAAACCACCAATACACAGCAGGGCGATAGCGACATATGGGCTGGTGAACAGACCGATCATGCCCGGGCCAATCATCAGCAGCGCACCCATGGTCACGACCATTTTACGGGAAACAATCAGGTTCACGCCAAACCAGCGCTGGAACAGCGGTGGCAGGTAACCCCCCACGATACAGCCCAGGTCAGCAAACAGCATCGGCATCCAGGCGAACATCGCGATCTCTTTCAGGTTAAAGCCGTAGACTTTGAACATGAACAGCGGGATCCACGCGTTAAAGGTCCCCCAGGCCGGTTCAGCCAGGAAACGTGGCAGGGCGATCCCCCAGAACTGACGGGTGCCCAGGATCTGCCAGACAGACATTTTTTTGCCGTTGTTGGTCTGATGCTGCGCTTCCTGACCACCAATAATGTAGTCACGCTCTTCTTCAGACAGTTTTTTCTGATCGCGCGGATGCTTATAGAAAACCAGCCACGCCATTGCCCAGGCAAAACTCAGCACGCCAGAAATGATGAACGCCATTTGCCAGCTGTGCATCACGATAGCCCACACCACCAGCGGTGGCGCAATCATCGCACCGATGGACGAACCCACGTTGAAGTAACCGACCGCAATGGAACGCTCTTTCGCCGGGAACCACTCGGAGCTGGCTTTCAGCCCAGCGGGGATCATCGCGGCTTCTGCCGCACCGACCGCACCACGCGCTACTGCCAAACCACCCCAACTGCCTGCCAGCGCGGTTGCACCGCAGAACACCGCCCAGGCGATAGCGAAGAAGGCATAACCGATTTTGGTACCGAGAATATCCAGCACATAGCCAGCAACAGGCTGCATGATGGTATAAGCCGCGGAGTATGCGGCAATGATGTAGGAGTATTGCTGCGTGGAAATATGCAGCTCTTCCATCAACGTTGGCGCTGCAGCTGCCACGGTGTTACGCGTCAGGTAGCCCAGCACGGTGCCTAACGTCACCAGTGCGATCATATACCAACGTAACCCTTTAATTTTACGCATCTAAAACCTCATCGTTATGTTATTTCCGCGCCAGAGGACGGCAACCTCTCAACCGTTTCCGGGAGCTGTTGTGTAACGGGAGGGGCGTAGCCGGGAGAATGTCCCGGAACGGCCCGAACCTTGCCATAAGTAAGCGTGCATAAGTCGGTATCCGTACCGTTAAACCCGATGCCTCTCACATCGGTAATGCATTCCGTCGGCTGAGTGTTTGCGACGGCGAAAAAGATAACTTGTCATACAACTTCAAAAGGTGAGTGACATCACAAATGTATGATTCTTTGTAGGGACATTATCTGTTGCGTGCAAAGCTAGTTCTGGCGCGGCCTGGAGAAGGGTTTACTCCATTTAGGGTAATTTATTTGTTGACGTTTATTGATCTCACTCACGAAAAAAGCTTCGGTTGATGGAAATTGGTGTGATAACTTTGCAGCATATGAACATACGCTTTTTGACGCTCCCGTTACGAGGAAGACGATAATGACGCCGTTTATGACCGAAGATTTTCTGTTAGATACTGAATTTGCCCGCCGCCTGTACCACGACTACGCAAAAGACCAGCCAATTTTCGACTACCACTGCCATTTGCCACCGCAGCAGGTTGCAGAAAATTACCGTTTCAAAAATCTGTATGACATCTGGCTGAAAGGTGACCACTACAAATGGCGCGCGATGCGTACCAATGGTGTGGCTGAACGTCTGTGTACTGGCGATGCGACTGACCGTGAGAAGTTTGACGCATGGGCAGCGACGGTTCCGCATACCATCGGCAACCCGCTATATCACTGGACACACCTTGAACTGCGTCGTCCATTTGGCATTACGGGTAAGCTGCTTTCCCCGACAACGGCGGATGAAATCTGGAATCAGTGCAACGCGCTGCTGGCGCAGGAGCAATTTTCTGCGCGCGGTATCATGAAGCAGATGAATGTGAAGATGGTGGGTACGACCGACGATCCGATTGACTCTCTGGAGCACCACGCCGCGATCGCCAAAGACACTGCGTTTGATATCAAAGTGCTGCCAAGCTGGCGTCCGGATAAAGCCTTTAATATCGAACAGGCCACATTCAACGAGTACATGGCGAAGCTGGCAGAAGTCTCTGATACCGACATTCGTCGTTTCGCAGACCTGCAAACCGCGCTGACCAAACGTCTGGACCACTTTGCCGCGCACGGCTGTAAAGTCTCTGACCACGCACTGGACGTTGTGCTGTTTGCGGAATCAAACGAAGCCGAGCTGGATAACATCCTGGCGCGTCGCTTGTCCGGTGAATCCCTGAACGAACGCCAGGTTGCTCAGTTCAAAACGGCGGTACTGGTATTCCTCGGCGCAGAATATGCCCGTCGCGGCTGGGTACAGCAGTACCACATTGGTGCACTGCGTAATAATAACCAGCGCCAGTTCAAGCTGCTGGGCGCGGATGTGGGCTTCGACTCCATCAATGATCGTCCGCTGGCAGAAGAGCTATCTAAATTGCTGAGCAAGCAGAACGAACAAAACCTGCTGCCAAAAACCATTCTCTACTGCCTGAACCCGCGCGATAACGAAGTGTTGGGCACCATGGTCGGCAACTTCCAGGGGGAAGGGATGCCGGGCAAGATGCAGTTCGGCTCCGGCTGGTGGTTCAACGACCAGAAAGATGGCATGGAGCGTCAGATGACGCAGCTGGCGCAGCTTGGCCTGTTAAGCCGCTTTGTTGGCATGCTGACCGACAGCCGCAGCTTCCTCTCCTATACCCGTCATGAATATTTCCGCCGCATTCTGTGCCAGATGATTGGTCGCTGGGTTCACGCAGGCGAAGCGCCGGCAGATATCCAGTTGCTGGGTGAAATGGTGAGAAACATCTGCTTTAACAATGCGCGTGACTACTTCGCCATTGAACTGAACTAAGGCTGTTTGAGGTTGATATGCAATACATCAAAATCCATTCGCTGGATAACGTTGCCGTAGCGCTGGCAGATCTGACCGAGGGGACGAAAGTCACTTTTGATAATCAGTCGGTCACGTTACGCCAGGCCATTGGACGCGGACATAAATTTGCCCTGACCCCCATCGCTAAAGGGGAGAACGTGGTGAAGTATGGTTTGCCGATTGGTCATGCGCTCGCGGATATTGTGCCGGGTGAATACATTCATTCTCACAATACCCGTACTAATCTGAGCGATCTGGACGAGTACAGCTATCAACCTGATTTACCCGCGAAAGAGAGTCAGGCGGCGGATCGTGAAGTGCAGATCTACCGCCGCACCAGTGGCGAAGTGGGGATCCGCAATGAGCTGTGGATCCTCCCTACCGTCGGTTGCGTGAATGGGATTGCACGTCAAATTCAGACCCGCTTTCTGAAAGAGACCAACAATGCTGAAGGCACAGATGGCGTACATCTGTTCAGCCATACTTACGGCTGTTCACAGCTCGGCGACGACCATATCAACACGCGTACCATGCTGCAAAACATGGTACGCCACCCGAACGCGGGCGCGGTGCTGGTGATCGGCCTGGGCTGCGAAAACAATCAGGTCGATGCCTTCCGTGACACGCTGGGCGAGTTTGACCCTGAGCGCGTGCATTTTATGGTATGCCAGCACCAGGATGACGAAGTGGAAGCGGGTATTGAGCAACTCCACCAGCTGTATGAGGTGATGCGCCACGACAAACGCGAGCCAGGCAAGTTGAGCGAGCTGAAGTTTGGTCTGGAGTGCGGCGGGTCTGATGGCCTGTCCGGTATCACCGCTAATCCGATGCTGGGCCGCTTCTCGGATTACGTGATCGCCAACGGCGGCACGACGGTACTGACCGAAGTGCCGGAAATGTTCGGCGCGGAACGTATTTTGATGAGCCACTGCCGCGACGAAGAGACGTTTGAAAAAACTGTCACCATGGTGAACGACTTTAAACAGTACTTCATCGCCCACAACCAGCCGATTTATGAGAACCCGTCGCCGGGTAATAAAGCGGGCGGGATCACCACGCTGGAAGAGAAATCTCTCGGTTGCACCCAGAAAGCGGGGGCCAGCCAGGTCGTCGATGTTCTGCGTTACGGTGAGCGGCTGAAAACGCACGGCCTGAACCTGCTGAGTGCACCGGGTAACGATGCCGTGGCAACCAGTGCGCTGGCCGGGGCTGGCTGTCACATGGTGCTGTTCAGTACGGGCCGAGGTACGCCATACGGTGGTTTTGTGCCAACAGTGAAAATCGCCACCAACAGCGAGCTGGCGGCAAAGAAAAAGCACTGGATCGACTTTGATGCCGGTCAGCTTATTCACGGCAAAGCGATGTCGCCGCTGCTGACGGAGTTTGTGGATAGTATCGTGGAGTTTGCCAACGGCAAGCAGACCTGCAACGAGAAGAACGACTTCCGCGAGCTGGCGATCTTTAAGAGTGGTGTGACGCTGTAAGTAGCGTGCGGGCTGGTGCCCTCACCCTGGCCCTCTCCCACGGGGAGAGGGTACAAACACTAAAAACGGCAACCTCAGGGTTGCCGTTTTGCTGTTAACCTCGCAGGGCGTTCTTCGCTAAACGCGCGTCTTCCGCCTGGCATGCCGCTGCGGTGAACAGCACGTCGGTAGAGGAGTTCAGCGCGGTTTCGCAGGAGTCCTGCAGCACGCCGATGATAAAGCCGACGGCCACAACCTGCATGGCAATCTCATTCGGGATACCGAACATATTACAGGCCAGCGGGATCAACAGCAGTGAACCGCCCGCCACGCCGGATGCGCCACAGGCACACAGCGACGCCACCACGCTCAACAGCAGTGCGGTTGGCAGATCCACCGGAATACCTAGCGTATGGACTGCCGCCAGCGTCAGGACGGTGATAGTGATGGCCGCACCTGCCATGTTCACGGTGGCACCCAGTGGGATTGATACGGAATAGGTATCGCGATCCAGGTTCAGTTTCTCCGCCAGCGCCATGTTCACCGGGATGTTCGCTGCCGAACTACGGGTGAAGAAGGCGTAGACGCCGCTTTCACGCAGACAGGTCAGTACCAGCGGATACGGGTTGCGGCGGATCTGCCAGAACACCAGCAGCGGGTTGATCACCAGTGCCACCAGCAGCATACAGCCAACCAGAACGACCAGCAGCTGCGCGTAGCCCCACAGCGCGTCAAAGCCGGTGGTTGCGAGCGTGGAGGAGACCAGACCGAAGATCCCGATTGGCGCAAAACGAATCACCAGTTTCACCATGAAGGTCACGGCGTTGGACATATCGTTGACCAGATTTTTGGTGGTGTCATTACCGTGACGCAGCGCAAAGCCCAGACCAATCGCCCAGACCAGGATGCCGATGTAGTTTCCGCTCATCAGTGCTGTGACTGGGTTAGAAACCATGCTCATCAGCAGACCACGCAGCACTTCCACAATCCCGGATGGCGGTGTGATATCACCCGCAGCGCTGGTCAGATGCAGCGTGGACGGGAAGAGGAAGCTAAACACAACGGCAGTTAATGCAGCAGAGAAGGTTCCCAGAAGATACAGGAACAGAATAGGGCGAATGTTGGTTTTTTGTCCGTGCTGGTGGTTAGCAATCGATGCCATGACCAGCATCAGTACCAGTACCGGTGCGACGGCTTTCAGTGCGCCAACGAAAAGGGTACCGAGCAGTCCCGTGGCTTCTGCAGCAGGTTTTGACACCATCGCCAGCAGAATACCCAGTACCAACCCGACCAAAATTTGTTTAACGAGGCTGCCCTGCGCCAGGCGCGCGAACAGACCGCTTGATTGTGTGCTCATACGTTATTCCTGAGTGAAATTGCGTTCCATCCTGGATGTGCTCTTAGTCACATTTATGTCCGGATGTAAGTATTTGTTTGCCTGGTTGAGTATCAGGGAAAGCAGTGAAAGGCGGAAGAGTAAAATGCTGGATTTTACGTGTTGCATCATATTTTTTAACTACTGCGTTACAAAAGTGTGTTCACCCTCTCCCTGTGGGAGAGGGCATCAGTCCGCACTGAACGTTTTACTCCACCTGCTGCTTCTTATCGTGCTGGCGGTTAACCCAGGTATTGATAATCAGCGTCACGATCAGAATGCCAAACACTACGCCGAGCGAAATGGCGATAGGGATATGGTAGAAATCGACAATCAGCATCTTGATACCGATAAATACCAGGATCACCGACAGGCCGTACTTCAGCATTGAGAAGCGCTCCGCCGCACCCGCCAGCAGGAAGTACATGGCACGCAGGCCAAGAATGGCGAACAGGTTAGAGGTCAGAACGATAAACGGGTCAGTGGTCACGGCGAAGATAGCCGGGATACTGTCTACCGCGAAAATCACGTCACTCAGCTCCACCAGAATCAGCACCAGCAGCAGCGGGGTGGCAAACAGCAGGCCGTTCTTACGTACAAAGAAATGTTCGCTCTCGATCTTGTCGGTCATGCGCAGATGGCCACGGATCCACTTCACCAGCGGGCGATCGCCAATCGCTGAGCCATCTTCTTTTGCCAGAGCCATTTTGACCCCGGTGAACAGCAGGAACGCACCGAAGACATACAGCAGCCATTCAAACTGAGTAATCAGCCAGCTACCGGCGAAGATCATGATGGTACGCAGAACGATCGCGCCAAGCACGCCATAGACCAGCACGCGGCGCTGCAGGGCAGCAGGCACGGCAAAGTAGCTGAACAGCATCAGCCAGACGAAGACGTTATCAACCGCCAGGGCTTTTTCAATCAGATAACCGGTGAGGAAGGCGAGCGCTTGAGGATCGGCCACCGCGCGGCCTTCAGTCGAGGCCAGATACCACCAGAAGGCAGCACAGAAGAGCAGGGAGAGGGTAACCCACACCAGCGACCAGACGGCGGCCTGTTTCATGGTCATACCGTGTTCGCCACGACGCCCCTGCAAAAAGAGGTCGATCGCCAGCATGATGAGCACGACAACCGCGAATCCGCCCCACAACATTGGAGTGCCGACAGAATGCATACTATTTTCCTTACACATAAAAAAACAAAAACGGCTATGGTCAGAAGACGATAGCCGTTAGCTTTTTATGCATAGACCTCGCCTTCCGGCAAGGTCTCACTTACAACCACGAGGGTTGCCCGGCGACCGGATGCGGTATTGCACGCATCGTAATGACGATCCACCGGCAAGGAAGTTACTCCCCTTTGCGGGTAACAAAATATGTCAGACCATCGGTTTCGTCAATGGTTGACAGGGTTTCATTACACAGCTTTACGCGATAGCTTCTGCGCTCATGTCATCTGCCGGGAAGACCACGCCAGTCTGACGGCGGATCTCCGTTTGCAGTTTCGCGGTGGTGCGACTGACCGCGAGTCCAGGGTGGTTCACTTCGTTGTCTTCGACCAGACGGGCAAAGACCTCTGCCTCATAGAGCATAGTGTTAATATGCTGAGGCTGCGTCAGCTCTTGCGCTTTACCGCCGCGCGGGACAAAGCTCAGCTTCTGACACTCAGAAATTTTTTCGATAACCAGCGATCCCGCTTCACCCTGAATTTCACTTGGCAGCACAGAATCACTCACTTTTGAATGTTGCAGCGTGACGCTGAAATCCCCGTAATCCAGCGTCACTACGCCGTGCGCATCTACGCCGCTTTCCAGCAGGCTGGCTTGTGCACTGACGCTGTGTGGCTCGCCCCACAGTGCCACGGCGGAAGCCAGGCAGTAAAAACCGATATCCATAATCGAGCCGTTAGAGAAGGCTGGGTTAAAGGTGTTCGGGTTCTCGCCGTCGAGGTAACGCTGATAGCGAGATGAGTACTGGCAGTAGTTAATAAAGGCTTTACGCACTTTGCCAATTTTCGGCAGGGACTTCTGCAACAGCAGGAAGTTCGGCAGGCTGGCGGTTTTGAACGCTTCGAACAACACCACCTGGTTTTCGCGGGCAAGCGCAATGGCGGCTTCCACTTCCTGAATATTCGAGGCCAGCGGCTTCTCGCAAATCACATGCTTTTTATGGCTGAGGAACAACCTGGTTTGCGGGAAGTGCAGGGAGTTCGGGCTGGCAATATAGACCGCGTCAATGGCGTCACTTTTTGCCATCTCGTCGAGCGAGGTGAACAGATGTTCGACCAGGTAATCGTTCGCGAAGGTCTGCGCCTGCTCAAGGCTGCGGGAATAGACTGCGGTGAGTTTATATTTGCCGGTTTCGTGGGCGGCGTCGACGAACTGGCGTGTGATCCAGTTCGTTCCAATGACTGCGAAACGTATCATAAACGTTTACGTACTCCGTAGCTGGGAACCTTTAGCCACTGTAGCACGTCATCATGACAATTCGCGTGCGCTACTGCGCATTACCCTTTAACGATAAATGCGTAAGCCACAAACGAGTATCAAACTCGAGCTGGTGGTACTGTGGCTCCATATGGCAGCACAGGGAATAGAACGCCTTGTCGTGCTCTTTCTCTTTCAGGTGTGCGAGCTCATGCACGACGATCATTCGCAGAAAGGCTTCCGGCGCGTTACGAAATACGGTCGCAACCCGGATCTCCGCTTTGGCTTTCAGCTTGCCACCCTGCACGCGGGAGATGGCGGTATGCAGGCCGAGGGCGTTTTTCAGCACGTGGATCTTGTTGTCGTACATTACCTTGTTGATCGGCGGCGCGCTCTTCAGATACCGGCTTTTCAGATCCTGCGTATACTGCCAGAGGGCTTTGTCGGTCGTGAAATCGTGGGTCCCGGGGTAGCGTTTTTCCAGCACCGCGCCCAGCTTCTGCTCGGCAATCAGGCTGTGAACCTGAGAAAGTAAATGCTCCGGGTAGCCCTGGAGATAAGTAAGTTGGTTCATCAACGCCCCAAATCGACAATAAAACGGTATACTCACGCACCCTTTTCAGGGATACGCCAAATTTTACCATTCAGGAGGGCCGATGAGCCACTTAGACAACGGTTTCCGTTCACTCAACCTTAAACGTTTCCCGGAAACGGACGACGTTAACCCACTTCAGGCGTGGGAAGCGGCGGATGAATATCTGCTGCAGCAGTTGGATGACACTGAAATCAGCGGCCCGGTTTTGATCCTGAATGATGCGTTTGGCGCGCTGGGCTGCGCCCTGGCGGAACATACGCCATACAGCATTGGTGATTCCTATTTAAGCGAGCTGGCGACGCGTGAGAACCTGCGTCATAACGATATCGAAGAATCCAGCGTGAAGTTTCTCGACAGCACGGCGGAGTACCCGCAGGCGCCTGGCGTGGTGCTGATTAAAGTGCCCAAAACCATGGCGTTGCTTGAGCAACAACTGCGCGCGCTGCGTAAAGTCGTCACCCCTGAAACCCGCATCATTGCGGGGGCCAAAGCGCGTGATATTCACACCTCGACGCTGGAGCTGTTCGAGAAAGTGCTCGGCCCAACCACGACCACGCTGGCGTGGAAAAAAGCGCGTCTGATCAACTGTACTTTCAGTGCACCGGAACTGGCTGATGCGCCAGAGACGTTGAGCTGGAAGCTGGAAGGAACCGACTGGACTATCCACAACCATGCGAACGTCTTCTCCCGCACCGGTCTGGATATCGGGGCGCGTTTCTTTATCGAACATCTGCCGGAAAATCTGGAAGGCGAAATTGTAGACCTGGGCTGCGGTAACGGCGTAATTGGCCTGACGCTGCTGGCGAAAAACCCGCAAGCCAGCGTGGTGTTCAGCGATGAATCGCCAATGGCGGTGGCTTCCAGCCGTCTGAACGTGGAAACCAACATGCCAGAGGCGCTGGATCGCTGCGAGTTTATGATCAACAACGCGCTGTCGGGTGTGGAGCCTTTCCGCTTCAATGCCGTTCTGTGTAACCCGCCGTTCCACCAGAAGCACGCCCTGACAGATAACGTCGCCTGGGAGATGTTCCACCACGCGCGCCGTTGCCTGAAAATTAACGGCGAGCTGTACATCGTAGCGAACCGCCATCTGGACTACTTCCACAAGCTGAAGAAGATTTTCGGTAACTGCACCACGATTGCCACCAACAACAAATTCGTGGTGCTGAAATCCGTGAAGCTGGGTCGTCGTCGCTAAATCTTCAGTGCCAGCTGGGTGCCCTGCGCAATTGCGCGCCGTGCATCCAGCTCCATCGCCACATCACATCCGCCAATCAAATGCACTGTTTTACCCGCTTCGCGCAGCGGATCGGCCAGATCGCGCTTCGGTTCCTGTCCGGCACATAAAATCACATGATCAACCTGCAGCAGCTGCGGTTCACCGCCGATCAGCACGTGCAGCCCCTCATCGTCGATCTTCTGATAACTGACCGCCGGGATCATCTTCACGCCGCGAGAGAGCAGGGTGGCGCGATGGATCCAGCCGGTGGTTTTGCCCAGCCCTTCGCCTGGTTTGCTGGCTTTACGCTGCAACATCACGATCTGACGCGGGCTTTTGGGGAGTTGCTGCCCTTCAGGGCGTAACCCACCGGACTGATTCAGGCTGGTGTCGATGCCCCATTCCACGCAAAACTCGGCAATATTCTGGCTGGTTGCTTCTCCCGGCTGACTTAAATACATCGCGGTATCAAAACCGATCCCGCCGCAGCCGATAATCGCCACCTTTTCGCCGACGGGTACTTTGTCACGCAATACATCCAGGTAGCTCAACACTTTCGGATGATCGACGCCCTCGATCGCCGGGGTACGCGGGGCGATCCCGCTCGCCAGGATCACTTCGTCAAAATCTACCAGATCGTCTGCCTTCACAAACTGGTTAAGACGCAGATCGACCCCTGTGAGTTCGATCATCCGGCGGTAGTAGCGCAGAGTTTCATAGAACTCCTCTTTGCCGGGGATCTGTTTGGCGATATTAAACTGTCCGCCGATCTCCGTTGCGGCATCAAACAGCGTCACGCTGTGTCCCCGTGAGGCGGCATTCACCGCGAATGCCAGCCCTGCCGGACCCGCGCCGACCACAGCGAGGCGTTTTTGGTTGAGAGCCGGTACGACGGGCATTTTGGTTTCGTGGCAGGCGCGCGGGTTGACGAGACAAGAGGTGACTTTGCCGACGAAGATCTGATCCAGACACGCCTGGTTGCAGCCGATGCAGGTGTTGATCTCATCCGCGCGGCCGCTTTGCGCTTTGGACAGCAGTTCGGCATCGGCCAGGAACGGACGTGCCATCGACACCATATCGGCATCGCCGCGTGAAATGACATCGTCCGCCACCTGCGGATCGTTAATACGGTTGGTGGTCACCAGCGGAATAGAGACTTTGCCTTTCAGCTTGCGCGTCACCCAGCTGAACGCCGCGCGCGGTACCGGTGTGGCGATGGTCGGAATGCGCGCTTCGTGCCAGCCGATGCCGGTATTAATGATGGTTGCACCTGCGGCTTCAATCGCCTGTGCCAGTTGCACGGTTTCGTCTAATGTTCCACCTCCCTCCACCAGATCGAGCATCGACAGGCGGAAGACGATAATAAAATCAGCACCCGCACGTTCACGCACGGCGCGTACCACTTCTACCGCAAAGCGCATGCGGCGGGCATAATCACCACCCCATTCGTCGTCACGATGGTTAGTGCGGGCGGCGAGGAATTCGTTAATCAGGTAGCCTTCTGAACCCATCACCTCGACGCCATCGTAGCCCGCTTCGCGTGCCAGCGCGGCGCAGCGGGCAAAGTCATCGATCAGCGCCAGGATCTCGTCGTGGCTGAGGGCATGCGGTTTGAAGCGGTTAATGGGAGCCTGAATCGCCGAGGGGGCGACCAGATTCGGTTGATAGCTGTAGCGGCCGGTATGCAGGATTTGCAGAGCGATTTTCCCGCCTTCATTATGTACCGCATCGGTCACGATGCGGTGGTGAGGTAGTTGTGACACGTCATTCAACACCGCGCCGCCCTCCATGCCGACGCCGGAAGGCGCAGGCGCGACGCCACCTGTAACAATCAGCGCCACCCCGTGCCGGGCACGCTCGGCATAGAAGGCCGCGAGACGTTCAGCCCCGTCCGGATGCTCCTCCAGACCGGTGTGCATAGAGCCCATTAACACGCGGTTTTTGAGCGTTGTGAACCCCAGATCAAGGGGGGCGAATAGCGACGGGTAGCGGCTCATAGTGTCTTCCAGTGTAAAATTATTGTTATGTGGTCGGATGAGTTACTAATTTAGCCAGCGTCAGCAGAAAGGTAAAAGCGGGATCAAATGATTGTGATAGAACTCAAAGAACTTCCCCGGTGGCGCTGCGCTTACCGGGGCTACAAAACTTAATCGCCCTCTTCCTCAGGGGGAGCGCACCAGCCCCGGAGCCTGCCACATCGACGTCGTCAGCCCGCTGTCCACCAGCCCAAGCTGGTCGGCATACACCGCCTGCCACTTCTGCATCATGCCGTCGTACAAGTCGCGGTGTTCCGGATTCGGCGTAAACTCCCGGCTCCACTTCACCAGCCGCTCACCCGTTGAGGCCATATCTGCAAACAGTCCCGCCCCCGTTCCGGCTGCAATCGCACAGCCCAGTGCCGTGGCCTCTTTCACTTCCGGAACACGTACCGGCAGCCCGGTGACGTCGCTTAAAATCTGGCTCCACAAGGCACCTTTCGCTCCCCCACCGGCGAAGACGAGGCTCTCAAACGTCACGCCGGAAAAGCGCGAAATCTGTGCCAGATTGCAGGCCGAAACAATTGCGGCGTTCTCTTCCAGCGCACGAAACAGCGTCGCCTTATTGCACTTTTCCGGGTCGATGGAGAGGTTAATAAACGACGGTGCAGCGTGATACCACTGCTTAAAATGCATAGCATCAGAGAAGATCGGCATCACCCCATGTGAGCCCGCAGGCACGCGGCTGGCCATCTCTTCCAGCAGGGTGTAGGTATCCATGCCCATCCGCTCAGCAATCAGCTTTTCCTCTGCGCAGAAGGCATCACGGAACCAGCGCATCGTCAGCCCGGTAAAGAAGCTGATTGACTCCGCCTGAACCATGCCAGGAATAACATGTGGGTTTACGCGGATGTTCATCTCAGGATCGGTTCGTACCTGAGGCAGGTTGACCACCTGTTGCCAGAAAGTTCCGCCTAACACTGCCGTTTGCCCGGCGCGCACCACGCCCAGCCCCAGACCCCCAAGCTGCACGTCACCGCCACCCATTACCACCGGCGTCCCTTCACGCAGACCGCTCTGCTGCGCAGCGGCTTTGGTGATCGCGCCCAGTACGGTGCCGGTTTCTTTTACCGGGGAGAGGATATCGGCGCGCAGCCCGGCCATGTCCAGCAGTGCGGGTCGCCAGTCGCGGGAGAAGAGATCCAACATGCCGGTCGTGCCCGCGTTCGACGGATCAACCGCCAGCTCGCCGGAGAGTTTCGCCGCCAGCCAGTCGCTGATCATAGTGATGGTCGCCGCTTTGCGGTAGATATCCGGACGATGGTGCGCCAGCCAAAGCAGGCGCGGCATGGCGCTCAGGGCCAGGGTCTGGCCGGAGACGTCATACACTTCGGATTCAAAATGGTTGTCGTGGATCTCTTTGAGTTCAGCCACCTCGCGGCTGGCGCGGGCGTCGACATTGGCGCAGGCCCAGATGGCTTCACCGTTGCGGTCATACAGCACAATTCCCTCGCGCATTGAGCAACAGGCAACGGACTGAATATCCGCCGCGCTCAGTCGCGCACGTTCCAGCGCCTGGTGAATGCACTGGCAGGTGAGCTGCCAGTTGGTGTCGAGGTCAAATTCCATCGAGCCCGGCACGTTCTCCACGCTCAGGTGTTTCCACTCGGCCTGGCCGACTGCAATCTGGTTGCCCTGCAAATCAAAAATAACGGCGCGAACGCTGCCTGTCCCTGCATCTAACGCTAAAAGGTAACTCATGAGCTTGCCTCGTGTCAGGCGCAGGGCTGCTCTTATCCAGCCAGAGCCAGCACCGCGCGGGCTGTCGTCTCTTCCGTCACCAGGCCATTGATACGGCGACCTTTCAGTGCGGCATAAATCGCATCGGCTTTCTCTTCACCTCCGGCCACGCCAACGATGGTGGGCAACTGCGCCAGTTCATCGAGCGTGACGCCCAGTAATTCTTTATGGATCTCCAGCTCCTCGACGCATTCCCCTTCGGCATTCAGGAAGTACCCGAGAATGTCCCCCACCGCCCCTTTACGGGCATACATCAGCTGTTCACCTTCACTGATATAGCCAGAGCGCAAGATCGTCGCGTCACGGCGCTGGTTCACGGAACCAATTCCCACCACTGCGACATCGGCCGCCTTCGCGGCGAGGATCACGTCCCGCACGCTGGTTTCGCGTTTTAAGATCCCGGCTACTTCGGCAGACGAAACGCGAAGCGGAGCGGGGATCATGCTGACGCTACAGGCCGCATCGAGCTGACCAATGCCGGTCATATACGGTCCTACACCGCCGGAGAGCGTCACCAGGCGGATCTGCTGCGAGCTAATAAAACCGCTTAAGTGCTGCAGGCTGCTCATGGTGGTTTCACCAAATCCCACCGCTAAAAGCTGTCCGGGTTCCAGCACGCCCATCAGAGACTGTGCGGCACCAATGCCCAGTCGGACGTTCATTGGCGGAGTATTCAGGGCGGGCATCACGCGCACCAGCTTGAGCCCAAAACGCTGCTGTAATTCAGTTTCCAGCGCCAGACAGCCCTCATAACGAGAGTTGATCTGCACGCGGATCACTCCGGACTGGCGGCCTTTTTCCAGCAGGCGCGAGATCTTCAGACGCGGCAATCCGAGCCGTTCGCCAATATCGTTCTGGGTCAATCCATCGTGGTAGTAACACCACGCCACGCGAGCCACCAGCTCCTCTTCCGCCAGTGCCAGCCCGGCAAACCGACCTTCTTCCGCAGTGCGTTTATCGCTCATAATTGAACTCTTATAAAAATTTAGATCATATGTTCGTGATGACGCGGGTGGAAAGTGTGAGCCGCGCGGCAAAACGGATCTTTTAGTTTGTTTCTGGTTTATCTGGATCTTAATCAATAAAACTGTGATCCCTGCACGGTTGTAAATATAGTTCACCGTCTACGCTTTTGAACATTATTAAATCTAAAAATCATTTGTTCAATAGCGGGGCGATGATGACCTTACTTCTCGAAGCGCGTGATATCTGCAAGCAATTCTCCGGCGTGCCGGTCTTAAAAGGCATTGATTTCACGCTGTTTGCGGGTCAGGTGCATGCGCTGATGGGCGGTAATGGCGCGGGGAAATCGACGCTGATGAAGATCATTGCCGGGGTGGAGACGCCGGACAGCGGTGAACTTTCGGTATCCGGACAGTCATTTGCGCGGCTTACCCCAGCGCAGGCACACAAGCTCGGCATTTATCTGGTGCCGCAGGAGCCATTGTTGTTTCCCAACCTGACGGTGCGGGAAAACATCCTTTTTCGCCTGCCGCGTGAACGCGAGCTGAATAAACGCCTGGCGGAGAAACTTCAACAGTTGCAGTGCCAGCTTAATCTGGATGCCACTGCCAGCACCCTGGAAGTGGCGGATCAACAGATGGTGGAGATCCTCCGCGGGCTGATGCGCAACGCGACGATCCTGATCCTCGACGAACCTACGGCGTCACTCACGCCGGGGGAAACCGAACGGCTGTTCCGCCAGATCCGCGCCCTGCAGGATCTCGGCGTTGGCATTGTCTTTATCTCGCATAAATTGCCGGAAATCCGCACGCTTTCGAGCCACGTCTCGGTGATGCGCGACGGCGCGGTGGTACTTAGCGGCGAAACAGCACAGTTCGACGATAACGCCCTGATCGCCGCCATGACGCCGGTGAGCCGTGAAAAAGGCTTAAGCGATGCACAAAAACTGTGGCTGGCCCTGCCGGGTAACCGCCGCACCCAGCCGCAGGATTTCCCGGTGTTGCGCGTGGAAGAGCTCACCGGGGAAGGTTTTATCGATCTGAGTCTGGAGATTTACGCGGGTGAGATCGTCGGTCTTGCGGGGCTGGTGGGGTCCGGACGCACCGAGTTAGCCGAAACCCTCTACGGCTTGCGCCCTGTGCGCGGCGGCCGCGTCTGGCTCGAAAATCAGGAGATCACCGACGATCCGGTATTTTCACGGCTCGATAAAGGCCTGGTTTATCTGCCGGAAGATCGGCAGGTTTCCGGCTTATTTCTGGATGCGCCTGTCCGCTGGAACACCGTAGCGCTGAATGAACCTTCCCTCTGGCAGCAGCGCAAGCGGGAATCTGCGGTGGTGGAGCGTTACCACCGGGCGCTGGGGATCAAGCTTAACCATGCGGAGCAAACCGTGCGCACACTCTCCGGTGGTAACCAGCAGAAGGTGCTGCTGGCGCGCTGTCTGGAGGCCAATCCGTTACTGCTGATTGTTGATGAGCCGACGCGCGGCGTGGACGTCTCAGCACGCGCCGATATCTATCAACTGCTCAAAAGCGTGGCGGCACAGAACGTGGCGGTACTGATGATCTCAAGCGATCTCGATGAGTTTCCCGGGCTTGCTGACCGCGTGCTGGTGATGCACCAGGGCGTACTCAGCGGCGAATTGCCGCGCCACGCCGTCAGCCTCGACAGAATGATGGCGCTGGCGTTTGGAGGGCAATCATGAAGATCTTACTGAAAAACCGTGAACTGAGCGCCTTTCTGGCGATCCTCGCCCTGTTTGCTGTGCTGGTGGCGCTCAATCCTGCGTATTTCAGCTTGCAGACGCTGGGGATGATCTTCGCCAGTTCGCAAATTCTGATCCTGCTGGCACTCGGTGCCGCGCTGGTGATGCTGACCCGCAATATTGATGTCTCTGTGGGCTCGACTGTCGGGCTGTCTGCCATTGCCGTTGGCGTGGCACTGAACAGCGGCTACAGCCTGTCGGTATCCATGCTTTTTGCGTTATCGGTTGGCGCGCTGGCGGGGGCATTCAACGGTTTTCTGGTCGTGGGCCTGCGCATCCCGGCGATTGTCGCCACGCTCGGTACGCTGGGATTGTATCGCGGGGCGATGCTGCTCTGGACGGGCGGGAAGTGGATTGAAGGGCTGCCGCCGCAGCTGAAATCTCTCTCTGAACCTGTCGCCTTCGGTATATCACCGCTCGGTATGGTGGTGCTGTTTTTCGCGGCGGCAGGGGCGTGGACGCTGTCGCGCACCGCCTTTGGTCGTGATTTTTATGCCGTAGGCGATAACCTGGCAGCCGCGCGCCAGTTGGGTGTGGCGGTGAATCGCACGCGGATGATCGCCTTCACGCTGAACGGCATGCTGGCGGCCTGTGCCGGGATTGTCTTTGCCGCGCAGATCGGTTTTGTGCCGAACCAGACCGGAAGCGGGCTGGAGATGAAAGCTATCGCCGCCTGCGTGCTCGGCGGTATTTCGCTTTTGGGTGGCACGGGCACGCTAATTGGCGCGTTACTTGGCGCCTTCTTCCTGACGCAAATCGACACCGTGCTGGTGTTGTTTAAGCTCCCGGCCTGGTGGAACGACTTTATTGCCGGGCTGGTGCTACTTGGCGTGCTGGTGCTCGATGGACGTCTGCGCCAGGCGCTGGCGCGTCATCAGCGGGCACTGAAGTACAGCCGTTTCCAGCCGGGAAACAAAGGGGGAAAGCATGTCACCCCGTTTCCGAAACGCAAAAAAGAGGTGGCGTAAATGAAGCTTAACTGGGAAAGCACGCTGCTGATTTTACTGGTGCTGGAGATCCTGCTTTTTGGTGCCATCAACCCGCGTATGCTGGATATCAATATGTTGCTGTTCAGCACCAGCGATTTCATCTGCATTGGCATTGTGGCACTGCCGCTGACGCTGGTGATTATCAGCGGCGGGATCGATATCTCCCTCGGCTCGACCATTGGCCTGTGCGCCATCGCGCTGGGAGTGATGATGCAGTCGGGGTGGCCGATGGCGGTGGCGATTCCGCTGACTTTACTGCTCGGTCTGCTGTGCGGTTTATTCAACGCCGCGCTTATCCACTACACCGGCATTAGCCCACTGGTGATCACCCTCGGCACGCTCTACCTCTACGGCGGCGGGGCGCTGCTGCTCTCCGGTATGGCGGGGGCGACGGGCTATGAGGGCATTGGTGGCTTCCCGGACAGCTTTACCGCGTTCGCCAACCTCACACTTTTCGGCTTACCGGTTCCGCTGGTGCTCTTCGCGGCGATCACCGCTTTCTTCTGGCTGATTACCCATCGCGGGCGCTTTGGCCGTCATCTGTTTTTGATTGGGCAAAACCCACGCGCAGCGCGCTATGCGGCGCTGTCGGTCAACGGCATGCCGTACGCGCTGTATGGTCTGGTCGGGGTTGCCTCGGCGATTGCCGCGCTGGTGATGGTCTCCTATTTCGGTTCCGCGCGCTCGGATTTAGGGCGCGATTTACTGATGCCTGCGCTGACCGCCGCTGTACTTGGCGGGGCCAATATCTACGGCGGTTCAGGTTCGGTAATCGGTACTGCACTGGCGGCACTGCTGGTGGGGTATCTGCAACAGGGTTTACAGATGGTCGGCATCCCCAACCAGGTGTCGAGCGCGCTGTCAGGGGCGCTGTTGGTTGTGGTGGTGATGGGACGTTCGTTGAGTCTGCACCGTGAATGGGTGCGATCTCTCTTCACAAAACTACCCGGAGCGTAAGATGAAAACAAAACTGATAGTCCTGGCGATGGCCCTTAGCATCGCATCGGCGCAGGCGGCGGATCGCATTGCCTTTATCCCGAAACTGGTGGGCGTGGGTTTCTTTACCAGCGGCGGCAACGGTGCAAAAGAGGCGGGAAAAGATCTGGGTGTGGACGTCACCTACGATGGCCCGACCGAGCCAAGCGTCTCTGGCCAGGTGCAGCTCATCAATAACTTCGTTAACCAGGGCTATAACGCGATTATCGTCTCCGCCGTGTCACCGGATGGCCTTTGTCCGGCGCTGAAGCGCGCGATGCAGCGCGGCGTAAAAGTTCTGACCTGGGACTCCGACACCAAACCGGAGTGCCGCAGCATTTACATCAACCAGGGAACGCCGGAACAGCTTGGTGGCCTGCTGGTGGAGATGGCATCGAAGCAAGTGACGAAACCGAATGCCAAAGTGGCATTCTTCTACTCCAGCCCCACCGTCACCGACCAGAACCAGTGGGTGAAAGAGGCGAAAGCCAAAATCGAGAAAGATCATCCTCAGTGGCAGATCGTCACCACGCAGTTTGGCTATAACGATGCCACCAAATCCCTGCAAACCGCAGAGGGGATCTTAAAAGCGTATCCGGATCTGGATGCGATCATCGCCCCGGATGCCAACGCGTTGCCTGCGGCAGCGCAGGCGGCGGAAAACCTCAAGCGGGAGGGGGTGGCGATCGTTGGTTTTAGTACGCCGAACGTGATGCGTCCGTACGTTGAGCGCGGCACAGTGAAAGCCTTCGGTCTGTGGGATGTCGTGCAGCAAGGCAAAATTGCGGTCAATGTCGCCGATCGTTTGCTGAAAAAAGGCGATCTTAACGTTGGCGACAGCGTGGACGTAAAAAATATCGGGGCGCTGAAGGTCGAGCCAAACAGCGTACAGGGCTACCAGTATGAAGCGAAGGGCAACGGCATCGTGCTGCTGCCGGAGCGTGTGGTGTTCACCAAAGAGAACATCAATAAATATGATTTCTGACGGGGGAGCAAATGGCTGATTTAGACGACATCAAAGACGGTAAAGATTTTGGCATTGGCACACCACAGCAGAACGTACCGTTCACCCTGAAAGGCTGCGGTTCGCTGGACTGGGGCATGCAGTCCAGGCTGGCGCGCATCTTCAACCCGAAAAGTAACCGCACGGTGATGCTGGCCTTTGATCACGGCTATTTCCAGGGGCCGACCACCGGTCTTGAGCGTATCGATCTTTCGATTGCCCCGCTGTTTGGTGAAACCGACGTGCTGATGTGCACCCGCGGTATCTTGCGGAGCACCGTACCTGCCGCGACGAACAAACCGGTGGTGCTGCGCGCCTCCGGCGGTAACTCGATTCTGGGTGAGCTCTCCAACGAGTGCGTGGCGGTAGCGATGGAAGATGCGCTGCGCCTGAACGTCTGCGCGGTGGCGGCACAGGTGTACATCGGCAGCGAGTTCGAGCATCAGTCGATCAACAACATCATCAAGCTTGTCGATGCGGGCGCGCGCTATGGCATGCCGACGCTGGCAGTGACGGGTGTCGGCAAGGAGATGGCGCGCGACGCACGCTATTTCTCGCTCGCCAGCCGTATTGCCGCCGAAATGGGGGCACAGTTCGTCAAAACTTATTATGTGGATGAAGGCTTTGAAAAAGTGACCGCCAGCTGCCCGGTGCCGATCGTCATCGCCGGGGGCAAAAAACTGCCGGAGCATGAGGCGCTGGAGATGTGCTGGCGGGCAATCGACCAGGGCGCATCCGGTGTGGATATGGGACGCAATATCTTCCAGTCCAGCGCGCCGCTGGCGATGCTGAAAGCGGTGAAGAAAGTGGTTCATGAGAACATGAGCGCGCGGGATGCGTTCCAGTTCTGGCAGGAAGAGAAACAGGGAGAAGCGAAATGAACGTGACGTTAGTGGAGATCAACATCAAGCCTGAACGGGTGGATGAGTTTCTGGAGGTATTTCGCGCCAACCACGAAGGGGCGATCCAGGAGCCGGGAAACCTGCGTTTTGACGTGTTGCAGGATCCAAGGGTGAAAACCCGGTTCTTTATCTACGAAGCCTATAAAGACGAAGCGGCGGTGCTGGCGCACAAGCAAACGCCGCATTATCTGGCGTGCGTGGATAAGCTCGAGGAGTTGATGTCGGAGCCGCGCAAAAAACGCAGTTTTGTGGGTTTGTTACCGGAGTAAAAACTTTCCCCCTCCAACGAGGAGGGGGAATTCAGATCACGCCTCTTCCACGCTCACTCTCAGCGCTGCCAGCGCTTTACGCGCCGCTTTCAGCACCTGCTCACACTGCTCAATGGTCAGCGTCAACGGTGGTTCAACACGGATGGTTTTCGAGTTGTTGAGTGTCCCGGCCACCAGTACCCGCTGGCGGAACATCTCGCTTGCGAAGCTATAACCGATTTCGTTATCAACAAACTCAATTGCCATCAGCATCCCTTTGCCGCGTGCGTCCTGAACCAGATCCGGGTATTCCCGTCCTAACTGGCGGAAGCCGTCCAGCAGCATGTCACCTTTCTGCTCCGCCTGAGCAGGCAGGTTTTGATCCAGCAGTACGTTGATGGTCGCCAGCGCCGCTGCACAGGCCAGTGGATTACCGCCAAAGGTTGTGGTGTGCAGGAAGGGGTTATCGAACAGCACCGAGAACACCTCTTCGGTGGCAACCGTCGCACCAATAGGCATCACGCCGCCGCCGAGCGCTTTCGCCAGACACAGAATGTCCGGCTGAACGTTCTCGTGCTCGCAGGCAAACATCTTGCCGGTACGCCCCATCCCGGTCTGGACTTCATCGAGGATCAGTAGTGCACCAAACTCATCGCACAACTGACGCACGGCAGGCAGATAACCCTGCGGAGGGAGGATCACACCGCCTTCACCCTGAATCGGCTCCAGGATCACCGCTGCCACGTCATCGCCGGTTTTACGGCATTCGCTCAGCACGGTGCGCATAGCGTTAATGTCACCAAACGGCACGTGGCGGAAGCCCGGCAGCAGTGGCATAAACGGTTTACGGAAGGTGGATTTCGCGGTAGCAGACAATGCGCCCAGAGATTTACCGTGGAACGCGCCGCTGGTGGCAATAAAGGTGAATTTCCCGCGCGGAGACTGGTACGCTTTGGCAAGTTTAATCGCCGCTTCGACCGATTCCGTACCGCTGTTGCTAAAGAAGCTGTATTTCAGTTTGCCGGGCGTTAAGGCTGCCAGCGTTTTCGCGAGCATGGCGCGAAGCGGGTCGAGCAGTTCCTGGCTATGGAGAGGTTGTTTCGCAAGTTGATTCTGTACGGCGGAAACCACAACTGGATTACGGTGCCCCACGTTGAAGATACCAAAACCACCAAGGCAATCGATAAACTCCTGTCCCTGGGTGTCGACAAGCGTGTTCAGACTCCCCGCTTGCCACTCTACGGCTCCGTAATCCCCGCCGGCGGTAACAGATTTGCGATACTCCAGAAAACCTGGATTGACGTGCTCTTTAAAGTAATCGATGACCTCTCGGTTAAGTTGTTTCATCTCCTCATGATCAAGCGTTCGCTTCTCAATGAGATTCAGTGCGTGCGCGGTACAGGCAAGAGCCGAGGCGCTGGAAGGTAACCTGTTCAAAATGTGCTCCCGGGGATCGCGTATCACATGATACTGCGTTAAGTATTGCAGGGATTACGCCACTTCAGTTGACTTAACGAAAATCGGGATAAACACCAGGTTAAAATTATGTTGCACAATATTTAATCATGCCGATGCAACCGAAACGGGATTTCGCTATCCAGGGCAGATAGCTTAAAAAGAGGCAGGAAAAGGCAATCGCACCAAAGTGGGGCATTTGCTGCTACTTAAGTGGGCGTTAACACGTCATGCTTTGCAGGTAATTTCTTTGCGAAAGTATTTGAAATCAATGAATTATAAAATCTCACAAAAAGTGCGGTTTAAGTGAAATCTGCGATCTCTATCAAGTTTAACAACTAAAGATAAATTGTTTACCGCCGAAAAAACATAAATCCACAAAATTAACATTCAAATAACCTGCAAGGGATGCTCACGATGTCTTCTCCTATCTATGTCAGCCAGAATGAATATCCTCTGGATGATGACACCACCTTAATGTCTACCACAGACATCCATAGCTACATTACACACGCTAACGACACGTTTGTGCAGGTGAGCGGCTACGAGCTCGACGCGCTGACAGGCCAGCCGCACAACATGGTGCGCCACCCGGATATGCCAAAGGCGGCATTTGCCGATATGTGGTACACCCTGCAACAGGGCGAGCCGTGGAGCGGGATTGTCAAAAACCGACGTAAAAACGGCGACCACTACTGGGTTCGCGCTAACGCAGTGCCGATGGTGCGTCACGGGCAGGTGACAGGCTATATGTCCATCCGCACCAGAGCCACGGAACAAGAGATTGCCACCGTGGAGCCTCTCTACCGGGCGCTGAATGACGGAAGCTGTAAGAAACGTATTCATAAAGGGCTGGTAGTACGTAAAGGCTGGTTGGGGAAACTCCCGGCAATGCCGCTGCGCTGGCGTGTTCGCAGCGTGATGGCAGTGCTTTTTGCTGTGCTCGCGGCCACGCTGGTCACGACTTCCGCAGGCTGGGTACCGCTCGCGGCGGCTGCGGTGGTGATGCTGCTGGGAACACTGATGTTTGAGCAGCAGATTGTCCGTCCGGTAGAGAATGTGGCACGTCAGGCGTTGAAAGTGGCGACCGGTGAGCGCAACAGCGTGCAGCACCTGAACCGCAGCGACGAACTGGGGCTGACCTTGCGTGCGGTAGGGCAACTGGGGCTGATGTGTCGCTGGTTAATCAATGATGTATCAAGCCAGGTGGTGAGCGTACGCGACGGTAGCGACAAGCTTGCGCAGGGTAATGAAGATTTGAACGATCGTACGCGCCAGACTGTAGCGAATGTGCAGCAGACCGTCGCGACAATGAACCAGATGGCGGCTTCTGTTCAGAGTAATTCTGAAACCGCAGCAGAAGTGGACAAACTCTCTGTGGCCGCAAGTAGTGCGGCAACGAAGGGAGGGAATGCGATGCAGACCGTGGTGAAAACCATGGATGATATCGCCGACAGCACGCAGCGCATTGGTTCGATTACCTCCTTGATTAATGACATCGCTTTCCAGACTAATATTCTGGCGCTCAACGCGGCGGTTGAAGCAGCAAGGGCGGGTGAACAGGGCAAAGGTTTTGCTGTGGTCGCGGGCGAAGTTCGCCATCTCGCCAGCCGCAGCGCCAGTGCGGCTAATGATATTCGTAAGCTCATTGATGCCAGCGCCAGCAAGGTGCAGTCCGGCTCTGAACAGGTTCACGCCGCAGGCCGTACAATGGATGACATCGTTGAGCAGGTGAAAAACGTGACCCAGCTTATCGCCCAGATTAGCCACGCGACCTCCGAGCAGGCAACTGGATTGTCTGAGTTAACCCGTGCCGTGGCAGAGCTGGACAGCATCACGCAGAAAAACGCCGACCTGGTCGAGGAGAGTGCGCACATTTCCGCCATGGTGAAACATCGCGCCGGACGTCTTAAGGATGCGGTGACGGTTCTCCATTGAGTGAGTCATGTTCCAGAAAAGCCGTTTATTCCTTACGGGGTAAACGGCTTTATTATTTGAGGTTGTAATTATTGATGTGTTTTATTGTTAATTTAATATTAAATAACTAAAAAAATTACCTCAGTTATTTATTCCTGCCTAAGCCAATTTTCCACGATGCTATTTTGAAAAAACCTCATCCGATGGTTGAGTAACGATCAATGAGGCAATATTAATAGTCTCCACCTATCCATTGTGATGGTTATGAAATAAAAAAACTATCAAAGTCATAAAGTTAGCGAATTAGTTACCGATAACAGCGATCGTCTGAGAAATAATCACATCGATGGAGAAAATATGTTCTTACATGACGTAAAGATCGGCACGAAATTATTTCTGGCATTTGGGCTATTAATTGTCCTGATGGTAGTGAGTGCGAGTTTGTCCTTGCTGAGCCTGAACCGGGCCAATAACGGGATGCAATCTATCATTACCAGTGACTATCCTACGACGGTAAAAGCGAACCAGTTAATCGACAACTTCCAGGAATTTATTAGCACTCAGCAGCTCATGTTGCTGGATGATCAGGGAACCTATACGGCGCAATCGCAACAGCGTCTGAAGGAGATCAGTGGGAATATCACCGTGATCCTGGGTGAGCTGAACAACGCGCTGCATGATGCAAAATCACAGCAGGCACTGGCGGATATCCGCGGTGTGCGTCAGCAGTATCTGGACTCGCGTTACCGTATTTTACAGGCAGTGCAGAATAACGATCGCGCGGGTGCTATCAGGGAGATGATGACCACGACCCTTAACCTGCAGCAGGAGTACAAAGCGAAGGTGCAGGCGCTGATTGCTATTCAGAACACCGAAATGCAGGACGCAGGCGCGCAGGTGGAGGGAGATTTCAGAACCAACCGCCTGCTGCTGATCCTGATTACCCTTTTCAGCGTCGCGGCAGGCAGCCTGATTGGCTGGTTTATCGTACGCTCGATTACCCGTCCTCTGGGCCAGGCCGTGACTTTTGCTGAAGCCATCGCCGAGGGTGACCTGACCGGCAGTATCACGCCGCACGGCAAAGACGAAACGGGTCTGCTGCTGCATGCGCTGATGGAGATGAAAACACGCCTGATGGACATTGTGCAGCAGGTGCAGACCGGCTCGGAGAATATCTCCAGCGCTGCCGCGCAGATTGTCGCCGGTAACCAGGATCTGGCCGCGCGCACGGAAGAGCAGGCAAGCTCTGTTGAACAGACCGCCGCTTCCATGGAGCAGATCACCGCTACGGTGAAAAACACCGCGTCGCATACCGGTGAGGCGACCACCCTCTCAGCAGATGCCGCTACGGTGGTTAAAAACAACGGTGAGATGATGAAGCAGGTGACCAGCAAAATGCGCCTGATTAACGAGACCTCAAATCGGATGTCCGACATTATCGACCTGATCGATGCCATTGCTTTCCAGACCAACATCCTGGCGTTGAACGCGGCAGTGGAAGCGGCACGTGCGGGTGAACATGGCCGTGGCTTTGCGGTTGTGGCAGGCGAGGTGCGTCAGCTTGCTCAGAAAAGTGCATCGTCTGCCAGTGAAATTCGTGAGCTGATTGAGAGCTCCACCAGTCAGACCCAGGACGGGATGAACCTGGTCGAAAAAGCGAGTGGGCTGATCAACGGGATGGTCGGTAACGTGGAAGAGATGGATGTTATTCTGCGTGAGATCCGCCAGGCCAGCCACGAACAGACAGAAGGTATCTCGCAGATCAACAGCGCGATTGGCCTGATTGATGCCACCACCCAGCAAAACTCTGCGCTGGTGGAGGAGTCTGTCGCGGCGGCGGCATCCCTTAACGAACAAGCAATGCACCTGAAAGAGCTGGTACGCGTCTTCCGCGTGAGCGAGTACGCACCGGCTTAATCCAGCTGGGAGATCTCCAGCGCTGCGCGGTCGATTACGCCGATGATCTGCTTAAGCTGCGCATCGCTGAGCTCTCCCTGATTGACCTTCAGGTCTAATACCGCTTTGAAGTTATCCAGCGCCCGCTTCATCTGCGGGTTTTTTCGCAACTGGAAACCGACGGAACGCGCTTTGATACGCGCCTGTATCTGCGCCAGATGTTCCTGATTTTCATCCAGCCACTGCTGACCCGCCACGGTAATCGTAATGCTCTTACGACCGTTTTCTTCTTCCGTAATGGTGATAAAGGCCTGATCCTGTAGATAATCCAGAGTCGGGTAGATTACGCCCGGGCTTGGGGTGTAATTCCCCTGAGTCATGTTTTCGATCTCTTTGATCAACTCGTAGCCGTGGCTCGCATTGCGCGTCAGGATATCCAGAATCACCAGACGCAGATCGCCGTGGCCAAAAAAGCGCGGTCGACGTCCGCCGCCATCATGTTCGTGTCGCATACTGTGCCCTTTGTTTTGATATATCTAAACTATATCTAAGATATATTCAGATGCAATCTAAAAGATCTTGCATTCTTGCTGATTAGCAATCATTATCATTTAAAATTAATTTAGATATATCGTATTCACCTGAGAAGGGTCTAAAAATGACATCTACCCGTTACCCACAACGTGTTCGTAATGACCTGCGTTTTCGCGAGCTGACGGTGCTCCGTGCTGAGCGCGTAAGCGCGGGTTTCCAGCGCATTGTTTTAGGCGGCGAGGCGCTGGAGGGCTTTAGCTCACGCGGTTTCGACGACCATACCAAAGTCTTTTTCCCGGCACCCGGAGCGACGTTTACGCCGCCGGTGGTTACCGATGAAGGTATCGACTGGGGCGACGGTGTGCGTCCACAGGCGCGCGACTATACGCCACTGTACGATGCGGTAAATCATGAGCTGGTGCTCGATTTCTTCGTTCATGACGGCGGAATTGCCAGCCACTGGGCGGTCGAGGCGAAGGCGGGAGACAAGCTGACGATCGGCGGTCCACGCGGTTCGCTGGTGGTACCGGAAGATTACGCCTGGCAGTTGTATGTCTGCGATGAGTCCGGCATGCCCGCGCTGCGCCGTCGTTTAGAAGGCATCGCAAAACTGCCTGTTCGCCCGGAAGTTCATGCAGTGGTGACGGTTGGGGATGAATCGTATAAGGATTATCTGGCACACCTGAGCACGTTCAACATCACCTGGATTGTTGGTCATAACGAGCAGGCGGTGGCGGACCATCTGGCGACGTTAACCGTCCCGGCGGAAGATTACTTTATCTGGCTGACCGGTGAAGGGAAGGTGGTGAAACGCCTGAGCCGCCAGTTTGAAACCGAAACGATTGATCCGCAGCTGGTGCGTGCCAGCGCTTACTGGCACGCCAAATAATCAGGCTGCGGAATCCAGTTGCGCTTCGCTCACCTGATGTTCGAGCGAGGCGCGAACTTCGTGCAGCGCTTTCTCCTGCTGAGCGAAGTAGGCTTCCATATTGCTCAGCGACGACACCAGAAGCCAGGACTCCTCTTTCTCCAGCTCCGCCAGCTCGTTCACTAAAATGTCGATTTGCTCGCGGACCTGCGCCATTTTTTTGCGGATACGTTCCAGATCGTTCAGCCTGTCGCTGGCCATCAGAGGCTCGAAGCCTTGCTGCAGGCGCGCCACCAGAGAGCGTATGGCTTTGACGTCGCCACGCTGTTTGGCCTGGTTGAGTTGCACCATCATCGCGTTGGCTTCTTCTTTCAGATCGTCGGCCACCAGATCCGGGTGGCAAAGCTTGCTCGCCTGGCGCCAGAGGCGCTTCAGTTCGTTCTGATCTTCTTCCGAGAGAGCCTTACCTTTACGCAGACGCACTTCGGCATCGTGGTGCTGCTCGCGGTATTTCTCGTACTCTTCGTTGGCTTCGTCACGCGCCTGACGCGCAGGCTCTTCTTCGCGCGTTAAGCCGCTTTCAAGCTCCAGCGCTTCGGCCAGCAGGTTGGCAATCAGGTTACTTTGCTGCTGCAAATGTTTGCGCGCTTCAGCGGCTTGCACGGAATCGGCAGGCAGATCGCGCCAGCGCTGGGTAAGGGTTGCCAGCACCTCCACTGCCTGCGCCATATATTGCTGGCAGCGACGGTAATCTTCCTCACGACGACGGGCTTCCGCCTGCTGACGACGCAGGTTCAGCTCCGCCAGCGTTTTGCGCAGGGCGAGGATCTGCTGCATCAGCGGGCCGAGGCGAGAGAAATAAAGATCGTTGAATTCATCCAACTGCTGCACCCGCGCATTGCGGCGGTCTATCAGATCGCGTAGACGTTCTTCCAGCGCCTTCAGCTCCAGCTTGCTGGCCGCCACCTGTGGATCGCGCCACTGGGTGATTGCGCGTTGGCTCTGTAGCCAGGCGGTAATGGCCGCCATAGCCGCGGTGTAGTTCTTCTGCTCAAGCGCCACGACGATTGCCTGTAGCTCCTCGTCAAACGCTTCATTTTTCAGCCGGGTCAGCTGGCTCTGGATGATGTCGTCATCTTCCAGTTCAATGGCATTTTTAATGATTTCTAGCCGTTTGATCGGTGTGCTCATGATGCCTTTCGCTTTGGCGCTTAAGTATTTGAGTTAAGGTTAGTTGTTGTAAAAGCTACAGGAAATAATACACACGGATGATGATCGGCGCGATGGGGGATTTCTTTAGTTTTGCAGTTTGTGAAGGAGGGGGGAAGTGAGACGCTTCACGCAGTCCGTTGAAAATCTCATATATTAATTCATTGAAACTACTAATTATTGTTAGAAAAATAAGACCAGTCCCTACGTAACATTACCAGGTAAAACCCGTAATCACCCGAATAGTTTGCCCGTGACGGGCCATTTACTATCCCTCTCACTGACTATTTTTCCTGACATCGGCGGGCGACTGTTCGACGTGCGGAATATTTTTTCAACGGAGTAGAGATGAGTATGAAAGCTATTTTAGCCGCCCTGCCGATCGCGATGATCCCGGTCACGGTTCTGGCAGCAAATACTGAAGAAGGGTATTACGGTTCCGCAAAATACCTGCAGATTGAACAGCGTGCGAAGGAGATGGATACCAGTGCACGTCCTGGAGTAGGGCAGTTTGTGGGCGGTAAAGAGAAAGAGCACTTCGGCGGCGCGGCGATTGCTGCGGGCTATCAGTTTGGTAATGGCTGGCGTACCGAGGGCGAATATACGTTCAGGCAAAAGGCCGAATACACCAGCGGTTCCAGTACCTTTGCCAACAGCTATAACCACCTGAAAACCGAAACCGAGCGCCTGATGGTCAATGTTTATCGTGATTATGAGCTGGGGTATGGTGTTTCCCTGTACGGTACGGCAGGTTTGGGCGTAAGCAAGATTAAAGCCAACGGCTGGCAGGGTAACTCTAGCCGCGAATATGCTTCTACCACGCAAAACAACCTGACCTATGCTGTAGGGGCTGGCGTGAGCTATACGCCACTTGAACGTCTGTATGTCGACCTGGGCTACCGTTATATTGATATGGGCAAGATCGAAAGTGGGTATAACAACTTCACTAACGCGCGTGGTTTAAAAGACGAGCAGATGAAAGCCCACATCGTCTCTAACGAATTTACCCTTGGCATGCGTTATGTCTTTTAACCTGTTGTAACTGTCACTGCTTTAAAACAGGGCCAACTCCGTGGGAATATGGGGTTGGCTTTTTTGTGGTTTGTCGATACCACCACGTTCTATCACTGATTCTGCAGTTCCTGCAATGCTACTTGCGCTGTATTTTCAATCTTTTCTCAGGATGGTTGATTATTTTCCGGGCAAAGCTCCCTGGTGTTTTTCATTACTTCAGTCCTAAATGGCAGAGGCGGCGTTATCTGCTTTGTCCATTTCTTTAACAGAAGTACAGTCATTTGCATAAGCGCCGTGAAATATCAGCCTAACCCTGGCGGGTGACTGGGTTAGGCTGACAGACCAGTCGATCACTGAAACCTCTGTTGCGCGTGTGGTGAAGGTTGATGCGGAACAGCGGGAGCAGGTCAATGAAATAATCGTTCCCTACTTAGATTTTGCGTTTTTGTAATCTTAATTTCTTTTGATGTGAAATATATCCCGCAAACTTTATGTTGAAAATCTAAATTTTGATCCCCTGGTTGCTTTAATTGATTGTTGATTACTTTGTAAATATCTTCATTTTTATTCATGAGTAAATCTGTAATATTATGTTTGCCCGCCAAGGAATAAGGTGGGCTTTAATCATTAAAACTCTCGCGATAACGTCAGATAACCATTAAAGAGTACTGAGCACTCATCGTTGTTGAACAGGCTGGAGGCAATGAATACATCACGCTTTCCGCTGGTGGATGTGTAGGTGTACTTTGCCGTGATGCTTTTCGCGCCGTTGGCATGAAAGCTGTCGAAATACTCTTTTTCTGTCAGATCTGCCTTTCCTCCATTCCTTTTTTTGTCCGCTTCGAAATACGATCTCGCCAGCTGGTGAGCGAGGAAATAGGAAACCGGAGTGACGTCAATCAGGTCTGACGTGATTTTGTCATTTTGGATAGTGGCGATATCAATGCCCAGCTCGTTTTTAATCGTGACCTGCAGCATGTTGTCCATATAGTGCCCTGGCGCTGCGCACTCGGTATCAGGGGAGGATGCGTAAACAAATACCGGCAATCCCATGAGCGCCAGCAGGAGTATACGAATCATCGGACGACCTCCAGCTCTGCGCCATGATTTTGTTTTACCAGCAGGCGAGTTGAATGGCTCATGATGATGCAGCCCTCTGAGGCGAATCCGGGAATGCCGTGGGCTTTATCGCCGTGCATACGAAACGACGTCATATCTCGATTGTAGCTATTGCCGCTGACGTGTATCAGCGTGATGGTTAGAGGGCCTTTGCTGGTGCCGCTACTACCGATTTTCCACATACCACGAGGAAGTGGGCCCATGCCGCGTACATGCTCACGATCTGGATTGTTTTTGTTGGTCAGTGCACCAGAATAGCCTGTTTCAATTAATTTGCCGTTGCGAAACAGTTCGCCGGTACTTTGCTTATAAAGCCATTTAGCCATGAGTGATCTCCTTATGCTGTTTTACGGTCTTTCCAGCTGTCGGCGTGCTGGATATTGCCATCGACATAGTTCCACGTGATTTTTTCGTAACGCAGGCCTACATGCTCTATATGCCCGTGTTTTTCGAAGTCGGGATCTTTGATATCAAACATAACTGGCACAACGTGGCACACCTTCACGTTTTCCAGCACAACATTGAAATATTCTTCTTCCATGCCGTTATGGTTGATGCGGTAGTATTTGAATTCGGCTTTTACCAGCGTGCGACCGGTTGTCAGTGCGCGATACAAAAGCGGGGATGATGGGTCGATCTCTTTTTCAAAAGTATATGCTTCATGCTGACGTGTTCCGGTAACGGCTCCGGTCATATCGTCTGTGGGAATAAACACGTCGTGCTGCATACCCACCAGCTCTATGCTTCCCTCTCGTCCATTAACATCAACACCGCCTTTCAGTAGCTTTCCGTCCTCTTCGTAAAGCCATAGATAAACTGGTATTGCCATTGCTATATATCCTCATGTGTTTATGAATTTAAGTAACCATACTGCACGTAAGGTTTTTAATTTGTAATAATTGGTTTTAACTGATTAACCGCTATTCAGATGATTTATGATTAGCTGATATTCATTCGTAAATCACAGGTAATGCGCTGACTGGGAGCTGTCTATGAATAGAGAAAGCCAGCATCATGACAATAGACCTAATTTTTAGCAGTCCACGTAAGGGGGGGCAAAAAAAATTGCACAGATGGCACATGTTCATCTTCTGAAAACACGGGTTTATTTGTCACATCATTCCTACTTCACAATATTATAAAATAGCAATATTGATCAGTTTAAAAAGAATTTGGAAGAAATCAGCAATACTAATCAACTTCGTTTTGATGAGCTTTTTAACACTGAATTTCTTTCTGAGCATACATAATTCACGTCCTTAGAAGATATGATTCGAAAAATCAGGCTTTAAAGTCGAATCAGCAGATGACTCCAGGGCGATTCCCGATCAGGAATGGGAAGATTTTATTATTGCTAATACTTCCTTTGAACGCTGGGAAGATATGCAAAAAGCAGCGGCCGTGGCAGTGTTGAGTAAACGGATGCATTTAGAGTTGAAGTGATAAATCTTGTAGTTAAGTCCCTCTGAGTATCAGGGGGATTTTTTTATTGGGGGGGGGGAAAGTTAACAGTGAGGGGACAAAAAGGGGGGCATCACACAATGCTAGAATAAAAAAGCCACTCAATCGAGTGGCTTAATCATATGATTTTAAAGCTAAAATTTGGTGGCCCCTGCTGGACTTGAACCAGCGACCAAGCGATTATGAGTTCCTACCAGAACAACCGAAAATCAATACTTTGTATTATTTATCATTGACATAGTTTGCATCTGTTTGCCAATGATAACCCATTATTCGCCATTTCTACCGCCACTTTATCGCCATTGAGTATGCTCAGATTTAGATGGGGCACTTACATGCGAGCTTCAATTATAGGGAGTGCGTGCCTGACCATCAGATTGTGGTTTAGTGCACATTTTTTTGCCTCGTCATATAATGTGTTGAAAAATGTTTCTAATCCTTCCTTTTGTGTAAATTCCGTAAGAATTGCAGAGTAGAAGTCTAAACATGGTTTCCAATTCTCAATAATGAAGTTTATGTCGTTGTCTTGACATTTGAAATTATGAATAATTCTGTTCCTTGACTCTACAAATTTTTTGAATTTATTTATTCCTTTTCTATGTTTGTTATATATTTTAGGGTTGGTTCTGGAAGAGAAATCTAAGTTTATTCTGAGTAATAGATTTAAATCCCCCATACCTTGCTTGGATATTGTTTTAATATTATCATTTAATTCTGTAATTACATCCTTATGCTTGGTTAATAAACGTAAGAATTTTAGGCTGCTTAATTTTATTATTTCACGAATTAAAGGTTTTGAGCAATCTTCGACATAGCTTGCTAGTGTTCTGGCGAATGAGGATCTTGTCATGTATAACATTTCTTGTTTGTTTTCTGAGTTTGAAAATTCAATGCACTCAAGCACCTCAAGCATTACGAATTGATAGTCAAAAAGAAAATTCAATACCCCAGAATATATATCTATTGAATCATCACTTATACTATTTTCTATGATGAAATCATTTTTTATGTCATTCATTATATCTCGTTCTAATGCGTCAAGCACATCATTTAATACTTTTTTGTTATATGTGTAAACATCGTTATCAAAATCTTCAATAATTTTTTCAATATAATTTGAGGATAGGTTGTTTTCCTCTAAAACTACAGTTGTATGCTCTTGGTAAAGTATCGATAAGTGGCGGAAATAAAACTCATTCCAATAATTTTTTGTTTTTACTATCTCTAATGAGGATCTATTTATTTTTGGGTTTCTTAGTAAATTAATAACATATAAACTCAATAGAACACTCAGTGTCAGCGTTAGAGAGCCACTTAAATTTCTTTTCAGATTGTTACTGTGCTGGCTTAATTTTTCAGTCGTTGCCATCGAATTTTTCCATTTTTCTTAGGGGATTCAATTTTACCGCGTCTTCTAAATGGTCAGGGGCAAAGTGCGCATAACGCATCGTCATTTTGATATCTGTATGACCAAGCACACGCTGCAAAACCAGAATATTACCACCATTCATCATAAAGTGACTGGCGAAGGTATGGCGCAATACGTGGGTCAGTTGTCCTGCCGGTAGTTCGATGCCTGTTCTTTCCAGAGCTGACCGGAACGCGCCATAACAATCACTAAATAAAAGGCCTTTTTTATCATCAGGCAGAGACTCATAGAGCTCTTTGCTGATTGGGACGGTGCGGTTTTTTCTGCCTTTCGTGTTGGTGTATGTGATTTTGTATTTCGCGAGCTGGCTTTTTTTCAAACTCTCGGCCTCAGACCACCGTGCACCAGTGGCGAGACAGATTCTTACCACGGTCTCTAAATCAGGGTGGTCATGTCGTTTACACTCTCCGAGCAACTGCGAAATTTGGTCGTGAGTTAGCCAGGCCATTTCCATTTCTTCTGTGCGGAATGGACGCATATTTTTCAGTGGGTTTTCACCCTTCCATTCTCCGAGGCGGTTTAGCTCATTAAACACTGCCCGGAAGTAGGCCAGCTCAAGATTAAGCGTGCGAGGCGATACCTCTTTCACTCTGTTTGAACGGGCATACTCACCTTTTAACCGTTTTTCTCGGTAGCGGGAAAACATCTGCGCATCGAAATCGCGTGCGAGTGGTTCGCCCATACACTCAAAAGCATGGTGCATAGCTAACTGGCGTTTTAAGCCGTCTTTCAGGGTAATGCCATGAGCGCTATACCATGAGTCAACGAGCTCTTTTAACGTGCGCCTGTCTTCCTTTTCTTCCTGCCACGGGTTTTGAACGGTGTACTGTTCAAACGCCAGAGCCTCGCCCTTAGTAGCGAATTTCTTTCTGATACGTTTGCCTTTTGCACCGTTTGGGTATAGTTCACAAATCCAACCGCCAGCTGGATTTTTACGGACGGTCATTAGTTAACCTCGCTGTATACACCCACCACACGCCCCAGCGCTTTAATATCGTCAATGCCGCATTCGAAAGGAACTTTGCCACCTGCTACATGGAGTTTCTTACCGGGGAGTTTGGTTAGCTCTCGAATGCTTATCGCATCATCAATGTTAACTAACCACAAACCATCGGAGAGAGTTGAGTCTCTATCTATGAAGTGAAGTTTTCCATCAGCACGAACTACGTAGCAATCAGATTCCGGCTTGTTGATTAACTTAGGGTCAATACTCAAAGGGGAGTCTTCAGTTAATCTTTCTTCACTCAAAGTGAATAATGGGATTTCTTTTGCGTTGGAGTTAATTGCGTTTTCGCTGTACTGCTCTCCCTCTCCCGTCAGTAACCATTTTAGGCTGGCACCAGTTTCCAGCGCGCATATAGCCGCAAAATCATATGAGATAGTGCCGCGTGTATAGCGGTTTGAAAGAGAGCTTGCGGAAATTTCAAAATGGTCTGCTAACTGAATTTTCTGGCGAAAACCATAAATTTCGCATATGCGATCCAGTATAGACACAGCCTCAAATGTGTAGTCTCTAATCTTCATTTGTGATTTCCATGTTGACAGCTACTCATTTGTTGAATAGAGTCCTCAATTGTGAAGTTCATTGATGGCAAATGTTGGCAAAACTTCGGCTATCAATGGAAAATGTTTACCAATGGGGAATCATGCAATATGGCTTCTGAAATCGCAATCATCAAAGTGCCTGCACCTATCGTTACTCTGCAACAATTTGCCGAGCTTGAGGGTGTTTCTGAACGCACCGCTTACCGCTGGACAACTGGCGACAACCCTTGTGTACCAATCGAACCCCGCATCATCCGTAAAGGTTGCAAGAAAGCCGGTGGCCCGATTCGCATTTATTACGCACGCTGGAAAGAAGAGCAGTTGCGTAAGGCGTTGGGTCATTCCCGTTTTCAACTTGTTATCGGTGCTTAATTCACTTTATGTGAATTTTAAGGATGCAACATGTTTGATTTTCAGATTTCCAAACATCCCCACTATGACGAAGCGTGCCGCGCTTTCGCGCAGCGTCACAACATGGCGAAGCTGGCCGAGCGTGCGGGTATGAATGTTCAGACGTTACGCAACAAGCTAAACCCGGAACAGCCTCACCAGTTCACGCCGCCTGAATTGTGGCTGCTGACTGACCTGACCGAAGACTCAACCCTTGTTGATGGTTTTCTGGCGCAGATTCATTGCCTGCCATGCGTGCCGGTTAATGAGCTGGCTAAAGACAAATTGCAGTCTTATGTCATGCGCGCAATGCGTGAACTCGGCGAACTGGCGAGCGGTGCGGTATCAGATGAACGTCTTACCTCCGCCCGTAAACACAACATGATTGAAAGCGTTAACGCTGGCATTCGCATGTTGTCATTGTCGGCGCTGGCGCTGCATGCGCGTCTGCAGACTAATCCCGCTATGTCGAGCGTGGTCGATACCATGAGCGGTATTGGCGCATCATTCGGTCTGATTTGAGGTGCTCATGCTGAAAAATGAACCGTCATTTGCGTCTCTGCTCGTTAAGCAAAGCCCCGGCATGCACTTCGGCCACGGCTGGATCGCAGGTAAGGACGGCAAGCGCTGGCACCCGAGCCGCTCACAGGCTGATTTACTGGCTGACCTCTCTACTCAAAAGCAGGGGGAATCATGGCTATCGAAGCTGTATCCGCGACTGTTCCGCTAAAAGCGGGTCAACGTCTGGCCGGTCTCAATCATGTGGCTGAATTGCGCGCGAGATATTGGGGTGATAGTTGGAAAGAGGTTGAACGTTTTGTCGATGATATGCGCGATAAACGCGATCCACAATTTGAAGAAAATACTCGGGCGCTGGCCGCTATTTTCTTTCTGGCAAAAATACCGGCGGCTCGTCATGAGCTCGAATTAAGTGAGCTGACTACTGATGAGAAAAAAGCATTGATTACAGCGATGAATCATTTTCGTGCAGTGGTGAGCTTATTTCCAAAACGGCTAACCATGCCGAATTAATCCAAACAGAAATTAATGGCGTAAACCCGCCGGGCTTCTTATTGCCCGAAATCAGGAGAGTCAATTATGCGTATAACCGAAACTCGTTGTTTTAACACTGATAGTGATGCGCTGGCCGTATTGCTGACCGATGCCAAAAAAGAAGAGCGCAAAGACCGCGCTCTTGCTGTTTCCATCCGCCTTGAGGCACTGGCTATCCATATCACCAAAGAGGGGATGAGCGGCACCGAAGCTGCGGAGCTGCTGCGCCGTGAGGCTACCCGCTATGAGAATGAATCACAGGAGTTGCACTGATGGCCGATGCAATGGATTTAGCACAACAGCGCGAGCAGGAAGACCGCGAGCGCCACATCAGCAACGCGCGCAGCCGTATCACCGCGCCATCTAGTTTCCTTTGTGAAGCATGTGAAGCTCCAATCCCAGAGGCTCGTCGTGCTGCAATTCCGGGCGTGGTCTTTTGTGTGACCTGTCAAGAAATCTCAGAACTGAAATATAAACATTATCGGGGGGTATGAATTGGCGGTTCAATTCGCTTATCCGTGGAATAAACCACGGTCGGCAATAGCCAGCCCATATCTTACCTACGATCAACAGCATCGCCGTGACCGTATGTTCGCGGCTTTGCTGCATGCGAGAAAGGTGCTTTCTCTGCAGCCAGAGTGTGTGCGTTTTGATGTATACCGCACCGCTGCGGTGCTGGGGCAAAATCAGGGCAGTCAACGAGCCAATGCGTTTTTAATTAGTTTTTGCAAAAAGGCATTGCCGCGTCTTGAGCTGGTCGCAAAAAAATACGAGTGCGTGGGTATCGACAGCAAAGTTTCAGTCGCTGTTTTCGGTGGTCATTTCGATACTGAGCTTAGGCAGTATTTGGCGTCACGCATGGTCAATATGGTTGCCAGATTCAACCGCCTCCCTGATATGTCGCGCGCCGATATTGACCTGCTGGCCGCTGATATCGCTAATTTCATTCGCGCTGAACTGGCTGACATTGATGACGCCGGATTTAGTGAGCTAAAAACGCTGTACACCTGGTATATACGCGCCGGTTTTATTTCCCTGCAATTCAACGTTACCCCGCCGCATTGGGATCGCGTGACAAAAAAGTATGTCGGTCTGGATGAGATCGCACCGGCAGTAATGCGCATGTTTAATGAGGTTTGGTGGCGTGGCCGTCTGCGACGCATTGCGGCGTCATGGCGCGAACATCTAAAAATTGCAGTCGGCAACGTAAGCAAGAAACGGCACGCCTACGCGAGTAAAAACTGCGTGACAGACTGGCGCGAGCAAAAGCGCCGCACGCGTGAATTTCTCAAGGGGCTGGATCTCGAAGACGAAGACGGCAACCGCATCAGCTTGATTGAAAAATACGACGGTTCTGTCGCTAACCCTGCGATACGCCGCTGCGAGCTGATGACCCGCATCCGTGGGTTTGAAAATATCTGCAATGAGCTCGGTTATGTCGGGGAGTTTTACACCCTGACCGCGCCGTCTAAATATCACGCCACCACTAAAGCAGGCTACCGTAACAGCAAATGGAACGGAGCCAGCCCGTCGGACACTCAGAGCTATCTAACAGGCCTTTGGGCGCGTATACGTGCCAAGTTGCACCGGGAAGAAATCCGCATTTTCGGCATACGTGTTGCCGAGCCTCATCACGACGGCACGCCGCACTGGCACATGCTTATGTTCATGCTGCCGGAAGATGTCGAGCGAGTGCGCCTCATCATTCGCGATTATGCGTGGGAGGAAGACCATCACGAACTGAGAAGCGATAAAGCCAAAAAGGCACGCTTTCACGCCGAGGCCATTGACCCGGAAAAAGGCAGCGCCACCGGCTATGTCGCTAAATACATTTCAAAAAATATCGACGGCTATGCTCTCGATGGTGAGACCGATGACGAAAGCGGCGAACTACTGAAAGAGACAGCACCCGCCGTTTCAGCATGGGCGGCGCGCTGGCACATCCGACAGTTTCAGTTTATCGGCGGTGCGCCGGTAACGGTCTACCGTGAGTTGCGTCGTCTCGCTGATACAGAGACTGCGCACTGTCTGAGTGTTGAGTTTGCTGCCGTCCATGATGCCGCCGACGCCGGTGATTGGGCTGGTTACGTTAATGCGCAGGGTGGGCCGTTTGTCCGTCGCGATGATTTGCAGGTGCGCACACTGTATGAACCGCGCGCCGAATTTAATCAGTATGGCGAGGAAACCGTATGCATCCGTGGTGTATACGACTCTGTTGTCGGCGCTGGCACCCCGATTTTAACCCGGCTAACGCAGTGGAAAATTGTGCCGAAGCGTGCCGTTGATTTGGCCGTTGACGTTAAGGGCGCTCCTGCGCCCTCTCGGAGTTCTGTCAATAACTGTACGGGAAGCGAAAGCGATCCACCGATACTGGATTTATCAAAACCACTGAGTTGGCGTGAAAGGCGAGATCTGACGAACCGACTCAGGAAGCAAAAGCCAGCAACACGGCGAAAATTTCTCCACGGAACGGATGAGCAAAATGCAGCCATAGCGAAAATTATCGACGAGATACATCTGACAACCGACACCACTATCAGCCGGGGAGAAGCCCTGCATCTGATGGCCGGTGGTAAAAGTTGTTTTAACGGAAAATGGTTGCGCGGAACGGCCAAAGGAGAGGTTTTTCCTGCAGCCCCATCACTCGCTTTCCGGGCTAGAAAAATCCTTAATCGCGTTGCGATTTTAGCCAGAGCTGCAACGAGGAATTGATGTTAATCGTTTTTCCTATCATGCACATACGAGCCAATGAATATTGAATTTTTTCTTCCATTTTTATCAATACATGATACTGTATGTATGTACAGTATCTCGTTTTGGAGGTTGTGTGGATAGAGAGCTTAGCGAGCACGTAATGATTGAGAGGGTTGAGATGATTGCGCGTCTTACGGCTGAGGGGGCTTGTCAGGAAAGAGATCGCGAAATCGCGTTAGGATTGATTGCTGAAATTGCGAAAGGAAACATCTTGAAAAGCAAGGGGTTCACAGTAGTCTTCTCAGCATCCCCTGTTAAGGATGGAGCAGATAGCGGTTATGGACGGAAATAAATTGTGTTATCGACAGGCTTGATTGTGAATCCTGTATATGATGCTGATGTGCATAAGTTGTAGATGAGCCGTATTCATTTTAATATGTGTACACAAAATCTACGTTAAGGATATCAGAATGGACTGGATTACACATATCATCACTTTTTTTGTTGGGCTTGGGGCTGGTTGGTCAATTCGGATTGTGTATTCGTCGCGTAAGCAAGTGGGCAACGTCACTGCAAACTCACACAATCATACTGTGACACAGAATAGTAACAGTGTTACGAATGGAAGCATTGTCGGTGGTAATCAGGATAGTTCACATTAAGAGGGGTTAGTGTGTCTATCGAACAGTCGGGCAATGCTGTAACCAATGGCAGCATTATTGCGGGTAATCAGACAAACCAGACCATTCATCAGTACGCTGCAAAGGGGACTAATCGCGAGATTCAGGATCTTTATGAGCGCTTGAAAAGAGGGGATGCGGGGGATTCAAACTCGGATTTCTGTGCTGAGCTTGAACATTATATGTCCCTTCAACCCGAAATCGATGTCCGGGGGCTGGATGCTAAATTGATCGAAAGCAATAGAAAGGATTTGTTGTTTTTAGCGAAGCAAATGAAGGAGAAAGCTGCAAAAGCTATAATGCGCCGCCAAACCTCACGAACAGCACAAAGGATATTTGTAATAATTTTAGATCAGATCCATTATGATTTTATAATGAAGGTAACACCACTTATAGAAGCAGATAATCCTAGAGTTATTGTAGATGAAAAAATTAGTACAATAATTGACGAACTCTATACTTCATTAGGTGAAAATCTTTTAGAGTTGACAGCAAAAGATCTTCTAGGGCTATTATTTTTTCTTGGTGGTAATTGTCATATAAGGTGGGATAAATGTTAATTTATCATCCGGCGTATGATGCGTATCATTGTCTTTTCAGAATGATTGCGTTAATAGACCATGTAAATGAAATTGAGGTGGATAAAGCTAGGATTTTAGATTTTTATCTGGTTTTTCCTGCTTTGCTTTCAGAAGTAAGAATGCCTTATAATTATAGTGTTATAAAAAAAGAGGCGAAAAAATATTCTAATGCATATCGTAACCCAATAAATATTACGTCAACATTTCGAGATATGCATGAGATTCAAATGGCAGCTATTAGGTGTTTGGCTGCGACAGGCTTAATTGAAATAACGTCTCTAGAAAAAAATATTATCAAGCGGACCGATAAATCTATCCCCGATGGTTTTCTGCTTTCCATGTGTGATTTTCTTAATGCTAAAGAAGAAATTTATACATTTATCATTAGCAAATTATCGCAATTTCCTCTAACAGGAAAGGATGGATTAAAGGATAGAACGAGTTTAATGGAGTTTAGATATGACTTTTCTTAATCCATCTTTTTCTGTAAGTAAGTTAAAAGTCTTTCAGAATGGACGTGAAGCATTTAGTTGCGACTTTCATAAAGGTGTTAATGTTATCCGAGGTCGGAATAGTTCGGGCAAAACCACCATCATGGATTTGCTTGCGTTTTCTATTGGGGCTGAAAATATTCGATGGAAACCACAAGCTCTTATGTGCACTTTAACTCTTGTTGAAGTTCTTTTAAATGATAAGCCAGCATGTTTTAGACGCGAAATTAGCAAGGAGTCCATGCGGCCTTTAAGCATTTTTTGGGGAGGAATGGAGGAAGCTCTGCAATCTTCACCAAGTCAGTGGGAGACGTATCCTTTCAAGCGTTCTGAAAAATCATTGAGTTTCTCTCAGGTTATTTTAAATGCTCTTGATATGCCATTGGCACAAGGTGAAGGTGCATCAATTTTAACGATGCACCAGATTCTCCGTGTACTTTATGCTGATCAACCATCAGTGCATAGCCCTATTTTTAGGAACGATAATTTTGATAAGGCTCTTACTAGGGAAACGGTTGGTGACTATCTCTGCGGTATTTTTGATGATGTTCTTTATAGCTCATTAATAAGAATGAAGCAGGTGGATTCTGAGCTGTCGACTAAAATCACAGAGTTGAAAAGTATTTTTACAGTGCTTGGACGTTCAGGTCAGTCTGAAAATATTCATTTTATTGAGCAGAGGATAACTGATTTAGAGTTAGAGAAAAATGATATATACAATAAATTAAATGAGTTAAAAGGAAAGGCTGTATCCGAAGGTAATAATAAAAATTCCGATAGGAATAAAACTAGTGACCTTCGTAAAAGATTGAATAAAGCAAAGGAGGCGGAGGTTAAAAATACTGACAACATTAATGCCTTAGAAATGGAAGTGGCTGATTCTGAGATGTTTATCAATGAATTAGAGGCTAGGTATCAGGCGTTGAACGAGTCAGCCAAAGCCAGAGAATTTTTCAGTAATGTACAATTTCAATTTTGCCCTAGCTGTTTAAGTGAATTGCATAGTTCCCCAGAGGGTGGATGTTCTCTGTGTAAAAGTCATGCCCCTGAAGGAAGCGAAGCTCCTCAGTTATTAAGGATGAAAAATGAAATTTCGGTGCAATTAAAAGAGTCAAGGTATTTACTTCAGCATAATTTAGATAAATTAAAAGAACTTAAGCTTCAGGCTCCAACTTTGAAGAAAAATGTTCAGGCACTTGTTCGTGAGTATGAGGCTGTTTCGACTATCTGGGAAAATGCTTACGAAATAGAGTTTGAAGCACTTACTAAAGCGCTTGGTCGTGTTGAAGAAGAAATTAATCAAGCATATGAGTCGCAAAAATTAAGCGATGTAATATCTGACCTGCAAAAAAAACGTGATGAGTTGCAATCTGAGAAAGAACGATTAGAGTCACTCATTGAATCATTGCAGAGTAAAGAAGAGAGCAGAAAGGAAGATATCTCGAAAACTGTTGAATCTATTATGTCGAGACTTTTGAAGCTTGACTTGCCATTGCAAACTGAATTTATTGATCCTAAACAAATTAATTTTAGTTTTGTGGATAATGAGGTTTATGTTAATGGTTCTAAAAATTTTTCGGAAAGCTCGGCTGTTGTTCTAAGGCATATCTTCCATTTAGCGCTTCTTACTGCGAGCCTTGAAAAACATTATATGAGGTTGCCTCGTTTCTTAATGTTAGATGGTATTGATGACGGCGGGATGGAGAAGGAACGCAGTCACAATTTACAAAAAATTATTGTGCAAGAAGCTGCGACATACACGTTTGATTTTCAGTTGATCTATGCAACTTCAGAAATTAATCCTACTTACGACAATACAGATATGATTGTCGGCAGATACTTTAATCCTGAAGATAGATCTCTTAATGTGAGTTATGTAGCAGCTGATAACGGTAAATTAATTTAAAAGTGCGGAAGCCATGCATCATTTTGCATGGTTTTGCATTTTTTATTTAAGTCCTTTTTTTCTAATCAGTGCCAGTGTAGACGCGGGTCACGGCCCATGATACACCTGCATTAAAAGCGCCCCGTTAAGCGCGCAGGCGAGGCGGGGATAGCACTGCGCGCCAGCCGTGGTGACGGAATTTATTTTACGCGCCTGTGCGCGTCGTGGCGACGTGCTGAGGTGTGGGATCGTTCATGGTGATGTTGGTGCAATTGCGTCGCGTGTGCGGTGTCTGGCTGGCTCTGAGGGGATGCCGCCCTGAGGCGGCATTTCAGTCGGGGTTTATTCTGTCTCGATGCTGTAATCCTTAAAGCGGATCACTTCCATACCGAGCCATTCATTGATTTCTTTGAAACGCTCCTGCAACGGCGTCAGTTCGTTACGCACAAACACCCGTGCCACCTTCTCGATATCGCCCATCGAGCCGATATTTTCAGGCTTGCCGCCCATGAGCTGAAACGGCACGCGGTGCGCGTCGAGCAGGTCAGCGGCGCTTACCTTCTTGATGTTAAAAAAATCATCCTTCGTAGCGACTTCACTCAGAGGCACGATCTTAATGCCATCCGGTTTCCCGTTCGGGGCGTAGAAAAACAGGTTTTTAAAATTCCCGAGTCCTTTCGAGTCGCGCATCGCGGAGCGCAGCGCCTCGACGTCGGTGCTGCTCTGCGCCGCGTCGGTCACGTACATGATGTAACCCGCGTGCGCGCCGTTCTGGTAATACTTGCGACGAAACAGCGTGGCGGATTCATTCAGCCAGGCTGAATTGAGTGCGCTCAGGTATTCCGGCATCCCGTAGAGCTCCTGATTGATATCGGGCTCAAGCAAATGGCACACCGAGCCGGGGGCGAACTGGTGCGGGTGGGTAAAACTCGACACGTACCAGTAAACGTCATCCTCGACGCCCCGGCGGGTGTATTTGGCCGGGGAGGTTTCCAGCTTCATGATCTGGCCGGTCACGCTCATGCGCTTTTCAAGGTAGCCGTTTGCAAACACCAGAAAATCGAGCACAAGGCGGCTGAAGTCCTGACGTGACAGCAACGGGTGCGGAATGTAGGTGCTCGTCAGGATGTTGCGCTTAACGTAAATCGGGGAGCTGTGATGTACTGCGGCGCGCAGGCTTTTCGCCAGCCCCGAGAAGTTGACCGGCGGCTCGTACCATTTGCCGTTATTGATGCACTCGACATAGTCGAGGATATCGCGGCGATCCAGAACGGGCGACGGCTCACCAAAGGTGAACGCCTCCATTTTCTGCGGCGCGCTGGCGGTCATGGTTGCTGTCTGTTTCGGCTGTTTCTTTTGGCGTTTTTTCATCTTAGTTAATATCCAGAATGGAGCTTGATTGCATACCGCTACCGGCGGAAAGCGGCTCGTTTAACAGCGCGTGCATGGTTGCCCACGCGATATCCGCATGGCTGGCCTCCTCACTGCGGCTGGCTTCATAAGTGGCGCTGCGGCCACTGCTGGTCATGGTTTTGCGGATAGCCATAAATGACTGCGTGATGTCGGTCGCCCCGGCGTCATATTCCAGACACCCGCGTCGGATGGTGTCTTTTGCTTTGAGCACCATTGCGGTTTTCATTTCCGGCGTGTAGCGGATGGCGCGCGCTGCCGGGAAGAATGAGCGCACGAGCTGGTAAACACCCTGGCCGATGCCGGTTGCATCAATGCCGATATAGTCGACAGTGTATTTCTCTGTCAGCGCACGGATGGCCCCGGCCTGCGCGGCAAAGTCCATGCCTTTCCACTGGTGGCGCTCAAGGATGCGGAACTTACCACCGGCAACCAGCGGTGGAGCCAGTACCGCGCACCCGGCGCTGTCGCCGGTGTGTGACGGGTCATAGCCAATCCACACAGGACGCCAGTTAAACGGACGGTCGGCGAACGGCTCGAAGTCCTCCCATTCTTCCATCGCATCGACCATGCAGCGCTGCAGCTCCTCGAACGGAAATACCGACGCCTTATCGTCGACGAACTCGCACATAAACAGGTTACGGAAGTCATCAGCGCTGTTTTCCTGTTTTAGCTGGTCGAGGTTAAACAGGGTGCAGCCACCGGCGAGGGCATCCTCAATGGTGACAATCTGCCGCCACTGACCGTCTCCGCATAACATGCCCCCGGCAAGCGCCTGATGACTGATATCAATGTCGACACGTTCGTCGCGGTTACTGCGGCCACGGTTAAACAGCTCACCTGACCAGAACGGGTAAGCACCGTGCGCCAGCGTGGACGGCGTCGAAAAATAGGTGGTGCGCAGGTGTGACTGCGACGCCATGCCCGAGGCCACTTTGCGCAGGCGCTGGAAATTGGGTATCCAGAAAATTTCGTCGACGTACAGGTCGCCGTTGTGGCTCTGCGCGGTGTTGGAATTGGTGCCGAGAAAAATCAGCTCTGCGCCGTTATTGCCGATGACAATCGGGTCGCCTGACAGGTCGACGTCAACCAGACGGGCAAAGGCGATGATGTACTTACGGAAAACGTAGGCCTGCGTTTTACTCGCCGATAAAAATATCTGGTTTTGTCCGGTCCTGAGCGCGCGCAGGAGTGACTCACGCGCAAAGTAGAACGTCGCGCCAATCTGGCGCGATTTCAGGATGTGGCGGATGCGGTGCTCTAAACCGGCCTTATGCCAGTTGAGCTGATACTCAAACGACTGGTCGAAGAAAATTTCTTCCAGCTTCTCTATGGCCTCCTCGCTGAAATAGTTGCGTTTCGGCTTTTTGCGATCCCCTTTGTTGCGGCTGGCGATATTGGGGTTTAAATCCACCTCGTTTCCGGTCTGGCCGTAGCGGTTAATGCGCGCGAGCCGCTCCATCTGGCGCGACAAAAAATCGGCGACTTTGAAGTCATGCGCGGTCAGGTCTGGCTTAGCGTAGAGCTGGATAAGTCGCGCCTCTAACGTCGATTCCACGCGGTTAATCGGCGCGGTTTCTTCCCATCCGTCGCGCTGCTTCCAGCTCTGCACCGTCGGGCGCTTGAGCTGCAGCATGTCGCAGATTTGCGGCACAGCGAACCCCTGCCAGTACAACAGACGCGCCTGCCGTCGCGGGTCATTTAACAGTGAAAGGTCAGTTGAAATAGTCATGCTTGCCTCGTTTTGGTGTCACGTGGCAAGGCTAAGGAAATGGGGCGCTGTTAGCGCTAAGTGCCTGTTGTGTCAGAGCTAACAGGAGCTCAATCGGTGGCTGATGCGGGAGAGAGTCGGGAAACTAACCCCGACCCGAAAACCCAACATCAGGACACCTGAACAATGGCAAAGAAAGTTTCTAAATGGTTTCGCATCGGCGTCGAGGGTGACACCTGCGATGGCCGTGTCATCAGCGGCGATGATATTCAGGATATGGCCGACACGTTCGACCCGCGCGTCTACGGCTGCCGTATTAACCTCGAACATATCAAAAGCCTCTGGCCTGACGGTCCGTTTAAACGTTACGGCGACGTGACCGAAGTCAAAGCGGAAATCATCAGCGATGGCTCTGCGCTCGATGGCAAAAAAGCGCTGTTTGGCAAAATTCAGCCGCTTGATGAACTGGTCAGCATGGTCAAGGCCGGGCAGAAGGTTTACACCTCAATGGAGATCCGCCCGAACTTTGCCAACAGTGGCAAATGTTATCTCATCGGGCTGGCCGTCACCGATGACCCGGCAAGCCTCGGCACTGAATACCTCGAATTCTGCAGCCGTGCGAAACAAAACCCGCTCGCCGGTAGAAAAGACCAGCCTGACGACCTGTTCTCTGTGGCCTCACTGGCTGAGCTGGAATTTGAGGACATTCCCGACACCATGCTCAACAGCCTGACCGACAAGGTCAAAGCCATTTTCAGCCGCAAGCAGGTCAGCGACGACGCACGTCTCGCCGATGTGCATGAGGCGGTGACCACCGTCACCGAACAGGTGCAAACCAATCTCACCGCCACCGACCAGCGTGTCACCGAGCTGGAGACTGCTTTTGCGCAGTTTAAGCAGGAGGTGACCAGCAAAGTTGATGAAAACGCGCAGGCGTTTACCTCCCTGAAAAGCTCCCTCGATAACACCGAAAGCCAGCGCCAGCCGCGCCGCGAGCTTTCAAAAGGCGGTACGGGCGACGAGCTGCTGACCAACTGCTGATAACACGCCGGGCGCGTTGCCCGGCCAGAGATACCTATTACCCGAACAGGAAAAACCATGCGTAAAGATACCCGTTTCAAACTTAATGCCTACCTGTCCCGCCTCGCGGAGCTGAACGGTATTTCCACCGATGATGTGGCGAAGAAATTCACCGTCGAGCCGTCGGTCACGCAAACCATGATGACCACCCTGCAGATGTCATCCGCGTTTCTGACCAAAATCAACATCGTGCCGGTCGACGAGATGAAGGGCGAAAAAGTCGGGGTAGGCGTTAACGGTACGATTGCGAGCACTGCCAACACCGCCGGTGATGATGAGCGTAAGACCGCTGACTTTACCGCGCTGGAGTCCAATAAATACGAGTGCGATCAGATTAACTTTGATTTCCATATCCGCTACAAACAGCTCGACCTGTGGGCGCGATTCCAGGACTTCCAGACCCGTATCCGTGACGCCATCATCAAGCGTCAGTCCCTTGATTTCATCATGGCCGGTTTTAACGGTATCGAGCGTGCGGCAACGTCCGACCGTAAAAAAAATCCGATGCTGCAGGACGTGGCGACCGGCTGGCTGCAGAAATACCGCGATGAAGCGCCAGCGCGCGTGATGTCAAAAGTTACGGCCGAAGACGGTACGGTCATTTCCGATGTGATCCGCGTGGGTAAAAACGGCGACTATGCAAACCTCGACGCGCTGGTTATGGATGCCACCGGCAACCTGATTGACGAAATTTATCAGGATGACCCGGAGCTGGTTGTTATCACCGGACGTAAGCTGATGGCGGATAAGTATTTCCCTATCGTCAACAAAGAGCAGGAAAACACTGAGTCGCTGGCTGCTGACATCATCATCAGCCAGAAGCGAATCGGCAACCTCCCTGCCGTGCGCGTACCGTATTTCCCGGCTAATGCCCTGATGGTGACGCGTCTCGACAACCTTTCTATCTACTTCATGGATGACGCGCACCGTCGCAGCATCATCGAAAACCCGAAGAAAGACCGCGTCGAAAACTACGAGTCCATGAATGTTGACTATGTGGTCGAGGCTTATGCCGCCGGTTGCCTGATTGAAAACATCACGCTCGGTGACTTCACGCCTCCTGCAGCACCGGAAAGCGCTTCCGCCCCTGCTGATGACAAAGACGGAGAGTAAGCCATGACGAGTCCCGCAGCGCGTCACATGATGCGGGTCTCGGCCTCTGAAACTGCGCAGCGGGCTGCTGTCCCGCTGCGTAATGCAACTGCCTATGAGCAGATGCTCGTTAAGCTGGCCGCAGACAACCGCACGCTAAAACAAATCCGTTCCAATGAGCGCAAGGCAGAAAAAAAGCGCGAGCTGTTGCCGTTCTATCTGCCGTGGGTGGCTGGCGTCCTCGCAAACGGCAAGGGTGCGCAGGATGACATTGTCATGACTGTCATGCTGTGGCGTCTCGATGCTGACGATATCGCCGGGGCGCTGGAGATTGCCCGTTATGCCATGACCTACGGCCTGACCATGCCGACCGGGCGACGTCCGACGCCTTACCTGCTGGCCGAAGAGGTGGCACTGGCCGCGCAGCGCCTGCTTGCTGCTAAACAGCCTGTCGGGCTCGAAAACCTGCTCGACACCCTCGCGCTGACTGAGCGCGCGGATATGCCCGATATCGTGCGCGCGAAGCTGCACAAAATCACCGGCTACGTGCTGCGTGATGCGAAGCAACTGCCCGAGGCACTGGCGCACCTGCAGCGTGCGATTCAGTTAGAAAGCACTATCGGCGTGCGAAAAGACATCGAGCAGTTAGAGCGTCAGCTCAGGCCAAAGCCTGAACCGGCACCGAAAATGACTAAACCGCGCACGCGCAAACCTGCCGCCAAACCAGCGGCACGGCGCGGGCGTCCACCAAAGACGGCAAAAGCCGCAGGTTAACCGAGCGCTCCCCGAGCCGGGCGGCACGCCGGTCAATGCGGGTATTTATTGCCCTGACTGCGACCGGCGTCCACCGCCCACCCATTACCCGAGGTTGTCATGACGACACTGATTATTGAGCCAAAAAAAGAGCCGCAGGATGTGCCGGGCGTGGTGATACCGCCGCCGGGTGTGAGCGAGCCGGTAATCAAAAACACCCCGTTTTTTCCTGACGTTGACCCGAAGCGTGTGCGGGAAGAAATGCGCTTAGAGCAGACCGTTTCCCCCGTTCGCCTGCGCCGGGCGATTAAGACCGCCATCGCGGAGACTAACGCGGAGCTGGCTGAATGGCGCGAGCGTCAGCTCGATGCCGGTTACGCCACGCTGGCTGATGTCCCGACCGACAAGCTCGACGGCGAGAGCGTGCGCGTTTTCCACTACTTCAACGCCGTGTGCTCGATGACGACGGCCACGCTTTATGAGCGTTTTCGTGGCGTGGATGCGACCGCCAAGGGTGACAAAAAAGCCGACAGCATCGACAGCACGATTGATGAAATGTGGCGGGACATGCGCTGGTCTGTCGCGCGCATCCAGGACAAAGCGCGCTGCATTGTGGGGCAAATCTGATGAAAGCGTATGGGCTGCAGGGCGACACCCTCGACGCGATTTGCGCGCGGTACTACGGGCGCACGGAGGGTGTGCTCGAAACCGTGCTAGAGGCGAATCCCGGCCTGTCTGAGCTCGGCGTGATCCTGCCGCATGGTACGGCGGTTGAACTGCCCGAAGCTGACAGTGCGGCCAGAACTGAAACGGTGAATCTATGGGACTGACGATGGAAAAAATCACCACCTTTATCGCCTACTGGCTGGCCGTTGTGCTGGCCTATTTCGGGGCGATGTCACCCGAAAAGGTGGCGCTTTATGTGGGTGGCGGATGTGCCATTTTTACCGCGCTGACGAATTACTGGTTTAAGCGCAAAACCTATCGCTACCTGACCTCGCTCGGACTCGATAAAGGGGCTATTCGTGAAATCAATCATTAAACGATGCAGTGTGGCCGCAGTGCTGGCGCTGGCGGTGCTGATGCCTGACTTTCGTCTGCTTAACACCTCGCCTGAGGGGCTGGCGCTGATTGCCGACCTCGAAGGATGTCGCCTGACGCCTTACCAGTGCAGCGCGGGAGTGTGGACGTCAGGCATCGGCCACACTGCCGGGGTAGTACCGAAGGGGGAAATCACCGAGCGCCAGGCGGCGGCGAACCTCGTCGCGGATGTGCTGAACGTCGAGAAACGTCTCGCGGTCTGCGTGCCGGTGGAAATGCCGCAGCACATTTACGACGCGCTGGTCAGTTTCTCATTCAACGTGGGAACCGGCGCGGCCTGCCGGTCGACGATGGTCTCGTATATCAAGCGTCATCAATGGTGGCAGGTGTGCGACCAATTCTCCCGTTGGGTGTATGTGAATGGAAAAATCAGCGCCGGGCTGGAAAACCGTCGCGCGCGTGAGCGTGCTTACTGCCTCAGGGGAATTCCATGAAAGTGACGTTGTTTTTAGTGGCCGCACTGATTGCGGTTGTGCTGTGGCAACGCCACGAAAACGGCAACCTGACGCGTTCTTTTGAACGGGCGAACAAGGTCGCCACCGAACAAAAAAACGTGATCGGGATGCTGACAAATCAGCTTTCCGTTTCGCAGGGGATCGCTAGGCGAAATGAAACCGCGCAGGTCAGTTTACGCGGTGAACTGATTGCCGCCGGTGCGATGGCCGTGCGGCGTGAAAAAACCATTACGAGGCTGATAAATGAGAATGAAACCTTACGCCGCTGGTATAGCGATAAACTGCCTGATGTTGTGCGCAGGCTGCACACCCGCGCCGGTTGCGCCTCCGCCGGTCATTGTTTACAGCGCGTGTCCGAAAGTGAGCTATTGCCCGATGCCGGGAAGCGATCCGGTGACTAATGGCGACCTGAGTGCAGACATCCGCAGGCTTGAGCACGCGCTCACCGCCTGCGCGCTACAGGTCGAAACCGTCAAAGATTGCCAGGATAAACTCGATGAAGAAAGCACACAGCCTGCGCGAAGCGTTAACTGACGCCGTTCCGCAGTTAAAAACAAACCCCGAAATGATGCGTATTTTTGCCGATGAGGGGAATATCGATGTGCGTCTGGCCGCATCTCTGTCACACGAAAAGATTTACACCCTGAATGTGATCGTGTGTGACTTTGTGGGTGACCCGGATTTGATTTTCGTACCGGTGGCCGCGTGGTTACGTGAGAATCAGCCGGATATCTGCACCACTGATGACGGGCGTAAAAAGGGCTACCGCTTCCAGATGGATTTAAACGACGGGGACAGTGTCGATATCAGTATCAGCCTGCAGCTCACCGAGCGCACCATCATCCAGGAGGAAAACGGCACGCTGCATGTGAGCTATGCCCCTGAACCGCCAATGCCTGAGCCCGTCACCCGACCAAAAGAGCTCTATATCAACGGTGAACTGGTGAGTAAGTGGGATGAATGACTTTAAGCCTCTTGATGACCAACTGGCGGGGCTGATTGGCGCGTTGTCACCGGCAGGGAGGCGCAAGCTTGCCGCTGAAATTGCGAAAGAACTGCGCAAATCACAACAGCAACGCATCAAACAGCAAAAATCCCCGGACGGCATACCGTATCAGGCGCGAAAACGTCAGCCACTCAGGGCAAAGTCGGGGCGTATTAAACGGGCGATGTTTGCGAAGTTGCGCACCAGTCGCTATTTGAAAGCCAGTGGTCGCAGTGATGCGGCTGTGGTGGAGTTTACCGGTAAGGTGCAACGGATTGCGCGGGTGCATCAGTATGGGTTGATGGAGAAGCCTGGGAAAAACAGTAAATTCATAAAATATCCTGAGCGTGCTTTGCTAGGAATCAGTGAGATTGATATCATTAAAATAGATGAAATCATCCTCAACTATATAAATCAAAGCCATTGACAAGCAATAAATCAATGGCCATTATATCAGGCAGTTATAGAGGTAGACTGGCGTCTTAGGTGGGCTTGCCCACTGATTTGGGTTCGATTCCCTTGCCTCGATCCTTACCTCTGGCAAATTTTATGCTGTCATTTTTTGCTTTTAGCTCTTGCTTTATTTTTTCGTCACAAATTAGATAATCCAAGCAACCCGCCTTAATTAATTGAGTAATATCGATATTTTTGGCGTCTGTTAAATTCGCACTCCTCATGTTTGCTCCTTCATAGGTAACATTTTTAAAATCACATCCTTTGAGTATGCAACTTTTAATCTGACTATCGTTGAAATATGCCCCATCTAGAATGCAGTTTTCAAAATATACATTTTGGAAATCCACATTCTGCGCTTTCAGGTTTTTTAAATTACAATTTACAAATCGCACATCTCGCAGGGTGCAGTTATCGATATTCATTGCAGATAAAATGCATTTCTCAAAATTGCATTTCTTGATGTAGGAATGACTCATATTGATACTGTTTAAGTCAGCATCCTTAAATTTAAGATTCTTTATCCCTGCTAGTTCATTCATTTCAATTCTTTGGACTTTAATATCAAAAACTCCCTTCTGGTTTAGTTGTCTCATGATTTTTAATTTCATGATGTTTAGTTCGCCGGATGAGTGTTTTGCTAAGTTTTCAAGATCACTAATGAGTTCTTGGATAGCATCATTATTCTGTCTTTTGTGTTCAAAGTAATACAGGATGACACCCAAAATAAGAAAATCTAAAATAGATGAGTTGGCATTGACGAGAAAATTTTGGAGGAAGTTATCATTGTAATTATTCGTCTTATCAGTGATAAATATTATAAAAAACGCATAAGCTATAAAAATTAATATGATATTTTTCATGTTGGATAGGGTTCGCATGAATGAGTCAAATTCGCCTGGTAGCGTAGATTGAAACTTTCTCCAGGAGTCTTTTGCATGCAAAACATCAGACTTTATATCTAAAGTGTATTTTTTGAATGCAGCCAATTTTAAGTTAAACGCTGCGATTATTCCGTTCAATACCTTATCAAAATAATTATTCATGTTTGTATTTTAACCTGCGTGTGATTTTTTGAGTGTTCGAATATTGATTCGATTAAATGGATCATACATGAACGAGAGTGTAGTTGTGTAGTGTGCGGAACAAATGAATATCTTTGTGAGGTTTGAATGAAAGATGCATTCTTTCCCCATGACTATTTCAAATACTTTAACTGAAATTACTCGAGCAATCAGGAATCTGATTCGTACCGGCGTCATCATTGAGACTGATCTCGATTCTGGTCGCTGCCGAGTGCAAACTGGCGGCATCGTTACTGATTGGCTCCAGTGGTTAACTTCTCGCGCCGGTCGCTCGCGGGTGTGGTGGGCCCCTTCTGTTGGCGAACAAGTGATGATTCTTGCCCTCGGCGGCGAGCTCGACACGGCCTTTGTGCTGCCGGGCATTTTCTCTGATGACCATCCCGCACCGTCGTCCTCACCTGATGCGTTTCATGTTGCCTTTCCTGACGGGGCGGCCATCGAGTATGAGCCCGAAAGCGGTGCGCTCACCGTGTCAGGTATCAAAACCGCCGACGTGACCGCGTCAGATTCCATTACGGCCACCGTGCCGCTGGTACTGGTGAAAGCGGAAACCCGTATCACGCTCGACACACCCGAGGTGGTGTGCACTAACAAGCTGACGACCGGCACGCTCGAAGTGAAGAAAGGCGGGAAGATGACCGGCGACATCGAGCACACCGGCGGGAAACTGACCTCGAACGGTGTGCAGGTGGATGACCACGACCACGGCGGCGTCGAACGGGGCGGAAGCTGGACGGAGGGCATCAAATGACGGTGCGTTATCTGGGAATGAACAGCCAGACGGGGCTCAGTATCTCTGAGGTTGAGCATATCAGGCAAAGCGTGCGCGACATTCTGGTCACGCCAGTTGGCTCGCGCGTCATGCGCCGGGAATACGGCTCGCTGTTATCGGCGCTGATTGACCAGCCGCAGACCCCGACACTGCGCCTGCAGATTATGGCCGCGTGTTATTCCGCGATCCAGAAGTGGGAGCCGCGCGTCAGCCTGACAACCATCAACTTTGAACGGTCGGACGCCGACGGCGGGCTGTATGTCGATATCACCGGCACGCGGTCGACATCAGGCCAGCCGTTTTCCATCACCATTCCACTGAGTTAAACGCTATGGCAATTGTTGACCTGAGCCAGCTCGCCGCGCCGGATGTCGTGGAAGAGCTGGACTATGAAACCATCCTGAGCGAACGCAAGGCGACGCTCGTCACGCTTTACCCCGAAGACCAGCAGGAGGCGGTCGCGCGCACGCTGACGCTTGAATCTGAGCCGATTGTGAAGCTGTTGCAGGAAAACGCCTATCGGGAAGTTATCTGGCGACAGCGTGTCAACGAGGCCGCGCGTGCGGTCATGCTGGCTTACGCCACCGGCGCTGACCTCGACCAGTTAGGGGCAAACGCCAGCGTTGAGCGTCTCATTATCACCCCTGCGGATGACACCATGTTACCGCCAACACTTGCCGAAATGGAGTCGGACACCGACTATCGTCTGCGCATCCAGCAAGCCCCGGAGGGGCTGAGCACCGCAGGTTCAACCGGTGCATATCAGTTTCATGGCCGCAGCGCCGACGGGCGGGTCGCAGATATTTCCGTTATCAGTCCCGAGCCCGCGTGTGTGACGGTCTCGGTGCTGTCCCGCGAAAGTAACGGCGTGGCCTCCGACGAGCTGCTCGCCATCGTGCGCGCTGCCCTGAATGATGAGGACGTGAGGCCGGTGGCCGACCGCGTGACCGTGCAGTCAGCAAAAATTGTCGACTATAAAATCACCGCGTCGCTTTACCTGTATCCCGGTCCCGAGAGCGAGCCGGTGCTCAGTGCGGCAAAAGCAAAACTACAGGCGTATATCACCACGCAGCACCGGCTCGGGCGTGATATCCGAAAATCGGCCATTTATGCCGCGCTCCACGTCGAAGGTGTGCAGCGCGTCGAGCTGGTCGCGCCGGTGGCCGACATCGTGCTCGACGAGACTCAGGCGTCATGGTGCAGCGAGTACAGCGTCACCATAGGGGGTAACGATGAATGATACCCGCCTGTTGCCGGTGGGCTCCTCGCCGCTGGAGGTGGCAGCGGCGCGCGCCTGTGCTGAGATTGAACAGACCCCCGTTCCGCTGCGTCGCCTCTGGAGTCCTGACGACTGCCCGGCAAATCTGCTGCCGTGGCTGGCGTGGGCGTTTTCCGTTGACCGCTGGGATGAGAACTGGCCGGAGGCCACCAAACGCGATGTGATCCGCGCGGCGTGGTTTATCCATGCGCACAAAGGCACGATTGGGGCAGTGCACCGCGTGGTGGAGCCTCTCGGCTATCTGATTAACGTGACTGAGTGGTGGGAAACAAACGACCCGCCCGGCACATTTCGGCTCGATATCGGTGTGTTAGAGACCGGCATCACCGAGGAAATGTATTACGAGATGGAACGGCTCATTGCTGATGCAAAGCCAGCCAGCCGCCACCTTATCGGCCTCAATATTATTCAGGACATACCCGGCCACCTGTACACCGGAGCCCTGACCTATGACGGCGACATCATTACGGTTTATCCCGGATAAGTGAGATAACAATGACAGTGAAATATAAAACGGTCATCACCAAAGCCGGTGCAGTTAAGCTGGCCGCAGCGACCATCCCGAACGGGAAAAAAGTGAATTTAACGGCGATGGCCATCGGTGACGGTGGCGGCACGCTGCCAGTGCCTGACCCAAACCAGACGAAGCTCATCAAAGAGGTCTGGCGTCATGCCCTGAATAAAATCAGCCAGGACAAGAAAAACAAAAATTATGTCGTGGCGGAACTGCTCATCCCGCCTGAAACCGGCGGTTTCTGGATGCGTGAAATGGGTCTCTATGATGACACCGGCACGCTGATTGCAGTCGGTAATATGGCTGAAAGCTACAAGCCAGCGCTGGCGGAGGGCTCAGGGCGTGCGCAGACCGTGCGTATGGTCATCATGGTCAGCGACATCGAGTCAGTCGAGCTCACGATTGACACCTCAACGGTGATGGCAACACAGGACTATGTCGACGATAAAATCGCAGAGCATGAGCAGTCCCGCCGTCATCCTGACGCCACCCTTACTGCAAAGGGTTTCACTCAGCTAAGCAGTGCAACTGACAGCACGTCTGAGACGCTCGCAGCGACGCCGAAAGCGGTTAAGGTAGCATATGACCTCGCGAAAGCGAAATATACGGCTCAGGACGCCACCACGGCGCAAAAGGGTATTGTTCAGCTCAGCAGTGCAACAGATAGCTCGTCCGAGGTACTTGCAGCGACGCCGAAAGCAGTTAAAGCGGCGTATGACCTTGCAAAAGGTAAATACACGGCTCAGGACGCCACTACAGCACAAAAAGGTATTGTTCAGCTCAGCAGTGCAACAGATAGCTCGTCCGAGGTACTTGCCGCGACACCGAAAGCAGTAAAATCAGTTAATGATTCGCTAACTGAACTGAAAAAAAGTCTTGGCACCGCAGCAGTCAAAGACGCACAGACATCAAAAGATGACGTGACCGCCGGACGTTTGCTGGTTAATGGTGGAGCCATAGCTGTGCGTACAGTAGCCGCAAAAGCTGACGGTGCAGGTAATAATGTTAATGACGCCAACAACCTGCCAGCTAACTCGGTATCATTTTTGTATCCAACTGCCGGAAATTCTGCCGGGATTAATGGCTCTTTACTTAGCTTTTCGGGACTGTCGGGTAACTATCCGGTACAGATTACCGCGTCTTACAACGACGGAAAAAATATAAAGTTCAGAACGTATAACGGTGATGCGGCACAAAAATGGAACCCCTGGTATGACATTTATCATTCAGGTAATAAACCCACTGCGGCAGATGTTAACGCCATTCCTCTTACGGGAAGTAATGAGGTAAAGGGCGTTGTAAGGAACGCTGCTGAGTTTCAGTCAACATCTGCTAACTCATACCGAATTGTTGGGGGTGGTTACGGTACATTCTGGCGAAATGACGGTAATAATCTTTATCTGATGCTTACCAACAAGGACGACGCTTATGGAAGCTATAACGCGCTTCGTCCTCTGTGGGTTAATCTCGAAACCGGGTCATTGCAGTCAGGCGCGCCGCTGACGGTCAATAACACGATTAATGCTGGTAAAGATATAACTGCGGGTTATTCCGGAGCATATGCATGGGCTGAGCAGTACACAGCAAAAGCGGCATTTTATAATTCGTATTCAACCACTGGCACGAGTGAATACCATCCGGTAATCAAGCAGCAGGCAACGGTTACCGGAAAAAACTCCTGGGCTTTTTCAATGGGGTCACTGGTAGCGGGTGCTGAGCTTTCATGGCATCTGCATATGAAGGGGAGCGGAAGTGGGGAAGTTAATTATAAATGGGACGTTAACGGAAACTTTACCGCACCGGGGCAAATTTTTCCGGGTAGTTTTGCGAACTTTGACAGCCGTTATTACACCAAATCACAGTCAGATGCCGGGTACATGCCTAAAACAGGGGCTTACACCAAAGCAGAGAGTGACGGCAGATATCAGCCCAAAGGCAGCTATGCGGCACCGGATACTTCAGGCATAAGTGGCAACATTATATGGTGGAAAAATACTGCCACTGGCGTGATTACTATGATGGGACAGACTACCGGAGTGGCAAACAGTGGCAGGGTGACATTCCCCTTTGCATTTCCCTCAAAATGCTTCGGGGTTATCCCAACCCGAAACAACTCAACAGGGCAAGGTGCTGCAATGCAGCCATATGATGTAAACACCACGGGGTGGAATTTGCGTATCGCTGGCGGTGGTACTGAAACAGTTATGTGGACAGCGATGGGGAAGTAAAAAATGAAAACATACTACAGCCCGACAACAAACGGATTTTATGATGATTTTTTAAGAGAATCTTATGAAGCCCAAGGAACGTGGCCGGATGATTTGGTCGAAATATCTCAACGGTGGCGGGAGTATTTAATTCAGGAACAGGGCAACGGAAAAATTATTTCGCCAAATGAATATGGTCAGCCAGTTCTGACTGAACAGCCTGCGCCTACAGAGGCAGAATTATATGCTCTTGCCGAAAGTAAAAAATTAAAACTGATGGCAGAAGCAACCGATAATATTGCACCGTTGCAGGATGCCATCGATTTAGGTGAGGCAACGCCGGAAGAAATCGGCAAACTTGAGTCATGGAAGCGTTACCGTGTGATGTTAAACCGCCTCGATATGAGCGCCGCCCCCTCGATAGAATGGCCTGAATTACCTGCCTGACCTGAGCCCTCCACCCGGAGGGCTTTTTGTTTGTTGTCTCATACCTCCACCAACGCCATTGCATCGCACCCGCAGAGCACACAACAGAAAATAGTCGCACCCCTTAACCACGGAGTTAAACAGATGGGCGATTATCATCACGGCGTCGAGGTCATCGAGATTAACGATGGCACGCGAACCATTTCCACCGTCTCGACGGCCATCATCGGCATGGTCTGCACGGCCAGCGATGCTGACGCAAAGACATTCCCCCTTAACGAGCCGGTGCTGATTACCAGTGTGCAAACGGCTATCGGTAAAGCCGGTAAAAAAGGCACGCTGGCAAAATCCCTGCAGGCCATCGCCGACCAGTGCAAACCGGTCATTGTGGTGGTGCGTGTTCCCGAAGGTATCGAAGACCCTGACGCCCCGGAAGCGGCACAGAAAGAGACGATTTCTAACATCATCGGCACGACGGATGAGAACGGCAAATACACCGGTCTGAAAGCGCTGTTAACGGCGAAAACCGTCACCGGCGTTAAGCCACGCATTCTCGGCGTGCCGGGGCTGGATACGCAGGAAGTGGCGACCGCGCTTGCATCGACCTGCCAGAGCCTGCGCGCGTTCGGCTACGTAAGCGCGTGGGGCTGCAAGACCATTTCTGACGCCATCAAATACCGTGAGAACTTCAGCCAGCGTGAGCTCATGGTGATTCACCCTGATTTTCTGGCATGGGACACCACGGCAAACGAAACCGATATTGCATGGGCGACCGCCCGGGCGCTCGGCCTGCGTGCCAGAATCGACCAGGAGACCGGCTGGCACAAAACGCTGTCCAACGTGGGCGTGAATGGCGTCACCGGTGTCAGTGCCTCGGTCTCATGGGATTTGCAGGAGCAGGCCACCGACGCCAACCTGCTGAATCAGGCCGGGGTGACAACGCTCATCCGCAACGACGGCTTTAAATTCTGGGGCAACCGCACCTGCTCGGACGATCCGTTATTCGTGTTTGAAAACTACACCCGCACGGCGCAGGTGCTGGCCGACACGATGGCGGAGGCGCACGCGTGGGCGATGGATAAGCCGGTTTCTGCAACGCTCATCCGCGACATCGTCGCCGGTATCAATGCCAAATTCCGTGAGCTGAAAAATAACGGCTATATCGTTGACGGCTCATGCTGGTACGACCCGGAGTCAAACAGCGTGGAAACCCTGAAAGCCGGGAAACTGTACATTGACTACGACTACACCCCCGTCCCGCCGCTGGAAAACCTGACCCTGCGCCAGCGCATCACTGATACCTATCTGGCAGACCTGTCAGACTCGGTCAACAGCTAAGGAGCTCAGAGCATGGCGTTACCACGGAAACTGAAATATCTGAATATGTTTAACGACGGTCTCAGCTACATGGGCGTCGTTGAATCCGTCACCCTGCCAAAGCTGACCCGTAAGCTCGAAAAATATCGCGGCGGCGGGATGCCGGGCGCGGTGTCGATTGACCTCGGCCTCGACGACGATGCGCTGTCGCTTGAGTGGACGCTGGGCGGCCTGCCTGACGTTGAGCTGTGGGCGCAGTACGCGTCACCGGGTGCGGACAGCGTGCCGCTGCGTTTCACAGGCTCATTCCAGCGCGACGACACCGGCGCAATTTCTGCCGTTGAGGTGGTCATGCGTGGCCGTCACAAGGAGTACGACGGCGGCGAAAACAAACAGGGTGAAAGCGGCACGACCAAGATGTCGACCGAGTGCGCTTACTACCAGCTCACGATTGACGGCAAAGAGGTCATCGAAATTGACGTCATCAACATGGTGATGAAAGTCGACGGCGTCGACCGTCTCGCTGAGCACCGCCGGGCGATTGGCCTGTAATCCCTTAACCGGTCAGCCTGGCTGGCCGGGCATTTACTCAATTTCAAAGAGAGCAACATCATGGAAAACATCAACGAAACCGAAAACCAGAACATTGTGATCCTCGATAACCCTGTCATGCGCGGTGAGCAAAAAATCGAACAGGTGACGCTGACCAAACCCAATGCCGGAACCCTGCGCGGTGTGAGTCTGGCGTCACTGGCAAACTCTGACGTCGATGCGCTGATTAAGGTGCTGCCTCGCATGACTTACCCGGCGCTGACCGAGCACGAGGTCATGCGTCTGGAAGCATCAGACCTGATTTTATTCGCCGGTAAGGTGGTCGGTTTTTTGTCACCATCTTCGGCTCGCTGACCTTCCCTGATAACCTTTCGGTCGATGACCTGATGGCGGATATTGCGGTGATATTTCACTGGCCGCCATCAGAGCTGAATTCCCTGAGTGTGACCGAGCTCATCACATGGCGCGACAAGGCGCTGCAGCGAAGCGGAAACCACCATGAGCAATAACGTCAGGATTGAGGTACTGCTGAACGCAGTAGACCGGGCAAGCCGACCGCTCAAAGCTATCCAGACTGCCAGCAAGACTCTTGCTGGCGACATCCGCACTTCTCAAAACAGCCTGCGCGATCTGAATGCGCAGGCGTCCAGAATTGACGGATTCAGGAAAGCGAGCGCACAGCTTGCCGTGACCGGTCAGTCGCTTAACAAGGCTAAACAGGAAGCCGCTGCGCTGGCCGTCCAGTTTAAAAACACGCAGAACCCTACAACCGCGCAGGCGCGCGCGATGGAAGCGGCAAAAAAATCCGCTGCTGACCTGCAACTCAAATACAACCGCCTCAGGCAGTCGGTACAGCGTCAGCGCACCGAACTCGCGCAGGCCGGGATTAACACCCGCACCCTGTCGGCAGATGAGCGCCGCCTGAAAACCAGCATCAGTGAAACCACCGCTCAGCTTAACCGGCAACGTGAAGCACTGGCGCGGGTCAGTGCTCAGCAGGCGAAATTAAGCCAGGTGAAAGAGCGATATAAATCTGGCAAGGAGCTAGCGGGAAATATGGCCGCTGCAGGCGCTGCCGGTGTAGGTATCGCCACGGCGGGAACGATGGCCGGGGTAAAACTGCTGATGCCTGGCTATTCGTTTGCACAGAAAAACTCTGAGCTGCAGGCCGTGCTCGGGGTCGACAAACAGTCACCCGAAATGGAGGCGCTGCGCAAACAGGCGCGCCAGCTCGGTGACAATACCGCCGCGTCTGCAGACGATGCGGCGAGCGCGCAGATTATCATTGCGAAGAGTGGCGGGGATGCTGCAGCCATTCAGGCGGCGACGCCGGTCACGCTGAATATGGCGCTGTCTAACCGGCGCTCGATGGAAGAAAACGCCGCCCTTCTGACCGGGATGAAATCCGCGTTTCAGATGTCAAACGACCAGATCGCACACATCGGCGACGTGCTGTCTATGACGATGAACAAAACGGCCGCTGACTTTGACGGGCTGAGCGACGCGCTGACCTATGCCGCGCCGGTGGCAAAAAATGCCGGGGTCAGTATCGAGCAGACTGCCGCAATGGTCGGCGCGCTCCATGACGCCAAAATCACCGGCTCGATGGCGGGAACGGGTAGCCGTGCCGTCCTGAGTCGCCTGCAGGCTCCGACCGGTAAGGCATACGAGGCCATTAAAGAACTCGGTGTTAAAACGTCGGACAGCAAGGGCAACACGCGCCCGATATTCGCCATTCTGAAAGAAATCCAGCGCAGTTTTGAGAAAAACAATCTCGGAACCAGCCAGAAAGGCGAGTACATGAAAACCATTTTCGGTGAGGAGGCCAGCTCGGCGGCGGCGGTACTGATGACCGCAGCCTCAAGCGGCAAACTCGACCAGCTCACGGCGGCGTTTAAAGCTTCTGACGGCAAAACCGAGGAGCTGGTCAAAATCATGCAGGACAACCTCGGGGGCGACTTCAAAGAATTCCAGTCAGCTTATGAGGCCGTAGGTACTGACCTGTTTGACCAGCAAGAGGGCTCACTGCGTAAGCTGACGCAAACGGCTACACGATATGTTTTAAAGCTCGACGGGTGGATCACCCAAAATAAAACACTTGCGACCACTATTGGTGTCATTGCCGGTGGTGCGCTGGCGTTGATTGGCATTATAGGCGGTATTGGTCTCGTTGCGTGGCCGGTAGTGATGGGTATCAACGCCATTATTGCCGCTGCCGGTGTGCTGGGAACCGTGTTTACCGTGACCGGCAGTGCGATAGTGACCGCAATCGGGGCAATCAGTCTGCCGGTGGTTGCAGTAGCTGGTGCAGTGGTGGCCGGGGCGCTCCTGATTCGGAAATACTGGGAGCCAATCAGCGCATTCTTTTCCGGCGTGGTGGAAGGTCTTAAAGCGGCCTTTGCGCCGGTGGCCGGAATTTTCTCACCACTTGCGCCGGTGTTTGATTCCATCATTGAGAAACTGCGCGGAGTCTGGCAATGGTTCACTGACCTGATAGCACCGGTGAAGGCGACGCAGGAAACGCTCGACCGTTGCAAAAATGTCGGCGTGGCGTTTGGTCAGGCGCTGGCTGATGCGCTGATGGCTCCACTCAATATCTTCAACAGCCTGAGCGGTAAGGTTAGCTGGCTGCTGGAAAAGCTCGGAGTCATCAAAAAAGAGTCGGGTAACCTCGACCAGACCGCAGCAAAAGCCAGTGCCGCAACGGGCTCGCAAAATGGGTCTTATATTCCGGCAACCTCAACATATGGCGGTTATCAGGCATATCAGCCGGTAACGGCTCCCACTGGAAAGACTTACGTCGACCAGAGCAAGCCGGAATATAACATTCACCTGAATGGTGGCATCGCGCCGGGTAGCGACCTTGACCGTCAGCTCCGCGAGGCGGTCGATAAACTTGACCGGGAAAACCGTGCGCGCCAGCGCTCAAGTATGCGCCATGACTGAGGGGGAAATGCATGTTAATGGTTTTAGGTTTGTTTGTGTTTGAGCGCCACACGATACCGCATCAGTCAATGCAGTACTCGAAAGATTACCGCTGGGTGTCAAACGACCGTATCGGCAAGCCACCGGCTTATCAGTATCTCGGGGAAGGGGAAACCACGCGCACGCTGTGGGGAGTGCTCTATCCCGAAATCACCGGTGGTCGTCTGTCGCTGACCGCCATCGAGCTGATGGCCGACGAGGGCAGAGCGTGGCCGTTGATTGACGGAACGGGCATGATCCACGGCATGTACGTCATCGACAAGGTGACGCACACGCACACCGAACTTTTCAGCGACGGTGCAGCCAGAAAAATCGAGTTTAGCCTGTCGCTAAAGCGGGTCGATAAATCGCTCGCGGCCATTTATGGCGACCTGCAGACGCAGGCCGACAATCTGGTCACGTCTGCCGGTAACTGGCTGGGAGGGCTGGCAGGATGATTACAGGAATGGATATTCATGCCGGGGCGAAGATAGCCCCTGCGTTTATGCTCACGCTTGATGGTGCGGATATCACGCAGAATTTCAGCGACCGGCTTATCGGTCTGACCATGACCGACAATCGCGGATTCGAGGCGGACCAACTTGATATTGAGCTGGATGACACCGACGGGCTTGTCGAGCTGCCGCCACGCGGGGCAATGCTCACACTGTGGTTAGGCTGGCAGGGAGCGGCTTTGCTGAATAAAGGCACGTTCACGGTCGACGAAATCGAGCACAGAGGCGCGCCTGATACGCTGACCATCCGGGGGCGCAGCGCCGATTTTCGCGGGACATTGAATTCACGCCGCGAGCAGTCATGGCATAACACCACCATCGGGCAAATCTTGGAGACGATTGCAGCACGCAACAAACTGACGGCCAGTGTGGCCGACACGCTGAAAGCGATCTCCGTGCCCCACATTGACCAGTCGCAGGAGTCCGACGCGGTGTTTCTTTCCCGCCTGGCTGACCGGAACGGTGCAGCGGTCTCGGTAAAAGCGGGGAAACTGTTATTCCTGAAAGCCGGGAGCGGTAAGACGGCCAGCGGGAAGCCCATCCCTCAGATGACCCTTGAGCGTGGCGACGGAGACCGTCATCAGTTTGCCATTGCAGACCGGGAAGCTTACACCGGCGTTACGGCTAAATGGTTGCATACGAAAGACCCGAAACCGCAGAAGCAAAAGGTAAAGCTCCAGCGTAAACCGAAAGAGCAGCACCTGCGCGCGCTGCAGCACCCGAAAGCGACCAAAGCCCCGACAAAGGTCAAAACCCAAAAAGAGCAGGAAGCGCGCGAGGGTGAGTATATGGCCGGTGAATCTGACAACGTGCTGGAGCTCACGACCATCTACGCGACAAAGGCGCAGGCCATGCGCGCCGCTCAGGCAACGTGGGACAAGCTGCAGCGAGGTGTCGCTGAGTTTTCAATCTCGCTGGCAATTGGACGGGCGGATTTATTTCCTGAAACGCCAATAGCGGTCAAAGGCTTTAAGCGCGTTATAGACGAACAGGCGTGGATAATCAGCCGGGTGGTGCATAACCTCAACGGAAACGGCTACACGACGGGGCTAGAGCTTGAGGTAAAAGTATCTGATGTTGAATACACAACTGTAGATGAAGAATAAATAAGTTATTCTCAAATGGTGAAAATTTGAGTATCATTCATTCACTTTATGTGAATTGAGGGCGATTTATGTTTCACTGTCCTAAATGTCAGCACGCAGCGCATGCGCGCACAAGTCGCTATCTGAGTGAGAATACTAAAGAACGCTATCACCAGTGCACAAACATCAACTGTAGTTGTACGTTTGTGACGATGGAGTCGGTAGAGCGTTTTATTGTTACGCCCGGGACGGTAACTCCTGCTCCACCGCACCCGGCTGTCGGTGGTCAGCGTACATTATGGCTATGACAAATTTTCTCTAAATGCCCGCCGCGCGCGGGTTTTTTTATGCGCGAAGAAAAGTGGCGGTAAAAAAACACCGCCATTTCATCGCCATTCGAAAAAAAGACAACAAAAAAGCCACTCAACTGAGTGGCTTAATTATATGATTTTAAAGCTAAAATTTGGTGGCCCCTGCTGGACTTGAACCAGCGACCAAGCGATTATGAGTCGCCTGCTCTAACCACTGAGCTAAGGGGCCGTGGCGGTGAATTATAAAGTAACTCCCCTCAGCAATCCAGCCATTCAAACCTGCCTGCTGTTTTTATAAACAACGCATAATCAATCCTTTATACTTCCATAACGATGTATCAGTGGGAGTAAAGATGATCAACGACATTCTGGCCCCCGGGCTGCGGGTGGTGTTCTGCGGAATTAACCCGGGTAAGTCCTCGGCGCACACCGGTTTTCACTTCGCCCATCCGGGGAATCGTTTCTGGAAGGTTATCCATCAGGCGGGGTTTACTGACCGGTTACTCAAGCCCGAAGAAGAGCAACACCTTCTGGATACGCGCTGCGGGATCACCATGCTGGTTGAGCGTCCTACGGTGCAGGCAACGGAGGTCAACCTGCATGAACTGCGTAGCGGCGGGCGGGAGCTGATCAAGAAAATAGACGATTATCAGCCGGCAGCTCTGGCAATCCTCGGTAAGCAGGCCTACGAGCAGGCGTTCAGCCAGCGTGGAACGAAGTGGGGCAAGCAGAGCATCATGATTGGCGTTACGCAGGTGTGGGTGTTGCCGAACCCGAGCGGATTGAACAGGGCGACACTGGACAAACTGGTTGAAGCGTATCGTGAACTCGATGAGACACTGGTCGTACGGGGGTTGTAACTGCCGGAGCGTCACGCTCCGGCATTACCCTTAAAACTCGAATCGAGCACCCATGTTATAGCGGCGTCCTTCCAGGATGGAAGACTGGTTATAGTTCGTTTTGTATATCGGGTTCACGTCGAACAGGTTATAGATACCCGTCATTAGCGTGATGTTTTTGTTGAGATGGTAACGTAACCCTAAGTCAACCAGCGCATAGGCTTCTGTTGAGGTTGATTTACCGGTGTTTGGCGTATTGCTGCGCCAGCTGGCTTTGGTCCACAGTTCAAGGTCATTTAACGCATTCCATGTCAGTGACAGGTTGGCCATACTGCTCGGGAATTCGTTCAGTGCTTCTCCCTTGTATTGACCACTTTTTTGCTCACTATGGGTGTACGTATAGTTTGCATTAGCCTTCAGCGCTGGCGTGACCTGCCAGTCGCCGTTTAGCTCCAGACCATAGATTTCCGCATCGCTGACGTTGAAATACTGAGAAACCTCTTCTGCTTCGTACCCGTTGTAGACACATTTCTGTGTGGCCGTTGCGGTACAGATGGTGTAGTCGCTGATCTTGTCTTTGAATTTGGTGAAGAATACGGTGGCATCCAGCGCCAGTGCATCCTGCTGCCAGTAAACGCCCACTTCGGTGTTGAGGCTTTGCTCCGGCTTCAGGTCATCGTTACCGATCCCGATATACGAATAAGGATAGGAGCCATAGACGCTGGTAAAACCTTCGTTATTTTCACGCAGATCTGGTTTTTTATACCCCGCAGAGATGCCGCCTTTCAGCGCCCAGCTTTCATCGATCGTCCAGTTACCGTAGAGTTTCGGCGTCACGTGGTAGCCAAAGTAGCTGTCGTGATCGAGACGCGCTGAGGTGGTGAGGGTGAAATCTGGCACCATCATCCAGGCATCTTCGGCAAACACGGCCCAGCCGTTGCGGCTGATTTCGCTGACCGGTGTGACCCCCGGAACCTCTTTGTCTGCGATACCGAACGTATCGTCCAGCTCATTACGCGTAAAGTTGATCCCCAGTGTTAACTTGTGATCGCCAAGCGAAAAGGTGTTCGCACTGTTGGCTTCATAGTTACGCTGCTTGATGAATTGCGAGCTCATGCCCGGTATCCGGTATTCAGTTTTGGCGTTCTCGTAGCTGACGAAGTTCTTCACTTCCAGCAGATCGTCGCCGTACCAGGCGTGCTGGGAAAGTGATGCGGCATCGCGATCAAAATCCCATTGCCAGGCTTTATCGTTATGTGATTTGACCTGATGCCCTTTGACGACGTTTAAATCCCACAGCTGGGTATCGGTTGGCGACATATTGATGGTCGCGTCCAGGTTGCCAGCCTGGTGCTTCACAAAGCGTTCATCTTTCTGGCTGTCGTCATCGCGACGGTCCAGATAATCCGCTGCCACGCTCACGCCGAGTTTTCCCGGAATAATAGGGCCCATCAAAAAGGCATTGGTCTGGTTGGTGTTGCCGTACTCGCTTTTCTCCTGCAGGAAGTAGTTATCTTCCAGTACGCCTGTCCAGGCATCCAGGTTGTACGCTTTTTTGGTAATGACGTTGACCACGCCGCCAATAGAGTCAGAGCCGTACAGGGAGGACATGGGCCCACGGATCACCTCTATACGCTCAATGGCGGCAAGTGGTGGTAAAAACGCCGCTTCGGTGCCTATGTGGTGCCCATAAGGACGGGACTCACGGGTTCCTTGCTTGATGCCATTGACCATATATGAGGTATAGGTCGAGTCCATCCCACGCATCTGTACGTCACCTGTAGCAAGGCTACCGTTACCGTTGCCCACTAATACACCGGGCATTTCACGAAGGGCTTCAGTGACGTTCTGGTTAGAACGGGTGTTGAGTTCTTTTTCGCCGACGACAGAGATGGTCGCAGGCGCTTCGCGGCGTTCCTGTGCGAAACCGGTGGCGGTCACCACCAGTTGATCTTCATTAACAGGGGCGGTTTCTTCAGCGAAAACGGCCGCAGGAAGGCTGGTGAGGGCGAGCGAAATCGCCAGCGCCGAACGTGTCTGGTTAATCACATCGCAATCCTCAGAATTGGGTTAAATCGAGTTTGAGTACGTAGTCGGCCTGGGAAGATTTTTCATCCTGCTTCACGCTGACGAAGAGCGTTTTGTTATCAGGAGAAAGCACCATGCTATTCGGCATCGCTGCTGTTTTGATGGTGTGTTTCAGGCTGTAAGTATTGGCATCGATAACGCTAATCTGACGGGCATTGCGATGGGTGACATACACTTCGTTGCGCGCAGGATTGTAGACGGCAGCAATGGCGTTAGGGGTTGGAACCCGGTGGAGGATCTTGCCAGAGTCAAGCTGGACAACCAGCACGTCGACGGTGTTGCTATCGGTGATGAAACCAACCCCTTTGGCGGTATTCAGGGCGATGTTCAGGAAGTAATGCTTAGGTTCGGTTGGGTCAACTGCCACACGGGAAAGAACCTGAGAGGTTTTGCCATCCAGAGTAACCAGTTCACCTTTGCCAGTAACGGCATAGACTTTATCACCCGCTTCATCGACCGCAAAGCCGACCGGATCCATCCCTTTAAGGGCGTGCAGAAGCGTCTGGTTTCGCGTATCGACAACCCACAGAATCCCTTTGCCTTCACTGGCAATCCCTGAGACATAGAGGCGCTGATGCTTTTTATCGAGCACCACTTCGCGGACGTGGGCATTATTCTCCGTATTCGCGAGTTGTAGGGTTTTGACTTCTTTGTTGGCGCGGGTATCCAGCAGAGTCACTGAGCCATCCAGTGCGTTGCCTGACCAGAGAATGTAATTGGATTCATCCAGTGCAACCGCAAAAGATCGACGACTGGTGACGATCCGTTCGCGAATCTTCAGCGTATCGGTTGAAAGCAGGAAAGCTTCCCCTGCAGTTTTATCTTTGTCGAAAGAAGGGGCAGAAGCGGCATAGATCGCCTGTTGTCCGGCGTCATAAGCCAGTTCGTAAACTCCATGACCCAGTGCCCTGGAAGCAAACTGCTCCTCAGAGAAATCCTTAGCAAAAGTGGAACCCGTATGAAGAACCACAGAAATAGCGAACGCGCAGAGGGACCGATTTTTTAATATTTTGAAATTCATGTAATTTTTCTTTACAGTGATTTACGAAAAGAAAAATGATAATGAAAATAAATATCATTTACAATTGCGTATGTGGGCCGTTTACCCTACCAATTTTTGCACTCCGCGGAAAAACCCCAAAAAAAAGCTCCCAGAAGGGAGCTTTTCAATTTCAGGACTGATTAGTCGTCCAGGAAGCTACGCAGCACTTCAGAGCGGCTTGGATGACGCAGTTTACGCAGCGCCTTCGCTTCGATCTGACGGATACGTTCGCGGGTAACGTCGAACTGTTTACCCACTTCTTCCAGCGTGTGGTCGGTGTTCATGTCGATACCGAAACGCATACGCAGAACTTTTGCTTCACGGGCGGTCAGGCCAGCCAGAACGTCGTGCGTCGCGGCACGCAGGCTCTCGGTGGTGGCAGAGTCCAGCGGCAGCTCGAGGGTGGTATCCTCGATGAAATCACCCAGATGCGAATCTTCATCATCACCGATTGGCGTTTCCATGGAGATTGGCTCTTTGGCAATCTTCAGCACTTTACGGATTTTGTCTTCTGGCATCAGCATGCGCTCAGCCAGCTCTTCCGGCGTCGGTTCGCGACCCATTTCCTGCAGCATCTGGCGAGAAATACGGTTGAGCTTGTTGATGGTCTCAATCATATGCACCGGAATACGGATGGTGCGCGCCTGATCCGCGATAGAGCGGGTAATCGCCTGACGGATCCACCAGGTTGCATAGGTGGAGAACTTGTAGCCACGACGGTATTCAAACTTATCTACCGCTTTCATCAGACCGATGTTGCCTTCCTGAATCAGATCCAGGAACTGCAGACCACGGTTGGTGTATTTCTTGGCGATAGAGATAACCAGTCGCAAGTTCGCTTCAACCATCTCTTTCTTCGCACGGCGGGCTTTCGCTTCACCGATGGACATGCGACGGTTGATGTCTTTGACCTGCTCAATGGTCAGGCCGGTTTCTTCTTCAATCTGTTGCAGTTTCTGCAGGCCGCGATGCACATCTTCTTTCACGTCATGCAGTTTTTCAGACCACGGCTTGTTCATCGCGATCGCTGCGTTGAACCAGGTTTCGCTGGTTTCGTTGCCGGTGAAGAGGGTGATGAAGTTCTTCTTCGGCATTTTGCACTGTTCAACACACAGTTTCATGATGATGCGTTCCTGGGTACGTACGCGATCCATCATCACACGCATGCTGTTAACCAGGTAGTCGAACTGTTTTGGCACCAGGCGGAACTGTTTGAACACTTCAGACAGTTTCAGGATCTCTTCCTGAGCGGCGGCATGGCTGCGGCCTTTCGCTTTGATGGTGTCACGCGTCACTTCGTACTGGGTACGCAGTTCGGCAAACTTCTCACGCGCCAGTTCAGGGTCGATGCTGTTGTCATCATCGCTGCTGTCGTCGTCGCCGTCTTCCTCATCTTCGTCTTCGTCGTCATCCATCTCTTCCTGAGACAGTTCAGAACCGACGTGAGTGGCGGTTGGTGCCATATCTTCTTCGGCGTTCGGGTCGACAAAACCGGTGATCAGGTCCGACAGGCGCGCTTCTTCCGCTTCAACGCGATCGTACTGCTCCAGCAGATAGGTAATCGCTTCCGGGTATTCGGCAACAGAGCACTGAACCTGGTTGATCCCGTCTTCGATGCGTTTTGCGATGTCAATTTCGCCTTCGCGGGTCAACAGTTCAACGGTACCCATTTCGCGCATGTACATGCGGACCGGGTCAGTGGTACGCCCGATTTCAGATTCCACGCTGGACAGTACCTGTGCAGCAGCTTCTTCCGCATCTTCATCAGTGTTGTTGGAGGTTTCAGCCAGCAACAGATCATCGGCATCCGGTGCTTCTTCCATCACCTGAATGCCCATGTCATTGATCATTTGGATGATGTCTTCGATTTGATCTGAATCGACGATATCTTCCGGCAGATGGTCATTGACCTCGGCATAGGTCAGATAGCCTTGCTCCTTACCGCGTTGGACAAGAAGTTTCAGCTGTGACTGCGGGTTTTGCTCCATAAGACGGTATCCACACTTAATTCGTTTGATTGGTGTCGGCGATGGGGCTGCCAACCTTTAAAGCGAGGGCGTACTTATATTTTTGCCGCTGCCTCTCAGTGCGGCTGCCGGGGGCTCCCCGATCGATATTCGGCACTTAAGCCGTTAAATTCTTTTATTTCTTCGCCAGTTCCTGGTTAATCATCCAGAGTTCCCGGCGTTCTTCGCTGCTTAAGCCGTGTGTGCGCTCGCGAGCAATCAACTCTTCCTGGCGCAGCTCAAGCATCGAATCAAACATATGGTTGAGTGAGTCGGTGAACGTTTTTTCTGCAATATCCTTATCTGCTATATCGTCCCACATCGACAGTTTTTCAAGGGTTGCAGCCTCTTTTGTGCCGCGATAATGTTCTAAAAGTTGTCCGGTGGTCAGACCTGGTTGTGACAAACAAGTGTTGACCAATTCTGAAAATAAACCAAGTCCGGGCAATTTTTCGTGGTTCAAACCCGCCAGCGACGGCACTTGCGGAGCAAGTTCGGGGTTTTGCACCAGTAACCCTATCAGTATACGCATGGTTGTGCGTTTTAGCTGAGGCGCGGGGCGAACCGCACCGTTTTCAGCCTGTTTTGGCATTAAACGTTCAAGCTGGCTGTCATCCAGAATGCCAAGCTTGTTGCCTAACTCCTGACGCAGATAGATGCGCAGCGTTTCGCCGGGCACCTGGCTGATTAACGGCAGCGCCAGCGTACTGAGCTGCGCGCGCCCGTCAGGGGTACTCAAATCCACCTGCGGCATCAGGCTGTTAAACAAAAACGTGGAGAGCGGCTGAGCCTGCTCCATCCGCGCTTCAAACGCCGCTTTGCCCTCTTTACGCACCAGCGTATCCGGGTCTTCACCGTCGGGCAGGAACATAAAGCGCAACTGACGCCCGTCGGTCATGTAAGGAAGTGCTGTTTCCAGCGCGCGCCAGGCGGCATCCCGTCCTGCGCGGTCACCGTCGTAACAGCAGATGACATTGTTAGTCACCCTGAACAGCAACTGAATATGATCGGCCGTGGTGGACGTCCCTAACGACGCAACGGCGTAGTTAATGTCGTACTGCGCCAGTGCGACGACGTCCATATAGCCTTCGACGACCAGAAGACGCGGAGGTTCCGCATTATCTTGCTGCGCCTCATAAAGGCCATACAGCTGACGGCCTTTATGGAAAATATCGGTTTCCGGGGAGTTGAGGTATTTCGGCAGGGCATCACCCAATACGCGACCACCAAAACCTATTACCCGTCCACGCTTGTCGCGGATCGGGAACATCACCCGTTCGCGGAAGCGGTCGTAGCTTCGTCCCTGGTCATTGGTGACCAGCATGCCTGCATCGATGAGGGATTTACGATCTTCGCTATTGCCGCCAAAACGCTTTAACACGTTGTCCCAGCCGGGCGGGGCGTAACCAATAGCGAAACGCGCAATGACATCGTCGCTCAGTCCGCGCTTGCTCAGATACTGACGCGCAGGCTCAGCCGCAGAGTGCTTAAGAGACTGTTGGTAAAACGAATTCAGGCCATCCATCAGCTGATACAGCGTTTGCCGTTGATGGCGCTCTATCTGGCTTGGCCCACTGCCTGCTTCATACGGCACTTCAAGGTTATGCATTGCCGCCAGTTCTTCGACGGTTTCAACGAACTCGAGCTTGTCGTAGTTCATTAAAAAATCAACGGCGTTACCGTGAGCACCACAGCCGAAGCAATGGTAAAACTGCTTTTCACCGTTTACGGTGAAGGAGGGGGTTTTTTCGTTATGGAACGGACAGCACGCATGGTAGTTCTTGCCCTGCTTTTTCAGCTTTACCCGCGCGTCGATGAGATCGACGATGTCGGTTCTGGCGAGCAGGTCATTGATGAAAACGCGTGGGATTCTTCCGGCCATATGCCCCAAAAATTTAAGCGACTTATAAACGAAAACAAGCCGCGCATTCCTTCCGGAAGCACGGCCTTACGACTATTACTCTGTCTGTCAATTGAGGGCTGAGGCCCTCAATCAATTAGTACAGACGAGTACGGCGTGCGTTTTCGCGAGCCAGTTTCTTCGCGTGACGTTTCACTGCAGAAGCTTTAGCGCGCTTACGTTCGGTCGTTGGTTTTTCATAGAACTCACGACGACGAACTTCAGCCAGAACACCTGCTTTCTCGCATGAACGTTTGAAGCGACGCAGTGCTACGTCGAACGGCTCGTTTTCACGTACTTTAATTACCGGCATGTAACTCTCACCTTTAATAAATTCGGTTTGCCGCTGGCATCAACGCCAGCTTATTTCAAAATGGTGCGGAATTTTACTGCAAATGCTGCTGCTTTGTAAAGCACCGATGCGATTTTGAAAGGGACTTTAATAAGGGTGAGGAGTATACACGAGCCTTCTTCCTGGGGCGAACAAAGTTTTACATCAACCCGCCCAGGCTCTACACTGCGCGGTATTGAAACGAGGTAAAACAAGTCATGCGTGTACTGGGTATTGAAACATCCTGCGATGAAACCGGCATCGCCATTTACGACGACGAGAAAGGGCTTCTGGCCAACCAACTGTATAGTCAGGTGAAATTGCACGCTGACTACGGCGGCGTCGTGCCAGAACTGGCCTCTCGTGACCACGTGCGTAAAACGGTTCCCCTGATTCAGGCGGCACTGAAAGAGGCCGGGTTGAGTTCAACAGATATTGATGCCGTGGCGTATACCGCAGGCCCGGGTCTTGTCGGTGCCCTGCTGGTGGGTGCAACGGTTGGCCGTTCACTGGCCTTTGCATGGGATGTTCCGGCCATTCCGGTTCACCATATGGAAGGGCATCTGCTGGCGCCAATGCTGGAAGAGAATCCACCTGAGTTTCCGTTTGTGGCACTGCTGGTTTCTGGCGGTCATACCCAGCTGATTAGCGTGACGGGCATTGGCAAGTATGAGCTGCTGGGCGAGTCGATCGACGACGCCGCCGGTGAAGCGTTCGATAAAACCGCCAAGCTGCTGGGGCTGGATTATCCTGGCGGCCCAATGCTTTCTAAGATGGCGTCGCAGGGTACGGAAGGGCGCTTTGTCTTCCCGCGTCCGATGACCGACCGTCCAGGGCTGGATTTCAGCTTCTCTGGCCTGAAAACCTTCGCAGCCAATACCATTCGTAATAACGATGATAGCGAGCAGACCCGCGCCGATATCGCCCGTGCGTTCGAAGATGCGGTAGTCGATACGCTGATGATCAAGTGCAAACGCGCGCTGGATCAGACCGGCTTTAAGCGTCTGGTGATGGCTGGCGGCGTCAGCGCCAACCGTACGCTGCGTGCGAAGCTTGCTGAGATGATGCAAAAGCGTCGTGGGGAAGTGTTCTACGCGCGTCCGGAATTTTGTACCGACAACGGTGCGATGATTGCCTACGCCGGGATGGTACGTCTGAACGCCGGTGCAACGTCCGATCTGAGCGTCTCCGTGCGTCCGCGCTGGCCGCTGGCGGAACTGCCTGAGGCGTGATTTTATTGCCCGGTGGCGCAGCGCCTCCGGGCAATAAACCGCACTATACCCGCAACATCCCTTTCTCTTCTAAAAAACCAATAATCGTCGCCAGACCGTCTCCCGCCTTCAGGTTGGTAAAGGTCCACGGACGCTCGCCGCGCATGCGGTTGGTGTCGCGCTCCATCACCTCAAGTGAGGCACCCACGTACGGCGCGAGATCGGTTTTGTTGATCACCAGGAAATCGGATTTGGTGATCCCTGGCCCTCCCTTGCGCGGGATCTTCTCCCCCTCGGCCACGTCGATCACGTAGATCGTCAGATCTGCCAGTTCGGGACTGAAGGTCGCACTCAGGTTATCGCCGCCACTTTCAACGAAGATCAGATCCAGATTACCGAATTTCTCGCTTAATGCTTCTACAGCGGCCAGGTTCATCGAGGCATCTTCACGGATGGCGGTATGCGGGCAGCCACCGGTCTCCACGCCCACAATGCGTTCCGGCTCCAGCGCGCCCGCTTCGGTCAGGATGCGCTGATCCTCTTTGGTGTAGATATCGTTCGTCACCACCGCCAGGTGATAGGTGTCGCGCATCGCTTTGCACAGTGCTTCCAGCAACGCAGTTTTGCCAGACCCTACCGGGCCGCCGACGCCCACGCGCAAGGGATGTTTGTAATCAGCCATGTTCACTCCTCAGGAACGGAATAACCGTGAATATTGTGTTTCGTGGCGCGCAGAGGCGATAGCGGACAGCGGTGTCGCCGCGCCTATCTCGTCATCACTGCGCAAAAATGCCTGTTCAAGCCCGTCGGCAAAATGGTTGCTCAGGTCGATAATCAGCTGCTGCGCGGCCTGTTGCCCAAACGGCACCAGCTTCACGCCTGCCATGACCGCGCTCTCCATCCAGCTGTAGCCCAGGCTCAGCGCCAGCTCGCGCACGCCGATGCCCCAGCGCACGCCGAGCCACGCCATGCCGCAGAGCTGGCTTTGCGTAAACAGTGGCAGCCATTCGGGGGGGCAGTCCGGCTCCCAGCTTTTGATGAGGCGCGTAAAGGCCGCTCCGCGGTTGCGCTCTTCTTCTCGCAGCTCGCGCGTTTCCCGGCAGGCGAGCAGATACGCTGTCCAGCGTTTGGCTGTAACGAGATCCTGTTGCTCACAGGCCTGATACAGGCGGATAAACAGCGGCAGATCGACACAGAAAAAACTCTGCTCCATCTGTTGCGTCTGCCAGCGTTTGAAGGCGTCGGCGTCTGTGATCCAGCCTGCCTCAACGGCCCATTCCAGCCCCTGTGACCAGGTAAATGACCCGACCGGCAGGCTGCTGCTGGAAAGCTGCATCAGGCGCAGCCACTGGCGGGAGTGCTCCATTAGCTCATCAGCGCCAGCAGGGCGGAGACAATCAGCCCGCCGCCGAAGGTTTTACGCAGTCCGTCGTGACGGCGCAGCAGCAACCCTGCGGCGAAACTGGCGCACAGTACGGTGGCGCTGGCAAACATGAACCCGCTGGTGAACAACCAGAAGTTGTGGCCGGACATCTCCACACCGTGCGCCCAGCCGTGGAACATCGCCAGGGCAGGGACGGCCAGCAGCAGACGGTTTTCGGTTTTAAACATCATCACGCCGCAGACCGCCAGCGAGGCGATAATCAGCATCTCCATGCCGCTAAAGCCACCAAGCAGACTGCCCGCAATGGCGCCGACAAGCATCATGCCGAGGGTGGCAAAGGGCAGTATCAACTTGCGGCCGCTCAGGGCGGAGAGTACGCCTGCACCTGTCAGCATCAGCAGATGATCGAGGCCGGTCAGCGGGTGGAAAAATCCGGCATGGAAGCTGTCGGCTCCGTGTCCCGGATGTGCCAGCGCAGGCAGGGAAAAGGCCAGCAGTAACAGGGGTAAGTACTTGCGCATGATTAATCCTTAATGTGAATGAGCGTGAGAGTGGCTATGACTATGAGCCTCGCTGGTGTAGGCCCCTGCTTCGGGTTCAAATGGCAGGCTGGCAAACGTCACCTCAAGCCCGAACTGGCGCAGCATATCGTCGAGAACATGATCGTGGTGATAGCGCAGCTCGCCGGGCATGATTTGCAGCGGCACGTGACGGTTGCCCAGGTGATAGCAGGCGCGGGCGAGCAGGAACGGATCGGCGCAGCGCACCACAGAGACGGACTCCGCGGCAGCGATCACTTCAATCACCTCACTGCCGTCGTCGGTGGTCAGCAGGTCTCCGCCGCGAAGCAGCAAGCCGCGTGGCAGCATCAGCCCGGCTTCGCGGCCGTCGTTCAGCGCCACGCGGGCGCGGCTTTTCACCCGCACGTCAATCGGCAGCGTGACGCTGGAGGTTACGGGATGGGCATGGTCCAGGCGTTGGGTTAAATAGATCATCATCACTCCTCAAAACAGGAAATAGCGTTGCGCCATCGGCAGAACGTCAGCCGGTTCGCTGGTAATCAGTTCGCCGTCGACGCGCACCTCGTAGGTTTGCGAATCGACGGTGATGTTCGGCTGCAGAGCGTTGTGGATCATGTCGGCCTTTTTCACCGTCCGGCAGCCTTTCACCACGGCGGTGCCACTTTGCAGATTGAGCTGCTGCGGGATGCCGTTCGCACTGGCGGCTTGCGAGATAAACGTCAGCCGTGTGGCGTGGCGCGCGGCACCGAGTGCGCCAAACATCGGGCGATAATGGACTGGCTGCGGCGTGGGGATAGAGGCGTTGATATCACCCATCGGCGCGCAGGCGATCATCCCGCCTTTGACGATGGTGGCGGGTTTCACGCCAAAGAAGGCCGGTGACCAGACCACCAGGTCAGCCAGTTTTCCTGCCTCAATCGAACCCACTTCATGGGCGATACCGTGGGTCAGCGCCGGGTTGATGGTGTATTTGGCGATATAGCGCTTTACGCGGAAGTTGTCGTTATCGCCGGTCTCTTCCGGCAGGGTGCCGCGCTGCACCTTCATGCGGTGCGCCACCTGCCAGGTGCGGATAATCACTTCCCCCACGCGGCCCATCGCCTGAGAATCTGACGAGGTGAGCGAGAATGCGCCGATATCGTGCAGCACATCTTCAGCGGCGATGGTTTCACGGCGAATACGTGATTCTGCAAAGGCGACGTCCTCAGCAATATCCGGATCGAGGTGATGGCAGACCATCAGCATGTCGAGATGCTCGTCGATGGTGTTCACCGTGTAGGGCAGCGTCGGGTTGGTAGAGGAGGGCAGAATATTCGGGTGCGCGCAGGCGGTGATGATATCCGGCGCGTGGCCGCCGCCCGCGCCTTCGGTGTGGAAGGTGTGGATGGTACGCCCGCCAATCGCCGCCAGCGTATCTTCGACAAACCCGGATTCGTTCAGCGTGTCGCTGTGTAGCGCCACCTGAATATCCATCTCGTCTGCAACCTCCAGAGAACAGTTTATGGCGGCAGGCGTGGCACCCCAGTCTTCGTGGATCTTCAGCCCGATAGCACCGGCGGCGATCTGCTCGCGCAGAGCGTCCGGGTTTGAGCCGTTACCCTTGCCGAGCAGACCAATATTCACCGGCAGCGTATCTGCGGCCTGTAACATGCGGGCGATATACCACGGCCCCGGCGTGCAGGTCGTGGCGTTGGTGCCTGCAGCGGGCCCGGTACCGCCGCCGATCATGGTCGTGACGCCGGAGACCAGCGCCTCTTCCGCCTGCTGCGGGCAGATCCAGTGAATGTGGGTGTCGATCCCGCCGGCTGTGACGATCTTCCCCTCGGCGGCGATCACTTCTGTTGCCGCGCCAATCGGGATCGTCACGCCGGGCTGAATATCTGGGTTACCGGCTTTACCGACGGCGAAGATCCGCCCGTTCTTCACGCCGATATCGGCTTTCACGATCCCCCAGTGATCAACTATCAGGGCGTTGGTGAGGACCAGATCCACGCAGTCGTCTGCGACCATCTGTCCCTGGCCCATGCCGTCGCGGATCACTTTTCCACCGCCGAATTTGACCTCTTCACCGTAAACAGTGAGATCCTCTTCCACTTCGATCCACAGATCGCTGTCGGCCAGCCGCACTTTATCGCCCGTGGTGGGGCCGAACATGTCGGCGTAGGCCTGACGTGAAATTTCAGCCATTGCTCACCTCTCCCATCACCTCACCGCGAAAACCGACAATGCGCTTTGCGCCGCTGATCTGAACCAGCGTCACTTCGCGCTTTTGGCCGGGTTCGAAACGTACGGCGGTCCCGGCCGGAATATTCAGCCGGTAGCCTTTGGTTATCGCCCGGTCGAACTTCAGCGCCGGGTTGACCTCGTAAAAGTGGTAGTGCGATCCCACCTGGATCGGCCTGTCACCGTGGTTTTCGACGATCACACTCTGCATTGTTCGCCCTACGTTGATGGCAATATTTCCGGGCTGGATCTGATATTCACCTGGGATCATCACGCGCTCCTTAGACGATCGGGTTATGGACGGTGACGAGCTTTGAACCGTCCGGGAAGGTCGCTTCTACCTGAATGTCGGGGATCATCTCGGGTACGCCTTCCATCACCTGGTCGCGCGTGAGGACATGGCGGCCCGCCTCCATCAGTGAGGCGACGGTTTCGCCATCGCGCGCACCTTCCATAATAAAGGCGCTGATCAACGCGACGGATTCCGGATAATTGAGCTTTACCCCGCGTGCAAGGCGGCGTTCGGCAACCAGCGCGGCGGTGAACAGCAACAGCTTGTCTTTTTCTCTGGGGGTCAGTTCCATAACGTTTCTCTTATGTCTGCCAGATACGCGGCGAACAGGCAGTTTTGTGGGATAAAAGCGGGCGAAGCGACTGCCAGATATCGCGCATCACTCGCTGACAAATCAGGTTATCGTGAGAGAGAAAGCGCACCGACAGCAGATCGTCAGTGAGGGTTGCCCCGGCAACGTTTTCCAGTGGTGTAAGCAGTTCACGTACCCTGTCGAGATGCTCTTCCCTGGCCGGATAGAACAGCAGCGTGCCGACCCACGGATGCCCGGCAACGGGCGTGAGATCGCCATCGCTAAGATGCTGACGCTCAATCAGGCGAGGTTCGTCTTCAATCCAGATTTCAAGGCGGCTCTCCAGCCTGCCGTGGCTGAAGGTCTCACCGATCACCGGGCGCCCCAGACAGTACAACTCCCAGGCCATCAATGTACTGGAGGCCTTCAGATGGAAGACGGAACGCAGCGCGGCGTTCGCGCCGGGAAAGATAATGGTGTCCTGCGGCAACCACTCCAGCGTGGCGTCTTCATCGAGATAAAAGTGCTGGCTCAGACGAGCCTGCGGGCCACTGCTGCGATAGAACTTACTGGCACCGGGCATGGTGATGAGCGCATGGCTTTTGGCGTCCAGCCGAACGGAAATGTCCAGCGTATCGCCACCCACAATTCCGCCGGGTGGATGCAGCAGGTAAAGGTGGCAGGTATCCCCTTCCGGGTAAAACGGACGCTGAACCGTAAGCGGCCCGAGGTGATGAGCGGAATGCAGGAGGGTTTTCTCAGGCGTGTGGCAAAACTGCAGGGCAAGCGACGCCTGCCAGCCTTTATACGTAGTATCAGTGACCTGAGCTGCTAACATGCTGCATCCATTTGCTCACCATCGGGATACGTTTCAGTATGCCCTGGCGGAAATGAAGGCTGTCATATGAGTCGCTTATGGATACGTTATCTGCTGCGGGTGTCGCGCGATTACTCCGGCTCTTTTTTCTTTCTCTTGAGCTTTGTCCAGATTTTGGTTTCCTGGCGACGCCACAGGCGCTGGATGTTGTCATGATGACGCAGCAGGATAAGGCAAGAGAGCATCGACACCGGGAAGGTGAATTGAGGTTTGAACCACCAGACGTAAAACGGGGCGATCAGCGCGCTGACAATGGCACCCAGTGACGAGTAGCCGCTCAGCAGAATGGTCAGCAGCCAGGTGCCGGCCATGACGCCAGTTAAGTCCCAGCCGATAGGCGCAATGGCACCAAAGGCGGTTGCAACGCCTTTGCCACCTTTAAATCCGAAGAATACGGGCCAGATATGACCGACACAGGCAGCGATGGCAATGAGTCCCAGCCAGAACGGCGTGACGCCCAGCGCATATGCGCCCCAGACGGGTAGCATCCCTTTCAGAACATCAAAAATCAAAACCGCTACGGCTGCACCCTTGCCGCCAATTCGTAGTACGTTGGTCGCCCCCGGGTTCCCGGAACCACTTTCACGCGGGTCGGGTAACCCTGCAATGCGGCAGACCAGAATGGCGCTGGAGATTGAGCCGCAAAGATAGGCGAGGAGGATCATTCCAGGCGCGATTGCACTCATAACGCTGTTCCGTTTTGAAAATGTATCTGTATTCTCAGCATCTGTGGATAATACGCATAATTCGCCGGAAGTGGTATCCGGTTTAGCCAAAAAGCAGGCAGGTCGTGATGGATATTGTATTTATAGAGCAACTTTCGGTAATCACCACTATTGGTGTTTACGACTGGGAACAGACCATTGAGCAGAAGCTGGTGTTCGATATCGAAATGGGCTGGGATAACCGCAAGTCAGCAAAAAGTGATGACGTGAATGACTGTCTGAGCTATGCCGATATTAGTGAAACGGTCATCGCCCATGTTGAAGGGCAACGTTTTGCGCTGGTCGAACGGGTGGCTGAAGAAGTCGCAGAATTGCTGCTGAAAAAATTCAATTCACCGTGGGTGCGCATTAAGTTAAGCAAACCTGGCGCAGTGGCGCGTGCCGCCAATGTTGGCGTTATTATTGAGCGTGGCACAAATCTGAAAGGAAAGATTTAACGTCATAATAGCTAAACCATTTTAGGTTATATCGGTCTTAACGCTGTATCTTTCTCGGTTGTCCGCATGGGACACCGTTTTTTTTATATCTTTTTAGGGGTTTATAGATGAGCGATATGCACTCGCTGCTGGTGGCGGCAATACTGGGTGTGGTCGAAGGATTGACGGAGTTTTTGCCGGTTTCCAGTACGGGCCATATGATTATCGTTGGCCATCTGCTGGGCTTTGAAGGCGATACCGCTAAAACGTTTGAAGTGGTCATTCAGCTGGGTTCTATTCTGGCGGTGGTGGTGATGTTCTGGCGCCGTCTGTTTGGCCTGATCGGTATCCATTTTGGTCGCCTCCCTCAGCGCGAAGGTGAAGGCACAGGCCGTCTGACGCTTATCCATATTCTGCTCGGGATGATCCCTGCGGTGGTGCTGGGTCTGGTGTTCCACGACACTATTAAATCTCTGTTTAACCCGATTAACGTGATGTACGCGCTGGTAGTGGGTGGTTTCCTGCTGATCGCGGCGGAAGTGCTGAAGCCGAAGACCCCGCGTGCGGAAGGTCTGGATGACATGACCTACCGTCAGGCGTTTATTATTGGTTGCTTCCAGTGTCTGGCGCTGTGGCCGGGTTTCTCACGTTCAGGCGCGACCATTTCTGGCGGGATGCTGATGGGCGTAAGCCGTTATGCGGCTTCTGAGTTTTCGTTCCTGCTGGCAGTACCGATGATGATGGGTGCCACTGCACTCGACGTCTACAAAAGCATTGGGTTCCTCACCACGGGTGACATTCCGATGTTCGCCGTTGGTTTCATCACCGCCTTTATCGTGGCGCTGATTGCCATTAAAACTTTCCTGCAGTTGATTAAGCGTATCTCGTTTATTCCGTTCGCGATCTATCGCTTTATCGTGGCGGCAGCGGTTTACGTGGTCTTCTTCTGACCGATAGCCCTCAGTCTTTCGGCTGAGGGCAATGCTTTTCTTTCCAGTCCGTCACCGCCTGAATCCGCCGTCTGGTGAGTTCTTCACGGATCTCAGGTCCTTTAAAGCCCGCTTCGACAACATCCTTCGTTGGCACCGCTTTCGCAACTTCCCAGGCTTTACGCAATAAACGTCCCTGCGGGTAATCGCAGGCTTCAAACCCGGTGCGCCCGCGCACGTCAGCTTCACTGGTCAGGGCGATTTGCTCGACGCGGTGAGGTTTGCGCCAGGCGTCTATGTTATCGAACAGTTTGACGATGGTGGCCGGTTTCAGGATGGGGAAGGTGTGGATCAGGTCGTGGAACTCGGCCACCAGTTTCGCCAGATCGCGGATCTCATTCGGCACGCGCAGACGCTGACAAAGCCCCTCGACCAGCTTCACGCCTGCCGGGCCATGCCCGTGATGACGCGGCCAGAACTCTTTTGGCGTTAAGCCTTTGCCCAGATCGTGGCACAGGGTGGAAAAACGGATGTCGACCTCGGGGCTGAGCATAGCCGCCATACTGAGCGTCATCAGGGTATGAACGCCGGTATCAATTTCCGGGTGCCATTTCGCCGGTGCAGGGACACCAAACAGTGCGTCGATTTCCGGGAACAGCACCTTCAGTGCGCCGCAGTCGCGCAGAACCTGGAAAAAGACCTGTGGGTTGCGCGTGGTCAGGGCATTTTCCGTCTCTTTCCAGACGCGTTCAGGCGTCAGGTGTTCAAGTTCACCCGCCTCGGTCATGGCGGTCATCAGCGCCATTGTCTCATCGGCAATACGGAAGCTCAGGTGGGCATAACGCGCGGCAAAACGCGCCACGCGCAGAACGCGGAGCGGATCTTCAGAAAACGCCGGGGAGACGTGACGTAAAAGGCGGTTACGCAGATCGTCCTGACCGCCATAAGCGTCAATAATCTGACCCTGCTCGTCCTGCGCCAGCGCGTTGATGGTGAGATCGCGACGCAGGAGATCTTGCTCCAGCGTGACATCCGGCGCGGCATAACAGGTGAAACCCGTGTAGCCAGAACCGGATTTCCGCTCGGTACGCGCGAGGGCGTACTCTTCCCGGCTTTTTGGGTGCAGGAATACGGGAAAATCGCGGCCTACCTGCTGGTAGCCCGCGTTGAGCATCTCTTCGGGGGTGGCACCGACCACCACCCAGTCTTTATCTTTGACCGGCAGACCTAACAACGCATCACGTACCGCACCACCGACCAGATAACTCTTCACGCCCTACACTCCCGTTTTCTCTTTTCCAGGATCATACGTAAGTCTGGCAGAGAAGACGAGTTAGTTCATCCAGCGGTCTTTACGCTTACGGCTTGGGATCAGATGCGGCAGCACCAGACCGAGCACCAGACCCACGCCCAGCACGCCACCGCCATACATAAACCACTGCATGATGATGGTGCGCTGTTTGTCGTCAAGCTGCAGATTGGCGGCATTCACTTTCTTCTGCGCGACAATCAGCTCGTTTTTGAGTTTTTGGTTCTCTTCTTTCAGACCGTTGATCACACCGTCACTCTGCGCCACTTTCTGCTGCATTTCAGCGGTGCGTTGGTTCCAGGTTCCGTCGATGTTATTCAGCTTATCGGTCAGGGTTTTCACCTGGTTTTCCAGATCCGGTACGCGGGTGCGCAGGCTTGGCACGGTGCTCAGCTCTTTCAGCGGGATCCAGGACGTACGGCCGGTACTGTCGCGAACCTGGCCATAGTTGGTGTCCGCGTTGGTCTGTAACAGGGTGACTTCCTCGCCGGCATTTACCGTGCCCACAAGGCGATAATTATCTCCGGGGCCACTGCGTACCCAAGTGTTCAGTTCGTCAGAAACGTAACGCTTCTCTTCAGCGTGCACGGTGGTTGCGGCGCTAAAAGCGAGTAAAGTAAGTCCAATCAGGCGTAATTTAAGCATCATTAGTCGTTATTTTCATAAATAGTGGAACGATAGTAGTGGCAACAGTGTCTCTACGCAAAGCATTCGTCAGCAATCAGAATCATCTGTGTCACGACTCTACACATTTACGCCCGTCAAATTGCTCATTGCATGGCAATTTGGCGCAAAATACTATGTACTGACAAACAAATGGCGAGGAAGTTCGCCCTCATTGACGCGTCTGTGACGCCCGCAAAAGTACAAGGCTATGGCACAAGAAATTGAATTAAAGTTTATCGTCGAAAAAGACAGCGTTGACGCTCTTCGTCAGCATCTGCACACGCTTTCCGGCGAACACCATGCACCGGTACAACTGCTTAATATCTATTACGAAACGCCAGACAACTGGCTTCGCCGCCACGATATGGGGCTGCGCATCCGTGGCGCGAACGGACGCTACGAGATGACGATGAAAATTGCCGGTCGCGTGGTCGGTGGTTTACATCAGCGCCCGGAATACAATATCGACATCACTAAGCCAGAACTTGAGCTGGAACGTTTCCCGACAGAGGTTTGGCCTGAGGGTAAACTGCCTGAAACCTTATCCGCAGACGTACAGCCTCTGTTCAGTACCGATTTCTGGCGCGAAAAATGGCTGGTGACGGAAGGCAAGAGCCGCATTGAAATCGCGCTGGATTTAGGTGAGGTGAAGGCGGGTGAGTTCCAGGAGCCGATCTGCGAGCTGGAGCTTGAACTGCTGGAAGGGGATGCGAACGATGTGCTGAAGCTGGCGCGCAAGCTGGTGAACCAGTCCGGGTTGCGTCAGGGTAGCCTGAGCAAAGCCGCGCGCGGTTATCACCTGGCGGCCGGAAATGCGCCACGCGTGGTGAAAGAGACAACGATTTTGCACGTTGCGCCGAAAGCCAGCGTAGAGCAGGGTCTGGAAGCCGCGCTGGAGCTGGCGCTTTCACAGTGGCAATACCATGAAGAGCTATGGGCGCGTAATGTGAAAAACGCCAAAACCCATGTGCTGGCGGCCATTGCTCTGGTGCGCCATACCCTGACGCTGTTCGGCGGCATCGTTCCTCGCAAAGCGAGCACTCACTTACGTGATCTGTTGACGCAGACCGAAACGCTGATGCTCTCCGACGTATCGGCACAAACAGCGATCTATAGCCCGCAAACGGCGACGGCAAAACTGGCACTGACCGAGTTTCTGGTCACGCGTGGCTGGCGTACTTTCCTGGATGCGAAAGCGCAGACCAAAATCGCGGAGAACTTCAAACGTTTCGCGGATATTCATCTCTCTCGTCATGCCGCCGAGTTGAAGAGCACCTTTGCTTACCCACTGGGTGACCAGTATGGCGATCAGCTTCCTCGTCTTTCGCGCAATATCGACAGCATGCTGCTGCTTTCCGGTGCCTATGACGGCGTGAAGGCTCAGGCCTGGCTGGAGAACTGGCAGGGGCTGAAGCATGCCATTGAAACCCGTCAGCATATTGAGATTGAGCATTTCCGTAACGAGGCCATTTCGCAGGAGCCGTTCTGGCTGCACAGCGGAAAACGTTAACTCTGGCAAGGAACCCCAATCATGCCGCTTTCTTCGCAGTTACAGCAGCAGTGGCAGACCGTTTGCGAACGTCTGCCTGAGTCATTACCAGCGTCATCATTAAGCGAGCAGGCGAAGAGCGTGCTCACTTTCAGTGATTTTGTGCAGGAAAGTATCACCGCCAACCCGGACTGGCTGGTGGAGCTTGAAAAGTCACCGCCACAGGCAGAAGAGTGGCGGCATTATGCTGACTGGTTGCAAACCGCGCTTGCTGAAGTTGCGGATGAAGCAACGCTGATGCGCGTCCTGCGCCAGTTCCGTCGCCGGGTAATGGTGCGTATTGCCTGGGCGCAATCTCTGGCGCTGGTGAGCGAAGAGAGCACGTTACAGCAGCTAAGTGAGCTGGCACAGACGTTGATTGTTGCTGCGCGAGACTGGCTCTACACCGCCTGCTGTAAAGAGTGGGGCACACCGTGCAGCGAGGAAGGGGTTCCTCAGCCACTGTTGATTCTGGGGATGGGTAAGCTGGGCGGTTGCGAGCTTAACTTCTCCTCCGATATCGATCTGATTTTTGCCTGGCCGGAGAACGGCTCTACGCGCGGCGGGCGCCGTGAGCTGGACAACGCCCAGTTCTTTACCCGACTCGGTCAGCGTCTGATTAAGGCCCTGGATCAGCCGACGCAGGATGGTTTCGTCTACCGCGTGGACATGCGTCTGCGTCCCTTTGGCGACAGCGGACCGCTGGTGTTGAGCTTTGCCGCACTGGAGGATTATTACCAGGAGCAGGGGCGCGACTGGGAACGCTACGCCATGGTCAAAGCGCGGATCATGGGCGACAGCGATGATGCCTACGCCAACGAGCTGCGCGCCATGCTGCGCCCGTTCGTGTTCCGCCGTTACATTGACTTCAGCGTGATCCAGTCCCTGAGAAACATGAAAGGGATGATTGCCCGAGAAGTGCGCCGCCGTGGGCTGAAAGACAATATTAAGCTCGGTGCAGGCGGTATCCGCGAAATCGAATTTATCGTCCAGGTCTTCCAGCTTATTCGCGGCGGGCGTGAGCCGTCCCTGCAATCACGTTCGTTGCTGCCAACGCTGACATCGATTGAGCAGCTTCACCTGTTACCGGACGGTGACGCGCAAACCCTGCGTGAGGCCTATCTGTTCCTGCGTCGTCTGGAAAACCTGCTGCAAAGTATCAACGACGAACAGACCCAGACCTTGCCAGCGGATGACCTGAACCGGGCGCGTCTTGCCTGGGGGATGCGCGCAGATGACTGGTCAATGCTGACCGAACGGCTGGATGCGCATATGGCAGGCGTACGCCGTATCTTTAACGACCTGATTGGCGATGACGAAAGTGAGTCGCAGGATGATGTGCTTTCCGAGCACTGGCGCGAGCTGTGGCAGGACGCGCTTCAGGAAGATGACACCACGCCAGTACTGGCACACCTGAGTGACGACGCCCGCCATCGTGTGGTGGCACTGATTGCTGATTTCCGTCTTGAACTGAATAAACGTGCGATTGGGCCACGTGGTCGTCAGGTACTTGATCATTTGATGCCGCATCTGCTGAGCGAGGTTTGCTCCCGCGCGGATGCGCCGGTGCCGCTCTCGCGCATGATGCCGCTGCTGAGCGGGATTATCACCCGTACCACGTACCTTGAACTATTGAGCGAGTTTCCAGGAGCGCTTAAACACCTGATTACGCTCTGCGCCGCGTCGCCGATGGTGGCCAACAAGCTGGCACGTTATCCGCTGTTGCTCGACGAACTGCTCGACCCGAATACGCTCTACCAGCCGACGGCAACGGATGCTTATCGGGACGAGCTGCGTCAGTATCTGCTGCGTGTGCCGGAAGAGGACGAAGAGCAACAGCTGGAGGCGTTGCGTCAGTTTAAGCAGGCACAGATGCTGCGTGTGGCGGCGGCGGATATCGCCGGAACGCTGCCGGTGATGAAAGTGAGTGATCACTTAACCTGGCTTGCAGAAGCGATCATCGACGCGGTAGTGCATCAGGCCTGGGTGCAGATGGTGGCTCGCTACGGCCAGCCGAAACACCTGGCCGATCGTGAAGGTCGTGGTTTTGCGGTGGTGGGGTACGGCAAGCTCGGCGGTTGGGAGCTGGGTTATAGCTCCGATCTGGATTTAATCTTCCTGCACGATTGCCCGGTCGACGTGATGACTGACGGCGAACGTGAAATTGACGGGCGTCAGTTCTATCTGCGTCTGGCTCAACGTATTATGCACCTGTTCAGCACCCGTACCTCATCCGGCATTTTGTACGAAGTGGATGCACGTCTGCGACCCTCCGGCGCGGCGGGCATGCTGGTCACCTCGACGGAGTCCTTTGCTGATTACCAGAAGAACGAAGCCTGGACGTGGGAGCATCAGGCGCTGGTGCGTGCCCGCGTGGTGTACGGCGATCCGCAGCTTAAAACGCAGTTTGACGTCATCCGCAAGGAGGTCATGACCACCCCGCGTGACGGCAGTACGTTGCAGACCGAAGTGCGCGAAATGCGCGAGAAAATGCGTGCGCATTTAGGCAATAAACATCGCGATCGCTTTGATATCAAAGCCGATGAGGGGGGGATTACCGATATTGAGTTTATTACCCAGTACCTGGTGCTGCTGCACGCGCACGATAAACCGAAGCTGACACGCTGGTCGGACAATGTACGCATTCTGGAACTGCTCGCGCAAAACGACATTATGGACGAGCAGGAGGCACAGGAGTTAACCCGCGCCTATACCACGCTACGCGATGAGCTGCACCACCTGGCGCTGCAGGAACAACCGGGGCATGTGGCGCTGGACTGTTTCAGCAGTGAACGCACTCAGGTGACGGCAAGCTGGCAGAAGTGGCTGGTGGAACCGTGCGTAACAAAACAAGTGTGATATTATCGCGCGCAAATTGTGAATCTTTCTGGAGTCAGGAATGAAAGTAACACTGCCAGAGTTTGAACGTGCTGGAGTTATGGTTGTCGGGGATGTGATGCTGGATCGCTACTGGTATGGGCCAACCAGCCGCATCTCTCCGGAAGCGCCGGTACCGGTGGTTAAGGTCGACACCATTGAAGAGCGTCCCGGCGGCGCGGCAAACGTGGCGATGAACATTGCCTCTCTGGGCGCGCATTCGCGTCTGGTAGGCTTGACCGGCATCGACGATGCGGCGCGTGCGCTGAGCAAGTCACTGGCGGACGTGAACGTGAAGTGTGACTTCGTTTCTGTACCGACCCACCCGACGATCACCAAACTGCGCGTGCTGTCGCGCAACCAGCAGTTAATCCGCCTCGACTTTGAAGAAGGGTTCGAGGGAGTTGACCCTGAGCCGCTGCACGAGCGTATTAATCAGGCGCTGGGCAATATTGGTGCGCTGGTGCTGTCCGACTATGCCAAAGGTGCGCTGGCGAGCGTGCAGACGATGATTCAGCTCGCGCGTAAAGCCAACGTGCCGGTGCTGATCGACCCGAAAGGCACCGATTTTGAGCGCTATCGCGGCGCAACGCTGCTGACGCCAAACCTCTCTGAGTTTGAAGCGGTGGCGGGTAAGTGCAAAACGGAAGCAGAAATTGTCGAACGCGGCATGAAGATCATTGCTGATTTCGAGCTGTCTGCACTGCTGGTGACCCGTTCAGAGCAGGGGATGACCCTGATTCAACCAGGCAAAGCACCCCTGCATATGCCCACTCAGGCGCAGGAAGTGTATGACGTGACCGGTGCTGGCGATACGGTGATTGGCGTGCTGGCGGCGACGCTTGCAGCCGGGAATTCCCTTGAAGAAGCCTGTTACTTTGCTAACGCAGCGGCGGGTGTTGTCGTCGGCAAACTCGGTACTTCAACCGTTTCGCCTATTGAGCTGGAAAATGCCGTGCGTGGCCGTGCAGACACCGGTTTCGGTGTGATGAGCGAAGACGAACTGAAAGCCGCCGTTGCCGCAGCGCGTAAGCGCGGTGAGAAAGTGGTGATGACCAATGGTGTGTTTGACATTCTGCACGCGGGTCACGTCTCTTATCTGGCTAATGCGCGCAAGCTGGGCGATCGTCTGATTGTGGCAGTGAACAGTGATGCGTCAACGAAGCGTCTGAAGGGGGAAACGCGTCCGGTGAACCCGCTGGAACAGCGTATGATCGTTCTCGGTGCGCTGGAAGCCGTGGACTGGGTGGTGTCGTTTGAAGAAGACACACCGCAGCGTCTGATTGCCGGTATTCTGCCGGACCTGCTGGTGAAAGGTGGCGATTACAAGCCGGAGCAAATTGCGGGCAGCGAAGAGGTCTGGGCCAACGGCGGCGAAGTGATGGTGCTCAACTTTGAGGACGGGTGTTCAACCACCAACATCATTAAGAAGATCCAGAAAGACAGTCAGTAAAAAAACGGACCAATTGGCCCGTTCGTTTTTCACCCTCTCCCTGTGGGAGAGGGTTGGGGTGAGGGCATCAGGCCGCTCTTACTCCTGCTCATCCATCGGTGGAATGGCCGGCGCCGGCTTCACTTCTTCCTGCGTATTGCGGTTTTCCAGCTCGGTCAGACGCTGTTCCAGCAACGCCAGCTTCTCGCGGGTACGCAGCAGAACCTGGGTCTGCACGTCGAACTCTTCACGGCTGACTAAATCAAGGCGAACCAACTGCGCCTGCAGCGTCTGGCGGATTTTCTTTTCTACGTCATCACCAAATTCACGAATGCCTTTCGGCATGGATTCGTGTACCTGACGCGCAATTTGCTCAATTTTTTTCGGGTCAATCATTGTCGTTTCCCTTGATGAAAAGGTGTCAGTGCCTATTGTAGCGCGTCATGCCGCGGGTTAAACAAAATTGTTTGATGCTTATGCATTGCCCAGGGTAATCAATAGCGTTATAGTTATCTCGCTTATTCTCAGGGCGGGGCGAAATTCCCCACCGGCGGTAAATCAGCTTCACGCTGAAAGCCCGCGAGCGCTTTGGGTTAACACTCAAAGGTCAGCAGATCCGGTGTAATTCCGGGGCCGACGGTTAGAGTCCGGATGGGAGAGAGTAACGATCCAGTCGGGCATGGGCCCGCTCACGTTATCTTTTTGCCGCTTATACGGCGCTCCTAAGACTGCCCTGATTCTGGTAACCATAATGTTAATGAGGTTTTTTTTACCATGAATCAGACGCTACTTTCCTCTTTTGGCACTTCAACTCAACGTGTTGAACATGCACTGGATGCACTGCGTGAAGGTCGCGGTGTGATGGTGCTTGACGATGAAAACCGTGAAAACGAAGGCGACATGATTTTCGCCGCCGAAAACATGACCGTTGAGCAGATGGCGCTGACCATCCGTCACGGTAGTGGCATCGTATGCCTGTGTATTACCGAAGATCGTCGTAAGCAGCTCGAGTTGCCGATGATGGTCGAAAACAACACCAGCGCCTTTGGTACCGGTTTTACCGTGACCATTGAAGCGGCGCATGGCGTGACCACCGGTGTGTCTGCGGCTGACCGTCTGACCACCGTACGTGCCGCCATTGCTGATAATGCGAAGCCATCCGATCTGCATCGTCCAGGCCACGTCTTCCCTCTGCGCGCGCAGGCCGGCGGTGTGCTGACCCGTGGCGGCCACACCGAAGCGACTATCGATCTGGTGACGCTGGCAGGCTTCAAACCTGCAGGTGTTTTGTGTGAACTGACCAACGATGACGGCACCATGGCGCGCGCGCCGGAGTGCATCACCTTTGCCCGTCTGCACAATATGCCGGTAGTCACGATTGAAGATCTGGTCGAGTACCGCCAGGCGCACGAGCGCAAAGCCAGCTGAAACCACTAAACATAAAAAAGCCGGGGAAACCCGGCTTTTTTATGTTTAGTGGTAGTTAATTTTAAACAGCACCACGGTTTCGAATGGCCCGGACTGGATCGCTTTTCCCGGCACCGGTGAGAGCTCAGCGGTATAGGTCTGTTCGTACTGCAACGTACTGCCGGTAAAATCGGCATACTCTTCGTATCGGTTAAAGGTGTAGGGCTGCGTTCCGTTCAGGATGCGTAATTTCAGGCCGTTACCGATGAGCAGGGCGGTATCTTCATCGCTCAGCGTCTCGTTCGTATAGAACGACGAATCCATTTTGAACCCATCGGAACACTCGGCGTCCTGTATCTTGGTCGTTCTGACCGAGAACGTGCGCGTTCGCTTTCCCTGATTCATCATGTCGCGGGCGCTGAACGTACCAAAATCAATCTCCTGATTTTCCGGATAGATGCTGAAGGTCGCCCCGCAGTCCAGCACGGTGATATTGTTCAGGCCATTAATATGATACTTAAGGTTTTTCGCGTCGGACATCTGGTTGACGCCGCCCTTGCCGTCGAACTGCACCACGATATAGTCCCCGAGCGTGCTGACGTAGCCGTGCGGCGGCATGACCTTGATTCTGACGTACAGACGAAAGCGCACGATGAACGTACGTGAGGTGTGAATGTCGTTTGCATTGCCGGAGCAGATGCGGTTCTCCCAGCCCATTTGCTGGATTTGGGCAGGTGTATAGATAGTGATCTGTTTGTTATCAAGGCACTGGGACGTATCGACCCCGTTGGGTTGTCCTGTCGCATCGTAGTCGATCCCTTCATAAGTTACGCCGAGATCGTAGTAGGGATCGGACGCCGACGGGTAGGGGTTAACCCAGGCATAGATGTCCTCTTTTTCAAAATTACTGGTGGCATTGTGGTCGCAGGTCACAGGAACTTTGATATCGTCAGATTCCCATATTTTCTCCCCCACCTGCGCGTTGCTGGGAATGGCAAAAGGCGAGATTGTTTTTGTCTCCTCCACAGGCCCGCCGGAAACGCCGAGATAGCAGTCAAGCGCCAGCGCCTCCCTGAATGGCAGAAGGGCAAGTAGCAGCAAAAACAAAAAATTAGCGAGCTTGCACATTGTTTTGACCCTTCCGCTCGCTGAGCTGGCATTGAGCCTTACCCGCACAGGTAACGTCCACTTTTTTCAGCGCGCCGTAATCATCAATGTAACCCACACAGTAGTAGCTCCCGTGGTAGTCGCCGGTAGAGGTGGACGCTGTGGCAAACGGAGCAATCATCAGGCTGTCGAAGCCCGGCAGCTGGGTTTTCGCATTTTTACTCAGCCACGCGAGAGTGATGTAATAGGGCGTGGGGTTGTGCACGCTGAGCCCCGTTGCGGTGGCGGTAATTTCCATGCGCATTTCGCTTTGATCACCCGGCTTTTTGGTGATGGCTTTTGGCCGCCAGAACAGCTTAATGCGGCTCTGCATGGCCACCTGCATAACGCTGCGCGCCTCGCTGGCGCTGCTTGTGGGCGGAACTTCGCGCAGGTTGAAGTAAAACAGCGACTCTCTGTCCTTCGGCAACTGCCCAACCGCCGCCTGCTTCACAATTCTGACCTGCGATGACGCGCCCGCTTCAATGCGCTGAATGGGCGGCAGCGCCATGAAGTGGTTGTCCTCTTTGCGCCCGTTTTCGTTTTCAATCCAGGAAAGCGCCAGGTAGGGTAATGTTTTGCTCTGGTTATCGACTTTCAGGCTGCTTGCCTTGTCCCCTTCGGGAAAAACGATCCGCGTACGGTCCAGGTTAATGGCGGCATGCGCGTTCAATGCGGTGCCGAGCAACATCAGGCTCAGGGCCTTGAGTGGGGTGAGTTTCATCATGGTTTCTTACTGGCAAGGCAGCATGAGCTGCATACTGTTTTCAAGGTGAGAAGGTAACGAGAAGCGACACTGATGGTTGTCTCCCCACGTGACCAGGAACTGTTGCTCAGGCTGGACGGCGCCCAGCCAGACGCGACCCTCCTCGGCGACCATACCTACCTGCTGGCCGTTATCCTGCAGGCGGACCAGGGCGCCGAGCGGCGGTGTCCCGGAAGGCGTTCGCAAAATGCCGGCAATATCGTTACCGGCTCGGGTCGCGATTTGACGATAGCCGATGGCGCCTTCTGTCCAGGTGGAAGTGACCACCCGCGTATCGACGTCAACACCGTCAGGCAAATTGTTCATGTTGACCCGCAGGCTGGCCGGGGTATAGCTGGAAAACGATGGCAGAACACCGATACCCGACGCGTTGGTTTCGTCATGCGATACGTTCAGCGGGATATGGCCCACGCCGTCGGTGCTGACCATGACGCGTGGCTCATTGCCGTAGCTGCGACGGTGCAGGGCAAACCCTTTCGCCGTCCCGGTAAACGATCCGTTCCAGCTGGCGCTCATTGAGTTGTACTCATTCGCCTTATAGCTGCCCGAGACGTTGAGATCCCCCAGCGAAGAATAGTGCTGATAGTTTCCGCTGAACTGTGCGCCTGCATCGGCTTTTTCGCTCTCGGTGCCTGCAGAGACGCCCCAGGTATTGTTCCGGTCAGATGTATCGTACCAGGAGACGCTCTGGCTCAGGCTGTCGCCGTTGCGAAGATCGTAGTTCAGGCGATGGTCAGGATCGAGCGGCACGCTCAGCGAGAGATAAAACTGGTTGTCGTCCTCTTCATCATCTTCGTAATGGGTTCTGCTCAACGACAGGGTCAGGCCAAGGTTTTTCCAGCGGCCAAGGTCGAAGTTATAGCCTGCGGTGACGCTGCCGGTCGTGGAAGGCGAGTCATCCCACCATGTTTGGCGCAGCATGCTTAGATAAAGGTTTAGCGAGAGGGCCGATATGTACTGACTGGCGGTGACGCTGAGAGTCTGTTTTTCCGTCTGGCTGTCGCTGTTGTCGTTATCCAGATAACGCGCGTAGCTCAGGAACTGGCGGTCTGAGTAACGGTAGCTCCCCAGCGTAAGCTGGCTACCGGTTGTGTCGAACCGCTTACTGTAGTTAAAACGGTAGCTGTAGCCCGTCTGCGGACTCTCGCCCGGCAACTGGCTGGTGGCCCGGGTGATATCAAACGAGAGCGCGCCCAGATACGCCATGTTTTGTCCCAGCCCGGCGGCAAAGGCGTTGTAGTGGTCACCATCGGCCAGCGTTCCTCCATAGAGTGAGGTTTGCGACAGCATGCCCCAGGAAAACTCGCCGCTCATGAAGGTGCTGTCCTCAACATCATGCGACGCGTCCTTTCGCGGCTTGCCTGCTGCCAGCTTGTAGCGAACCTGTCCCTGACGCGTCAGGAAGGGAACGGATTCGGCAGAGACCTGGAACGTACTCACCCGGCCATCTTCTTCCGTTACCTTCACGTCGAGCGTGCCCTGCACCGACTGGTTGAGATCCTGAATGATGAACGGGCCCGGCGGGACTTTTGTTTGATAGATGACCCTGTCGGCGAGGCTTACGGTGACCGTCGCGTTGGTTTGGGCAATGCCGGAGATTTGTGGCGCATAGCCGCGCAGTGACCACGGCAGCATGCGCTCATCGCTGATAAGCGACGCGCCGGTGTAGGTGAAGGCGTCAAAAATCGACGACTGGAAATCCGTTTCGCCGAGCGTCAGCTTTGCGCCCATGGTGGGCAGGGGGCGGAACATATAAACGCGCGAGAAGCGCCCGTTATGCTCTGAACCGCCGTCCGCGTGCGTCTGGTTGTATTGATAATCGCTGCGCAACCGCCAGGCGCCGACGTTTGCGCCCGCCGTGCCGTAAGTGTTGGCATTATCTGAACTGCTGCCGCTGTTGGGCTGATAGTGGCTGGCAAAAAGATTGTAGTCCAGCAGGATGCCCGCCACGCCGTGATCCCAGGTTGACGGGGGCATCCAGTCGGCAGAACGGTACTGCAACCACGCCTGGGGAATGGACACGTTTAGCGTCTGGCTTGCTTGTTCAAAGGTAAAATGAATGTCCGGCAGCGGGGCGAAGTCTATACAGCCCTCTTTTTCAGTTAGCGATTCCCGCATTTTATCCTGCAGGCCGAACGTGTCGGCCAGCTCGCTGGGAATACAGACCTGGACTGCATCATTCACTTTTTTCCACGTTAACTGCCAGCCGTTTGCTAAGGGGATGTCATTAATCGAAACCGTAACAAAATAACGTCCGGGGACGACGGAGGCGCGATCTTTAAACTGTGTTAAATCGACGCTGTTGCGCTGTTCTTTATCGATGGCATTAATATTAAATTCGGTACCAGAGGCGACTTTTGTCATTAACAGGGCGGTAATGATGATTATGCATGTTGATTTATGTTTCATCATCCTGTTGCCCAAAGTAAATATAAAATGCCGACTGGCATAACGAGCCAGTCGGTAGATAACGAGGTAAATTTGAATTATTTATAAGCCAGCACATAGTTTGCGGTGGCTTCAACCTGACCTGGCGTTGCCGTTTTGCCGCTCAGTACTTCCATTTGCGCCTTAAAGTGCAGCGTCTGGGTGGCGGAGCCTGCCAGCAGGGTAACTTCACTGGCACTACCCAGGGTGATGTTCGCTTCCGCATTATCCAGCAGGCGGACGCCCACGTTCTGCGCACCGTTGGCATACGTGTTGGTCATCAGACTGGTATCCGTTGTATCCGTGGCGGAGCTGGTGAACGTGACGTCAACCTTGGTTATTGGGGTGTCGGTTTCATCGCCTGGATCGTCTAGCTGGCAGTTTTCCAGGTTGATATCTACCGCCACGGGTGACGATTTTTTATTGGCATTAATAACGGCGGTCGTAATTTCACCCAAATCGACTTCTTTATCAACGCTGTCTGGTGCAATATTGCATGGTGCATCAATCACCACACCTTTGAATTTGATCTTACCGGAACCTTGTTCTGCAGCAAACGCCGACCGAGAAATAAGCGTGGCCATTGCCACGGCTAAAAGCGCTTTTTTTCCTGTAAACATGAAAATATCCTTTTTCAGTTGAATTCATATCCTGAATATTAGTCAGAATATTGCCAGGGGAGTATACCGATCTCCGGAGAGTTAATGCGATTAATCAAGCTTAAAAATCATTGTAGATATAATTAAAATATAAGCATTTTTTATTGTGATCGAATGAATCTCAAGATGCGTAAATTATAATGCACGCTATATTGTTTCGTGTTGTGTCGCGCGGGGATGTTCGATGAAAAAATTGATTTTTTTATATGAAAGGAGGCGGATCGTATATTTCGCGAACAATTATTTTTTTTACAAATAATATGCCCCCCTTTACAGAAGGCGCATGTCAAGTCAGCTGATGCCTGCGGCCTGAAGTAATATCAGACTTAACCCCATCACCGACATCCCACACAGGACCCCATAGCTTGGGTTGTTGTTTGGGTCGATCTCTTTGGCAAGCGGCATCAATTCTCTGACAAAGCGAGTGAGAAAACGCGGCGTTACACATTCCTTACATTCAAATTTCCTGAAGATGATCTTCACGCTTATCAGCGTTCATCTTTGCCAGATTGCGCGTAATGTAGCACCATTAAATTGACACCTTCTGTAAGGATATCACCATGACTTCTTCCCGTATGCCAGCCCTGTTTTTAGGCCACGGTAGCCCAATGAACGTTCTGGAAGATAATGTCTATACCCGCTCATGGCGTCATCTGGGTGAAACGTTGCCGCGTCCGAAAGCGATTGTGGTGGTATCTGCGCACTGGTTCACCCGGGGGACGGGCGTAACCGCCATGGAAACACCAAAAACCATCCATGATTTCGGCGGTTTTCCACAGGCGCTGTATGACACGCATTATCCGGCCCCAGGCTCACCTGAACTGGCACAGCATCTGGTGGAGCTGCTTGCTCCTGTTCCGGTGGCGCTGGATAAAGAAGCCTGGGGCTTTGACCATGGCTCCTGGGGAGTGCTGATTAAAATGTATCCTGATGCGGATATCCCGATGGTGCAGTTGAGCATCGACAGTACCAAACCTGCCGCCTGGCATCTGGAGATGGGTCGTAAGCTGGCAACCCTGCGTGATGAAGGCATTATGCTGGTGGCAAGTGGTAACGTGGTACATAACCTGCGTACGGCACGCTGGCACGGTGAAAACACGCCATATCCGTGGGCGACCTCTTTTAATGATTACGTCAAAGCGAATCTGACCTGGCAAGGCCCGGTAGAGGAGCATCCGCTGGTGAACTATCTGGATCACGAAGGTGGTTCGCTCTCTAACCCGACGCCGGAACACTTCCTGCCGCTATTGTATGTTCTTGGTGCGTGGGATGGTCAGGAGCCGGTTACGATCCCGGTCGACGGTATTGAGATGGGGAGCCTGAGTATGCTTTCGGTGCAGGTGGGGTGAAAACATGCCGGGTGGCGGCTTCGCCTTACCCGGCCTACAGGTTGAGCGTAGGCCTGGTAAGCGTAGCAAGTCTTACTCCACGAAAATATGTGGGTAGAACCGCGACAGATCCTGCGTGATCAGCGCGCGATCTTCGCGGATGCCAATCCCGGCAGGCTGATCGTTGATGAGCCAGCTGCCAATCAGCGTGTAGCTGTCGCCAAATTTCGGCAGTTGATAAAATTCCTGGACGATCATCCCTTCTTCGCCGTAAGGCCCTTCAACCGCTTCCAGCGTTTTGCCGTTTTCGATAATCGACACGTTCGCCCCTTCACGGGAGAAGATCGGCTTCACGACGTATTTTTCCATTTGCGGATAATCATCTTCCGCAAAATACGCAGGCAGCAGGTTAGGATGGTTCGGGAACATTTCCCACAGCAACGGCAGCAGGGCTTTGTTGGAGATAATGCTCTTCCATGCCGGTTCTAGCCAGCGTACGCCTGCATCTTCCAGCTTGGTGGAGAACATTTCGCGCAGCATATATTCCCACGGGTAGAGCTTGAACAGGTTGCTGATCACCTGATCCTGCAGGTCGGTAAACTGACCTTTTTCACCCAGGCCGATATCTTCGATATAGAGGAATTCGGTTGCCACTTCCGCTTCGGCGGCGCAGTCCTGCAGATACTGAACCGTCCCGCGATCTTCTTCCGTGTCGCGGCAACAGGCGAGGTGCAGCAGGTTGAAGCCAAATTGTTCGCGCAGCTCGGCAAAACGCTCTATCAGCTTTTCCTGCAGGCTGTTGAACTGATCGCTGCCTTCCGGCAGGTTTCCGGCATTGGCCTGGTCTTCCAGCCAGATCCACTGGAAGAACGCCGCTTCGTATAAAGAAGTGGGCGTGTCGGCGTTATTTTCAAGAAGCTTAGGTTCACCCACGCCGTCCCATGCCAGGTCAAGGCGAGAGTAAAGCGAAGGCTGATTCGTTTTCCACGACTGACGGACAAAGCTCCAGGTGTGCTTTGGAATGCGGAATTTTGCCATCAGCTCGTCGCTGTCGATGACTTTATCCACCACCTTGAGGCACATCTGGTGCAGCTCGGCCGTCACTTCTTCCAGTTTCTCAACCTGGGCGAGCGTGAGTTTGTAATAGGCATCTTCACACCAGTACGGCTCGCCGTACATGGTGTGGAAGTTAAAACCGTATTCGGTGGCTTTTTCGCGCCAGTCCGGGCGCTCGGTGATACTGACTCGCTCCATGATCAGCCGCCCATTGAGCGAGTAGAAGTGCCTGACGCGCTACGCTGCATGCTGGTCTGCTTCGCTACGGATTCACCAAACCCGCCACGGGTGATGGTGCTGGTGGTCGCAGGCTTCGGCGCCATCGCCGTTTTCGGGACGGTCACGGTGCGGCCTGGGGTTGCTGCGCCGTAGCCTTTGCCGCTGGCGTCGGTGTATTGGCCATAAGCCGGGCTGGCCGGGTTTTTCGAGCTAAACAGCGGTTGCTGCTGATAACCCGCACCGCCACCCATCAGACGGCCCATCATATAACCTGCCATCAGCGGCATCCAGAAACTGCCGCTGGACTGCGCCTGTGCCTGATTTTCCGGGGCAGTGCCCGCCTGAGCAGGCGTCTGCTGGCACTGACCTTCACCGAACTCTGCCACACAGTCTGCGCGTGAAGCATATTTCGGTGCGGTACGTTCTGCTTCTTTCAGCGCGTTGGTGTATGCCGTTTTACATTCAGCGGCGTTACCGGTTGCGGCAGAGCAGTCGTCGGCGTTTTGATACAGCGAAACCGTTTCGTCGTTTTTCTCACAACCTGCCAGCATAAAGACAGCCGTAACTGCCAGCGCAACAGGGGTGAGGTGACGCGCGTTCCAGCTCTTGCGGAACGATGCGTGATTAATCGTTTTTGTCCGTTTCATCTTTGTCTTCCAGGACCCAGTGGTAATAACGCTCAGGATAGAGGATGAGTGGTTGAAAATGAAGCGAAGAGGGGGGGAATCAGGGGGATCTTTACGTTGGCTTACGTTCGGGCGTGATTCAGATGCGCCCTCTCCCTGTGGGAGAGGGCCTGATGACAATCTTAGTTACGGAACGGATTGCTGCCGTTGCTTGCTGGCTTGGTAGAACGCGCGGCGGCAGGCTGTGCAGCAGGGGCGCTGCTGTTAGCGTTGAAGTTATCAACGGCGGCAACCTGCTCCGGATTCTCCGGTGCAACGCTGTCCGGCGACGTTGAGACTGGTTTGCCCAGTGCGCTGTTCAGCATCTGCAGGTCCTGCTCGTTCAGTGTACCCAGAGCCTGTTTGATGTTCAGCTGGTTAATCAGGTACTGGTAACGCGCGCTTGAAAGCTGCTGTTTCGCGTTGTACAGCGTGGTGGTTGCGTCCAGCACGTCAACGATAGTACGTGTACCGACCGAGTAACCTGCTTCCATCGCATCCAGGGAGCTCTGTGCAGACACCACGGCTTGTTTATACGCGTTGATGCTGCTGATAGAGGCGTTCACGTTGTTGAAGGAAGAGCGCACGGTCTGCACCACGTTGCGGTGAGCACTTTCCAGCTGCTCGCTCGCGCCAACAAAGTTGTACTGCGCCTGTTTCACCTGCGAGTTGACCTGGCCGCCCTGATACAGTGGCAGGGAGAAGTTCAGACCCACTTTGTTCTGACCCATATTGCTGTCGTCATACTGGGCTGAGTTCGTTTTGGAGCCGCTGTAGGTCGTATCAGAAATACCGGTAGATGCACTGAGGCTCAGGGTAGGCAGGTGGCCATCCTGTGCCTGACGAATCTGTTCGCGGGCCAGATCCTGGCTCAGACGCGCCTGCAGCAAGGTCAGGTTACGGTTTTCCGCTTCTTTCAACAGGGCGTTGACCGCCTGCGGTTTATCCGTTTTGAAGCTGTCCACGTTCAGAGACGCCAGCTCAGGGTAGTAATTCCCGGTGACCTGACGCAGTGATTCCAGCGCATTGTCGAGATTGTTACGCGCGGTCACTTCGTTGGCCAGTACGCTGTCGTACTGTGAACGGGCGTTCTGCACGTCAGTGATCGCAACCAGACCCACGTTGAAACGCTGCGTGGTTTGGTCTAACTGGCGGTAAATGGCCTGTTTCTGCGCTTCGGTGTAGGAGAGCGAGTCAATCGCGCTTAGCACGTTGAAATAAGCTGTGGCGGTGTTCAGGATCAGCGTTTGCTGGTCAGTCTGATAGGTCACATCCTGGATGCCTGCGCTCTTTTCCTGCAGGGTCAGGGCACGCCATTTGGACATATCAAACAGCGTCTGTGTTAATTGCAGTGAGGCACTGGTAGCATTGGAGTTTACGCCGTTAGCGTCGCGGAAACCGTTGCTGTAGGTATAATCTGCACCTAAACCTAACTGTGGCAGCAATGGGCTACGCGCTTCGTTAATCTTTTCAAACGCAGCATCACGATCGGCCGCTGATTTACGTAAATCAGGGTTGCCCAGACGTGCCTGCTGGTAGACCTGTAACAGGTTTTCCGCCTGGCTCATTGCACTGAAGCCCGTCAGGCTCAGGCCGATAAGGATGGGGAGCAATTTCTTCATTTGCATTCCTTGTTGTGAAGCAGTATTAGCGCTGATCTAATTAAAAAATAATTGCCGATTCTAACAGAATCTTCCATACCAAAAGGTTGGCGTTACGTGCCATCTGGCGGTAATTTGCACCAATCTAACATATAGCCTTACAAACGGCAGCCAAACAGCCTTGAAATTCACAATTTCATCACCATTGCTACCAGGACTCGACTCATGCAGAAACCAGAAAAGTTGCCCGTGACATTCGCCAAAAACGATGTAGAAATTATTGCACGAGAAATGCTTTATAGCGGTTTTTTTTCGATGGAACTTTACCGTTTCAGGCATCGCCTGTTTAACGGTGAAATGAGCGGCGAAATCAGACGCGAAATTTTTGAGCGCGGGCATGCAGCAGTCTTGCTACCCTTTGACCCAGTGCGCGACGAAGTTGTGCTGGTGGAACAGATCCGAATTGCGGCTTACGACGTCAGCGAGAGCCCATGGTTACTGGAGATGGTAGCCGGGATGATCGAAGAGGGCGAATCGGTCGAAGACGTTGCCCGCCGTGAGGCACTGGAAGAAGCAGGATTGGTGGTGGGACGTACAAAACCGGTGCTGAGCTATCTGGCAAGCCCGGGGGGCACCAGCGAACGCCTGTCGATTATGGTGGGCGAAGTGGACGCCACGACGGCGGAAGGGATCCACGGTCTGGCAGATGAAAACGAAGATATTCGGGTTCATGTGGTGAGCCGGGAACAGGCTTATCAGTGGGTAGAAGAGGGGAAAATCGACAACGCAGCGTCTGTCATCGCCCTGCAATGGCTGCAACTGCATTATCAGACATTACGAAACGAGTGGAAAAAATGAAGCGTTATACACCTGACTTCCCAGAAATGATGCGCCTGTGCGAAACTAATTTCGCACAATTGCGCCGCCTGCTGCCGAAAAATGACGCACCCGGCGAAACGGTAAGCTATCAGGTGAGCAACGCACAGTATCGGTTAACGATAACAGAATCAACGCGCTACACCACGCTGGTGGAGATTGAGCAAACGGCACCCAGTATTAGCTACTGGAGCCTGCCGTCGATGACGGTGCGCCTCTATCACGATGCAATGGTCGCTGAAGTGTGTTCAAGTCAGCAGATCTTTCGCTTCAAGGCACGGTATGATTACCCGAATAAAAAGTTGCATCAACGCGACGAAAAGCATCAAATTAACCAGTTTTTAGCTGACTGGCTAAGATATTGTTTAGCACATGGAGCAATGGCGATTCCGGTTTGTTAGCGTCATAAACCTACCTAAGGACACCATTTGGAAAGCCTGTTGAACCTGACTGTTGCTGGTGGGGCGCCAGTCAGGATATTACAAATCACCGATACCCACCTTTTTGCCGAAAAGCATGAAACTCTGCTGGGGGTCAACACCTGGGAGAGCTATCAGGCGGTACTTAGCGCCATTCACGCTGAAAATCGTGCATGCGATCTGATTGTCGCAACGGGCGATCTGGCGCAGGACCAATCCTCCGCGGCCTATCAGCATTTTGCTGAAGGCATCGCGAGTTTTAGCGTGCCTTGCGTCTGGCTACCTGGAAACCACGATTTCCAGCCGGCTATGTACAATGCCCTCCAGGATGCGGGGATTTCTCCGGCAAAATGTGTCTTTGCGGGTGAACAGTGGCAGATCCTGCTGCTGGATAGCCAGGTGTTTGGTGTCCCGCACGGTGAGTTAAGCGAGTTCCAGCTCGACTGGCTGGAGACCAAACTGGCTGCTGAACCTGAACGTCATACGCTGTTATTACTTCATCATCACCCTCTGCCAGCGGGTTGCAGCTGGCTCGATCAGCACAGTCTGCGTAATTCTGCTGCGCTGGATCGCGTGCTGGCGAAATTCCCGCGTGTGAAGAATCTCCTGTGCGGACATATCCATCAGGAACAGGATCTCGACTGGAATGGTCGCCGTATGCTGGCGACGCCATCGACCTGCGTTCAGTTTAAGCCGCACTGTGCCAACTTTACGCTGGATACCATCGCACCAGGCTGGCGCTGGCTGGAACTGCATGCCGATGGTTCGCTGACCACGGAAGTCTGCCGTTTGACAGGCGCAAAATTCCGTCCGGACACCGCTTCAGAAGGCTACTGATGTCTACGCTCCTTTATCTGCACGGATTCAACAGCTCGCCGCGCTCCGCAAAAGCGACACAGTTTCGCCAGTGGCTGAGTGTGCATCACCCTGATGTTGAGATGATTATTCCGCAACTGCCGCCTTACCCGGCGGAGGCTGCGGAGATGCTGGAATCTATTGTGCTTGAACACGGCGGCGAATCATTCGGTGTGGTCGGCTCATCGCTGGGCGGATACTACGCCACCTGGCTCTCGCAATGTTTCATGCTGCCCGCTGTTGTCGTTAACCCGGCGGTGCGGCCATTTGAGCTGCTTCGGGACTTTCTTGGTGAAAACGAGAACCCCTACACCGGTCAGCAATATGTGCTAGAGTCACGCCATATTTACGATCTCAAAGTTATGCAGGTTGACCCGCTAGAAGCGCCGGATCTTATCTGGCTGCTGCAACAGACGGGTGATGAAGTGCTGGATTACCGCCAGGCAGTGGCGTATTACGCCTCCTGCCGCCAGACTATAGAAGAGGGCGGAAACCATGCTTTCACGGGCTTTGAGAATCATTTCACCCAGATTGTCGATTTTCTTGGACTGCACAGCCACTGACAATCAATGCGAATTGCTAGTTTAAATCATGACGCAAACCTATAACGCTGATGCCATTGAGGTCCTCACCGGGCTTGAGCCGGTTCGCCGCCGCCCGGGGATGTACACCGATACGACGCGCCCAAACCACCTGGGCCAGGAAGTTATTGATAACAGTGTGGACGAAGCGCTGGCGGGTCATGCCAAACGCGTTGACGTCATCCTGCATGCCGATCAGTCGCTGGAAGTCATTGACGACGGGCGCGGCATGCCGGTGGATATCCACCCGGAAGAGGGCGTCCCTGCCGTTGAGCTGATCCTCTGTCGTCTGCATGCGGGCGGTAAGTTCTCCAACAAAAACTATCAGTTCTCTGGTGGTTTACACGGCGTGGGGATCTCAGTCGTTAACGCCCTGTCTAAGCGCGTGGAAGTAAACGTCCGCCGTGATGGTCAGGTCTACAACATCGCGTTTGAAAATGGCGAGAAGGTTCAGGATCTGCAGGTCGTAGGCACGTGCGGTAAACGTAACACCGGCACCAGCGTTCACTTCTGGCCTGACGAAAGCTTCTTCGATAGCCCGCGCTTTTCTGTTTCTCGCCTTACGCACCTGCTGAAAGCCAAAGCGGTGCTCTGCCCTGGCGTGGAAATCACCTTTAAAGACAACGTTAACAACACCGAGCAGAGCTGGCGCTACGAGGACGGTCTTAACGACTATCTGTGCGAAGCGGTAAACGGCCTGCCGACGCTGCCGGAAAAACCGTTCGTCGGCAATTTCACCGGCGACACCGAAGCGGTGGACTGGGCGCTGCTGTGGCTGCCGGAAGGCGGTGAGCTGCTGACCGAAAGCTACGTTAACCTGATCCCCACCATGCTCGGCGGTACGCACGTCAACGGTCTGCGTCAGGGGCTGCTGGACGCGATGCGCGAGTTCTGCGAATACCGTAATATTCTGCCGCGTGGCGTGAAGCTGTCGGCGGAAGATATCTGGGATCGCTGCGCCTACGTACTCTCTGTGAAAATGCAGGATCCGCAGTTTGCCGGTCAGACCAAAGAGCGCTTGTCGTCACGTCAGTGTGCGGCATTCGTTTCCGGCGTGGTGAAAGATGCGTTTACCCTGTGGCTGAACCAGAACGTTCAGGCGGCAGAGATGCTGGCTGAAATGGCCATTTCCAGCGCCCAGCGTCGTCTGCGTGCGGCGAAGAAAGTGGTGCGTAAAAAACTGACCAGCGGCCCTGCGCTGCCGGGCAAGCTAGCGGACTGTACTGCGCAGGATCTCAACCGTACCGAACTGTTCCTCGTGGAAGGCGACTCGGCGGGTGGATCGGCCAAACAGGCGCGCGATCGTGAATACCAGGCGATCATGCCGCTCAAGGGTAAGATCCTGAACACCTGGGAGGTCTCTTCAGATGAAGTGCTGGCTTCGCAGGAAGTGCATGATATCTCGGTGGCGATCGGCATCGATCCTGACAGCGACGATCTGAGCCAGTTGCGCTACGGTAAGATCTGTATCCTTGCGGATGCGGACTCCGATGGTTTGCACATCGCTACGCTGCTGTGCGCACTGTTTGTGAAGCACTTCCGCACGCTGGTGAAAAACGGCCACGTTCACGTGGCGCTGCCGCCGCTGTACCGTATCGACCTCGGCAAAGAAGTGTATTACGCGCTGACGGAAGAAGAAAAAGCGGGTGTGCTGGAACAGCTGAAGCGTAAGAAGGGCAAACCGAACGTCCAGCGCTTTAAAGGGCTGGGTGAGATGAACCCGATGCAGCTGCGCGAAACCACGCTGGATCCCAACACGCGTCGTCTGGTGCAACTGACGATCAGTGACGAAGACGAGCAGCAAACCAACGCGATGATGGATATGCTCCTTGCCAAGAAACGTTCGGAAGACCGACGTAACTGGCTGCAGGAGAAAGGCGATATGGCGGATATTGAAGCCTGATGCTGAAAAAGCCCTGCGATGCAGGGCTTTTTTATGTCAAAACTCCATCTTCACCGTAAACTGCACTTCGCGCGGGTCGCCAATCTGGTTGCCCAGGTTATTGGTCGCGATAGATGAGGTGTAGTAAGTCTTATCAAACAGGTTCTTCACGTTCACCTGCAGCGTCACCGGATACTGCAGTTTCATCTTATAGGCCGCAAAGGCATCGGCAACAAAATAGCCCGGTAAATAATAGTCCGCGCCGTTGGTCGCTGAGCGACGGCTCACGCCGTGTCCACCTCCGCCAAGCGTCAACGTATTTCCGCCGATCGCATTGTGAATGTCATAGGTCAGGAACAGTGAGCCGGTATGGCGTGGCACGTTCGGCAGCGGTTTGCCTGCATAGTCCGGGTCTTCCAGCACTTTTGCGTCGGTATAGCCGTAGCTGGCAATAATATTGGTGTTTTCCGTCAGAGACCCTGCCAGATCCACCTCCACACCCTGCGAACGCACGCGGCCAGCGGTTTTCGCGATGGTCTCTCCCGCGATACTTTCGGTGTACAACACGTTGCGTTTGTGAATATCAAACAGCGAGATATTGGCAGTAATACCGTCGAACAGGTCAAACTTAGCGCCAATTTCATACGCATTTGATGTTTCTGGCGGCAGATCGCCGATGTAGCTCGCAATGGATGATTGCGGCATAAACGTCTGGGAATAGTTGGCAAACAGCGAGACCGCTGGCGTGAGTTTGTAAACCAGCCCCAGCTTCGGTGTCCACTGGTCGTCGCGGCTGTCGGTATTGACGTTGAACGGGCGACCTTTACCGGCGTACTGGGTGTAATACTGATAGCGCAATCCGGCGACGGCGATCCATTTATCGGTCAGGTACAGCGCGTCCTGAGCGTAGGCGGAGTAGCTCTCTTGCTTGATGGTCTGGTCGCTGTCTGACGCTGAGACAGTGGTGCACTTGCTAAGGTTGCCATACGTCGGGTTGTAGATATTGAAATCTTTGACGTTTTTACAGCGCATCATATCCGTGCGCAGCAGATCGTAATTCTCATACGATACGCCGGTCAGGATCTCGTTGTAGAAGCCAGCGATGTCCACATTCCCCTGCAGATCCGCACGCGTCGTATGCATCCGCTGGGTCGAGCCTTGCGTCGCATCTACGCGGCGGGTCAGGTTGCCCGTTTTTGAATCGTAGGCCATTACGCGGGCCTGGTTATCGCTGTATTTATCCTGGCTAAAGCTGTAGTCGAACTTTGCGGTCCACTGGCTGTTCAGGCGATATTCTGCGTTGAGCTGCGCCAGGTCTGACTGACCATCGGTAATGTTAAACGGTTCGTCAAAACGCGTTTTGCGATCAACGTTTACCGGCTGTTTGGTGTTGAGATCGAAGATCGTTCCACGATCGAATGGTGTCTTATAGTCGCGATGCGAATAGAGCACGGTGACCGTGGCATCATCGCCAAACCAGGTCAGCGACGGTGCGATAAAGGTGCTGCGCTCGTTGCCAAAATTGCGCCAGTAATCTTCGTCCTGATACTCACCCGTGAGACGATACGCCAGACGCGTGCCGTCAATCGGGCCGGTAACATCAACCTGTCCGGTGCCGCCGCCAAAGCTGGAAGAGGTGGCAGAAAGTGAGCCGCCGAAGGTTTTCTCCGGGCGTTTGGTCACGACGTTTATCAGACCACCTGGATCGAGGATGCCATACAGCGTTGAGGCCGGGCCTTTTAGCACTTCCACGCGCTCGGTAGCGGCATTAAAACTGCGCGGCAGTACGGTGCGCAGGCCGTTGGTCATCACCGAACCGTCGCGGTTCGCGCCAAACCCACGGCGAACAAATGCATCCTGCGTACCGCCCAGAGTATTGGTTTGCACCACGTTACTGACGTTATAGAGCGCTTCATCAAGCGTAGTGGCGTGCTGATCTTCCAGCACTTTATCACTGACGGTATTGACCACCTGCGGGATATCCAGCATTGGCATGTTGGTCAGTGTCGCGGTGGAGGTATTCAACGGCTGATAGCCATTTGTAGCATCTACCGTAGCATTCGGACTGGCGGTGACGGTAAGCGTTTCGCCGTCTTTAGTCGTTGTGTTGTCCGCTGCCTGCACCAACGGCGCCATAAACAGCAGTGAAAAGAGCGCGCGCCCTTTTGCCCCAGAGAGAGAAGGTGTGTACGTAGCCATTACATCTGTTTTCCCAAGATATCCCGCGCATGAAGGGGCGCGGAAGAATATGTGAGTCATTGCCCTTAATTGTCTGCTCGTTAACCGTATGGCATCGAACATGTAATTGAGAATCATTCAATCATGTGGGGGTGTAGTAGTAAATGGAAAAAAGCAAAAATCGGCTACAACATTTAACCATGCGTATAAGTGCATCAGAATGCTGATTAATATGTTGAAATTAATGCTTTTATTGGCCATGTTTCATTCATGTTTCTTCAGGTTTATCCCTGGTTTTATCAGGGTGTTTCTTCTCTTGACTACTACATGGCGCAGCGTCAAACTCTTCAAAAGAGAATGAGTTTTATTTTTATTTGTTGGTTTTTCATTACGTTGGCGTTCACGTGGCTCACAACACAAAACAACCGGGACTGGTTCTGGAGAACCTCTCTGCGGGCTATCAGAAAAAAATCATCGTTGATGATATCTCCCTTGCGATCCCTCAGCAGAAAATGACGGTGCTGGTAGGGGCGAACGGCTGTGGAAAATCCACACTGTTGAGCACTATCGCGCGGCTGCTGCTGCCGCTCGGGGGCACCGCGCTGCTGGACGGTAAAGCCATTCATGAGCAGCCGACCAAAACGGTTGCCCGTCAGCTTGGCATTCTCCCGCAGTCTCCGCTGCTGCCGGAAGGGTTAACCGTCTTTGAGCTGGTTTCACGCGGGCGCTTTCCCTGGCAAAATTTTATGCGCCAGTGGAGCGATGAGGACGAACGGGCTGTTGAAGAGGCGCTGCGGCTGACGGGGACGGCGGAGTTTGCACATCTGCCGGTTGAAAGATTGTCTGGCGGTCAGCGTCAGCGCTGCTGGATCGCCATGGCCCTGGCGCAGCAAACGCCATATATCCTGCTGGATGAACCGACAACCTTTCTCGATCTCCGCTATCAGGTGGAGATCCTGGAACTGCTGCATATGCTGACCCGCCAGCACGGACGCACCGTCGTGGTGGTGCTGCACGATCTTAACTTCGCGGTGAACTACGGTGATTCGCTGATCTTTTTACGTCAGGGGAAAGTTGAAGGCGTATTGCATGAGGGCGATGCCTGCACGCCGGAGTTGATCAAAGCCGTGTTTGATGTCGACGTGCATATGTCGGTTAACCCGTTGACTGGCAAACCGTTTTTTATGCCGTTCCGTCAGGTCACTGAAAAACCATGATACGCACAACGCTGGCTTTTATTCTCTTTGCGTTACTGCTGATGATGGGGGCGATCGCCCACCTGGGTATCGGCGCGCGCGTTATTCCTCCGCTGACGGTGGTCCAGGCATTTTTTGATTTTAATCCCCATAATTTCGACCATAACGTCATTATCAAATTAAGACTGCTGCGTCTCTGCGCCGCGATGGTGACAGGCGCCGCGCTCGGCGTGGCGGGCGTCCTGCTACAGTCCGTGATCCGCAACCCGCTCGGCGAGCCGCATATTCTGGGGCTGAATGCCGGGGCAGCTCTGGCGGTGGTGCTGACGAGTGCGCTCGGGATGACGCTGCCGTTTGGTCGCCCGCTCGTTGCCGCCGCCGGTGCCGCCGCGCTGTTTTTGCTGGTGCTGATGTTCTCCTCGTCTGGCCGCACCGGGCTCACACCCATGAAAGTGACGCTGTGTGGCGTGGCACTGTCGGCATTTGCCTCATCGGTGACTGCCGCAGTTCTGATTCTGGATGAACAGACGCTACTTGCCCTGCGAACCTGGCTGGCGGGGGATTTAGCGGGGGTAAAACAAGAAACGCTTCAGAGTGCCCTGTGGGCTGCTGCTGGCGGTTTTGTTCTCGCTATCGGAGTGTCCCCGTCGCTCAATATGCTGGCTCTGGGCGACCGGATGGCGCAAGGGCTTGGCGTTTCACTGCTCAGGACGCGCCTGCTGGCCCTGCTGGCCATCGCTCTGCTCTGCGGTGCGGCCGTATCTATCGCCGGGCCGATTGGCTTTATCGGCCTGGTCGTGCCGCAGCTCATTCGCCGTCTGGTGTCGGTCGATTTACGCGTGATGGTGCCGCTGTCTGCCCTGTGTGGCGCGCTGGTTCTGCTGCTGGCAGATATTGCCGCCCGTACGTTGTTTACGCCCTGGGAGCTGGCAACCGGCATCATGACAGCCCTGGTTGGCGCACCAGTCTTCATTTTCATGGCGTCGAGGATGTTCAAATGAACCGGGCCGGATTCCGCGCGATCCGTATTGGTCGCCTGTCGGCATTGGTTCGCCCGAAGACGCTTGTATGCCTGGCGTTTTTAGCACTGGTGGCATTAAGTCTGCTGGGCTTTGTTCTGACGCACGGTTCGTTGCCCATTCCCACCTCCGCTATTGCCCGCACGCTGTTTTCTCCTGAAGGTCTGACAGCAGAGGCGCACTATATCGTGATGGATATTCGTCTGCCGCGCCTGCTGATGGCGGTACTGTGCGGCGCAATGCTTGGCATGGCCGGAGCGGCCATGCAGTCCATCACCCGCAATGGCCTGGCCGATCCCGGTCTTATCGGCGTGAAAGAGGGCTGCAGTGCGGCAGTGCTGGTGCTGATCTTTCAGTTCCCGGCGTTGAGCCTGGCCTGGCGTCCGCTGGCAGGAATGGCCGGGGGACTACTCACTGCGATGCTGGTGGTCTTGCTGGCGCGTGATATTTCGCGTCCGCGATTCATCCTGATTGGCATCGGTGTGTCATGGGCCTTTGCTGCCGCAATGGGTGTCTTTATGACCACCGCCGACGTGCGTGACGTGCAGACGGCAATGCTCTGGCTGGCAGGAAGCCTGCATGCGGCAAACTGGACGCTGGTGGGGCTGGCTGCACTCTGGACGCTTCCTGCGTTTGCGTTGTTACTGTTTACCGCGCGTGCCGCCGATGTTGCGTTACTCGGTAATCAGGCCGCAACAGGCCTGGGCGTGCGTACAACCCGACTGGCACTGCTGCGCGTTCTCGCCCCGGTGGTGCTGACGGCGGCCTGCGTCTCCTGCGTAGGCAGTATTGGTTTCGTGGGACTCATTGCCCCACATATGGCACGTCTGCTGCTGTGTGGTGGGCAAACCGCGCTCCTGACGGGAAGTGCCGTGCTGGGGGCGCTGCTGGTGTTGCTGGCGGATAACGTCGGGCGTCTGGCATTTCTCCCGCTGCAACTGCCAGCGGGAATTGTGATTTCATTGATTTGCGGACCGTTTTTCCTGCTGTTGCTCTGGCAGCGTCGGGACAGATTTTAGGGGACTGAGGATGCGCGTACTTTTTTCGATGTTGTTGCTGGTCGGGTTTGCGGTGAGCGCGGCAGAACCGACTCAGACATTTACCGATGATTTGGGGCGCAAGGTCGTTGTGCCGGTTCATCCGAAAAGGATTGTCTCGCTGCATGACCTGGATATCACCATCCCGCTCATTGAGCTTGGCGTACCGCCGGTAGCCAGCCACGGCCGTACGCGACCGGACGGCAGCCATTTTCTGCGTTCCAGCGGCATGCTAACGGGCGTCGATTTCGATAATTCCGACATCAAGTTTATCGGCACTGCGGATATCGACATTGAGGCCATCGCCGCTGCAAAACCGGATCTGATTATCACTGAACCGACCCGCAACACGCCGGTGGAACAGCTGCAAAAAATTGCCCCGACGGTGAGCATCGATCATCTCGACGGCGGTGCGCCGGAAATCTACCGCAAGCTGGCGCAACTTACCGGCACGCAGGCGCGACTGAAGATCCTGGTGCGCCGCTATCAGGAACAAATCAACGCACTGAAAGCGACGGTGGATACCCGCAAAATTAGCGTGTCAGTGATTCAGGCGAATCAGGGAAAGATTAACGCCATGCACAGCTACCACTCGTTGGGTCGTGTACTGCGTGATGCCGGGTTCACCTTCCCGCCGCTAATTGAGGCCATACCGGACGGGGGACGGATTGACGTCAGCGCCGAGCGTCTGCCGGAGCTGGATGCCGATTTCGTCTTCGCTACCTGGCGCGGGGATACCGGGGGTAAACCGCAGGACGAGCTGGCAGCGATGGAGGCGGTAATGCCTGGCTGGTGTCAGTTCCTGAACGCCTGCCGAACCGGACACTACGTGCTGATCTCACGTGAAGAGGCCATCTCGAATTCCTTCGCGTCTTTAGGCCTGATGGCTGCGCAGGTGCAATCGCAGATAGCCGGGCGACCACTGCCGGAGGCATCACGGTGATCCGCAAAGAGAAAGGGCGCGTGGATGTCTACGGTGACCGCTTTCGTTCGCGTGCGCACCAGTTGACGCCGCGCGTGCTGCAGGTGGCAAGCTATATCAATGAGAACCGCGAAGCGGTGATGGAACAAACGGCAATGGAGATTGCTGCACTGTTAAAAACCTCAGATGCCACCGTGGTACGCGCCATTCAGGCGCTGGGGTTCGCCGGGCTGCGCGATCTCAAACAGACGCTGGAACAGTGGTTTGGTCCAGTAGTCAGCTCCAGCGAAAAGATGTCTACCACAGTGAATACACTGACCAGCGATGTCAATGCGAGCATTGATTTTGTGCTGGAGGGACATCAGCACACCCTGGACGTATTATCCGAACCCCACAACCGCTATGCGATGGCTCAGGCGGTCTCACTGCTGGCACAGGCGAGGCAGGTCGCGATTTTTGGTATCGGCGCTTCGGGTATTCTGGCCGAGTACACCGCCAGGTTGTTCAGCCGTATGGGATTACCCGCCACACCGCTTAACCGTACTGGAATAGGGCTTGCCGAACAGCTCATCACCCTTCAGCGCGGTGACGTGCTGGTGATGATGGCGCAGAAATCCGCGCACCGGGAGGGGCAAACCACGCTGCGTGAAGCAAAACGTCTCGGTATTCCGACTATCCTGCTGACCAACGCCCTGGACTCGCGTTTCAGTAAAGAGGCCAGCGTAGTGATCCACGTCCCACGCGGCGGCGAAAAGGGCAAAATCCCACTTCATGGTACGGTACTGTTGTGTCTGGAGATGATTATTGTGTCCGTTGCCTCCACCGAGCCGCAGCGCACCATCAAATCAATGAAGCGGATCAACGAGTTTCATCGGGGATTAAAACCGGGGAAGAAAAGCAGCTAAAAACAAAGCCCGGTGGCGCTAGCGCACACCGGGTCTGGGGGAAACTTAAACCCCTTGCTCCAGAATACGGATGTGGGTTTCCAGCACGTCACCCTTCACCGCGTCGCTCCACGCTTTCATGTGCGGGGTCTGCAGGTGCGCTTCAAGATGCGCGACGGTTTCCCACTGCTCAACCATGATGATCGAGTCCGGCGCGGTGGCCTGGAAGCTGGCGTCAGTGGTGGCATCCACCATTGGCGCGTAGCCATGGCAGCCTTCTTCTTTCAGTACGGTCGGGATAATTTTCGCGAACTGATCCAGCACCGCCTGACGGTGATGTTGACCTGGACGAGTACGGATTTCTGCGATAACGGTAAGCATGTTTACTACTCCTTTAATTCCAGGCTACCAGTTAAGCAAAAATTTCCGCGAGATGCTTGCGATATTCTGCGATATAGCGTGGGACATCAGGCATTTTAATCACGTCGTTGACGATAAAGGTTGGCAGCGGATCCATCCCCAGGAACTGGTTAGCCTTATGGAACGGCAGGTATGCGCCGTCAACGCCTACGCCTTCGAAAAACTGATCTTTCTCGGTGAAGGCTTCCAGCGGGGCGTTCCAGGTCAGTGACAGCATATATTTTTTGCCCTGAATCAGACCGCCTGAACCGTATTTTTTGGACGCGTCAGAGCGGGTGCGGCCATCGCTGGCATACAGAGAGCCGTGACCTTCAGTGAACACGTCATCCATGTATTTTTTCACGGTCCACGGCGCGCCCATCCACCAGCCCGGCATCTGCCAGATCACCACGTCAGCCCACAGGAAGTTCTGCACTTCGGCTTTCACGTCATAGTTGCTGTCTGCACGCACGACCTTAACATCATGCCCGGCGTCGCGCAGGAAACCGTCCGCGACCTCGGTCAGGGTGTCATTCAACTGGCCTTTAGAATGCGCAAATTCTTTTGCACCGTTAATAATCAGAATGTTGCTCATTATTTGTCCTCGATGATGAGAGTATGGCGGGTATTCTACGCGCGAGGACGGAGCGGAAAAATGAGCAAAATGTGCAAAGTCTTTTGCGCTAAATGCAATAATCCCTTACCAGCTGACCTTCACTTCAAAACCGCCTTCCGCCGCATTGCTTAATGAAACACGCATACCGTGCAGGGCGGCGATGCGTTTCACAATGGATAATCCGAGCCCGCTGCCCGTGGCATCCTGCCCCGGTGGTCGATAAAATCGCTCGCCGAGGCGCGCCAGCGCATCAGGCGAAATGCCGTTGCCGTTGTCGCGCACGGTAAAGCTTCGGGTGTCCAGCGTCACGTCCACCACGCTGCCTCGCGGACTATAACGAATGGCGTTATCCAGTAGGTTGCGAACAAGCAGGCTCAGGAGCAGCTGCTGACCCGTGCGTGTAACCTCTGGCGCATTGATGTTCAGCCGGATATCAATGCCTGCCTGTTGAGCGGGATGCCAGATATCCAGCACGGCCGACTGCAGTAAATCGGCCAGGGTGATCCGTTCGACATCGTCAAGGTTATCCAGTGAATCCAGACGCGACAGCGTAAGAAGTTGATCCACCAGCCGGGACGCACGGTCAATACCCGCATGCAGTTGTGTCAGCGCTTTTGCCTGTGCCTGCGGATCGTCCGAGGAGAGTTGTGCCACGTCAGTTTGCACTTTCAGGGCCGCCAGCGGACTGCGTAATTCGTGGGCGGCATCAGAGGTAAAGCGGCGCTCGCGGGTCATCATCTCCTGGGTGCGGGCGAACAGATGATTTAGCGAGTCGAGCAGGGGGCGCACTTCCGTGGGGACACCCTGAACCGTCAGTGCTTCGGTGGCATCTGGCGAGCGAGAACGCAGGGTCTGCGCCAGTTTTTTCAGCGGCCTGAGTTCACGGCTTAACAGAAGGATTAGCAACAATAGCATCACGGGGAGCGCCACCAGCCACGGCGTAAGCTGCGAACTGACTATATCCAGCGCCATATCCTGCCGATACTCCCACTCCTGGCCGATCACCACGCGGTACTTTCCGTCGGGGGAGGTCAGCCATAAAAAACGCCACTCATCGTTGTCGCCCTGCAGCTGCCCGTTATCAAACCCGTCGCGGCGATAGTGGTACGGAATATCGCGCCCGTTTTCCCCGTCGTTCAGGAGCATTTTGCCGTCGACGGCGTAAATGGCGAAAGCCAGCGCGTCGTCATCCAGACGACCATGCTTCACTTTTTTGGGGATCTCGCGCATGCGCTCGGGGGCACGGATCTCATCAAGATCCATTGTCAGCAGCCGTTTGGCAAAAAGCATTTGCTGGGTATCAAACAGTTTATCGAGCTTGTGGGTCGTCTGCTGCCAGGCGACCAGGCTGGCGGCAAACCAGGCCGTCAGAGAGAGCAGCAGGAAGAGAAGCGTCAGGCGAAGTTTCAGGCTCAGTTTCATGCGTCACCCAGGGTATAGCCGATGCCATGCACGGTGCGGATAAACTCGCTGCCAAGTTTACGGCGCAGATGGTGGACGTGAACCTCGATGGCATTGCTGGAGACCTCATCGTCCCAGGTATACAGTTTTTCTTCGATCAGCTTACGCGGCAACACCCGACCTGCATTACGCATCAGCAGCTCAAGCAGCGCGAACTCTTTGGGTTTGAGCGTCAGCGTTTCGCCGTCCATCGTGGCGATGAGACGGGTCGGATCGAGCGTGACGTTGCCGTGGCGAAGCTCGCTGCGTGCCTGTCCATGGCTGCGGCGGACCAGAGCTTCGAGACGGGCACCGACCTCGATCAGGGCGAACGGCTTACAAAGGTAATCATCCGCGCCCAGACGCAGCCCTTCAACGCGCTGGTTAAGTGCATCCCGCGCGGTCAGGATCAGCACCGGTTCGCTGCGCCCGCTTTCACGCCAGCCACGCAGGATCTCCAGCCCGTCGATTTCTGGTAATGTCAGATCGAGCACTACGGCATCATACGGCGCGCTATACAGTGCTGCCTGACCCGTTTTTCCGTCGGTAAACCAGTCCACGCTAAAGCCCATTTTGCTTAAACCCGCTTTGATACCATCGCCGATTAACTTGTCATCTTCTACCAGTAAAATGCGCATGTTCCCTCCTTGATGTCGTCAGTAAACCCTCTGTAAGCGCCTGCTGTACAGCAATAATAAATAAATTTTCCCCTTAAGAAGTTGTTAAGGATTACCCTGTTAAATGGACCGCGAAACCAGATTAAAGGGAGAGTTAATATGAAAAAATTCGCTGCGATTGCCGCCATCATGATGATGACCACTGCCCCTGTATTTGCTGCACAAGGGGGATTCAACGGCCCGTCGGCCACACAAACCCAGACTCAAACTCAGACTGGCGGCTTTGTCGATAATGACGCCAACCTCACCACGGCGGTGAAGGTGAAAGAGATGAAAGATGATAGTTGGGTGAAGCTGCGCGGGAACATCACCGAGCGCCTGTCTGATGACCGCTACACTTTCCGCGACGAGACCGGAACGGTAGTGGTAGAGATTGACCACAAGCGCTGGAACGGCGTAACCGTGACCCCGCAGGATAAAGTGGAACTCCAGGGTAAGGTCGATAAAGACTGGAACGAGTTTGAAATCGATGTGAAGCAGGTTATCAAGTTGAACAAATAACCCAGAAAGGGCCGCTTATCCGGCCCTTTTTCTTTGTGACTCAACCCGGCAGATAAGGTAGTATCTGCGGCAATATTGCCTGAAACCCTTCGGTTTCTGAGTTGAGGAATCACACGTAATGAGCGATATGGCAGAGCGCCTCGCGCTACATGAATTCACGGAAAACGCCTACCTGAACTACTCCATGTACGTCATCATGGACAGGGCGTTGCCGTTTATCGGGGATGGCCTGAAGCCTGTTCAGCGCCGCATCGTCTATGCGATGTCCGAGCTGGGGCTGAATGCCAGCGCCAAGTTCAAGAAATCCGCCCGTACCGTCGGTGACGTACTGGGTAAATACCATCCGCATGGCGACAGCGCCTGTTATGAAGCGATGGTGTTGATGGCACAGCCGTTCTCTTACCGCTATCCACTGGTGGATGGCCAGGGGAACTGGGGGGCACCGGACGATCCAAAATCCTTCGCAGCGATGCGTTATACCGAATCCCGTCTGTCTAAATATGCCGAAGTGCTGCTGGGCGAACTGGGTCAGGGAACCGTTGACTGGGTGCCAAACTTCGACGGCACGCTGCAGGAGCCGAAGATGCTGCCTGCGCGCCTGCCGAACATCCTGCTGAACGGCACCACCGGTATCGCGGTTGGTATGGCGACAGACATCCCGCCGCACAACCTGCGTGAAGTGGCGAAAGCCGCCATCACCCTGATTGAACAGCCGAAAACCTCGCTGGACGAGCTGCTGGATATCGTGCAGGGACCGGACTATCCGACTGAAGCGGAGATCATCACCTCCCGCGCGGAAATCCGTAAAATCTACCAGAACGGTCGTGGCTCCGTGCGTATGCGCGCGGTGTGGACCAAAGAAGACGGTGCGGTGGTGATCACCGCGCTGCCGCATCAGGTCTCCGGCGCCAAAGTGCTGGAACAGATTGCCGCCCAGATGCGCAATAAGAAGCTGCCGATGGTGGACGACCTGCGCGATGAATCGGATCACGAGAACCCGACTCGTCTGGTGATCGTGCCGCGTTCCAACCGCGTGGACATGGAGCAGGTGATGAACCACCTGTTTGCCACCACCGATCTGGAAAAAAGCTACCGTATCAACCTGAACATGATTGGCCTCGACGGACGCCCGGCGGTGAAAAACCTGCTGGAGATCCTCACCGAATGGCTGACGTTCCGCCGCGATACGGTACGCCGTCGTCTGAACCACCGTCTGGAGAAAGTGCTTAAGCGCCTGCATATCCTCGAAGGTTTGCTGGTGGCGTTCCTCAATATCGACGAAGTGATTGAGATCATTCGTACCGAAGACGAGCCTAAGCCTGCGCTGATGTCGCGCTTTGGCATCAGCGAAACCCAGGCCGAAGCGATCCTCGAACTGAAGCTGCGCCATCTCGCCAAACTGGAAGAGATGAAGATCCGTGGTGAGCAGAACGATCTGGAAAAAGAGCGCGATCAGCTGCAGGCGATCCTCGCGTCCGAACGCAAGATGAACAACCTGCTGAAAAAAGAGCTGCAGGCCGATGCCGATGCTTTCGGCGACGACCGTCGTTCTCCGCTGCACGAGCGCGAAGAAGCGAAGGCGATGAACGAGCACGACATGCAGCCGTCCGAGCCGGTGACCATTGTTCTGTCTCAAAGCGGCTGGGTGCGCAGCGCCAAAGGCCACGACATCGACGCGCCGGGGCTGAGTTACAAAGCGGGCGACAGCTTCAAAGCTGCCGTGAAAGGGAAGAGCAACCAGCCGGTGGCGTTTATCGACTCTACGGGCCGTAGCTACGCGATTGATCCAATCACGCTGCCTTCCGCGCGCGGGCAGGGCGAGCCGCTCACCGGCAAGCTGACGCTTCCGCCGGGTGCCACGGTTGACCATATGCTGATGGAAACCGATGAGCAGAAACTGCTGCTGGCGTCTGATGCCGGTTACGGTTTTATCTGTACCTTTAACGATCTTGTCTCGCGCAACCGTGCCGGTAAGGCGCTGATTAGCCTGCCGGATAACGCCCACGTTATGCCGCCGCTGGTGATTGAGAACGAGAGTGACATGCTGCTGGCGATCACCACTGCCGGACGTATGCTGATGTTCCCGGTTAGCGATCTGCCTGAACTGTCAAAAGGCAAGGGTAACAAGATCATCAACATCCCGTCCGCGGAAGCGGCGAAAGGTGAAGATGGTCTCGCGCACCTCTTCCTTCTGCCGCCGCAGAGCACGCTGACCATTCATGTCGGTAAGCGTAAAATCAAACTTCGTCCGGAAGAGTTGCAAAAGGTCGTCGGTGAGCGCGGTCGTCGCGGCTCACTGATGCGTGGCCTGCAGCGTATCGACCGCGTGGAGATTGACTCTCCTGCACGCAGCACCGCAGGTGACAGCGAAGAGTAATGTCGTGATATCCCCCTCTGTCCGGAGGGGGAGTTTCAATAAAATTTCCCGTAAAATCGTTGTTAATTCGTGCGTTGCGATTAACAATACGCGCTCGTAATAAAGTCCTTACCTGGCCACAGGTGAAGTATAATTGTCAGCTGTTGGGGCTTCAGAGGTCGCTATGCTATACATTGTTCGTCTTATTCTTACCGTTATCTACTGCATTCTGGTCTGTATTTTCGGCTCTATTTATTGCCTGTTCAGCCCGCGTAATCCGAAGCATGTTGCCACCTTTGGTCATATGTTTGGTCGTCTTGCGCCGCTGTTTGGTCTGAAGGTTGAAAAACGTCTGCCAGAAGGTGCTGAGAATTTCGGTAATGCCATCTTTATCGCTAATCATCAGAACAACTACGATATGGTGACGGCCTCTAATATCGTTCTTCCTCCAACCGTCACGGTGGGGAAAAAGAGCCTGCTGTGGATCCCGTTTTTCGGTCAATTGTACTGGCTCACCGGTAATCTGCTCATCGACCGTAATAACCGTGCAAAAGCGCACGGCACTATTGCGGAAGTCGTGAATCATTTTAAAAAACGCAGAATATCCATCTGGATGTTCCCGGAAGGGACGCGCAGCCGTGGTCGTGGCCTGCTGCCGTTTAAAACGGGCGCGTTTCATGCCGCAATTGCGGCAGGTGTTCCAATTATTCCTGTGTGTGTTTCCAATACTTCTAATAAGATTAATCTTAATCGCCTGAATAATGGGTTGGTGATTGTCGAAATGCTGCCACCTGTCGATACCAGCAAATACGGTAAAGACCAGGTGCGTGAGCTGGCAGCACACTGCCGCGAGCTGATGGCTCAGCATATTGCGCTGCTCGACAAAGAAGTCGCAGAGAGAGAAGCCGCCGGTAAGATTTAATCCGGCGTTAAAGGGAAAACGAATTCCCGCGTTGTTAGTCGTTTCAGATGGAGCTTATATGTCACTCAGTCGGCGTCAGTTTATTCAGGCTTCAGGGATCGCCCTTTGTGCGGGTGCGATGCCGCTGACAGCCAGCGCCGCCGGGCAGCAACAGCCGCTGCCCATTCCGCCGTTAATTGAATCCCGTCGCGGACAACCGCTTTTCCTGACATTACAGCGCAGCCACTGGTCCTTTACCCAGGGGACGCGTGCGCCGGTATGGGGCATTAACGGGCGTTACCTTGGGCCGACCATACGCGTATGGAATGGCGATGACGTTAAACTCATCTACAGTAACCGCACGTCCGAAAATGTTGCCATGACCATCAGCGGTTTACAGGTTCCTGGCCCGCTGATTGGCGGTGCGCCGAGGATGATGTCACCCAATGCTGACTGGGCGCCAGTGCTGCCCATTCGTCAGAGTGCGGCAACGCTGTGGTATCACGCCAATACCCCTAACCGCACTGCACAACAGGTGTATAACGGTCTGGCCGGGATGTGGCTGGTAGAAGATGAGGTCAGCAAATCCCTGCCGATCCCGAATCACTATGGTGTGGATGATTTCCCGATCATTATCCAGGACAAACGTCTGGATAATTTCGGTACGCCGGAATACAGCGAGCCGGGCAGCGGTGGCTTCGTCGGCGACACGCTGCTGGTCAATGGTGCGCAAAGCCCCTACGTTGAAGTCTCGCGTGGCTGGGTGCGTCTGCGTCTGCTCAACGCCTCAAACTCGCGCCGTTATCAGCTGAAAATGAGTGATGGCCGCGCGCTGCACGTGATCTCCGGTGACCAGGGCTTTTTACCTGCGCCGGTTTCCGTCAAACAACTGGCGCTGTCGCCGGGTGAACGTCGTGAAATTCTCATTGATATGACGAATGGGGATGAAGTGTCTGTCACCTGCGGTGAAGCGGCAAGTATTGTTGACCGTATTCGAGGGTTCTTTGAGCCGTCGAGCATTCTTGTTTCTACCCTGGTGCTGACCCTGCGCCCAACCGGCCTGCTGCCGTTGGTGACCGACAGCCTGCCCATGCGCCTGCTGCCGCAGGAGATCATGAGCGGTTCGCCAGTGCGCAGCCGCGATATCAGCCTGGGCGACGATCCTGGCATCAATGGTGCGCTGTGGGACGTCAACCGTATCGATATTACCGCGCAGCAGGGCACCTGGGAGCGCTGGACCGTTCGCTCCGACATGCCGCAGTCGTTCCATATTGAAGGTGTGTCATTCCTGATCCGCAATGTGAACGGCGCGATGCCTTTCCCGGAAGACCGTGGCTGGAAAGACACCGTCTGGGTGGATGGTCAGGTCGAACTGCTTGTCTACTATGGTCAGCCTTCGTGGCCGCACTTCCCGTTCCTGTTCCACAGCCAGACGCTGGAGATGATGGACAGGGGGTCAGTGGGGCAGATGCTGGTCAACCCTGCGCCATAACCCCCCGACATTCCCGGTTCGCCGGGAATGTTTTATGCCCGCCAGAAAAAGCGCGAGAAGAGGATCAGCACCGGATAAATTTCCAGACGCCCTAAGATCATCGCTGCGCACATCAACAGTTTGGCCTCTTCTTTTAATGTCCCGAAGGTGGACGCCGTCTCGCCAAAACCCAGCCCCATGTTATTGATACAGGCCGCTACCGTTGCAAATGACGTAAACAGGTCGTAGCCCATCAGATTGAGCGCCCAGACAAAAAAGCCCGTAATCATCACGTAGAGGAAAAAGAAGCTCCATACCGAGCGCAGGACGCGTTCATTCACCACGCTTTTACCGACCTTAATGCTCAGTAGCGCGCGTGGATGTGCAAGCTGATTCATTTCCTGAATACTCTGTTTGAACATGATCAGAAAACGCAGCGCTTTGATCCCGCCACAGGTCGATCCCACGCAGCCACCAAAAAAGCTGGCGCTCAACAGCAGGAAAATGGTGTGGGCAGGCCAGTGCGCGTAATCGGCCGTCGAAAGACCGTTATCGGTCATCATCGAACTGGCCAGGAAGAAAGCATGAACAAGGCTATCCGTCGCGTTGTACATCCCCGCATGCCAGACCTGCCAGGCGGTAATGACAATCACCACTGCGGCGGCACCCAGAAAGAATTTAACCTCCGGGCTGCGGCGAATCGGCTTCAGGGTGCGTCTGACAATCGCGACGTACCAGAGGGTGAAGTTGAATGCGGAGAGCAGCGAAAACGCGCCGGCGACGAGTTCAATTGCGTGGCTGTCGTAAAACCCGATGCTCTCGCTGCGGGTAGAGAATCCGCCCAACGACACGGTCGAAAGCCCGTGACAGATGGCGTCAAAAAAAGACATTCCCGCCAGCCAGTAGGCCAGGGTGCAGGCCGCACCCAGCGCGAAATAAGTCACCCACAGCGTACGCGCGGTATCGGCAAGGCGGGGAGTCAGACGCTCCTCCTTGAACGGTCCTGGCATCTCTGACTGATAGAGCTTCATGCCGCCGATACCTAATAGCGGCAGCACCGCGACGGCCAACACGATGACGCCTAAGCCGCCAATGAAATTTAGCTGAGCGCGGTAATAAAGGTATGACTTAGGCAGGGCGCTGACGTCCCCGATCACCGTTGCCCCGGTAGTGGTTATCCCGGAAACCCCTTCAAAGAGCGCGTCAGCAAAGGAGAGCTGGAGCCCGTCATCCATCCATAACGGCATGGCGCTGATCAATGAAAACAGCAGCCAGAACAGCACAATAATTACGAAACCGTCGCGGGTACGCAGCTGAATACCGGCATGACGGGTTGCCCTCCACGTTAGTCCACCAAGGCTGAAAAAGGTTAAAAAGGTGGTTAAAAACGCAAAATAGGTCCGCTCTTTATTCAGCAGGGCGATGACCATTGGCGGCAGCATCGAAAGGCTGTACAGCAGAACCAGAAAACCGCAGAGGTGAAGGACAACCCGCAGCTGAGATATATGTAACGAATTGTTGGACTTCACAACAGAACTCCGTGCAAGAACACATTCCGGGGGCAACACGCCGGAAGATATAGTGGATATTATGATCCAAAATTAACAGGGCGCTGTATTTTAACGACTTCCACGAATATCTGTCTGCTTCATGCATCCTTTTCTTCAAATCTGGCTGATGAACAGCGTATAATCCCGCTCCTTTTGTTTATTTTTTCTTCGGAAGCATTATGAGCGCAATTTCCCTGATCCAGCCGGATCGTGACCTCTTCTCCTGGCCCCAGTACTGGGCAGCCTGCTTTGGACCGGCACCTTTCCTGCCGATGTCCCGGGAAGAGATGGACCAACTGGGCTGGGACAGCTGCGACATCATTCTGGTCACAGGCGATGCCTACGTTGACCATCCGAGCTTCGGCATGGCCATTTGTGGCCGTATGCTCGAAGCACAAGGCTTCCGCGTGGGGATCATTTCTCAGCCAGACTGGAACAGCAAAGACGACTTTATGCGTCTGGGTAAACCCAACCTGTTCTTCGGTGTGACCGCCGGCAACATGGACTCGATGATCAACCGCTATACCGCTGACCGTAAGCTTCGTCATGACGATGCCTATACCCCGGATAACGTGGCGGGTAAACGTCCGGACCGCGCCACCCTGGTGTATACCCAGCGCTGTAAGGAAGCCTGGAAAGATGTGCCAGTGATCCTGGGCGGCATTGAAGCAAGTCTGCGCCGCACTGCGCACTACGATTACTGGTCAGATACCGTTCGCCGTTCGGTGCTGGTGGATTCCAAAGCCGACATGCTGATTTACGGTAACGGCGAGCGTCCGCTGGTGGAAGTCGCACACCGTCTGTCGCAAGGGGAGCCGGTGAGCAGTATTCGCGATGTGCGTAATACCGCGATCATGGTGAAAGAGGCGCTGCCGGGCTGGAGCGGAGTAGATTCCCGTATTATTGATATGCCGGGCAAAATCGACCCGATCCCGCATCCGTATGGTGAAGATTTGCCGTGCGCGGATAACAAGCCGGTTGAGCCAAAGAAAGCGGAAGCGAAGGCGATTATTGTACAACCGCCACGCCCGAAACCGTGGGAAAAAACGTATGTGCTGCTGCCGTCCTACGAGAAGGTAAAAGCTGACAAAGTGCTTTACGCGCATGCGTCCCGTATTCTGCACCATGAAACCAACCCGGGCTGTGCCCGCGCACTGCTGCAGAAACACGGCGAGCGCTATATCTGGATCAACCCGCCAGCGATCCCGCTGTCAACTGAAGAGATGGATAGCGTCTTTGCACTGCCGTATAAGCGCGTACCGCACCCGGCATATGGCAACGCCCGTATCCCGGCGTATGAGATGATCCGCTTCTCGATCAACATCATGCGTGGTTGTTTCGGTGGGTGCTCATTCTGTTCTATTACCGAGCATGAAGGACGCATTATCCAGAGCCGCTCTGAAGATTCGATCATCAATGAGATCGAAGCTATTCGCGATACCGTACCGGGTTTTACTGGCGTGATCTCCGATCTGGGCGGCCCAACCGCCAACATGTACATGCTGCGCTGTAAGTCGCCGCGTGCAGAGCAAACCTGTCGTCGTCTGTCCTGCGTCTATCCGGATATCTGCCAGCACATGGATACCAACCATGAGCCGACAATCAATCTCTATCGCCGCGCGCGTGATCTTAAAGGCATCAAGAAGATCCTCATCGCCTCCGGGGTACGTTACGACATCGCCGTGGAAGATCCGCGTTATATCAAAGAGCTGGCGACACACCACGTCGGCGGCTATCTGAAGATTGCGCCGGAGCACACCGAAGAAGGCCCGCTGTCGAAAATGATGAAGCCGGGCATGGGCAGCTATGATCGCTTTAAACAGTTGTTCGATACCTACTCTAAGCAGGCAGGGAAAGAGCAGTACCTGATCCCTTACTTCATCTCTGCCCACCCGGGTACGCGCGATGAGGACATGGTGAACCTGGCGTTGTGGCTGAAACAGCGTCGCTTCCGTCTGGATCAGGTGCAGAACTTCTACCCGTCACCGCTCGCCAACTCGACGACCATGTATTACACCGGCAAGAACCCGCTGAGTAAGATTGGTTATAAGAGCGAAGACGTAGTGGTGCCAAAAGGGGATAAACAGCGCCGTCTGCACAAAGCGCTGCTGCGTTATCACGATCCGAAAAACTGGCCGCTGATCCGTCAGGCGCTGGAAGATATGGGTAAAAAGCACCTGATTGGCTCGCGTCGCGACTGTCTGGTACCGGCACCTACCCTGGATGAAATGCGCGAGGCGCGTCGTCAGAATCGCAATACGCGCCCGGCGTTGACCAAGCACACACCGATCGTGCACCAGCGTTCAAACGGTGGGGCGACGGCGAAGAAGCCAGCCAAACGTAAAGCGTAAAATAAAAACCCCGGCAAGCCGGGGTTTTTTTATCTATCCGCCAAACTGATCCGGGTCTGGCCCAAGCCGTTTGCCCTTATCCAGTTTCGCAATCTCACCCAACTCATCTTTGTCCAGGCGGAAATCCCAGACGTCGAAGTTCTCGGCGATGCGCGAAGGGGTGACCGATTTCGGGATCACCACCAGGCCGTTATCCAGATGCCAGCGAATCACAATCTGTGCTGGCGTCTTACCGTATTTATCCGCCAGGTCGCGAATAATTTTCTGATCAAATACGCCTTCACCGCCCTGAGCCAGCGGGCTCCAGGATTCGGTCTGGATATTGTGGGTTGCGTTCCAGGCGTGAAGCTGGCGCTGCTGCATCAGCGGGTGCAGCTCGATCTGATTGATGACAGGAGCGATACCTGTCTCGTCGATCAGGCGCTGCAGATGGTGAACCTGGAAATTACAGACACCGATACTTTTCACCCGCCCCTCTTTTTGCAGCTCAATCATTCCTTTCCAGGCGTCAACATAATGGTCGATAGCCGGAACAGGCCAGTGCATCAGCCAGAGATCGATGTAATCGAGCCGGAGCTTGTCCAGGCTCTCCTGCAGGGCTTCGCGGGGACGCTTTTGATCGTCGTTCCACAGTTTAGTGGTAATGAAAAGGTCGTCGCGGGGCAAGCCAGCGCTGGCCAGTGCCTTACCCACACCGTCTTCGTTTTTGTACGCAGCGGCGGTATCAATCGACCTGTAGCCGACTTCCAGGGCTTTATGAATGGCGGAGACGACCTCGTCGTTACCGGCTTTCCATACGCCGAGCCCCAGTTGGGGCATCACGTTGCCGTCCTTCAGCCTGATTACGGTTTGGTTTGCCATTTTTCCTCCTTCAGGTGCGCATCGTCGGAGGGTTTCTCCGACGATGGGGTGTGCATTAAGTCTGGACGAAATGTCAAAAAACGAAAGTCGGGAGGACAAAAACGCTTAGCGTGCCGCTTCGTAGATACGACGGCTCACGTCCAGCGTGATGTCGCCGTGCTCGCCCAGGTGAGTCATACCGTGTTCTTCCAGTTTCGCCAGCAGGGCAGGGATGGAGCTACCATCCAGGCCGTAGCCAGAGAGACGCGTTGGCACGCCCAGACCTTCGAAGAAGCTGCGGGTTGCTTCGATGGCGGCATCAATCCGCGCATCGTCAGAACCCTCGGTGATGTTCCACACGCGCTCAGCGTACTGCAGCAGTTTGGCGCGTTTGGTATCACGTTTTTCGTTCCACAGCGCAGGCAGAACTACGGCCAGCGTCTGAGCGTGATCCAGACCGTGCATTGCCGTCAGTTCGTGGCCCAGCATATGGGTTGCCCAGTCCTGAGGCACACCCGCACCGATCAGGCCATTAAGCGCCTGCGTTGCTGCCCACATCACATTGGCGCGAACATCGTAGTTTTCTGGCTCTTGCAGCGCTTTCGGACCTTCTTCAACCAGCGTCAGCAGAATGCCTTCCGCGAAGCGATCCTGAATTTTGGCATCCACCGGGTAGGTCACGTACTGCTCCACGGTATGCACAAAGGCGTCGACCACACCGTTAGCCACCTGATGTGCAGGCAGGGTGTAGGTGTAAACCGGGTCGAGGATGGCGAAAACAGGCTGAACATGTTCGTTCATAAAGGCCTGCTTATCACCCGTGGTTTTGCGGGAGATCACGGCACCTTTGTTGGATTCAGAGCCCGTGGCTGGCAGAGTCAGTACGGAGCCCATCGGGATAGCGCTTTTCACGTCGCTGCCACGGGTTTCCAGGATATGCCATGGGTCGATGCCGTCAGCGTAATGTGCCGCTGCGGCGATGAATTTGGTGCCGTCCAGCACAGAGCCACCGCCAACGGCCAGCAGGAAGGTGATGTTCTCTTCGCGGGCGATTTTCACTGCATTCATCAGCGTTTCGTAAGACGGGTTTGGTTCAATGCCGCCGAATTCACGCACGTCCAGACCTTCCAGGGCACTGTAAACCTGATCCAGCACGCCGGTTTTTTTCACGCTGCCGCCACCGTAGGTGATCAGTACGCGGGCGTCAGCAGGGATCTGTGCGCGCAACTCGGCAATAGCGCCTTTACCAAACAGAATGCGGGTTGGGGTGTGGAGATTAAAGTTGTTCATTGCTCGTTCCCTTATGTGGGTGAAAAATCGTGGTGGCGCAGAAGGCTACCTGATGCTGCACATTGTGGCTGTCCGGGGCTATCCTCTCAATGCACATTCCTGCCGATGTCTTGCCCATTTCTACAGAGCGCTGGAGAAAGCGCGAAAAAGCACGCACACTATCAATGTCGGAAACCGTACCCGGAGTAACGTAATATGAACCGTGAAGCGATCTGTCATCAGCTCACAATGCAGATTAAGAGACTGATAGATAATGAAAATGGTGTCAGCAATTTGCTGCCAGACATTCGCCTGCTCTATGGTACCCAACCCGGGACGCGTACGCCGGTCATGTATCAGCCTGGCATCGTTTTTCTCTTTTCTGGCCATAAAATTGGCTATATCAATGAACGTGTTTTCCGTTACGACACCAATGAATACCTGCTGCTGACAGTACCTTTACCCTTTGAATGTGAAACTTTCGCGACAGAGGCCGTTCCGCTGGCAGGTATTCGCGTCAATGTCGATATTCTTCAGTTGCAGGAGCTGCTGATGGAGATTGGTGAAGACGAGCTTTTCCAGCCATCAATGGCATCAAGCGGGATTAACTCCGCGACATTATCTGAAGAGATCCTCTGCGCCATTGAGCGTCTGCTGGACGTAATGGAAAGGCCGCTGGATGCACGAATTCTCGGCAAGCAGATTATCCGCGAGATCCTCTACCATGTACTGCTGGGGCCGGGGGGAGGGGCTTTACTCGCGCTGGTGAGCCGACAGACCCACTTCAGCCTGATAAGCCGCGTGCTCAAGCGTATTGAAAGTCAGTACACGGAAAACCTGAGCGTCGACCAGCTCGCTGCAGAAGCGAACATGAGTGTCTCGGCGTTTCACCATAATTTTAAGTCGGTCACCAGCACTTCACCGCTGCAATATCTCAAAACCTACCGTCTGCATAAGGCGCGGATGCTGATGATCCACGATGGTATGAAGGCCAGCGCGGCGGCGATGCGGGTGGGCTATGAAAGTGCATCGCAGTTCAGTCGGGAATTTAAGCGCTACTTCGGTGTTACGCCGGGGGAAGATGCGTCACGTATCAGAACCATGCAGGGAGCGTGAAGGGGAAGCGTAGGCCGGGTAAGCGGTGGCGCCACCCGGCTTTTGTTTATGCACTGCAGTACTTTTTCTTAATCACTACCGCAATGGTCCCTACCAGCCCTGCCACCAGCAGGAAAATCGGCAGCACCATCAAAAAGGTCATCACCTGATCTTCGTGGTGTTTCACGAACGGGATCATATTCAGCGCGTAGCCGAGCGTCGTGACCACACCAACCCACAGCAGGGCGCTCAGCCAGTTGAAGAACTGGAAGCGGCGGTTCGACAGACCAGAAATGCCCGCCATTGTTGGCAGCAGAGTACGAACAAACGCCAGAAAACGCCCGGCCAGCAGTGCCAACAGGCCGTGCCGATCAAACATGCAGGTCGCACGTTGATGATATTTATGCGGTAACTGCGCCAGCCAGCTTTTCACGACGCGCGTGTTCCCAAGCCAGCGCCCCTGCAAATAGCTCAGCCAGCAACCCAGACTGGCAGCGGAAGTGAGGATCACCATCGTTGGCGTGAAGTCCATGACGCCTTTGCCGATTAACGCCCCGGCAAGTAAAAGCAAACTGTCACCGGGTAAAAATGACGCTGGCAGTAATCCATTTTCCAGAAACAGAGTCGCGAACATCACGAAATAGACGATACCTAAGACGTGAGGGTTCGCCAGCGCGGCAAAATCGTGTTGCCAGAGCGCTGCGATAATATCTTGAATAACAGCCATGGACTTTCCTGTGGAACAGCAGATATAGAGCTATTGTACTCCTTTATTTGCGCTTCGGGTTTGATCCCGGGCGCAACTAATGCGGACTTTTCTGGTGGCAATGTTCACAAAAACGTCCAGGGAGTACATTTTCAGCCAGCACTCTACACGATACGTTCAAACCCTGCTGTTAAATCCGCAATTAAATCGTCTACATTTTCTAAACCGATATGCAGTCGAATCAGGGTTCCGCTGAAGTCCACTTCACCACCGGGACGCAAAGCCGCGATCTGCTCCGGTTGGTTTGGCAGGATCAGGGATTCAAAGCCGCCCCAGGAGTAGGCCATGCTGAAGAGGGTAAAATTATCCAGATAGTTTGCCAGTTCGTCATTATTCAGCCGTTTTTTAAGAACGAATGAGAACAAACCGCTACTCCCCGTAAAGTCCCGTTGCCAGTATTCATGACCTTTGCTGCCGGGCAACGCCGGATGGTTGACGCGCTCAACCTGCGGGTGTTGCGCCAGCCATTCGGCTATTTTCAGGCTGCTTTCGTGATGCTGACGCAGGCGCACGCCCAGCGTACGGAGCCCGCGGCTGGTCATGTAGGCGGTATCCGCATCCACCATTTGCCCCATCAGGTAGGCATTTTCACGCAGCTGATCCCAGCAGCGTGCATTGGATACCGCAGTGCCAATCATGCCGTCAGAATGGCCAATCAGGTATTTGGTCGCCGCCTGAATCGAGATATCAATGTCAAACTCCAGTGCTTTAAACAGCACGCCCGCCGCCCACGTGTTGTCGATCATGATGATCGCTTCTGGCGCTTTGCTACGAACCGCTTTCACGATAGCCGGGACGTCGTGGACTTCCATGGTGAGTGACCCTGGAGATTCCAGGAACACGATACGCGTGTTTGGCTGAATAAGTTCTGCGATGCCTTCGCCGATCAGCGGGTCGAACCAACCGGTTGTTACGCCGAGCTTACTGAGGATTTTGGTGCAGAAGTCCTGGCTGGGTTCATAGGCGGTGTTGGTCATCAGGATATGATCGCCATGTTCCACAAACGCCAGAATAGTATTGGCGACGGCTGCCGCCCCACACGGGAACAGCGCACAGCCCACGCCGCCTTCCAGTTCGCACATGGCCTCCTGGAGTGAAAAATGGGTTAGCGTGCCGCGACGACCATAAAAAAGTCCGCCTTTTGCGCGGTTACGCGTGGCGATTTTTTTCTCCTCAACGGTATCAAATACCAGTGAGGAGGCTCGTTGAATCACGCTATTGACCGATCCCTGGGTGTATTTTTTGCTGCGTCCTGCCTGTACCAGCGTGGTATCAAGATGCTTCTTTGTCATGTTCGCTAACCCTGTTTTTATACGTCTGGACGTCCAGACTACCACGATTGTAAAAAACTGCACCCGGATGCTTATCGAATAAGCAGAAAATATTAGCAAAAAACCGCATAAGAAATTTTTACTGCGTAAGCGCAAGGAAAGTGAGCGAAAATTACGGCACCATGTAAATACTAATGAGAACTACTATCAATTCGACGATGTTTTGATATTATTACGTTCAGATTTTGTGATTTGCGTCCTGGAGATACAGAGTGGGTAATAATTTGATGCAGACGGATCTCTCCGTTTGGGGCATGTATCAACATGCTGACATCGTGGTTAAGATTGTGATGATCGGCCTGATTCTGGCGTCCGTTGTCACCTGGGCCATCTTCTTCAGCAAGAGTGCTGAGCTGCTTTCGCAGAAGCGTCGCCTTAAGCGGGAACAACAGCAACTGGCTGAAGCCCGCTCTCTGGATCAGGCTTCAGATATGACCTCATCCTTCCACGTAAAAAGCCTGACCACCCTGTTAGTTAATGAAGCTCAGAACGAGCTGGAACTTTCCGCTGGCAGTGAAGATAACGAAGGTATTAAAGAACGTACCGGCTTCCGTCTGGAGCGTCGTGTTGCCGCTGTAGGTCGACATATGGGCCGTGGCAATGGTTATCTGGCGACTATCGGTGCGATCTCGCCGTTCATCGGGCTTTTCGGTACGGTCTGGGGCATCATGAACAGCTTTATCGGTATCGCGCAGTCTCAAACTACCAACCTTGCGGTGGTTGCGCCGGGTATCGCGGAAGCGCTGCTGGCGACGGCAATCGGTCTGGTTGCCGCAATCCCGGCTGTGGTTATCTACAACATCTTCGCGCGTATGATTGGCAGTTACAAAGCCACTCTCGGTGATGTTGCAGCACAGGTTCTGCTGCTGCAAAGTCGCGATCTTGATTTGAATGCCAGCTCGGTTAAGCCGGTGCACGCGGCGTCTAAACTGCGCGCAGGTTGATGCTATGGCGATGCGTCTGAACGAAAATCTGGACGATAACGGCGAAATGCATGAAATCAACGTAACGCCGTTTATCGACGTTATGCTAGTTCTGCTGATTATCTTCATGGTGGCTGCGCCGCTGGCGACGGTGGATGTGAAGGTGAATCTGCCTGCCTCTTCCAGCCAGCCACAGCCGCGCCCGGAGAAGCCAATCTATATCTCGGTAAAAGCGGATAAATCCATGTTCCTCGGGAACGACCCGGTGACGGCCGACTCTGTCATCCCGGCGCTGGATCAGCTCACGGGCGGCAAGAAGGACACTACGGTCTTCTTCCGTGCGGATAAAACCGTCGATTATGAAACCATGATGAAGGTAATGGACACACTGCATCAGGCGGGTTATCTGAAGATTGGGCTGGTCGGCGAAGAGAAAGCGGCCTCGAAGTGATAAAGAAGCTGGCGAAAGCCGGCTTTTTTTTGGTCTGTTGGTTTATGTTTTTTTGTTATCCGTCGGTGCGGTAGAGGCGGTTGCCAGCGCATCCTCATCAAGTGCCACGCAGGTGACGTTTGAGGTACGGTACTCACCGTCTGACAGCTTGCGCGTCAGACGCAGGGTGGCGATTTCTCTGGCAAGCAGGTACTGATAATTGGCCTCGAGACGTCCGAGAAGCTTCTCTTTCAGTTCTGGCCGCTGTTTAATGATGGCGTTCATCACCGCACCGTAAATTTCTTCTTTCACCTGTAGCGGATAAATTTCGCGGCGATTCTGCCATTTCAGACGGACCAGCGTGGCCGGGATCGATACCAGGTCTTGTGTAATACGCGTCATCTCGGTATTTTTTGTGGTTCGCAGTGCTTCGAGATTTTGCTTTAAGATAAATTCATCACTTTTTTTATCATCTAAAGTCAAATAAACGTCGTTGTTTTTAATTTCTTTCACGTTAATCTTCCCCCAGGTTATAAAAAATTGGGTTGTTTTTTTCTCGCGTAATTAAATTAAGCCAAATTTCATTGCCCGCTTCATTAATTTCTTCGGTTTTCTCGGCCATTATTTGACTTAGTTTCTGGGCATCTATTTCACCTTCGGCTTGCAGGTCATTCAACAGATGGACAAAGGCTTCAATTTTTATAGCGCGAAATAAGCGGTCCTTTATATGACGATCGTGCTCTTCCAGCAACATATTACGGGATTTCCCTGTTTGGGAAACGCCAATTAATATGTCAGGCTCGAAATCGGAGAGCTTTCTTTTTCCCTGAGTGAAACTCGCCTCTTTTTCTGCTTCCGCGGGTTGCTGTTCCACAGACGCAATGTGGTACTTAGCCGGGACGAGATAGTCGGGCAGCATTTTTAATTTCCTTTAATTTCAACAGGGTGGGGTTGGTAAAGGCGTGAGATTCGTTGACAATATCATGAGGCAATTTTAAAATCAAAAAAAATGGAGCCTACCCATGAACAGCATCTTTTTTACGGTCATCACATTACTATTACTGACCGCTGGTGTTCTTTTATTGATGCAGGAATTCAATAAAACGAAAGTGTCGAAGGACGCCAGTGAACCTCCACAACCTGAACGGATGACAAAAGAGGAAGGGGAAGATCATTTCTCCGTATTGATGAACTCAGTAACGCCTGTTTGGTACTGGCGGGTGAACCATGAATATATCGACTTTTTACATGCGACAATAAAACGCATGAAAATGTCGGAAATTAATGATACGCCCGGACTGTTTGAGGCACAGCGTCGCTGCAGCGACCTGAATTCAGCAGTGTATAAATATTATGATAATATCAAAAAACGCTGTCTGAACGGTGAGAAAGTATCATATTCCGACCTCGACGTATTAAATCTGCGTCAGTGCTTTCGTGAGTTCAGTCTGGAAGCCTATCCTGAGCTGGTGGCGCTTGTCTGGCCGGAGTACGCACGTCCGGAGGTTAACCCGGATAACGTCTGAGTGACGTACCGTTGAGTTATTGCAAACAGTCAGCGCCGTTGCGATATACTGGGCGCTGGTTTCTTTTGCAAACAGGACTTTATGGAACGCTTTTTTGAAAATGCCATGTACGCTTCTCGCTGGATACTGGCTCCCGTCTATTTTGGCCTTTCGCTGGCGCTGATCGCACTGACGATTAAGTTCTTTCAGGAAATCTGGCATGTTCTGCCGAACATTTTTTCCATCGCTGAAGCGGATTTGATTCTGGTTCTGCTGTCTCTGGTGGATATGACGCTGGTGGGCGGATTGTTGGTGATGGTGATGTTCTCCGGCTATGAAAATTTTGTCTCCCAGCTGGATATTGATGAGCGTAAAGAGAAGCTCAACTGGCTGGGCAAAATGGATGCCTCGTCGCTGAAGAATAAAGTGGCCGCGTCGATTGTGGCGATCTCCTCTATCCACCTGCTACGCGTATTTATGGACGCGAAAAATGTCCCGGATAACAAACTGATGTGGTACGTCATTATCCATCTGACGTTTGTGCTGTCAGCGTTTGTGATGGGGTATCTGGATAAGATCAGTAAGAAGTAAAATACTTGTCCCCCTCGTCCTACGGGCCGAGGGGGCGAAAAAGACCTATTTATCCGATGATGCCTGCCACAGGTTCAACTCCCCATCCACAACATGTCGATCAATTCTTTCCAGCTCATCTTCGCTGAAGTGCAGGTTATCCAGGGCCCGAACGTTTTCTTCGATCTGTGCCGGGCGACTTGCACCGATCAGCACTGAGGTGACGCGTTCATCCTTGAGCAACCAGCTCAGTGCCATCTGCGCCATTGTCTGTCCGCGGGCATGTGCCATTTCACTTAGCAAACGCAGACTGTTGAGATTGGCTTCGGTCAGCATTTTTTCCGTCAGGCCGCGCACTTTTTTACCTTCGCGCTGCATGCGAGAATCTTCAGGGATCCCGTTCAGGTATTTGCCGGTAAGCAACCCCTGCGCCAGCGGGGTAAACGCAATGCAACCCGTCCCGTTTTTCTTAAGCGTATCCAGCAGGCCGGTCTTATCTACCCAGCGGTTGAGCAGGTTGTAGGATGGCTGATGAATAAGCAGCGGAATTTTCCACTCACGTAACAGGTCAGCCATTTTCTGGGTGCGCTCCGTTGAATAGGATGAAATCCCGATATACAGCGCTTTACCGCTTTGCACTGCATGGGCCAGTGCCGCCGCAGTCTCTTCCATCGGCGTATTTTCATCGACGCGATGGGAATAGAAAATATCAACATACTCCAGCCCCATCCGCTTCAGACTTTGATCGAGACTGGCAAGCAAATATTTGCGCGAACCGCCCGACCCATACGGTCCCGGCCACATGTCGTAACCCGCTTTAGTGGAGATAATCAGTTCGTCGCGATAGCCAGCAAAATCCTCCCGCAGAAGGCAGCCAAAATTTTCTTCCGCACTACCCGCTGGTGGGCCGTAGTTATTGGCAAGATCAAAATGGGTAATACCGAGATCGAAGGCTTTATGCAGCAGCGCGCGCTGGGATTCGAGAGGGTGTACGTGGCCAAAGCTATGCCACAAACCAAGCGACAGTGCTGGCAGGCGCAAGCCGTTTTTTCCACAGTAGCGGTACTGCATATTTTCATAGCGGGCGGGGTCAGGGGTCCAGGACATGATGTCTCCTTTCTTATCGTTGAATTTTCGAAACAACGTTTTCATTCTGAACTTATCACATCACAAATGACATAACTAAGCGCGGGGATAATGGTTAATGACAGCTGTGTGACCAATGAAGCCACGCTAATCAAAAATGATCACAAAACGTTATAATTTCCCCGGTTCCTGCCGATAACGAGAGAAGTACTCGCCTCTGGGCGAATTCACCCTCACGGCAAGGAAGACTTATGAATATGCTCCGTAATTTCACGATCCGCTTCGTCATGCTGACGATCCTCGGGATCTTTTGTTTAATGTGGGCGGGTGTTGGTCTGTACAGTACCTGGTCCCTTTCGCGTGTTTCGGATGGCAATGACGTGGATCGTCAACTGGTCAAACAGATGACGGTACTCAGTCAGGGTAATGATCAATATTTCCGCTTCGTGACCCGTTTGAGCCGTGCGATGGAAGTCAAAGCCGCAGGTGGCACGCCGGATTTGGCCTCTGCCCAACAGGCTCTGGATAACATGGGTAAGAAACTCGCCGAGATGAAAGCGATCTCGCCAGGACCGATGGACGAACAGATTTCTGCTCAGGTCATTGGTACCTGGCAGGCGCTGCTTGATCAAGGTGTCACGCCGCAAATGCAGCAGGCGAAGCTGGAGACTCTGGATGGCTATCGCCAGCAGGCCAATAACGTTACCCCACCGCTAAGCCGCGCGTTTGGTGCCGCAGCTGAGAACTTTAACAACGCGGCCGCGAAGGCGCTCGACAGCACCCGCGTGGTGGTGGACAACCTGACCAGCATGACGCGAACGGTGATTATCACCGCCACCATTATTGGCCTGCTGATCCTGCTTTTCACCGACCGCTACCTGGTCGCGATGCTGGTCAAACCGCTGGGCCGCATTCGCCAGCAGTTCCGCCAGATTGCCCAGGGCGATCTCAGTCAGCCAATTGAACCCTTCGGCCGCAACTGTGTGGGGCAGTTGGTTCCTCTGTTGAGCGCGATGCAGGACAGTCTGCGCGAAGCGGTCAGCACTATTCGCTCCGGCAGTGAAAATATCTGGCGAGGTGCGACGGAAATCTCCAGCGGTAATAACGATCTCTCTTCCCGTACCGAAGAGCAGGCTGCCGCACTGGAAGAAACGGCTGCCAGCATGGAACAACTGACTGCAACCGTGAAACTGAATGCGGAAAGCGCGCGTCAGGCAAGCCAACTGGCAGATGTGGCATCGACCACCGCCAGCCGTGGCGGCTCGCTGGTGGAAGAAGTGGTCACCACCATGAGTGGTATTTCTGAAAGCTCTAAGAAAATTGCTGAAATCACTAACGTCATCAACAGCATTGCCTTCCAGACCAACATTCTGGCACTCAATGCGGCCGTTGAAGCGGCGCGCGCGGGTGAGCAGGGGCGTGGTTTCGCCGTGGTGGCGGGTGAAGTCCGTAACCTGGCAAGCCGTAGCGCCAACGCGGCAAAAGAAATTGAAGGGCTGATCGCTGATTCCGTTAATCGGGTAGAGCAGGGGGCGCAGCTGGTAGGCGACACCGGTACCACCATGGATGCGATTTTGCGCGACGTGACGGAAGTGACAACCATTATGAAGCAAATCGCCTCCGCCTCTGAGGAGCAAAGCAAGGGCATTTCTCAGGTCGGGGTTGCCATTACCCAGATGGACGGCGTTACCCAGCAAAACGCCTCGCTGGTGGAAGAGGTTTCCGCAGCAGCGGCAGCGCTGGAGCGTCAGACCGAAGAGCTTCAGCGCTCGGTGCAAAAGTTCCGCCTGACGGCATAACGCAACGTTGCAAGGCCGCCTGGTGTGGCCTTGCATTATTAACGCCTTCCTCATTCAGCGCGCGCTGAAACTGCTATTCTTTTGCTAACCCCCCTGACGTTCTGGGCTCTCTTCTATGAGGTGTTGCTATGAACAGATCGTTGTCCGTCATCCCTGTTCTCTCTTTCATGTTTCTTGTGCTGTTTTCGGTATCTGTCAGCGCCACCCAGCAGGCGCAGGAGCGGCGTGTGTCGCGTGATGTCAGGCAGGAAACCCGCGACGCGTCACGGCAGGTGAAGCAGACCTGCGTGACGAACAATAACCAGAGTAATCACGACTGCCGTCAGGACAAGCGTCAGATGAAACAGGCCGGACGGCAAAAAGCGCGGGATATTAAGTATTAATGAGATTTGCGAGGTGGTTCAGGGGATATCTCCTGCTACCTCGATATTAAAAAATAATTCCTGTTTCTTTTTTTAATATTTATTCATTCAGTTGTAACGATATATTTGGCATTTTCTGCACATTGAAAATAGCAATAATTAATATTGTCTTAATATTCTGCCGACATACTTATATTTCTTTTCTTTATCGGCAATAATACAAATTATGAACAAGCTTATTATTTTGTTCTCTGCCCTGGCAGGGTTAGCAATGGTCAATTCAGCCATCGCGCAGAGCGTTACGGTAGATGTCCCAAGTGGTTATAAAGTCGTGATCGTTCCAACGTCAGTCACAGTGCCTGAGGCGGTGGGCGTTGCTCCAGCCCCCGCACAGACACCAGCACCGGTTTATCACGCTCGTGCGCGGCATGTTGCGAGCGTAGCGGAAGGGATGGTGATTGAACATCAATACGATGATCATCATTAATATTCGCTGAAAGGAGTGAACAAGCATGCCGGGCAAAACGCAGTGTCGCCCGGCTAGACCTATCAGTGCGTCGCTTCACCGATTAACGCACCCGTGCCCGCACCAACCGCCGCACCTTTCAGCACGTTATTGCCTGTCACCGCAGCCGCGCCCGCGCCAACCACAGCACCTACGGCACCGCCCTTACGCGCGTCTTTGCCTTTTTCGCCATTTTTGAACATCGCACCGGTGCCTGCGCCAACGACGGCACCGCCAACGGTTGATTTCAGATCTTTGCCCGTGGCTGCGCCAATAGCCGCGCCTGCTACCGCGCCGGCAGCGGTTTTGTCGATGGCCATTCCCGAGGAAGAAAAAATGAGAGCGCTGATAACCAGCGTTGTTTTAATAAGTTTCATAACAGATCCTTTGTGACTGCTGTCGGTTAATTCGTCGTGTCTCACCGTCTGGTGTGAGAAAAACGGACAAATAGTGCCAGCAATATAGGGTCAGCCTTTAAGCTAATCATGCCCTGGGAAAGGATCCTTGCAGCCGGGCGGTGACCCGCCCGGCCAGTCATCATGCCTGACGTTTGTCTTCGGTATGGGTATCGAAGTCACTCGCAGCGTGGCGTTCGTGGAGCTGCTCGTTCAGCTCGCCGCTGGTGCGGTTCACGATACGTCCACGCTTCACGGCTGGGCGATGCGCAATGTCTTTCGCCCAGCGCTGAACGTTGGTGTACTTCTCCGCGTCCAGGAACTCGGCGGCGTTATACACGCTCCCCAGCGCGACGCAGCCAAACCACGGCCAGATTGCCATATCGGCGATGGTGTATTCTTCACCAGCCACGTAACGGCCGCGGGCGAGTTGTTTATCCAGCACGTCGAACAGGCGTTTGGCTTCCATGGTGAAGCGGTCAATCGCATATTCAATTTTCACCGGCGCGTAGTTGTAGAAGTGGCCAAAACCACCGCCGAGGAACGGGGCGGCCCCTTGCAGCCAGAACAGCCAGTTTAGGGTTTCTGTGCGGCCTGCCGGATCTTTTGGCAGGAAGTGACCAAATTTTTCTGCCAGGTAAAGCAGAATACTACCGGATTCAAATACGCGCGTCGGCGGAGTCGTGGAGTGATCGCGCAGCGCGGGTATTTTCGAGTTCGGGTTCACCTCTACAAAACCGCTGGAGAACTGATCGCCTTCGCCAATGCGGATCAACCATGCGTCGTACTCGGCGCCCGTCACACCCAGCGCCAGCAGCTCTTCGAGCATAATCGTTACTTTCTGACCGTTCGGTGTGCCCAGGGAGTAGAGCTGTAGCGGATGAGAACCCACAGGGAGCTCTTTCTCATGTGTCGCACCGGAGATTGGACGATTGATGTTGGCGAATGCACCGCCGTTGTTCTTTTTCCATTCCCACACTTTCGGTGGCTGATAAGTGTTGTCTGACATGTTGGCCTGCCTTTTGAGTGATGTGTTGAGGCAGTGTAGCAGGTGATAGAGGAACCGTTTAACGATGTGAGCGCAACGGTCAGTGTAGGTGTATGATAAATCCACCTCTGTCAGGTTAATTACAACGTGCAGACGACAACCCCTTAAAAAAATTGCCGCCTGCCTGTTTTAGGTTGGATACATGCGTAAAGGAAAGTTAAGCAGTGACGCGCCATTCGGGACGTTATTAGGCTATGCGCCGGGTGGCGTGGCGATTTACTCTTCAAATTACGGCAGTCTCGATCCGCGTAAGTACCCGGAAGATGCGGATTTTCGCAGCTATATCGGCAATGAATACATGGGCCACAAGTGGCAATGTGTTGAGTTTGCCCGCCGTTTCCTGTTCCTCAACTATGGTTTCGTTTTTACCGATGTCGGCATGGCGTGGGAGATCTTCTCCCTGCGCTTTTTGCGCCAGGTAGTGAACGATAACATTCTGCCGTTACAGGCCTTTTCCAACGGTTCGAAACGCGCGCCGCGAGCCGGAGCGTTGCTTATCTGGCAAAAGGGTGGGGAGTTTCATGAGACCGGCCACGTAGCGGTGATCACCCAGCTTCTGGACGATAAGGTCCGTATCGCGGAGCAGAACGTCATTCACTCACCATTGCCGCCTGGGCAGCAGTGGACGCGCGAACTGCGTTTGAGCGTCGAGAACGGGTGCTACACCATTCATGACACCTTCAACGACACTGAAATTCTCGGCTGGATGATCCAGACGGACGACACGGAACACAGCATTCCCCAGCCGGAAATCGACGGTGCGCTGTTGAAAATCAGCGGCGCGCGGCTGAAAAACAAACGTCAGTTCGACGGTAAATGGCTTAACGAAAACGACGCGTTGCAGCAGGCATATGTCCGCGCGAACGGCCACTTTATCAATAAAGATCCCTGCCAGTACTTCACCATTACCGAAAGCGCCGAGCAGGAGCTGATCAAAGCGACTAACGAACTGCATCTTATGTACCTGCATGCGACCGACAAAGTGTTGAAAGACGACAACTTACTGGCACTTTTCGACATCCCTAAAATTCTCTGGCCACGTCTGCGCCTCTCCTGGCAGTGGCGCCGTCACCATATGATTACCGGTCGTATGGATTTCTGCATGGATGAGCGGGGCATCAAGGTTTACGAGTACAACGCCGACTCCGCGTCCTGCCACACCGAGGGTGGACTAATTCTCGAAGAGTGGGTGAAAAACGGCTATCGCGGCAACGGGCATAACCCGGCGGAAGGGCTGCTGGAAGAGCTAACCGGGGCGTGGAAACACAGCCATGCGCGTCCGTTTGTGCACATCATGCAGGACAACGATGTCGAGGAGGATTATCACGCGCTGTTTATTCAGCGCTCTTTGTTGCAGGCTGGGTTTGAAACCAAAATTCTGCATGGGCTCGGCGCACTGAGCTGGGATGCTGCCGGACAGCTGATTGACGACGAAGGCCGTCACGTGAATTGCGTGTGGAAGACCTGGGCGTGGGAAACCGCGATCGAACAGATCCGCGAGGTGAGCGAAACCGAGTATGCCGCCGTGCCGATCCGCACCGGACATCCTGAAGGCGAAGTGCGCCTGATTGACGTCCTGCTGCGCCCGGAAGTTCTGGTGTTTGAACCGCTGTGGACGGTTATTCCCGGCAACAAGGCAATCCTCCCGGTACTCTGGCAGCTGTTCCCGAATCATCGTTACCTGCTTGATACCGATTTTGAGGTTAACGACCTGCTGAAACAGACCGGCTATGCCGTTAAACCGATTGCCGGACGCTGCGGCAGCAATATCGATCTAATCAGCCCTGAGGATGAGCTGCTTGATAAATCCAGCGGCAAGTTTGTCGACCGCAAAAACATCTACCAGCAGCTGTGGTGCCTGCCAAACGTTGATGGCAAGCACATTCAGGTCTGTACCTTTACCGTGGGCGGTAACTACGGCGGAACCTGCCTGCGCGGCGACGACTCGCTGGTGGTGAAGAAAGAGAGCGATATTGAGCCATTGATTGTGGTGAAAGATGAATAGCCTCCGCAGAGCGTAAGCAAAGATCCGCAAGCGACCCTTGCGGATTTTTTTTATCCGTGAGCGAAACCTTCAGGCGTTAGCGTGCGAACTATTATTCATACATCTTCTCCCTTCAGCAGGCGCTGCGGAAAGGCCCGGTGGTGCTCTATTTCTTCCCGGCGGCATTTGCCAAAGGCTGCACCCTTGAGGCTCATGCTTTCGCTGAAGCGACGGATGACTTTATAAAACTGGGCGCAACCGTGGTGGGGGTAACTGCCGGGAATGTCGATCAGGTGCACGAATTCTCGAAGCTGGAGTGTCGCGATAAGTTTGCCGTTGCGGCTGACCCTGGCGCGAAAGTGGCAGCCGAATACCTGACGTTGCTGTCATTTTGCCATCCGGTGGAGGTACATCCATTGGATTTTCTGCTGCATGTGGCGGCGGGAGTAACGATTGTGGTGACGACGATGGCTGTGGGATGGCGGTGGGTCAGAGTAAGGTGAATTTAAACTCATCGGCAGAGCGTGATTGCATCGCTCATAGCGATAATTTTCTTATATTCTTTCCGGTATTGTTCTGTGGGGACTATTGATTGATAGTTCCTGTGAATAATTTTGTGTGTATTTTATGATTTTATAAATGAATTAATAGTGCACATCATGCTGGTTGTGAGGGCTATTTTAAACATGCTTCGTCACTTCCAATCTCTCATTTTTCTTTAAAAGTACAAAATCAGATATTTCACGTATCAGGTGAGATTTTGCACGTTTCCGTACTTAAGTGAAATTGATCACTTGCTGAACACCCTTATTCCATGGGGTTTGCGAGGTGTTATAGAGAAAATTCTTATAAATCAGAAAGATGATCTCTTTGAGGTAAAAGCTTCTTTTGTAGCTTTTTGTTACATATTTTCATTTCCAGTCCCGTAGGGAACGTTCCTACACTCCTGCTATTGGGTCTTATCCGAAATTTTTTTATTTCAGAACAATACCCAAAATACAGTGTCGACATGCTGGTGAATAGAATGCGCTCGCTTTTAACTCCGGGATTTTGATTCTCGTCGGATTATGTGAACCAGGAAGATGTTCTGGCTGGGTTTGCCATTCTTATTAAATTCTCGCTGGTATTGATCGTTTTTATAACTCCATAGAACAGGGACAGCTATGTCTAACTCTTCCTATCAATCCGAAATTCCTAAGGCACGTATTAATCTAAAACTGGATCTGCATACCGGTGGCGCGAGTAAGAAAACGGAGCTTCCTCTGAAATTACTGGTGGCTGGCGATTTCAGTCATGGCCAGGAGTCCGCGTCATTATCCGAGCGTAAAAAAGTTAATCTGAACAAAAATAACTTTGACTCTGTGCTTTCCGAATATTCCCCAAAAGTAAATCTGACCGTCAAAAACACGCTTGCCGGTGATGGCAGTGAAGACAATATCAGCCTGACATTCCAGAGCATGAAGGATTTCACCCCGGAACAGGTTTCACGACAAATTCCACAGCTGAAGGCGATGCTGTCCATGCGCAATTTGCTTCGTGATTTAAAAGCAAACCTGCTGGATAACCAGGCATTCCGAAAGGAGCTGGAAAAAATTCTCCTCGACCCGGAATTGAGCGCAGAACTCAGAACTGAGCTGTCTGCTCTGGCTCCAAAACAGCCATAACGGTCACGTTGTTTAAACGGATTAATAAGGAAGATGTTGATGTCTGTAAAAAATGAGAATGCCGCTGGTGGCGAGAGTGTGGTGCTTGAACGTCCTGCAGCAGGTGGGGTTTACGCGTCTCTGTTTGAGAAAATCAATCTGAACCCGGTGTCTGAACTGAGTGCACTGGATATCTGGCAGGACGCGCAGGCGATGTCGGATGCGACTGCGGATGAACGTTTAACGGCGGGAATGCAGGTGTTTCTGGAGTGCTTGACAAAATCGGGCTCAAAAGTTGAAAAACTCGACAAAAACCTGATTGACCATCATATCGCAGAGCTGGACTACCAGATTAGCCGCCAGCTTGACGCTGTCATGCACCATGAAGACTTTCAGGCGGTAGAAAGTTTGTGGCGCGGTGTTAAATCCCTTGTCGACAAAACCGATTTCCGCCAGAACGTGAAAGTCGAACTGCTTGATATGTCTAAAGAAGATCTGCGTCAGGACTTCGAAGACAGCCCGGAAATTATCCAGAGCGGATTATATAAACAGACATACATTGATGAGTATGACACGCCGGGTGGAGAGCCGATTGCTGCGCTAATTTCCGCTTACGAATTTGACGCGTCTGCGCAGGATGTTGCCCTGTTGCGCAACATCTCGAAAGTCTCTGCAGCCGCGCATATGCCGTTTATCGGCTCTGCAGGCCCGAAATTCTTCCTGAAAGATACCATGGAAGATGTCGCGGCTATTAAAGACATAGGTAACTACTTCGACCGTGCGGAGTACATCAAGTGGAAATCGTTCCGCGAGACGGATGATTCCCGTTATATCGGCCTGGTGATGCCGCGCGTGCTGGGTCGTCTGCCGTATGGCCCGGACACTGTGCCGGTGCGCAGCTTCAACTACGTCGAGGAAGTAAAGGGCCCGGATCACGACAAATACTTGTGGACCAACGCCTCGTTTGCCTTTGCATCCAACATGGTTCGCAGCTTCATCAACAACGGCTGGTGTGTACAAATTCGTGGCCCGCAGGCCGGTGGTGCCGTGCAGGATCTGCCGATCCATCTGTATGACCTGGGTACCGGCAATCAGGTGAAGATCCCGTCAGAAGTGATGATCCCGGAAACTCGTGAATTTGAATTTGCGAATCTGGGGTTCATTCCCTTGTCCTACTACCGCAACCGCGATTATGCGTGCTTCTTCTCGGCGAACTCCACCCAGAAACCGGCGCTGTACGACACTGCTGATGCTACCGCCAACAGCCGCATCAACGCCCGTCTGCCGTACATCTTCCTGCTGTCGCGTATCGCACATTACCTGAAGTTGATTCAGCGTGAAAATATCGGCACCACTAAAGATCGTCGTCTGCTGGAGCTGGAACTGAACACCTGGGTTCGCGGTCTGGTGACAGAAATGACCGATCCAGGTGATGAGTTGCAGGCGTCACACCCACTGCGCGATGCGAAAGTGGTGGTGGAAGATATCGAGGATAACCCGGGCTTCTTCCGCGTGAAGCTGTTTGCTATCCCGCACTTCCAGGTGGAAGGGATGGACGTCAACCTGTCACTGGTTTCCCAGATGCCGAAAGCCAAGTCGTAAGGCGAGGGAAAATCAGGGATGAAAATATATCGTCCGTTATGGAACGAAGGGGCCTTGCTGGCCCCACAACAGTTCCAGCAGCAGTCTGAATGGGAGGCGTTTTCCCGTGCAGGCCTGTCCACGTTGACCAGCCCCTTCCCGTGGGGGGTCGAACGCGTGGAACTGAATGAAGCGCTCCTGGCTTCCGGACGAGTACAGGCGCAGTCGCTGCGCCTGTGGTTGCCGGATGGCACGCTGATTGATACCCAAAGTAGCGATCTGTCGCCAGAGCCTCGCGAAATTCTGCCTCCGAATTCCGGCCGTACGGACAGCGTGACCGTGTTTGTCGCTCTGCCGGTCATGCAGCCAGGGATTGTGAACGTTCAGACCGATACGGTGCCTGCGGAGCGTCCGCTACGCTATCGCGAAGAGTGGGTGACGGTTCAGGATGCCTTCGGACAGGAAGAAGAGCCGATGGCGGTGGCCCGATTTAATCTGGCATTCCGCTTCGATCACGAAAGTAACGATGCCTGGCAGACCTGTGCTGTCGCTCGTCTGCTGCGTGACGGGCAAGGTGCATGGCGTCAGGATCCTGATTTTGTGCCGCCGATGGTAATGTTCTCAGCGAGCAATCTCTTGCGTGAACGTCTGGTCTTGCTGAATCGCCAGTTGCGTTCCCGCCGTCAGCGTCTGATGGCAATGCGTCGTGAAAGTAACGATCGCATGGCGGATTTTGCCGTGGCGGACGTCTCTCTGTTCTGGTTGCTGAATGCGCTGAATACCCATGCCCGCGTGCTGACTGAGTTCGAACGCTTCCCGGCCCGGCATCCTGAACAGGTTTGGGCTGAACTGGTGCGCCTGGCTGGCAGTATGTTGACGTTCTCACTGGACCGCGATCTGGATGCCATCCCGGGATACGACCATCAGGTACCGGAAAATACCTTCCCACCTCTGTTTGAGTTGATCAGTGAACTGCTGGAAGCCAGCCTGCCGTCGCGTGTTGTTGCCGTGAACATGACCCGTCAGGACGAGCAGACCTGGAAGGCGGTACTGCACGATATTCGTCTGCGCGAAGAAGCCGATTTCTACCTGTCTGTCCGTTCGAATCTGCCTGCCTGGCAGGTGGCCGAGAAGTTTGCCGAAATGGCGATGGCTGGTACACCGGACGATGTGGGGCAGATTTCCGGTGTGGCGATGGAAGGCATTGGTCTTATCCCTCTCAGCCGCGTGCCTGCGGCATTGCCGGTGCGCCTGGAAAATCAGTACTTCGTGCTGGATATGGAGAGTCGTGCGGCACATGACATGTTGGAGCAGGGCGTGTGCCTGTTCTACGTACCGTCGCTGCTGGGTGAGCTTGAACTTGAACTATTTGCGGTGCTGCGCTCATGAGAAAGGATATCGATATCGACAGCCTGATGGCGGACACATGGCTTACCGTGGCGCAGCTGCGTCATGGTGCCAGGGCACCGGATGGGCAGGCGCTGTATAAAAACTGCTGCGTGCAGGTGGAAAGCGTACGTGAAGCACTGGAGCGGGCCGGTTATGATAGCGAGAGCATCACGCATATTTCTTATGCGCAATGCGCTTTGCTGGATGAAGCGGTGATGAACCGTAAACCTGTCGTTGCTGATCCTGAAGCGGATGCTGGTGAATCTGAGTCTGAAGGGGGGCAGAAGAACGATGTGGACGAAGGTATCAAAGCCTGGCGTGCTGCACCGCTGCAGGCCCGTTACTTTGGTTCGCTGCGTGCGGGCGGCGCGTTATACGACCGTATTGCTGAAGTGCTGCGCCAGCCGTCTCCGGTCCCGGCTGTGCTGACCTGCTACCAGCGTGTTCTTGCGCTGGGGTTCCAGGGGCAGTTCAGCCTCTCCGGCGTCGGGCAGGAGCAGCGTGAAGAAGTCATTGCTGCCCTGAATGAGCGAGTGCCACCGCTGGAGACCAGTGTGGATCTGGTCGTACAGAAAACCGGAAAACGTCGTTACAACCTTCTGCGTTCCGTGTGGTTCTGGATAATCCTGGCCGTGGTGCTCACGGTGCTGGTCTGGGCGGGTGGTCACCTGTGGTTGCAGGACCTGCTGCACCAGCAACTTCCGGAGCTGCGCTGATGCGAAGATCTGCACTATTACGGGCTGTATTTCCGGTGCTGATTTGCCTGGCTGCTGCACTCTGGGTTCTCTGGGGATTTCTGAATGTCTCTGCGCTGTTCAAAAGCGCGCTGACGCTCGCAGGGATCATTTTAGCCTTGCTGGTGATTCGTCGCCGCTATCGTCGTCAGCAGCCTGCCGGGAAGCAAGCCGATGAGGGCGTGTATCCTCCATCTGGTTTTACCGGGCCAGTTTTGTTGGTGTGCGGCGATCTCAGCGATCACCTTTTTACGGAAGGTGGGTGTCGTACCACTGCGCAGGGCTGCTATCTGAACGTCGGTGCAACGGATCAGTTAAGTAAATTTGCCGATCGCTTACTGGCGCGTGAGCCTCGCATGGCCGGACAACTGGTGGTGATGTTCCGCTGCCTGCCGGATTTGCACGAGGATGAAGGATTGCTGCGTGCCTCCCTGAAAGTGCTCCGCCAGCAGGTGAAACAGCTGAAGAATCTTTCTGGCTACCTGCCGCCAGTTGTACTGGTGGGTGAGTTTTCCGGCCCAGAAACACCGTGGATTGTGATCCGGGGTAAAACTCCGCTGGTCTGCCCGGCGGATGAACCGGCGCTGACGCTGGATGAGTGGCGGGCTCTTCCGCAAAACGTGACCCGTCTGCCATATCTATCCCATGCTATGAGCATGTTACAACAGGTGGTGATGGATGAGCTGACCAAAGTGGACAGTCTGTGCCCGGCCGTCACGCCGTTTGCGGTGGTTGTTCGCAGTGGCTCTCTTCGTACTCTTACAGAGGCTGTCTGGCCACAGTGGTTGTTCCGCCATTCGAAATTGCTCCCTCCAGTTGCAACCGCGACGTATCCCGCACTGTGGCACTTTGCAGACCCTGTTCTGCCTTTGCTTGCACCTTTTGCCATGCCACTTCAGGGCGGGAAAACCGGGCGTCGGGTGGTGATGTTCCTGCTGTTCTGCATTGTCAGTGCACTTGGTCTGTCTGTGCTACATAACCAGTCCCTAATCGGGCGTATCGCCTCCGATCTGCAGCGCTGGTATGCCATTCCAATGACGCACTACGCACCGAAGGCGCAGTCCCTGTATGCCCTACAGCAGGACGCTTTACTGCTGGAACGCTGGCAGCGCCAGGGCGAGCCGCAGCGTTATGGTCTGGGACTCTATCCGGGCGATCGCCTGTGGCTGAGCGTTCAGCAGGCCATCGATACCTACGTACCACCTCCGCCGCCGCCAAAACCAAAAGTGGTGCCGAAAATTGTTCGCCTCGACAGCATGTCGCTGTTCGACTCGGGCAAATTCGAGCTCAAATCCGGCTCCACCAAACTGCTGGTCAACTCGCTGGTGGGCATCAAGGCCAAACCAGGCTGGCTGATTGTCGTGTCCGGGCATACCGATAACACCGGCAATCCGCAACTGAACCAGACGTTGTCCCTTAAGCGTGCCGAAGCGGTGCGTGACTGGATGCGTGACACCGGTGATGTACCGGAAAGCTGTTTTGCGGTGCAGGGCTATGGCGAGAGCCGCCCGGTCGCAACCAATGACACTCCGGAGGGCAGAGCGCTCAACCGCCGTGTCGAAATCAGTCTGGTACCGCAGGCCAATGCCTGTCAGATACCCGGCAAAACCCCAGCGTCATCGCAGGATGATGACGTATCACAATCAAATGGAGAGTAACTCTCATGGCAATTCCTGTTTATCTTTGGCTGAAAGACGACGGCGGCGCGGACATCAAAGGTTCTGTGGACGTTCAGGATCGTGAAGGCAGCATCGAAGTGGTTGCACAGCAGCATAACCTGTACATCCCTACCGATAACAACACCGGCAAGCTGACCGGTACCCGTATCCACACCCCATTCCTGTTCACCAAGGAAATCGACTCCTCCAGCCCGTACCTCTACAAGGCTGTGACTACCGGTCAGACCCTCAAGTCTGCGGAATTCAAGTGGTACAAGATCAACGACGCGGGCCAGGAAGTGGAGTACTTCAACACTAAACTGGAAAACGTGAAAGTGGTGAAAGTGAACCCTGTGATGCACGACATCAAGGATCCTTCTTTCGAGAAGCACAATCACCTCGAGCAGATTGAACTGCGTTACGAAAAAATCACCTGGACCTACAAAGACGGCAACATCATTCATTCCGATTCCTGGAACGAACGCGCTACCGCGTAAGTCGCATGCGGACAGGGCCCTGTCCGCAGTTTTTTGCTGAGTGTCTGTCCGAAACGGGCTTTCAGCAAAGAAAACCACAAACTGCCAGCCTGACCATATGCGCTTTGGTCCCCTTCACGGGAAACAGCGACGGGCGGTAGCGTGTCCAGGAACCGACAAAGAGAGAGATTCATGGAAAATCCAGCCATCCTGTTGCGACGTCTGAACCCTTACTGTGCCCGTGCGATGGAAGGCGCAGCGTCGCTCTGCCAGACGCGCGCCCATGCGGAAATTTTGCCGGAGCACTGGCTGCTGAAGCTGCTCGAACAGGGGGAAGGCGACCTGACGGTGCTGGCACGCCGCTACGAGTGGGATATGGATACGCTGTGGCAGGAGTTGCTCGGCTGGCTGGATACACTTCCCCGCTCTGTTCGCAGTCGCCCGCAGCTTTCAGACAGCATTCAGACGCTGATGCAGGAAGCCTGGTTGATCGCCTCCCTTAATGGGGAAGAGCACATACGCAGTGTGCATTTGCTGATGGCGCTGGTCGATAAGCCTAAACTGGCGCGTTGCGATGGTCTGTGGCCACTGCTGACGCTCGGGCAGAGCCAGCTGGAACGCCTGCGCCCGCTGCTGGATGCGCAGTCCGACGAGCGCTCGGATGTCCAGCAGGAAGCAGAGTTAGCACAAAACCACGGTGGCGAAGTGGAATTTGTCGGACGTCCTGTTGGTGCTGAGATAAGAGAAGGTGAACTAAGTCCGGCATTGCAGAACGCACTGGATAAATTCACCCTCGACGTTACCGCCAAAGCGAAAGAGGGCAAGATCGACCCGGTCTTTGGTCGTGATACCGAAATTCGCCAGATGGTGGACATTCTCTCCCGCCGCCGCAAGAACAACCCGATTCTGGTGGGCGAACCTGGCGTCGGCAAAACGGCACTGGTCGAAGGCCTGGCGTTGCGTATCGCCGAGGGTAATGTGCCGGAATCCCTCAAGCCAGTGGTACTGCGCACACTGGATCTCGGCCTGCTGCAGGCGGGTGCAGGCGTGAAGGGCGAATTCGAGCAGCGTCTGAAAAACGTCATTGATGCCGTGCAGCAGTCGCCGGTACCGATTTTGCTGTTTATCGATGAAGCCCACACTATTATTGGGGCCGGTAACCAGGCCGGTGGCGCGGATGCGGCGAACCTGCTGAAACCTGCGCTGGCACGCGGTGAACTGCGCACCATTGCGGCCACCACCTGGTCTGAATACAAACAATACTTCGAGCGCGACGCCGCCCTGGAACGCCGCTTCCAGATGGTAAAAGTGGACGAGCCGGACGATGACACAGCGTGTCTGATGCTGCGCGGCCTGAAATCCCGATACGCCGAACATCACAACGTGCATATCACAGACGATGCGGTCCGTGCCGCGGTCACACTCTCCCGTCGCTACCTGACCGGCCGCCAGTTGCCGGATAAGGCGGTTGATCTGCTGGACACCGCCGCTGCGCGCGTGCGTATGAGCCTCGACACTATGCCGGAACAACTGACCCGCATCCGCTCGGATATCACTTCTCTGGAAATGGAAAAGCAGGCGCTGCTGGAAGATATCGCCGTCGGCAATCAGAGCCACGGTGAACGCCTGAGCGTAATTGAGCAGGAAGAGAACGACCTTATCGTTGAACTCGACGAACTGGAAACCCAGTACGGCCAGGAATTGAGACTGACTGAACAACTGCTGGAAAGCCGCCAGGATATCTCCCGCCAGAGTGAAATGCTCGCTCTGCAACAGGAGCTTAATGGCATGCAGCACAGCAACCCGCTGCTCTCCGTTGATGTGGACGTGCGCACCGTCGCCACTGTGATTGCAGACTGGACGGGCGTACCACTCTCCTCGCTGATGAAGGACGAGCAAACTGAGCTGTTAACCCTGGAAAATGAAATTGGCAAGCGCGTGGTTGGGCAGGACGTGGCGCTTACGGCCATCGCCCAGCGCCTGCGTGCGGCGAAAACTGGGCTTACGTCCGAGAACGGTCCGCAGGGCGTGTTCCTGCTGGTTGGCCCGAGTGGCGTCGGTAAGACTGAAACTGCGCTTGCACTGGCAGACGTGATGTACGGTGGTGAAAAATCGCTGATCACCATCAACCTGTCCGAGTACCAGGAGCCGCACACCGTTTCCCAGTTAAAAGGTTCGCCTCCGGGCTACGTCGGTTACGGTCAGGGTGGCATTCTCACCGAAGCCGTGCGCAAACGTCCGTACAGCGTGGTGCTGCTCGATGAAGTGGAAAAAGCACACCGTGACGTGATGAACCTGTTCTATCAGGTATTCGACCGCGGCTTTATGCGCGACGGCGAAGGGCGTGAAATAGACTTCCGTAACACCGTCATTCTGATGACCTCGAATCTTGGCAGCGACCACCTGATGCAGTTGCTCGACGAACAGCCGGAGGCCACCGAAGGCGATCTGCATGAACTGCTGCGTCCGATCCTGCGTGACCACTTCCAGCCAGCACTGCTGGCCCGCTTCCAGACCGTGATTTACCGCCCGCTGGCGGAAGCGGCCATGCGTACCATCGTGGAGATGAAGCTCGCACAAGTCAGCAAGCGCTTACACCGCCACTACGGCCTGACCACGCATATCGATGAAAGCCTGTATGACGCGCTCACATCCGCTTGCCTGCTTCCTGATACCGGAGCGCGTAACGTGGACAGCCTGCTCAACCAGCAAATTCTGCCGGTGCTGAGTCAGCAACTGCTGACCTATATGGCGGCGAAGCAAAAACCGACTTCACTGACCTTAGGGTGGAATGGGGAAGAAGGGATCGTGCTGGCATTTGACGAATCGGCTACTGAGTCTGTCAGAGGATAAACGCCATGAGTGATTCAGTGATTACCCTGGCAAAGGAAAAAATCGACGAACTTCTGGGGATGTCCCGCTACAAGCTGGACGTTCGCGAGTGCCCGCACTTTCTGGATGTCTTCAATTTCAAAGCGGAGGAGAAACTCAGCGAACCGTGGCACTACACCGTTAAGGTAACCTGTACCGCAGGCGATATTGCCAGCGACAGCATGTTGCTTAAACCAGCGTCGTTCACGTTTCAGGTTCCGTTGTATAACGGTCTGCCTGCCACGCCTGTGCGTACCGTCTATGGTGTGGTTGAGACATTCCAGCGTCTTTCGACTTCGGCGGATGAAACGTACTACACGCTGAAAATCGTGCCGCGTATCGCGCTGTTACAGCATACAAAACGCAGCGAGATTTACCTCAATCAGTCCGTTGTGGAAGTCGTGGAGCAGATCCTGCGTTCCCACGGGCTGGAAGGGGCTGATTTCGAATTCCGCCTGTCGCAGGCTTATCCGGCACGCGAGCTGATCACCCAGTGGCGCGAAACCGACCTTGAGTTCGTGCAGCGCCTGCTGGCAGAAGTGGGGATTTTCTGGCGTTTTGAAATGGACGGCCGCCTTGAACAGGATGTGGTGATTTTCCAGGACAGCCAGGAGCAGTACCAGTTTGGCGTCACCCTGCCGCTGATCCAGCCGTCACGCACCAGTGATAACGGCCAGCTCAGCGTCTGGGATATCAAAACCGGGTATCTGGTGGTGTCTGAAAGCGTTGCCAACCGCGACTACAACTACCGCGAAGCGCTGACGCCGCAGGACAGTTCCGCGTCTGTCAGCACGGCGGATGGCCTCACCACGGGGGAGGTATATCACTACGCCGAGCCTTTCCTGAGTGAAGGGGATACCGACACCCCGGAAAGCGGGGCGTATTATGCCCGTCTGCGTCATGAACGCATTCTGAATGCGCAGCAGGCGGTCACAGGGAAAACGACCAGCCCGGTGCTGGCACCGGGTGAAGTGCTCGAGCCGCAGGGCTCACTGCCTGCCAGCCTGAAAGACGGCATCGTTATTACGGGTGTGCAGAGCAGCGGGTCGCGCAAAAAAAGTTTTCAGATGACCTTTACCGGTATCCCTTACAGTGAAGCCGTGTGCTACCGCCCGCCGCTGCATAACCGCCCGGTGATCGCCGGAACGTTGCCTGCGCGCGTGGAAAGCACCGAGAAAGGCGATACCTATGCCTGGCTGGACAATCAGGGCCGCTACCGCACGAAGCTCGATTTTGACCGCAGCAGCAGTGAGCAGGGCTATGCCTATCTGTGGCTGCGTATGGCGAAGCCGTATGCTGGCGACAACTACGGCTTCCACGCACCATTGCTGGACGGTACCGAAGTTTCGGTGATGTTCGACGCGGGCGATCCCGATCGCCCGTATATCGCCCATGCCCAGCACGATTCGGAACATCCGGATCACGTCACCGACGATAACCACACGCGCAACGTTCTGCGAACGCCTGCGAACAACAAACTCCGCCTGGAAGACAAACGTCAGGAAGAGCACATTAAGCTCGCGACGGAGTTTGGTAAAACCCAGCTCAATATCGGCCACCTGGTCGATGCACGGCGTGAAAAGCGCGGTACTGGCTTTGAACTGCGCACGGATGAATTTGGTGCCGTGCGTGCCGCCCGCGGTGTTTACCTGACAGCAGATGCACAGGCCAACGGCCAGGGGCAGGTGCTGGAGATGAACCCGGCAGCCAGTCAGATTACCCAGGCCAACAGCGAGATGCAGGCGCTGAACGGCGCAGCCGAACAGGCAAAAGCGCTGACCTGCGATATTCAGACGCAGACCAACCTGCTCCAGAGCCGCCTGAAAGATTTACAGTCGGCCGTTGTGCTGGCCTCTGCCCCGCAGGGGGTGGCCCTGACCTCCGGCGAGCATCTGCAGCTGACCAGCGCAAAAAACACCATGATCACCGCAGGCCAGCATGTCGATATCGGGGCGATGAAAAATGTCACGGTGAGCGCTGAGCAGTCTCTGGGGCTGTTTGCCCATAAGGCCGGGGCGAAGGTTATCGCCAACCTGGGCAACGTTGAAGTGCGTGCCCAGCACAGCACGCTGGAAATGAGCGCCGACCAGCAGTTCACCATCACCAGCAGCCAGGATGAAATCACCATCAGCACCCCGAAAACCCTGACGCTGAACGGCGGAGGATCTTACCTCAAGCTGAGCGAAAGCGGGATCGAGCACGGAACTAAAGGGGATTTCATTACCAAAGCTTCGCGTTACCAGGTACCGATGGCGGGCGCAAATATGCAGTGTGAGCCACCCGTTTTCGATAAAACCACTCTTGAACTTCAGCCGCCTGAGTCAGACGGCGTTATGTCACGCTAAGGAATGCTGGAATGAAAATTACCTCCTTTTTTGCCGTAATGCTTTTTATCGCGTCAATAGCGAGCGCCAATGCAGCCAGTGCAAGTTGTGCTTCTCCTGAGAAAACGACTTCAGATTTCTATCACTGGTATTTGCATGAGCTTAATCAGGATAAATATCCTCTGACGTCGACTGCTGCTAAGGACAAGCAGAACCTGAATCAGTGGGTATCTCCTGAGTTGTTGCAGGAGCTCGGAAAGTCATTATCAGAAAATGATCTGGATGCAGAATATTTTACCGATGCTCAGGACATTTTCGATGATTGGGTAAATAACGTTTCAGTTCAGAAGGGGGAAGTCGCTGGGCATCATGCAAACGTCGAGTTAACGCTGGGTGTGACGAAAATTAAGAGAGACTATGACATTACGCTAGATGATAGCCATGGATGCTGGAAAATCGATCAGGTTACCTCTAAGCAATAGCTTGCATGCGTAAACTAAGGATGGATTTATGTGGGATGTACAAAAAGCCGTTCAGCATCTGAATGAGCATGCAGAAGCATCATCCAAAGGCTATTGCGCCCGGTATGTAAAAGCCGCAATCAGCGCTGGTGGAGACATAAGCAGTTGGCCTTCGATAGTTTCGGCAAAAGACTATGGACCGGCACTTATTGAACGAGGATTCAACGTCATACCTGCAACAGACAGCTTTGTAGCTGGTGACGTGGTTATTATACAAGGGTTCAATAAAGCAGATTTCCCAGAGGGTGAAATAAAGAAAGACCATCCTCATGGACATATGGCTATGTTCAATGGGCAGCAGTGGGTATCAGATTTCAAGCAAAATAGTGGCTATTACCCTGGCGGTGATTATCGTAAAGCAAAGCCCACCTTTGTTTTTTATCGGTATAAGGATGTTGATGCTCAATTGTCGGGACAAAGTGCAGCCGATAATAAACCGATGAAAACGTGCTTTCCTTCCTGCAAACAGGACGGAAAGCAATACGCCACGCTGGATGAAATGATGGGTCTTATCGGGCGGGAACCTCATGGTTCCTGGCTGGCAGGTACCAATCATATGTGGCACGGCGGTATTCACCTGACGGAAATTTCTGCGCCAGGCTCCGTGTTGAAACCTGACTCGATGGACTCAGTGGTGCCACTTCAGTGCATGGCCGATGGAGAAGTTGTGGCCTGGCGTCTGAATCAGGACTACAAAACCGACACCTATAACAGCCAGGCGTTGCAGTATTCAACAACCTTTGTGTTGGTGAAGTCGCTCTGCAAGCCAGGCCCTGAGAAAGAAAACACCTGGCTTGAGTTTTACACGCTGTACATGGGACTGGCACCGCTGTCTGAGTTCCCGCAAATTCCATGCTACAAAGTCACAGACAAAGGCGACGGGCTGAGAAAGCGGCAGTACAGCGGAACAGAGCTGGAAGGTCATAAAGCACCAGCGTCGGACGATGGCAAACTGAAGAAAGGCACGCGCGTTGCCGTCACAAAGCAAACTTCTTTTGAGCTTGATAGAAAATTACAGCCGTTTGGTCTGGCAAAAGTGCTGAATGGGAAAGGCGAACCGACAGGCAAGCCATTTTGGGTTTCGCTTGACCCGAGTTATATGGAGCCGGAGGGCACTCAGCGTGCGCTTTTACCCGCCTGGATGCAGCAAGCCGTTGCAAAGGGAGTCTTCGATTCCGTTACAAAACCGAATGCAATTCTGAAGATAAACGCTGGCGATGCAATCGGCTTTTTGGGTGACGATATTGTTCCGGTGGGGATGGGAAGAGTCAGTGGTAGCAAATACGTGCATATCGAAGTGCTCAGTGCAGATAGTCGTATGCCAGCTTTCCTGGATAACCCAGGTGCTGTGACCTCTGGGCGAAAATATATCCGTATCAAGCCCGACAGCAAGCTGTATACAAACTCCGGTAGTACCTTTACGCAGACCCCTTCTGTGGTGGGAAAAGATGTCCATGCTGTTCTCCCAGAAGATAAATGTAATCCAAAGGACAGTGGCGGTAAGAAGTATTACCAGATCAGCGAGCACGGTTGGCTGAGCCAGGATGATGTTGAAGAAGTTAATCAATACGATCTGAAGAAACTGGGTTTTTCTGCTTTCGTCCAGGAATCTACGCCTGATATGTCAAAGTCGCTGACCGAAAAGTGGGTCCAGTCTACTTTTGAGGCCTACTCTGAGCAGGTCGTTCCCGAGCGCGGTATCCAGCAACAGCAGATGTCAGACTTCTACAAAGCTATGGCAGATAAACTGGACAGCGATCAGGATGACGAGCTTTCCGGTGCCGAGCTTTATAATGCCGTTCACCATGCTGAAATAGGGATACGCGATATCGCTGCCCGGATGACGGTAAAACACGTCAGCGAATGGTTTGGCGGCAGCAGCGACCCGAAATGGGTAAAGTTCTTTGAAACCTACGATCCGATTCGTATAGGGTTTACAAAGAAGTGGCTGGATGATGTGGAATGGATGAGCCAGGTCGAACCTTTTACATCGGGGAAAGCGGTCTGGCATATGCATCCGGTTGTGTTTTTGGATGCTGTCGGTGTCAGTGATGGTGTTACCTATGCTCAGTTAAAAACTATTTTCCCACAGGCTTCTGATGCTGATTTGAATACAGTCGTTGTTGAACTACAAGGGCGATTAGAAGAGTTTAAGCTTGATACGCCAACAAGGCTACGGCACTTCTTCTCTCAAATTAAAGGAGAGGTCGGCCCTAAAATGGAAGGGCTAACAGAAAAATTCCAGTTTTCGCCAGCGGCGCTGAAATCTTTTAGTAAGTATTACAGGCAGCATCCATCTGAGGCGGATACTGATGGGTATGAAAGAAATGCTGCTGGAAAAATTTCTCGTGGAGCAGATGAACAGGCTATCGGCCGTAAGCATTATTTGAGATTGAATGGAAATAGACAGAGCAATCCGGATGATGGCTATAATTTTAGAGGTCGAGGATTAATTCAGATAACCGGTTATGAAAAATACCATGGGTTTATGATAGATTATTCAGAACATTGGCAAGGCCCATCTCCAGATACTGTTACCGACCCGGATGAGGTAAATGAAATGCCGTATGCTATTCGTAGCGCACTATGGTTCTGGATTAAATATAAGCCTTATAATGCAGACAAAGGGCGCGGGTACGACGATGTTGCTGATGTAACTAGCGTGGTGAATGGCGGTGACATGGGGCTTGCTGAACGACAAGCTGCTTATAAAATATGCGAAAAGGTTTTTTTATGAAAAAGATTTTACTCACTTTAGTTCTTTCAGTAGCTCATTATTCATATGCCAGTGAGTGCCAGCCTAATGAAACACTTATTGCGTCGTGCAATCTTTCTGGGAAAATATCTCGGTTGGCTGCATTTTGTGCAAATAAAGATGAAGATACTATCAGGTATTCGTTCAGTAAAGGGAATACCTCGGAGTTAACAGTAACTTTTAATTCTAAGAATAAACTAAAAAGATGGGTTGATTCAGCAACGTATACAACTTATCTAGGGTTTAATCGAGGTGTTTACTCTTATGTTCTCAGAATACCAGAGGAAAAACCTGGCGTAGTAGCTCTTCTTGATGTGAAAAAAAATGGTGGCATTATCAGCACAAAAAGATGTAGTTCAAACTCCTTTGGGGAAGAAGATATAAAAATTAATAGTATCGAAGATGTTGACGATAGCGTGGTTAGGAATAACGGATTTAAATTTCCTTAGTTTCGAATTACAATTTTGTAAGCAGAATGGATGAGCAGAGAATTGTAGAAATGAAAGTGCTACCATATTAATACTTATCATCTTCAACTTGGGAGTACGCTAATGAAAGTGTTAATAGTTTTGATTCTATTTAGTTTTTCTGTAATGGCTCTTGATCAAAATGAAACTGAGCTTATTTCGTGCTCTCTGCAAGGAAAGTCCTCTGCGAAGGTTCTATTTTCTATAAATGACGTAACTAAAGAAATTAGCTATAACTTTAAAAATCAGGAAAAACAGAGTTGAGCGTTGTTTTTAATAGCGAAAATAAATTAAAGCGCTTAACTGATAACAAAGTAGGTGTGACGTATTACGGATTCAATCGAGGTAAGTATAGTTATGTTATTGATATAATTAATGGCGCTGAGCAAGAGGAATATTCAATGTCATTTGATATCAAGAGAAATAACAAGGTTATTCAGTCTAACGATTGCCTTCCAGGTTCGTTTAGAAGTGATAGCATTAAAAGTAATTATATAACCGATGTTCCTTACGCCGATGATGACAATTTTATTTTTCCGTAACAATGGCTAATGAAAGAAGGAATAGGAGGTTTTATGCGCAGTTTAGTTTTTGGGTTACCTTTCTAGTTTCTTCTTTTTACACATTCGCTCAACCAGATATCGTACAAGGACCATTTAAACTTGATGGCGATGCAAATGTTTATATCCAAAAGGAAACCGATATCCATTTTCAGTTAGCCATTTATCTTGATAATAATGGTCGGAGCTTGAAAGTGGAATCTTATGAGGTTGATGGCGGTGACCCTCATGTGGAAACCGTTTTTTTTACTAAAATACATAATCAAAAAAATGTGATTGTATTAATTTCCTGGGAGCAACGACATGCTGCGGAAAAGATAAATGGAACTGCTTATCAGGTTTATGGGGTATAGCTACTCCTCCAATAGCCTTGCCATCAATTCCTCCATCAAAAATGATCAGAACCTTAATGGCCTTGATGGTGAGTTCAATGGTGAAGAGTTGAATTTTAAGTATAAAAATGCAGCAGAGATTAAACAGTATCTAAAATCGCACTATAAATAATTCCCGAAAGTACCGCTGCTGTACGCCAGGGTAATGAATTCCAGCTCATCACTTTCCACGCTAAGGACTGCCCGAATGAAAACCTGTTTCCCTGCCCGTAAGCAAAACGGAGAGAACTACACCACGCTGGATGAAATGATGGGCCTTATCGGCCAGGAACCGCATGGTTCCTGGCTGGCAGGGACCAATAACATGTGGCATGGCGGGATCCATATATCTGAGACATCAGCGCCGGGGTCTGTTCTTAAGCCGGACATGGCGGAGGCGCCGGTTCCGCTGCAGTGTATGGCGGAAGGTGAAGTGGTGGCCTGGCGTCTGAACAAGGACTACCAGAAGAGCACCTGTCTTGGCCAGCCAGTGCAATACACGACGACGTTTGTGCTGGTGAAGTCAAACTGCCTGCCGGATAAGGACAAAACTCAGACTCAGCTGGATTTTTATTCGCTCTATATGGGGCTGGCACCGCTGTCTGCATTTGAGAAACACAAATGTATGGTTGCCAAAAAGACCGTGAGCAAAAGGAAGGCCGGTAGATACGAAAGCAGCCAGAATCCAGGGGCTCCGGCCCATGCCCCTCAGGCCATAGGGGAACTGGTGCAGGGAACGCGTGTGCTTATCCTGAAAGAGGCCACGTTTCTGAATAAGCCCGTCCCGGCACCGGCCCATTCGGGCGCGACGGAGCTACAGCCATTCGGGCTGGCGCAGGCGTTTGATAAAGACGGGAAGTTAAAAGACGAACAATTCTGGGTCACCCTGTTACCGGAGTATATGGCGGCAGAGGGTGAACAGTACGCGCATCTGCCACTCTGGATGCAGAAAGCGGTTGAGCAGGGCACCTTTGATGCCGTAACAAAACCTGCGACAGCACTGAAAATCAGCGCCGGGGATGCCATCGGTTTTCTGGGTGAAGACATTGCACCTGCGGGTATGGCAAAAACCAGCAGCAGTACCTATGCCCATATCGAGGTACTGTGTGCCGACAGCCGCATGCCTGCATTCCTGGATAACCCAGGCAAGGTGACCACGGGACGAAAATACATTCGTGTTCATCCTGATGCGATGCTTTGCACCCTGTCAGGTGATACGTTCACCAGAACGACGACGCCGGTCAAAAAGGATATGCACATCATCCTGCCGGTGGATAAATGCAACCCGAAGGAAAGCGGTGGCAGGACGTATTATCAGGCCGGACAGAGCTACTGGCTGAGCGAGGATGATGTGGATCTGATCGAACAGTACAACCTGAAGGAACTGGGATTTATCGCACTGGCGGAGGAAAACACCCCGGATATGTCAGCTTCGTTGCAAGAGGGCTGGATGAAATCCGGATACAGGTGGCTTGCCGAGCAACTGAGGCCCGAACGGGGTATCCAGGAACAGCAGATGTCGACCTTCTACAAAGGGATGATCGACAAGATGGATGCCGATAAAAATGGGCAACTGTCGGAAAGAGAACTGTTTGCCGCGCTGCACCATCCCGAGATGGGTGTACGTGACATCGTTTCCCGGATGATCGTGAAACACCAAAGCGAGTGGTTTGGTGGCAGCAGCCATCAGAAATGGACCGCATTTTTCCAGGACTACGATGTTCTGCGCATCGGCTTTGCGAAGAAGTGGCTGGACGATATGGAGTGGATGAGCAAAGTTGAGCCGTTTACGTCGGGTAAAGCTGTGTGGCATATGCATCCGGTGGCATTTTTGGATGCTTTAAACGGAAGTTCGTGCGCTTGCGATCGGGACATAACTTTAGAAGAGTTTCAGAAATTTATAGTTGGAGTAAGTACTGATACTTTAAATTCTTATCTCACCGAAATGAACAATGGATTTAAAAAGTTTGGAATTACCACATGTAGAGAAAAGGCTCATTTTTTAGCACAAGTGCTGCATGAAAGTGGAAATTTCAGATTCACTAAAGAAATAAATGGCGAGCGAGCATCTTATCAACCTTGGTTTGGTAGAGGTTTAATTCAAATAACATTGCGTGCAAACTATGAAAAATATGGCGAATATATTGGTGAAGATGTAACGTCGGGAGATAGTGCTAGAGATAAGTTAACCAAGTTTCCTCACAGCGTTTTGTCCGCATTTTGGTACTATGATGTTAGTAGAAAACTGGGTGAGTTCGCCAAAAATGATGATTTTAATAAGGTCACTGCTGTAATTAATGGTGGGTTTAATGGCTATAATGATAGATTGTCAATTTTTAATTCAGCGGTTAAAAGTCTAGGTGGCGAGCATTTAAATAAGCAATGCGATAATGGTACGTTCTCATTTGAGACAAGTTCTATTTATCAAAGTAAAATTTATTCATTAGCTTGGGGCCTCTGGCACGATCCTTCTAGTCATAGAAGTGGAACTGACAAAAATTCTGAAGAGGCTCTTAAGGGATATAAAAGAGCAAAAGAATTGTTGTCCTCCTCACCTTTCCCAGCAAGTACGCCACATAAGAAAATATATGGTATCCAATATGTGAATGTGCTTGATTATATCAATCAAAGAATAGAGGTATTGCAATGAAATTATTAGCTTTAGGATTGGTTTTGGCTACCTCGTCCTGTGCTGTTTTTGCAGGAGGGGATCATTCTGTTGGATGTTTTACATCAGGTAAAACTAATGTGAAGTTTGTGCAGATTGATCGAGATGGGATTAGCTTAGGTTACGTTAAATATCAGAAATCAAAAGTAGCCATACCACTGGTTTATGTAAGCAGCACTTCAGAGGAAAATGAAGAAGGAGGCCCTAACCAGTTTACTACTAAATGGGCCGAGTTTATAAATGGTAAAGTTAATGGCTATTATACAGTAATGTCGCAAGGTGCTAGATTCTATCAGTTTGAGTATAAATCCAAAACCAATGCGATTACTAGTTTTGAAGATAACACCAATGCATACAATAGCGACGGTACTGATTGCAAGTGGTAGTTATGCCTAGAGTAGTCCTACTTGTATCCACTAATTGATTATTAATAGTAAAAGACTCGGCAATGGTAACGTTTCATCTGGTGATGGAAGTAAGTACCGCGGGAGAGGTGGAATACATCTTACAGGAAAAGTGAATTACGAAGGATTTTCTGATTATTATAAGACCCAATGGGGGAACGGTGTTGATTTCATTAATGAACCATCGACTCTTGAAGAGCCTGTTTATTGTGTTAGATCCGCAGTTTATTTTTGGCTTCGTGAAAATTATACTCATTGGCTGATTCAGGCGCCACTGGAAAGGTTGTTAATGAGATAACGGCGAAAGTAAATTTGCATACAGATAGCTATGCAAAAAGACGAGTTCACTTCGAAAGTATAATGGCTGGTAAATTTTTTGGGGAAGCATTTTAATGAGTGAAAATAAATTTTTTAAAAGGGAGGGTTTCTTTTTTTCTCTATTTGTTTTTGGTATGGTTTTTTGTAATAACAGCGATGCTAGTTCTAATTGGTATGTTGTTAAAAATTACATCGGCACGATTGGTAAGTATCCTGTCCATTTATCCATTCAGTCATATGATTTTGGTAAAGAGGTTAGCATTGAAGGCAGCTATTATTATGATCGTCATAGAGCACCAATTGCGCTTTATGGAAAAGATGTATCTGGTGTGATTGAACTGTGTGAAGCGACTACTAAAGAAAATTTTGAAAAATATATCGCTTCTGGCGACAAGTTTGATCTTTCCAAATGCCCATTGAAAGTTATTAAAAACGGTCAAGAGTTAAATGGTGAATGGCACGACGGCAAGAACAAATTAGAAGTTTCTCTTAGAAATGTTTCTTCGATGGATAAAACAAGTATCGTAAGTGAAAATGGTATAGTAGAAATCCCATTTTGGGGACAAACCGATAAACATAGCTTTATTGGTATATATGAAAAAGATGGAGCTGATATTTCTATTGCTAAGATTAAGGTCTTAGATAAAACTAATGGCAATGTAATTCAAGTTATCACGCCTCAGAAACAAGAGTGTGAATTTGGGTTTTATATGACTCCGATCTATCAAAATGTGGAAGGGTTTAATAATAATTCAATCTATTTAAATTGCTATAGCACAAGAGCTGACGTCATTGTTAATTACAAATTTGATGATAATAAGTATGTAGAACAGAAAGAATGAATGCCCGGTGAGTGAACAGAATCAGTTCCCTATAAGGACGGCAAGATGGTTTTCTAAAATTTTAACTGTAGGATTATTTGCTTTCTAATCCGGGTAAAGTGACATCGGGCCGAAAATACATTCGTGTTCACCCCACTGCGAAGCTTTGCACCCTGTCAGGTGATACGTTCACCAGAACGACGACGCCGGTCAAAAAGGATATGCATATCATCCTGCCGGTGGATAAATGCAACCCGAAGGAAAGCGGTGGCAGGACCTATTATCAGGCCGGGCAGAGCTACTGGCTGAGTCAGGATGACGTGGATCTGATCGATCAGTACAACCTGAAGGAACTGGGATTTATCGCACTGGCGGAGGAAAACACGCCTGATATGTCAGCTTCGTTGCAAGAGGGCTGGATGAAATCCGGATACAGGTGGCTTGCCGAGCAACTGAGGCCCGAACGGGGTATCCAGGAACAGCAGATGTCGACCTTCTATAAAGGGATGATCGACAAGATGGACACCGACAAGGACGGGCAACTGTCGGAGAGAGAGCTGTTTGCCGCATTGCACCATCCCGAGATGGGCGTACGTGACATCGTTTCCCGGATGATCGTGAAACACCAAAGCGAGTGGTTTGGTGGCAGCAGCCATCAGAAATGGACCGCATTTTTCCAGGACTACGATGTTCTGCGCATCGGCTTTGCGAAGAAGTGGCTGGACGATATGGAGTGGATGAGTCAGGTTGAGCCATTTACATCGGGTAAAGCTGTGTGGCATATGCATCCGGTGATGTTTTTATCATCCATATCTAATAATGACGATCGACTTATTACATACGAGCAGTTAAAAGCGATGCTTCCTGCGGCGCGGCAAGGCGAAGTTAATATTTATTTGGAACCATTAAATGAAACAATGAAACTGTTTGAAATAAATACACCCTTACGGAAATCACATTTTATGGCTCAGGTTCTCCATGAGACAGGTTTTTTTAAGTATACAGAGGAGACTGCTTCTGGAAATGCATATGAAGGTCGTAGTGATCTAGGTAACATCCATGTTGGTGATGGTCCATTGTTTAAAGGCAGAGGATTACTACAGATCACTGGTCGTGATAATTACACAAAGTGCCAAGCATATCTGAGAATAAAGCTTAATGATGAAACATTTGATATAACATCATCAGAGTCCAAAGCTAAACAACTATCAGTAAATCCAAGGTATGCGGCATTGGTGTCTGGATATTTTTGGAGATATATAAAGCCTAAGCTAAACGTTACCGCTGATAAGGATGATGCCTATTGGGTTTCAGTTTATGTCAATGGGTGGGCTGTACAAACTCATCCTTACTATCAAGACAAAGCTAAAGAGCCGAATCATATGGATGACCGTATTAATAAGTTATCCATTGCCAAAAGTGTATTTGGGGTGGAGTAAGTTTAATGAAGAGAATCTTGTTGTCATTTATTATATGTACGTTACCAGCGCTTTGTAATGCCTCGGATACTGCAGGGGCTAAATACTCTATTTCTTCTATATACACAGGAGTTATTGGTAAGAGCAATATTACAATGAATCTGATTAGTTCCAAAGGTATCATCTCGGGGAGTTATATATACGATAAATATAAGAAGAGAATTTTATTAAATGGAGTTGTTAGTCCTCATTCTATTGAGTTAAAGGAGGAAACAAAAAGCAGTTCGGCTACTATAACGCTTACTCAAACAGATAAAGGTTACATAGGTAAGTGGTGCGATAAAAAATGTGTCCCAGTAACAATGCATACTAATAACTCATTCAGAGACGGCGAGCTGAATGGTGTTGAAATGGATGGCTCTGATACAGGGACTTATAAAATAATACTGAAATTCAAAAGCAAGAATGAAACAATTATTGTCTCTGACGCGATAGACATTCCTTCTCTTGAGTTTGTAGATGTTAATGGTGACGGCTATTACGATTTGATAGTTACAACGGATCATCGGCCAAATAATGGCAGCCAGACTATTTATCTCTCTGGTGATAGTGGTTTTTCTGCAAATGATGTTTTGTCAAAAGAAGATGGTACCCTTGTATATGAACCTTATAAGAAAGAACTTTTTTTCAACTTAAAAGATGATTGCTGTAATAGTTTTAGTAAGATTGTTTATTTCTTTGAAAATGGCAAGGTTGTGAAGGTTGATAGCATTTCCTTTGATTACTCATCAAACATAGGTAAAAACTCCAAGGGTGAGAATATTTCAAAGGAACAATTTGAATCTTATTAATTGATTTTTTATGAGGATATTTTATTCAAGAGCTCGTTAGAGTTGGTGATAAATCCATTCACCGCGATTTCTCCTGAAAAAATCGACGTCAGAAAAAGTCCAAATCCACAGTAAATTATTCATGTAGGATCCGGTTGGTTGGAAGGATATCCGTGTTGATTGCTATTTAATCGGGGGTGACTTGTTTGCAAAAGGATTGTTTTGTTCGGTAACAAAAATAACCTTATTCTGCAAACATCTGAATAAGATGGGATTATGTCAAACTAAGGGTTTCTCGAATAAAAACCTGTTTTTGTGCCCGTAAATCCACTGCCAGGATATCTTTAAGTGGTTTTTTTGAGTCGTTGTTATGTTCAATTTGATGAGGTTTAAGGTGGATCGTTTGGCTAGATTTTTCTTCCTGCTTATGATTGTTTTTAATATAAATGCTTACGCAGAAGAGATTGTTAATGATCATGATATCTCTAATATATCCAGTTGCTGGAAAAAATGGAGTGAGGATAATGCTGATTTCAGTATGACGCACTCCTGTTTAAAACAAGAGTATAAGCTTTCAGATGCGCGGCTCAATAAAATTTATGGTGATGCTGCCCGTTTTATTGAACAATATCCAAGAATGTGGCATCAGGGAGGGCGTGATGTTGAACAACTCAATATGCTCAAAGATTCACAACGTGCATGGATAAAATTTCGCGATAATGAATGTACTTTAATCCTCTCTAATGAAGACACTCCAAACTTGAATGATCCGCATGCTGAGGCCACTTGGTTGTCCTGCATGATTATACAAACAAACTCACGAACACGACAGTTGCAATTATATTTCAATAGCGAGGATTTTTATCCAAGTCCTTTGCTTAGAGGGTAGGTTTTTATCAATGTAACAAATACGAGTTTGGCTCTTTTGGTATTAGATATTTGTTAAGGAGACACGATGCAAGGCATTATTCGAATCGGCGATAAAACCACTCACGGCGGCGCAGTCCAGTCGGGCTCATCTACCATGATTTTCGGTGGCATCGGCGTAGCCCGTAAAGGCGACAAAGTTTCCTGCCCGCAGCAAGGGCATGGGCCAACCGTCATCACTGAAGGTAACCCGGACTATCTCGATAATGGGATCCCGGTGGCGTTTCACGGTCACAAATGTGCCTGTGGCTGCACACTCATAAGTTCTCTGCCTGACGCTATGGTGGGTTAACTATGCCCGTTATTCTGGAAAGGATCCCGGAGAAGAAAACCAGACCGCCACGTCCGATAACCCTGCGCTGGTTGATTTTCGGCGTTGTTGTGCTGGCTGTCGGGGCGGGGCTGACTTTCCTGTTCTGGCAGGGAGAGCGTTCCGGCCCCGGGTTCTGGCTTTTTGCTGTTGCTCTCCCTGTGCTGATCTGGGGAGCCATTTTTTCAGCTCGGCGTGCGGGCTATAAGTATCTGCGCGTGGGGCAGGATGCGGCCAACAGAACCATCAATACCCGTCACGCTAATGATAAAGGTCGCGGACAGCGCTTTGCCTGGTTTGCCGGTGAATATCTGCTAAATGCTCTGGAGCGAAATCATGTGGCAACGCAAGCTGCGGCGCTGGCTAAAAAAACTGTTCTTGAGCCGGTGATGCCGCGTGGAGCTGATAAGCCCGTCAGGCACTCTCGTTTATCTGAGGAAGGCAACGCCTCTGACGTGCTGGATGTTTATCAGCACGAAGCGGTGGCACATATCAACTTACTGCTGAATGCTTTGCCTGAATCCATGACCTGCTATCTGGCGCTGGAGCTTGCCGAAGGCCTACCTGATATTTCACTCAGTTGGCTATCAAAGATTACCCGGCCAGTGATCCGCATCCGTGACCTCTCCGGGCTGCGGATCCTCGACTACTGGCTCGACTCTCACTATGCGAAACCCTCTGCGCTGCTGGTGCTCAGCGCACAGCTGAATGACGTTCCCACGGATGATTCCGGGGAAGCTCTTTCAGTGATGCTGATGACCAACTGCCGTCTTAAAGATATGCCACCTGAATCAGCGCGAATTCATCGTCCGCAGATTAATCACACGGGTGATATGAGCCATGCGTTGCGGCACGCGATGCTGTGGGCCGGGCTTGATAAAGACACAGTACTGCGTGGCTGGATAACCGGCGGTACGCTGGCCTCCAGTGATTCACTGAATACAGCCTGCGAATGCTATGCGCCAGAACTGACCGCGCAGCGTTACGTCAATATTGATAGCGTGGCAGGTTTTGCCGGAGTTACCGCGCCCTGGCAGGCCTTAATTCTTGCGACCCGTCAGTGCATTGCTGACCGCGAAGCGCAACTGGTTGTGACCGAATCATCACCAGACTACCGACAGCTCTGTGCTGTCACTCCAGAATAATAATCAGGGATTGTTACCGCTCTTTATGAAAAGACCGTCCGCACTTGCATCCATTGTTTTCCTGGCGCTCTGTATCACAGGCATAGTTGGCCTTTTCCTCTGGATCTATCCGGAAGAAACGGCCAGTGCGGTGCGCATTGGACCATTTAGCCCTATTGGGGTCATTGCTGTCTGTCTGACGCTTGGCATCATCATTATCACTCTGGGGTGGTTCGCAGAGAAACTCATGATTACGGCGGGTGAACGCGGCGGAAATCAGAATGCTGAAGACGAAAACAGCGCGGTAACCTCATCTCAGCCTGATGCGCCTCACACCGATGAAGACACCACGCGGTTTACCTCTGGCTCACTCATCGATCACCTCCGCCTGCGCTATGGCCGCCGCTGGAAATCCAAAGTCCGCTTACTGTTGGTGCAGGGCACAGATGATCATATCGAGAAAGTGGTACCGGGCCTTAAGCGTGACCACTGGCAGGAAAACAACGGCATTGTCCTGATCCATGCCGGGCTGGCAAAAGCCACGCCTGAGCCGGACTTTGTTGATGTACTGAATGAGGTTCGCCCTCAGCGTCCGGTGGACGGCATTGTGCAGGTGATGGACTGTGCCCAGCTTCCGGATGCTGCCGCGCTGGATACGCTCGTTCGCAGCCGCCAGAAAGGGGATTCGCTGTTTGGCTGGCAGGCTCCGGTCTGGCTGTGGTTTATCCGTGAAGAAGCCTGGAGCCAGGAAGGCGAGGGCGTTCCGGCGACTGGTTCATTGTTCGGGCCGGGGGCTGCACCGGAAGCGGCGGTTGAATCACTGACCACGCTGTCTTCCCGTTTACGCGATGCGGGCATGCCCGTGCTGCTGAGTGATACCCGACACGACTGGCTGCTACAACTCTCCGATCAGCTGCGCGGGCCTCTCAAACAGCAGTTAACGCCGCTGCTGACCAGCCTGATGAAAGGCCCGGCACCTTATCGTCTGCGTGGGGTGATGTTCAGCCCTGCTCAGGTGGCGACTCCCACGCTGCCGAATGCACGCTTAAGTCCGCCTGCATGGCAGGCGCTGGAAGATGATTGTCTCCATGTTCACGCCCGTAAAATCGGCTTCCACTGGCCGCGAGTTCTGCGATTCGTGTTGCTGGCGCTGGTTCTGCTGTGGGGCGCGGGAACGCTGCTTTCACTGGTGGTTAATCGGGCGCAGATTTATCAGGCGCAGGAAACGGCGCGTGTTGCTGCCGATACCCGCCAGCCGCTGACAGAACGTCTGCGCAACCAGCTGGTTCTGCAACAGGCCATCGCCCGTTTGCAGGACCGGGAAGCTCACGGCGCGCCATGGTACACAACGTTTGGCCTGAATCAGGACAGTGAAACGTTGAATTCACTCTGGCCCCTGTATGCCCGCAATAATCAGGGGCTGATGCGTGATGCGTTGGCCGATGAGCTCCACCGCCAACTGGACGCCTTCGTGCAACTGCCTCCTGCCAGTGATGCGCGAACTGCCGCCACCCAAAAAACCTATAACCTGCTCAAGGGCTACCTGATGCTGGCGCGCCCCGATAAAGCGGATGGTCCCTGGCTGGCTGCAAACATGCTGAAAGTCTGGCCGACGCGTGCGGGCGTAACTGACAGCGCCTGGCAAACCCAGGCTCCAAAACTGCTTGGCTTCTATGCTCAGAATCTGCCGTCTCATCCCGAGTGGGCAATCAAACCGGATGCCGAGCTGGTGGGGACCGTGCGACAGATTTTGCTTAAGCAGATTGGTCAGCGTAATGCGGAGTCTGGTCTGTATCAGGAAATGCTGCAGCGCATCGCCCGTAACTGGCCGGATTTAACCCTAGCAGATATGACCGGTGATACCAATGCCTCAACGCTGTTCAGTACCGAAGAAGTGGTGCCGGGGATGTTCACCCGCCAGGCGTGGGAAGAGCAGGTTGAAACTGCTATTGATGAAGTGGTGAAAACCCGCCGCGCAGAAATCGACTGGGTGCTAACGGATAAGACTCATCAGGCTGGTAGCGATATCTCGCCGGAAGCGCTGAAGCAGCGCCTGACCGAGCGTTACTTTACCGATTTCGGGAATGCCTGGTTGAACCTGGCGAACAGTATTCAGTGGCACGAGGCGGAATCGCTGTCTGAAGCGATTGCCCAGCTCAACCTGCTGGCGGATGTGCGTCAGTCACCGCTGGTGGCGCTGATGAACACGCTGGCCTGGCAGGGGCAGACGGGAGCCAAGGGCGAAGCACTGGCGGATTCAATTGTCGATTCGGCGAAGAAGCTGGTGGGCCGTAAAAAGAACGCACAGCAGTTTATTGAACAGGCTCAGGGTCCAAAAGGTCCACTGGACGGTGTGTTTGGCCCGCTCAATGGCCTGATGGTCGGGAAAGACGGCACGGGCAGTAACGGCAACCTGAGCTTCCAGTCCTGGCTGGCGCGTGTAACGCAGGTGCGCCTCAAGCTGCAACAGGTGACCAGTGCACCGGATCCGCAGGCGATGGCTCAGATGCTGGCCCAGACCGTGTTCCAGGGTAAAGCAATTGACCTGACCGACACCCGCGATTACGGCAGCCTGGTGGCGGCAAGCCTTGGACAAGAGTGGAACGGTTTTGGCCAGGCACTGTTTGTGCAGCCTCTTGAGCTGGCCTGGCGTCAAGTGCTGGCCCCGGCGGCAGGCAGCCTCAATGCCCGCTGGCAGAGCACTATCGTCTCGCAGTGGAATACGGCATTTGCCGGGCGCTATCCGTTTAAGGCTACGGGAAGTGATGCTTCACTTCCTCTACTGGCGCAGTTCCTGCGTGGTGATTCCGGGCGTATCGCGGCATTCCTCAAAACGAATCTTGGCGGGATCCTGCATCAGGAAGGCAGCCGCTGGGTGGTCGATCCTTCCGCAAGTCAGGGAGTGGCCGTCAACCCAGCATTCCTGGCGGCGATCAACCAACTGGCGGATATCTCCGATATTGTTTTTGCGCAGGGTGATGCAGGCGTGCATTTTGAACTGATGGCGCGTCCTTCACGAGATGTTGCACGTATCCAACTGGCGCTGGACGGGCAGAATCTTGATTACTTCAACCAGATGGAAAGCTGGCAGAGCTTCACCTGGCCGGGGAATACCTATTATCCGGGCGTCGACCTAAGCTGGCGCAGCAATACTGCAGGAATGCGTCTGTACGAACACAATCAGGGTAACTGGGGCTTTATCCGTCTGCTGGATAAAGCGCTGATCACCCCGCTCGACAGCAGCCGAACCCAGCTGGTGTGGATCACACAGGACGGCAATCCGCTGAAATTTATTATGCGCAGCGAGCTGGGCGATGGCCCGCTGGCGCTGCTGAAGCTACAGGGGTTCAGCCTGCCGGCATCGATTTTCTCGGTCAGCGCCGATGCTGTGAATAACACCTTTGCATCCACGGAGGGGGAATAAGATGGCAACTGCAAAAGCACTGCTGGCACTGTGCGTGCCTGATGACGCGCAGCAGTCTGCGCTGCTCGCCCATCAACAGGGCAGCCTGACACAATGGGATAACTGGCTTAAGCCGTTAACGGACGGCGACGGGGCGGGGGAAGACCCGGCCTATGACGACGATTTCCAGCTGATGCGCGAGGAAATCAACAAGCTCTCTGGTACTGATTCAGAAAAACTCTGCCAGTTGGCTGAAAAAATCCTCTGCCACACGGTTCGTGATCTGCGTGTGGTCACCTGGTATATCTTCGCCCGCCTGCAGCGGGAGGGCGAAGCCGGGCTGTGTGAGGGGCTGCAACTGCTGGCAGCCATGCTGACCCGCTACGGCGAGAAGTGCCACCCTCGTCGCCCGAATGCACGTAAGTCGGCACTGGAATGGCTGAACAGTACGAAGATGCAGGACACGCTTTCGCTGTGGCCGGATGCCAACCGTGAGCAGACCTCCCAGACGGCGGCGGTGCTGAGCTTGCTGAATACCCAACTGGAAAGCTGGCAGGAAGGGGAACGCCCTTCGCTCGACGGGCTGTGCCGTGCGCTGGAAACCCGTCTTGCAGGCTCCGGTGGGCTGGATGGCTTAACACCGCAGAGTGTGAGTTCAACGGAAAGTGCGCCAGTCTCTACCGTCAGGTCGTCAGCGCCGGATATTGTCGTTAAATCGGAAGGCGAATTCTTTAGCCAGTCGAAAGTCCTCTCCCGCTGGCTGGCCGATCAGCAGGACGGCTGGCTGGCATCGCACCGGCTGATGAAAGCGGTGCGCTGGGATACGGTGGGTCAGATCCCGGCGCTGGACGCCAGCGGCCGTACCCGCCTTTCGCCACCGAAACCGGACTACCGTGCACAGCTTAAACGGCTGTATCTGCAACAAAGCTGGACGGAACTGGTGGAGCAGGCGAGTACGATGTTCTGTGAAGGCGGCAACCGTTTCTGGCTCGATTTGCAGTGGTACCTTTGGCAGGGGCTGACCCGCGCCGGACAGCCCTGGGATGGCTGGGCGGATTACATCCTCAGCGACCTGAAGCTGCTGCTGGGCCGCCTGCATGGCCTTGAGCAGCTCTCGTGGAGCGACGGCACGCCGTTTGCCGATGAAGTGACGCTGACCTGGATTGCCGAAAAAGTGAATGACGACATGCCGGGATTTGGTAATGAACCTGCCGTGGTTGCCGGAGGAGAGCAAACGGATGACATTCTCGCGCTGGAAGCGGAGGCGATGGAAAAGGGTGACAGCGATGGCCCGGAGGCGGCGCTTGGCTGGCTTCAGAGTCGTCCGGGTATGGAGTCCTCCCGCAACCGCTGGTTACTGCGTCTGCTCATGGCCCGCGTTGCAGAGCAGTTCGGGCGCAATGAAATGGCGCTCCATCTGCTTGGCGAACTCACCAGCAGCGCACCACAACTGACGCTCAATGACTGGGAACCTGCGTTGCTGTTTGAAGTGCAGGCCCGCCGCCTGAAATTACTTCGCCTCAAAGCAGGCCGCAGCGAAAGCGACAAAACCCGCCTCGCCCCTGAAATGGACGAGCTGTTGGCTGGCCTGATTGCCATTGATCCCGCCCGGGCAATGGTGCTGTGTGGCTGATAAGGCCACATCTGATTTCCACTTTTTTTGACTACCACGATACTCAGGAAACCCGTGCATGGATGATTTAACCCTGCGCTATTACGAAGCAGAGATGCGCTATCTGCGCGAAGCCGGTAAAGAATTTGCCCGCGCCCACCCCGATCGCGCTGCCATGCTCAATCTGGATAAAACCGGTGCCCGCGACCCGTACGTCGAGCGCCTGTTTGAAGGGTTTGCCTTCCTGATGGGGCGTCTGCGCGAAAAACTCGACGATGACTTGCCGGAACTGACCGAAGGGCTGGTCAGCCTGCTCTGGCCACACTATATGCGCACCATTCCGTCACTCTCCGTAGTGGCCTTCGACCCGGAATGGCAACAGCTGAAGCAGGCCGAAGTGCTGCCTGAAGGTTTTTCGGTACTGTCGCGTCCGGTCGGGCCGGACAAAACCGTTTGTCAGTACCGCACCACTCGCGACATCACCCTGCAACCCATTCATCTGGCTGATGCGCGTTTGCAGACCGAGCCTGACGGGCGCGCGGCGATTCGTCTGCGTTTTGAATGCAGCAGCAAAGTGGACTGGGCGAAAAGTGGCATTGATAAAGTCGCCCTTTATCTTGATGCCGAAAGCCCGGTAGCGTCGGCCCTGCATCTGGCGCTGACCCGCCGGGTGCATGCAATGTATGTCCGCCATGCGGCAACGCGCACTGAACGCATCTGCTTTGATGGCTGGTGCAAGCCGATGGGCTTTGAAGACAATGAGCGTCTGTGGCCGAAAGGCGACTCGGCATTCAGCGGCTATCAGCTGCTGCTGGAGTATTTCAGCTTCCGACAGAAGTTTATGTTCGTGGAGCTACGTGGGCTGGAGCTGACCGGGCTGGATCGGGACACCACCTGGTTTGAAATCGACATCGTGCTCAACGGCGGCTGGCAATCCGATATGCCGTTCGAAACTGAAAACTTCCGCCTGCACTGCTCACCGGTGATAAATCTTTTCACTCTGGAAGCGGATCCGCTGACCATCGACCCGCTGGAAAACGAATACCTGCTGCGCCCGATGCGAGTGCAGGACGGGCACACTGAAATCTACAGCGTCGATAACATTCACGGAGCGGTGAAAAACGGTAAGCACCCGTATGTACCGTTCACCAGCTTCCGTCATCGCGGCGGCATGATGCGTCACGATGCGCCGGAACGTTACTTCCACACGCGAGTGAAGCGCGGCCCGTCTGGTCTGTACGACACCTGGCTGATTCTCGGTGGGCGTTCGTTTGAAATTGAACAACTGGCAGATAAGCCAGAATCACTCTCCATGCGCATCACCGGCACCAACGGGCAGATGCCCCGTAAGGCGCTGGAAAGTACGCTGCTAGACCGGGTCGCGAAAGCAGGCAAGGTTCCGGTAAAGGTTCTGAACCTGATTGCGCCGAGCCTGCCGCTCTATCCGCCCGCGAATGACCGTTTCCACTGGAGGGTGATGAGCCATCTGGGCTCGAGTTTCTTAAGCATGATGGATAACCCGGAAGTGCTACGCGGTACGCTGGCTCTGTACGACTGGACCGACGACGAGATGAACCGCCGCCGCCTGGAAGCCATCGTGGCGGTGAAACACACGCTGGTACGCCGCTTTGAGCGTGGCTACATGCTGCGCGGTGTGGAGATTGAAGTCACCCTTAATGCCGACAACTTTGCCGGAGAGGGCGATGTGAATCTCTTTGGCGAAATGCTGCATCGCTTCTTTGCGCTGTATGCCGATGTACACCTCTTCAATCAGCTCACGCTGGTACTGCAACCGACAGGGAAACGACTGAGATGGACAGAGAATCACAGCCAGCACGTACCGGGCTGACAGAGCTGCTTGGCAAGGATATCTGGCGGGTTAACTTTTACCGTTACTGCCAATTGCTGGAACAGGAAAATCCTGACGCACCCCAGCTGGGTACCGCTGAAAAGCCAACCGCCGATCCGGTGCGCTTCCGTCCCTGGCCGGGGATGGGCTTTCCGGCCAGTGAACTGCGAACTGTTGAAACCGACGAAGACCACCCGGAACTGCCGCCCACGGTGCGCACCACGTTCCTCGGGATGTATGGCGTAGATTCACCCCTGCCGACGGCGTATCTGGACGACATTGCCCAGCGCCGCGAGGGGTATGAAGCGACCACGGCGTTTCTCGATATCTTCAGCCACCGAATTACCACTCAGTATTACCGTATCTGGCGTAAATACGCTTACCCGGCGACGTTTGAAATGGGGGGAACCGACGACACCTCACAGTGCCTGTTAGGGCTGGTGGGCCTCGGGATCCCCGGCACGGCGGAACACGTTGCCACACCCGTTTCTCGCTTTCTGGCCTTGCTCGGTGCGATGCGCCTGCCGACCCGTAACGCCGAGGGCATTCGACAGCTCGTCAGGCTACTGGCCCCGGAGACTACCGCGACCATCATCAGCCCGGACCCGGTGAAAGTGCAGGTGGCACAGCGCAGCGGCCTGGGGAAAGGAAACCGGATAGCCCTGTCGCAGCGCGCCACGCTTGGCAAAACCGGGAAAGAAGCCTGTAGTCGGATCCTGCTGATGCTTTCGACCAATAATCCTGAAGAGGCCGAAGGCTGGCTGCCCGGTGGACAACTGCACACAGATTTGCTGGTACTGCTGCGTGTGTATCTCGGTTACCGCTCGGATGTACGCCTGCGTCTGACCGTTCCGGTGAGTGTGTTACCTGATCCTCGTCTTGGGCAAAAACGCCGTATTCAACTGGGCCGTACCGGCATTCTGGGGCTAAAAGGCGGAGCTCTCAGTACTGGCCGCAGCCACCTTACCGTCAGCCTGGGCTGCTATGAAGGGCTGGACTGCAAACCGCTACTTCCTGCCCAGGACGGCGGTTACCGCTTTGATTAACTCTGCTGTTTATTCTGAAAGGAACCTCTGAATGACATCCGTTCCCCTGCGACAGATTGCTCTGCTCGCGCTCTGCGGTTTGCTGGCCGGTTGCGGCCTGACCCAGACTGTTTCCGATGGTGCGGTCAGCATGACCAAAGCCATCTTCTACAAAAAGATTAAGGTGCTTCATCTCGACTTTGAACCGCGCTCTGCCGCCAATGCTGATGAAGCGCAGACGCCGCTGGCGACCATGGTACGCGTCTATCAGCTTAAAGACCGTCAGAAGGTGGATGCCGCCGATTACCAGAAGCTGTTGCGTGATGCCGACACCGTGCTGAAAGAAGACATCGTGGCGAGTAAATCCCTGCTGGTGATGCCTAAAGGCAGCGTGATGCTCAATATGCCGATGGATGAAGAGGCGCAGTACGTCGCGGTTATTGGATTGTTCAACCGCCCGGATATGAAAAATAATACCTGGCGGCTGGTGTTAAGCCGCGACGATCTTGACCCGGACAAGCCACGCACCATCGAGCTTGGCAATGGCTTCCTGACGCTGGTGCCTGTTAAGGAGTGACAACAATGGCGATGGATAACTGGCTGGCGCTGTTCGACGGACAGACCCGCTACACGCTGGAGATAAACGACAGCCGGGTCAAACCGGATGTGCTGAACTTCCACGGACGCGAAGCGCTGAGCGCCCCGTCTGAATGGC
>NZ_JBALHX010000005.1:0-247827 GCF_037053385.1 Enterobacter sp. P82
TTTGCCTGGCGGCTTTAGCGCGGTGGTCCCACCTGACCCCATGCCGAACTCAGAAGTGAAACGCCGTAGCGCCGATGGTAGTGTGGGGTCTCCCCATGTGAGAGTAGGGAACTGCCAGGCATCAAATAAGTGAAGAGGCCATCCGGAAGGATGGCCTTTTTGCGTTTCTACGGCGCACAAACAAATCCCCCAACTCCTTGCTTATACGGTAAACTACCTCCGTTTTTGCATCAGGATAGCGTCTATGAACCACTCCCTTAAACCCTGGAATACCTTTGGCATTCAACGGAATGCTAATAACATTGTACGTGCCGATACTGCACAGCAATTGCTGAGTGCATGGCAAAGCGCAACAGAAAACGATGAACCCGTACTGATTCTGGGCGAAGGAAGTAATGTCCTGTTTCTCGAAGATTTTGCCGGAACAGTGATCGTCAACCGCATCATGGGAATTGATGTGGAAGAGCGCGCTGATAGCTGGCATCTGCACGTAGGGGCCGGAGAGAATTGGCATCATCTGGTGCAATTTACCCTTGAGAAGGGGATGCCAGGCCTCGAAAATCTTGCACTGATCCCAGGTTGTGCCGGATCGTCACCCATTCAAAACATCGGTGCCTACGGCATCGAACTGAAACACGTCTGCGAATATGTCGATTGTATTGAACTGGCGACCGGAACGGCTCAGCGCTTGACGGCCGAACAGTGCCGTTTTGGTTACCGCGACAGTATTTTCAAACATGAGTACCAGGATCGCTATGTGATTGTGGCCGTTGGTCTGCGTCTGGCGAAAAACTGGAAACCAGTCCTCACCTATGGTGATTTAACACGTCTTGACCCTGCAACTGCAACCGCACGTGAGGTGTTTGAGTCTGTTTGCCATATGCGAATGACCAAACTTCCCGATCCAAAAGTGAATGGAAATGCCGGGAGTTTCTTCAAAAACCCAGTCATTAGTGGCGAAAATGCAAAAGTATTTCTCGCTGGATGGCCAGCTGCACCACATTATCCGCAAGCTGATGGCAGCGTGAAGCTGGCTGCGGGCTGGCTCATCGATCAGTGCCAGTTAAAAGGTGCCACGAAGGGCGGGGCTGCAGTGCATCGTCAGCAGGCCCTGGTTCTGATTAACCAGGGCAATGCGACCGGCAGCGATGTTGTGCAGCTGGCACACCATGTCCGTCAGTGTGTGGGCGAAAAATTTAATGTCTGGCTGGAGCCAGAAGTTCGCTTCATTGGCCGCACAGGTGAAGTGAATGCCGTGGAGACCATTGCGTGAAGGATAATACCATCCCGTTAACACTGATTGGCATTCTTGCCGACGGTGAGTTTCATTCTGGCGAGCAGTTGGGTGAGCAACTCGGCATGAGCCGTGCCGCCATTAACAAACACATCCAGACCCTCCGTGACTGGGGTGTGGATGTCTTCACGGTTCCCGGAAAAGGGTACAGCCTGCCGGAGCCAATCCAATTGCTGAATGAAGAAGCGATCCGTAACCAGATTGGATATGGCAATGTTGCGGTGCTGCCAGTGATTGATTCGACGAACCAGTATCTTCTGGATCGTCTGCCTGAGCTGAAATCCGGGGATGCCTGTGTTGCGGAGTATCAGCAGGCTGGTCGTGGCCGTCGTGGCCGCAAATGGTTCTCGCCATTTGGCGCCAATCTCTATCTGTCCATGTACTGGCGTCTTGAGCAGGGGCCTGCTGCCGCTATTGGCCTGAGTCTGGTTATTGGCATTGTCATGGCAGAAGTTCTGCACGATCTGGGTGCTGATAAAGTGCGTGTTAAATGGCCTAATGATCTGTATCTGAACGATCGTAAGCTTGCAGGTATCCTGGTCGAACTGACAGGAAAAACAGGCGATGCGGCGCAAATCGTTATTGGTGCAGGCCTCAACATGGTTATGCGCAATGTACAAAATGATGTGGTGAATCAGGCCTGGACTAATCTTCAGGAAGCAGGGATCGTCATCGATCGTAACACCCTCGCCGTGCGTATGATTAAGGAATTGCGCAGCTCACTCATCCTCTTTGAACAGGAGGGGCTGGCACCCTTCCTGTCTCGTTGGGAAAAGCTGGATAACTTTATCAACCGCCCGGTGAAATTACTGATTGGTGATAAAGAGATCTACGGAACATCCCGTGGCATTGACGCACAGGGTGCATTGCTTCTGGAGCAGGATGGTGTGATCAAGCCGTGGGTGGGCGGTGAAATTTCACTGCGAAGTGCTGAACAACCGGAATGAGTTAATTATGCGAAAACCCGTCTGCGCTACGCTGGCTGTGATGATGAGTTTGCTCTTCTCTCCTCTCTCTCAGGCGGGTCAGGCCTGGGAAAGTTATAAGGCACGCTTTTTCAAACCGGAAGGCCGCATTGTCGATACCGGCAATGGTGACGTTTCGCATACGGAAGGTCAGGGTTTCGCCATGCTGATGGCGGTGGCCAACAACGATAAACCCACGTTCGATAAGCTCTGGCAATGGACAGACAGTCAGCTTAAAAACAAAGAGAACGGCCTGTTTTACTGGCGTTATAACCCCGCAGAATCCAACCCGGTTGCCGACAAGAACAACGCCTCAGATGGCGATGTCCTGATTGCCTGGGCACTGTTAAAAGCCGACGCGCGCTGGCATGACAAACGCTACAGCGCTGCATCGGATGCAATTACAAAAGCACTGATTGAGCACAACGTGATCCGCTATGCGGGTTACCGGGTGATGCTACCCGGTGTCCAGGGGTTTAACCTTGATGGTGAAGTGGTACTGAACCCTTCCTATTTCGTGTTTCCGGCATGGCAGGCCTTTGCCGGGCGTAGTCATTTAGCGGTCTGGCGTGAATTGATTAAGGATGGAGAACGCCTGCTGGGGAAAATGGGCTCGGGTAAAGCGAATCTGCCCACTGACTGGGTCTCTCTGGCGTCGGGTGGCAAGCTGGCTCCGGCCAAAGGTTGGGAACCGCGAATGAGCTACGATGCGATTCGTATTCCGCTGTATGTGGCCTGGGTTGATAAGCAAAGCCCACTGCTGACGCCGTGGCGAGCCTGGTTCGGTCAATTTCCCCGGGAACAAACTCCCGCCTGGGTTAACGTCACGACTAACGAGTATGCACCCTACATGATGGAAGGGGGTCTGCTGGCAGTACGTGATTTAACGATGGGACAGTCTTCCACAGAACCCGAAATCACCTCAAAAGATGATTACTATTCAGCAAGCCTGAAAATGCTGGTGTGGATCGCTCAACAATAATCTGAGCATTCCCTCTCCCGACGGGAGAGGGAAGCAATGCCATTTTACTGCGGATAAGGTACCCAATCTCCGCCGTTCAGGCGAACGTAAGGTTTGTTCTGGTACTGAATAACCACTGCGTTGGCGTTCTCAGAGACTTCTGCCGTTTGCGGCAGATTGCTGGTGAGCTGATCCCAGTTCACGCTGTCTTCCACAAATAGCTTCCCGTCAACGGCACGGGCAACCAGCTCGGAAATGGCCAGATAGCTGGTTGGCTGGGTGATCTCAATCGGCGCGCCCTGATGAGGAGCCTTCATACCAAAGAATTTAATACCTGCAGGCACATTGGTAATGGACGGACTTGGGATATCACGCAGACCAGACACCTGCATCCTGTCACCTTTCAACGCGCCACCATGCTCTGGTACCACAACCACCATCACTTTACGGCCTGATTTTTCCAGCTCCGTGAAGAATGCGTCCAGTTCGTCGAAGAACTTCTGCGCACGCACCTTATAGTCCGCTGTTTTGCTCACGCCAGGGAAGTGGTTACCATCGTGAAGCGGCAGGGTGTTAAAGAATGTCGCACTGCGAGGATTATTGTCCTTTTCGATGGTCTGCAGCCAGCGTTGCAGCACGGCAGTGTCGTCATAAACAGGTGAACCGTCGAAGCCCAACAGCGAAACCGGCAGACCCGTTTGATCCATCAGCGGTGCCTGCATACCCCCTTCCTGACGAACCTCTTTCAGGAAATCACCAAACACACCGTTATGACCCAACATCAGATGCTGTGTAAAGCCCAGTTTTGCCAGGTTATCGAACAGATAGCACTGGTTTCCGGCAGGCTGGTACAGGTTTTTATGTGAGGGCTGGCCGCAGCTTGCTCGCAGCAAACGAATTGCCGCCGGGCCACTGTACGAGGTAGCAGAGTTGAAATCTTTAAACTGAATGTCGAAATGTGACCACAGAGGATGCGACATCAAACCTGCTGCATCCACATCTGCCCAGGAGAGTGAACAGATGTTGATCACCAGCAGTTCAAAGGGTTGAGCATCTGCCGGCAGCGCATCCGGGAACTTAGTCTGTCGCTTATCTTCCGCGGTATAGAAGCTGGAAAGCCAGGCGTTCAGGTTAGTGGAGGTCGGTGGTGCGGTCTGGGTGGGGATATCACCCACCACAGGTGTATCGCCCGCGGTCGCAACGGTTGCCGCCGCACTGCCGCCGGTGGTGGTGACAGTTGTGGTCGGTTGACCCGCCGGCCACAGAGAAAAACCGGGACCTGCAAGCGTCAGCACGTTAAGCCAAATCATAATGGCGACGACAAACACCGTGACGCGGACCCACTGCGACAGAAATAGCCAGGCAACCAGCAGCACAAAAACGGCACCAATCATCTGCCAGTTAATAAAGCGCTCAGTGAGGTCAAGGACATAGCTGGCGCTAAACCCGGCAACCTGCGATCCCTGGCTCATAATGCTGTCCGGCCCCGGTAGCCAGGTATCATGCCAGAACAGCGCAAAGCCGACAGGGATGGCCACCCAGTGGCGTAAGCGATGCAGCCTGATATTTGGCAAAGGCATCAGCAGGAAGGCCATAAACACCAGGTTGAGAAGAGGATGGAAATTCAAATAGCCTGCCCAAAGCAGACCAAACTTCACCAGAAAGTAGAAGTTCCAGCCAGAAAGGCCGCGCCAGTATTGCCACAGCGGCGAGGGTGACGAAGCGGTATAGGTAGAATTAGTCATGTTTTCGGTCTGCCTTGACGTGTGATGCCCGTGTCAGTGTTCCGGCTGGTTTTACATAGCGAGGTTTTACAAACAGCACTCTGGCCGTATCACGGATACGGCGTATTGAATGGCGCGCGTAGTAGCCAAGCGGGAAAAAGATCAGCGCACAAAATACGACCAGTTGAATGATATCGCTGATACTCATGATGGTGCGTTCTCCCCATTCTCAGTTAATAAGCGAAGGGGTTCCGGAACCCGACGCCAGACATGTCCATCATATTTGGCATTGAGAATCGGTTTAACCTCACTCTTGATAGCGAGCGGTTTAACCCATTGTTCTGGCTTGAGGGCGCGCATCTGCACCAACTCTGCGCTGATAGAATTATCTTCGAACCAGATCATACGGTTAGAGAAGATATCCCCGGTCGGCAGCGGGAAGATGTGGTTAAGCGCAGTATCGAGATCGTTTACCCGGCAGAAGGATAAAAACAGTACCAGACGATTGTCGCCAATGGTCATGATGTCCCCTGTGCGGTTCGGACGGCATAACGTGAGGGCCTGTTCAACGCGAATACCCGGTACAGGGCGCAGGGCAACCATGACCCCTTTTCCGTCTGCCGGAAGTAGGGTGTTGTTCATCATGTTGCTAACGGCGTCGCAGAAGGTATCCCATTTTTGGTACCCACGCAGTTTCATCGGCTGCGTCATGGAGAGCAATGTGGACACATCTTCCGGGACATGGCGGCTGAACTGCTGGCCCTGAACGCTCTCGATAAGCGTCAGGCAGCGCGACAACGGCGCATTCCATGGAATGACCATATTGGCACCACAGCCCAAAAGCAGACGCTCATCGGTGGCGCGCAGGCTGGTATTTTTTTCGCGCACGATAATTTTTAACGCACTTCCGCGCTGGCGACGTAAGGTGTGGATTTGCCTTGCCAGCGTCTCAATCTGGTTATTCTGCATCAACGAGAAAACAATCGTTGCTGCCTGGGTTGTGCGGGCTTCATGAAAAAGCGCTTCGTTAGATTCAAACAGTGACCAGTTTTCCGACAGTGCAGGTGCTCCTTCTAAAACCGCAATATGGCTCAGAATCCGTTTTTCATCACTGCGCGGTTGCACCACGGTTTCTTCTTGCTTTGCCAGGTGCCACCTACCCTCGATATGTTTAAGGGTCAGTTGTTGTCTGGCGCTCACACCTTTTTCATTGCACCAGAATGCAATGTCGTAGAGATAGCTACCGACCTGATCACGCACACTTGCCAAACCAAACAGGGAGCGATATTCACCCATTAAAAGTGAGAAGAGCTTGTCATTATTACTACCAGGATTGACTATCAATAGCGTGCAATTTTGAAACTTTGTCCATTTATTGATTTTTTCCAGCCAGGTCAGCAGTTTTTCTGCGGGGATATTTTGCAGGACGTTATTCGCACATTTAAGGATCACCAGATGGTGATCCGGATCAATAGAGCACTGAACGTCGCGGGACAAAAAGTATAGACTATCGACTTCCGATGACATGGAAAATAATCGCACAGACTGCGGTCCGCGGTCACTTTCGAGCGAAATAATTTTCTTCGGGTCTTCGCCCATGCTAATGACGGCTACACGGGAATCCTTATCCTGCGCGGCAATTGTCTGGTTTACCAGACTGATAGCATCTTCATTTCGGTCCGTATTAATCCACCAGACTCCTCCGACTGGCATGTGGCTCAATTCGTCCCATAATGACTGGATGCCAATAGAAAATATGGAGTCCACGGTGTCCCTCTTTTCGTCTAATTTATCTGTATCTCAGTTTACTAGCGAAAGCGTAGAAATAAACCTAACATTGAAATTAAAGAACATCAGATTTAGCATGTAAATGAAATTTGATAGGCAGGATGCCTCGCAACTTCTGAACATGCGATTTTACTCAAAGGGATGGAAGAGAATGGATAATAATGAACCCGGTACCCCAGTCGACTCAACCCTGGGTTACACATTCCAGAATGATTTTCTGGCGCTTACGCAGGCTTTTTCTTTACCTGAAATAGATTACACCGATATTTCCCAGCGGGAACAGTTGGCTGCGGCTATTAAACGTTGGCCGTTATTAGCTGAATTTGCCCATCAACAATAAGGGAGCCATTGATGGCCATACTCGGATTACAAGGCATCCGTGGCGGGGTGGGTACCACATCCGTGACTGCGGCGCTGGCGTGGTCATTACAGCTTTTAGGTGAGTCGGTGCTGGTTATTGATGCCTGCGCCGATAATTTGCTGCGTATGTCGTTTAATGTCGACTTTACGCGCGAAGAGGGCTGGGCTCGCGCACTGCTTGATGATAAAGACTGGCGGGATGCGGGTATGCGTTATACCTCCCATCTTGATTTACTGCCTTTTGGTCAATTGACCACTGTGGAACGCGAAAATGAGGCGGCTTATCAGCGTCTGTTTTCGCAATTCACGCTTGCGCTGCAGAGCCTGAAAGAAAAAGGGCACTATAAATGGATCCTGCTGGATCTGCCGCATGGCTCCGGCACGCTGACCCGACAGCTTATCGCGCAGTGCGACTATGTCCTCTCCATCGTGAACGTTGATGCGAATTGCCATATCCGTTTACATCAGCAAGGGCTGCCTCAGAATGGACATATTCTAATTAACGATTTACGCATTGGCAGCCAGATCCAGGACGATCTGTATCAGGTGTGGCTGCAAAGCCAGCGTCGCTTGCTTCCGATTGTCATCCATCGTGATGAGGGAATGGCAGAATGCCTTGCCTCTAAGCAACCGCTCGGAGAATACCGCAGCGATTCACTGGCGGCAGAAGAGATTCTCACACTGGCTAACTGGTGTCTGTTGAACTTCGCCAACGCGGCGGACCCTGCAGGGAGTTCGGTATGAGTCGTCTCGCCAGCTGGTTACTCATCCCGCCGGTCAGTTCGCGTTTGAGCGAACATTACCGGCATTTTCGCCGGCATGGTGCTTCGTCATTTAGTGCCGCGCTCGGTTGTTTCTGGATGATTCTGGCCTGGATGTTCATTCCACTCGAACACCCGCGCTGGCAGCGCATACGTGCGCGGCACAGCGAGTTATATCCGCACATTAACCCGGACCGGCCACGGCCTTTGGATCCGGCGCGATACCTCATTCAGGCCATCTGGCTGGTGGCTACGTCCCCCCGGTCAGAGAAAAAAGTGCCGCACTGGCGCAGCTTCTCTCGCGTTCAGCAGTTACGTGAACGCTACCATCAGTGGCTGGATAAATTGCCCGATAGCGTTACCGATAAGACCAGCCACCTGGATAACCATAAAGAGCTCGGGCATCTCCACCCGGGCTTGCGGCGTTTTATTCTCGGCGTGATCGTCGTCTTCTCGCTCATCCTGGCGCTGGTCTGTATTACGCAACCCTTTAACCCGCTGGCACAGTTCACCTTCCTGATCCTGCTGTGGGGCGTGGCATTGCTGGTTCGCCGTATTCCGGGTCGCTTCTCAGCCCTGATGCTGATTGTATTGTCGTTGACCGTCTCCTGCCGCTACATCTGGTGGCGTTATACCTCAACGTTGAACTGGGACGATCCGGTCAGCCTGGTGTGCGGCCTGGTTCTGCTGTTTGCAGAAACCTACGCGTGGATTGTACTGGTGCTGGGCTATTTCCAGGTGATCTGGCCGCTCAACCGCCAGCCGGTTCCGCTGCCAAAAGATACCGCGCAGTGGCCGTCGGTTGATCTCTTTGTGCCCACCTACAACGAAGATCTGAGCGTGGTGAAAAACACCATTTATGCCGCGCTGGGTATCGACTGGCCAAAAGATAAACTCAAAGTCTGGATCCTCGATGACGGCGATCGCCCGGCGTTTCGTCAGTTTGCGGAAGAGGTGGGAGTCGAGTACATCGCCCGTCCGACTCACGAGCATGCAAAAGCCGGGAACATCAACAACGCGCTGAAGTATGCCACTGGCGAGTTTGTCTCGATCTTTGACTGCGACCACGTACCGACGCGCTCGTTCTTGCAGATGACCATGGGCTGGTTCCTGAAAGAGAAAGAGCTGGCGATGATGCAGACGCCGCACCACTTCTTCTCGCCGGATCCGTTTGAACGTAACCTTGGCCGTTTCCGTAAAACTCCGAACGAAGGCACGCTGTTCTATGGCCTGGTGCAGGACGGGAACGACATGTGGGATGCCACCTTCTTCTGCGGCTCCTGTGCGGTTATCCGCCGCAAACCGCTGGATGAAATTGGGGGTATTGCGGTCGAAACGGTCACCGAAGATGCGCATACCTCGCTGCGTCTGCATCGTCGTGGTTATACCTCTGCCTATATGCGTATTCCCCAGGCCGCCGGTCTGGCAACGGAGTCACTGTCGGCGCACATTGGCCAGCGTATTCGCTGGGCACGCGGCATGGTGCAGATTTTCCGTCTCGATAACCCCCTGATTGGGAAAGGGCTCAAGCTGGCGCAGCGTCTTTGCTACGTCAACGCCATGTTCCACTTCTTGTCCGGTATCCCGCGGCTGATCTTCCTGACTGCGCCACTGGCCTTCCTGCTTCTTCACGCTTATATCATCTACGCCCCCGCGCTGATGATTGCGCTGTTTGTTTTGCCGCACATGATCCACGCGAGCCTGACGAACTCGAAGATTCAGGGTAAATACCGCCATTCATTCTGGAGTGAAATCTACGAAACGGTACTGGCCTGGTATATCGCCCCACCAACGATGGTGGCGCTGATTAACCCGCACAAAGGTAAATTTAACGTCACCGCGAAGGGGGGGCTGGTGGAAGAGGAATACGTCGACTGGGTGATCTCCCGTCCGTATATCTTCCTGGTATTGCTGAACATTGTTGGCGTTATCGCGGGTATCTGGCGTTACTTCTATGGCCCGGAAAACGAGATCCTGACCGTGTTTGTGAGTATGGCATGGGTGTTCTACAACCTGATTATCCTCGGTGGCGCAGTTGCCGTGTCGGTAGAGAGCAAGCAGGTACGTCGTGCGCATCGTGTTGAAATCTGTATGCCTGCAGCGCTTGCCCGTGAAGATGGACATCTCTTCTCCTGTACCGTGCACGACTTCTCTGACGGTGGTCTTGGGATCAAAATCAACGGTCAGGCGAAAGTGCTGGAAGGGCAAAAAGTTAACCTGCTGCTTAAACGTGGTCAGCAGGAGTATGTCTTCCCGACGCAAGTTGTTCGTGTGGCCGGGGATGAAGTCGGTCTGCAGCTGATGCCGTTGACCAAAAAGCAGCATATTGATTTTGTGCAGTGTACGTTTGCCCGCGCGGATACGTGGGCTCTCTGGCAGGACAGCTTCCCGGAAGATAAACCTCTGGAAAGCCTGCTGGATATTCTGAAGCTGGGGTTCCGTGGCTATCGTCACCTTGCAGAATTTGCCCCGTCGTCGGTGAAAATAATTTTCCGGTCACTTACTTCGCTGGTTTCCTGGGTCGTGTCGTTCATTCCTCGTCGTCCTGAGCGGGATGAGGCGAAGCAGGCGGACCCGGTTATGGCTCAACAATGATGATAACGCGATGAAAACAAAACTTTCCTGGTTATGTGCAGTGGCAATGGGGATGAGTGCAATCCCCGCAACAATGGCTAATGCAGCACCTGATAACGCAGCGGCAACGCCTGCGCCAACGGTGCCTGTAGTCGCGCAAGCAACCGATGCGGTTGTCACTGCGGCACCCGGTCAAACAGAAAACATCACTCCGAACCAGCCAACGGAGGGGAACACCCTGCCGGCAGACAACCAGGTCATTGGGAAGGTGATGCCGGGCGTCCGGGGCGCAAATGCGCCCGTTGTCGCGGACAATGCCCCGTCACGGGATGTGAAGCTGACCTTTGCGCAAATTGCGCCCCCTCCGGGAAGTATGGTGCTGCGCGGCATCAACCCTAACGGCGGTATTGAGTTTGGTATGCGCAGCGATGAGGTTATCTCTAATGCGGTGCTGAACCTTGAATACACCCCATCTCCGTCGCTGTTACCCGTGCAGTCTCAGCTGAAGGTTTACCTGAATGACGAGCTGATGGACGTTCTGCCCGTTACGAAGGAGCAACTGGGTAAAAAAACACAGGCTCAGGTGCCGATCAACCCGCTGTTTATCACCGACTTTAACCGTATCCGTCTGGAGTTTGTCGGCCACTACCGTGATGTCTGTGAAAACCCGGCCAGCAACACACTGTGGATGGATGTCGGGCGCAACTCCTCGCTGCAGATGACCTACCAGTCACTGGCGCTGAAAAACGATCTCTCAGCGTTCCCCATTCCGTTCTTTGATCCGCGTGACAACCGTTCGCTAACCCTGCCGATGGTCTTCGCCTCGTCCCCGGATGTGACTGAGCAACTCGCGGCCACGATTGTGGCATCCTGGTTTGGTTCGCGTTCCGGCTGGCGCGGCCAGAGCTTCCCGGTGATGTACGATAAAATGCCGGACAGAAACGCGATCGTCTTTGCGACCAATGCCAAACGACCAGCCTTCCTTCGCGATCATCCAGACGTCAAAGCGCCAACCATTGAAATGGTAAGCCACCCGGATAACCCGTACGTGAAGCTGCTGGTGGTCTTTGGTCGTGATGATAAAGATCTGGTGCAGGCCGCAAAAGCGATTGCTCAGGGCAATGTCCTGTTCCGCGGTAACAGTGTCGTTGTGGATGAAGTTAAGCCACTGCTGGCGCGTAAACCTTACGATGCGCCAAACTGGGTACGTACTGACCGTGCAGTGACATTTGGTGAACTGAAAACGTACGAAGAGCAGTTGCAGGCGACCGGGCTTGAGCCTGCACCAATTAGCCTGTCACTGAATCTGCCGCCGGATCTGTACCTGCTGCGTACCAACGGGATTGATATCAATCTGAACTACCGTTACACCTCGCCGGTAACGAAAGACAGCTCGCGCATGGATATCAGCCTGAACAACCAGTTCCTGCAATCTTTCAGCCTGCAAAGCACGCAGGATACTAGCCGACTGATGCTTCGCCTGCCAGTGTTGCAGGGGCTGCTGGACGGGAAAACGGATGTCTCTATCCCGGCGCTGAAGCTGGGTGCGGTGAACCAGTTACGCTTTGATTTCCAGTACATGAACCCGATGCCTGGCGGTTCGATAGATAACTGCGTGACCTTCCAGCCTGTACAGAACCACGTTGTGATTGGCGATGAGTCGACCATCGACTTCTCGAAGTACTATCACTTCCTGGCGATGCCAGATCTGCGTGCATTTGCTAATGCGGGCTTCCCGTTCAGCCGTATGGCCGATCTCTCTGAGTCCATTGTCGTTATGCCAAAAGCGCCAAATGAAGGGCAGGTGACAACGCTGCTGGATACCATGGCGACCGTAGGAGCACAGACAGGATTACCGGCAATTAACGTCACGTTGACTGATGATGGTAGCCAGATCCAGAACAAAGATGCTGACATCATGGTGATCGGTACCATCCCGGATAAGCTGAAGGATGACAAACGTATCGATCTGCTGGTGAAAGCGGCTCAGTCATGGGTTAACACCCCGATGCGCCAGACCGAGTTCCCGAGCATTATGCCGGATGTTAACGATCGCCAGGCCAGCGTGCAGACGACCGTAACGTCTCAGGGAGCCATGGCCGCAGTGGTGGGCTTCCAGTCACCTTACAACGAGCAACGTAGCGTTGTGGCTCTTCTTGCGGACAGCCCGCGCGGGTATGAACTGCTCAACACCGCGATGAACGACAGCGGTAAACGTGCCGCGATGTTTGGTTCGGTGTCGGTGATCCGTGAGTCTGGCGTCAACAGCCTGCGCGTGGGTGATGTGTATTACGTCGGTCATCTGCCATGGTTCGAACGTCTGTGGTATGCGCTGGCTAACCATCCGGTTCTGCTCGCCATCCTGGCTGCGGTCAGTGTGGTTCTGCTGGCGTGGGTGCTGTGGCGTCTGCTGCGTATCATCAGTCGTCGTCGCCTTAATCCGGATGAGTAAGATGTGATGAAAGCCTTTCGCTGGTGTGCATTAGCAGCGTTGATGCTGGCGGCACTTCCCCTTCGCGCCGCCTGTACCTGGCCTGCCTGGGAGCAGTTTAAAAAGGATTACATCAGTGAGAGCGGGCGTGTCATTGATCCCAGTGACACGCGCAAAATTACGACGTCAGAAGGGCAAAGCTACGCCTTGTTCTTTGCCCTGGCCGCGAACGATCGCAAAGCGTTTGACCAGTTGCTGACGTGGACGCGCGATAACCTTGCCAGTGGCAATCTCAGTGACCACCTGCCGGCCTGGCTATGGGGACAGAAAGACAAAGAAAACTGGGCGGTTATTGATACCAATTCCGCCTCAGATGCCGATGTCTGGATCGCATGGTCGCTGCTTGAGGCGGGTCGGTTGTGGAAGCATCCGGAGTATACCCGTACGGGTAAGGCACTGCTGAAACGCATTGTCAGCGAGGAAGTGGTAAAAGTGCCCGGTCTCGGCGCGATGCTGCTTCCCGGCAAAGTGGGTTTTGCCGAAGAGAAAAGCTGGCGCTTCAACCCCAGTTATTTACCTCCGCAGTTAGCGAGCTATTTCACGCGCTTCGGTGCTCCGTGGACGACCCTTCGTGAAACCAATCTCCGTTTGCTGCTGGAGAGTGCGCCGAAAGGTTTTTCGCCGGACTGGGTGCAGTATCAGAAAAACAAAGGCTGGCGGTTACAACAGGATAAGACGCTGGTAGGGGGCTACGACGCCATTCGCGTCTACCTCTGGGTGGGGATGATGAGTGATAACGATCCCCAGAAAGCCCGGCTACTGACGCGCTTCCAGCCGATGGCGGCAATGACAATGAAACACGGTGTGCCGCCGGAGAAAATGGATGTGGCGAGTGGAAAACGCACGGGTAAGGGCCCGGTCGGTTTCTCTGCCGCGATGCTACCTTTTTTACAACAACGTGATGCCCAGGCGGTTCAGCGCCAGCGCGTTGCAGACCATTTTCCCGATAATAATGCCTATTACAGTTACGTACTGACTCTCTTTGGGCAAGGATGGGATCAGCATCGTTTTCGCTTCACCGCTAAAGGTGAATTAATACCGGATTGGGGCCAGGAATGCGCAAGTTCACAGTAAGTCTACTCAGTTTATCGCTTGGCCTGGCATTGATGCCGTTGGCTCAGGCCGCTAACTCTCCCCAGCAGAGACAACTGCTGGAACAGGTTCGGCTGGGTGAATCAACTCAGCGTGAGGATTTGGTTCGACAGTCACTTTATCGTCTTGAGTTGATTGACCCGAACAACCCTGACGTCATCGCCGCACGCTTTCGTTACCTGCTTCGTCAGGGTGATACCGGTGGTGCGCAAAAAGAGCTGGATCGACTGAAAGGGATCGCGCCGGGCTCCAGTGTGTATCAGTCATCACGTAATACGATGTTGCTCTCCACCCCTGATGGTCGCCAGCAGCTACAGCAGGCCAGATTGCTTGCTACGACGGGGCACACTCAGGAGGCGATTGCCGCCTATGACAAGCTGTTTGGCGGCAACCCACCGAGTGGCGACCTTGCGACGGAATACTGGAATGTCGTGGCGAAAGATCCTGCCCGCCGCAATGCAGCGATTAACCAGCTCAAGAAAATAAATACCAGTAACCCCGGAAATACACAGCTGCAGGCAACGCTGTCTCAACTTCTGTTCCAGAGTGGACGGCGCGATGAAGGCTTTGCGGTGTTGCAGGAGATGGCTAAATCTACCAATGGCCGCAATCAGGCGTCAGATTTGTGGTATGAGCAGATAAAAGGCCAGCCTGCCAGCAGCGCCAGCGTCAGCGCGTTGCAAAAATATCTGAGCGTGTTCAGCGACGGTGATAATGTCGCGGCGGCACGCTCACAGCTTGAAGCACAACAAAAACAGCTTGCTGACCCGGCGTTCCGTGCGAAAGCGGAAGGACTGGCCGCAGTGGATGCCGGACAGGGTGGTAAGGCGGTAGCTGAACTGCAAAAAGCCGTCAGCGCCAACCATGCCGACAGTGAGGCAGTGGGGGCCCTGGGGCAGGCTTATTCCCAGAAAGGCGATCGCGCCCGCGCAGTGGCACAGTTCGAAAAGGCGATTGCCCTCGATCCCCAGAGTGATAACCGGGGCAAATGGGACAGTTTGCTGAAAGTTAACCGTTACTGGCTGCTGATCCAGCAAGGGGATGCGGCGCTGAAGGCGAATAACCCAGCGCAGGCAGAGCGTTACTATCAGCAGGCACGCAATATAGACAATACCGACAGTTATGCTGTGCTGGGGCTGGGGGATGTCGCGGCAGCGCGTAAAGATAACGACGCGGCAGAACGTTATTATCGCCAGGCGTTGCGTATGGACAGCGGCAACAGCAATGCGGTTCGTGGTCTTGCCAATATTTACCGCGCGCAGTCTCCTGAGAAAGCTTCACAGTTTATCCAGTCGCTGTCTGCCAGCCAGCGCCGGAGCATTGATGATATTGAACGTAGTCTGACCAACGAGCAGCTTTCAGCCCAGGCAGAACAGCTGGAGAATCAGGGTAAATACGCTCAGGCAGCAGAAATTCAGCGTCGCCGTCTGGCACTCTCTCCTGGCGACGTGTGGATAACATACCGACTGTCGCGCGATCTCTACAGCGCGGGCCAGCGTAGCCAGGCGGATACCCTGATGCGTCAGCTTGCCAGCCAGAAACCGTCTGACCCGGATCAGGTGTATGCCACCGGGCTGTATCTTTCCGGAAACGATCAGGACCGGGCTGCCCTGGCGCATCTGGACACGCTTCCGCGTAACCAGTGGAATAGCAACATTCAGGAGCTGGCCGACCGCCTGCAAAGCAACCAGGTGCTGGAAACCGCCAACCGTCTGCGCGACAGCGGCAAAGAGCAGGAGGCAGAAAATCTCCTCCGCCAGCAACCGACCTCCACCCGAATTGACTTAACTCTGGCAGACTGGGCACAACAGCGCGGCGATCTTAATGAGGCAAAAGCGGCTTACAGTGCCGTGTTGCAGCGTGAGCCGCAGAACGAAGATGCGATCCTCGGTCTGACTGAAATTTACAGTGCGCAAGGTGACAAGGATGCCGCGCGCGCCGAACTGGCAAAATTGCCGGCCGCGCAAAATGGTCAGCCGTTGTCGCTCAATATGCAACGCCGGATTGCGATGGCGCAGGCCGGTCTGGGTGATTCCGCTGCCGCAGAACAAACATTCAACAAAATCATCCCGCAGGCCAAATCGCAACCCGGCTCCATGGAAAACGCGCTGGTATTACGTGATGCTGCGCGTTTCCAGGCACAAAACGGCCAACCTCAGCAGGCGCTGGATACCTATAAAGATGCGATGGTCTCGTCTGGCATCACGACGACGCGCCCGACCGACAACGACAGCTTCACCCGTTTGATGCGTAATGATGAAAAAGATGACTGGCTGAAGCGCGGCGTGCGTAGTGATGCCGGTGATTTGTACCGCCAGCAGGATGTTAACGTCACGCTGCAACATGATTACTGGGGCTCCAGCGGTACGGGCGGTTATTCTGATCTAAAAGCGCACACCACCATGCTGCAGGTTGATGCCCCGCTCTCTGATGGACGTATGTTCTTCCGCAGCGATCTGGTCAATATGGATGCCGGATCGTTTGAGACGAAGGACGGGAAGTACGATCCGACCTGGGGTACCTGTTCAGCGACACCGTGTAGCGGCAACACCCATCAGTCAGACAATGGTGCGAGCGTCGCCGTTGGCTGGCAGAATAAAACCTGGGCGATGGATATTGGTACCACGCCAATGGGCTTTGATGTCGTCGACGTGGTCGGCGGTATCAGTTACAGCAGCGATCTGGGGCCAATCGGCTATACCGTTAACGCCCACCGCCGACCAATATCCAGTTCTCTGCTGGCCTTCGCCGGGCAAAAAGACACCAATACCGGCACCACCTGGGGTGGCGTGCGTGCTACGGGTGGTGGTGTGAGTGTCAGCTATGACAAAGGCGAGGCGAACGGTGTCTGGTCGAGCCTGAATGCAGAAACGCTGACGGGTAAAAATGTGGAAGATAACTGGCGCGTCCGCTGGATGACGGGTTACTACTACAAGCTGATTAATAAAAACAATGAGCGCCTGACGGTCGGCGTCTCCAACATGTTGTGGCACTACGACAAAGATCTGAGTGGGTATTCTTTGGGTCAGGGCGGCTACTACAGCCCGCAGGAGTATGTCTCCTTCGCCTTGCCAGTGACCTGGCGTAAACGCACGGAAAACTGGTCCTGGGAGTTGGGTGGCTCGGTATCCTGGTCTCATTCAAAAACCAAAGACGAGTTGCGCTACCCGATCCAGAGTCTGATCCCGACCGATGAGCCAGGCCGCTATACTGACCGGGGCGCGATGGAAACCGGCAGCAGCTCCTCAGGCACAGGTTATACCGCGCGGGCTATTATCGAACGTCGTGTAACGTCCAACTGGTTTGTGGGCATGGGAGTGGATATTCAGGAAGCGAAAGACTATACCCCAAGCCATGCGTTGCTGTATGTACGCTACTCTGCTGCAGGCTGGCAGGGCGATATGGATTTACCGCCGCAGCCGCTCATCCCTTACGCGGACTGGTAATCGGATTTTCCTTAATCCATTTGTAAGTCTCTCTTAATAGCGTAGCAATCGGGTATACTCAGGCGCGCCAGGTTTACACCCTGGTGCGCCCTGCGCTTCGAGTTTTGTGGAGAGTCATTTTGCGTGTCAGCCGTTCTTTAACGATCAAGCAGATGGCGATGGTTTCTGCCGTCACCATGCTGTTTGTCCTGCTCTTTTGCGTAATTTTGCTGTTTCATTCCGTACAGCAGAATCGCTATAACACGGCTTCGCAGTTAGAAAGTATCGCCCGCTCGGTGCGAGGCCCACTCTCTGCCTCTATCCTGAAAGGGGATATTCCCGAAGCGGAAACCATTTTGAAACGCATTCAGCCGGCTGGTGTCGTAAGCCGGGCGGATGTTGTGCTGCCTAACCAGTTTCAGGCGCTGCGGATGAGCTTTATCCCGGAACGCCCCGTCCCGATGATGGTGATGCGCCTGTTTGAACTGCCGGTGCAGATTTCACTGCCGGTCTATTCGCTTGAACGTCCTGCTAATCCGCAGCCGTTGGCCTATCTGGTGTTACAGGCGGATTCCTATCGCATGTATAAGTTCGTCATGAGCTGGGTGGTTACGTTAGTGACCACTTGCTTACTTATGACGCTGATCCTCAGCGTGGCGCTAACCTGGTGCATTAACCGCCTGATTGTACATCCGCTGCGCCGTATCGCCCGCGAGCTGAATGCACTTGCGCCGCAGGATCAGATGGGGCATCAGCTTGAGCTGCCGCGTCTGCATCATGACGATGAAATTGGTATGCTGGTGCGCAGTTATAACCTCAATCAACAGCGTATTCAGCGTCAACAGGATGAGTTAAGCAACAGCGCCACTCGCTTCCCGGTGTCCGAGCTTCCCAATAAAGCGTTTTTGATGGCGATGCTGGAGCAGACTGTTGCGCGCCAGCAAACCACGGCGCTGATGGTCATCGCCTGCGAGACCTTGCAGGACACGGCTGGCGTGCTCAAGGAGAGCCAGCGCGAAATGTTGCTCCTGACGCTGGTGGAAAAAGTGAAGTCTGTCCTTGCCCCGCGCATGGTACTGACTCAGGTCAGTGGTTATGACCTGGTTGTTATTGCCAACGGCGTGAAAGAGCCCTGGCATGCGATCACATTAGGTCAGCAAGTACTCACTGTCATTAATGAACGCTTGCCTGTTCAGGGTATCCAGCTTCGTCCAAGCGCCAGCATCGGTATCGCGATGTACTATGGCGACTTGACCGCGGAACAGCTATATCGGCGCGCGTTCTCGGCGGCCTTTACCGCCCGGCGCAAAGGGAAAAATCAGATCCAGTTCTTCGACCCGGAACAGATGGAAAAGGCGCAACAGCGCCTGACCGAAGAGAGCGATATCCTGACCGCGCTGGATAACCGTCAGTTTGCCCTCTGGTTACAGCCGCAGGTGAACTTACTGACGGGAGAAGTGAAAAGTGCTGAGGCGCTACTCCGTGTACAGCAGCCGGATGGCTCATGGGAGCTACCGGAGGGGCTGATTGAGCGCATCGAATCCTGTGGTCTGATGGTCACCGTCGGTTACTGGGTGCTTGAAGAGTCCTGCCGTCAGCTAGCTGCCTGGCAGGAGCGGGGCGTGACGCTGCCGTTATCGGTCAATTTGTCAGCCCTGCAGCTTATGCACCCGACCATGGTTTCAGAGATGCTGGAGCTGATCCATCGTTACCGAATCAAGCCTGATACGTTAACCCTGGAAGTGACCGAGAGCCGACGCATTGACGACCCTAATGAGGCGGTGGCGATTCTGAAGCCGCTGCGTAATGCCGGCATTCGCATTGCACTGGACGATTTTGGCATGGGGTACGCCGGGTTGCGCCAGCTTCAGCACATGAAAACTCTTCCGGTGGATGTGCTCAAAATTGACAAAGCGTTTGTCGACGGCCTGCCGGACGACAGCAGTATGGTGCAGGCCATTATCCAGATGGCACGCAGCCTGAACCTGCATCTTATTGCCGAGGGGATTGAGACCGAAGCGCAACGCGCCTGGCTGGCAGAGGCGGGCGTGGAGAGCGGACAAGGCTTCCTTTTTGCCCGTGCTGTTCCTTCGGATGTCTTTGAACAACGATACCTTTCTGGTCCTGACAATAACGCAAAAGTGTAATTTTGTTGCTGGCTTGTGCGAGTCAGCTCAAAATTCTTAACATTTGTGTTTCAAATTTGAACTGAGTTTATTTCTGTCCTGTTATGTGGGTGTTATTTTAAAGCCGCAGGTTAACCATAACCTTACAAAGCCTGTGGTTTTTCTTCCCAAGGACACCCTATGAAAACCTCACTCTTCAAAAGTCTTTATTTCCAGGTCCTGACAGCCATCGCCATCGGTATTCTGCTGGGTCACTATTACCCAGAACTGGGCGCACAAATGAAACCGCTTGGCGACGCGTTCGTTAAGCTCATCAAAATGGTCATCGCCCCGGTGATCTTCTGTACGGTAGTGACGGGCATCGCGGGCATGGAAAGCATGAAAGCGGTAGGTCGCACCGGCGCTGTGGCACTTCTGTATTTCGAAGTGGTCAGTACCCTCGCGCTGATTATCGGTCTTATCATCGTTAACGTGGTGCAGCCAGGTGCGGGTATGAACGTTGACCCGTCAACACTGGATGCCAAAGCGGTCGCGGTTTATGCCGATCAAGCGAAGGATCAGGGCGTCGTCGCCTTCCTGCTGGACGTAATACCTGGCAGTGTCATCGGCGCGTTCGCCAGCGGAAACATCCTGCAGGTGCTGCTGTTTGCGGTCATGTTTGGCTTCGCCCTGCATCGTCTGGGCAGCAAAGGTCAGCTTATTTTCAATGTGATTGAAAGCTTCTCGCAGGTGATCTTCGGTATCATCAATATGATCATGCGCCTGGCGCCGATTGGTGCTTTCGGTGCGATGGCCTTTACCATCGGTAAATATGGCGTTGGTACGCTGGTGCAGTTGGGTCAGCTGATTATCTGTTTCTATATCACCTGTATCCTTTTCGTGGTCGTGGTACTGGGTTCTATCGCCCGCGCGACAGGCTTCAGTATTTTCAAATTCATCCGCTACATCCGTGAAGAGCTGCTGATTGTTCTGGGGACGTCTTCTTCTGAGTCGGCGCTGCCGCGTATGCTCGATAAGATGGAGAAACTAGGGTGCCGGAAATCGGTGGTCGGTCTGGTGATCCCGACGGGTTACTCCTTCAACCTTGATGGAACCTCGATATACCTGACGATGGCGGCTGTGTTTATCGCTCAGGCGACCAACAGTCATATGGATATTTTCCATCAGATTACCCTGCTGGTGGTGCTCCTGCTCTCTTCTAAAGGTGCGGCGGGCGTAACAGGCAGTGGCTTTATCGTGCTGGCGGCCACCATTTCTGCAGTGGGTCACCTGCCAGTGGCGGGTCTGGCGTTGATTCTGGGTATTGACCGCTTCATGTCTGAGGCGCGTGCGTTAACCAACCTGGTGGGTAACGGCGTAGCAACGGTAGTGGTGGCGAAACTGGTGAAAGAACTGGATCACAAAAAGCTCGACGACACGCTGAATAACCGTTCAACTGACAGCAAAAATCCTGGCTTAACCTCTTAATCTTGTCACAAATGCCCGTATTCCCTTGTCGGGATGCGGGCTCCTGCGCATAATAACTGTTCATACCTGTCATAATTCGACAAGATTTTTTTTGGGTATATTTCACTTCTGACCGTGACGTTTTGCCGAACGCGCGGTCTAATTGACGTATTTTCATCGTCATCTTTAAGAGTGAGGCGCGTCGCGAGACACTCTTTTTTTAACCAGGAATGTTGATCAGGGGTTCACATGCAGGGCACAAAAATTCGACTCTTAACCGGCGGTTTGCTGATGATGGCAGCAGCCAGTTATGTGCAGGCAGATGCGCTCCAGCCAGACCCGGCCTGGCAACAAGGGACATTAGCGAACGGTTTTCAGTGGCAGGTTTTAGCCACTCCACAACGTCCCAGCGACCGTATTGAAATCCGTCTGTCCGTGAATACCGGCTCTCTCACGGAAAGCACCCAGCAAACTGGGTTTAGCCACTTTATTCCCCGGCTGGCGCTCACTCAGAGCGGCAGTCTGCAAGCGGTTCAGGTGCGTTCGCTTTGGCAACAGGCCATCGATCCAAAACGCCCACTTCCTCCGGCTGTGGTTTCGTATGACTACACCATGTTTAACCTGAGCCTGCCAAATAACCGCAACGATTTGCTCAAAGAAGCCCTGACGTATCTCTCCGATGCCTCTGGCAATCTGGCGATTACGCCGGATACCGTTAACTATGCCCTGAGCAACAGTGACATGGTGGCGACCTGGCCTGTGGATACCAAAGAGGGCTGGTGGCGTTATCGCCTGAAAGGCTCCACGTTGCTTGGGCATGACCCGGCCGAACCATTGAAACAACCGGTGGATGCTGAGCAGGTAAAATCGTTCTACCAGAATTGGTACACCCCGGACGCGATGACGTTGATCGTTGTGGGCAACGTGGACAGCCGCGCGGTGGTTGAGCAGATCAACAAAGCGTTTGGCGAATTGAAAGGTAAACGTGAAACACCTGCTCCCGTCCCAACGCTCTCGCCACTGCGTACAGAACCCGTCAGCATTATGACGGACACTGTGCGCCAGGACCGGCTTTCCGTCATGTGGGATAACGCCTGGCAGCCTATTCGTGAGTCCGCGGCGCTGCTGCGCTACTGGCGTGCGGATCTGGCGCGTGAAGCGTTGTTCTGGCATGTTCAGCAGACGCTCAATAAGAACGGTGTGAAGAATATCGGTCTTGGCTTTGACTGTCGTGTGCTGTTCCAGCGCGCACAGTGTGCCATTAACGTTGAATCACCGGGTGATAAGCTGAATGCGAATTTAGGTGTGGTCGCGAAAGAGCTGGCGAAAGTGCGCAAAGAGGGGCTGTCCGAAGAGGAATTCAACGCTCTCGTGGCGCAGAAAAAACTCGAGTTGCAGAAGCTGTTTGCGACATACGCACGCGCCGATACCGACATTCTGATCAGCCAGCGTATTCGCTCCCTGCAGAATCAGGTGGTGGATATTGCACCGGAACAGTACCAGAAGCTTCGTCAGGACTTCCTGAACGATCTGACCGTCGATATGTTAAATCAGGACTTGCGTCAGCAGCTGTCGCAGGAAATGGCGTTGATCCTGCTGCAGCCAAAAGGCGAGCCGGAATATGACATGAAGGAACTTCAGTCGACCTGGAATTCCATTATGGCTACCGCGCCGCAGCCGGTGCAGACCACCACGACTGATGATTTACATCCGGACGCGACGGATACTCCTCAGGGGCAGTAATGCGTAAATATCCCCTCTCCCAGTGGGAGAGGGGATCAGCCCACACCTTACTTAAACAGGCATCGCCTCACGCGGAATAATCGCCCCGCGATACTGAATCACGGTGCTGGCCGTCAGATGCCCGCGCTGTGCCGCTGCTTCCGGTGTTCCACCCGTCAGACGTACCGCCAGATAGCCCGCGCTGAATGAATCCCCTGCCGCCGTGGTATCAATCACTTTCTCTTTGGCCAGCTTCACGGCCGGAACCTCAACCGACGCTTCACCTGCAATAGCGACCAGGCACGAATCCGCACCTCGCTTAATCACCACTTCGCTCACGCCAGCGGCCTGCGTGCGCGCAATTACCTCCTCTACCGGCTTCTCACCCCAGAGGGCGTCCTCATCATCAAGGGTCAGGAAGGCGATATCGGTGCATTGCAGCATCTGCAGATAAACCTGCTGCGTTTCTTCACGGCTGGCCCACAGGCGGGGGCGGTAGTTATTATCGAAAATAACCTTACCGCCGTTGGCACGGCATTCGCGCAGCAGAGAGAGCAGTTTTTCGCGACTGTCCTGGCTTAAGATTGCCAGGCTGATCCCGCTCAGATAGAGATAATCAAACGTGGCCAGTTTTTCACAGATGTCGGCGGCAGCATCACTCTCAAGCCAGAACTTAGCTGCTGCTTCGTTACGCCAGTAATAAAATGTGCGCTCACCGGTGCTGTCGGTTTCGATGTAGTAGAGCCCCGGGAGACGGTTTTCCATACGCTGGATCAGCGAGGTTTCAACGTGTTCACTCTGCCAGGCGTCCAGCATTTGCTGGCTGAAATTATCGGTACCCAGTGCGGTGACATAGTTCACGGTGAGCGCCTCAGGTGCAACCTGACGGGCAATATAAACGGACGTGTTTAACGTATCGCCACCAAATCCGCGGCTAACTTCCGCGCCTTTTTGTGACAGCTCAATCATGCATTCGCCAATCACGGCAATTTTTTTGGACATAGTCGTGAACCTGAACAGAAGAATTATCAGCAGTGTGCGCTGAGTGAATTAACTGGTCAACTATATTAAAACAACGTTCCATTATTTTATTTGAGCCAGCGCGTGTTCCTGCTCACTTATGTCATCTTAATTTCATTTTCCCCGTGAATTGAACATAAAGTTCTCAATTGTTGCGCCGATAATCCTGTGACGAGTCCAGAAAGGCTATCCCAACAACAGGACATCTGAAATGAAGTCAGAGCAGGTTATCCAGCGGCTGAGCACTACGCCTGAGGCAAGTATTGAGAACTTGCAGGAGCATCGCTACTGGCTGCAATGTGAGCGCGCGTACACCTATCAGCCGATCTACCGAACTGATGGTCGGCTGATGGCAATTGAAATTTTGACCGTCGTTACGCATCCATCAAACCCTTCTCAGCGTATCGCACCGGATCGCTATTTTGCCGAAGTTGCCGTTCGCCAGCGCCTGGATGTGCTGGAAGAACAGCTCCGTATGCTGGCGACGAAGCAGGCCTTTTTCGAGCAGAATGATATCCTCGCCTCGGTGAACGTTGATGGCCCAACTCTGCTGGCGCTGCGTCAGAATGCGAAATTGCAGGAATTGATTGCCACCCTGCCATGGATGCGCTTTGAGCTGGTCGAGCATGTTCGACTGCCGCAGGACTCTTCGTTTGCTTCAATATGTGAGTATGGCCCGCTGTGGCTGGATGATTTTGGTACTGGCATGGCGAACTTCTCTGCCCTGAGTGAAGTGCATTATGACTACATTAAAGTGGCCCGCGAGCTGTTCATTATGCTGCGGCAGACCTCTGAAGGGCGGAATCTGTTTACGCTGTTATTACAGCTGATGAACCGCTATTGCCAGGGGGTGATTGTCGAAGGCGTGGAAACGCTGGAAGAGTGGCGTGATGTGCAAAACTCTCCTGCAGCGGCTGCGCAAGGCTATTTCCTCTCTCGCCCGGTCCCCATGGATCACCTCGATAACGTGATAACGACCCTCTGATAAGCCCGCTTCCCTTTGTCTGAACTATAGTTTTACAGGACAGGTCATCAGGAAAGGGGAAAACAATGACAAAAACAGCCAGGGTAATCTCCTGGGTAGCAGGGATTTTCTTGTTGTTGATCGTGGTTTTCGTCGTCATTGTTGCGACGTTTGACTGGAACCGTCTTAAGCCGACCATCAACCAGAAAGTCTCAACCGAACTGAACCGCCCCTTCGCCATACGTGGTGATTTAGGGGTGGTTTGGGAACGTCAGAAAGAGGAGACCGGCTGGCGAAGCTGGATCCCCTGGCCACATGTCCACGCTGACGACATCATCCTCGGCAACCCGCCAGATATCCCGGATGTCACCATGGTGCATCTGCCCCGCGTTGAAGCCACGCTGGCCCCGTTAGCGCTATTGTCCAAAACGGTCTATCTGCCGTGGATCAAACTTCAGCAGCCCGATGCGCGGCTGATTCGCCTCTCTGAAAAAAACAACAACTGGACGTTCAACCTTGCCAGCGACAGCGAAAAAGATCCGAATGCCCAGCCTTCTTCCTGGTCATTCCGTCTCGACAATATTCTTTTCGATCGCGGGCGGATCGCCATCGACGATAAGGTCAGCAGGGCGGAAGTGGAGATCCTGGTTGATCCGCTGGGCAAACCCTTGCCGTTTAGCGAAGTGACTGGCAGCAAAGCGAAAGGCGACAACACCAACGTGGGTGATTACGTATTCGGCCTGACAGCAAAGGGACGCTACAACGATCAACCTCTCAGCGGTAAAGGGAAAATAGGCGGCATGCTGGCGCTCAGGAGCGAAGGCACGCCGTTCCCGGTGCAGGCGGATTTCCGTTCCGGAAATACCCGTGTGGTGTTCGTGGGGACGGTCAACGATCCGATGAACATGGGGGGTGTCGATCTACAGCTGAAATTTGCCGGTGAATCTCTGGGCGAATTGTATCAGCTCACTGGCGTGCTACTGCCGGATACGCCTCCGTTTGAGACCGACGGCCATCTGGTGGCGAAAATCAATGCAGAAAAATCGTCGGTATTTGATTACCGGGGTTTCAACGGTCGTATTGGTGACAGTGATATCCACGGCTCACTGACTTACACCACCGGGAAACCGCGCCCGAAACTGGAAGGGGATGTCGAGTCCCGCCAGCTGCGTCTGGCCGACTTAGGCCCGCTGATAGGTATTGATTCCGGTAAAGGTACGAAGTCAAAAGAGGTGAAGAAAGACCTCCAGCCCGCGGGGAAAGTGCTGCCCTACGACCGCTTTGAGACCGACAAGTGGAATGCAATGGATGCGGATGTACGCTTCAAAGGCGGCAAAATTGAACACGGCAGCACGCTGCCGATCAGCAATCTTTCGACCCATATTCTCCTCCAGAATGCCGACCTGCGCCTGCAGCCGCTGAAGTTTGGCATGGCAGGCGGGACAATTTCCTCGAACATTCACCTGGAAGGCGATAAAAAGCCGATGCAGGGACGAGCCGATATTCAGGCCCGCAGGCTTAAGCTGAAAGCGCTGATGCCGAACGTGGAGTTAATGCAGAAAACCCTCGGCGAAATGAACGGTGATGCCGACATTCGCGGGGTAGGGAATTCCGTGGCGGCGCTGCTGGGAAGCAGTAATGGCAATCTGAAGCTTCTGATGAACGATGGGCTGGTGAGCCGCAACCTGATGGAGATCCTGGGGTTGAACGTCGGAAACTACGTTATCGGGCAAATCTTCGGTGACGACGAGGTGCGGGTGAACTGCGCGGCGGCCAATCTGGATCTGGTTAACGGCGTGGCACGCCCGCAGATTTTTGCCTTTGACACGGAAAACGCAGTCATTAACGTGACCGGTACCGCCAGTATGGCCTCCGAGCAGCTTGATTTGACGATCGATCCGGAAAGTAAGGGGATTCGTATCATCACCCTGCGCTCGCCGCTTTATGTGCGCGGCACCTTCAAAAACCCCCAGGCGGGTGTGAAGCCCGGGCCTCTGATTGCGCGTGGTGCGGTGGCAGCAGCCCTCGCGACGCTGGTAACCCCAGCCGCAGCGCTGCTGGCGTTGATATCGCCGTCAGAGGGCGAGGCAAATCAGTGCCGGACCATTTTGTCACAGATGAAGAAGTAAGGTGCGGTATGTTATTGCCGGGTGGCGCTGCGCTTACCTGGCCTACATTTGAATCGTAGGCCGGGTAAGGCGTAGCCGCCACCCGGCATTAGCTTACAGAGCCTGGTGCTTCGTCTCGTGCGTCAGCAGCAGTGCAATCAGCGTCAGCGCTGCCATAGCTGCCAGATAGACACCGACATAGAACAGACCATAGTTTGCCTGTAACCAGGTCGCGATGTACGGCGCAACGGACGCGCCCAGAATGGAGGAGACGTTGTAAGAGAACGACGCGCCGGTATAACGCACTTCCGTCGGGAACAGCTCCGGCAGCAGCGCGCCCATCGGGCCGAATGTCAGCCCCATCAGGCTCAGGCCAATCAGCAGATAGGCCATCACCAGCGCCGGGCTACCGGAGCTCAGCAGCGGTGGGAAGACAAACAGGGCAAACAGAATGATCAGCGTGGTGATCACAATCATGCTTGCGCGGCGACCAAATTTATCCGCCAGCAGACCCGCAATCGGTACCATCACACCAAACCCAATCACCGCCATCATCAGCATCCACAGCACTTCGTTACGCGGCAGACCCAGCCCAACTGGCGCGGCGGCGGTACTGAACGTCATGGAGTAAACGGTCATGATGTAGAACAGGGTATAGGTCGCCAGCATGATAAACGTGCCCAGCACGGTCACGCGGACGTGTTTGGTCAGCAGCGTGCCCAGCGGTACTTTCACCTGTTTTTTCTCGGCGGCAACTTTCGCGAAAACAGGGGTTTCATGCAGAGAAACGCGGACATACAGACCAATCAGCACCAGCACAGCAGAGAACACAAATGGGATACGCCAGCCCCAGCTCATGAACTGTTCATCTGTCAGCAGCCAGGAGAGCAGCAGGAACGTCCCGTTGGCAAAGAAGAAGCCAATGGGTGCGCCAAGCTGCGGGAATGAACCATACAGCGCACGTTTACGCGCCGGTGCGTTCTCGGTCGCCAGCAGCGCTGCACCACCCCATTCACCACCCAGCCCCAGACCCTGACCAAAACGCGCCAGCGCCAGCAGAACGGGAGCCAGAATGCCGATAGTTTCGTAAGTTGGCAGCAGACCGATGGCCACGGTGGAGATCCCCATCGTCAGCAATGAGGCCACCAGAGTGACTTTACGCCCAATGCGATCGCCAAAATGCCCAAACAGCGCAGAGCCAATCGGACGGGCAACAAACGCGATAGCAAAGGTGGCCAGAGATTGTAGCGTGGCTGCCGTCGGGTCTCCCTGCGGGAAGAAAATATGCGGGAAGACGATGACCGCAGCGGTGGCATAAATGTAAAAGTCGAAGAACTCGATGGCGGTGCCAATCAGCGATGCGACGACAACTTTATTGCGCGAATTTACCGGAACGTTTTCTGCACCAGAGTCGAGTGTTGTGGCTGTTGCTTGCATAATATTTTCTTATTTTTTGTCGAACGAAAGGCCATATTACGCACAGCAAAAGCGACATTTCAATCTGTAACAAAGCTGTTGGCTGGTGATAAAAGCAACAAAAAGCGGATAATTTTCAGACCAGCCAAAACACGTCTATGAAATGCTTCACAGATTTTAAATATTAGTCAATAAAACTGGTTTTTGGTTAAATAAAAGTTACAGGCTGGATTTATATGCTGAAATGATGGATCGGGCTGAAATTTCAGCCCGGAAGAGGGATTACCGATGCGTTTTCCCCGGCATCCTTGGGTCATCTTTGTACTGGGCGGTGGCAATCCACGCTGCGCAGAACAGCGTCAGGCGGGCGAAGAAGTAGAAGAACGCCATCAGTCCCAGTACTGAGCCAAACGCTGCGCCAGAAGGGGACTTAACCAGTGCCGGCAGGGTCCAGGTCATCACAATTTTGATCACCTCAAAGCCTATCGCCGCAATCAATGTTCCACGGATCAGCGCCTTCTTGCGCGGACGATGACGCGGCAGGCGCCAGAAGATCCAGAAGAACAGCAGGTAGTTAGCGAAGATGGAAATCGCCAGACCAATGCCGCGCCAGGCGGGTTTCAGCCACTCGATATAATCGAGATAAAGCGCGGAGATAATCATCTGCTGCGCGGAGCCTGCAACAGAAGTAATCGAGAGCGTGACGATGAGTGCGACAAGCAGGCCAATCAGCGAAACAAAGTCACGAATATACTTAATCCAAATTTTTTCCTGATCCTGGGGCTTACGCTCCCATACCTCGCGCGACTGGGCGCGAATGGCCTCGCGCAGGTTGCCCATCCAGTTAACGCCGGAGTAAAGGGCAATCAGCAAGCCAGCGATACCGACGGTGGTACGCTGTTGGACGGCGGTATTGATGGTACTTTTGAGCGTGCTGGCAAGGGTCGGGTCGCTGACGTTATTCAGGATCTTATTGAAAATATCCTGCAGTAGCGTCGGGTGCGACGCGAGCACGAAACCGGCCACCGCAAACGACACCATCAGGATCGGGATCATCGACAGGAAGGAAAAATAGGTGATGGCGGCACCAAACTGGTTTCCCATGCGGTCATTAAAGCGCTCGGCAGCACGTATCAGATGTGCCACCATGGGAAACTGCTGAATTCTCGCGACGATGCCAGTGACGGTTCCCAGTGCTTTGCTGGCGGTGCCTGGCGATTTGGCCTCTTCGGGCCCGGTTTCCATCTTTTTGATGGGATCATAATCTAACTGTTGGGTGGGTCGTTGCGGGTTGTTTTCCGGCGTCACGCGTCTTTTCCTTTTCGTTTGGCTGGATGTGATTGAATTATAGCTTGCGACTAATCCACATAAGCTTTTGTGAGTTCGGTAAGCCACTCCATAAACAGATGTACCCGGCGGGAGAGGTTACGGCGATGGGGATAAATCAGTGATACAGGCATCGGTTCGGCCTTGTATTGCGGGAGGATCTCAATCAGTTTCTTCGCGCGCAGTAAATCGCGAACCCCAACCCGTGGAACCTGAATAATGCCCAACCCGGCGAGGCAGGCAGCCTGGTAAGTTTCCGTGCTATTGACGGTTAACACCCCGCCCGTTTTTATCCATTGCGTCGCACTGCCGCCATAAAACTCAAAGCCCTGCGGGCGGGTACCCAGCATGGCAGCGTAATGAATGACGGCATGTGAGCCTAAATCGTCCAGCGTTTCCGGGTAACCAAAACGCGCCAGATAATCCGGGCTGGCGCAGTTAATCACCGTCAGCTTGCCCAGCGGACGCGCGATAAGACCCGAATCTTTCAGCGAGCCGACGCGTACCACGCAATCAAACCCTTCACGGATCACATCCACCAGACGATCGCTGCTGCTGAGTTCCAGTTCGATACCGGGATAGTGCTGCAGAAAAGCAGGCAGTTTGGGGATGACTAAATTTCGTGCAACGGCGACGGGCATATCCACGCGTAACCGCCCGCTGATGCTGGAGGGGTCGTGCTGAAACATTCCGTCGAGTTCATCCAGGTTTGCCAGCAGATCTTTTGCTCGTTCGTAATAGACCATGCCGTCCTGCGTCAGGCTCACGCGACGCGTGGTACGGTGCAACAGCTGGGTGCCAAGCCGGTTTTCCAGCGCCTGAATCTGCCGCGAAACGCTGCCTTTTGGCAGCGTTAATGTTTCTGCCGCGCGGGTAAAACTCTCCAGTTCCGCGACGCGGACAAACAACTGCATTGCGTGAATTTTATCCATAGATGAAGCTCATTGTTGTTGTCATTGAAACAGTGAAGCGTTTTATCCCATCTTTATTGATTTTCTATCACCTAATAAGCTCTTTCTCAATCTCCATAACAGCCAAAACGAGGTTTATGATGACTGAACGTATCGCATTAGTGACAGGTGGTAGCCGTGGACTGGGTAAAAACGCGGCTTTGAAGCTGGCGGCAGAGGGGACGGGAATTATCCTGACATATCACCGCAGTGAGCAGGAAGCACAGGATGTTGTACGCGAAATTCAGGGAAAAGGTGTCAGAGCGGTAGCATTACAGCTCAACGTCGGGGATATCGCCAGTTTCGACCATTTTGCCCAACAGCTTCAGGAAACCCTTAACACCGTCTGGCAGCGTGACACCTTTGATTATTTATTAAACAATGCCGGGACGGGGTTATACGCGCCCTATACCGACACGACGGAAGCTCAGTTTGATGAGGCGCTAAACATCCATTTCAAAGGGCCGTTTTTCCTGACGCAGCGACTGCTGCCGTTGATTAATGACGGGGGACGGATCCTCAATGTTTCCAGTGGACTGGCTCGTTTTACTCAGCCAGGTTCAGGGACCTATGCGGCCATGAAAGGGGCGATGGAAGTGCTGACCCGTTATCAGGCAAAAGAGCTGGGCGCTCGCGGGATCGCCGTCAACATCATTGCTCCCGGCGCGATAGAAACGGACTTTGGCGGTGGACGCGTGCGTGACAACGCGCAGTTGAATCAGATGCTGGCTTCACAGACCGCCCTGGGCCGGGTGGGGCTACCGGATGATATTGGCGATGCCATTGCGGCCCTGCTTAGCGATAAACTGGGCTGGATGAACGCACAACGTATTGAAGTATCAGGCGGAATGTTCCTGTGATGCCTATTCTTAAGGGGAAGGAACCTCTTAAGGAAATCCTCAACATTAATGTGTCCAAATACTGACAGATATAAAGAACACGGGTGGATTTGTAACGTCCCCATTCATTGAGTTTTTTCTTAAATAACGCCTCTGTAGAATCCCCCTTCGCTATTCTCAGAGGGGGAAAAAGATGCGAGTGATCATGTTTGACAGGCAGTCAATATTTATTCATGGAGTGATACACAGTCTTCAGACGTTAATTCCAGAAATAAATATAACAGGAACCTGTCAGGCAGAAGATTTATGGGCTCAGGTGTCCGCGTCACCGTCTGCTATTGTCATGATTGACGGAAATTTAATTCAGGATGTCGAGATCGCGTGGCTGGAAGCGCTCATGACTCGCTTCCCGGCGATATCCGTGGTCATGGTGTTAGCGAAAAAAGAGGCCCGATGGGTTGAGCAGTTGTTGCAGCGAAACGTCATGGCCATTATTCCCCGCAAGGCGAGCCCAGAACGGTTTTCCGCCGTGCTGGATTCGGTGTCCAGAGGGATGGTCTGTTTTCCCGGAGAGTGGGTTAAACAGCCGTCGTCATCTCAGGCCTTATTATCTCTGAGCGAACGCCAGCGCGAAGTTCTGAAATTGCTGGCCGCAGGGGAATCTAACAAAGAGATTGGACGCAATCTCAACATCAGTGCGGCCACGGTAAAAGCGCATCTGGAAGCGCTTTTCCGTCGGCTGGATGTTAAAAACAGAACGCAGGCGGCTATGTATTATACGCGAGCGACGGTCTGAAGAACCGCTTGCGGGAGCGAGGACGTCTCTCCGAAGCTGAATAGCATTAGCACCAGTGCGTCATGCTGCTGTTGGGTTAATGGCCGAGCCATATTTTCCCGCAGCAGCCTCTCACATAACTGAATATCCTTATGAAGCAAATATTCTGCCTCAGAAGGGGTGATCAGACTGTTAAACGTTTCCCGGTCGCGTATAACATGGCCATAACCAATAACCCATAAACCGTTTTCGTCACGATATTTCGCCAGTGAAAGCCCCTGATGATTTTTTATTAACGCAATGGCGGCATCCGATATTTTCAGTGCATGACCTTTCATATTTGTGTCCTCTTAATAGCGACACTGTAGAGGAATAAACGTCAGAGAAATATCCGCCAAATGGCTGTTGATCAGGCGTTATCGCTCAGGTATTCCTGCCTCAATAAACCGAACAACCAGTCATTATGCCAGCGCCCGGCAAGGTAATAGCTCTCGCGTAACTCACCTTCCAGACGAAAATGGGCTTTTTCCAGCAGGTGCCTTGAGGCGACATTCCCCGCAGTGACGGTAGCAGTCAGCCGGCGTATCCCTCCCTGATGAAAGGCATAGTCACAAAGTGCCTGCAGGGATTCGAAGCCGTAACCTTTCCCCTGCGCCGCGGGCGCAAAAAGAAAACCCACTTCAGCACAATCCTCTTCCCGATGAATATACCCGGTGACACCCAGCGCCGTCCGGGTGGTGGCATCACGCACGACGAGACAAAGCCAGTGTGGGCTGCCAGGTATCCATGGCGTCAGACGAGCGTCAAAAGCCTCGCGGATCTCTGCTACAGGGCGATCTTGTGCAACAAAGCGCATGACATCAGGATGCTGCTGTAATGCCAGGAAAAAGGGCCAGTCGTGTTCCTGCAGGGGCGAGCAGCTAAGGCGCGGGGTGTTTAAAACAGGCATTCAGATTCTCCTGACACTTTTTAAATGATTTTAGGGTTGTCACTTTATTTCAATAGAAAGTCAGGTATGGTTAACCTCGTATAAATAAAAAGAAAAACGGCCGTCACGTGCCATTCCGGATGTCTTCGTTGTTGCTTAAGGAAAATAATGGCTCTCAGTACATCACATCACGTTCGCGAACAGTTCGAACACTGTCTCGCGGTCATTCGCCAGGCCTCAGTGGAAATTTTGCTTCTTCTGAATGTACATGCTTCTGAGGGCAAAGATCCACGTTGGTTTCTTGAACAACTGGACAGCGCGCGTTTAGGTCTGGGGGGCTGGGGAGCCGTTGCGAAGAAGCTCAATCTGAATGATGCCGAAATGTCGGAATTTACGCTGCAATTGCGCCTGCTTCAGCAGCGCGTACCGCAGTATGAAAGCGGGCAGGATGTGAGTGAAAACCAACTGATTGCGGCAATGCGGTTTGTGACTGCACTGGAACACCTTCGTCTGCAGCAGCCGCTTCTGACCTACAGCACTGAACTGGCTCCAGGCAGTGAACTCCAGCAGCAACAGGCGCACAAACAGGTGCGTGCAATTGAGCTGATGTTAAAAGGGCTCATCCAGCAGGCCTGGCCCGATCAGGTGCGGTTGAATAACCATCTTAAGACGCTTTTTAACGCCGACCGGGTAAGACGCTGGTTGAAGCTTGGCGAGATTAACGATGTCCTGAGCGGCATGATGTTCAGTGAACTGGCGCAGATGCTGGTGGATAAAAAAGAGTTCAGCCGCTATTACGCTTCGCTATTCAGTGATCCGACCATGCTGACGCTTCTGGTGGAACCGCGTAAAACGCTGCAAACCTTCCTTGATGACATTCGGCAAATCCGCAACAACATCACGGTTCAGAAAACATTAAGTTCGGCGCAAATTCAGCTGCTGGATAACTATTACACGCAGATCAGCCGACCGGTTCAGCGTGCGTTTGAAGAGGGGAGAACCCGCGTCAATCCGACCGGGTTAATGGCGGTAGATGCCAGCGAATTACATACCTTCTGGGAAAAAGCGCAGAAAATGGATCGGGTCACTGGCGGGGATCTGTTTGAAGTTCGTGACACCATTGAAAAGCCGACCCAGCGCGCACCGCGCACCCCTGAACAACGCGAGCAGCTTATTTCCGGTGCGTTATGGGGGGCGGTTGGCGTCATGGTGATTGCCATCGTGGCTGGGGGCGTCTGGCTGGTGACCAGTGGTACACCACAGCCTGCGACCGTCAGTGCCGCAGAAACAGCGCCTCCGCAGGAAATGCGCGAGACGCCTTCCTCGCGTGAAACGCTGACGCGTATGGGCGTGACCTGGGACGAGAATAACTTCCGTTCGGCCATTAACCGCAACGATACCCGCGTGGTTCAGCTCTTTTTACAGGGTGGCATGGACTGGAAGCTGTCATGGACCGAAGAGGCGATGTCGGCAGGTTATGACGATGTGCTGGAACTGATGTTACGCTACCAGCAGAACATGGTTGAAGAGAAGCCGTGTCGTCGCTTTATCAATACGCTCAGCCACGCCATGTCGAATGGCGAGCCTCTGACGTCAAAACGTAAAGAGTATCTGAAAGCATTCTGTACGGTGCCAGCCGTGGTGAAACGCCAGCAGCACGATCTTGATATGGCGACCCGTCGTGCACAGTCACAACCGGATGCCACCACGAAAAAATGGCAGTCCATCCAGACCGCCATTTATGAGGTGATTCGCTGATTAAGGTTCCCCATACAACCCAATCAACCGTCGCACCACGCCGTTCGTCCAGCCAAAGCCATCCTGCAGGGGGTATTCACCACCGCCCCCTTCGCGTGGCGTACTGCTGGCGATGTGGTACTTCTCAATGAGCTTATGGTGCGTCTTATAAAAATGGTTGACCGTATGCAACCAGCTCCAGGCGATCTCATCCCCTAGCGAATCATTTCCGTACTGCTTGAACCCCTGAATTGCCATCCATTGTAGCGGGGCCCAGCCGTTGGGTTTATCCCACTGTTCGCCGGTTTCATACTCGGTAGCGAGAATACCGCCTGGGGTGAGCAACCGCGTTTTTACCGCATCAGACAACCGCTCAGCCTGCTCATGCGTTGCCATACCAACGTATAAGGGCACAATACTTGCCGCAGAAAATAGCGCCATGACCTCGCGGCGCCAGTCGTAATCGCGGTAACAGCCATTTTCTTCGTCCCACAGGTAACGGTTGACTGCTGCACGACGATCGCTGGCTTTCTGGCGGAACAGGTCAGCGGTTTCTTTATCACCTTTTGATGCCGAGATATTGGCGATAGCACTTTCCAGTTTGAACAGGAAAGCATTCAAATCTATGGGAATAAACTGCGTAGTGCGGATGCTGGCAAGCCGGCCTGGCTCACGTAGCCAGCGTGAAGAGTAATCCCAACCGGAAGCCGCACCCGCGCGCAGGTCGCGATACACCTCATTGGGCGGACGACCCGAGTGTCGAGCTGTTTCCACATCCTCAATCCACGATTCGTCGCGCGGGGTATCACGGTCGTCCCAGTAGCGGTTGAGCAGCGAACCGTCCGGCATACGCACGGCGCTGCGGTAAGCCTGATTAAGCAGCAATGACTCAGCGCCGTCCATCCAGAAGGCGTGCTCCATTTTGAGGTGTTCAAGATAACGCTTGGCCCCGCGCACCCCGTCCTCTTCAAACAACTCCACCATCAGGGCAAAAACGGGGGGCTGGGAGCGGCTGAGATAATAGGTGCGATTGCCGTTCGGAATATGGCCGTAGCGTTCGATGAGCCAGGCGAAGTTATCCGCCATGCATTTCAGCAAATCGTTCCGGCCACTTTCGGCCAGCCCCAACATGGAGAAGTAAGAGTCCCAGTAGTAGGTCTCGCTGAAACGCCCGCCGGGGACGATATACGCTTGCGGCAGCGCCAGCAGGGATGACCAGGGAATATGATCCTGCGGCTCGCGCGTTAACACTGGCCACAGACTGTCGATGTGCTCTTTTAACGAAAGGCCGGGGTCGGAGACATATTCCGTGCTGTAAGTCTCCGGTAGCCAGAAGTGGTTCTCCACAAACTGGCGCAGGTCGAAATCCCGGTGGCGTTTGACCTTGCGATAGCGGATCAGAATATCCAGTGGGTCCATCTTCGGCGCGCAGTCGGGGAAGGTTTTGCTGTCTGCAAACAGCCGTGACGATTGCACGTGTTCGAACAGTTCAAGATAGCGATCGGCGGGCGTCAGGGCATCAGAGGCGGGTAGCCCTTCGATCATCTCGGGTTCCGGCTCCGCTTCAATCATTTCATCCAGTTTCAACTCACAGGGATCGGTCTCGTAGCGCAGCTCTTCTTCAATCCCGAACTCGATATTCTCGGCAGCCTGTGTCTTCTGGTTGAACATGGTGATAAGGACCTCCGGTTGTGTGTTCAAAGAGATTGTTCTTCCGGGTGTCTTTAAAGCGTAGACATTCGCTTCGGTAGATGGGGAGGAATATGTGCGCCAGATCACTGTTTTCGGAACATTCGTTTTGCAACAAATTATGTAAAAAAGCCCGAACATGCCGTCGCCCGGGCATCTTCCGCTGTTCAGTATAGATAATTCCGTTTTGCCAGATCCACCAGTTCCGCCAGGCGGGTTATTTTGAATTTTGCCATGATGCGCTGCTTATACGCGCTCACCTTTTTATTATTCATATTGAGCATCGAGGCGATAATCTGATTGCTGTAGCCCGCAGAAATATAGCGCAAAATACAGATATCAATATGAGACAGCGATAATAACAACGATGCATCCCGGGGATACCGGGCGTGGTGATGCCATAGTTCCGGGCCATAGCAATATCCACCGGAGGTGATCCTGTTGACGGTGGTAATAATTTTATCCAGTGAGCTGTTTTTATTTATATAGCCTGCTGCACCGGCTCGGCGGCTCAGCTGAATATGAAAATCACTGGAGGACGAAGACAAAATGAGAATCTGAATATCAGGGTGGTCTTTTCTTATTTGCATCAGATGAGAGAAAACCTCGGGACTCTGCTGCAGATGTTCCATAATAATCAGGTCAGCATGTAACATCGGCAACGCGCTGTGCATTGTCTCAATCGTGGGGAATTGTGCCGCCGTCTGATAACCGTGTTCTGCTAATAAACCCTGGATGCCAGTCCGCAGTAATGAACTGACATCCATGAGAATGACTTTCTTATCTGACATTCCTGATTGTCCTGATTGGGTGACAAAAATGTCATTTTCCATCCGCGCTGAAAAAAGTTGGCTAAGACTTGTCTTTATCTTCACCATTATTTTCTGGCGTCTACATACCATCAGGTTACTTCGTCTCTTCCCCATCCCTTTGGCATATATAGGTGCAAAAAAGAAAGGATGAGCAGAGGCCCATCCTTTCTTTTTTTGCATGAGAGTGTAAATACAATTGTGCAGTCAGAACGTCCAGCGGACGCCGCCCGTGTAGTTCCAGCCTCTGGCACCGTTGCTGTCAAGCTCCTTACGGTAATCCACCTCGGCATACAGAGACAGGTCGTTTTTAAAGGTGACCGTTCCGCCGCCGCCCAGCTCACCCATCTGGCCAAATTTACCGCTGGTAAAGGTATGGCTGATGGCAACGTCTTTGGCACCAATGGTTGTTTTGGCTTCGTTCCCCCAGCCGCGATAATAGTTCGCGCGCAGATACGGCGTGTACTGACGTCCGGCATCATCTGTCCAGGTGCGGTCGGCACGCAAGCCTGCACGGCCAATCGTCTGGCTATAGTCCTTATACTCCACCGTCGTGTTGTCCTTGTCGGTGAAGTTGTCCATATCAATGCGGGTATACATCAGTTGCGCCTGAGGCTCCAGCTTCCAGCCGTTATCAAACTGGAACGGATAGCCGGTTTCCAGCGAGGCGCTCCAGCTTTTTCCATTCGGTGAAGCCACGGCGTGCTGACGCTGGATATCCGTGCTGCCACGGTGTCTGTCAAAGGACAGCACGCCGTCCATATAGAAGCCGTTCTGGCGCTGCCAGGTCATGTAGAGCGCAATGCTGTTGCTGTCAAACGAAGTCGAGCTGAAACCGTCTGCGGCATCCGGACGGACGCGGCTGTTACCGCGCGTCCAGGCCACACCTCCGCGAAGGCTGTCTTTCTCACCGTCCAGACGCAGCAGATTGCCACCCAGTTGCATGGCGTTGTAGTCCATATCGAAGTCATAACCAAATTGCTTAAACCCGACGTTGGTTTTGTAGGTCATGTTCGAGCCGATATAGCGCAGGAACATTTCACCGGCAGTCCCCTCCGTCCGGCTTTGTTCATGGCGCAGTTCGCCAAGGCGTTTATGCAAATCGTCGATGATCGACGCGTTGTAATAGGCCAGCGCGACGGGGGCCGAAATGTAAGAGGGGATCTGTGGTGTGACGGCCGGACGTCCGGGCGCACAGTTATCCACGCCATCAACCATGCAGCCATCATCCGGTGGATTGGTGAGCGGCTGGCTGTCCGGATTCACCGGAACAGAAGGCTGTTCCGGTGTTCCTGGATTAACGGGCGTTACCGCGACCTCTTTCACTTTCGGGCGACAGTCATCTCCTTCACAGACATAGGCGTTGGCCAGACGGTAATCCCAGAACGTATTGTTAATGCCACCCGGGACTTTACGCTGGTTCGCATCGCTGGCACCTGGTGCAAAGCTGTACAGGTCGTAGCGCCACGGCCCGGCCGCCAGATAGCCGCCCTTCAGGCTGAAACTGCCCGGGCTGGCATGTCCGGCAACCTGCACCAGGGAGATGCCTTCATAGGCTTCCACCGTTGAGGAGTGATTCAGGTCGGTGAGGTTACCGGTGCTGAGCAGCGATGGCGTGACGTCAAGCAGGGTGGTTCCGCTGCTGGCATTGCCCTCAACGGTCAGCATGTCGCTGAACTGATTCCCGGTAACGCCGCCTTCATTCAGGCGGGTAATCATATTGACCGTACCGCCATCTGAGACCAGATCGCCATCAATATTAAGGGTGTTACCTGGCGAGCCGCTGCCGTTGGTTAAATCGATAATCCCCGCATTGGTGACAATGGCCGAGTTCTCTTCACCACCGGAAATGGTGGCATGCACGCCGTTACCGGCAAACAACGTGGAGGTGCTGTCGATATTCACATTACTGTGCGCCAGTTTCAGGTTATCCGTGAGCTCCCACTGGGTGCCATCAACAAAGTTGATCACATTCCAGCCACTGCCTAAATTGACGCCACGCGTCAGGTCATCCTGAGCAAACGAGCCGCCGCGCGCGACAACCTGCGAGAAGTTAAGCTGGTTGTCGGTACCCACATCGCTGGTAATATGGCGGGTGAGGGAGAGAGCCGCCCCGTTGATCCAGGCCCGGTTAGCATTACCTGCGCCGAGCGATATGCCACCATTAAGAAGACTCTTCGTTAGCGTCACGGTGTCATCACCTCCGCCGGTACTGACCTCGCCGGTTACCTTTCCGTCGCTCAGCAGAACGGTGTCATTTCCGTTACCCCCCGCGACCGCCGTTGCCGTAACGGATGAGGCGGCAATCGTGCCCTGGTTTTCAAACGCCACGCCGTTGCCGTTGCGAAGATCGACCACTGGCGCGTTCAGACTGGAGGAGGTAAGGGTGCCGGTGTTCAGCACGGATGCGGCCTGACCGGCAACCAGTGCCGATCCCCCCGCGCTGTTTGTTACGTTGACCGTTGCGGAAGTGGCAACATCGCCGGTGGTGTTGGCGTTAATCCCGGTACCGCCTGCACCACTTACATTAAAGTCATAACCCTCCCCAAGCGTTAATGCTCCGGTGGTGGTGGTCAGATCGGCCTGGGTGAAATTCAGGCCTGTGCCGTTACCCGATACGTTAACCGTGACCTGCGATGCCGGATCGAACGCCGTTGCCGTGCGAATACCGTAGCCATCTTTTACGTTGATGGTGGCGTTTTGCAGAAGGACGTTGCCTGTTTCCGCACGGTTTTCAATACCGTGGCCTGTGCCATTAACGTTCAGGGTGGTTTGCGTCATCGCCAGCCCGGTGGCGCCCGTATCCAGCAGCACACCGTGCGCAGTACCGGCGGTGGAGATGTGATTATCATCGCCGTTTAACACCAGCCGTGTGCCGTCGGCAATCCGTACCCCCGCCACGCCGTTGTTAACAGTGATATTACCGGCGCGGGAGACCGATGTACCACCACCGCTGGCATCAATCCCGGTCCCGTTGGCGATAGTAACGGTGCCGTTGTTGGTAAATGTGCCGCCAGAAACCAGTTTTGCGCCGATACTGCCTGCCCCTGTCAGCGCGATTGTCCCGTTGTTGATCACATTCCCAAGCGTGGTCGCCAGATAACCGATAGCCCCGGTGGCGCTGCCATTGAGCGTGGCGGCGCTGGTCAGTGTAGTATTCGGATTGGGGTCGGTCACGATTGTACCGTCGGATTCACGTTTTTGCCCATCCGCCACGCCGCCAATGCTGTTGGCGCCGGTTAAGGTCACCTGGCTGGTACTGTCCAGGTTGCCCAGTGCCCCTCCTTCAACCGTGATTGCCCGTGCCCCCTCGCCGCTGGCAATGAGCTTAGAACCCGAGGTATGAATACGTGCATTAATCCCGGCACTGACCAGCGCCTTGCTGTCTTTGCCGGACGCGGTGAGTGTGGAGCCATTCCCCAGCGTCAGAAGGGCGCCGTCGGCGATGCGATAGAGCGTTGAACGCCCGGTATTGACGTTGAGCACGCCGGTGGCGCTGTTGATGGTAGAGCCATCACCCACGGCGCGATAGGCAATCTGATCGGTATTATTAAATGTTGGCGTGGCGGAGCTGGCGATGTTGACCGTGCCGCCGTTGAGCGCGTCGGCACCGATGGCACCCACGCCGTTCAGGTTGATCCGTGAGCCATCGGTCAATGTCCCCACTGCTTTGGCGCCATTCGCGCTGACGCCACGGCTACGGGCTGCGACGCTGCCGCCGTTTACGTCAATGCTGCCGCTGGTGCTGGCGGTGGTGGTTAACCCGCTGGTGCCGCTGTTAACAGCAATCCCGGTTCCCCCGTTGTTAATGGCAATATTCCCGGTATTGCTGCCGGTCGCACCACTTTCCACTCGCAAACCTGTCGCCCCCACACCCGTAAACGCGATATCGCCGGAGTTGGTCAGTGAGGCACGGTTACGGGCGATATAACCGGTCAGTCCGTTTTGTGCCGAGGTGAGTACCGCGTGAGAGTTAAGCGTGGTACTTTGCGCCGGTGAGCCGGAGTTCGCTCCCGCCAGCGTATGCCGTTGTCCGTCCGCAATAGCCCCCACGGCATTCATGCCGGTGAGATTAATGGTGGTTGCGGCATCGATCGTCCCGGTGGCCCCCCCTTCAATGACCACTCCCGTTGCTCCTTTCCCGGAGACCGCCACCGTGGCATTTTGCGTTGAAATTTGGGTTCCACCGGTTCCCGTGCCGAGCACCCCGACAGAATTTTCACCCGAGGCGGTAATGGATAAATCCGTGCCGTCAAAATCGGCGCCTTGCTCAAGGCGGAACAGCGTTGAACTGTTGGTTGTCACGTTGAACGCGTTGTTGCCCACGGTGTTAATTCTGGCGTTCGGGCCGAAGGCAAAGAAGCCAATCTGATGGCTGCCCTGACTGAAGGTTGGCACCGCATCCGGGGCAACATCGACCGTGGCGTTACCGCGGGCATGTACACCGATAGCACCATTCCCGGTGAGATTCACCGGACCATCGACCGTGGCTGACGCCTGGCCGGTCCCTTGTCCTTCGACCCAGACACCGTAGTTGCGCGTCCGGCTGGCCGGATCGGCGCCGCCGGCGACATTGATAGTTCCGGTCGAGCGGGCGGAGGCCGTATTGCCCTGTGTCGCCAGCACCTTGATGCCCGTACCATTTACGCCGCTCAGATTAATGGTACCCGCGTTGTTAATATTGCCCTGGGCGTTGATGACCGACATGCCCATATTGTCCCGGGGAACGGCCGTGGCTTTACCGTTCACGTCAATGACACCGTTATTGATCATCGTAACGCTGGTCGCATTCTCTGCAGACATCCCGGCACTGTCCTGTACCCGTGAGCCCAGCACGATGTTACCGTTGTTGACGGCGTTTCCTCCGCTCGCCACTTTCACGCCGGAGGTGAGTCCGCTCTGGTTTACGGACACATCAGCCGTGTTTTCCGTCAGGTTGTTTTGCGGACCGCGACCGATGTAGATGGTGCCACTGGCGTTGTTAGTAAAAGCGGTACCGCTTCCGACCATCACGCCGTTAGTCGTTCCCGTGGCGCTCGTCCCGTTCACCCCGACGTTAATATTGCCGCTGTTCTCTGCGGTCGAGCCATTCACAAGGTTGATGGCCGATGACACACCGCCGATGGAGGCAAAGTTGACGATACCGTTATTGGCAAAGGTACTGTTGTTCTGCAACTGAATGCCGTGTGACCCAAAACCCAGCGAGGCCACGCCGGTGCCGTCATTACGGTTGATAAACCCGCCATTGACCACGCCATTGTTGGTTCCCCGGCTGGCATCAAGCACCAGAGCGGGTCCGTCAGTCACCCATGTGCTGGTGCTGCTCACTTTGCCGTCGATGGTAATCTCCGCACCATTTGATCCACGGATAGCACCGCCGTTCGCGCCGATCACTTCCAGCGTTTTGCCCGCCGCGATATTCACTTTGGCGTTGGCACCGCTGGCATTGATGACGATGCGGTTACCCAGAGCCTGCGCGACATCATCGGTGGGGTCATCCGCCGATATCCGGTAGTCCACCGTGCTGGAGCGGCTGCTCATTGCTTTGTTGAATTCGCTAATGTAGGCGTTCTTATCGAGATTGCCGGCTTTAAGCTGCGCAATTAACCAGTCGTTATAGGCCCTTAGCTCCGTTGCGTTGGTGACGTTGAAGCGGGTGGTGGCATTATCGAGGGTGGTCACGCTGAAGGCACCGTTATAGGTCACGATATTCAGCGCGCTGGACTGGCGAGGGATTGCCGGGTTGGCCGCCGTTCCGGTAAAGGTAATACGGTTGTTCGAATTCCAGTTCAGCGTCGAATCCGTACCGCTGCTGCCGTCGACATTAAACAGCAGGCTCTGCTTGGCTGCCATTGTCCAGCTGTTGGTTGATGCGCTCGACGTCGAGCTGGCCTGGCCGATATTGACATTCAGTGTCCCGCCACCGCTGACGTCTGCGACCCGGGTATTGATGTACTGATTGTCCTGCACGTTAACCACGTCTGCGACGGTAGTCGTGGCATCAATGGGTGCCAGTGCAACGAGGTTGGCCGGGTTGTAAACCTGAAAGGTGGTATTCCCCCCAGTGGCCGGGTCCGGAATGGTGATCCCAAAGTTTACCGGGCCGGGATCCAGCCTGTCGACACCCAGGACACCATGATCGTCAACAATCCGGTTCAGCGTCTGCAGTGCGCCAATGGAGGTATTCACCGAGCCATCCACCCCGGTCTGGAAAAGCTGATTGCCGGTCAGGTCGATCACGCTGCCACCTGTTACGTTCAGGCTTCCGTTAAGTTGATCGTTATCGACCGGATTAAAGGCCTGCAGCGTGACAGCCTGGGAGAGCACGGGAAATAAAAAGAGTGGAGGTGAGGCAAGGGCGGCGAATACAGAAACCGCTACCTTCGACAGGCTTAAGCTTGCTTTCATAAAGACTCCGTAAGGTAAGATGGATTGATGTACAGGCAGTGTGAAGCCTGACAAAAAGCTAAATTCGGCGTAAAAGCCTGACGAAATGTAACGGCGTGTTAGTTGTGTTATGTTTTTGTTATCGGAATGTATAGTTTTGTTATTTTCATTTGGCAATATGCATTTTTCGATTTTGTACAGCTAAACCGTTTTGGTTCTGTTTTTAGGTTTTTTCCGAAAAGAAAATGTCTTGTAATGAGACATCTCACACGACTTAGTTTGCTGACGGGGGGACAGGGCGTGGCAATATGACAGCACAAGAAGAGCCTGTAATTCAGTCTCTGCTAATTAAGCCACTAAAAAATTGCTAAACAAGCAACTTTTTGAACGTTTTTTAAATTTCCTGGTGCAAGATAATGAGCTATGCGTATGGGCATCAGCGAACCCATTACAGTAGCGCGGTTTTCGCTAATATATCTTATTCTTGATATGTGTTCTCCATAGTGAATAATTTGAAAGAACGGCGTTAATTCCATTTTTGAATGATAGAATGGGGCGGTAAAAATAATTCGATTTTTCTGTCTGTTATAAACATATCATCTCTATCTTATCTAAGTAATGTTACTCACTCTGGCATTAAACTACAGAAGGTGGTTTATACCCGTCATACTTCAAGTTGCAGATGCGTTGGCTGCGCTCGTTCCCCCCTATCACTTACTAATGTAAGCTCCCGGGGATTCACACCCTTGCCGCCTTCCTGCAACTCGAATTATTTAGGGTATATCTGACGGATGTGTATGACGATATAACTCCATCATAGATTAAGTGTATTTAATTATTATTATCAGGTTTTGCGACAGGTCTTATTAAGCCAAAACTTGCCAACCGGGAAGATAGTGTCAGCCAGGGAATGTATCCCGTATGGAAGTGCGTCTGGCGCGTTGCGCGGACACAGATCGATTATTTACACGAGAATTAAAACATGACTCTCAAGCCAGTAAATATTGCAGTCGTTGATAAAAATACGATTGTCAAAGCTGACGTTCTGCGCAGTGAAAAGGTTGGCAGTGCTGTCAAAATCAAGGCCATCCCGAATGCAAAATACATTCTTGCTGAGGGAAAAAATGGCGTCGCACCAGAAAACATTACGCTGAAACGCGTGGGTAAAGACCTGTTCGTGATGCTGGAAGGCACTGATGAGGATCAGCCGCAGCTGATCATTGAAGACTATTTCGATAATCCAGGCGAGTTGGTGGGTAAAGGCGAAGATGGTCAATGGCATGAATATATCGCCACCGATGGTGATGATGACCATAAAGCCGCTTTCCTGCTGGACGGGGAATCCTCCGCTCAGGCACTGGGTGCAGGGGCCATTGCGAGCCTGGATGGTCTGGCTGTAGCGGGCACTGCGTTCTCTCCTGCTTTGCTGGCGCTGGGTGCGTTAGCAGGGCTGGGTGCGCTGGTGGGTATCGGCGCCATTATTCGTCATAACCGTGACGATGATAATGGCGGCAACCGCAAAGAGCCCGTCACCACCCCTGAACTGACCGACGTGCACGACGACTATGGCACGAAAACCGGCTCGATCCCGCAAAACGGCGTGACCGATGACGCCACCCCAACCTTTAGCGGTAAAGGTAAAGCGGGCGATATCGTTGAGTTCTGGGAAAACAACGTCAAGCTCGGCGAAACCCGTGTGGGTGCCGATGGCACCTGGACCTGGACGCCAGAAACCCCGCTGGCACATGGCGACCACAGCATTGTGCTGATCGGTAAAAGCCCGGATGGCCGTACCAGCGCCCCGAGTGACTCTTTTGATTTCACCATCGATCTGGAAGCGCCAGCCAAACCGGTTATCGGTGAAGTGACCGATGATGTCGGTGCCGTGACCGGGCCTATCCATAACGGTGATGCGACTGACGACAAACAACCGGTCTTTAGCGGCGAAGGTGCCACGCCTGGTGATACCGTACGCCTGATCGTTGACGACGAAGTCGTCGGCACCGCCATCGTTGGCGAAGACGGCAAATGGGAAGTGACCCCGGAGAAACCACTGCCGGAAGGCAGTCACACTGGTACCGTGATCATCACCGATCCGGCTGGCAACGACAGCAAGCCATCTGATGACTTCAAATTTATCGTTACGCCTGAAAAACCGGTCATCGGCGAAGTAGAAGATGATGCCGGTACCATTGTTGGGCCAATCCAGAATGGCGGTGCGACTGACGATACGCAGCCGACCTTCCGTGGTGAAAACGGCACGCCTGGCGATACCGTCAGATTGATCGTGGACGACAAACTGGTGGGTACCGCGATCGTTGGTGGCGACGGTAAATGGGAAGTGACCCCGGAGAAACCGTTGCCGGAAGGCGAGCACGTCGGGAAAGTGATCATTGCCGATCCGGAAGGTAACGCCAGCGAACCCTCTGATGATTTCGAATTCATTGTAGACCTGCAAGGCCCTGACAAGCCGGTCATTGGTGACGTTGAAGACGACCAGGGGCCGGTGGTGGGTCCTATTCACAATGGTGATACCACCGACGACACCCAGCCGGTATTCAGTGGCGACAAGGGTACGCCAGGCGACACCGTGCGTTTGATCGTTGATGACGAAGTGGTGGGTACCGCTATTGTCGGCGATGACGGTAAGTGGGAAGTGACGCCTGAGAAACCGTTGCCGGAAGGCGAACATGAAGCGGTTGTGGTGATCACCGATCCGGTGGGTAACGACAGCGAGCCGTCTGATCCGATCGGTTTCATCGTTGACACCACGCCGCCGGTAAAACCGACGATTGATAGCGTGTTTGATGATGCTGGCCTGAAAACGGGTAACCTGGCTAACGGCGATATCACAGATGACAGTACCCCGACCTTTGCGGGTACCGCTGAGAAAAACAGCCTGGTGCGCATCATTGTTAACGGTAAGGAAGTGGATTCCGTTACCGCTGATCCAACAGGCAACTGGACCTGGACGCCATCTCCGGCGCTGACGAACGGTCACTACGATGTGAAAGTGGTTGCCGAGGATAAGGCTGGCCTGCGCTCTGAGCCGTCTGACGCGTTCTCGTTTGATCTGGTAGCAGGCGGCATTCCTCCGGCACCGGCAATCACGGACGTAATCGATGATGTCGATGCCCATGTCGGCACCGTACAGCAGGGTGGCATCACGAACGATGACAAACCGACCATCACCGGTACGGGTCAGGACGGGACGACCATTTACCTGTATGACGGCACTAACCCGGATCCGATCGGTAGCGCTGTGGTTACGGGTGGCACCTGGACCATTGATTTTGACACTGCGCTGGCGCAGGGCGAGCACCGCTTCCGCGCGGTCGCGGAAAACGCCGTGGGTAACCGCAGCCCGGAAACCGGGGAGTGGGTGATTATTGTTGATTCCGTTGATCCGCTGGCACCTACGGACATTGAACTGTGGGACGACTTCGGCACGCCGGGCATTATTGCGGATAACGATACCACCGACGACAACACCCCAACCTACCGTGGTAAGGGTGAGGCGAACGGTACCGCAATCATCGATCTGGGTAACGGCACTACCGTGCGCGTGCCGGTAGATGGTAGCGGTAACTGGAGCTATACCCCGGCCCCGGCCCTGGCGGACGGTGGCTACACCTGGAAAGTCTCGATTGAAGACAAAGCGGGTAATGTTGGCCCAGCTTCTGACCCTATCCACTTTATTGTGGACACCAGCCACAACGGTGTGTCTATCAGCCACGTGGAAGACGATGAAGGGGCGCTGACGGGTAATCTGGCCAGCGGCAGCCACACCGATGACACGACGCCAACCGTTGTGGGCCACGCTACGCCAGGTGCCGAAGTGAAAGTGTATCTGGACGGTAAGTATGTCGACAGCGTGATCGCTGACCCGGCGACCGGTGTGTGGAAATACACCTTCAACCCGGCGCTGACCGCTGACGGAACTTATCAGATCACCGCCAGTGAAAATGCCGGTGCCGGTGACAGCGCTCAGACCGCGCCGTTTGAGCTGACGCTGGATACCCGCGTACCTGTTGGCTCATTCGATAGCGTATCGGATGACGTAGGTCTGGTGCAGGGTGACCTGGCGAACCCGGCTGTGACGGATGACACCACGCCAACTCTGCACGGGACTGGCGTCGCAGGCGATATCGTTTTCATTTATGACGGTACCACGCTGATTAACTCCGTTACCGTCGGTCTGGATGGCTCATGGAACTACACCCTGCCTGCACAGAACAATGGTACGGAACTGGCCCTGACGACGGTCTTCCAGAGCCCAACCGGCGTAAGAAGTGCGCCGTCTGCGGAATGGAAAATCATCGTTGATACCGATGCGCCGACAAGCAGCGCCGTGGTTGATGAAATGACCCATGACTCCGGTATCAGCGGCAACGACTTCATTACCAACAGTGGTCAGGCCGGCAGCCTGGTCAGCGGCCATCTCTCGGCCCCGCTGGAAGCGGGTGGCAAGGTGATGGTGTCTACTGACGGCGGGAAAACCTGGCTTGAAGCCATGGTTGACGGCGACAAGTGGGCGTTTGTCGACGGGCAGGGGCACAGCGCGGACTGGACTGTACTGACGCGCGTGGTCGATATCGCCGGGAACTACACCGAATCTTCACAAAAGGTGGTGCTGGATCAGGTAGCACCGGATGAACCGACCGACGTGGTGCGCAGCGGTGATGACGTGACGGTGACGCTGCCAGGCAGCGGAATTGTTGAGGGCGACACCGTACTGGTGAAGAGCGGTGACATTACCGTGACCCATACGCTGACGGCCGCTGACATTGCTAATGGCAACGTGACTCTGAGTCTGCCACCGGGCGGCTACACCGATATTCCTGTGGGTGCGGCGATTGTTGACGCGGCGGGTAACAGCTCCAGCTACCGCACCAGCGCGTTCACCAGTACCAACAACTTCGAAGACGATACGGAGTTCGCGGACATTAATGCAGGTGCGTGGGTGCACGGGATGCGTTTCTCCCACACGGCGGATACCACCTCGGCGGATTATGAGTTCGACAAACAGATTATCGGTGCGGGAAGCACCAACAGCTTGTATCTGTACAGCACCTCAGCGGATCTCGGAATGCAAGCCAGTATGTTTGTCGACTTCCAGTATGGCGCGAAAACGATCGATTTCGTTTTCAACCCGCGCTTTGCCGGCCCGTCTACGGTGGTGACGTTCTACGACATTAACGGCAATGAGATCAGCTCTCAAACGGTTAACGCTTTCATCGGCAACCGTAACGTCCCGGTGTCGTTCACCAGCCCGGATGACACGCCGGTTTACCGGATGGAAATCCACCACGAGGAGCAGCCAACCAGCTCCGGGTTTGGTTTCAGCATCGATAACCTGGTGGTGAGTGGCATAGCGAAAACCGTCACCCCTGGTGAATTCCTGGCGGATAACCAGGGCGATATCTGGTACGGCGACGCAGCGGACAACCTGTATCAGGTTGCGGACGTTGCCAGCCTGACCGGTGCGGTGATTCAGGGTGGAGAAGGTACCGACACGCTGAAGCTGCTGGGGGCGGATCAGCATCTCGACCTGAGCGCGCTGACCCATCCTGTCCAGTCAGTGGAGGTGTTCGACATTACGGGAACAGGCAATAACACCCTGACGCTGAGCGCGGGTGATGTGCTGGAAAACGCCACGCAGAACCTGTTCCACGATAACGACTTCAACCAAATGATGGTGAAGGGCGATGCGGGCGACAAGGTGAACCTGAGCGACCTGCTGCCGAACGGTATGGACCCGGGTAACTGGACCGATGGCGGAACAGTGAATGTTGGGGGAGTGGAGTATCAGTCTTACCAGATGGATAGCCTGAATACCGAGATCCTCGTTCAGATGGGAGTCACGGTCACGCTACAGAACCATTAATTGATGCCAGGAAGGGGGGCTCCTGAGCCGGAGCCTCCAGAACGTTTTAGATCAGATCATAAACAGAATTCATTTGGAAAATTGTATGAAAAAGACCATTACTTCTAACAACAATACCGAAAATATCGCTGCAATGGCGACGTTGCCACCACTGCCTACAGACGTTTTACTGTGGAACGACTACCAGTTCCCGCGCGAAATTTACAACGGCGATCTGAGCGAAGATAACACCCCAACCATCAGCGGTAAGGGTGAGCCGGGCATGACGGCGGTGATCAACCTCGGTGATGGCCAGAGCGTTCGCGTACCGGTCAATACCGAGGGTAACTGGACCTGGACGCCGGCACCTGCGCTGGCGGACGGTTCTTATATCTGGTCTGTGGCACTGGAAGATGCTCAAGGCAACCGTGGTCCATCCACCACGCCAATCAGCTTCACTATTGATACTGTCGGTAATGCGGTGTCCATTAGCCACGCTGAAGATAACACCGGCCCACTGACTAACCCGCTGGCAAGCGGCAGCAGCACGGATGACGTGAATCCGGTTATCGTGGGGACGGCGACGCCTGGCTCTCTGGTCACCCTGTATGTTGACGGTAAATCGGTCGGTTCTATGACTGCCGATCCGACTACCGGGGCGTGGGCAATTGAGATTAACCCGGCGCTGGAATCTGGCAAAACCTACGAAATCACCGCAGGTGAATACAGCGGCCCAGGTGAAATCCCTGCTCCAACACGTCCGTTCCTGTTGACCGTGGATACCGTGGTGCCGACGGGCTCTCTGGACCGTATTGAAGACAACGAAGGTCGTTACCAGGGCGATGTGGCGAACCCGGGCGTGACGGATGACACCACCCCAACTCTGCACGGTACTGGCCGCCCAGGGGATATCGTGTTTGTTCGTAATGGCAGCGACATCATTGATTCCGTCACCGTGCGCCCTGACGGTAGCTGGGAATACACCCTGCCTGAGCAGACGAACGGCACTGCGCTGGACGTCAGCGTGGTATTCCGGGGCCCGACCGGTGTGGAAAGCGCACCGACTGCGCCGTGGAAGCTGGTCATTGATACCGAAGCACCAAACAAACCGATCATTGGTGACGTGGAAGACGACCAGGGACCGGTTGTTGGTCCTATTCACAACGGTGACACCACGGATGACACGAAGCCGGTATTCAGCGGCGAAGGCGCTGTGCCTGGCGATACCGTTGAACTGATTATTGACGACGAAGTCGTGGGAACCGCGATCGTCGGTGAAGACGGTAAATGGGAAGTGACCCCGGAAGACCCACTGGAACGCGGTGAGCACGAAGCCGTTGTGGTGATCGTCGACCCGGCTGGTAACGCAAGCGAACCGTCCGATCCAATCGGCTTTATCGTGGATACTCAGCCGCCGGCAAAACCGACGATCGATACCGTCTATGATGATGCGGGTCAGCAGACTGGTAACATTGCTAACGGCGGTATTACTGACGACAGCACGCCAGACTTCACCGGTACGGCCGAGAAGGGCAGCCTGGTGTTCATCATTGTGAACGGGAAAACCGTTGACTCTGTAACCGCAGACAGTACGGGAACCTGGACCTGGACACCATCGCTGGGTATGGCAAACGGTCATTACGATGTCGCCGTTGTGGCTCAGGACAAGGCGGGGCTGCGCTCTGAACCTTCTGACACGTTCTCATTTGATCTGCTGGCAGGTGGTATTCCGACTGCACCGGCTATCACCGACGTGATCGACGACGTTGACGCCCATGTGGGGACCATACAGAACGGTGGCATCACTAACGACGCACGCCCGACCATTACCGGTACCGCACAGGATGGCACTACCGTCTATTTGTACGATGGTACTAACCCGGATCCGATCGGCAGTGCTGTGGTAACGGGCGGTCGCTGGACGATTGAGTTCGACACCGATCTGGCGCAGGGCGAGCACCGCTTCCGCGCGGTTGCAGAAGATGCGACAGGTAACCGCGGCCCGGAAACCGGCGAGTGGGTGATTATTGTCGATTCCGTCGACCCGCTGGCACCTACGGACATTGAGCTGTGGGACGACTTTGGCACGCCGGGTCTTATTGCCAATGGCGACACAACCGATGACAACACCCCAACCTACCGTGGTAAAGGTGAAGCGAACGGTACTGCCATTATCGATCTGGGTAACGGCACCACCGTGCGCGTACCGGTAGACGATAAAGGTAACTGGAGCTACACCCCGGCCCCGGCACTGGCGGATGGTGACTACACCTGGAAAGTCTCTATTGAAGATAAAGCGGGTAACGTTGGTCCAGAGTCTGCTCCGATCCACTTTATTGTGGACACCAGCCATAACGGTGTTTCTATCAGCCACGTCGTGGATGATCAGGGCGACATCACCGGTAATCTGGGCAGCGGTAGCCATACCGACGACACGACCCCAACAGTGGTGGGCCGTGCGACGGCTGGCGCTCTGGTAAAAGTGTATGTTGATGGCAAATACATCGACAGCGTGCGCGCTGACGCCATTACTGGTGCATGGCAGTACACCATCAGCCCGGCGCTGACTGCGGATGCAACCTATAAGATCACCGCCAGCGAAGATGCCGGCGCAGGTGAGAGTGCGCAGACGGCACCGTTCGAGCTGACGCTGGATACCCGTATCCCGACAGGTTCTCTGGATCGTGTTGCGGATGACGTGGGTCTGGTTCAGGGTGACCTGGCGAACCCGGCTGTGACCGATGACACCACGCCGACCCTGCACGGTAAGGGTGTGGCAGGTGATGTGGTCTTCATTTACGACGGTACCCGACTGATTGACTCGGTCACCGTAGGACCTGCGAACACCTGGAACTTTACGCTGCCACAGCAGAACAACGGCACTGAGCTGTCTCTGACGGCGGTATTCCAGAGCCCAACCGGCGTGAAGAGCACACCGACGGAAGCGTGGAAGCTGACCATTGATACCAAAGCACCTGATGCTCCGGCTATCACCGGCATGTATGACGATGCAGGCACCCTGATCACTGACGGCGGTCGTTCACGCGACACCACGCCAGAGCTGCGCGGTACGGCGGAGAAGAACAGCCTGGTGAAAATTTATATGCCGGGCAGCAGCGATCCGATTGCCTCAGTGATGGCCGATGCGAACGGCAAATGGAGCTGGACGTCGCCGAAGCTGTCTGACGCATCGCATAATTTCTATGTGAAAGCGCAGGATGCGGCGGGCAACGTGTCGGGTGAATCTAACCATTATGGTTTAGTGGTGGATACCCAGTCTGCTACCCCAGTCATCCTCGGCACTTATGACGATGTTGAGGGCGGTATTTATAAAGGGCTGGTGCCAAACGGCGGGCTGACCAACGACGCTAACCTGGAGCTGCGCGGTACAGCAGAAGCGAACAGTATCGTTTATATCTACAACGCGTATAACAACGCGGTGCTGGATACGGTGAAGGCCGATGCGAAAGGTAACTGGAGTTGGGAACGTGCGGTTGGGAATACGGCTGCGGGTCGTCCGCACATGTTCTACACCATTGCTAAAGACGATCTGGGTAACGTCTCTGGTAAATCTGAGACTTACTCCATTAACGTGGATACCGTCAATAACGCGCCAGTGATCACCGGTTCCTGGGATGATGTTCAGGGTGGCGTGTACAACGGGCTGGTGGGCAATGGCGGTGTGACCAACGACCGTACGCTGGATTTACGCGGCACGGCGGAGCCAGGCAGTGTGGTGTATATCGTTATCGACAACTACGGCACTGTATCGGGTTCTGTAACGGCAGGTGCGGATGGTAAATGGTCGTACCCAGTCACGACCAACTACAACATGACCTACAACTTCCACGCGTACTCTGTGGATGTTGCGGGTAACCGCTCTGCAGATTCCGCGAAGTTCGCGATCACGGTGGATACCGTGGTTGCAGCGCCAACCGTAACGGTTATCACGGATAACGTGGTCGGCGGCAAAGTCGGTAATCTGGTTGACGGGGATCGTACTAACGACAACCGTCCGACCATCACCGGTAACGGTGCGGAAGCGGGTGCGAAGATCGAAATTGTGCTGGCGCTGGGTAATCAGGGGTGGAGTAATAACAACCTCGTTTATACCACTACGGCCAAAGCTGATGGTACCTGGAGCCTGGAGATTCCGAAGGCGCTGGACAACGGTACCTGGTACTTCCGTGCCAAACAGACCGATCTGGCGGGTAACACCAGTGCGCTGGGTAACCAACATTATGTTGTTGTGGATACCGTTGCTGCGGCACCGACTGTAACGGTTATCACGGATAACATGGCGGGCGGTAAGGTCGGTAATCTGGTTGACGGGGATCGTACCAACGACAACCGTCCGACCATTACCGGTAACGGTGCGGAAGCGGGCGCGAAGATTGAGATCGTGCTGGCGCTGGGCAACCAGGGGTGGAGTAATAACAACCTTGTTTATACCACTACGGCCAAAGCCGATGGTACGTGGAGCCTGGAAATTCCGAAGGCGTTGTCAGACGGCACCTGGTACTTCCGTGCGAAGCAGACTGATCTGGCGGGTAACACCAGCGCGCTGGGGAACCAACATTACGTTGTTGTCGATACCGTTGCGGTGGCACCGACGGTAACCGCGATTGTGGATAACGTTGCGGGTGGCACTGTAGGTAATCTGGCCGATGGTGAAAGAACCAACGACAACCGTCCGACCATCACCGGTAACGGTGCGGAAGCGGGTGCGAAGATTGAGATCGTTCTGGCGCAGGGCAGCCAGGGGTGGGGGAGTAACAACCTGGTTTATACCACCACGGCTAAAGCTGATGGTACCTGGAGCCTGGAAATTCCAAAGGCGCTGGACAACGGTACCTGGTACTTCCGTGCCAAGCAGACTGACTCTGCTGGCAATACCAGCTCCCTGGGCAACCAGAAGTACATCAATATCTCGACTGAAGTTGCGGGGAATAAGGAAAACTTCGACGCTTACGCAGGTAAGAGTATTGCTGTCGGTACACCGCTGGCCTCTGGATTTACTCTGCTGAAAGCAGGTGCGACTGTTGGCACAAGTAACTGGGAAAACGGTGCCTGGGGTACGTTCGCTCAGATGAAGTCGAAGGGAACAGTGGAGTTCACGGTAGGGGCGACATCACAGATAGATTTCGTTGTTTATGATGCGACACCGTTTACTGGCAATGCGCGACACTATGTGACGTTTTATGCTGAAGATGGGGTCACTGTGCTGGCTACGCAGTACTGGAACCATCAGGTGCTTAATGGCGTTTCATCTGGGTTCCGGGCTAACTATAAAGCGCCTGCCGGACAGCTGATTGGTAAAGTTGTTGTTCATGATACTCAGGGTGAAGGCATTCTTATCGATGATGTTGCATGGGGAAGTCAGGCTTACCAGTATCCGTCTAACTTCTACGTTCCAGGGACGAATGGCACGCTTCCAGGTTCGAGCAGAGCGATGTCGATGTTCTCTGAGGGGAACGATGACAACACCAGTGCTGTGAGTACGCTGAATGGTCATGAGATCCACCTGGATAACCTCCAGCACAAGACCATTGATATTACGAACGGCAAGCAGGACAAGCTGAATATCAGTCTGCACGACGTGCTGACTCACGCTGAAAAAGACATGTTTATCGCCGATGGCAATAAACAGCTGATGGTTCAGGGTGATAAAGGCGATGTGCTGAACCTGAACGATCTGTTGCCAGACAATACCGATCCAGGTAACTGGACCAATGCCGGTAACGTCAAGGTGTCCGGTGTGGAATATCAGGTTTACCACATGGAAAACCATGATGTGGAACTGCTGGTACAAAACGGCGTAACCGTCAACGTAAATAATCACTAACTTAAACTTTTCCAGGCCTCCTTTCGGGGGGGCCTCTGGAGGATTTATGACTTTTTTCAAGACCTCTTTGCTTGCGGCGCTGTTTACCTCCTCCGCATTTTTACTGCCCTCCGCGATGGCTGCGGAGACATTTGGCAAAACGTATCAACCTGTCGCGCCAGTGGGTCAGACGCAGACACAAATTGTTTACTACCGTGATGCCAGCAACACCGCAGGCGGTGCGGCGCATATTTATGTCGACAATGAATTCCATGATGCACTGCTGCCGGGGGGGTATACCGTTTTCTGTCTGGCGCCAGGCAAGCATAATCTGGGGGCGTACCAGAACGATGCACCGCAGTATCGCGGTAAAGAGCAGGGTTACAACGTCGACATGAGCGGCGGGCAAACCTATTTTGTACGGGTAAACCACACCATGAACGCTGTGCCGGAAGCCCGTACGCGTGAGCAGGCGGAGAAAGATCTGGTCGGATTGCGCGAGCAGATCCACGTGCTTTCTCGTGCTTCCAGCGTTGAAGCGTGTAAAAACCTGGCCGCGCCGCAGTACAAAGATTACACACTGTCTGGCGACGTGATGTTCCGCTTTGGTCAATCCAGCGAGAAGGGCGTTTCAGCTCAGGGTCGTCAGGCGGTGAAAGATCTGGTGGCAACGATTAAGCGTGAAAACGTGGAGCTGAAACAGATTCAGGTGATAGGCCATACCGACGCCATTGGTAGCGATCGCAGTAACTACGCGTTGGGTCTGAAACGTGCGCAAACTGTCCGCACCATGCTGGCGGAAAACGGTCTGCCAGCACGTCTGATGACGGCCACCAGCGTCGGCAGTGATGAGCCGATCGTGAATGATTGCGCTGCGTCCGGCAAGAATGCGTTGATCTCCTGCTATGCGCCAAACCGTCGTGTCGTGGTGCGTGTCAGTGGCGATCAGAACGTGGTGGCACCCGCGCAAAAATAATGCCTCCCCCCTGTGCCTTCCCATAACGGGGAGGCATCCTCCCCCTCTTTGCTTTTCCAGACCTGATTCGCGTCAAAAAATAACCAGTTCCATTGAGACAGGTCTCATTAAGGCAAGACCATTCCGCGTGACAGAATATTCCTAATTCATCTCAGAGAGTTATTTTATCTTTTTGATTTAACTGTCTTTTAATAACCAGGAACATACGAAATATGGAATCCTCAACGGCTAAAATTCAGGAGGAACAGCTGCACGTCGCCACTCGTGATAACCGACAAAATGATGACTCACTGCTCAGAAGTATTGCCTGGGTATGTGAGCATTATGGCCTCGGTAAGAGTGATGACGTTTTGCTCGCTGGTCTGCCTGTCGAACAACTCCTCACACCCTCTTTAGCGCTTGATGCGCTTAAAAATGCCGGTGTGACCGGGGGGCTCATCAAGCGTAATAGTGCGGAACTGCCTGAGCAGATCTTTCCGATGATTTTGCTGCGTAAAGGCTCTGGGGCCATGATTCTGCTGGCGCGTGAGCGCCGTAAAAACGCAGAAGACAAATGGGATCTGTTCTATTCCCTGATCATGCCGGATGTGAGCGACGAGCCGGTTGAACTGAATCATGAAGCGCTCAACGAGCTGTATGTGGGCTACGCGATCGCGGCTAAACCGACTGCGCGTATCGACAGCCGGGTGAGCGATATCGCGCCGCCGCAACCGAAAGGTCACTGGTTGTTCAGTACGTTGTGGCGCTATCGCAGCTATTACCGCAGCGCGGCACTGGCGTCAGTGCTGGTGAACGTGCTCGCGCTAGCGACTGTGTTCTTTACCATGAACGTGTATGACCGCGTTATCCCTAACCAGGCGTTCACCACGCTTTGGTCGCTGGCGATTGGCGTGGTGGTGGCGATGGTTTTCGAAACGATAACCCGTACCGTGCGTGCGCACCTGCTTGATACCGCAGGGAAAAAAGCGGACCTGATCGTCGGCAGCATTCTGTTTCGCCAGTCCCTGGCGGTCAAGATGGAGCATAAACCGGCGTCGTCTGGCTCTTTTGCTAACCAACTGCGCGAATTTGAATCGGTGCGTGATTTCGTCTCTTCCGCAACCCTGGCGGCTATTGCCGATCTGCCGTTCGTTCTGCTGTTTATTGCCATTATTTTCGCCATTGGCGGTCAACTGGCGATTGTGCCGCTATTGATGCTGCCAATGATTTTGCTGGTCAGCATGCTTATTCAATGGCCACTGGCGAAAGTAATGAAAGCGAGCTTGCAGGAAGCCTCGCTGAAACAGGGCGTATTGATTGAATCCATCGAAGGGATGGAAACCCTGAAGTCCGTAGGCGGTGAGTCCTGGATGCAGAGCCGCTGGCAGAAGTTCAGCGCCATGCAGTCGTCCAGTGCGGCGGCGTCAAAACACTACTCTGCGCTGGCGATGAACTCCGTGAGTTTCCTGCAGCAGTTACAGACGGTCATATTGATTGTCACCGGTGTGTATCTGATCGATGCCGGCAGCCTGACGCAGGGGGCATTGATCGGTACGGTCATGCTGGCAGGCCGCGTCACTGCGCCATTAAGCCAGGTGATTGGTTTAGCCGTGCGTTATCAGCAGGCTAAAGCGGCACTGACTTCGTTGAATAGACTGATGGAGCACCCGACCGATCGCAGCAGCGACATTGATTACATCAAACAGCCGGAGCTGAACGGTGATATTGAGCTGAAAGGGGTGACATTCTCCTATCCGGCGCCACCAATGCAGCCTAACCCGGAGATCCTCAAAGGCATCAACCTGACGATTAAACCGGGCGAACGTGTGGCGATTGTGGGCAAAATCGGCAGCGGTAAATCGACCCTGCTGCGCATTATTGCGCGTCTCTATACCCCGGTGAAAGGGCAGCTTTTCAGCGGTGGGCTGGATGTGAACCAGATTGAGCCGTCCGACTGGCGTAATAATGTGGGCTTTGTCGGCCAGGAAGCGCGTCTGTTTTACGGCACCCTGCGTGAAAACATCATGATTGGCCGCCAGAACGCCTCTTCCGACGAGTTTCTCCAGGTTCTGCGTCTGACCGGGCTGGATCAAATTGCGGCGCGTCACCCGCGCGGCATTCATATGCCTGTGGGTGAGCAGGGCAACAGTTTGTCCGGCGGTCAGCGTCAGCTGGTATCACTGGCGCGGACGCTGCTGGCTCGCCCTAATCTGCTGTTGCTGGACGAACCGACCAGCGCAATGGATGCCCAAACTGAAGCACTGTTCCTGCAACACCTGAAAGTGGCGACCGCCGGACACTCACTGGTTGTCGTGACGCACCGCCCGTCATTGCTGGCGTTGGTGGATCGGATGGTGATTATTGAGGACGGAAAAATCGTCGCGGATGGCCCAAAACAGCAAATCCTCGCGGCACTCAACGGAACGCCAGCAAATGACAGTTCACCTGTAAAAAGTGCGCCGGCGAAAGAGCAGGTGGAGGCCAGCGCATGAAATTTTTAAAACGTAACAATAACAAAGCGATATCAGCCCGTGATGCCGCCTGGATGAGCGATATTCAGGAGGCATTGTTCTCCCAGACCACGCCAAAGTCGCGTCTGGTGTTATGGCTGATTCTGGTCGTATTTGCCGGGTTTTTAACCTGGGCGCATTTCGCCAAAGTGGAAGAGATCACCAAAGGTGATGCGAAGATCGTCTCGAAAAGCCGCGAACAGGTTATCCAGAGCCTTGAGGGCGGGATCCTCGAAGAGCTGAATGTTCGTGAGGGCGACATTGTTGAACCGGGGCAGGTATTGTTGAAAATCGACCCGACGCGGGCGCAATCCAGCTATCAGGAGACGCTGCGTAAGGTTGTCGCGCTGGAAGCGACCGTTGACCGTCTGCGTGCAGAAGCTTACGGTCTGCCGCTCACGTTTAGTGATCGTGTGAAAAAGTATCCGTCTGAAGTAGAACTGGAAACCCGCGCCTACAACAGCCGCAAGCAGGCGCTGGAAGAAGGGGTGGCTTCTCTTGAGAAGAGCTACCGTCTGGCGCAGAACGAAATTGCGATGTCTGAGCCACTGGCCGCGCGCGGTCTACTTTCCGAGGTGGAATTACTGCGTATGCGCCGGCAGGCAAACGACCTGCAATCCCAGATTGTTGAGCGTCGTAACCGCTACCAGGCGGATGCCAACGCCGATCTTATTCGCCAGGAGCTGGATCTGGTTCAGGCCGAAGAGAGCCTGACGGGACGTAAAGATGTGGTGAACAGGACAACCATTACTGCGCTGGTGAAAGGCACGGTGAAAAACGTCCGGGTGACCACCATAGGCGGGGTTATCCAGCCGGGTGAGCACATTATGGAAATTGTGCCACTGGAAGATCAGTTGCTGGTAGAGGGCAAGATAAAACCCTCTGACGTGGCCTTCCTCCATGCGGGACTGCCTGCCATGGTGAAAATCACCGCTTACGATTTTGGTATCTACGGTGGTCTGAAAGGGCACGTATCTCTCGTCAGCCCGGACACCTTAAAAGATGACGCCAAAGCGGCGGCCGGACGTCCTGACGACACCTACTACAGGGTGATGGTCTTAACCGATAGCAGTGCGCTGAATGCGGGCGGTAAATCGTTACCGATTATTCCCGGCATGATTGCAACAGTGGAAATTCGCACCGGCGAAAAAACCATTCTCGATTATCTGCTGAAACCCATTTTTAAAGCGAAAGAAGCCTTCCGCGAGCGTTAATGATGAAAAATTATTCTCCTTTACAGCGCCACCTGGTGGCGCTGGCGGTACTCTCTTGCCTGGTATCCGGGAAAAGTGCTGCCAATAGTGATGGTTTATTGGTCTTTAACACGACCACCCCAGTGGTAAAATCCAGCATGGTGATGGCATCCACACCTCCTGCACCTGCCGCGCCGCTGGTGGAGCAGGTAAAGACGCCAGTCAAAAAAACCAGTATCACAACCCAGACCGCCCGTGCGCCTGGCGAGAATGAAATCCGGAGTCTGTTTAACGATGCGGTGAATACCGCGTTGTCGATCAGCCCTGAAGTACGTGGTGCGCAGTTCAATACCGAGGCAGCATTGGCTAACGTCGACGAGGCGAAAGGGCAGCGCTGGCCGCAGGTGGATGTCGGAACACGTTCTAAAAGCTACCAGTTTGGTAATGGCGAGCGCGGCTACAGTGATAGCCGTCCGGCGGTGACGGTGAACGTAGCCACCACGGTGCTTGATTTCGGCCGCACCAGCAATACCATTAAAAGCCGTGAAGCGCTGCATCAGGCCGCGAAAGATAACACTGACGCACAGGCGGAAAACATTGCCTGGCAGGTCAGCAGCGCCCTGATTGAACTGAGCAAACAGCGTCATATCATTACCCTGAGCCAGAGATACGTGGCACGAATGAATGAGCTGGTCGAAATGCTCGACGGTATCGTGAAGGTCGACCAGGGGCGTCGCAGTGAATTAACCCAGGCCAGAGGACGTTTGCTCCAGGCGCAATCCTCTTTAGATACTGCTGTGTCGCGTGCGCGTGATACGGAAATCACGCTGAACCGCCTGTTGGGTGATACTTCCGTACCGCTGCCAAAAGCATCGGTATGGAACCTGACGCCGGGAGCGCTGAATACACAGTTGTCCGCTATCGACAGGCATCCGACGATTCGACAGGCGCAGGCCGAAACCGCCTCCGCGCTGGCAGATGCCGAAGCGGCACGCTCTGCGGCTTATCCGACCGTCACCTGGAACGTCGGGAAAAGTACCGGCCGTGATGAGTTGGGGCGTGAGCAGGCTTGGGAAACCAACGTGAATTTAAGCTGGCCGATTTTCCGTGGCGGCTCGCAGCGAGCAGCTGAACTCTCCGCCGCGCGTCGTGCGGATGCCAGCCGGGAAGCCATTGAACAACAATCGCGTGATCTGGATAACCGTGTGCGTGCTGCCGATCAAGATGCACGTAGCATGTTGGAGCGAGCTGAGCTATATCATAACTTATCGTTTGAATCCGATCGCATTCGCCATGATTTCTTTGATCAATGGTACCACCTCGGCAGACGTACTCTGCTGGATGTGCTGAGTGCAGAAAGTGACTTTTACGGTAACCAGGTTGCGGAAGTGACTAACCGTTTCGATGCCTATTCGGCAATATTTCGTAGTTATGCCAGTTCTGGCACGCTGTTACAGTGGTTACGAAATAATAAATAAGTCTTTTTATTATGACTCACTCTGCAGGCATTAAAGAGAATAGATATGAACCCGTTTTCAGGTAAGAAAATATATATTGCTTTACTCGACGATCACCCGATTGTGCGTAAGGGAATGGAAATTATCTTCAGCCAGGAACCCGATTTCGAACTGAAAGGCAGTTTTGCTAATCGTATCGATCTTATTCATTTTTTACGCAGCAATCGTGTTGATGTGTTGATTCTGGACTACCTGCTGGGTGACGAAGAGATCGACGGTTTACCGATGATCAAACAGCTGATGAGTAACTTCCCGTGGCTGAAAATCCTGCTTTCATCCACGCTGGAAAACACAGCAATTGTCCGTATGGCGTTAAAAGCGGGTGTGCGCGGGCATGTCGGTAAAAGCCGAGATGCCTCAGAGGTGGTAAATGCCGTACGTGAGGTGGTGGCGGGACGTATCTCCCTGTCTGAAAGTATGGAGAAAGAGTTCTACCTTATTTCGGAGCCTTGTGCGGGTGCGGAAGAGGGGGACAATGAGCCGCAGGTGATTGATGGCATTGGTCGTCTGGATAAGCTGTCACCTAAGGAGATTGAGGTGCTGCGCCTGTTTACCGGTGGAATGTCTGTCCTGCAGATTTCAGAGAAATTCCAGCGTAGTCGTAAGACGGTGAGTGGCCAGAAGAAGTCGGCCATGAAAAAGCTGGGCGTCAAAACGGACTCCGAACTGTTCCTCTGGCACGACCAACTGCTTTAAACCCCGCCGGGAGCCTCTAACAGGCTCCTTTTTTTATGCCTGTTCAGGGCAATAGTCTCTCATCCAATGTTTCTGCCACGGCTGGCTGAATATTTCGCAGTGCTGTGGCGATATTATTGATCGAACAAGGCTTGAACAGGCAATCATTCATACCAGCCTGTAAGCAGCGCTCCATCACTTCATGCATGGCATTGGCAGTAAAGCCGATAATCCAGGCCGGAGCTCTGTGTTGTTCGCACTCACGCTCGCGAAGCGTTTGCGTAAGCTGATAACCGTTCATCCCCGGCATGTTGCAGTCGGTAACAATCACATCGAAATTAGTCTTTTCCCAGAGAGCCAGTGCTTCATGACCATCAGATGCCAGATAGGCGTGTTGTCCTAACCATGCTAACTGTTTGGCCAGCAAGATCCGGTTTGCTGGGTTGTCATCGACCACCAGAATATGCAGCGCCGGGATCTTTTCATCATCCAGACGCGGCTGCTCGCTGACGGTTTTTTGCGTTTTTACTTTCGACAGCATAAAGGTCGCACGCACCATGGTACCCACGTTTTTCTCGCTACTCAGCGTTAGCGTGCCGCCCATGCTTTCGCAAATGGTTCGGCTGATATAAAGCCCCAACCCGGTGCCGGCACGGCGGTTATCTGCCTGGCTAAAGGGTTTAAACAGTGCAGCCTGCTGGCTGGCGTCAATCCCCACGCCACTGTCCTGCACCTCAATCACGTAGTAGACGCACTCTTTTGCCGGGTCTTCCTTCTGCTGCAGCGTCAGCGACACGCTGCCGACGTCGGTAAACTTAATGGCGTTACTTAACAGGTTCGAGAGGACTTGTTTAATACGTAGCGGATCGGCATAGACGTCCAGCAACGGTTCCGTCGGGAATATCTTGTTTAACTGGATATTTTTCTCCACCGCAACGCCGTGGAAGACACGCATCATATTGTTGATCAGTTTGCCGAGGTTGGTGGCTTCAGGATTAAAATCAAGATGCCCCCCCTCAATACGGGAAATATCGAGAATATCGCCAATGAGTCCTACCAAACCTTCTGCGGATTCATAAGCGACCTCCAGTGCCTGGATATCCTGTTCACCCTGGCGTCCTTTTTTCAGCACAATATCCAGCATGCCGATAATCGCATTCATTGGTGTGCGGATTTCATGGCTCATCGTCGATAAAAAGACCGATTTCGCCCGGTTGGAATCTTCCGCTCTGTCTTTGGCATCTTTAAGTTCTACCAGCAACGCTTCACGCTCGGTGACCACTTCACGCAATTGCACCAGTTGTTGGTTCATCTGACGACGTAGTGCCGCTTTACGGGCTATCTGCTTACGCAGGTAGAGGGCCCAGCCCAGTGCCAGGAGAATTAACACTCCGCTGAAGACCGCGGTAGCGATTAAGACTTCGCGATAGCGATACCAGAAGCTATCGACAACGACCAGTTCGTTCGGCCGCCAGCGGTTGGCCAGATTTTCCAGTTCAATGGGGGAGATGCTCAGCAACACCTTATCTAAAATGTTCTGCAGTTCCGGGTTTGCCAGTCCCACACCGAAGGAGAGCCAGACGGGAGAATCCCCCACTATGGAAACCACCTTCAGCTTGTCCTGAAAATTGGTGAAGATCTGGTAGTCCGTCATGATCAGGATGCCCACGGCGGCGTCCGCTTTACCGTCGATAATGGTCGAAAGCAGTTGTGATTCATTACCCACGGGCACAATCTTAATTTCAGGGTAACGCTGGCGTATCATGCTTTCCACACCGATATTTTCGACCATTGCCAGCCGCTTTCCGCGTAAGTCCGCCAGCATATGAATGTCGTTACGGCTTGTCGACGTAGCCAGAGCAAAGGCGCTACGCAGATAAGGACGGGTAAAGAGGATTTTGTCTTTACGCGCTTCGCTTGGCGTCACCGACGCGAGCATATCCGCTTTTAATTCATGAACCTGCTGAATTAAATCCTGGGTTGTGTCGCCTGTCTCAAAGCGGAACTGTAATCCTGTCCTGAGCGAGACGACAGAAAACAGATCGGCCGCAATGCCACGTAAAACACCTTTGTTATCAATAAACGAGACTGGAGCCGCATTGTCGCGGCTGTAGATCAGGACGTTAACAACCGGATGTTTTGCAATCCATTCTTTCTCTTGCGGAGTAAAGGAAAGCGACTTTGAACCCTGGGCAAGGTCAATGCGGTCGGGCTGCCAGAGATGGTAAAGATCCAGTTTTTCATCTTCGGGTACGGCTTCGATGGCAGTATTAATCAACCTGAGCAGTTGAGGATTATTTTGGCTTAACGCGAACCCGACTTCACGGCTGTTCAGACGTGAGAAACGCTCCACATGGATATTGTTCAAATAGTTTCGACTGAGCGAGTAGCTGTTTCCCAGATAAACCCGCGACTGCCCAAATGCTACCGCGCTAAGGGCTTCCTGGTAACTATCAAAGAGGCGAAAACGGGCCTCAGGGTAGGCAGCCCTGACCTGCGACAGTGGTAAATAATCCCTCACCATGGCAACGTCGGTATTACGCAAATCCTCCGCCAGCGGTTTTGTGTCGCTGTCATTGAGGCCCAGCACAGGTTTATCGCTGGCATAGGGTAAAGAAAAGGCAAATACATCGTTGTTGGGAAACGCTGCCACGGAGGGAATCAGGTCGATATCACCTCGCGCCAGGGCTTGCCAGACCTCATCGGAGGAGTCGAAGACTTTCACCTTTACCGGCAGGTTCAACTGCCAGGACACCAGCCCAATATAATCAGCGCTTAAACCTTCATACTCATTACGAATGTTGCGCATACCAAAAGGTGGCGCATCATAATGGGTGACGCCAACAATCAATTGCCGATGTTGCCTGATAAATGCCGCTTGCTCGTCGCTGAGGGCTAATCGGTGCAAACCCTGAATGGGGGTTCGCATCAGGATTTTATACTCATCCCCCATCGCCGGGGATAGCGAAAGCGAGAGTAAAACCAGCAGCCAAAAGTGGCGGAAATAGTTGCGCATATCTTTTTAACGGACTCCTGAACGCGAGGCGTATTGTATAGCTGTAGAATAACCCCCGTTGTGATAAGGGGTTTTCGCAGACCATAGTCGGCATCTGTCGATTTAATAATAAATTATTTGATTGTTTTATTCTGCCGAAACATTCGGAACATTGTTATAAGACAAGGCTTGGTTATTATCACGAATTAATGCAGCATTAAAAGCCATTGTGTATTTTTATAATCAACTGTTAATTAAAGGACTTAACCTAAATTTCAAATAAGGCGTCATATTTGTACGCTTTTAGATTCTTAATGTAATGATCTGATAAAGATATATCGAGACGGGTCTTATCGTTTGCTATCTGCGGTGATGAAAAAATACGCGCTATTTTGATGATCAACTCAAGAGCGAATCCGTATGCGCCCTGCTTTTCACCGTCGTCCCGTTAACCACGCGGCCATGAGCCAGCAATTTAGTGCCCTGGCAGAGAAATATCGTCATTCTATAGCAACAGGTGATTACGCCACGGCCTCCTTGTGCTGTGAAAAAGCGCTGGCCGTATTACCAGGAAATATGTCTGTGCAGAGTGACTATGCGCTGAGCCTGATGCGTGAGGGAAAACATGAGCAGGCGTATAAGGTATACCGTCAGATTTACCAGTCACCGTTGCGGCATGAAGCATCTGAAACGTGGCTGGATGGCTTTGCGGAACTGTGCGGGCATATGGGGAAAACTCAGGAGATGCGCACCTATGGGTTAGAGTCGCTCATGCAGTCAGATCAACGCTTCGGCCATGGCAAACACTGGGCTCTGCCCACCACTGCTCCGCGACCTTTTAACGCCTCTCAGCCTGAGAAGAACATCATCGCGTTCAGCTTGTATGGCGATCAGCCACGCTACTGCGAAACGCTGATTAAAAACATTGAAGCGGCAACGTCGCTGTTTCCTGGCTGGCGTTGCCGTGTTTATCTGGACAATTCGGTGCCGCAGCATGTCTGGCAACGTCTGCAGGCCGCAGGCGCTCAACTGGTCGACATGAGTCATGAGAAAGGTATTTATCCCACGTTGTGGCGTTTTCTGGTCATGGACGATCCACAGGTTGAGCGCTTTCTGGTGCGTGATGCCGACTCACTGCTCTCCGAGCGTGAGCAGGTCTGTGTAGACGCATGGCTACGTTCACCCTGTTATTTTCACCATATGCGCGATTATTTCACCCACACGGAACTTTTACTGGCGGGCATGTGGGGGGGATGTGGTGGTGTGATCCATGATGTCGAAGGAATGATGCGTGATTTTGTGTCCCGCTATAAGGGGAGTGCGCGTTTCACCGATCAGTACTTCCTGAAGGCGGTGCTGTGGTCCACTGTGCGGCAAAGTATTCTCAATCATGACGATATTTTTGGTTTTCATCACGCTGAACCCTGGCCCGCACACCCGCCTGTTCGCTGGAAGGCTGAGCATTTTCATGTGGGAAGTAATGCTGGCTTTACGATCCTGGCCGGGCCCAGCGCTAAAAACGACGGAGAAACAGAGACTGTGGTGTTGAAAATAGAGGGTAACGCCTGGCGCTACATGGCGAACGTGCGTCAGGGACAGTGGAAACTGCCTGTACCCTTTTTCCTGGCGGATGATTTCCGCAGTGGTAAGTTGCAGGTTGATGTAGTAAGGCGTCGCTGAAGTTATGCGGCCCCGCTGACAGGGGGGGGTCGCATGTTTATACATCGCTAAGCCCCGTGTGCATTCCCACCTGGACTAACACCTCTGTCTCTATACCCGAATGTTGATAAACCTCATACTGCACACCATCCACGGTGACAGAGCCTGTGGCTTTTGACCATTCGCCCAGTTCGACATCGGCGGGTAACAGATCTGCCAGGTTTATTGTTTCTCCATCATTTCCTTTGATAAGCAACTGCGCATAATGATCATCGGAAAAAAGGTACTTTTCATTTTTTATTAAAATATCGTCGACCGTAATTTCTACCATCGCCGGACATTCATGTTTACTCATCGCCAACGGCCCCTTTACAACATAGCCTGGGCTTTTTACCAGGAGGAGTAGGGCACGGCAATAAGTTCGGTCTTATACTCTCAGGAGCGTTACCAGAACAAGACAAGACTTACTTAGTTCGGTAAGGGGGGACGGTATAATTTTATTCTCCAGCATGTTTTCATTCAGGGATCGACTCTTACGATGCGCTTTTTATCAGTCCGGTTAATTAGCCTGTTATTCACTTTGTTCTTTGTATGGCAATTGCCTGCGCAGGAACTGGAGCTACAACCTCGTGTTCAGGTGAACGCCCCTCATGTTCAGTTCAGTGATGCGGCGCAACGTTGGCTGAATAACAACCCGACGCTGCATGTTGGCGTATGGGGGCAAGAGCACCCACCGCTGAGCGAAGGAATGGGGCACGGCGTCTTCAGCGGAATTGCCGCAGATTACCTGGCACTGCTGGAAGATAGCCTCAAGGTCAAAATTAAGCTGCACTACTATGATCAGAGCCATGATGCGCTCGCCGCACTGCAGCGACAGGAAATACAGATGGTCGCAATCTGGAACCCTGAACTGTGGCCAAGCCCTGATCTGCAAGCCACACCGCCATGGCTGCTGGACAAAGCGGTGCTGATGACCTCGAAACCACAGGGTGAAGTCCCCATCGATCTACGCAACAAAGTGCTTGGGCTGGTCGCTGGCAGTCATGCAGGTGACGCGCTACGCCGTTATTACCCGGAGAGTACGCTGCGTTACCAGACATGGTATACCACCGCAGTGAGCGCGCTTGCCTTTAAACAACTTGATGCCTTGTGGATAAACCGGGCCAGCGCGGAGTATCTCACTCAATATCATCAGGCCAGAGGGTTGAGCTGGACGTTTAGCCCGGCGATACCCAATCTGAACATGAGTTTTGGTGTCGACCGTCAGCTACCATTGCTGGCGGAGGCCATTGAAACCGTCTTCAAACATATTCCGTTAGCCAGCCGCCTGCGTATTGCGATCAACTGGGGATTGAACCGCAGTTTTGTTATCACCAGCAATCCTCTGGGGCTGGATCAGGAGGAGGAAAACTGGCTGCGCGAGCATGGGGATATTAAGGTCATTATTGACCAGCGCCAGCGTCCCATCTCTTTTGTCAGTGAGGGCGAGCCTGCAGGTCTGGTGGTGGATCTGCTTAATCAGTTCCACGAGCAGTACGGTATTCGCTTTACGGTCATGCCTGCTGAAAACGACACGGATATGCTTGCGCTGAAACGCGCTTATCCTGATGCACTTTTTGTCGAGCAGGTGATCGATACACCGCAACAGACGAAAAATGGTGCCGCAAAAACGCCGCCTTTGCTCACGACACCCGCTGTGGTAGTGATGGATCAGGACATCAAGCGCCCGGATGATTTTACGCAGCTGAAGGGCGAAAAAATCGCCATTCAGGCCAGCGACCCGCTAATACCGTGGCTGGAGACCTGGTATCCCACCATTAAGCTGGTGGTGGTTCCCCATATGGATGATGCGCTTGAGCGGTTAAAAAAAGGGGAAGTGCGCGGGGTGATTGCACCGCAGTTTATTGCTAACTACCTGGTGACTCTTCACCACCCAACTCGCTTTCATCTGGCTGTGACCCTGCCTGTTACACCTGTCGATCTGGTTCTGTCAGCACAAACGGAGCACAGTCAGCCGGTTAACATCATCAATAAAGCGCTGGCAGATATGCAGCCGCAGGCGCTGATGCAAATGGCGGGAAACTGGCGTCAGGCGGCGATAGAAAACAGTGAAACCTGGGATAAAAGCACGCTGCTGAATTCGTTGGTCTGGGGTGTGCTGTTACTGCTGGTGGTGCTGGGCTGCTGGCTGTGGATCCAATACTTACGTGCCGCACTCCGTCGTGGCAACGTCTGGCAGCAGAAGCTGGCAGAACAACTGAAGTTTACCCAGGCGCTGATCGACGCATCGCCTGTGGCGCTCTATGTCCGCGATCGGCAGGGGAATTTACTGCGTTATAACCAGGCCTGGAGCGAGGCTATCGGTCAGTCAGGCCAGGAGCTGATAGGCCTGCCAATTACCGCCATTAATACAATCGAACCTTCTGAACTCGCGGCGATTGAAGCCAAATATAACCAGGCGCTGCAGGATGGTTTGCCGCAAAACTGGTCCGTCAGATTCCAGACAGACGGACGGTCGCGTTATTTACAGGGTTGGGTTGTGCCGTGGCATGACAGTCAGGGAGAGGTTGGCGGTTTAATTGGCGGCTGGCTGGATATTACGGAAAAAGAGAAGCTGATTACGCAGCTCTCAGAAACCAAAAGTAACCTGGAACAGGCCATTGCCAGCAAGAACGCGTTTATGCAGAGTATGGGGCATGAAGTGCGTACCCCGCTCAGCGTGATCACCGGCCTGCTGGAGATGGAGCTTCAGGAACTGGATGCACGGCATGAGCATAATGAAAACCTGAATCTGATTTGGGAATCTTCACTCAACCTGCTTTCGCTTATCGGCGACATGTTCGATGTCTTCCGTGCCGATAACCCGCAACTGAACGGAACGACGCGTAGCACGCATCTGCCGCAGTTAATCGACAGTACCGTGGCGCTCTACCGGCAGCAGGCCGAAGCGAAAGGGATCACCCTGAACGTGCTGATCGAGCTGTCTACCGAGCGTTTTACTACCGATCCGCTGCTGATTATTCGCATCCTCTCCAGCCTGCTGCGTAACGCCATTAAGCATTCGGAGTGCCAGGAGATTGACGTTGAGGTGTATGAGGGGAGCAGAGAGCCAGATGCCACGACCATCCCACTGGTTATTGAAGTGTGCGATCAGGGTAAGGGAATTGACGGGCAAATGCTGGAGAAGATTACCAGGCGTGCTCACCATGTGACGCTGAAATCAGAGTGGACCGACACCGGGTTCAGCTTACCGGCCTGCCTGCATATGGCGCATGCCGCGGGTGCGCAAGTGCGTATCGACAGTGAACCGCATGAGGGCTGCGTGGTGAGCCTGCATTTCAACGCCGTGCCAGCTGCCAGCAAAGTATTGACCCCTCCACCGGTCGAACAGGTGCGCAGTCTACATATTCTTGGCGTGGACGACTATCCGCCAGCACGCCGTGCACTGCAGCAGCGGCTGGAGTCCTGGGGGCACCAGGTGTCACTGGCAACGCAGGGGGCGGAGGCGCTATCGATGTGGCAGCAAAATCCGGGCCGCTACGATGTGATTATTACCGACTGCACGATGCCGGAGATGGACGGTTATGAACTGGCGCAGCAGATCCGCCATACGGAACAGCTTAACGGCCAGCCACCGATCCCGATCTTCGGCCTGACGGCGATGAGCGGCACAGAAACGGCAGCGCGTTGTCTTGAGGCCGGTATGAATGAATATCTGGAAAAACCGCTAACGGCGGAAAAACTCCAGGTGCTGCTGGAACGCTATTTTTCCGTCAGCAGCGTGAAACCTGGTCTGGAGAGTGATACCACGCAAACGCTGCAGGCTGAGATGGTGGAGGTCAACAGACAAGATGCCAGCAAGTTGACGCAGTGGCTCGCGCAGAAAAACCGCGATAAGGTTGGCCGTATGGCGCACCGTATCAACGGCGGTGCACGGATGATGAATATGGCAGCGTTGCAGAACGCCTGTGAACAACTGGAAACGGCCTGTCACGACGAGGGATCCTGGCAAGAGATTGAGATCCTCGTCGATCGCGTGCTGGAAGAGATGACCCGGTTTAATCAGCAGTTGTCGTCAGAGAGCGGCGAGGCTCTCTGACGTTTTGACATCAACGCATGGTCACAAACTCTTCCGCGGCCGTCGGGTGGATCGCCACGGTGTTGTCGAAGTCTTTCTTCGTTGCGCCCATCTTCAGCGCCACGGCGAAGCCCTGCAGGATCTCGTCCATACCGAAGCCGATGCCGTGGATACCGACAATCTTCTCTTCCGGACCCACGCAGACCAGCTTCATGCGGCATGGCTGACGGTGTGAGGTGACTGCGGTGTACATCGCGGTAAACGCCGATTTGTACACTTTCACCTGGTCGTCGCCATACTGCTCGCGCGCCTGCGGCTCGGTTAAGCCGACGGTGCCGATTGGCGGGTGGCTGAAGACCACGGTCGGGATATTACTGTAGTCCAGATGCTCTTCCGGCTTGTTGTTAAACAGACGCTCGGAGAGACGGCGACCCGCTGCAACGGCAACCGGGGTCAGCTCAACCGCACCGGTGTTATCACCGACAGCATAAATGCCCGGTACACTGGTGTTCTGGAATTTATCGACGACGATATAGCCTTTATCATTGGTTTTCACGCCCGTGACGGCCAGGTTGAAGTTATCGTTCGCCGGTTCACGGCCAATCGCCCAGATCAGGCAATCGACGGTCTGACTGCGGCCATCTTCCAGCTCCAGGGTCAGGCTGTCGTCCGCATTTTTCACCACCGCTTTTGGTACGGCGTTGGTGTGCAGAGTTGGTCCTTCGGCGTTCATCACTTCGACCAGCGTGTCGACGATCAGCGGGTCAAAGCTACGCAACGGTGCGTGTTTACGCACAAACAGATGCGCTTCGGCACCCAGACCATTAATCACGCCGGCAAGCTCAACCGCGATGTAACCCGCACCCACTACGGCAACGCGTTTTGGCAGGGCTGGCAGTTCGAAGAAACCGTCGGAGTCGATACCGTATTCCACGCCCGGGATATTCGGGTGGCTCGGACGACCGCCGGTGGCGATCAGGATGTGATCGGCAGTGATCGTCTCACCGTTCACTTCGATCGTTTTCGCGTCCACAAAGCGGGCAAAACCACGGATCACGTCGACGTTATTTTTACCCAGTACGTTGTCGTACGAGGTGTGAATACGGTCGATGTAGGCAGTACGGCTGGCGATCAGTTTGTCCCAGTCGAAGTGGTTGATGGTGGTGTCAAAGCCGTAGTCCGGGCCATACATATGGATAGCTTCACGGATCTGCGCCGCATGCCACATCACTTTCTTCGGTACACAACCCACGTTCACGCAGGTGCCGCCAAGTTCTTTGGCTTCAATCAGCGCACATTTCTGGCCATACATGGCCGCACGGTTGATGGAGGCGATGCCGCCGCTGCCGCCGCCGATTGCGATGTAGTCATAATGCTTAGTCATAGCTTTTATCCTTAATCGTGAATTGCCGCGATTGTATACCTGAAATCAATAGTTTCCACCGATGGCTGTGATTACTCAGGCACGATCCAACTGACGGTGGCGTGTCCTGTCCCGGCCGGTACCAGCGTTTTGTGCAGCCATGGCAGCACGTTGTTCATCTGCGCTTCGAGCTTCCACGGCGGGTTGATGACAATCATACCGGAGGCGGTCATGCCGCGCTGGTCGCTATCCGGGCGTACAGCCAGTTCAATCTGCAGGATTTTGCGGATGCCGGTCGCTTCCAGGTCTTTGATCATGCGTTTGATTTGCGCGCGCAGCACTACCGGATACCACAGGGCATAGGTACCAGTCGCAAAGCGTTTGTAACCTTCGTGGATGCCGGTCACCACTGCCTGATAGTCGGTTTTGATTTCGTACGGCGGGTCGATCAGCACCAGGCCACGACGGGAAACCGGCGGCAATTTGGCTTTCAGCTGCTGATAGCCATCGGCTTTATCCACGCGAGCGCGGTTATCTTTCTGGAATTCAGCGCGCAACAGTGGGAAATCACTTGGGTGCAGCTCGGTCAACTGGATGCTGTCCTGCTCGCGCAGCAGCTGGCGGGCAATCAGCGGAGAACCTGGGTAGTAGCGCAGCTGGCCGTTGCGGTTGAAATGGTTCACCACGCCGATATACGGCTCCAGCTCGGCGGGCAGATCGTCCTGCTGCCAGATGCGGGCGATCCCTTCCAGATATTCACCGGTACGCTCGGCGTGTTCGCCACTCAGCTGATAGCGCCCCGCGCCCGCGTGGGTGTCCAGATAGAGAAACGGCTTCTCTTTCTCTTTGAGTGATTCGATGATCAGACTCTGAACGGTGTGTTTGAGGACGTCGGCGTGGTTGCCTGCGTGAAAGCTGTGGCGATAACTGAGCATGGGTAATGAAATTCCGCTGAAATGACGATTTGCCACAGTTTACAGCAGAACGGCACAGATTACCCGTCGGCACGGTAAGCGCAGCCATTGAAATCCTCTACACTTAACCCCATTACTGGACCATATGCACAGCGCCGGATGCGCGCTTCATTCATCTTATTCAACAGGACAGCGTTTATGACCAATCCATTACTGACGCCTTTTTCGTTGCCGCCATTTTCTAAAATCCTCCCTGAGCATGTGGTTCCAGCTGTTACGCAGTCGCTGGACAACTGCCGCGCGGCGGTAGAAAGCGTGGTAGCGCAGGGCGCGCCGTACAGCTGGGAAAATCTGTGTCAGCCGCTGGCCGAAGTGGACGACGTGCTGGGACGTATCTTCTCCCCGGTGAGCCATCTGAACTCGGTTAAAAACAGTCCTTCACTGCGTGAAGCCTACGAACAGACTCTGCCGCTGCTCTCTGAGTACAGCACCTGGGTCGGCCAGCACGAAGGGCTCTACAAAGCGTATCGCGACCTGCGTGATGGCGACCACTATGCCGAACTGAATACGGCGCAGAAAAAATCGGTCGATAACGCCCTGCGTGATTTTGAGCTGTCCGGGATTGGTCTGCCAAAAGAGAAGCAGACCCGCTACGGTGAAATTGCCGCGCGCTTGTCTGAGCTGGGCAATCAGTACAGCAACAACGTGCTCGACGCCACCATGGGCTGGACGAAGCTGATTACCGACGAAGCGCAGTTGGCCGGGATGCCGGAAAGCGCGCTGGCGGCGGCAAAAGCTCAGGCCGAAGCGAAAGAGCAGGAAGGTTTCCTGTTAACCCTGGATATTCCGAGCTATCTGCCAGTAATGACCTACTGCGACAACCAGGCGTTGCGCGAAGAGATGTACCGCGCTTACAGCACTCGCGCCTCCGACCAGGGGCCGAATGCCGGTAAATGGGACAACAGCCCGGTGATGGCTGAAATTCTGGCCCTGCGTCACGAGCTGGCGCAGTTGCTGGGCTTTGAAAACTATGCCGATAAATCCCTTGCCACCAAAATGGCGGAAAACCCGCAGCAGGTACTCGATTTCCTGACCGACCTGGCCAAACGCGCCCGTCCTCAGGGTGAGAAAGAGCTGGCTCAGTTGCGTGCTTTCGCGAAGGCGGAGTTCGGCGTGGACGAGTTGCAGCCGTGGGACATCGCTTACTACAGCGAAAAACAGAAGCAGCACCTCTACAGCATCAGCGACGAGCAGTTGCGCCCGTACTTCCCGGAAAACAAAGCCGTTAACGGTCTGTTCGAAGTGGTTAAGCGCATCTATGGCATCACCGCGAAAGAACGTACCGACATTGACGTCTGGCATCCGGACGTGCGTTTCTTCGAACTGTATGACGAGAAGAACGAGTTGCGCGGCAGTTTCTACCTCGATCTCTACGCGCGTGAGAACAAACGCGGTGGGGCGTGGATGGACGACTGCGTGGGCCAGATGCGTAAAGCCGACGGTTCTCTGCAGAAGCCGGTCGCTTATCTGACCTGTAACTTCAACCGTCCGGTGAATGGTAAACCTGCGCTGTTTACCCACGACGAAGTGATCACCCTGTTCCACGAGTTTGGTCACGGTCTGCACCATATGCTGACTCGCATCGAAACCGCAGGCGTGGCCGGGATCAGCGGTGTGCCATGGGATGCGGTCGAACTGCCAAGCCAGTTTATGGAAAACTGGTGCTGGGAGCCGGACGCGCTGGCGTTTATCTCTGGTCACTATGAGACCGGCGAACCGCTGCCGAAAGAACTGCTGGATAAAATGCTGGCGGCGAAAAACTACCAGGCGGCGATGTTTATCCTGCGTCAGCTGGAATTCGGCCTGTTCGATTTCCGCCTGCACGCCGAGTTCAGCCCGGAGCAGGGGGCTAAAATCCTCGAGACCCTGGCTGAGATTAAAAAGCAGGTTGCCGTCATTCCTGGGCCAACCTGGGGCCGCTTCCCGCACGCGTTCAGCCACATCTTCGCGGGCGGCTACGCGGCAGGTTACTATAGCTACCTGTGGGCCGACGTGCTGGCGGCAGATGCCTTCTCTCGCTTCGAAGAGGAAGGGATTTTTAACCGCGAAACGGGCCAGTCGTTCCTCGATAACATCCTGACCCGCGGGGGTTCTGAAGAGCCGATGGAGCTGTTCAAACGCTTCCGTGGCCGCGAGCCACAGCTGGATGCGATGCTTGAGCATTACGGGATTAAAGGCTGATTGTTACGTGAAGATCTGCTTAGTCGATGAAACAGGCGCCGGAGACGGCGCCTTATCTGTTCTGGCCGCCCGCTGGGGGCTGGAGCACGATGATGAAAACCTGATGGCGCTGGTGATGACGCCAGAGCATCTCGAATTACGTAAGCGCGACGAACCGAAACTCGGCGGTATTTTTGTCGACTTTGTTGGCGGTGCAATGGCACACCGACGTAAGTTTGGCGGCGGTCGTGGTGAAGCGGTTGCCAAAGCGGTCGGTATCAAAGGGAGCTATCTGCCGGATGTGGTGGATGCCACGGCGGGGTTAGGGCGTGATGCGTTTGTGCTGGCATCCGTGGGTTGTCATGTGCGGATGCTGGAACGGAATCCTGTGGTGGCCGCACTACTCGACGACGGTCTGGTGCGTGGCTATGCTGACCCGGAAATCGGCCCGTGGTTGCAGGAGCGTTTGCAGCTGATCCACGCCTCCAGCCTGACGGCGCTGACCGATATTACCCCGCGCCCGCAGGTGGTCTATCTTGATCCGATGTTCCCGCATAAGCAGAAAAGTGCGCTGGTGAAGAAAGAGATGCGTGTGTTTCAGTCGCTGGTGGGTCCGGACCTGGATGCAGATGGTTTGCTGGGGCCTGCTCGCCAGTTAGCGACGAAGCGTGTGGTAGTGAAACGCCCGGACTATGCGCCGCCGCTGGCGGACGTTGCGACGACCAATGCGGTGACTACCAAAGGGCACCGGTTTGATATTTATGCCGGTACGCCGGAATAAAAAAAGCCGGGTGGCGGCTTCGCCTTACCCGGCCTACGTCCTCGATCTATTCCCTCTCCCTGTGGGAGAGGGTTAGGCTGAGGGGAATTTAACGCACTTACTCGTCTTCTTCGTCACGCAGTGGAACAATCAGCATATCCACGTGAACGGTGTTAATCAGCTGGCGCGCTGAAGACATCAGCTTGCTCCAGAAGTCCTGATGGTGACCGCATACCACCAGATCCATATCGTATTTCTTAATTGCATCGACCAGCACCTGTCCCAGGTCGCCGCTACCGCTTAAGGTTTCGGTGATCGGATAACCTGCGTTAGTCGACAGTTCGCTCAGGGCATGGTGAGTCTCTTCGGAAATGCGTTTCTGCATATCGCCGAGATTGACGTCGATCAGACCGGTATAGAGGTCGGAGTAATTCACATCAACGTGAATCAGAGAAACTTTCGCGTTGTAGGGACGTGCCATGGATACTGCTTTATCAACCAGTACTTTGCTCTCCGGGGAGAGGTCTACCGCGATGAGAATGTGTTTGTAAGCCATAGTGTTACTCCTTCCTTAAGTTATCGATGACTAATACGAGAATGCCGCCGTCTGATACTTTATTACGGCCCAGTTAAACATATTTTTCAAGCTTTGGTGTTGATAACGATTAACCTTGTGGCAAAAAAATTAACGGATCTCCTACACTATTTAATGAGCCGTTCGGATTTTAAAATGCGAACAGGATCGATTTTGGTCATTCTTTCACTGAACTGTCTGTCAGGGCATTGGGGTGCGGTAGCTCAGAAGCCTTGCTTCGTGGGCGGACGCCGGGGAGGATGTATGATTAGCACCGTCGCATTGTTTTGGGCGCTATGTGTGGTTTGCATAGTGAATATGGCGCGCTACTTCTCATCGTTACGTGCGCTGTTGGTGGTACTTCGTGGTTGCGATCCGTTGCTTTATCAGTATGTGGACGGTGGAGGTTTCTTCACCTCGCATGGACAGCCCAGCAAACAGATGCGTCTGGTGGGATACATCTACTACCAGCGCTACCGCGATCATCACGATGAAGAGTTTATCCGTCGTTGCGAGCGCCTGCGTCGTCAGTTCATTTTGACCAGTGCCCTGTGTGGGCTGGTCGTGGTCAGTATGGTTGCATTGATGATTTGGCATTGAGCTTCACAGCAGGCGGGGTAAGCCCCGCCTGATTTCATCTGGTTCAGGGCGTAACTGAGAACCGGAGATTTGAGATATTGTCCTGAATTGAGATAACTTTCCCGCTATAGGTAATTTTCACTTCCCCGTTTGTATCCATACTGGCAGTGGTAATCGTGCCTGTACCTTCAATAACAGGATGCTTCATAGCAAGCTGATGGATAACGTCGGCATCATTCCCTGATATTTCCCCCGAGAGGTAGTAACGGTAGATTGTTGGCACGGTTGCGCCACCCTGATTGTTCACGGTCATATAGAGCCAGACGCTATCAGATAATTTATAAACGCGCTGTAGCTCATCGCTCTTTTGCTGACTGGGCTGGTGGTTTAGCCAGAGAAAACCAATGACCAGAGCCATAAGCGAAACGGTAACAAGGCGATGAATCCATTTAATAGCCGTTTTGAATGGCATAGTCTATTCCTTCTCTGATATTGCGTTGGTCGGTTGGGTCGTCTCCGTAAGGCGGCTTTTCGTACCATTTTCCCCATTCAGGTTTTGAGGTGCCTGCACGACCTTGAGCCCAGCCAGCTCCCATAAGAAGGATGTTTGCAGGGATACCCGCCGCAGTGCCAGCGGCTCCGAAGTTGAAGTTACCAAATGCAGCAAAATATGGGTCGAATTTTTTATAATCCCAGGGACCGCCATTACGAACTTTTTGGTAGAACCAATAATACGTTGAGGAAGTGGCCATATTACGCGACATGCCGTGCAGGCGTGCTTCACGCATGTTGTTAGCTATAACAATTGAGCCGGGGCCTGAAATAGGGACAGAAGCCATACATCCTCCTTTGTGTGGTTTTTCTTCTGACCGCTATCATAGTTTTATCTTCGAAATTGGTTTGAGCAAAAAATGTTCAGAAAATCCTTATGTTTTCAAACGTTTCATGATAGTTATCAGCACATAAAAAAAGCGGGTCAGTTTCCTGACCCGCTTTTTTGTCGCCTTCAACTGATTAGATCAGCTTCAGCGAAATCCAGTACAAACCGCCAGACAACAGGATAGAGGCCGGGAGGGTGAATACCCAGGCCATCAGAATGTTGGTCACGGTTTTGCGCTGCAGACCGCCACCGTCAACAATCATGGTACCTGCCACGGACGAGGAGAGTACGTGGGTGGTAGACACTGGCATACCGGTATAGCTCGCCAGACCGATAGACACGGCTGCCGTCATCTGCGCGGACATACCCTGCGCATAGGTCATGCCTTTCTTACCGATCTTCTCGCCGATGGTGGTCGCCACACGACGCCAGCCAATCATCGTACCGATACCGAGTGCCAGCGCGACCGCCATGATGATCCAGATTGGCGCGTACTCAATGGTGTTGAGCATATCGCTTTTCAGTTTCTTCAGCAGACGCTTGTCGTCAGTATTCACGTCAGGCAGCTTCGCCACTTTATCCGTCACATCAGAGATGCACAGCATAATGCGACGTAGCTGACCACGCTGCTCAACGGTCAGTTTGTCATAACTCTCGATAGTGCCCAGCATGCCTTTCGCACGTTCCAGCGCGTTAATCGCATTAGCCGGATGGCAATGGAACTCGCCTGGTACGGTGGTAGCGCCCGCTTCCGGAGAAGGAATCAACTGGTCAACGCCGGTCGCTTTCTTCAGAAGATCAGGATGCTGCTGGAAATAGATTTCGACGTTGTTCACCGCATCACGGGTACGGGTGATTTCGTATCCGGAGGCATTCATGTTAACCACGAAACCTGCTGGCGCAACGCCAATCAGAACCAGCATCACCAGGCCAATACCTTTCTGACCATCGTTCGCACCGTGTGAGAAAGCCACGCCGATTGCAGAAATGATCAGAGCGATACGTGTCCAGAATGGTGGTTTTTTCTTACCGTCTTTCTTCTCACGCTCTGCCGGAGTCAGGTGAATACGGGAGCGCTTTTTCGTGTTGCTCCAGTAACGACGCAGGATGAAAATTAATCCACCTGCAACCACCAGACCCACAATAGGGGAAATGATCAGAGAACCGAAAATACCCAGTACTTTAGGAAGGTTCAGCGCATCAACAACCGATGTACCGGTCATCAGGGCGTTAGTTAACCCGATACCGATAATCGCGCCAATAAGAGTGTGAGAACTGGATGCAGGCAGGCCGAAATACCAGGTACCGAGGTTCCAGATAATTGCAGCAAGCAGCATTGAGAACACCATAGCGAGGCCATGGCCAGAACTTACGTTAAGCAGCAGATCCGTTGGCAACATATGCACAATGGCATACGCAACGCTCAGTCCGCCCAGGAGGACACCAAAAAAGTTAAATACCGCCGCCATAACAACCGCCAGTTGCGATCGCATTGCGCGAGTGTAGATAACCGTCGCTACTGCGTTTGCAGTGTCGTGGAAGCCGTTGATCGCTTCGTAAAACAGTACAAAAACCAGAGCAAGCAATAATAAAAGCCCGGTATGTAAATCCAGGCCGGCAAACAAATGTAGCATAGGACGTTACGCCATTTTGAGGACATGAACGCGGCGCATTATCCAGGACAAATGCACGGCGGGCAAAGTGAAATATAGACTTTTTTTGACATACCACCTGATTTGAGAAAAGTGCCTGAAAGGATATTCTTTAAATTTCAATGAAATGGCTTTGTAATATCTTTTTACGCTGGTGTGACCACAGAGGAAACTTTACAATCCGCGGCAGTTAACAAAGAGGGTTTTGACGTGGAAAGGTTTGATGCCGTGGTAATTGGCGCCGGTGCGGCGGGTATGTTTTGTGCGGCGATGGCCGGACAGGCGGGTCGTCGCGTGCTGCTGCTGGATAACGGTAAAAAGCCAGGCCGTAAGATCCTGATGTCTGGCGGCGGGCGCTGCAACTTTACGAATCTGTATGTTGAACCCGCGGCCTATTTGAGCCAAAACCGTCATTTTTGCAAATCTGCGCTGGCGCGTTACACCCAGTGGGACTTTATCGACCTCGTGGGTAAACACGGTATTGCGTGGCATGAGAAGACGTTGGGCCAGCTGTTCTGCGATGATTCCGCGCAACAGATTGTCGATATGCTGGTGGCCGAGTGTGAGAAGGGCGGTGTAACGATGCGCCTGCGCACGGAAGTGCTGGACGTTGCGCGTGATGAGCAAGGTTACACGCTGCAACTCAACGGTGAAACCGTCAGCACCGACAGCCTGGTGATCGCCAGCGGTGGTCTTTCTATGCCGGGTCTGGGTGCTTCGCCATTTGGCTACAAGATTGCCGAGCAGTTCGGCCTGAAGGTGCTGCCAACGCGTGCGGGTCTGGTGCCGTTTACGCTGCATAAACCGCTGCTGGAACAACTCCAGACACTTTCTGGCGTCTCGGTTCCGTCGGTTATCACCGCCGAAGACGGTACTATATTCCGCGAAAACCTGCTCTTCACCCATCGTGGCCTCTCCGGCCCGGCAGTACTGCAGATCTCCAGTTACTGGCAGCCGGGAGAGTTTGTGACCGTGAACCTGGTGCCGGACTGCGATCTGGACGCGTTCCTCAACGAGCAACGTACTGCGCACCCGAATCAGAGCCTGAAAAACACCCTGGCAATGCAGCTGCCGAAGCGTCTGGTGGAATGCTTGCAGGTGCTGGGTCAGATCCCGGATGTTTCGCTCAAGCAGCTTAACAGCCGCGAGCAGGAGATGCTGGTTGAGACGCTGACAAACTGGCGCGTGCAGCCAAACGGCACGGAAGGCTACCGCACCGCAGAAGTCACGCTTGGCGGAGTTGACACGAATGAACTCTCTTCCCGCACCATGGAAGCGCGCAACGTGCCGGGGCTCTATTTTATTGGCGAAGTGATGGATGTGACCGGCTGGCTTGGCGGGTACAACTTCCAGTGGGCATGGGCAAGTGCCTGGGCGTGTGCTCAGGCGCTGGCAGAGATGTGAACCGACAATAAAATTTGTAGCTTGTGATTAAAGTTTGTAGCTAACTAGCTATTTTTGACAATAAAGACTGTAGCATAGACTATAATTTCACCATGACGCGTTGATGATTATGAGGCGTGGATATGGCAAGAGGGCGAAGTCTGTTAACGATTTCAGATTTTCAGCGGGCTCTTAAAAACCAATACGGTCTTGGTTCCGGGGGGCGTTATAAACCCTGGCTCAGGGTTCAGGATGTCCCCTCCCAGGGAACGAGTGCCAAAATTCAGGGAATTAAAACCGGCAGAGTTCACCACCTGTTTTCAGAGGGGGAAAGTTGTTGCTTTTTTCAGGCTGAGTTCCTGGAGCGGGTTGTCGATATACGTGAACAGTTTCCTCTTCTACCGCTTCCATTATGTATGGGGATTGCCGAACTGCTTGGTATCCACTATCCCAGAATTCCTTCGACCAGTACCCCTGTAGTGATGACCACAGATTTATTACTTACCTGCCAGGAGGGAAATAAGACATGGTACGAGGCTATCAGCGTGAAGCAGGAAGACTCTCTTCATGATAAACGTGTTGCTGAGAAGCTGGATATAGAAAGAATTTGGTGGGAGTTAATGGGAGTACCATTTACGGTATTCGTACCATCAGTTATTAGTAAAATTCAGTCAAAAAATATTGAATGGGCAACATCTCCGTTACGACAGGAAATTGAGATTGCTGACAGTTCGCTAAGGATGGTCTTACCACATCTCTCGATTGGAACTGCTTTGGTTTCTGAAATCTGCGATCACTTTTCCAGTATACTGGCCGTATCACCTGGTGATGCATTACAGGTCTTCAGGTGCTTGATTGCAAATAAATGTATCAAAGTTGACTTGCAGAACTCCATTCCAGATTCAGGAATAGTAACAATTTTTCAGGTAAATTACCCCAGGTCAGCGGCAGAGGTCCACAATGAACATTAATAGCATCTGGGATATTTCAGGTATAGATGGTATTTGCGATGGACGATACCGGGTACTTTCAATTTACTTCGAACTGAATATTTGTATTGTGTTTCAAATGGATAAGGGGCCAGGTGTTTTTAAAATGCCACGCCGAATACGAATATCAGAATTAGAGATGTCAGTTTCCCGTGGAGAAAGCAGTGAAACCAGTGTTATCATACCTTCTTTCCAGACAATAGATGAGTGTAATATTCCGGAATCCAACAAAGAAAAACGAGATGAATATTATTCATTAATTCAGCCACTTATTGATGATCATCTTTTTTTGCTAGATATAGTTATGAAAAAAAGGAGTCAGCATATAACCCGTTATGCAGCTGAAAAGAAAATATATAAAAATAAACTTTACAGAATACTTAGTAGATACTGGTTTTACGGGCAAGAGAAAAATGCACTTTTACCTTCATGGCCAAATTGTGGCGGTACAGGTCAGCCCCGGATTGCCGGAGAGGCTAAGCGTGGGGCTCCGTTAAAACAGTCACCATTTATGTCGATGACTTCCTTTTACAGGAATGTTACAGAAGAAGATAAGAAGATATTCCTTAAAGGCATTCGAAAATATGGCCCTAAGAATGAAAAATGGTCAATATCAGCAATATACCGTAGCGTCCTTGCCGACTATTATTTTGATGAAATCATAAAAGCTGAAGCAGAGATGAGGGAACCCTCGCTACCTTCTGAACGTTCTTTCCGGTACTGGTTAAAACGGCTCATCCATCCCTCTGAACTTATTGAGAAGCAGGTTTCCAGGCGGGATTATTTGTTGAGAAAACGTGCATTACGTGGAAGTGCCACTGATCATACATCCGTTCCTGGTAGTTGTTTTGAACTTGATGCAACAGTGCTTGATGTTCATATTGTATCGTCTTTCAATCGGCAATGGGTTCTGGGACGACCGGTACTGTACCTTGTTGTGGATAAGGAAAGCCGGATGATTGTTGGTTTGCATGTTTCCATGGAATATGCCTCATGGCGTGCAGGAAGGCAGGCACTTGTTAACAGTTTTACGAACAAAAAGCAGTTCTGCGCAAGGTTTGGTATTACTATTAGCGATGATGACTGGCCATGTCATCATATTCCCCAAAAACTTCTGTGTGACAGAGGCGAATTTATCTGTCAGAAACCGGAAGAAATTGTTGTACCACTTATTGGCAACCTGAGTATTGCACCTTCCTGGCGCGCAGATGTTAAGGGAATTGTGGAGAGGCGTTTTAAAATCCTTAATGATGAACTGATACATAACCTGATGGGAACCACGAAAGGGCGGCATTATATAAGGGGGGATAAGGATCCAAGACGGGAAGCCTGTTTCACTCTTGATGAAGTCACGTCACTTTTGATAGCACAAATTCTTGAGCATAACGATTCCATTAAGGATGCGCTTATTAGACAGTCCAGATTGTTACCGGAATATTCACTATCTCCAACTCCACGCAACTACTGGAATATTCACCTGAAACTTCACCGGCACGCACTGAGGCATGCCAGTGAAGCTGAAATCCGGGCGAAACTACTACCATGTTGTTGGGTCTCCATGACGTCCAGAGGCATCCGCCTTAACGATGATATGTATTATGAATGTCATCATGCCGAGTTTGAGGCACTGAAGGTCGTTGCCCGCCATTCGGGACGAATAAAACTTGAGGCAAGGATAGATCAGGATAACTCCTCTTTTATTTACGTTAGATTTAATGACGCCGAAGAGTTTACCATGTGTACCCTGATGGCAATGTCTTCAAATTATAACGGTCAACATGAGACTGATATTCAGACAGTAATGGCGTGGAAGAAGAATATTACTTCCGGACCACATGTATCAGTAGTCTCTGCGAAAAGAATGAACACTCAACAGAATACCATTCGTGAATCCGGAGAGACGTTTAAGCGCAACAGGGCTTCATCACCAGAAGTACGCAACATCCGGGATATTAGGATGCACAGACAAAATGCCATAAATCTTCAGAGGAATGGGTATTCTGGCGATATGCGGGACGTAACCGAATACCAGCATGTCCCAGAAAGGGCTGCTCCCGCACCGGGAGTAAGAACACAGAGTGAAACAGTCGGGTTACTGAAAAGGAAGCCGTAAATGTTACTGGGATGAACGCCCTTTCGGTTACATCTGCTAACAGACCAGGATGGGAGTCGTATGAAAACTATTGCTGCGGAGTACCATCAGGCTATGCTGCCGGAATATCAGGGAAATCCACTGATCGAAGCATTACCGGTCTGGATCCCTGATGAAGACATTGCCAGTATACTGGGATGTTATCCTCCTGTAACACAGGAAGAGAAAAAACTGGCTCCCGGTCTTCGTACAGAATATCTCCTGAGATTGAAAGAGCTGAGACAACCCTTGCCTGTTTATATTGATTGCTTTCGGGCAATTGAAACAGCAATTAAGGAAGGCTATTCCTGTAAAAACCCACTATCGCCAGCGACAGTGAATTATCTTCATTACCCTGTTGATCATCGCCCGGACATAGCGCCCTCGGGTGGCTTTTTCAGTCCTAAGGGATGTGGTATTACGGTGATTGGAGAAAGTGGGGTCGGAAAAACCTGTATGCTGGAGCAGATCCTGAACTGGTATCCGGATGTTATAGAGCATAAGGCAGTTGGAGCATACCCGGTTGTTCTGAAGCAGGTTGTGTGGATAAAAGTTGATTGCCCCGCAGATTCGAGCATTAAGGCACTTTGTTATAGTATTCTTAGTGGGTTGGATAAAAAACTTGGTGGAGTATCTTTAAAACGTGCAACTACGATCCCTCTGTTGCTTGAACAAATTGAAGCAAGAATTAAATCAAGCTATCTGGGAATTCTGGTTATTGATGAAATGCAGAACATGAATCTTGCTCGATCAGGCGGTGCTGAGCGGCTGTTAAGTTTTATTCATTCTCTGGTGAATAATTTAGGAATACCTGTATTGTTCTGTGCAAATCCGCCATTTAATGAACTTCTGTCGCAATCGCTCAAAGCAGCGAGACGTGCGGAAAGCAATGGATATTTTGAATGCTCATTGCTGGAAAATGATGAGGTCTGGTCTTTATTTATTGATGAATTGTGGCAGTTGCAGTGGACAAATGTTCTGACACCACTGACCCAGGAACTGAGCGATACACTTTTTGAACTCAGTGTGGGTAATATTGAACTCGCTGTACGAATTTTCCGTGAAGCACAGCGGCTTGTTATCGGCAGGGCAAATGAAGTGATTACGAAAGAGTTGCTGATATTCAGTGCATCAGGTGTGGTCCGTATGTCTGCTACAGCCGTTTCTGTCATCCGCCGCGAACGTAGTCTGGCTGTTTTAAAAAGGAAAAGCAAAAAGGAGGACCAGGCTTTCAGAGATGAGAACACATTATCATCTTCTCAGACAATCAAATTCGGCAATAACGCACTTTCCATTCCTGGTGACCTGAACTGTGTTCAGCACCCCGAATTCAGCCATCAAATTACAGCTCTTCAGCAAAATGAAAAACATTATCAACTGCCCGCCGATACGGATCTGTATCAAAGAGTTGCAGACGGAGCTGAAAGTATCAGCAGACTGAATGAGAGCGGGCTCATTTGTCGGAGTCTGCTGTCTGAAACAAAATGAGGTTCAGAATGTGGTTGCCATCATGTTTACCGGATGAGTTACTGATAAGCCGCATGATAAGGTTCGTGACCCTGTATGGGTGGACCGGGTTACATCAGCTATATCAAATCCTGGGTTCAGAAAAAAAAAGCATACACCCTACAATGACGTCGGGTCTGAGTTCCCTTGCTTTCTCACCCCATGACTCTGCTCAAAAGTTACTTTTCCAGCAAACCCTGGCACCTGTATATATGTATTTTCTTTCCGGTCACAACACTGTGATTCAGAAGGCAATGCTAAGTGGGAACAGTAGTGGTACACTTCGCGCCTGTCAGTTTCCAGTGTCGGGGAGTGGCAGTTCGATTGTGTTAAAATCCTGTCCGCTTTGTGCTGTACGTGATATCTGTCAGTATGGGGTGGCTTACTGGCACAGAATACATCAGATCCCTGGGGTATCTGTCTGTCCGGATCATGCAATAATACTGAACATTTTCCGATTTTCTGAACGGCAAAGACTTATTCCTGGATTTTTACCTGATATCAGAGTCCGGTATTCTGAAAGTAGTGGCATAGATTCTCAGTATGCGCAGTATTGCAGGGATGTACTTTATCTGGCCAGCGAAAGCAGACTATATATCGACCCGGTTACTTTGTATAAAAAAAGACTCCAGACCATCGGATATATGACAGAAGGGGGAAGAATAAGACATCGATATCTTATGCGTTCTTTTTATCATGATATGTTGTTCTCGAAATATTCTCTGGTGCATTTGCTTCCATCCAGTAGTGAGGACTACGGATATTTATATCATCTGCTGAACAATGATTTCCGTGTCCATCCGGTGAGGCATCTGTTATTTTCTTTCTGGCTTTTTAGAGAGGGTGATGCGATTTACCATACCCAGCTCAAAGAATCATTCCTATACAGAGATATAACTCCTGATTTTGATAAGGACGATCGTGATGATCGCTTAAATGATATTGTTACTTTACTTAAATCAGGTGTTTCTTTGAACAGGATAAACAATCTGACGGGGCGTAGTAGATGTTATATTAAGAACATAGCGGCCGCTATGAATATAGATATTGTATCCAGGCCGAGAAAAATCACGAATGAAATAAGAAAGAAAATCATCGCTCTGGCGGAGGCTGGGTTTCACAGGAAGGCTATAGCCAGACAATGCGGTGTGTGCTCGGGAAGTGTGGAGCAGATAATATCATCCTGTAGCGGACTAGTTCAGCGAAGAAAGTGTTACCATTATCAGTCTGCGTTTCGGCGTTGTAAATACTGTATATTGCGATACAGACAGAATCATCCCTGCTCTACCAGAAAAGAAATAAAAGCAGCCTGCAATGCGGAGTTTTTCTGGTTGTATAACCACAAAAGGGATGTTCTGGAAGATATCCTTCCTGCCGCAACTCGACCTGTCGGAAAACCAAGAATATAGGGTCTAAAGGAATTATTGATTTCTGATGTCAGTCCAGTAATGAATAGCAGAGGTGGTTGTAATGATAATTTTTCCACTGCCAGATGAACATGTTTATAGTTATTTATACCGGAGTTACCGGATTCATGGTGTAATTAATGCGATGCATACCATTATTAATGGGGACGGTTTTTTCAGACAGAGAATAGCGCTTATCCCATATGATTACATACAGGTATTGCTACCTGAATCACCTGACATGACATGTGAGGATAATGACAATGTTATGAATTTTGGCGCTATGCTGAAAAACTGTGAAAATCTCTGGTGGAACAGATTAATTGCACCTGTATTATACCGCTCTGGATTTATGTTAAGAGAGGTGTTATATCCCTCATCTGATGAGGTACTTCGTGGAAAAGGTAAACCAGGTTTAAGGGTAAGCGCTCGTGTTTCAGATAAAAGAATGCCAGAAAGAATAAAATACTGCCCTTTATGTGTTCATGTTGCTATCAGGACTTATGGAACGGCATATCTGTCGGCACTTTGGCTCGGAAACGCAACCCATTGTCCTAAATGTCTTTCAGAGCTAGTTGTTGCGGAAACGGGTAGTAGGAGGATCGCAATCAGGGTTCTGGAACAGATTTTCTCTGGAAAATGTTCCACGGGTTAATGTAATGCCTGTGATTGATAAGGTCGATTATTGTGTCAGGTGGACCGTATTTGGGAAAAACGGTGTTTTTGAATGCCGGAGAAGCACGGCTAACTCACCACCCCTGATGAATGACAAACCCATGCTTTCCAGCGTATATATTATACAGGACGATTGTGGCGAAAATAAGTAAAACAGGTTTCAGGTTTGAGTGTCACATACAGTCTGCATATCTAAATAGCTGCACTTAATACCTGTAAGCGTACAGCGAGAACCGTATTGACGGGGATGTGTTATTCAGTTGGCAGTGTGATTCGCCAGGGTAGCAGTTCGCTGACCCGGTTGACCGGCCAATCGGCAACAACGTCAAGCACATAGCGGAGGTAGCCTTCTGGATCCACGCTGTTCAGTTTGCATGTTCCTATGTCAACACCAAGATTTATGACCGTTTTGGGGGGGCGGATGTTTTCCTAGTCTGTTTTATTGTGCGATGCCGAGTTGCCGACGGTACATTTCCGGGCTGAGTGCTCCCAGCGACAACATGATACGATGTTCGTTATACCATCGTATATAGGCATCAACATGCTGCATAAAGTGCTCCGGTGTCACGCCCGACCACTCATGGCCATAGTACATTTCCGTTTTCAGGCGACCAAAGAACCCTTCACAGGCCGCATTATCCGGTGAATAACCTTTACGGGACATCGAACGAATAAGACTGGCAGCATTCACACGCTCAAGCCTGCCTGACCAGCGGTAATGCCCGTCTCGATCGCTATGAGTTATTGGTCGTTCAGCAAAAGTTCGATTTATTCAACAAAGCCTTCGGTACGCCATAGATAAATCAGCGAAGGGCCTGTCTGAAGATATACGTGACGCCCGTATCGGAATCTGTTCTGCGAAAATCCTCTTAAGCTTGAGCATCAGCAGCGAGTTCGTTCGTGAGGTTCGAGCTTCTTTCTCTGTACCACTGATAGAAATCAGCTGCAGGCATGGGCCGACCATAATAATACCCCTGCACGTACGGAACCTGATTTTTAATCAGCCAGTCGACCTGATGCGCTGCCGTCACGCCCTCGGCAATGGTGGTGATGCCCAGACGCCTGCTAAGGCCGACAATGGTGTCCAGTACCGGCGTATCTGCGCCGGCCGATGTCAGGCTGTCGATGAATATTTTGTCAATTTTCAGATAATCCACCGGCAGGCTCTGAAGCAGGCTTAGCGAGCAGTAGCCAGTACCAAAATCATCCACAGCCACCTGGCAGCCTTTCTGGCGAAGCTCATGAAGTTTCTCGGACGCCATCTCTGTGTCCTCAACCAGGCTGCGCTCGGTAATTTCCAGCACCAGGTAAATAGCGGCATCGAGGGATACCCACAGTCTCAGAACGTCAGCAATAAATGACTGGTCCGTCAGGTGAGGGGCCGCAATATTCACGCCCAGATGGAAAGGGGCAGAGATCTTCCAGGCCCTGACATCTTCTTCTATCAGGCTGAACAGATGCTGCGTCAGGCTGACAATCAGCCCTTCTTCTTCAGCAGCTGGGATAAACACCACCGGTGAAATGCTTCTCCCGTCAGGACGCTGCCAGCGCATCAGGGCTTCCGCGCCGGAGCAAGCACCTGTCGCGGTATCACAGGTCGGCTGGTAGTGCACCCAGAATTCACCGTCTTCCATCCCTTTCCTGATTTCATCAGCCAGAGACATCTTTCTGGATCCCCAGTGCCGCCACATGTACAGCATAGCCAGGGTCAGTAGCAAAGACAGGGGGCCGAGGAAAAGCAGATTACGCAGGATGTAATGGCGAAGCGACAACGCCGGCGTAAGAACCTGAAGTTGCGCCTGACTCACAGAAGAGCTGAACTCAGCTGTGAACATTTTCGCATGAGGGGAGATTTTCTCCTGGCCGGAAATGACTGGTCCGCCATTAAACCGGAGCTGCTGAACCGAATGATTCTCATTATTCAGGGAACCCATCAGGTCCGTGAAGTACTGTGCGTCCACCACGCTGAACGCCGTCGTCCGGTTGCCGGCTCCGTATGCGTAGATAACAGCCGCATGCCTTGGTACGCTGCTAGTCCCCTCTGTTGCGATGACATTCATCCGCCCTGGAGGGGATGAAACAACAACACCATAAACCGCAATCGCACTTTGCTGCCTGGCTCCGGTCACAGACGAACAAATTAATATACCATCCCGGATAAGCCCGGTGCTACGGATGTAGGGCGTCAGAGCCCCGTTCTCCGTCATCTGCTGCAGGGTGCTTTCACAGGGCAAGGAGGAAAGTCTGGCGGTAACCTGATTCGCCTGGCGGGCAATGGAAGTGATGTGGTCGACTTGGCTCATCAGAATGTTCGCCGTCACGGCTGTGTCTCTGTTCAGCTGGAGATAGGCCATGCCTGACGACAGCAATACAACTAGGATTGCGGGGGCGAGAATTCCGGCAGCCAGTACCCTTTTTCTTAATGTCATTATATGCCCTGCGAAGATTTTCCCTGAATACACTATCACCATTATCCGGGATGATATTCATTAACCACTTGTTTTTCATGGCTATTAAAAAGTACCGGAACCCGGAGGTAATCTTTAATGAATATAACATCAGAATTCAGGACGGGTAGTTTTTTTGAACAAGGTTGATATTGCACTTACAGTCTTGTGTTATTTATTATTGCCGCAGAAATCTGGTTGCTCTCGGGTAGCATGGTGTGGCGGGCGGGGATACTGATAAGTCGTTATCTACTGAAGTGAGAAATAGAATACCGGCCAGGACCACGAATCAAGCAGTCGAGCCCTTTACTGACTCCCTGGTTCAGTGAGTGACAGTGGTAACGGTGATATTCCCGATAGAAGAGCTTAATAACAGCGTTGTCCACGTGCAGGACGGTTGTACGTTCTGCATCATGGATGCATCCATGATGCTTCTATAAGGGAGTATGTGTTACGTGGGCCGCAATACGGATGTTCAGTTGCCCGGTGAGGAATTCACACACTGCAAGTGGGTAGTGACAAAAGTGAAGTGACCTGCTCTAAGACATTGGGGCTTAGCCGGAGTAACCTGTATTTATCCCAACTGCCGCGACAGCTTGTGTTATTTAGAATAATCAGCAGTAATATTTCTAAGCTTACCACTCTCCATCACAACATATCTTTCGTCACGTAATTGACTCAGTGCACGTAATATTTAAGAGCGCCCCAGGCCGGTACGCTCTTCAATATATTTCAATACAGATATTTGTTGCTGGAACCATTTCGGAGTATGACTTAACTGCTGCACGCTATTTTTTACGATGCGGATGACATTCCGGTCAGAGGTATCTGTCTGATTAGACATTAATTTATTGATCGAATAACTCATCAATTTAAACATATTGTGGCTTTGATTATTTTTTTCTATCAGGCGGTTCGCCTGCCACAAGGAGATGGCATGCAATACACTTATAGGGCCTTGTTCAAGGTAAAGACTTCCTTTCCCCTGGTCCGGCCAGCTCCAGCCCGCAATATAGGGGGCAAAAAGGGTGTTCACAACACGATTATCAGAATGACGGCGTAATAAGCAATGCCCTTCCGTCAGTAAATAGAGAACCGGTTCATGATGAACCGTGAAATAAAATAACCGTTTACCGTAGGTCACTTTTGACGGAACGGGGGTGTGTGCATCGGGCAACAAAAGCGCGAATAAGTCGTTAACTGCCGAAAGCGGAAAAGAGAGTTCAGCAGGGGGGTGATAGTCAACCATAGTGATCCTCAATTCAATAGAAGGGTGAGTGCCTGGCTGCTGTTGAAATCCTTGTCTGTTGACCAGAACGTAATGGTGTCCTGAATATCATTGGAACTCCTTGGTATACCAATGTGTGTGATAAGTCTATCACCAATTGAGACCCCCGCGGCAAGCGCAACGCTCACCGGAGAACGACCTGTTACAGTGGTACTGGTTGACAGCGTGTTGTCACGTAAACTTGACGATCTGGAACCCACTCTCACCCGGCATGGTTATCGCCTGAAGGATATGGTTGAACAGTTTGATGCCAAACCGGCAGAAATCAGGGCACTGTTCAATCACCAGCTGGACCCGACGCGCACCGCCGAACTGCGGGATCGTATTCTGGCAGCGGGTTTACCTATTTAATCCTTTATTTTCAATGTTATGAGACTCCTATTATGGAGGCTGTAGCTCCGTTTTTTCATTTTCAGCTAATGTAGGTCGGAGAAAAAGAAATGCAGATCGGGGCGATTTCAAATGCAGGTCACTACAACTATGAGATTCGCTGACCTGAGCCTTATTCTCCGAGCGGGCTTTATGACCATGAAAACATTCAGGTTTGTCAAACCTCGGTTTTACCATCTTTGACATCACTCTGGCCGCCATAGCAACCTTTCAGTATTCACCCTTTTTAAGAGTCAAGATTTATCGGTATCAGCGATTAATAGGGCCTGATACTGACATGATTTTTATCATACTTACGCTCATGAGCAGCCAACGCCCACACTGAACGCGCCATGCTTGTTTGCCATCGCCACGATAGCCACACTGGCCGGATGCCGTTTTTTCAGTTCCGTTATCCATGGGCCGGGCTCTTTCGCCACTAATGAAGCAGCCCTTGCTCCGTGAATAAACAGCGTTCGCAGATCAGTGTCACCGCGTTTGCTTATTCCCAGCAGGCGAACTTTCCCTCCTGAACCCGTTTGTTTTGGTACAAGGCCAACATAAGCGGCGAACTCTCGCCCTGATTTAAACGCGGATGCTTCTCCCATGGTGTTCCGTACCGCAATTTGCTACTGCCACATTAATGGCTGCCATTTTTTCTTGACGAATTTTAGAGTCGGTGGTTTCAGGCTCCCGCGAAAAAAACAGGTGAATTGGGCCCCATAAAATACGTTTTATTTTAACGCGGGACGCACATACCTCCCACTTTCCCACGGGTGAAGATCACCTGCCACAGTTGGATGTTTCTCACCCGAAATGTGCCAGCACAGGCGTTTAGATAATAGGTAAACATTTTCCTAAAACGCTCGGGATAACGCGCTTTAAGGATGGGCCAGGCGGCCTGGAACCGTGTGTTCCAGGCCATCAGTGTTTTGTCGTAATCGGGACCAAAATTATGCCAGTCCTCCATCACAAAATAGGGTTCACTGGCAGCGGCTATTTGTTCAACGGACGGTAAAAAACCATTAGGGAAGATATACTTATTGATCCACGGATCGACATTCATCTCCGTTTTATTCGAACCAATAGTGTGTAATAAAAATATACCATCCGGCTTTAGATTTTTATTCACCACATTAAAATAGGTGTCATAATTTTTCGGTCCAACGTGTTCAAACATCCCAACAGAAACAATACGGTCAAATTGCTGATGGAGATCCCGGTAATCCTGGAGCAATATCTCAACATCCAACCCCTCACAGCGCGCCTGAGCAAGCTTCTGTTGCTCTGCCGAAATGGTAACGCCTGTCACTTTCACACCATACTGTTTTGCGGCGTAGGAAGCCAGTCCACCCCAACCGCATCCAATATCCAGCAGCGTCATTCCTGCTTTCAGTTGCAGTTTTTCGCAGATAAGATGAAGCTTGTTTTGCTGTGCCATATTGAGATCGGTTGTGTCTTTCCAGTAGCCACATGAATATTGCATCCAGGGATCCAACATACTGGTAAACAGGTCGTTGCCAAGATCATAATGTTCTTTCCCGACAATCCAGGCTCGTTTTCTGGATTGGTAATTAATAAGACGAGCGCTGGCAACACGCAATAAGTCTTTCATATTGTGCTTTATACTGGATTCAAGATCGGCCGCAATGAGTTTCGCAATAAATTCATCCAACTGTTCACAACTCCACCAGCCATCCATATAGCTTTCCCCTAATCCCAGGGAACCTTGCTGCAGAACACGTTTATAAAAATTATTGTTATTAACATGAATATCAAAAGGCCGTTTTCCGTTAATTTCTATTCCCGCCTTCTGAAGTAATGAACGACAAATTCTGTACCAGTGATTATTCTCTGGTGGTGCTATTGATTTTAGCATTGTTACTACAGCCTGTATTAATGAAGGTTTAAAGATATTTTTTGCATTTATAAATAAAAGCACTTGAGCGCTGCGTCAGACTTTCAATCTGCCCTGCCGTATAGCCCTGTTTAAAGTAAGAAAGCACTCGTTGGCGATCGCTTTCAACATTTAATTTTCTGTTTGAAGATTGTTTTTTCTGAATGACACTCTCTTTCTTTTTTTGTGCGATCAATTCATTAAGCTTTGCCAGTTCATTTCTGGCGAGCTCCCGATCACAGAGTGACGTATCCGGATATGAAGATATCATTTGCCATACTGCCATTGCTCTTCGTAGCAGTCCTTTACTCTCCAGATAATAGGCATCTGAAATTGTTGAGCCGTTCTTTTTCATGTCATTAATTGACTCCCCTTTAATAAAAATAAATTACCCGTATGAGTTTTATTTTATCACTCATAAAGAATTCTAAAAATGAATTAAACCAATAGATATCATTCTAAAAAGGAATGATTTGAATCACGACAGCACACCTGATGAACACTGGTCATGTTCATTAGGTGTGGTATTAAGAGGTGTTATTTAACAGGAACGACAGGCTGTGCCTGTGTAAGCTTTGAATGCAGGAAAGAGAGGTGTTCACAGGCTAAATTTTGTGCTTCTTCGGCATCGCCATTAATAATTGCCTGTAATAATTCTTTATGATGTCGATCCGTTTCATCCCAGTTTTGTTTATCGCGACGAATGGTATCCGCCGCATCCAGAACAGAACCCTGTAATACGGTATAGAAACTTTGCATGACGCCCAGAATCGCCTGGTTATGTGCGGCTTCTGTAATTCCTAAGTGGAAACGGGCATCGGCTTTGGCTGCGTCCTGTAAAGTGCCTTCTGAATAAGCCCATTTAAGCTGCTGATAAAGCTCCTGCAAATGCTTATGCTCCTGCGGCGTGCTACGTTTAGCAGCGTAAAAAGCGGCCGCACCTTCCAGCAAACGACGAAACTCAAGAATATCGAAACGCACCTGCGGATTCGTTGCCGCAAGCTGGCTTAACGGGTCTGCAAACGCGTCGTTAAAAACATTGGCGACAATCACGCCTCCCCCGGAGCCGATCTCAAGCAGCCCTTCGGCCTGCAGTTTCGATATCGCATCTCTGATAGGGGAACGGGAAATCTGTAACTGCACTTCTAGATCGCGCTGCGCGGGAAGCCATTCTCCCGATTTTATTTTTCCGCTCACAATCGCGTCTTTAATAGCATCATACGCCAGCATAGCAAGCGTAGCGCCTCTTTGACGATCGTTACGTTGAACAGGGGAAAATACGCGTGCAGACATCGTGCGACTCCTGTGAGTAGTACCTTTTTAGAGTGTTTAGCAGTGTTAACGATACCACAAACAGGATGACGAGTATTGAGGGGTTCTCCCACACAGAGGTGAAGTGTGGGAGAAACGCCCTCCGGCGATTAGATTTTAGGTCCGTAGGTATGGATATCCATGGTACGGTTATAGTTGATCGCTTCAGATTTGGTTAATTCACCCGACAGTACGCGCATAAACACAGCCATGGTCTCTTCCGCCACCTGGTCAATCGACTTATTGCCAAGAATAATTTGACCGGCATCGATATCCATATCATGGGACAAATTCTGGTATGTACGCGGGTTACCACAGATCTTCAGTACCGGGACAATTGGAAAACCTTGCGGTGCGCCACGGCCCGTCGAGAAGACAATCCCCTGTGCGCCGCCGGCTGCGATGCCGGTCAGGATCTCCGGTTCAAACCCGGGTGAGTCTTTGATCCACAGCCCCTTACCCGGCACCTTGTCGGTGTAGTCCAGCACACCTTCAATGGTCCGCGAACCGGATTTATTGATTGCACCCAGCGATTTTTCTTCAATAGTGGAGAGTCCGCCTGCAATGTTGCCCGGTGTAGGCTGACCATTGCGCATATCCACCCCCACCGCCATCGCGCGTTTCTCCATGGCATCAACAATCTGGTAGATACGCTGCCCAACTTCCGGTGTGCGACCACGCCGCGCGAGGATATGTTCTGCGCCCATAAACTCGGTGGTTTCACCAAACAGCACGGTCCCGCAGGCATCAACAATCGCATCGGACATGTGTCCAATCACCATATTCGAGGAAAGCCCGGAGGTGGTATCTGATGAACCACATTTGATCCCCATCACCAGATCTTCCAGACCCGCTTCGCTACGCTGCTGCGCGGAAATGGCAATAGCCATTTTCTGCACCAGATCAATACCATGCTGGATGGCGCGGCTGGTGCCGCCGAGTTGCTGCATGACAATTTTTTCGACCGGGCGGCCGGTCGCGGCAATTTGCGCCACAATTTCATCGGCGTTAGAGCCTTCGCAGCCCAGGCTAATCACCAGTGCTGCGCCGACGTTAGGATGCGAACCCAGGCACCCCAGCGTGTTGGTGACCAGATCCAGATCGGGCATTAACTGACAGCAGCCACAATGGTGCAACAGGGCTTTCGACATCTGCGTGTTATACACTATCGCCTGGGCGATTTCCGTCACGCAGACCGTTGCCGGAATAACGGCGACAAAGTTACGGGAACCCACCTGACCATTTTCACGACGGTAGCCAAACCATTTAAAATTATTGTTCATTTTACTGTCTCCTCATAACGGGAAGTACGGGCGTGGGTAACCGCCTCATCATGTGTAAGATCGCCGCGACCATACTGACTGGCTAAATTGTGTGTGTGGACATAATCACCGACAACGATGGTCTGGGTTGCCACCCCGAGACTTTCACCGTACTTCAGCACTTCTTCTCCGATGTTTAACGCCGCTACGGCCACTTTATGACCGAAAGGGATAGTGGACAGCGCGACAATAGCCTGGGTATTACCCGCTTTATCCTTCACCGTGATGACATCGCCGCGCTGGACATCGCTCAGTACGGTGGCGACGCTATCACACGCCATGATCTTTAAGGCCAGTACTGTTGACTTTGACATGTTGAACCTCTTTTAACTCAATGAATTAGATTTAGCGGATGCGGTACGGACAGGGCGTTTCGCCAGTAAGGAAACCACTAAAGGGCATAAAATGGCAGTCACAATGACCGCAGAAGAAATCTGGGCGGCGGCAACAGCCGCCAGCGGCGTAAAGCCAGGGGCAATTTGAGCCACAATCGCGGGGAACGCGACCGATAGTCCGGCGGTAGTTCCGATCGCTGCACCCACGGCAGGCAGGGTGTCACGGAAGAAAAATCGATAGCCTGCATATCCCAACCCGCCGGTGACGATTAAGGTCACCAGTCCCAGTACAACGCCCTGAATACCTGCTGAAACCAGTTGATGGAAATTGAGATGCATGCCAAGAGACCAGGCGAAGAACGGGACGAGAAAGTTCTGGCTTTTGAGCAGCATCTCTTTCCAGTCATCATCCAGGTTGCCAAGAATAAAACCGACAATCATCGGGAAGATCACAGCGAAGAGTGCCATGTACGGAACGCTAATTAACCCGGAGGCACCCAGCGCAATCAGGGTAAAGAAAGGGCTGCAGCCGAGCAGCACCGGGGCCAGGGCGCCGACATCCGTATTGTCACCAAACTCCCCTGCCAGCCCACCAAACAGGCCGCCATTGATGGCGGTCATCCCCGGAATGATGGCCAGCGGTGAAATCCCGAGCACGCCCTTAATGCCAAAGAAATGGGCAACCAGTACCCCGATCACAATACCGGACACCACCTTCGCGACGAACAGCACCACTCCTTTCTCCAGTGGGCGCCCAACTTTACGCACGTTAATCCCGGCGGCCGCGCAGAGCAGATACAGCGCAATCAGCGGAGAGGAACCTGATACAAACAACTGTTCAGTGAACCCGCCGATCCGCAGGGCATGTGGGCAGAATGTGTTGAGCAGTGCCGCCAGTAACAGCGGGATCACCATCATCCCCCCTGGAAAACGCTGCATAGTCTTCATTATCTTCATACGCATCTCATTAATTCGATAACCCTTATCCTGGCGGTGAACGCCAGTGTATGGCGTTACATCTCCTCTCTGAACCAATGGTATACCTCGGGATACCATTAAAGTTGATCGACATCAAGAGAAAGGAACCTTGCGCTTGCCTAAGTGGTCTCAAATGGTGATAGACTCATTGCATACATTGGTATACCAAGGAGTACCAATAATGTTAAGGACTGTTACGCTCTGGTAGACAGATAAGGATTTCGACAACAGCCAGTCCCCCTTTCTCTTGTCGATGAGGCTCATGATGTTTGATTATCACTACGCTGCCGAACTCTCTTTTCCACTTTCAGCCGCTAGCGACTTATCCACGCTTTTGTTGCCCTATGCGCATACCCCCGTTCCGTCAAAAGTGACCCACGGTAAACGGTTATTTTATTTCACGGTTCACCATGAACCTGTCCTTTATTTACTGACGGAAGGCCATTGTTTATTACGTCGCCACAGTGATAACCGTGTCGTTGGTACATTCTTCGCCCCCTATATTGTGGGGTGGAGTTGGCCGGATCAGGGAAAAGGAAGTCTTTACCTTGAAAGAGGCTCTGCTGGTGTATTACATGCCATCCCCTTGTGGCAGGCGAACCGGCTGATAGAGAAAAATAATCAGAGCCACAATATGTTTAAATTGATGGGTTATTCGATTAATAAGCTCATGTTGAATCAGAGGGATGCTTCCGATAGAAACGTGAGCTGTACCGTAAAAAATCTCCTGCAGCAATTGAGTCATACTCCGAAATGGTTCCAGCAACAAATATCTGTGTTAAAATATATTGAAGCGCGTACCGGACTGGGTCGTTCTTCAATATTACGTGCGCTGAGTCAATTACGTAACGAAGGATATGTCCTGATGGATGGCGGGAGGTTGGAAAGTATTACCGCTGATAATGTAAAATAGAGCAAGCCATTGCGACTGCGGGGGCAAAACCATACGAAAATAGGTAATGATCTGCATTTACCCCTTGTTTTCAGGCCATATTACTTTCAATCAGAAACCCACAGCATCTGAAAATGAAAGCAATATCCATTCTCTGCGGTATAAATTAATCATGGAAGACTGATCTGGGAAGATATAACAACATGAATACGGGAATGATATTATGGTAATATACATGAGATTGTTTCATGGTCAATCCCATTCAGTACCTTGATGATCACACTACCATCTTGTTCTATTGCCGTTGCCCGCAAGTCTGTATAATCAATACTGTATGTGTACACAACCTTTCCGGACACCATGTCGGTCGAGGATAACAGGCTCATGCTGACTCCCTCGATACAAAGCTCTTCCGGATAACCACTGATAACCACTGATAACCACTGATAGCCACGTCTTTGATTGCTTCGTCCTGTGTATGGCAAAATAGACGTTGCGCATGGGATGATAGATCTGCGAAAGAAAAATGGCTGCAGATAAGCAGTAATATCATGACAAAAAATCCACGCATATTCAAATCAGCATTATCCCTGTCTGGAAAAAATTTACGATAACAAAAGGCCATATTGCTATGGCCTTTTCTGATACAGTCAGAATAACATCAGAAGCTGATCCTGAATCCGGCATTAGCCATTATCGGCGTTTCCACATGGTTACCGTTCTGGTAGTTAGCCTCGGCATAGACCGATGTGGTTTTCGATATCTGCATATCAAGCCCCGCGCCATAACGTCCTGTGTTACCGGAGAAATCGTTATTAAAGTCATAACTGTCATTTACATTGACGTTATTATGCTTAATAAACTCCCTTGCAATCGCCAGTTTCAGATAAGGTTTCAGCGTCATGTTTCTGACGGCAAAAGTTTTCCCCGTATTAATACCCAGTTCACCCTGGAAGGATTTGTCAGCATCCAGCGATGCCGTCATGCCGTTATCCAGTGAAACATTCCTGGACTGCGCCCGGAACCAGGTAACACGGCTGTATGGTTCGGCCCAGTAGTTATCTGCCAGCGACAGTGTCCATCCTGCTTCAAGAGAACCGCCGAACCCTGTCTGGTCATAATTACCGGACGTGCCGGTGCCATCGCTCATCTGTGCCTGTAGTTTGTTTTTAAAGCGGTTTGCTTTAACAACACCGTCCACATACAAGCCCCCCGGAGCAAACCAGGTGGCATAGAGCCCACCACTGGTACTGGCGATGCTGCTGTTTCCGCCCCGGTCATATTTCATGTTGTTGTCGGTATAGCTAACAAACGCGCCCAGCAGCCATTTTCCGTTGGAGGTTTCGATAACCTTATCGCTGCCGAACTCCATACCGTTCTGCTCCATCCGGTAAGCTGAACCAGCTGCACCACTGATGTGGGTATCGTTGGTCAGATAACGTCCCCACACCCCACCTTCTGATGCCGGGCCATCACGCAGCTCTCCTTTCCGCTGGCGAAGGTTTTCCAGCTCGCCATTGAAAATAAACTGTGGTGCGGAGGCCATGCTGAGAATGGCATTGGTGGACGGTGTAACGTCGCCGCTGGCTGCCTGCTCCAGATACCAGTCATTGCCTCTCTGCGCCAAGTCGTACTCCCAGACACCGGCATCAACCACGCCGCCAGCCAGAGCAAATTGCGCATCCCCACTTCCGGTATGAACGACCTGGAGTGCAGGACCATTTTTTTCAGGCTCCGCGCCAGTATTCTTGATGGCCAGAGTGTATGAGCCTGTGGCATTGCCGTTGACATTCAGCAGGTCGCCGGTATTTGCGGCCAAATCGGTAGCCATGTTGAAAGTACCGTTCCCGGAGAGGGAATCTACGGTCAGCGTCCGGAATGCAGAGGTGGTAAGGCTACGGTTAACTGCAATGTCATGACCGAAGTCCACGGTACCGTTATTCATCGCCAGGTTACCGATGTCGTCACTGTCTGCCATTTTCCACAGAGAGTTGCTGTTAATGGCCATACTGCTGATGGTTCCGGCCTGGCCGTTAAATACTGAACCATTGTTCAGGGTCAGACTGTCGGCACTGAGGGAGGCTCCGTTTTGTGTGTTCACTTCACTGCCGTCCACCGTCATCGTGCCGGCGGCAGAATCGCCAGTGACATTCCATACCGAACCACCGGACATATCCATACTGGCTGAACTGACGAGTTTCCCGGTCAGACCAGAACTGTTCTTCAGCCCCAGACGGTTAGTGGTGAGGGTCGCATTGTTCTGAGAGAGTATTTCGCTGCCATCAAGTGTCAGGGCTCCGGCCTTTGAATCACCGGTGACATTCCACACCGATCCGCCGGACATCTCCATTGTGGTTGCACCGGTGAGTATCCCGGTCAGGCTGGAACGATTCTTCATACTCAGGCTGTTAGTCGTGAGAGTGGCGTTGTTTTGTGACAGTACCTTACTGCCATCCAGCGTCAGCGCTCCGGCCTTTGAATCCCCGGTGACATTCCATACAGATTCACCTGTCATAGCTGTCGTCGTGTTGCCGGTCAAAATACCGGTAAACACAGAACCGTTTCGGAGGGTGAGATTATTCGCAGTCAGTGTGGCACCATTCTGCGAGGTCATCTGGCTGTGGTCCACGACCAGGTGTTCACATCAGAGTTACCGGTGATATTCCAGACAGCCGGAGTAGAAGATGTATCAAAGCCCAGGTTCATGGTATCCACGCCGGTAACCTTTCCATTCAGCGTTCCGCTACCAGCGACATCAATCTCTTTTGCAGTGAGCGCAGCATCCCCTTGCGTATTGACAGTTGCATCGTAAATTGCCAGACCTGTCAGGGTGGAGTCAGCCGTCACATTCCAGACTGAACCTTCATGAAGCTGAACAAAACTTGTCACATTGTCATACTTAGGTATGAGGGCTCCGTCCCATTGTGAACCGCCATTCAGGCTCATATCAAACTCAACTCCTCCTGGACCAGAGTTAATAATATCTCCTTTGATAATTGAATTTTGATCGAAATCCACATTGAATCGCCCAGCATTGCCAACACCGGGTGCTGAGGTGTGAAAACTCAGAGCAACGTTGTTATCCCCGGCAGTAATTTTACTGTTATTGATTACCAATGCCATGGAGGAATTAGGGTCATTAGAGGTATAGTTAGTCCTGATAACATCAGTATTACTGGTAAGCGTGGAGTCTGTTATGAAGACGGTATTGTGGGCGTTGGTATTGGTGTAGAAATCAGTCACCAGGGCTGAGCCTGCATCTGCGGTCACTGTGGTGTTTAAAATATCTAGCGTGGAAACACCATTGCTTTCTGTTTCCGGGCCAAACTCAATACCTGTACCAGCAGAATTAATTTCTGAATTCCAGACAGAAACATTGTTAGAGCCTGGACTCATGATGTTAAGTCCCGTGCTGTCAGTCCCTGCAGTAGTTATATTTACCTTATCAATAGCTACGTTTACTGTATTAAAGTCAGATGGTGCCGCAGAATCAATATCAATCCCATCACCATCAATACCACTGGTCAGGCTGTTATTAATAGTGGTATTTTTTATGCTAACCGCGGTACCACCTCCAGCCAGAGCACTATCAATGATGTTAATGTTCTCATCAGTGAATGTCTGACCATCTATGGTGGTGGGCGTGTTGATATCAATGGCATATGCTGAATGAGAACCCATACTGCCAAGGAATGCCATTGCCACATAAAGGTTTTTTCGTCTGAGATTTTTCATCATATTATCCCGTAATAGCTACCGGATTAAGAGTAGCTACTGTTAGAAAATTAGCACAACAATAAACATGACACAGATTGCGTTCATTGAGTATTAAAGAGATTAAAGAAAGAATTCAGAGGTATTGCCAGACAGAAAAGTAATTAAGATCGGAATATAATAAAAACTGTAACAACAATACAGATACGATATTTTTAGGATTAATACGCTGATAGCGAAAAAATCCCGTATCCCATAGTTGTTTCCATACACCGGGAACGTTACCTGAAAGGTATGGTAGCAAGCGAATGAATTCATCATACAAAAACCCCTTATTTTTATGTGACACACATCACAAAATAATCCATAACATGGTCTATTTATGGACTTATCATCGCGATCGGATGCACTGTCCTGCGACCCGCAGCGCTGGATAACACTTTCTCATGCTGTTATTCACTTTCCATCTATAACTCATATCTAGTGAGTTACTGTAATGCATAGCATGATAAAACCCCGATCGGTTCACTGGCAGGACCACGGACAGCCGAGGATACTGCCTCAGAGATATGGTGCGTTACTGTGAACTGGTCGCTGCACTTAAGTTTCTCACCACCTACAAGAAGAGCGGCCATCTTTACACCGCCGGGCGATTGAATTGTTGGAAGATTATGGCATTGATAAGGAACAGGAACATTTTCCTGGGCAACAGCCCGTGGCCAGAAGCCAGAAAGAAATCGGATATCGTACTGAGATTTTCACCACTGAATGTATTGTCGGCAGTCAGCGGCAATACATTCAGTGGTTGCTGGCGGTGTGTTTAACGCTGCACCCATATTCCCTGTAACGGGCGTGAGAACATTGCCAGCACCGCAATTAAACTCACCTCAATGGAAACCGACCAGCAAATATGGCCAAGCAGTTCACTCCAGAATTCATAGCCATTAAGATTCCACAGCCAGCCGGTTTGTCCGGAAAGATAGGCCGGATGCCGGAATCCAAGAACCGGGATCAACAAGCCATGCATAACCAACGTGATCACAATCCCGTAAGCCGCGCCATACCAAAGTCTGATTTTGGGGGCAAAAGCGGAAATAAGAATATACAAACCAGCGAAGATAAAACTGAATAGCCAGTGATAGAGCATTACCGCGCCAGGTATTGTTATCCCCTGATACACATAATCCAGTGAGTGAGAGTTGATACCGAGCCCCCCTAACCAGGCATCGATATTGAGCGCAGGTGGTGATGCCTCGCCCGCAATACGAGGAGGCATATTGGCCTCGGTACCTGACTTAACCAACGAACTGATCGCGCCGCCAATAAACGTTGACCACAAAAAAATACGCAGGTTTATCTTATTAAAAATATTCATAATATTTTGACCGTTGTGTAGAAAAGTAATTTCACATGCGCTGCCCATAAAATCGATTATGGGTGTATTCCTCAGTGTTTATAGCATTCCCGCTTATTATTATCCATCGCAATTAACATTCATCAAACAATTTATTAGCAGTCGTGACATCAGGCATAAGACAAATCCTATGTCTGTTATAAGAAAGCAGTAGATATCTTATACAGGGTAAAAAAACATATCATTTATTTAGCAACAGGAAATTGCTCACCGGGTAAAACCTTATCCAGTGCAATAACAATCCGTCTTAACCAAAAGGAAATATCATGAAAAAATTTTTATTCGCATTATCCGTTCTGGCTGTCTCTGCAAATGCGGCTTATGCGGCAGATGGCACCATTAATTTCACCGGCAGCGTCATCGATCCGGCCTGTACTGCTACAGCCTCTAACGCAAATATCGCGATGGGCTCTATCAGTAAATCGGCGTTAAGCAGCGTCGGCGCAACCAGCCAGGGGAAACCGGTAGCCATTACTCTCTCTTCCTGCCCGGCAGCGGCGAAAACGGCATCCATTACGTTCAGCGGTACGCCTGATACGGCAAACAGCCAACTGCTGAAAGTGGTTGCCGCAGATAGCAATACCGCAGCAACCGGTATTGGTATTGCAATGTATGAATCTAACGGTTCAACGCTGATCCCGTTGAACACTGCGTCATCCTCTCAGACGCTGAGTACAAAAACTGATACCATTTATAACTTCATTGCAAAATATATGGCCACAAGTGCAGATGTGACTGGTGGTGATGCAAATTCAAGCCTTAGCTATACCATTAACTACAACTAACAGCCTGTTGGCCCGGTGGCTTTAATTATTAATTACCGCCACCGTTTTAACTGCTGTTTGATTCGAGGAAAACCTGTATGAAATTCACCTCAACATTATTATTAGCAGGGAGTCTGCTGGCAACCGCGACCGCAGCTAACGCTGGCGTTATTGTCGGTGCGACACGTGTTATTTATCACGGTGAAAACAGAGAGGAAACGTTATCCGTTAAAAATCCGGAGAAACAAACCGTTTATATGATTCAGTCCTGGGTGGAAAAAACAGTTGCGCAAGACAATGCGCCGTTTATCATTACCCCGCAACTGTTTCCTCTCGTAGCGGGAAAAGAGACCAATTTGCGTATCACTAAAGTCAGTAACACCATGCCAAAAGATCGGGAATCTGTTTACTGGCTGGACGTGAAATCCACTCCGGGTTCCGTTAAGCCTGAAGAAAATGAATTACAGATTTCTATTAAATCCCGTCTGAAATTGATTTATCGCCCGACAGGTTTACAAGGTAACCCGGCCGATGCGTATAAACAGCTGACCTTTAGCCGTCAGGGAAATCAGCTGCAGGTGACAAACCCGACGCCCTATTTCGTATCCTTCTATAGCGTGAAGGTCGGGGCCCAGGAAATTAACAACGCGGGTATGGTGGCACCGAAATCGACATTAAACTTGCCGTTACCAACAAGCGCGGCCAATACGGTCACGTGGCAAAGCATTACTGATTTTGGCGATATCTCCAAACCTGCTGAAAGTCATATCTGAATCTGTTCTTTTTCATACTGAACATGGAAGCCCAGAGTCAGAATACTTTTTTATAAAAACAAAAAGGAAACATTTTTCATTGTCCTGAGACATGAAAGGGTGCCAGTATGAAAATATCTTCACTTCACCTGCGCAGTATTACCCTGACAGGGTTAGGGTTAATTGTATTTCCGGTTGCCGCTCAGGAGTATTATTTCAACCCTGCGGCACTGGAAATGCAGGACCCTGGCCAGCAAACCGCCGACCTCGAACGTTTATTCCGTACGGGTGAACAAATGCCGGGTAACTATCGTGTTGATATTTATATGAACGGCAGTTTTGTTGAAACCCGCTCAATAAATTTCGTCATGGCTGACAATAAATTAGCCCCCGAATTAACCGTAAAACAGCTGGCTGAGATGGGCGTAAAAACCCAGGCGCTGCCTGCATTAACAAAATTATCGGACAGTCAGGCAATCACCCCTATTGGCAACTATATTCCGGACGCCAGCACTGACTTCAGTTTAGAAGAGCAGCGCCTTGATATTAGTATCCCGCAGACCGCGCTTGACACAAAAGCGAGGGGCTTTATCGATCCGTCTCAATGGGATCAGGGCATCCCGGCGCTATTACTGAACTATACCGCCAGCGGCGCGAACACCCGAAGGGCACATCAAGGTGAAAACAGTCAGAGTAATTATGTGAACCTGCAATCCGGTATCAATATGGGGCCGTGGCGGTTACGTAACTACTCGACGTATTCCCGGAGCAGCGATGGCCAGAACAGCTGGGATTCCGCCTACACCAACCTTCAGCGTGATATCCATGCATTGAAAAGCCAGCTGATCCTCGGTGAAAGCAGTACGCCAGGCATGGTGTTTGACAGCAACGCGTTTACTGGCGTGCAGCTGACGTCTGACGACAACATGCTGCCTGACAGTATGAAAGGGTTTGCCCCCGTGGTGCGCGGGATCGCGAAATCCAACGCGCAGGTTACGGTTAAGCAAAATGGTTACACCATCTATCAGACCTATGTCGCGCCGGGTCAGTTTGAAATTACCGATCTCTACCCGACCTCCGCGAGTGGCGATCTGTATGTCACGGTTACGGAAGCTGACGGTAGTACGTTCTCGTTCGTACAACCCTTCTCCGCCGTACCGTTAATGCTGCGCCAGGGGCAGACTAAGTTCTCGGTCGTTGCCGGGCGTTATCGCTCAGCCAGTGGTCACGGTAGACAGCCTCAATTCGGGCAAACCTCGCTGATTTACGGCCTGTATGGGGCTACCACCGTCTATGGCGGACTGTTAGCGGCAGATAATTATCTGGCGGCAAGTCTCGGCGTGGGGCATGGATTCGGCACGCTGGGTTCTGTTTCGTTCGATGCGACCCAGGCGAAAAGCGAGCTGCGCGATGAAAGCACCCATTCCGGGCAGTCATACCGTATTCAGTACGCGAAAGATTTTGCCGAAACCGGCACGACATTCACGTTAGCCAGCTACCGCTACTCAACCCAGGGGTTCTATACCTTCCAGGAAGCGAACGAAATGGGGTACGTGAACGATCCCGATTCGACCCTGGGTTTTGTGGGCTACAACAACAAACGCAGCAAGTTTCAGCTCAACCTGAACCAGTCATTTAAAGCCTACGGCAGCGTGTATATCTCCGCTTTTCAGCAGAATTACTGGCGGATGAGCGGCTATCAGCGCACGGTGAATCTGGGTTACAGCCAGAACATAGCCGGGATCGGCTATAACCTCGGCTATAGCTACAGCCAAATGCCTGATGGCCAAAATAGCGACCGGCAGGTGTCGTTCAGCGTTCAGGTTCCACTGAGCCGCTTCCTGCCGAACAGTTGGGCCACGTATAGCGTGAACACCGCCAGCCACGGCAGCGTGAACCAGCAGGCGGGGATCAGCGGTACCGCACTGGAAGACAACAACCTTGACTACAGCGTGCAGCAAAGCCTCAGCAATCAGGGTCAGGGATACAGTGGCAACGCCAGCGTGCGTTATAAAGGCAGCAAGGGCGAAGTGAACGCAGGTTATAACTATACCAAATATTATCAACAGGTTAACTACGGTGCGCAGGGCGGCATTGTGGTTCACCCTTATGGCGTGACGCTATCGCAATCCCTCAGCGACACCATTGCGCTGGTCCGCGCCCCCGGGGCTGCCGGACTTAAGCTTGAGAATAACACCGGGGTCTATACCGACTCACGCGGTTATGCGGTCGTGCCGTATGTCAGCACCTATCGCCATAACCGGGTAGCGCTGGATACCCGCTCAATGGGCGGCAATGTCGATATCGACACCACCGTTCAAACTGTCACCCCAACCCACGGCGCGGTAGTGGTGGCGAACTTTACCCCGCGTATTGGTAAGCGGGCGGTGATCACTCTGCGCTATCAGGGCAAACCCGTGCCGTTCGGCGCCACCGCGACGCTTTTACAAGAAGAGAGTGATGTGGAAAACAGCGCGCTGGTCGGCGATGGCGGCCAGGTCTACCTCAGCGGCGTGCCCGAAAAAGGGACACTGACCGTTCAGTGGGGGAAAACCGCAGATAAACAATGTAAAGCGCCATTTACCCTGCCGTCTGCTAACAATCATGATGCCGATGTGCTGCAGATTTTTGCAGCAATCTGCCAGTAATGGATGAGAAATATGATAATTCTACGCAATACGTTTATTTTGGCTTTACTCTTATCCGGAGCGGTATTCACATTTGCCCCCACTGCTCACGCCGACTGTAACATTACAGCTTCGTCGACCATCAGAGTACCTAATCTGATCGTTCAGCGCGATGCCCCGGTCGGTTCACAAATTGGATCTGAAATAATCGACTCTGACAGACAGTATTCAAGTTGTAGTACCGGAGTATCAACTCCCAGTTGGGGCTGGGGAATAAAAAGCTACGGAACTTATGTCATGACTATTAATGGTCGGCGGGTTTATAGCACTAATATTGCCGGGATTGGCTACGCTATTGGCATGGAGAGTACACTAAGTTGCTCTGGCACAATATCCTATGTCACCGAAAGCAACAATCAGAATATTATCTGTGGCTCTTCCGCTGCAGCAATGTTTTCAACCTTTGTGATGAAGGGTAAGCCCAGACTCACTTTTTATAAAACCGCACAAACCACAGGTTCTGGCATGGTAAATAGCACCAATGTTGGCGCCTCTATTCTGAATGATGGGGGCACATGGCGCTCTGATTCTGTTTTATCCATGAACAGCTTTAACGTCACCACTACAGCCTGCTCGGTCACCAACGCGGCCGTCAAAGTGCCGCTGGGCAACGTATTGAGTACAGCGTTTACCGGGGCAGGCAGCACTACTGCGGACAAAAACTTCACCATCGATCTCGATTGCGACGCGTCAACCCGGGTGAATTTAACCCTGGAAGGCGCTCAGGACAGCAGCGGTGCGGCAGGTGTTCTGGCGTTGACTCAGGCAACAACTGGCGCAACCGCGTCCGGCGTGGGTGTACAGGTGCTTTATAACAACACCCCGGTGACGTTTGGTTCGATGTTTAATGTTGGCACCGCCGCCACCAAAGGCGCATACGCTATCCCTTTGACTGCTCGCTATTATCAAACGACGGAAAAAGTAACAGGTGGACAGGCCAACAGCCTGGCGACGTTTACCATCACCTATCAATGAAGACACATTAAAAAGCGTGAATTTCCTTATTTACAAGGGTAAGATTTTTCTTAAGAAAAAACCCAGTATTAAGGAATTCGATGGAACGCACCAGCATGAAAAACTCTTATAATTATCATAAGAGAATATTAATTTTGAGTGCGACGCTCCTGTCGGTCAGTTTGATATTCGCCACGCTACTGGGGATGTATAACCACTTTGAATCGTTTATTGCCAGGCAGGCTAACGTGCTGCAAACCGAGCGGGACTATGTCGAGATCAGAACCGATCAGTTTACGACCCGTCTCAAGATGTTTGCTAACTTACATGAAGAGACTGAAGGTACACATATTCATGACTATAGCCAACATCAGCACTTTTTGAATGACATTCAGCACCACAATGGCGTGCTGCTCGGTTCACCGCTGACGGGCAGCTTGCCCTATATTTTTCTGACGGCGCCGTCAGAGACTGGCGTCACCAGCACGGTCAGTGATAATTCCCTGAACCTGCTACAGGACTTTACCCCGGCCGTCGCCATTCGCACCCGCGAGCTGGGCAGAACGCTGGATAATTTTATCTATACCCCGGACGGTAAATTCTTAGCGTTTCTGTCCCCGGACGACAGTGAGATCAGACATGTATTACAGTCGTACCCTGTTAGCGAAATTATTCAGTCGCAGATCCAGCCCACCGAAGCCGCACGACAACAACACACGCCGGACTATTTGCTAAAAAAACGTATCTTTTGGGTTCCCCCTCACCGGGAAGCGCTCACCGGAAAACTGGCGACTTACTACGCGACCCCTATTTTTACCTACGGTAAAATTAGCGAAGTCGTCGTTGTTCGAATTACTTCTGACAACTTCAACTATTTTTTCGCCTCACCTGAACGACCAAAAGGTTTTTTTGTTGCCTCGCGGGATCGTAAAATTGTATTTGGTTTATCCGCCCATGATTTTGCACCAACAGAAACGGGCTGGATCAATCAGTTCAGGGACGTAAAAAACTTCCAGCTACCTGCCCCGGGAGGGGTGAGTCTGGTTCAACATGGTGGTGTCTTTTATCTCTCGCAACTCGTCAACAACGGTGAATGGCTGGCGGTTTATAGCTTTGACTGGAAAACGGCTCTGGTGGCGCTATCCCCTAATTGCATCCCCCTTCTCTTGCTTGCCTTGTTTATTATCGGCCTGATTTGGTGGACAATTGCCTGGTTCGATAAAAAGGTGCTGCTCACCTTCTACCGCAAATCGATTGAGCTGTATGAAAGCGAAGTGTTTAACCGTACTGTCGTATCAACGGCCCCCGTGGGGTTATCGGTGATCGGTCTGCACGATCAGGGCATTATTTTTGAAAATGATGTGGCGGCCGAACTGCTGGATCAAACAACACTGGCGCACCCCGATCTTTATCAGCAGGTGTTGAAAGAGCATGCGGAAATCTTCTCTCGCAATGAAAATATCTCTTTTGAAAAAGCCCTGCCCCGGAAAGACGGTCAGACCTCTCTGGAACTTAGCCTGACCGTGTCGCGTACCCGCTACCTCAATCATGATGTACTGCTGTTTTCGTTACTGGATATCAGCAAGCGTAAAGAAGCTGAACGTCTGCTTATTGATGCCAAAACGGCCGCAACGCAGGCCAATAATGCCAAAACCATGTTTGTGGCCAACGTCAGCCATGAAATCCGCACGCCGCTACACGGCGCGCTGGGTAATCTGGAGTTGCTCGACATGGAGGTCGCCGAGGCACCCGCCAGAGCACGTATTAGCACCATTAACCGTTCGCTTAACTCACTGCTTAATATCGTCAATAAAATCCTCGATCTGACACGCATCGAGGCAGAAGAGCTGCATATCCATAATCAGCCGTTTGATCTGATTGAGACCATTGAGCAATGTGCCCAAACGTACGCCCCGCTGATTGCAAAAAAAGGCGTACGTTTTTACTTTATTCTGGAATTTGTGCCCATCAAACTGCTGTTTGGCGACAGTCAGCGCATCAGCCAGATCGTTATTAACCTGCTGAGTAACGCCTGGAAATTTACAGAACACGGCGCGATTACGCTGCGGATAAAATTACTGGACGATAAAACGTTATCTATTGCAGTGGCCGACTCGGGGTGCGGTATTCCTGAGGACGCGCAAAAAGATATTTACCAGCCTTTTGTGCAAAATCTCAAAGGCGACAGTCATTATACCGAAGGGACGGGCCTGGGGCTTTCTCTGTGCAAACATCTTGTCGAACTGATGGGCGGTGATATCACGCTGGAGAGTGAGCCGGAGGTCGGTACCATTTTCTCTGTGCAGATCCCGCTGCGCTATACCGATATTCCGGTGCCGAGACTGGCAATGTTTAACCAGCTTCAGGATCGGGCGGTCACGCTCTATTGCGATTATCCCGACTGGCAGCGAACCCTGCACCTGCTGATGGCCTGCTACGGTGTACAGATCCACACCATCAATTCACTTTCAGCCCTGGAAGATGACGACAAACCGCAGACATTGATCTGCGCCACCAGCTTCCCGGACTTTACGTTACCGGCGGATGTCATCCATCGCTATCAGCATATCGTTCAAATTATCCCGGATGGCCCTCTGTCACTGCAAAGAGAAGGCCATCTGGTGAAAGTCAGCGCCTTTTCAGTATTTGAAATCCTCAATGCCATCGCGTCCTGTTTTGGTATCACGCCGGATCTCAAGCCCGTGGGCGAACATGAAGTGCTAAGCGATCATCAACAGGTGAGTATTCTGGTGGCGGAAGACGACCCGGTAAACCGGATGCTTATTCGTCAGCAGCTTTCGGTGCTGGGTCTGAATAATGTTCACTACGTCGAAAACGGTCAGGAAGCCTTTAACATTTGTATCCACAACGCCATCGATCTGGTGATAAGCGATCTGCATATGCCCAAAATGGGCGGTAAGATGCTGCTGGAAAAATTACGTGCGGCGGGTAAGCAGATGCCGATAGTGATTACGACCGCCACGCTGATACAGCAGGGACAGTTTGACGCGGTATTGCATAAACCCGTGAGCCTGAAGCAGCTGAAAGATGTGCTGACCGCCGTGCTCAGCAGTCATACGCTCCCCCCGGCCACCTCGCTACCTGATATGCCGCACATTACCGATGAGCTGATCCGCGGTGAATTTCTAAAGGGCTGGGGAACCGATCGACAGCAGATCGGGCAGGCGATTGAAGACGGGAACAGCGATGAAATACGGGATATTCTGCATCGATTAAAAGGTGCGCTCTCCGTGCTGGGGCTAGTGGACGAGGCTGAACGGTGTAAAACACTACACCGGGATTGCGCCACCCTCGGCGATAAACAGAGACAGATGCAGTGGAAGGCGTTGAGTGCGGCCATTGAACGTCACGCTGCAGACTGGCGCAGAATGATTCGCACGGAAGAGAAATAATCATGTAGCGCTGTTCAAAACATAACGTGTTGAACAGCGCTTCACCTTTCTTCTGTCGTTTGACGGCTGTGAAGATCCAGGTAAACCTCGGTTAATTCGCTGTCGCTTTTCACCCCCAGTTTTTCCATCGCTTTTTTCTTTTGCGTGCTGATTGTTTTCAGGCTACGGCTGGTGTACTGCGCAATTTCGGTCACCGTCATACCCCGAATAAACAAACGCACCACCTCCATCTCGCGCGGTGACAATCTCTCCACGCCCGATTTATTACCCGACGGTGTTTCCAGCATGTATTTAATCAACTCTTGTGACGTTTTTGGATCGATACACTGCTCGCCATTCATCACTTTACGAATAATATCCGCTAATCGCGCCAGTTCCTGACTGGATTTACTGATAAACGCTTTAATACCAATCTGCAGCATCTCCCGGACAATCACAACGCTATCATAGGAACTTAGCAGAATGATATTCACCTCCGGGAAATAGCGGCGTATCTTTTCCAGAAGCGCCATACCGTCCGGCTCAGGATCTTTGTGAAACGAGTAATCGCAAACCAGCACTTCGCACGGCGTGGATTTTAACATTTTGAGTAATCCCCCCACGGTGCCGGCAACGCCAACGACACGGATATCCGGTTCGCCTTCCAGCAATTTGGCGACGCCTAACTGCACGACAGTATGGTCATCCGCAATGATTACCCGAACATCACTATTAAGCATAATTTTCACCAGTGGTATGATTACTTGCTTCAGAATGCCGCTACCCTTTCGCTTTAGCAAATGACGCTGACATTTTCATAATATTGCGATAGTTGTCGCCGTTTATTTTTGACTCTTCATATTCGCAGTATAGCTGCCGACACCCGCCCCCTGAAGGGGTTTGCACGGTTCCCGCACGGGCGTCAACCCTGTCGGATTGATAACGATGCGCAGGGGTTGACGTTCCGTTACTTCCACCTTGCCAGTGCCAGCGGATGTGATCGGCAACCCCGCAAAATAGACCTTCAGTTGGCGTTGCACGATCGTTCCACGATCGCCGGTCAACACGAAACGCACCTGCTGCGTTTTATGGGCTTCAATCCGCACCAGCGGCGGTATGATGGTGATAAGCTTACCTTGCCCTTCAGACATTTTCTCTACTCGTGTTAATAACATCACGGGCTGTGCATCCGTGTTATGGACATTCACAACCCCTTCGCCTTTACTGACGTCAATGAACAGAAGTGAGGTATCGGCTTCTACACCTGCTGCATAATTCTTATAGCTATAAAATAACGCAAAACAAAGCAAAGCTTTAGTAATAACGTGATATTTCATCAGGTAAGACTCGTTATAAGCATTTTACAGTGACTGAGCATCAGGGTCGAAACGCATCATACCAGTTCATATTTATATCTTTCTGTTGATAAAATATACACAACAATAAAGCATCAGGTAATAAGAGCAAGGGAGTTATTAAGATAAGAATTATCTTATCAAAATAAACACTGCCATTTTCCCTGCTGCAATTGACCTGTCTCGTTTTTTTATTACCTTCGATTAAGAAACATCCTAAGAGCAATGAATTTCCATCTTATTTTCATCGACGTCACATCAGGTTAATATTTGCAACATCAAGAGGGCACCATCCCTTTAATAGAGTATGAATAGCTATTCAAGGGAATTGAATGATGAAAATAGCAATAGCAGATAGACAACCACTTATATTACAGGCGCTTTCTCAACTGTTGCTTCAGGTTCCCGGATATCATCTGACGCACTGTTGCTGCAATGAACAGGCGCTGATGCAGAAACTGACGATAGAGCCCGTCGATATGGTGATAGCAGAAGATCATATTTTGCTGCAGATGATCCAGGGCGATGCCGGCTCGTTACTGATGGGCTATTTGCGGCAAGGCAAGCTGGCGATCATGACCGACTCGCCGCTCCCTTATGTTTTCAGCAATCTGCTGGAACTGGGAGGACGGGTGTTAATCAGTAAACACGATCCGCAGGAGGAGATCCTGAGGGCATTACGATTTGCCCGGGATACACCGGAAAAAAATTATTTTTCGCCACGATTATATCCTCTGCTGGAGCGGGTTACGCTGAACAAGATTAATAACCAGGAGCTAACAAATAAAGAGCTTGAGGTGGTGAAATTACTGGCTTCCGGTATTCCTCTGGTGCATATAGCGAAAATTAAAAATCGTTCAATTAGTACAGTGGCTACGCACAAATATAATGCCATGCGCAAATTAGGTATCAGCACCAATGCTGAACTCATTCGCCATGTCCTTGATCATTATATTTCATAGCGCACATTTACTGAATAATATCGTTATTACAAGGTTTCATTATGCGAATGTTCAAAATAATGATTTGCGTGCTGCTTGCATGCAAATCGGCGAACGCTGCAACGCTTCTGGAGGCGATAAATGCCGCCGGAGAGTGGAACAGTGAATACCAGGCCAAAAAGAATGCACAGCTCGCAGGACAGGAAAAATGGGATCAGGGCTTAGCGAGTTTGCTGCCCACGGTACAACTGGAGGGAAATTATACCCAACAGGATCAGCCTTCTGCCTCTTATGCCGCCAAAGTCACGCGGCATAACTATAGCGTGAATGTGAGTCAGCCGCTGTTTGACGTCAGCAAATATGCCGATTTCATGCGCGGCCAGGCGCTGGCCAAACTGGCCGATGTGGAGTTTGCCCGCGCCCAGCAAAAACTGATTAGCGATGTTTCATCCGCCTATTTTGAAGTGCTGTACCAGCGGGAAGTATTGCAGGCCTCTCGCGCGGCAATGAAGGTCTATGGCCGCCAGCTGGCACAGGCAAAAGCCGCGCTGGAGCTGGGGGAAGGGCTACGGATGGATGTGGACGAAGCACAGGCTAACTACGACCGTGCCAGTTCAGATCAGATCGCCGTGACGAACGCCCTGGACGTGGCCAACATCAACTTCCATCGCTTGACGGGATTGGATGCCGGACAGATCGACACGATTAGCGAAAGCTGTGCAGCACGTCCGCCGTCACAGGACATAAAAACGCTGTTGAAGCGAAGCGATGCAGACAATCTGGATATCCGCTACGCCACGTTCCAGGTCGCGCAAACTCAGGCCGACGTAACCGCGGCGTATGGGAGCCAGCTGCCGGTCGTTAACCTGCAGGCGGGATATGGAGGTAACTGGAGCCGGGGTGAAGATGAAAACGTCTGGGACAGTGTTTTTGGCACCACGTCCAAAACCCGTAACACCACCATCGGCGTGGTGGTATCTGTCCCAATCTTTAACGGTGGCGGGCAGATGTCGCGTGCCAGAGAGGCGGCTTATAACCGCGTGCAGGCGAAAGACCTGCTCGAAGATGCCCGTCGGCGGGCACAGCAGGACACGCGTGCCGCCTGGCTGGATATCACAAACGGTATTGCACTTCTTAAAGCGCAACATCAGGCGGTGAATTCCGCTGAGAACAAAGTGAAATCAACCGAGTATGGCCGTGAAATGGGGCTTCGTAGCGGTCTTGATGAGCTGAACGCCCGTCAGCGCTACTACGATGTCATCCGTGAACTGGCTGACGCACGATATAACCTGCTGAAAAGTCGTATTAAATTGCTTTCAGTAACCGGACAACTCGGCTTCACGTCGATCAATGCCCTGACCTGCCGGGCATCAGCGGCGGATGTGTAACTGGATAACACGGGATTGTTATGACTGACTCTTTATTCCGCCAGGAAGTGATGGACGCGGAAAAAAACAAAATGGCGGGCAGCGTGGCGGTGTATTGCCCGCCCTGGCGCTGGCTGATGATCGGCATCGTGGTCGCAATAACGGTTTCTGTCGTGCTGTTTCTGTGCTTTGGCAGCTATACCAAGCGTGAAACTGCCTCCGGTACGCTGCAGCCGCGTGATGGCATCGTCAGCATCACCCCCACGGTTTCAGGCGTGGTGACGGAAGTTCAGGTGAAAGAAGGGGAAACGATACGCGCAGACGCTCCGCTGCTCACGCTTTCATCCGAGGTCACCACCGCGATGGGACAAACCCGCGAGCGGGTAGCAGAACAGCTGACGCTGCAGCGCAGCAAGTTAGAGGCCGATCTGAGCGGGCTGGCCTTACTGGAACAGGAAATGGTACAGGGACTGAAGCAGCGCCAGCAGACGTTGCAGCAGCAGCTGAATTTCGCCTCGGCGATGCGCAGCAGTCGCCAGCGTCAGGCCGAACTGGCCAGACGTCAGCTCGACAAAGTGCAACAGATGCAGGAGCGCGGCTATGCCACCCGCCAGCAGCTTGCCGAACAGGAGAACCAGCTGCTGGATGCTCAGGCCCGGCTGCAGGATGTTGAACGCCAGCGTATTGAGCTGCGCCAGCAAATTGAGCAAACCCAGCAGCAACTGCGCGAGGCACCGCTCAACAGCAAAAACCAGCGTAACGATCTGGAGCGTAAACGCGCGGATATTGAACAAGCGATGGCGGAAAACGAATCGCGCCGTCGGGTGATCGTCCGGGCTCCGCACGACGGTATTGTCGGACCTCTGCTGGTCAAAACCGGTCAGGTTGTGAATCCGGGACAATCCGTGCTGTCGATACTGCCCCAGCGAAGTCCCTTACAGGCGGTGATTATGGTGAGCAGCAGAGCCATTGGTTTTATTGAGCCAGGGCAACAGGTAGTGCTGCGCTATACCGCCTATCCGTACCAAAAGTTCGGCCAGCAGTACGGTCGGGTGCAGGATGTCTCGCGGACGTCGCTCAGCCCGCAAGAGGTGGCGCAGCTCACGGGGAAACCCAACGTACAAGAACAGTTCTTCCGCGTCACCGTCACGCTGGAAAAACAACAGATTATGGCTTACGGAAAGCCTGAGGCCCTGCGCCCGGGCAGCGCGCTGGAAGCAGATTTCCTCATCGATAAGCGTCAGCTGATCGAATGGGTACTGGAGCCGCTTTACGCGCTTGGCCGTCGTGCAAACAGCTAACCCTCGCGGGATCAGGGAATAACGATGTCATTTTTACAGAGATTACAGTTTGGCTGGCGTCGTCGTCTGCCAGTCGTGCAGCAGTCGCAGGCCGCAGAGTGTGGGCTCGCGTGCGTGAATATGGTCGCCAACTACTATGGTCACCATATCGATATGGTCACCATGCGCCAGCGTTTCAGCTCATCGCTGAAAGGCGCCACGCTCGCTGACGTGATGCTGGTCGCCCACCGCATGGGGCTGGCGGGCAGAGCACTGCGTCTGGATCTGCATGAGCTGGGACAGTTGCGACGCCCCTGCATTTTGCACTGGTCGCTGAACCACTTTGTGGTCCTTAAACGCGTGACCCGTAAAGGGATCGTGATCCACGATCCAGCGCGCGGAGAGTGGGAAGTGCCTATGGAAGAAGTGTCGCGTTGTTTCACCGGCGTGGCGCTGGAGCTGCTCCCCGGCGCGAACTTTAAGAAGCAGGAAGAGAAGCAGCGCATCTCGATGACGAGACTGATCGGCAGCGTTCAGGGGGCGCTTCCGACCTTCGTGCAAATCCTCGCGTTATCCGTCGCGTTGGAGTTGTTCGGGGTATTAACGCCGTTTTATATGCAGTGGGTGATGGATCAGGTGCTGGTTTCCGCTGACTGGGATCTGCTCAGCATGCTCGGCATCGGTTTTATCATGGTAGTCCTGATGCAAAACGTCATCAGCGCCCTGCGCTCCTGGGTGATGGCCTGGTTCTCCAGCCTGCTGGGGGTGCAGTGGACGGTCAACGTCTGCGCTCACCTGCTGCGCCTGCCGATGAGCTATTTCGAAACGCGACATATTGGCGATGTGATCTCACGCTTTGGCTCGATTGAGACCATTCAGAGCACGCTGACGAACCGGTTTATCAGCACGGTACTGGATGGGGTGATGGCGATTGTGACCCTGTGCATGCTGTTTATCTATAACAGCACCCTGTCATGGCTGACAATTGGACTGTTTCTCGCGTACGTGGTGGTGCGGCTGGTCTCTTACCGCCCTTTCCGCCAGGCCAACGAGGATCACATCATCACGGCGGCGCGCGCCCAGACGATTTTGCTGGAATCCGTGCGCGGCGTGCAGGCCCTGAAGATTAACAATAAGCAGGAGCTACGTGTCACCGCGTATGCGAACGCCCTGGTGGATACCACTAATAAAGGAGTCGTGATTCAGAGATTAAGCATCGGCTTTAGCACGCTCCAGGGCGTTATCTCCGGCGTGGGACGCGTGGTGTTGATTTGGCTGGCGGCGCGTCAAGTACTGGAGGGGAATTTCTCCGCCGGGATGCTGGTGGCGTTTATCTCGTTCTCTGACCAGTTTATCAGCCGCGCGTCAGGGTTGATTGATGCGGCCATCGACTTTCGCATGCTGCGCTTACACGGCGAACGTCTGGCGGACATCGTGCTGACGGAAGCCGAAAAAGACAGCGACACCGGCCTGGCGGCGGTCAGCTACCGCCGGGAGGATGCCCCGAGCGCGCTCAGCGTTGAAGGGCTAAGTTTCCGCTATGCCGAGACCGATCCCTGGGTGTTGGAGGAGACCTCGTTTAGCGTGGCCGCCGGGGAGTCCGTCGCCATTGTGGGGCCGTCAGGCCAGGGAAAAACGACGCTGGTGAAGCTGCTGTTAGGGCTTATCGAACCGGAAGCCGGCTGCGTGACGCTCGATGGCTTCGATATTCGTCAGGTTGGCTTACAGCGTTACCGCGCGCGCATTGGCTGCGTCATGCAGGACGATATCCTGTTTGCCGGTTCGCTGAATGACAACATTAGTTTCTTCGATCCCGAGGTCGACCTGGCTGCGGTAGAACGCGCCGCCAGAGTGGCACAGATTCATGACGACATTATGGCCATGCCGATGGGTTATCAGAGTCTGGTGGGCGATATGGGCTCCTCCCTGTCGGGAGGCCAGGTGCAGCGCGTGCTGCTGGCGCGGGCTCTCTACCGCAATCCGTCGATCCTGATCCTTGACGAAGCCTCAAGCCATCTGGATGTCGAACGCGAGCGGTTGATTAATGACGCAGTAAAAACTATGCCGATTACGCGAATCATAATTGCCCATCGGCCAGAAACCATCGCCAGCGCCGATCGTATTCTGCTGGTTAATAACGGCAAAGTCGAACCGTGGCAACTGCCGTTGTTGACAGAATAACGCCTGACGTGGATGGGCGTAGTACATCCACACCTAAAAAATGGAGTAAGACAAATGCGTGAATTAAACATCATGGAAATCGAACACGTTTCTGGCGCGGGCCTGTTTGACCGTATCGGTGCAGCGTTCCTGGGGGGGATCATGGGAGCTGCAACCGGTTCCGCCAAAGGCGGTGTAGCGGGTGGCAGTACTGGCGGCATCCTGGGTCTGGGTATCATCGCCGCCGCGGTAACCGCGGTCTGGGGGGGCGCACTCGGAACGTTAACAGGCGTTGTTTCAGGTTTTGTCAGCGGCTGGGACAAAACCCTCGCGCGCTTCGATAACTTTGTTGACCAGTGGCTTGACAATACCGTTCCGGGTCCAAAGGTCTGATTAGTTAAATTCAGTGCCGGATATTACTGCAAAGCGCAGATATTCGGTATTAAGGAATCCGGATATGAAAGAACTTTCAACCCAGCAACTCTCTCAGGTGAGCGGCGGTATCAGTGCGTTCGAACAGGCCGATAAATTACTCAACGGCATGCTGAGCTGGTTGACCAGCGATGCCAATCCGTTTAATGGTCGTGTCATCGGCCAGAGTATTGGCAATGCTATTGGTGGTTTTTTTGCTCATCTCGCCAAATCCTTTGCCGACACCTTCAGAGCGAAATAACCTTTCAGGAGGCTTTATGCGTCAGTTAACATCTCAGGAACTGCAGCAAACCAGCGGTGGATTGTCCAGCTCGGATATCATGAATTTTATCCGTGGACTTTTTGGCTCTAAAGATAATACGCCTTCAACACCCTGGACACCGCCAGTAACACCGCCGTCAACCGGTAAAGACATGGGCGGCGTTATCGGTGCAATTGTCGTTGGTACTGTTGCGGTTTTGGCTTTCGGATTGAGTAAATTTCTCGATTCTGCAAGTAAATAAATCGGAACAACCTTAAGCAAGCTCAAAATATTACTACTTGCGCAATTAAAATTCGGGATATTTTAAAAATAACCGATGCATTAGCAATATTACGAGTTACTTAACGAAACGAGCGACCTAAAATATCTTTATCGATTGCGTGATATATCAATACATCATCATATCGATAGGGATCCTCACACTATATCTATGGAGTAATTTATATTATGAAAAAGACTATCCTTGCAGGTTTAATTACCGTTGCTGCAATCTCCCCACTGCTGGCTAATGCTGCTAACGGCACCATTACCTTTAAAGGTGAAGTCACTGCGAACACCTGTACCGTTAAAATTAACGATGGTGCAGCAACCAATACCGTTACCCTGCCAACCGTGACCACCGGCCAGCTGGCCGCTGCGGGCGATACCGCTGCACCAACTGAAGTACGCATCGGTCTGAGCAGCTGCAGCACCGCTGTTTCTTCTGCCCGTGCGTTCTTTGAATCCGGCCCGAACGTGACTGCTGCGACACATAACCTGAAAAACAACGGTACTGCTACAAACGTAGAAGTCCAGTTGCTGACCCCTGCTAATTCTGTGATTAAAATTGGTGATACCTCTCAGCGCTCCGGCGACAGCGTAGCCGTGACTGATGGTGCAGCAACAATGAAATACAGCGCGCAATACTATGCAACAGGCGCATCAAAAGCAGGTACTGTAGATACGTCTGTTACTTATTCTATTGACTACCTGTAAGTCCTGAACCTGTCGTTATTATAAAGGAGCCAGCTTCTGGCCCCTTTATTTAAACACATCACGTTATCCGCGCCATGGAATTGAAAAGATGATGAGCCATTATATTTCCCGCCCATTAGCACTATTGCTTATGGCATTTTCTTTCATTTCTCCACCTACCATCGCAAATGTGGTGATCTCGGGTACGCGGATTATTTATCCCGCCACCGAACGAGAAGTTTCTGTCCGTCTTGATAACCGTGGGGAATTACCTGCGCTGGTACAGGTGTGGGTAGATGACGGTAATAAAGATACCCCTGTCAGCCTGTTAAAAGTGCCCTTTGTGGCCACACCTGTCATTTCACGTATTGAGGCGCACAACGGCCAGACGCTGCGACTGAGTTATACCGGCGACAACGCATTACCCAGTGACAAAGAGTCCGTTTTTTGGCTGAACATGCTGGATATTCCCCCGCAGAACGTCAAACAGCAGGATGAAAACCGCCTGCAAATGGCGTTACGCACCCGCATTAAAATTTTCTTCCGTCCTGGCACTCTGGATGCCGACGGTGCCGCAAATGCCATAACCGCACTGCGCTGGAACGCGACCGGTGAAGGGCTGCAAGCCACTAATGCAAGCCCGTATTACGTTAATATCGCGTCCATCACGGCCAGTGAGGGTAAGCGTAAGCTCAGTGCAACAGAAGGCGCCATGATCGCCCCCGGCAAAACACATGTTTTCAACATGAATGCGTCAGGCAGCCGTATTACGTCCGGCACCCCAATCACATATACCGCAATTAATGATTTCGGCGGGGAAACCACACAACAGGTTAACGTGAAGTAATCAGCGCTTCCGTTCAGGGAAGTTGGGGAAATTATGAAAATAAAATCAATTACACAACGGGGATATCTCTCCGCCGTCACGACATCCTGTTGCCTGTTATTCGGCACGTCCGCGTCGGTACTCGCCGCAGAAAATGCAGAACGTCATGATATGGCGCTGGCGGCCACGTTTAACCCCGATTTTCTCAATTCAGTACTGGGAGAGGATGTCGATCTCAGCCGCTATGAGCGGGGTAATCCCCTGCTGCCTGGCGACTACCGTGTGGATCTCTATCTCAACGGTCAGGTTATCGATCGTGACACGGTGCAGGTACGAATGAAGGACGGTGCCCCTGCCGTTTGCCTGAATAATACGCTGCTGAATAAACTCATGTTTAATCGCGACGCACAAGGGGTTAACACCCTGGTGTTGCAGCAGTTAAACGATCCGGCTCAATGCGTCACCCTGGATCAGCTTACACGCCAGGGCAGCCTGCGGCTGAACACGGCCGATCTGCGTCTGGATGTCGCCCTGCCGCAGGAGATGCTCTCACGTAATGCGCGTGGCTATGTCGACCCCACCCTGTGGGACGACGGGGAACACGCGATGCTGCTGGGATATAACGCCAACTATTATCAGACTGAACGCTCAGGCAACACGCAAAAATCCGGCTATGTCGGCCTGAATGGCGGTCTGAATGTGGGTGGCTGGATGTTCCGGCATACCGGCAATCTGAACTGGGACCACCAGCAGGGCTCCACCTACAAAGCGACCCGGAATTTTCTCCAGCATGATATTACCGCGCTGCGCGCGCGATTAACGCTGGGCGATAGCTATACCTCTGGCGAGCTGTTCGACAGCTTCGCGTTTCGCGGCGTGCAGCTGGCGACGGACGATCGCATGTTGCCCAACTCGCTTCGCGCCTATGCGCCAACGGTGACCGGCGTGGCGCAGACCAACGCCCGCGTGACGATCCGGCAAAATAACGTCCTGCTGTACGACACCGTCGTGCCGCCGGGTCCGTTCGTGATTAACGATCTCTACCCGACGGGTTACGGTGGCGATCTTAACGTTCAGGTAGAAGAGGCGGATGGTCGTATCAACACCTTCAGCGTCCCCTACTCTTCTGTTGCCCAACTGCTGCGCCCGGGAATGACGCGCTACAACATGGTTGCAGGAACGATACAGGATCAGCATCTCAGCTATACGCCCAAAGTTATGCAGGCGACGTTACAGCACGGTCTGAGCAACCTGTTAACCGGCTATGGCGGCGTACTGGGAAGTGACCATTATAAAGCCGCGATGCTTGGCACGGCGTTTAATACCCCTGTCGGCGCGCTGGCGCTGGATGTCACGGGTGCAAAAGCCTCAGGCAATAACCGGAGCAGCCAGGGCACCAGCTGGGGCGTCACGTACAATAAAATGTTCAGTGCGACAGAGAGCAATTTGTCGCTCGCCGCCTATCGTTTCTCCTCGTCCGGCTACCTGAACCTGAGTAACGCGCTGCAGTATACGGATCGTGGCTACGACAGCGGGAATAAAGATACCCTATGGCGTCCGCGCAACCGCTTCTCACTGACGCTCAGCCAGGGGCTGGCGCAGGGCTGGGGGCAAGTCTTCTTCTCCGGCTATCAGCAGAACTACTGGCAACGCACCACAACAGACCGGCAGTACCAGTTTGGCTATAGCAACAACCTGAAACGTCTCTCTTACACCCTGAGCATCGGGCGCATCCGTAATGTCGATAATCAGGAAGAGACCCAATATCTGCTGAGCATGAGCATGCCGTTAGGCACCAGCGCCCATGCTCCGAGCCTCAGTCTTAGCATGGGCCATGACGGCAATGGCTTTAACAGCCAAAGTAGCCTCAATGGCCTGCTCGGAGAAGATAACCAGTACAGCTACAACGTTGGCGCAACGTACGATCGTCAAAACCAGACCAGCGCTAACCTGTCTGCGGGATACCGTTCGCCATATACCAATCTTGGCGGAACATACAGCCAGGGCGACAACTACCACTCAAGTTCTGCCAGCATGAGTGGTTCCCTGGTGGCGCACCGCGGCGGCCTGACGCTCAGCCCGTATGAAAGCAACACGCTGGCCGTTATTCACGCCCCGGACGCGGGAGGTTCACGCGTGGTGGGGTACTCGGGTATCCGTCTGGACGATCGCGGCTATGCCATTGTGCCCTATCTGAATACCTATCAGGTGAATGACATTGCCATTGATACCAAAGGGCTACCCGCGGACGTTGAACTGCAAACCACCAGCCAGCAGGCCGTTCCGCGCGAAGGTGCCATCGTCCGGCTGGACTACCCCACCGTCAGCGGACGCGCCGTCCTGATCCATGTGGAGGGTGATGAGCTGACCTTTGGCGCAGAGGTGGTGGATGAAAAAGGCCAGTTTGTGGGTACGGTCGGCCAGGGGAACCTGATTTATGCTCGCCTGCCCGCCGACAGCGTACACCTTAGCGTGACGCAGAAAGGTAAAGGCTGTCGCCTGAGCATTACGCTGCCGTCGCAAAAATCAGCGGGTGCGGCCTTTGAACGCCTCACCGCCCGCTGCGAGGCCCCCTAATGAACTTGCCTGTCTCAGGAGCATTACTGATGAAAAGCATCACGAAAACGACGCGGTTCTGCCCCGCTTTTTACCTACTGGGGGTGTTCTGTCTCCCCGCACAGGCAGCGCTCAAATGCGCTAATGGCGACGGTTCAGCCACACTTGTTGATATCAGCAACCGGGTTAAAGTGACGCCAGGTACGCCCGTTGGCACCACCCTGTTTAGCCAGACGTTTACTGGCTTAAAAGCCCGATGCAGCCTGACCACCGCAACCGGCTCGGCTGAAACGGCTTACTTTTCACGTCCGAACCTCAGTACGGCGTTAGGTGGCGGGCTGACGCTGTTTGTTACCTATAAGGGTAACCGTAACAGTACTGCCGCCAATATCTCCACCGGGGTGATGGTGTCAGATCGTTCTGCCTTTCTGGGGTTGGCATCCTCGTTCTGGCAGGAGGTCTCACTGGATCCTGTCACCGTTGAGATCGTGAAAACAGGTACGACCGGGACCACCTCTCCGGGAACAGCGAGTGCAAATATGACGATCGGCAGCGTGGGCTCCACGATGCAAACCAGCGACAAGGCCATCTTTTACCTACGCGGTGCGAATACGATCGGTTATCTGGCGGAGACCTGTAAAGTCCCAACGCCTGCATCCTTTGACGTCTCGCTGGGCAGTGTCGGTATCAGCGGCAGCAGCGGGTTTGGTTCCGGCGTGGGTAGTACATCGCAGGCCAAAGACTTCGCGATCAATCTGAGTTGCGATACCGCAGTGTCCGGTGCCTTTAAGGTAATGATGCAGCTGGACGGTACCCCGGTAAGCGGCCTGGCGAATCAGGGCGTACTGGCGCTAACCAATAGCGGTGCGAGCGGTGTCGCAAGCGGCGTCGGCGTGCAGGTGTTACAGGGTGCAAGCGGCACGCCTGTCAGCTTTGCCACTCCGTGGCAAGTCGGAGCGTTCCCCGTCAGCGCGAGTCTGATCAATGTGCCGTTCTCCGCCCGTTATTACCAGACGGCGGCCCGCGTCACGCCAGGCAGTGCGAACAGCTCGATGACGTACACCATTTCGTATCAATAATTTTTCCGCCATCCGGAGGGAATCAACGTCACTGGCTTGCTTTACCGGTAAGCCAGTCCCCCTTTTTATCCCCTCTCAGGAATCAACAGTATTTAAATATAATGGAGTTTTAGTATGCGTGATACATGATTAACGACGTTAAGAATGTAATTTGTGGTTACGGCAATAGTTCATAATCAGAAAATGAATAATTGTTTTAAAATGAGCATGAAGGTTGTCGATAAAAATGTCTGGAGTTCATACCAACTATAGTAAAATTCAGCTTCCGATGTATCTATCCTGAGAACCGTTTTTTCATACGGCTTTGAGCATGTTGTGTGCTCCTGAAGTTATTTTTTTCTGGCCATCTCGTTCAGTGTATCTGCGCCGATAAAGCACAACCGATTGCCGCAGAGGTTACATTCACGAAGCTCGAGCACCCCGCTTTTTTTCGCATATCTATATCCATTACGGATTAGTTTTTTGGCAGCACACCCCCTGTTAACGCACCTTTTAAAGTGTATCGCCGATACCTAGCAGATATAGAGTTTCGCACTATAATGAGGCTGTGCTAAATATTATTTAGCCATTTAGTTACGAAGATCACATTTGCAGTATGAATAACAATTTCATAGCCCATCAGAACCGTAAAATAACAATTTTACTATATTCCTCACTGCAGGTGATGATTAGAATCCCTGTCACCACTTCAGCATCAAATGATTAATTTATGCTCCTGAAACAGTGGCTAAGAAAACTAACATACAAGGAAAGAAATCATGCGTGAATTATCTAATACCGAATTATCAAACGTTGCAGGTGGCGATCTGATTGGTGCTCTTTACGGCTTGGTCGATGGCGCGGCTACCGGTATGGCTATTGGCGGTAAGTGGGGCGGCGCAGGTGGCTTCGGCTTCGGTGCACTCTCGCAGTTGGTTGGCCTGATCGTGCCTACAATAATGGGCGGCTTTTTCGGCGTCGTTGTCGGTGGAATCACTAATACCCAGACCGTCAGTTCAATCATTGCTGATTATCGTCGCACCTTCGGTCCGGGTAACGTTAACCACGGCGGTACTATCGGCTAATCATTGCTGATTAATAATAAAAGAGGGGGTTTTATCCTGTCGTTTGATATTAACGACAGTTGATAATTCACCCCTCTTTTTTTTCACAACATGCATAATAAAGGAAATAATCATGAGAGAATTAGCATTAAATGAAATGAGTGCAGTAAGCGGCGGTGTTGCTGCTTTTTCCCCAGAATTTTTCAAGCGCATGGACCAAATTTTCTCTAATAGTCTGGACGGAATGGCGACAGGGATGTCCATCGGTGGCAAGTATGGCGGTGCGGGTGGATTCGGCTTCGGCGCGCTTTCGCAGTTGGTCGGATTGATTGTGCCGACGATTATGGGCGGTACTCTTGGTTTTGTCTCGGGCATCATTCTGGGTTACGAGAAAACAACAGCGTTGCTGGCTGATTACCGTCAGCAATTTGGCCAGGGAAGCGTAGGCTAAAAACTGAGAGATAGTTACCTGTCTCAAGGCTGCTTTGCGATTGTTTCACCGGTACGTGGCTGATACAAAACCCGACTATCTCTTCATGGGTTAGCACCTGCTGCCAGTTACTGTTGCATACGGCGGTCATAATAGTGATGTACCACAGCACCTCCACTGTAGTGCCTGAGTTTTGCAACCGACACCCGTGGTCGCTTCAGATACCAATCCAGATATTTGACTCTCAGGCTCCCGGGGTTTTCGCGAAGTGAATCTACCTGCGGCATCCGTACTATTGTTGCGGGCCGTGTAACGGCCCGTAATATCTGCTCTTATCGAACCCTTGGATTAATCCTATGTCATAAAAAGAGTCATCCTATCTTTTTTGTTTATTCAACAGGTTAGTATCTATTCATCGTTAACCACATGATGAATGAGAACAGACTAATGGCAAAAAAATCCTCCTCAGAGGCCACCGTTCTTATAATGCTATTTTTCCTGTCATTGATGTTTTTTATTCTCTCCACCTTAAGTGAACCCCATGCGGTGGATATCGGTACATTACTCAATTAACGTATAAAAGATTATTTATGGAATGGTTAGTCACAGAGTCTATTTATATTTCCACAACCGATCTGTACGGTCTGGTGCTTAAGGCCGGGCCGTTAAAAATCGTGGCGGAAGTCTCATCAGAGACGCCTTTGCGTCCCGGAGATATACTGTACCCGGCAAAAGATGCGAACTATCTTATCAATAATGATGCAACTCAGGCGATAAAAGCCATCAGTGCCGTCGAGTTTTCAGCTGGAAAGTGGCGGGTGCTACAGGCAACGTCAGGATATTTAAGCGTGCATGCCATTTAAGTTCGTTTGGAATCGTACTCAGGAAGAAAAAATATTAACAATGAGATAGCCCCCCATGACACTCCAAAGGAGAAATAAATATTTAAAATACCTATTGCGCGCGTTCAGGCATCATTTTCGCAGCGACAAATGCTATCGGGTGAAAAAATTTAAATCAGACTTTGGTTATTCACCCGATTTGTCGACGCCAAAGACCTTTAATGAGAAAATTTTATGCCGGATGATAAATCGCGAGCAGAATGAACGGTTCACTCAGTTAGCCGATAAGCTCACGGTGAGAGAGCATGTTGAACAAAGCCATCGCGACATACTACCTGTCATCCATGGCGTATTCGACAGTGTTAACGAGATTGACACGTTCGATTTCCCTGACAGATTTGTCCTCAAGTGCAACCATGACAGTGGAAGCTATGTGATTTGTACTGACAGGAAGCAGCTCAATGTTCAGGAAGCGAAAGCGAAACTTTCCTGCCATTTAACAATGAACATGTACTACAAAACCAGAGAGTGGCAGTACAAAAGAATAAAACCCAAAATTTTCTGCTAGCAATATATTGACAGTCGTTGCATGGAGCATAATGGATTATGCCCGGAAATATTTCGCTTCCACTGTTTTAACGCCGAGCCATTATATATTGAGGCGGAATACACCGACGACCAAAAGAATCACTACACCAATATTTATGACGCTGAATGGCACCTTCAGCCAGTCAGGTTAAACGGCCGATCAAACACACCATCGGAAATACCGAGACCGAAAAAATTGGACCAAGCCATGATGGTTGCAACGTCACTGAGCAAGGGAATCGATTATTGCAGGGTTGATTTATATATTACGCGCAAAAAAATATATTTCAGCGAATTCACTTTTACCCCGAGCAACGGTAGGGAAAAATTCTTTCCCGCCGAATGGGACGCCCGCTTTGGTGTGCACTGGAATTTTACCTCTGATCAGTCGCATTCATAATGCGAACTGATGATGGACTATCACGCTTTACCCTATATTGTTTAAAGGAAATGAAAATGAAAAAAACGCTTCTCGCAATGCTGTGTGTTGGCCTTTCTTTTAGCGCTATTGCACAGCAGCAAGGCTTTGTATCCCCTGACAGCCAACCCTATTCTCAGAGTGGATTTAAAGGACCAACGCTAGGCACATCTTCCGTCTCTGTGGCGCAGGCCAAATCATTTCGTGATGATGCCTGGGTTGTTCTGGAAGGTCGCATTACCCGGCAGGTAGGCCACGAACTCTATGAATTCCAGGATGGGACCGGCACGGTTTATGTCGATATCGATGATAAATACTGGATGGGGCAAACCGCATCCCCGCAGAGTAAAATTCGTATTGAGGGGGAAGTGGACAAAGACTGGAATAGCGTCGAGATTGACGTAAAAAACATCCATGTTATGAAATAGTTTATAGAACAACCCTCTTGTCATGGTATCGTCCATGTCAGGAGAGTTTACATAAGACTTTGTTGAATAATTCATATTTTGAGTAGAGCGCGTTCAGAATTCTGCGTCACGTTAAAAAATCATTCAGATAATATTTATTATTCTGCTCCGGTGTGACCACGCGTTTCAGCTGCCCGCGCAGCTGCCAGTCCGCACCGATTTTGGGGGTGAGGTGGATATCCACTTCATCTTGATGAAAGACCGGATGTTCTGCGCTGCATTCATTCCGTGCTTTATGGATTGCCGCCATCTTTTCATCTTTATGCGGGGCATGGATATGCAGGGGTGGGGTACCGTCCCGCAGCCAATTGCATTTGGAATCCCGCCAGCTCACATTTATCCCATTTTTCTGCTCGAATTAACTGCAAATAAAAAAACAGTCAGTCGGACGTCTGGTAACCATAACTGGACTTTGTCAGGGCAACCATTGTTTCCAGCCCCGCCTGTATCTGTAACTGGCAGAGTTTTTTCACAGGTACTGCTGTCATTTTTTCAGCGTTTGCCAGGTATGCTGACTGCTCTGCCAGAATCTGTCAGCATTCCGTGGCAAGCCTGCTGTCACCGGTAAGTCTGCATATCAGATCCAAAGTACTGAGACGTTCGAGCCGTCCTTTGATACTGAGACGGGTTTTGGCACCCAGGCTCAGTTTTTTATCAGAATTCTGGTCTTCCGGCGCAAACGCAGCGAACTGCTCATGGTGCATCTGCAGGGTTTGCCCCAAGTTTATGGAAACATGTCCATCCTCATCGGTCTTCAGCGTCAGCACTTTTTCTGCTAATACAACAACCTGTGCGTGCAATGGGGCCAGTTCAGCATCGACATCCCTGATACTGAATGGCGTAAGTTGCCTGTTATCCAGAAGGGGGCTGTTCCAGTAAGGCACTTCGGTAAATATAGAAAATGTTCCCGATGTCGCAGTGTAGCCGGCACTGGAATTGCCCACCGGACGACAACCGTTTTCCGGATAATTTTCCGCGGGCACACCGACCAACGCTTTCATATCCGGAAAATGAAACAGACCCGGTTCATACTGGCTGTCGCGGAGCTCTGTTTCCCCTGTCGTATTGAGCGGCAGACCACTCTGATGACATATTTCTTTCAGTGTCCCGGCCCCGCCGGAGAACCCGACGCGACATAATAAACGCCGCCCGCTTCCGAATTATGCAGGGAATAGAGAAAATCCGGCCGCGCCAGCCTGATGGCATTCTGCCATGCGATGTTTTCCGGCAACGGGTGCCGACTCAGCCAGTCATTGTCAGCAAACGGGAAGGCATACTCGGCCTGTTGGTTTAAGGGCGGGCGATAATACTGTTCGTAGTAACGCTGCAGGTTGCCCGGTGACCTGAACCACCCTTCATTAAGTTGCAGTGTGTCCGGTTCAATCGCCTTGATAAAGTGCCACAGGAAAGGTAATGCCTCGCGAAACGCGGTATCCTGGCACAGACGGGTTATCAGATACTCGATGACAGTACATCCGATGACTTCATTCGGATGCGGGGCATCCACAAACAGCGCGGAAAGGGGGCCTTTTCCGATGGATATCATATTGATGGGGATTCCCTGAGCAGACATACCTACTTCTGTTACGGTGACGAGTTCAGGATAACGGGCGTGCATCAGGGCAGTATTTTCCGTCATCTCCGCGAAGGTGGGATAAGCTGAAATATCCGGGACCCTGCGGATAACATCATGCAACAGCGGGGGGAATATCGTAATTTCTCCGTTGATTGCAGGTCAAACGTAACCGTATCGCTTTAAAGCCAAAGAGTATGAAATAACATTATCCATTTGCACTGATACTTTTTTGGGCTGCATGATACACGTTCTGCCCTGCACACTTTCCCAGACTCCCTGACTATCGGTTATTATATGAACGAATAGTTGCTTGAGAAAGGCAAAGATTTTCAAACTTCTGATATACCATCTCATCCAAAAATCAGTCTGTTTCCAGGCTCCATAGACAATCGTACTGAGACTTACTTAGGCACCGGGGTAACAGGATTTTCCTCCAGTCGCAAAACCTTTCGAATAACAACCCAGAAGTTCACTAAATGCTCATTTAACAACGTATAGGCTGTTTTCTTGTTTTAACACCCTATATGTTGTTAAATGTGTTTACAGAACCATGCGTCAAGCGCAAGCAGAGTGGTTATCTCATATGAATACAGCCTATCGGATAAAACACCTTAATCAGTTACGTCCAATATTGATTGGTTTTCGCAAAGTGAATGGACTCACACAGAAAGAGATTTCTCAACGATTGGGTGTTACACAGCAGGCCTATGCACGACTCGAATCCAGTCCAGCCAGTGCCAGTTTTGAGCGTCTGTTCAGAGTGTTCACTGCTTTAGGGATTGAGCTTACCCTATCGTCATTACAACACTCGACTCCAGCCCCTTCAGGAGACGTCGAAGACAATCCGGCCAGACGGGAGATATGGTAATACCGACCAGGTGAAGAAGAAAGGCACCCGGTCACAGACCTCTGTTGTTGAACGTAAAGTAACATATCACTAAGCTACAAATACTTTTGTCAAAGTATCGCCTAAGCTACAAACTTTATTGTCGGTCTACAAGAGAAATAATCACTCCCCGCAATTATTGCACCAACTTTTTCCGTCCATTCAACTAAGCTTCGACCTGATGCCCCGCTGCGTTCGCGGGGCCGTATTCCTTTTGGTCAGAGCACACGTCATGCAGATACTCAGCATTATTATTTTGCTTAGCCTTACTGTGGTTATCCATTCACTGTGGATGTTTGTCGTTTTAAAATTCATTAAGTTAGAAGTCGATTCTGCGGTACGTATTGTTTTACGTAATGTCGGCATCGTTATCTCCATGATTTTCGCCCATCTTCTTGAAGCCGGGCTATTTGCGGCGTTTTATTTTGTCATTGATGCATTTAATGACTGGAACACCAGTTTCTACTTTTCACTGGTCAGTTACGCCACTGTCGGCTACGGCGACGTCACGTTACCTGAGCACTGGCGGCTCATCGGCGGTGTGGAAGGGCTTGTGGGCGCGCTAATGGTGGGCTGGTCTGTGGCGGTTCTGGTGGCAGTACTGCAGCGTTTGCGTGGCATGAGCGCCTGAACGACGGGTGTGCTAAAGTAACGATCTTTTTCTGTTACTGGCTTATGTCAGTTTGTATGGTGTTGTGTATGTCTGCTGCTCATCTCGGTTTCCCGACGGAAACTGTTGTTGTCTTTGTCGTGATGGCCGTTGGGGCGATGTTTATCGACCTCTTTATGCACCGTCACGATAAACCGATCTCGCTCAAAAGTGCCGCCATGTGGTCCCTGTTCTGGGTCATGATGGCAATGGCGTTCGCCGGATTCTTGTATGTTCATCACGGCGCAGAGATGGCAAGTCTGTTCCTCACGGGTTACGCGCTAGAAGAGGTGCTTTCTGTCGATAACCTGTTTGTAATGATGGCCATTTTTGCCTGGTTTGGTGTGCCGGATAAGTATCGTCACCGCGTACTTTACTGGGGTGTGCTCGGCGCGATTGTATTCCGTGGCATCTTCGTAGCCATTGGTACCAGCCTGCTGAGTCTTGGCCCTTACGTCGAAGTGATTTTCGCGCTGGTCGTCGGCTGGACAGCGGTGATGATGCTCAAACGCAATGAAGAGAGTGACGAAGTGGAAGATTACTCTGGTCATCTCGCTTATCGCCTGGTGAAACGCTTCTATCCTGTCTGGCCGAAAATCAGCAGCAATGCCTTTATTTTGACCCAGAAAGAGGTCGATGCTGAGCTTGAAAAACCGGAAAACCAGGACGTGATGGTTGGACGCGTGAAGAAGGCGAAGCGCTACGCAACACCACTGCTGCTCTGCGTGGCGGTTGTGGAGCTTTCTGACGTGATGTTCGCGTTTGACTCGGTCCCGGCGATTATTGCCGTGAGTCGCGAACCGCTGATTATCTATAGCGCCATGATGTTCGCCATTCTCGGCCTGCGTACGCTCTATTTCGTACTGGAAGCGCTGAAACAGTATCTGGTGCACCTTGAGAAAGCCGTGGTGTTGTTGCTGTTCTTCGTGGCTTTCAAGCTGGGTCTGAATGCAACCGACCACTTCTGGCATCATGGTTACAGCATTGGCGCGACGGCCAGTCTGTTTGTGGTATTAGGCGTGCTGGCGTTGGGGATTATTGCGAGTGTGATGTTCCCTGGGAAACGTGAGGCCTGATGCACCGCTTTTCTCCCTCTCCATGCAGGAGAGGGAGAAAAGGCTACTTAATCGGTGAATTCCGGCGCTTACGCGGGTGATGGAAATGTCGCCAGTGTGGATCCTGCGCGGCTGCCAGCAGTTCGTGATCGCCGCGAGTGTCTCCCCAGGCGCGCAGGTGATACGCGTTGAGATCGCCATACACCTTTTCCAGCCTTGCCACTTTCTGAGCACAGCGGCAATTATTGCCCGTGATACGTCCTGTCAGCTTACCGTTTTTCACTTCCAGCTGTGTGCCAATCAGCTTAATGCCGAGTTTGTCAGCCCACGGCTGTAGCACCAGGGCAGGAGACGCGGAACAGATCGTTACTTCTGCACCGGAGTTCACCTCAGCTGCCACCGCCAGAACCCCTTCCGGGCGCATCAGCTTGTTCCAGTATTTTTCACAAAAGGCTTCCGCCTGCTGGCGTAACCAGTGTTCATCCACGCCTGTCAGGAACGTTTTAATCAGCACTTCTTTCAGCTCATCGCGCGTCAGCTTGCGGCGCACGCAGTGGAGCGTTGGCAGCGCCATACGCACCAGGCGGCCCGCGAAGTAACGTTTACCAAAGGCAAAACGCAGGAAAGGGATAAAGCTGTCGTGGTGCGTTAATGTTCCATCAAAGTCAAAGACAGAGAGCACGTTGGATTTTGCCACCGTCTCGTCGGCAATCATATTGGTCATAAATACGTCTTAGCTGAAATACACATTCTGTTGATCAGTTTACCTGCTTTACCTGGACAGTCCTTACATCACAACCATTTTTTTATCGATCTTGCGATCTGAAAGTGAGTCCATTTTTGGCCTCGATAAATATTGGTTAAAAAATGCCCTGTCTATATTATCGCCGCATTGAAAGATTTTTCGGGGGAACATTGGCCCCCACAGGTAAGGAATAATTCACTCTCAGATCCTTTTTTGATATGACGTTCAGATCGCTTATTTCAATCCTCACGTTAAGTTTTGCTTCATTTTCCGCATTCAGTTTTGAGCTGCCTGCATCCATGATCTCGATGAACAGCGCATTTGCAGTATCGCCAGCGAAATCGGCTCTGTTTCACCAGGAAACAGGCCCGCTACGCTCGCGCATCCTCGATCAATACCAGAAGTGGAAGGGGACTCACTATCAGTGGGGCGGAACCACGCATCGCGGGGTGGATTGCTCCGCACTGATGCAACATCTGTTCAGCGAAGCGGCACACCTCAATTTACCGCGCACGACGAGCGAACAGATCCATCGCGGTGTACAGGTAGCGCAATATCGCCTGAAGGCAGGAGACCTGGTGTTCTTCCAGACGGGACCAAACCGCAAGCACGTAGGCGTTTATATTGGCAATAGTCAGTTTATTCACGCCTCAAGTAGCCAGGGAGTAACGGTCTCCACCCTGACGGATGACTACTGGCAAGAACACTACATTACTGCCCGTCGGGTCGCAGGCAGTACGGCCTGACGACATTAAATGATGTCATCCACGACGCCGCCATCGACGCGCAATGCCGCGCCCGAGGTGGCGGAGGCCTGGGTCGAACAGACATAAATCACCATATTGGCCACCTCTTCAACCGTGGCCGCGCGCTGGATAACCGAGCTGGGGCGGTTGGCCATCACAAACTCTTTCGCCAGCTGTTCCAGCGATTTACCAGTTTTTTCGATTTCATCCTTCATCATTTCGGCGAAACCGTCAGACATCGTCGGCCCTGGCAACACGCTGTTGACCGTCACACCACTTCCCGCCACGAACTTCGCCAGTCCGCGCGCCAGCGAAAGCTGCGCCGTTTTGGTCACGCCGTAGTGGATCATATCCGCCGGGATATTGCAGGCCGACTCGGAGGAAATAAACACCACGCGTCCCCAGCCTTTCTGCACCATGCCCGGCAGTAAGGCGCGGGAGAGGCGTACGCCGGACATCACGTTGGTCTGCCAGTAACGCTCCCAGATGTCATCGTCGGTAGCATAGAAATCCTGCGGTCCGTAAATTCCGGCGTTGTTGACCAGGATATCAACGTTGCCCGCGACCTTCACAAGCGATTCGACCCCTTCTGCTGTGCTGAGATCGGCAATCGCGGCACGCACCTGTACGCCAGGCACGACCTGCTGAAGCTGTTGAATACCTTTATTCACCGATTCCGTGCTACGGCCATTGACGATTACTTCCGCACCACTTTCCGCCAGACCTCTGGCAATAGCGAACCCGATCCCGCCGGTTGAGGCCGTCACCAGCGCCACTTTCCCCGCAAAGTCGATTTTCATCATCCACTCCTTATCGTTTTAACGTTCGGACCTTAAAGCGTAGCAGGTGGTGATGATGGCTCATGGCTAAAAAGGCGCACCAGCGTTTCAACCTGCTCATCAAGCGGGGTGAGGGAGCGTTTAACAATCAGGTGAAGCGGCGTTGCTCTGCGCGCGCCGTGGCTCAGCGGCAGACGTTTCAGTACACCGTGATCCAGCTGGGTCTGGATGCGTTCTTCTGGCAGCCAGCCGTAGCCAACCTGAGAGACAACGGCCTCAATGGCGGCATCAATGGTGGAAAACGTCCACGATTCGCCGGCAGCGCGCGCGGTAGTCTGGTTGTCCGCAATCTGGATGAGCGGCCACGGGCGCAGCATGTCGTCGTTAAGCGGTGCGTCGAGGTTAAAGAGGGGATGCTGATGATGCGCCACGGCAACAAAGTCGATATTCATCAGCCATTCGCCGAGCCCGGTCATGTCCTGGCGGCGCGTCAGAACCATGATATCGGCTTCGTCATTCATGGCATCGGCACGGGACGTTTCCAGCACTTCGGTTAGGCGTACCTGAGTTTGCGGATACTGTTGCTGGAACTGACGCAGAATGGCGAACAGGCGGCGACGCGGGAAAACCGTGTCTACGACCAGATCCAACCGCGTGCGCATCCCGTTGCGAAGGGTTCCTGCGCGCGTCTCAACATACGAAAAGGCTTTCAGCAACGGTTTCACCTGGTTGAGAAGAAGTTCTCCTGCGGGGGTTAGCACTGCTCGTCGTCCTTCTGGTGCCAGCAGCGCCACGCCCAGTCGCTCCTGCAACAGCGACAGGTTATAGCTGACGGAGGACTGGCTGCGGTGGGTTTCTTCCGCTGCTTTGGCAAAGCTACCTGCCTCAACCACTTTCGCCAGTAAAGACCATTGTTCCAGCGTCGTCTTGTGCATAACATATCTAAATTTTGGATGAATTTGATTAAAACATAGCGTTATTCATCCATTTTTTGAAGGGGTACGATCGTCTCATCAAAACAAAGGAGACATCTTATGAACACCTTCGACAAACACGACTTAAGCGGCTTCGTTGGCAAACACCTTGTTTATACCTATGACAATGGCTGGAACTACGAGATTTACGTAAAAAATGAGACCACCCTTGATTACCGTATTCATAGCGGTCTTGTGGCAAACCGTTGGGTAAAAGATCAGCAGGCCTATATCGTACGGGTAGGGGAGAGTATCTATAAAATTTCCTGGACAGAGCCAACCGGGACGGATGTGAGCCTGATTGTAAACCTGGGCGATAAACTGTTTCACGGCACCATCTTCTTCCCGCGCTGGGTCATGAACAATCCGGAAAAAACCGTCTGCTTCCAGAACGAGCATATTCCTCTTATGAATAGCTATCGCGATGCCGGTCCGGCCTATCCAACTGAAGTGATTGATGAGTTTGCTACGATCACCTTTGTACGCGATTGCGGTGCGGATAATGAAAGCATTATCGCCTGCGCAGCCAGCGAGTTACCTAAAAACTTTCCAGAAAACCTATAATAAGCGCGACAATTAACTAAAAAGAAAAGTTCCCGGCTATTTCATATTATTTTGAAATAGCCGGGATTTTTTTTGTTTGTTGATGATTGGTTTAAATGAATTCATTTCAAAATGTTGCGAGAGATCACATTAAAAATATTTAATATTAATTTAACTTGTTGTTTTTCAACTAACTACTAGTTGTCTTATAACGTTGTAAATGCTGTCTTAATTTTTCCCTAAGGAAAGAGAGCTACTTTGATATAAGTTTATGGTTCGTTGAAATATACGGACTGGCATTTGGTTAATATCAAAAACATGCCATTTTTATTGCAAGGAAATTAATAATGAGTGATTTTCTGCCTTTTTCGCGGCCGTCGATGGGCGCTGAGGAAATTGCGGCGCTTCAGGACGTTTTGATGTCGGGCTGGATCACCACGGGGCCTAAGAATCAGGAACTTGAAGAGGCATTCTGTCAACTTACCGGGAACCAGCATGCAATTGCCGTTTGTTCTGCAACAGCAGGAATGCATGTCACGCTGATGGCGTTGGATATTGGCCCGGGCGATGAAGTCATTACCCCCTCCCAGACCTGGGTCTCCACTCTGAATATGATCGTTTTACTGGGCGCAACGCCGGTAATGATTGATGTGGACAAAGATACCTTGATGGTGACACCCGAAGCGGTTGAAACTGCCATCACCCCGCGTACCAAAGCGATTATTCCCGTTCATTATGCCGGCGCGCCGTGTGAAATCGACGCCATCCACGCCATTGGCGAACGCCACGGTATTCCGGTAATTGAAGATGCGGCCCATGCTGCCGGTACTTACTACAAAGACCGTCATGTCGGCTGGAAGGGAACAGCGATTTTCTCTTTCCACGCCATTAAAAATATGACCTGTGCAGAAGGCGGCTTAGTCGTCACGGACAATGCTCAACTGGCACAGCGGATCCGCAGCCTGAAATTCCACGGTCTGGGTGTCGACGCATATGACCGCCAGACGCACGGTCGTGCGCCGCAGGCAGAAGTGATTTCCCCGGGCTATAAATACAACCTGGCGGATATCAACGCCGCGCTGGCGCTGGTGCAGTTGGGCAAACTGAAAGAAGCCAACAAACGACGCCAGGAAATTGCTGAACGCTACCTGCGGGAGCTTGCCGATACGCCGTTCCAGCCGCTCACCATTCCGTCATGGCCGCATGTGCACGCCTGGCACCTGTTTATCATTCGTGTTGATGAAGCGCGCTGCGGGATTTCACGCGACAACCTGATGGCAGCGCTGAAAGAGAAAGGCATCGGTACCGGCCTCCATTTCCGCGCGGCTCACACCCAAAAATACTACCGCGAGCGTTTTCCTGATGTATCGCTCCCGAATTCAGAATGGAATAGCGCGCGTATTTGTTCTCTCCCTCTTTTCCCGGACATGACTCATGACGACACAACCCGCGTCATTACCGCGCTCCATCAGCTTGCAGGAAATTGATATGTTCAGTGCACCGCCTGTACAAAAAGTTTCTGTGGTGATCCCCGTTTATAACGAGCAGGAGAGCCTGCCTGAACTGATCCGCCGCACAACCGCCGCCTGCGACACCATGGGCAAAGCGTATGAAATTCTGCTGGTGGATGATGGCAGCAGCGATAACTCCGCACTGATGCTGACCGAAGCCGCACAGGCAGAGGGCAGCCATGTTGTTGCCGTGTTGCTCAACCGTAATTACGGCCAGCACTCCGCTATTATGGCCGGGTTCAGCCATGTCACGGGCGATCTGATCATCACCCTGGACGCTGACCTGCAAAATCCGCCGGAAGAGATCCCGCGTCTGGTGGCGAAAGCCGATGAGGGTTATGACGTTGTCGGTACGGTGCGTCAAAACCGTCAGGACAGTATGTTCCGTAAGCTGGCCTCACGCACCATCAACCGCCTTATCCAGCGTACTACCGGTAAAGCGATGGGCGATTATGGCTGCATGCTGCGCGCCTACCGCCGCCATATTGTCGACGCCATGCTTCATTGCCATGAACGCAGCACCTTTATTCCGATTCTCGCTAACACCTTTGCCCGTAAGGCAACGGAAATCCCGGTTATGCATGCCGAGCGCGAGCATGGGGAGTCGAAGTACAGCTTTATGCGCCTCATCAACCTGATGTACGACCTCATCACCTGCCTGACCACCACACCGCTGCGCCTGCTGAGCGTTTTCGGCAGCATCATCGCCGTGGCCGGGTTTGCGCTGTCCGTACTGTTGGTCGTGCTGCGCCTGGTCTTTGGCCCGCAGTGGGCGGCGGAAGGGGTCTTCATGCTCTTTGCCGTACTGTTTATGTTCATCGGCGCCCAGTTTGTCGGAATGGGCCTGCTGGGTGAATACATTGGCCGTATCTATAACGATGTTCGCGCACGTCCGCGCTACTTTATTCAACGTGTTGTCCGTCAGGAACACAAAGCATCTCAAGAGGAAATCCACCCATGAAAGCTGTTGTATTTGCCTATCACGATATGGGGTGCACGGGCACGCTGGCCCTGCTGGAAGCGGGCTACGACATTGCTGCAATCTTTACTCATCCGGACACGGCGGGAGAGAATAACTTTTTCGGCTCTGTAGCGCGTATCGCCGCTGAGCGTGGTATTCCAGTTTATGCACCGGACGATGTAAACCACCCGCTGTGGGTGGATCGCATCCGCGCGCTCGCGCCTGATGTTATCTTCTCGTTCTACTACCGTAACTTGATTTCCGACGAGATCTTAGGTCTGGCCGCCAAAGGGGCATTCAACCTTCACGGCTCCCTGCTGCCGGCCTACCGTGGCCGCGCGCCGCTGAACTGGGTACTGGTCAATGGTGAAACCGAAACCGGCGTGACCCTGCACCGTATGGTGCATCGTGCGGATGCGGGCGCTATCGTGGCACAGCAGAAAGTGGCTATTGATGCCGACGAAACGGCGCTGCAGCTGCATCAAAAACTGAATGCAACCGCGCAGACGCTGCTGCGTGATGCACTGCCAGCGATCCTTGGCGGTACGTTCAGCGAGACTGCGCAGGATGAGAGCAAAGCGAGCACCTTTGGCCGCCGCGCACCGGAAGATGGTCGTCTGGACTGGAACAAACCCGCTCGCCAGCTGCACAACCTGGTGCGTGCGGTGACCGATCCATGGCCGGGCGCTTACAGTTTTGCGGGTGTCAGCAAATTTATCGTCTGGAAATCCCGCGTGCGCGACGACATTCCAGCGGCAAAACCAGGGACCGTTGTCTCTGTCTCCCCGCTGATCGTGAGCTGTGGTGAGCAGGCTCTGGAGATCGTGACCGGACAAACCGATAACGGTCTGTATGTTCAGGGTACTCAACTGGCACAGTCTTTAGGTCTGGTGACCGGGGCGCTGATCACCAGTGCGCCAGTTGTTGCCATCAAACGCCGCACCCGTGTGTTGATCCTCGGCGTGAACGGCTTTATCGGGAACCACCTGACTGAACGTCTGCTCAAGGACGATAACTACGAAATCTATGGTCTGGATATCGGCTCTGATGCGATCAGCCGTTTCCTCAGCAACCCGCGTTTCCACTTCGTGGAAGGGGATATCAGCATCCATTCAGAATGGATCGAATATCACATTAAAAAATGCGACGTGGTGCTGCCGCTGGTCGCCATTGCCACGCCGATTGAGTACACCCGTAACCCGCTTCGCGTGTTCGAGCTGGACTTCGAAGAGAACCTGAAGATCATCCGCGATTGCGTAAAATACGACAAACGCATCATCTTCCCGTCTACCTCTGAAGTGTACGGCATGTGTACCGACAAAAACTTCGATGAAGACACCTCCAATCTGGTGGTCGGGCCGATCAACAAACAGCGCTGGATTTATTCCGTCTCCAAACAACTGCTGGACCGCGTGATTTGGGCCTACGGTGAGAAAGAGGGCCTGCGCTTTACCCTGTTCCGTCCGTTTAACTGGATGGGCCCACGTCTGGATAACCTGAACGCGGCGCGTATCGGTAGCTCACGTGCGATCACGCAGCTGATCCTGAACCTGGTTGAGGGCTCCCCAATCAAGCTTATCGAAGGCGGCAAACAGAAACGCTGCTTTACTGATATTAGCGATGGTATCGAAGCGCTGTTCCGCATCATCGAAAACAAAGATAACCGCTGCAACGGTGAGATCATCAACATCGGTAACCCGGACAACGAAGCGAGCATTCGTGAACTGGCAGAGATGCTGCTGGCAAGCTTTGAGCGCCATCCACTGCGCCATAAATTCCCGCCATTTGCCGGTTTCCGCGAAGTAGAAAGCAGCAGCTATTATGGCAAAGGGTATCAGGACGTTGAGCACCGTAAGCCAAGCATTCGCAATGCGAAGCGCTGCCTGAACTGGACGCCAACGGTTAAGATGGAGCAGACCATTGATGAGACGCTCGATTTCTTCCTGCGCACTGTGGAGCTGTCGGAACAGGACTCATGAAAAAAGTCGGTTTACGCATTGATGTCGACACCTTCAGGGGGACGCGTGACGGCGTACCCAAACTGCTGGAACTGCTGAGCAAGCACGATGTGCGTTCAAGCATTTTCTTCAGCGTGGGGCCTGACAACATGGGACGCCATTTATGGCGTCTGATTAAACCGGCATTTCTGTTCAAAATGCTGCGCTCACGCGCAGCATCCCTCTATGGCTGGGATATTTTGCTGGCCGGGACCGCATGGCCCGGCAGGCGTATCGGTGCGGGTAATGAAGCGATTATCCGTGAAGCGACACGGCAACATGAGGTCGGCCTGCATGCCTGGGATCACCATGCCTGGCAAGCGTGGGCTGGCGTCTGGGACATATCGCGCCTGACCCGTGAAGTCGAGCGCGGTATGCTGGAGCTGGAGGCCATTACCTGCCAGCCAGTGTGTTGTTCCGCCGTGGCAGGGTGGCGTGCGGATCAACGTGTTGTGAAAGCCAAAGAATCCTTCGCATTCCGCTACAACAGCGACTGTCGCGGTACCGGGCCATTTTTACCGCTGTTAGGGGAAAATCGCTACGGGACGGTGCAGATCCCGGTCACGCTTCCCACCTGGGATGAAGTGGTTGGCCGCGAGGTGAAGGCTGAGGAGTTCAATCGCTACATTCTGGACCGCATGCATCGCGATACCGGTACGCCGGTGTATACCATCCACGCAGAAGTGGAAGGGATTGCGTATCAGCATGATTTCGATGAACTGCTGACGATGGCTGCTCAGGAGGGAATTCAGTTCTGTCCGCTGAGTGAGTTGCTGCCAGACGATCTCAGCGTCCTGCCCGTGGGCAAAATAGTACGTAATGAAATGGCTGGCCGGGAAGGCTGGCTTGGCTATCAACAAACCGTGAGTCCGGTCCCATGAAAACAGCCCGTTATGGCTTAGCGCTTCTCGCACTGTTTATCGTTTACTACCTCATCCCTGTCGATATCCGCCTGCTGTGGCAACCTGATGAAACGCGATATGCGGAAATCAGCCGCGAAATGCTGGCATCAGGAGACTGGGTTGTCCCGCATTTTCTGGGGCTGCGTTACTTTGAAAAACCGATTGCTGGCTACTGGATCAACAGTATCGGGCAATTGTTGTTTGGGGATACAAACCTTGCCGTGCGTGCCGGGGCCATATTCTCTACCGGGTTTGCGGCGCTGCTGGTCATCTGGATGGCCTGGCGCCTCTGGCGGGATAAACGCGTTGCCATATTCTCCGGCCTTATCTTCCTGACGCTGTTCCTGGTTTACGGCATCGGTACTTATGCCGTGCTGGATCCCATCATCACCCTGTGGCTGGTGGCGGCGATGTGCAGTTTCTGGCTGGCCTCTCAGGCTGAAACCGTAGTCGGAAAAGCAGGGGGGTACGTGCTCCTTGGGCTGGCTTGCGGCATGGGAGTGATGACCAAAGGCTTCCTGGCGCTGGCAGTACCGGTGATTGGCGTGCTGCCGTGGGTCATCGCCCAGAAGCGCTGGAAAGAGGTGCTGATTTTTGGCTGGCTGGCGATCCTGAGTTGTGTGCTTATCGTTCTGCCCTGGGCACTGGCGATTGCACATCGTGAACCTGATTTCTGGCGTTACTTCTTCTGGGTTGAGCATATTCAGCGTTTTGCCCAGAGCGATGCCCAGCACAAAGCGCCATTCTGGTATTACCTGCCATTCCTGGTCGCGGGTAGTCTGCCGTGGTTAGCCTTGTTGCCAGGCGCGTTCCGTCTTGGCTGGAATGACAGACAAAACACGGCTGGTGGATTCTATCTGCTGGGATGGGTGGTGATGCCGCTGCTGTTCTTCAGTATTGCCAAAGGCAAGCTCCCGACCTATATCCTGCCTTGTTTTGCCCCGCTGGCGATTCTGATGGCGCGCTATGCCTGCCTCGCGGCGGAAAAAGGTGCTCGCGTGCTGCGCATTAACGGGGGGATCAACCTGGCGTTTGGTGCCATCGGCGTGGTGGCCGCTCTGGTCGTCTCGCCGTGGGGGCTCTCTAAACACCCGGTCTGGACGTCGGTAGAACTGTATAAAGTCTTCTGCGCGGTGGTCGCGTTCCTGATTTGGGCCGTAGTGGGCTGGTTTACGCTCAGGCAGAGTCAGCAACGCTGGTGGTTAGCGGCGTTGTGTCCTGCCGGGCTGGCGTTGTTGATTGGTTTTGCCATTCCTAACCTGGTGGTGGATTCCAAACAGCCACAGTCGCTGGTCGACACCGTGCGCGATCCGCTGCAGGACAGTCGGTTTGTGCTGGCCAATAATGTCGGTGTGGCCTCTGCTCTGGCGTGGGAACTTAAGCGTAATGACATCATTCTGTTTGGTCAGAGTGGCGAACTGCGCTATGGCCTGGATTACCCTGATGCGAAAGACCGTTTTGTCGGTAAATCTGATTTCGCCGGGTGGCTGGCGGAACATCGTCAGCAGGGGCGCATATCGCTGGTGATTCTGCTGTCAAAACGCGACGATCTTAAGCGTGCCAATTTGCCAGAACCGGACAGCCTGTATATCCAGGGCCGTCTGGCCTACCTTCAGTATCTACCGAAGTGATGACCTGGCTCTGGCTGATACTGGCAAGCTTGCTCAGCTGCGCGGGGCAGCTTTGCCAGAAGCAAGCCACCCGTCCGGCGAAAGCCGGGCGGCGTGGTGTTCATATTGCGCTGTGGCTTGGCCTGGCCCTGTTGGCACTGGGCTGCGGGATGCTGGTCTGGCTGGTGGTGTTACAACGTCTGCCTGTCGGCATTGCTTACCCTATGTTAAGCCTCAATTTTGTCTGGGTGACGCTGGCGGCGAAGACCGTCTGGCGTGAGAACGTTGCTTCGCATCACTGGCTGGGGGTTGGGTTTATCATCATTGGCATTATTGTGCTGGGAGGAAGCCTGTGAAAGGGACGTTCTGGGCCTTATGCAGCGTACTGTTAGTCAGCGCCGCGCAGCTGCTGCTGCGAAGCGCCATGCAGGCGCTTCCCCCTGTCAGTGATGTCCTGGCATTAATTTCTGCCATCTGGCACTTCTCATCCGGAACCGGTGCACTGCTGCTGGGGTTAACGGGGTATGTAGCCTCTATGGGCTGCTGGTATCTGGCCTTGCATCGTATGGCGCTCAGCAAAGCGTATGCCTTGCTGAGTCTCAGTTATATTCTGGTATGGGGCGCTGCAATCCTGTTGCCTGGCTGGGAGGAACGTTTCTCCTGGCACGGGCTGGTGGGGGTGGGGTTTATTATTCTCGGCGTGCTGGTGATATTTCTGCCCCGAACGTCTCGTGGTGCAAAATCGCCCCGGGAGTAAGGGTAAACGGGGTAGGGGTGCAGACGGCGAGACTGAGCGAGCCAAACTGAAGCTGGCTCACTGAGTGGCACTGTGAGGTGCTGTCGATACTGACAATTTGCCAGGCACTGCCGCCTCGCTGCTTCACAATCGCCTCTTTTCGCGTCCAGATCCCCCAGAACGCGGGTAGCTTTGCCTCCGGCGCTTCGCGCTCCAGCTCCGCATGTTCCGCCACGCTGAAAACGGCGTTCGCCAGTGCCTGCCAGTTCTCGCGCGGGCGGATCACTTCGATATCACAGCCCACTTCGCCTTCATCGCTCACCAGCAGGGCGATGTCGTCCCCGCTATGACTCAGGTTAAACCAGAGCCGATGGTCTTTTGCAAAGGCGGGTTTTCCCTGTTCGCCGTACACAATGTCAGGCAGTAGAGAAGGGGACAATGCCCGGGCGAGCAGCGTCCTGCCAGCCAGCCAGGAACGGTGTCTCGCACCCTGAGGTGCCATATCTGCGAGCGTTGACGCCAGCGGGTCCGCGCTAAGGGTGGAGATTTTTCCCAGTATAAACTGGTACATAGTTACGCCCAGCGTTTGATGATGATAGAGGTATTGATACCGCCAAATGCGAAGTTATTGCTTTGCAGATACTCGCAGTCAATCTGACGGGCTTCCCCCATAATATAATCTAAAGCACCGCATTGCTCATCCGGTTGTCTTAAATTGAGGGTCGGGGCAAACCAGCCTTCACGCATCATCTGCACACTCATCCACGCTTCCAGCGCACCACAGGCACCTAACGTGTGGCCAAAATAGCTCTTCAGTGAGGAGATGGGGACCCTGTCGCCAAAGATGGCGGCAGTGGCCTGGCTTTCGGCGATATCACCGCGATCGGTGGCGGTACCGTGTGCGGAAATATACCCAATGTCCGCTGCGCGTAAACCTGCCATCGCCAGCGATTGCTCCATGCAAATCTGCATGGTTTCACGCTGTGGTTGGGTGATGTGCGCCGCATCGCAGTTGGTGGCAAAGCCCACGATCTCACCGTAGATAGTCGCCCCGCGCGCTTTGGCGTGCTCCAGCTCTTCCAGAATCAGCGTGCCAGCCCCTTCACCGATGACCAGACCATCGCGTGCTGTATCGAAGGGTGACGGTGTGGTTTTCGGCGCGTCATTGCGCTGGCTGGTGGCGAACAGCGTATCAAATACCGCCGCTTCTGACGGACAAAGCTCCTCGGCACCCCCGGCAACCATGACGGTTTGATAGCCGTGGCGAATGGCTTCCCAGGCGTAACCGATGGCCTGACTGCCGGAAGTACAGGCACTCGACGTCGGGATTACGCGGCCACGTAACCCAAAGAACAGACCGGTATTGACCGCGGTGGTGTGCGGCATCATTTGCACATAGGTGGTGCCGGTAATGTTATTGGTGTGTTTTTCCATCAGCATGGAGGCGAAGTCGCTGACAGGTCCCGTGCTGCCCGTGGATGAACCATAGGCGATGCCGGTTTGCCCCTGCGTCAGTACCGCGTCATCGATCAAGCCCGCCTGCTCAAGCGCCAGTTCGGTGGCGCGGGTGGAGAGCAACGACACGCGGCCCATGGCTCGAATGCGCTTGCGGGTATAGTGTGCCGGGAGGGTGAAATCCTCGATGGGGGCGGCCAGCAGCGTTTGCAGACCGGCATATTCTTGCCACTCCGTCATGGTGCGTACGGCATTTTCGTAGCCAAGCAGACGCTGTGAAATGGTCGGCCAGTCCTCGCCAAAGGCGGTCACGCCCCCCATTCCTGTGATTACCACCCGACGCGTCATAACATCCCCCCGTTGATCGAGATCACCTGGCGTGTCACATAGCCTGCCCGGTCCGACATCAGATAACTCGCCAGACCGGCCACCTCGTCGGCCTGTCCCATGCGCTGCATCGGGATCATGGACATTGCCTCTTTCAGCGCAGCCTCTTCCATCTCGATCATGCCGGTATCAATCAGCCCTGGCGCGATACAGTTAACGGTAATTTTGCGCTTTGCCAGTTCAATGGCCAGCGCTTTGGTGGCGCCGATAATACCGGCTTTGGCGGCACTGTAGTTCACCTGTCCACGATTGCCCATCACGCCTGACACGGACGACAGGGTGATAATTCGCCCGCCTTTGCGGGTGCTAATCATCGGCATAATGCAGGGATGAATGACGTTATAAAAACTGTCGAGGTTGGTGTGGATGACACTGTCCCAGTCCTCTTCGCTGAGCGCCGGAAATGCGCCATCGCGGGTGATCCCGGCATTACTGACCACGCCATACCATGCACCAAACGTACTGATTTCCTGTTCCAGAACCTCGCAGCACTGCTCGCGGTTACCCACGTCAAACGTCAGTAAGCGGCCTGTACCGCCGGCCTGAACAATCGCATCCAGCGTTTCCTGAGCGCCGTCAGCATCACGATGATAATGCACGCCCACGGTGAATCCGTCAGCCGCAAGCTGACAGGCGATTGCGCGGCCAATGCCTTTGCTGGCGCCGGTAACCAGTACGGAACGCGTCATAATGGAGCTCCCTGAGTGAAAAGTGAGGTGAGTTCGTCCTCGCTGGGCTGGAAGGTATTTACGCGGCCCGTGGCAAGAGGGACGTTATCTGCCTGGATACTACATTCAAAGCTGCCAAAACGTTCATCCTGCATCAGGCGTTCGATGGTGATGGTTAATGTGGTGCCTGCGGCAAAGCGCCCTGCGCTGCATACCAGCTCGCGCGCACCCAACACCATGCCCAGCGCGCTGTGGGGCAAGCCTTTTTGCAGACGGTGCCATTCAGACCAGACGCCCACGGTCTGGGCCATCAGTTCCAGCGCAAACCAGCCAGGCAGATCGCCGTCAGCGTTCAGGAACGGAGCAAGCACACCGTGCCCGTCGACGGTGACGCTGCACACCGCGCTGCTGTCGGTGACACGCTCAACGCGCTCCAGCAGCATCATCGGCGCGTCGTGAGGCAGGTAGTCACTGGGGGATAAATAACTCATGACACTCTCCCCAGCAGAAGGCTGGCATTGTTACCGCCAAAGGCAAATGAGTTCGATAAAATCACCGGTTTTGTCAGCGGCGCACTCTGATGCAGTAAACCGCAAGGCGGCAGCGTGTCGTCCGGCGCGTAGCGGGCAAAATCCTGCGGTGGCAGCGGCAGATCACGAGTCAGGATCAGCCAGCTTAATGCGGCTTCGGTGATCCCGGCTGCGCCAAGCGTATGGCCGGTGAGGTGTTTGGTAGAACTGCACGGTACCCGGTCGCCAAAGAGGGCGTTAATCACGTGCGCCTCAATGCGATCGTTGAGGGGGGTGGCGGTGCCATGTAAATTAATATAGCCCACGTCATCTGCCGTCATTCCCGCCTCGTTCAGTGCCTGGGTAATCGCGCGAATAGCGCCTTCCCCCTCGGGATGTGGGGCAGAGATATGGTAAGCATCGCTCGATTCTCCCGCCCCCAGCAGCGCAACTTGATCCGGTTCGCGGGTCAGCACCATGAGTGCCGCCGCTTCACCGATGGTGATCCCCCGGCGGTCGCGGCCAAACGGTTCACACTGCGTCGGCGAGAACGATTCAAGGCTGTTAAAACCGTTGACCGGCATTCGGCTTAAGCTATCTGCACCACCAACAATAGCCACGTCCACCAGTCCGGCATCGATCAGACGCTGTCCGCTGATGATCGCCCGGGCGCTGGAGGAGCATGCGGTCGAAATGGTATACGCCGGGCCATCCAGCTGCAGCCAGTTGGCCAGGAAGCGAGAGGGGTCGCCCAGCTCCTGCTGCGGATACTGCCATTGCGGGCTGCGCTCGCCGTTCAGGGAGAGGCGCACGTACTCATCGCCTTCATCCAGCCCCGAGGTGCTGGTGCCAAGCACCACCGCCACGCGGTCGCGACCCACGCGCGCAATGGCTGCCTCGACGGCAGGCAGAATCTGTGCCAGCGCAGCCAACAACAGCTGATTGTTACGGCTGCGATGTGCTGACAGGTTATCCGGTATCGGCGGTAGTTCACCCTCTACGCCACCCAGCATGGCATCGGGTAACCCTTGCAGCCATCCTGCGCGATGACGCATACCCGGCGCAACTCCGGCGTTCAGGTTTGCCGCGATCTCATCGGCTGAGTTGCCCAGCGCGTTGACCATGCCAACAGCGGAAATGTAAATCATCTCAGTCACCCAGATATTGAATGGTGATGTGGTATTTAAAGACGTGCTGCTCAATGCTGATCGGCTCACGCTTACCTTTGCGTTGCAGGTAGACAATCTCTGTCACCAGCTTGCCGTCGGGGTTACGCAGTTCGCGTCGGGTTCCAGTATCCTTTAGCGTCCAGCCTTTCGGCAACTGCGGCTGCCAGGCGCTGAGTGGCCAGTGGCTGAGCATCACATCCGCCAGTACCTGGCTGGCGGGCGGCAGCTGCGGCATCACGACTGACTGCTCGGTGTGGATCCCGGTGCCATCGTAGGTTGCGAGGAACAGGCGGATCCCTACTGAGGAGAGCCCGGCCAGCGTCACTTTTTGCCCGTCGGCGTCCAGCAGAACCAGCAGCGACTGGGTCTGGCCGTTAAACCGACCGGTCAGCAACTGCTGAGAACGGATGGCCGGCGTAATGCCCGGCGGTGGCAGCGTCACCTGAGTGCCAGGCTGAAGCCAGGCCTGCGGGCGATTCCCTTCAGTATCGGTTGAATGGCTGCAGCCTGCCAGTAGCAGCGTCGCTGCCAGCGCGGCGGCGCGGTAAAAAGCGTTCATTAGCGTTTTCTCTCGTTCTTGACCGGCATCGCCAGCGGGGCCAGCAGGAAGGCGGTAAAAATACCGCTTACCAGTACGATACCAAAGCTGCTGATGGCCTGCGTCGCGCTGAATACCAACATGCCCAGCGTCAGCAGCGTGGTCATCATCGCCAGGGTGATGGCCAGCATCGACGTTAGCGGCGTACCACGCGGGTTGCTGAAAAACAGCGTGTAGTTGATGCCAATGCCGAGTACCAGCACCAGCGCCAGCAGTGAAAACAGATTGACGGAGTGCCCGACGACGGCCAGAGCCGCCAGCCCGCAGCTGAGCGACAGCACCGATGGCACCAGGCTGATAAGTCCCTGGCGCCAGCCAAGACGGATCATCGCGCCGCAGGCGATCACCGCCAGCGCCACGCACAGTAGCCCCGTCAGCAGCGTGCGGTAGAGGGCAAACAGGTTGTCAAAACTGGCCTTGCGATCGACCCAGACGACGCCTTCATGCTGCGCAGCCAGTTTGCTCAGTGCCGCGCTGTTTTTGACGCCATCCACCGGGACGAGCACGCCGCTTTCGCCGCCTTGCAGGGTCAGCCAGAGCAGACGCCAGCCTTCACTGGCCGGGCTGGCAAGCCAGGCCTCCACGCTGACAGGCATCGCCGCCAGATTCGGTGATACGGTGTTAAGGCCCGCGCTGCGCAGCCCGTTCGTTACCGCAGGCGCAGCGTTGTGCAGGAGCGCAAGATCGCTTTTTTGACGCTTCATTGAGTTGAGTGGCAGGGTTCGCCAACTGGCAAGCACACCCGCTTTTTGCGCCTGAGTCAGCGCCGGGGTAAAGGCCTCCAGCCGCTCCAGCGTTTGCTGGGCTGACGCGCCATAAACCACAAACCACTTCTGATCGACGCGCTGGCCGGTCAGGGCGGTGATGGTTTTCTCCTGCGCCAGAAGCGTTTTCGGCAGCGCCTGCAACTGGGCGATATCGTCGTCCACCTTCAGAGTGGCAATCCCGACAGCGGAAAGGAGCGCCAGCGTGACAGGCAGGCCAACAGCGAGCGTTTTTTTACGTCGCCAGGCGGTCAGCCAGCGCGACATCACTCTCCTGACCGGAACCGGGCGCACCGGCAACCCACGGCACAGCCAGGGGTGCCAGAATATCACCGTCAGACAGGAGGCGCTCAGCCCCACGGCGGCAAACAGCGCCATCTGGCGGATCCCGGGGAAGGGGGCCAGCATCATAATCAGGTATGCCACGACGGTTGTCAGAAGCGCCAGCAGCAGGGCATTACGCACTTTGTCCAGGCTTTGCCACGGTGAATTTTCGCCACCGTGTACCAGCCGTTCGGTCAGGTAGTAGAGGGTGTAATCTGCCGAAATACCGATGATGCTCATGCTCATCACCAGCGTCATCAGATGCAGTTCGCCAAACAGCAGCAGGGTGGCGACCGTGCCTGCCAGCGCCCCGATGGCAATGGAGATCGCGCACAGCAGCAACGGACGCAGGGAGCGGAACGTCGCCACTATCAGCAGGAACACGCCCAGAAGGGTGGCGACACCCAGCGTGGAGATATCCCGTTTGGCCTGCTGGCTGGCGTAATCGCTGTAAAACACCGTGCCGCGAGACAGCAGCTGTGCCTGCGGATAATGTGTTTTCAGCGTCGCCTGTAGTGCGTTCAGGGTGGTGACCAGCCGGTGGGTTTGCTGCATATCAAAGGAGGAACCCGCCAGCTCGCCATGCAGCAGATACCAGTAGTTTCCGGCGTCATCCTGTGTCACCAGCCAGCCGTCCATCAGACGCAGCTTCTGGCTGTTTTGCACCAGCGCGAGCTGCGCGCCGCGCATCAGCATCAGCGGATCGTTTTGCAGCTCCTTGCCGCTTACGCCGGAAAAGGCCGAATAGAGCTGAGATAACACCCACTGCGCCTGCGCTTCACCGCCGTTTTGCAGGCGGGAGCGGGTGGCGGGGTCAATCAGCCCGTTGCGATGCTGCCAGAAAAACTCGCCCCAGGCTTTTTGTCCGGCGGCGTCCATTGGCCCTTTGACCTCGCTCAGCGCTCCGCTGCTTTGCAGCAGCGTCAGCCATTGCTGTGCAACGCGCGGATCGGGTTTTTTGCCGGGGCTGACCAGCCAGACCAGCTGACGGTCGAGCCGCTGCATAAACCCGTCGTTGAGCGCCGGAGGAACGGCTCCCAGCGTCTGTGTCGGCAACATGGCCAGCACGCTGCTGTTCAGGCGCGCGCCAGGCAGCAGCGACACCAGCAGACCCAGCAGGATCAGGCATACCGTGGCCCACAGCAGCGCCGGGTACCGCGATTTACGGTGCGGCAAAGCGTTGGCGTTCGTCATCGGTCAGGCTGGCGGGTGTCAGTCGGTGATTAGAGAGGGTGATATCCGTGCGGTCGCCCTGTTTGTCGTTGAGACGAATAGACTCCAGATACGTCGCACCGCCTAAATCGAGGGTAGCGAAAATGGTGTCCAGCGGCGTTGTTGTGGGGGTCAGCACCAGAGACCAGCGTCCTTCCCCCAGGTCTTTAAAATCAATGCGGAAATTTTCTTCCAGCACCTTGCGATCGGCCTGGAATAACGCCCGCAGCAGGTGGTTGAACTGGAACATCTGCGGGTTATTGTCGGCGGTAATGGTCTGTGGCGGTTGGCCGTTGATCGTCTGCACCATCCGTTTGTCATCCAGCAGCAGCGTCATCGGAAACGGGGCTTTTTGATCCCACAACAGGCCGTTGTCACGGGCGATCACCATTTCGCCCTGCGAACGTAGCGGCTGCGGCATATCTTTGATCGTGCGAACCTGTTCGAAGTGCGCGCGCACCACAGGTTGTTCTGTGAACCGCTGCTGCAGCTCATCCAGCGTTACTGCACTGACCAGCGGGCTGAAGATCAACGCCAGTAAAGGCAACCATTTCATGGCGTTACTCCCATACGTTCAAACAATATCGCCGGGCTGACAAAGCACATTTCGCGGGTGGACTCGTCGACTGCTACCTGGATGGTGTAACCGGTGGTGGTGCGTTTACCGGTCTGCGCGTCGAAGATTTGATAGGCAATGCGCAGGCGGTTTTCATACTCTTCAATTTGCGCCCGTACCCGGATGCGTTGCTCAAACGTCACCGCATCGCGATATTTCACCCGCGTATCGACCACCGGCCAGACATAGCCGGAGGCCTTCATCTGGCGATAGCCATAATCAAACTGATTGAGCAGCGCCTCGCGGGCGATCTCAAAGTAGCGGAAATAGTTGCCGTGCCAGACCACGCCCATCATATCAACGTCGTGGAACGGGATGGTCATCTCGACTTCCGTCGTAAAGCGGGGATCGGTCAGCACCCTTTACTCCTTCTCGGCGATCTCGGGCAGTTGCCAGAAATCGAAAAAATTAAACCAGTCGAGCGGCGACAGTAAGGCGTAATGCTCCAGCCGCCGGGCGTAGCGATCGACAGTGTGTTGCAGCGCCTGCTGGCGCTCACCGCGCGGTAACAGCAGCGGGTCAGCAAACGGTTCGCAGTGCAGGGTCAGCTTCCCCTGCTGGCTGAGGGCAAAAATCAGCACCACCGGACAGCGCAGAATGGAGGCCAGGATAAACGGCCCCTGCGGGAACGGCGCGGGCTGGCCCATAAAATCGCTCCAGATCACGCGCCAGTTGCCGCCGCGCTGCGGCGTGACGGCGATACGATCGCCCACGATGGCCACCCATTCACCGCGATCCAGTTTTTCTTTGATCAGAATAGCGGTCTCCGGGCCGATGTCGGTGACGGGCATCAGGTGAATACCCGCCTGTGGAGCCATCTCTTCCATGATCTGCTTAAAGCGTTGGGCGTTATCGCTAAAGACCAGGGCGTTGATGGTTTTTCCCCCTTCACGCTGCGCCAGCGCGCGGCAGGCTTCCACATCGCCAAGATGCGAGGCCAGCAGCAATTTACCCTGAGGGTCATCCAGCCCCAGCGCCTCGCTGGCACCCGGTGCAAACACCAGATCGCGATGAAGGTGCATCTCGCCGCGCCAGCTGGCCACTTTGTTCAGCATGGCATGACCAAAACGCAGGAAGTGAAAAAAGCTGTGCAGCCGGGGGGGCTGAGGGATCTGTCGCTGTGCCATGACCTGCTTAACCCGCCTCAGCCATTGCCGCGACGCCTGACGCGCCGAACGGGCGGTAAGCCAGTAAACGGCCGTGACCGGCCACAGCAGGAGGGTGAAGGCCTTGCGCCCAAGTAACTGCCAGACGCGTAACATCAGGCGCATTCCCCACAGCCCTTTGACTTCCTGCTGTTGCGCCCAGTGCTGCGGGCTACGGCGCATCAGCAGGGAAGGGATGCGCGGTAACATCCCCAGGAACAGGCGGGTATGCATCAGCGAGATGCGCACGTTATCTTTTAGCGCATCGAAGTGAGATACACCGTCTGGTGGGTAGGTGACGCGGGTGGGCAGAAAATAGCTGGGCGTACCCTGCCAGTAGAGGCGGACCATCACTTCGGTATCAAAGTCCATTCGCTTGCCAAGCGGGGTTCGAGCGGCAAGCTGCATCACCGGCGCAACCGGGTAGACCCGAAAGCCGCACATGCTGTCTTTCAGTTGCAGGGACAGGGTTTCAATCCAGACCCAGACGTGGGTTACCCAGCGTCCGTAGAGACGCGCGCGTGGAATTGAGTCATCGTAAACAGGTTGACCGGAAATCAGTGCATCAGGATGACGTTGCGCCAGCGCCAGAAAGCGGGGGATATCTTCAATGGCGTGCTGACCGTCGGCGTCCACCTGGATCGCATGGGTGAAGCCGCGCTCTGCGCAGGCTTTTAGTCCCGCCATCACCGCCGCGCCTTTGCCGCTGTTTTTCGCCAGGCGTAGCAACGTGACCTGAGGATGCTGCTCCGCTAAGTGCGCAAGGGTGCAGCGCGTTTGCTCTTCACTGCCGTCGTCCACTACCAGACACGGGAGGTTAAACGGTGCCAGTCGTGCGAGCACCGTTGCCATCATCGCACCGTGGTTGTAACAGGGGATCAACACGCAGGGACGGAAGGTTACTGACATAGGCGAATCTTCCCGCTGCTGGCGGTATGGCGCTCACTGCCCGCATGGCGCTGGTAGCTGAAGCTGAGCATCTGACGGGCAGGGTGCCAGTCAAGGACCAGCGTCACTGTGTTGTCCGGCAACAGTGGGGCCGCAAATTTCACATTCTGAATGCTGTGAAAACGGTAGCCTGGAACCATCAGGGTGATGGCGTAATGCATTACCCAGTCGAGTTGTGCAACGCCAGGGAGCAGCGGCTGGACGGCAAAATGTCCCTTAAACCAGAGCAGGTCAGGATCCAGATAAAGCGTTATCTCCAGATGCTCCGGATGCGTCTGGTGGCGTTCGATTTCATGGATCTTCATGAAATAACTCCTGTAGCTGCGCAGTCACACGCTTGTTCATGCTGTTGACCGGGATTTCATCGACGATCCGCCAGTAGCGGGGCACGGCAACCGGCTCAAGGCAGGGACGAAGGGCGCGACGCCAGGCTGATTCCTGGGCATTTTTACCTACGTTATCTCTGTGCAAACGCGCCGCGTCATTGAGCACCAGCAGCACGCCAATACTCTGGCGTCCCCCGCGCATCACTACCAGTGCGGCGGCGTCGCAGATGCCGTCCAGCGCCAGCAAGCGCTGTTCAATCTCATCGAGCGAAATGCGTTTATCTTCAATTTTGACCACCCGACCACGGCGTCCGACGATGTTGAACTGCCCGTCAGCCGCGAAATGCAGGATATCATCCAGCACTATTCCCTCCGCCTCGTGGATCAGTGGCGACGTCACACGATCGCCGTTGAACGTCACACCGGGGAACGGTTGCCAGAGTGTCGTCTCATCCTGACGGTGACGCCAGGCCATAACGCCCGTTTCGGTGCTGCCGTAGATTTCATCAGGCCAGATATTCAGCCAGCCCTGAAACGCAGTGATATCCCGCCAGGGCAGTACGCCACCTGCGGAGAAAAGCAGGGCAACGGGAGGAGGCGTCAGGGCCGTATCCAGCCGCTTGAGGAATGCCGGGCTGCTGATGAAAAGATAGCGTTTGTCGTGGGGCAGGGCTGAGAGCTGCTCGGCATAGTTGAGCAGGCTGGCATGCACCGACAGACCGAGCGCCATGGGTAAGACGACACGAAACGTCAGGCCATACAGATGATGCAACACCACGGAGGCCACGACGCGACAGCCTGTCAATCGTTCGCCAAACCGGCCAGCAAGTAAACGGGCTTCACGATCCAGACTGATTATCGGCTTAATGACTCGCTGCGGCGCACCAGTAGAGCCAGAAGTGTAAAGCTCGATCACGCGCGTATCGTCAATGGCAGGCAAGGGGGAAAAGTCGTTGTTAGTCGGCACTGTGGAAGTGACCAACTGCTGCCGCCCCGAAAAATCGAGCGTTGTGTCGCTCAGGACGCCACTGAACAGGGGCCGCTGTTCGTTAAGCTGTGCCGCCCGGCTGTGCCCGGGAAGCACGGGGGTTTTACCTGCATGCAGCGCCGCCAGCAGGGCGACGATAAAAAGATAGCCGTTATCAAAACAGAGCGCCCAGCGCTCGCCCTCTTCCTGACGCAGTATGTCGACCAGTTGCATGACATCGTGGCGCAGCTCGCCAAGCGTCCAGATACGGTCGTCAAGCCAGGCGATCGGCGTATCATCAGGACGCGGGGCATTTAGCCACTGGCTAAGAGGAAGCGGTTTATACATCGTGTTTAATTACCCGTTGTCGCACCAGCCATTCACACGCCATCAACGTGCCCATCAGGATGTAAGCAATTATCCCGTTCCACAGCGTCCACAGGCGCATGTCGGCGTACAGCACGGTAAACAGCGCGACAGCCCCGTTGCCAATAAAAAAGCCGCACCAGACTTTAGTCACCTTGCGCGTGTAACGAACCCCGGCAGGAGACAAGTTGGGTTCCCGTATTCGCGCCAGCCGTTCTACCATCGGCATGGTTGTCCACAGCGAACTCCCAAATACCACCAGCATCACCAGATTGACGACCACCGGATAAAACAGCACCCACTGGTGAGCGTGCAAAAGCGCGCTCGCCACGCACAGCACCACCCCGGTCAGTGCCACACTCAGGATCACGTAGCGCAAAGGACCGCGATGCTGGCGCACCTGCCAGACACGTAGCAGCAACACCAGAACCATCAGGGGCAATATCCACTGCAAATTGTGGCTTGCAAGGCCGTAGCCAATCAAAAATGGCCATGCCAGCAGCATCAGACCCGTCAGTATCGGGATGAATGGAATGGCAGGCACGTCAGGCGTCGCGCTGGAGTTGTTCCACAACGTCGACGATGTCCTGAACGGTACGCACCGCTTTGAAGGTTTCAGGTTTAATTTTATGACCTGTCTTCTTCTGCAGGTTAACTACCATATCCACAGCATCAATGCTGTCGAGATCCAGGTCTTCGTAAAGCCGGGCTTGCGGTGTAATGATCTCAGGGTCGAGTTCAAAAAGTTTAATAAGAAGCGCAGAGACTTCCTGATAAATCGTTTCTTGTTCTGTCATAGCGGGTCATTCTCAGGCGCGTTGTTGATGGATAAAAGCGGCGAGCGTGGCAACGGAATAGAAGTGCTGACGCATCTCGTCGCTTTCGGCAGAAAGCACTACGCCGTACTGATTTTTCACAGCCAGCCCCAGTTCCAGGGCATCAATAGAGTCCAGACCCAGTCCGTCGCCAAACAGCGGAGCGTCGGTATCAATATCCTCTGGGGTAAGATCTTCCAGATTCAGCGTAGAGATAATGAGATTCTTAATTTCAAGATAGAGCGCTTGCATCTTTCATTCCTGACAAAGATTGAAGACCGGATGTTAATTGCTGCTGCATATACCGGTTTAACTGCCTTGCCGCCAGCGCGGGTTCATGCTGGCTTGCATCGTAAAAATCATGAATGTTGATGCGTTCGCGAACATCCACGGTAAAAATAGGTTTATCATGCGGCACATTGTACCAGCGACTGTGTTTATCCAGCATGCGTTCGCTACAGTGGATCACCACCACGCGCAGGGAGCTGTTGCAACGAACGGCAATATTCGCCGCACCCCGTTGCAGAGAAATGGCTTCACCGACGCGGGTGCGGGTGCCTTCCGGAAAGATCAGCAGGGTGTCGCCCTGCGCCAGACGCTGCTGGCTGGCACGAAGCAGCGTTTCTGCTTCGCTGTTGATCAGGTAGTCAGCTGCACGGATCACGCCGCTGACGAACGGGTTACGCAGCAAGCTGCTTTTCACCAGACAGTCGGTTTCGTTCATCACCGAAGCAAGGATCACATAGTCCAGTAGCGAAGGATGGTTCGCTATCACCAGGCAGCCGCGCTCGGCGCGCAAAACATCCAGGTTGTTGAAGCGGTAATCCAGCACGCCGGTACCGCGAACGACCGCGAGGAACAGCCGAAAACTGGCTGAAATACTGCGTCGCGCCAGTCGACGGCGTTTCGTGCGATCGCGCTGAAAAATCAGCAGCAGGTTAAACCAGACCAGCGACAGCAGCAGCCCGCCAAGGCCAAACAGAGCAAAGCAGAGGCCGGTCATCAGCATGCGCCATAACCGATCGATGCGGGACAGAAGACGGCTCATTGGCGTGTCCATTGCCACTGCAAACGCTCGCCCGTAAGGGCAAATCGCTGTGTGTCGCTCAGGTAATGTCGCAGGAACTGAAGGCTTTGCGGCAACGTCGGCTCTTCCCCGGCACGTCCACTTTGGGTTTCACAGCAGAGTGCGTCACCGGCTTCAATCACCAGCGCCAGGGCGTAAGGCCAGACAGGCATCTGCGGTGGGAGCCCGGCTTGATAGAACTCTGGCAGGACGCCGTCAAAATCTACCAGCAAAACGCGGGAGTAGCCCGCGTGGAGCAGACTCAATACTTCGCACAAACTTTGCTGGAAAGTGTCCATACCGGCGGAGACGGAGGATGAAACAATAGGCTGACCCGCGGTTATCGTGAGGTTGCCGACCGCGGCGTTGTGGACGGACATCGCAAAATCGGTAGGGGAGACGGGTTGCTCCGTCGCAAGCGCTTGCAGAATACGATAGTTGCGTTCCAGTTCTCCATGGCGACTGCTGTAGACCACGGCATCAATACGATGTTTACGCAGCATTGCAAGACCGAGATCGACGGCCAGCTTACTGCCCGAGTTGAGACGGCGGGCGGTCATCATCGGCAGGTCGGTCAGTTTCGCAAGCGGCGCGGTGGGATCGATGGCGTCTGACTGGCGTGACCATGCCTGCCATGCGCTGGCATCGCTGAGTCCTGGCGCTCTTGCCTGCCAGTCGATAATAGAGAGTGTAAATTTCATCTACGCGCGTCCGCGATAAACCTGTTTCTGTGATGTTTCTTCGCAAGCGCTATGTTGCAGCATACATCGTACAGTGTTGTTGTAGGCTTGCGAATAACGTTTCTCCTAAAAATTTCCCGTAGAGCAATATGCTGTTCCACTCCGGATGCTTAATCCGGGAGCCGATTCTTGGGTCGCCCTGGTCCAAGCAGAATCGCCAGTTTGCTGCCACCTTTGGTGGTCTCCATCCAGATCTTACACACACTGGTTAGCGGGACTGACAACAACATTCCGACCGGGCCCAGAAGCCATCCCCAAATCAGTAAAGATAAGAATACCACCAGCGTCGACATGCCCAGCCGATGCCCCATCATGCGCGGTTCGAGAATATTCCCCAGCACCATATGCACGATGAGGAAAAGTGTCCCGACCAACATGCATTCATAGAAACCATTAAACAGGAATGCCTGAATCATCGGTGGTACGGCGGAGAGTACCGCGCCAATATTGGGCACATAGTTGAGCAAAAACGCCAGTACGCCCCACATCAACGCAAACTGCACGCCCATCAACATCAGTCCCAGCCAGACAATAACACCCGTCCAGACGCTCAACAGCGTTTTCAGCGCCAGATATTTGGAGACGCCCTTTAACGCGCGGTGTAATCCGGCGATGTGAATTTGTGGATTATTCAGCGCAAAGCGCAGCTTGTAGGGAACGTGGCGCACTTCGAACAGCATAAACACCACCGTCATGACCAGCAGAAGAATGCTGGCCATCGCGCCGGAAAGTCCCGTCATCAGGGTGGTGGCGTAGGTCATGACTTTCTCTGAATCCATCCGGCGCAGCATCCGCTCTGGCGAGATATGCAGATTAAGGAAAGGCACCATCTCCTGCAGCGCCACGATCTTCCGCGTCAGCGCTTTGTTGTACTGTGGCAGCATCGTGGAGAATTCGCTAAGTGATGCCGCCAGCACACCAAAAAGCGCTGTCAGGGCAATTAGCATGACGATAACCACAATGGTGATGGCCACCGGGCGGCTGACACCCCGACGTAAAAACCAGGTCACCAGCGGGTTAAGCACAATGGCGAAAAAGAGCGCCAGCAGGAGCTGAACAATAATGTCAGCGGCAGCATGGATACCCGCAAGGATAACCACCAGGCAGGCGAGTTTTAATAAGATGTGGAGCCCTGCTTTGTCGGACGGGGTGGCGATCATGCGTGTTCCTTAATATGCTGACCCATAAAGTGTAGTGTCCGGGCTTCGCTTCGTCTGGCTCCGTTAATCTGAAAGTCGGTGCTGATTTTCTTATTGTGTCGTGGTAATAGTGAAACACTGTTGTAAAAATCCAGGTAGAACCTCATGCCCGAACCTGCCGCTGAACCGGCGCTGAGCGGACTGCGCCTCAATCTGCGCATCGTTACCGTTGTTATTTTCAATTTTGCCAGTTATCTGACCATTGGCCTGCCGCTGGCGGTTTTGCCTGGCTATGTCCATGACGTGATGGGCTTTAGTGCGTTCTGGGCGGGATTGGTGATTAGCCTCCAGTATTTCGCCACACTTCTGAGTCGCCCACATGCCGGGCGCTACGCAGATCTGTTCGGGCCAAAAAGCATCGTTATTGTGGGACTATGCGGCTGTTTCCTGAGTGGTCTGAGCTATTTGCTGGCCGCCACAACCAGCCACTGGCCTCTGGTTAGCCTGGTGCTGCTTTGTCTTGGGCGCGTGATCCTGGGTATCGGTCAAAGTCTGGCGGGAACCGGTTCGACGCTGTGGGGCGTGGGTGTCGTGGGTGCGCCGCACATTGGCCGGGTGATTTCGTGGAATGGCATTGTCACCTACGGCGCAATGGCTCTGGGGGCGCCGCTTGGTGTGGCTTGTTATGCGTTTGGCGGCCTGTATGGACTGGCGATTACCATTATGGCGGTCGCTGCTCTGGCGATTATCTTTGCGCTGCCGCGCCCGAAAGTGAAGGCCAGCAAAGGCAAACCGCTACCGTTTCGCGCAGTGCTGGGGCGCGTCTGGCCGTATGGTATGGCCCTGGCGCTGGCGACAACGGGGTTCGGTGTGATTGCGACCTTCATTACCCTTTTCTATGACGCCAAAGGGTGGGACGGCGCAGCTTTCGCGTTAACCCTGTTTAGCTGCGCGTTTGTTGGCGCGCGTTTGCTTTTCCCGAACGGTATCAACCGTCTGGGTGGGCTGAACGTGGCAATGATCTGCTTTGCGGTAGAGATAGTCGGGCTGCTGTTGACCGGCATAGCGATGGTGCCATGGGTCGCAAAAGTGGGCGTCTTCCTTGCGGGAGCAGGTTTTTCACTGGTCTTCCCGGCACTGGGCGTGGTGGCGGTAAAAGCCGTGCCGCAGCAGAACCAGGGGGCGGCGCTGGCGACCTATACGGTATTTATGGATATGTCTTTAGGCATTACCGGCCCGCTGGCGGGGCTGGTGATGACCTGGGCAGGGGTACCGGTTATTTATCTTGCTGCGGCGGGTCTGGTGGTTATCGCATTGATGCTGACATGGCAGCTAAAAAAATGGCCCCCGGTACAGGCACCGGAGGCCACGTCATCCTCGTGAAGGATTACTGGATCACGAGGGTGTTAATGATGTTTTCAGCCGCAGTCTGCGCTTTCTGCTGATCGTCCGCTGGCAGGGTGATCTGCATAGTCAGCAGTTTGTTATCGACCTTACCCAGCACCACAGACGAGTACGCGGTCTGGCCTTTTGCGGAGATGATGCTGTCCAGCTGTTGCAGCGTGTGGCCTTTCAGTTCGATGGATTTATTGGTGACCACCTGCAGCTGCGGATCGCGGCTGCGCTGCTGATCTTCCAGACGTTTTGACAGCACGCCCAGATCTTCGCTGGTGTCGTCACCCACAATCACAATGACGGCTTTCTGCCCGGTTGCGTCGGAATAAACGTGCATATTGTTCGCCTGAGTGCCCAGCTTACCGCTCTGGTCAGTCATATCGGCTGGCAGAGAGAAACTGAGTTTACCATCCAGCAGATTCACCGGCTGACCGGTCGCATTACTCTCTGCAGATGCACCCTGAGCAGGCGTTTTCGTGTCGCTGTTATCACAGGCTGCAAGACCCACAACCAGCAGGCCAATCCCGACATATTTAACCAGATTGCGCATTGACTTCTTCCTTTCGATAAACGGCCATAACGGCTCATTCGCTCATCTTATCACAACTGATAAAGCGAACCCTTAACCAGCCTGCAATGCCGTGATTTCAGATTTATCTGCCAGCCTTTTCAGCAGCATATTCAGCAACACACCATACATTGGCAGGAAGAAGACGATACTGATAAGCACCTTGAAGCAGTAGTCCACCAGGGCGATCTCCATCCAGTGCTCGGCCATGAACGCATCCGGGCTGTGCCAGAAGGCGATGAAGAAGAAGGCCAGCGTATCGCTCACGTTACCGAACAGCGTCGAGGCGGTCGGGGCCATCCACCAGCGGTGATTCTGACGCAGGCGGTTAAACACATGCACGTCGAGGATCTGCCCCAGCGCATAAGCCATAAAGCTTGCGGTGGCGATTCGGGCGACAAACAGGTTGAAGTGGGTTAGTGCCTCAAAACCCTGCCAACTGCCCATATAGAACAGGGACGAAATCACGTAAGACACGAACAGCGCCGGGAGCATGACCGCAAAAATAATGCGGCGAGCCAGCGGTGCGCCAAAAATTCGCACGGTCAAATCGGTGGCGAGAAAAATAAACGGAAAACTGAACGCCCCCCAGGTGGTATGAAAACCAAAAATGGAGATGGGAAGCTGTACCAGATAGTTGCTGGAGGTGATCACCAGCAAATGGAAAAGCGAAAGCCAGAACAACGCTTTTACGCGCTGCGATTCAGAAAACTGCGTCATATTGTGACCTTTTTATACGTTGGGGTGAGGGAACCCAATAAAAACCGCAGCATGATACTGCTTTGGTCAGACATTGCAATGGTTAGTTTTTACGCAATCGTTAACCTAGTTTGCATTGATCGCTACGGGGCGTAAACTACAGCCGTTTTTACCTGACCGAGAAGATCATGACCGACCTGTTTTCCAGCCCAGACCACACCCTTGATGCCCAGGGCCTTCGCTGCCCGGAGCCGGTAATGATGGTGCGCAAAACCGTGCGTAACATGCAATCCGGTGAAACGCTGCTGATCATCGCCGACGACCCGGCGACCACCCGCGATATCCCCGGGTTTTGTACCTTTATGGAGCATGAGCTGGTGGCACAGCAGACCGAGGCGCTGCCGTACCGGTATTTGATTCGTAAGGGTTAGTCCTCCGCGGCCTGATGCCCTCACCCCGGCCCTCTCCCACGGGGAGAGGGAGAAAGTCATCCTTTCATCCACACCCGGATCCCGTCCAGGAACATCTGCGTTGCCATCATCACCAGAATCAGCCCCATCAGGCGCTCCAGCGCGTTGACCCCTTTTTCTCCCAGCAGGCGCAGGAACAGGGACGACTGCAGCAGGATGATAAAGGTCCCGCCCCAGGCGATCAGTAAGGCAATCACCAGATGGCTCATCTGGTTCGGATACTGATGTGACAGCAGCATCAGCGTCGCCAGAATGGTCGGCCCGGCGACGAGTGGAATCGCCAGCGGCACAATAAATGGCTCTTCACCCGCAGGCAGGCCGCTGCTGCTACCTTCCGCGCTCGGGAAAATCATCTTTATGGCAATCAGGAACAGGATAATCCCGCCGGAAATCGACACGGTTTCGGCACGCAGGTTCAGGAATGCGAGGATTTTTTCGCCTGCAAACAGGAAGATAAACATCACCAGCAGCGCGATGAGCAGCTCGCGGATCATGATCGCCCGACGGCGCTTTGGCTCGGTGTGCTTCAGCACCGACATGAAGATCGGCAGGTTTCCGAGTGGATCCATTATCAGGATCAATAAAACCGCCGCGGAAATGATTTCACTCATGTAAATTATCCCTGAAACTCTCTATGGTTATTATGATGATTAGCTCTTTTTCTGATTGCCGGGCAATCATCGATTAATTTCGCTTGCGACTTTGGCAGCATTTTGTAATGTGAAGCATATCCCAGTTCAATACTGGCTTGCACAAACAGCACACACCCTCTGCAGGAAAAAAATGCTATGAAAAACGTTGGTTTTATCGGCTGGCGCGGTATGGTCGGCTCTGTACTCATGCAACGCATGGTTGAAGAGCGCGATTTCGACGCTATCCGCCCGGTCTTCTTCTCCACTTCCCAGCTCGGCCAGGCTGCTCCGTCCTTTGGTGGTACCACAGGCACGTTGCAGGATGCATACGATCTGGAAGCGCTGAAGGCACTCGACATTATTGTCACGTGCCAGGGCGGCGATTATACCAACGAAATCTATCCAAAGCTGCGTGAAAGCGGCTGGCAGGGCTACTGGATTGACGCGGCCTCTTCGCTGCGCATGAAAGACGATGCCATCATCATTCTTGACCCGGTTAACCAGAGCGTGATCACCGACGGCCTGAACAACGGCGTGAAAACCTTTGTTGGCGGTAACTGCACCGTCAGCCTGATGCTGATGTCTCTGGGCGGCCTGTTCGCGCAAGATCTGGTGGAGTGGGTCTCCGTGGCGACGTACCAGGCAGCTTCCGGCGGCGGTGCGCGTCATATGCGCGAGCTGCTGACCCAGATGGGCCAACTGCATCAGAGCGTCGCGACCGAGCTGGCAGACCCGGCGTCCGCGATTCTGGATATCGAGCGTAAAGTCACCCAGCTGACCCGCAGCGGCGAGCTGCCGGTGGATAACTTCGGCGTACCGCTGGCCGGTGGCCTGATCCCGTGGATCGACAAACAGCTGGATAATGGACAGACCCGCGAAGAGTGGAAGGGCCAGGCCGAGACCAACAAAATCCTCAATACCGCGAATACCATTCCGGTAGACGGTCTGTGCGTGCGCATTGGCGCGCTGCGCTGCCACAGCCAGGCCTTCACCATTAAACTGAAAAAAGATGTGTCTATTCCAACCGTGGAAGAGTTGCTGGCTGCACACAACCCGTGGGCGAAAGTGGTACCAAACGATCGCGATATCACCATGCGTGAACTGACCCCTGCAGCCGTGACCGGCACGCTGACCACGCCTGTTGGCCGTCTGCGTAAGCTGAACATGGGGCCGGAGTACCTCTCCGCGTTCACCGTCGGCGACCAGCTCTTATGGGGTGCCGCCGAGCCGCTGCGCCGCATGCTGCGCCAGCTGGCGTAATAATTTGTTAACGACCGGGGGTGATTTTCACCCCCTTTTTTTGCGTACTACATGGAGTAAAACGCGTATGTCTTATTTTTTATCAGGAGTCATTTAGAGCGTTGGCTATGCTTTAAGGAAGAGTCATTTCTTACCTGAGGTTAGGACGGGCTGTGAGGATGCTCGTTCAGGTCACATTAAAGTCGTCCCAGGCGCTAAAAAAAGGACGACATAAAAAACAGGATGAATACCATGTCCGATCGTGTGGATAGAGACGTGATTAATGCGCTTATTGCGGGTCATTTTGCCGACCCCTTTTCCGTGCTGGGGATGCACCGTACAGAGGCCGGGCTGGAAGTCCGGGCGTTGTTACCGGATGCGACAGAAGTGTGGGTTATCGAACCCAAAACCGGCCGCAAAGTGGGCAATCTGGAATGCCTCGACTCGCGCGGTTTCTTCTCTGGCGTGATGCCCCGTCGTAAAAATCCCTTCCGTTATCAGCTCGCCGTCATCTGGCACGGCCAGCAAAATCTCATTGATGATCCCTACAGCTTTGGTCCTCTTTTGCAGGAGATGGATGCCTGGCTGCTGTCTGAAGGAACCCATTTACGGCCTTATGAAACGCTGGGTGCCCATGCAGACACGATGGATGGTATCACCGGCACGCGGTTTGCCGTGTGGGCACCCAACGCCCAACGCGTCTCCGTTGTCGGACAATTCAACTACTGGGACGGTCGTCGCCATCCGATGCGCCTGCGCCGTGAAACCGGCATCTGGGAGCTGTTTATCCCCGGTGCGCAAAACGGCCAGCTCTATAAGTTCGAGATGATCGATGCCCACGGCAAGCTGCGCATTAAAGCCGACCCATACGCCTTTGAAGCCCAGATGCGCCCGGATACGGCATCGCTGATTTGTGGCCTGCCGGAGAAGATCGTCCAGACGGAAGAACGCAAGCAGGCCAACCGCTTCGACGCGCCAATCTCCGTCTATGAAGTGCATCTTGGCTCCTGGCGCCGCCACACTGATAACAACTTCTGGCTCAGCTACCGGGAACTCGCCGATCAGCTGGTGCCGTATGCCAAATGGATGGGCTTTACTCACCTTGAGCTGTTGCCGGTTAACGAACACCCGTTCGACGGTAGCTGGGGTTATCAGCCAACCGGGCTGTATGCGCCTACGCGCCGCTTCGGCACGCGCGATGACTTCCGCTATTTCATCCATGCCGCGCATGCCGCCGGGCTGAATGTGATCCTCGACTGGGTGCCAGGCCATTTCCCGTCCGATGACTTTGGCTTGTCAGAGTTTGATGGTACGAAGCTGTACGAGCACAGCGACCCGCGAGAAGGTTATCACCAGGACTGGAATACGCTGATCTACAACTATGGTCGCCGCGAAGTCGCGAACTACCTGGTCGGAAATGCCCTGTACTGGATTGAGCGCTTTGGCATTGATGCTCTGCGTGTTGATGCGGTGGCATCCATGATCTATCGCGACTACAGCCGCAAAGAGGGGGAGTGGATCCCGAACGAGTTTGGTGGCCGTGAAAACCTGGAAGCGATTGAGTTCCTGCGCAGCACCAACCGCATTATCGGTGAGCAGGTGGACGGCGCGGTAACAATGGCAGAAGAGTCGACCGACTTTGCGGGTGTCTCCCGACCACCGTCATTAGGTGGCCTGGGGTTCTGGTACAAGTGGAACCTGGGCTGGATGCACGACACGCTCGACTACATGAAGCTGGATCCGGTTTACCGCAAGTACCATCACGATAAGCTGACGTTCGGGATGCTCTACAACTACACCGAAAACTTCATGCTACCGCTGTCGCATGATGAAGTGGTACACGGCAAAAAATCCATTCTTGACCGCATGCCGGGCGATGCGTGGCAGAAATTTGCCAACCTGCGCGCCTACTACGGCTGGATGTTTGCGTTCCCGGGCAAAAAACTGCTGTTTATGGGCAATGAGTTCGCTCAGGGACGCGAATGGAACCACGACGCCAGCCTCGACTGGCATCTGCTGGAAGGCGGTGACAACTGGCACCACGGCGTGCAGCGTCTGGTGCGTGATCTGAACCTGACCTATCGTCATCACAAAGCGCTGCATGAGCTCGACTTTGACCCGTACGGCTTTGAGTGGCTGGTGGTGGATGACCATGAGCGCTCGGTGTTTGTCTTTGTGCGGCGAGATAAAGCGGGTAACGAGATCATCGTCGCCAGCAACTTCACGCCTGTGCCGCGTCAACACTATCGCTTTGGCATTAATCAGCCGGGTAAATGGCGCGAAATCCTGAATACTGACTCCATGCACTACCACGGCAGCAACACCGGCAATGGTGGTCTGGTGCAAAGCGATGCCATCGAAAGTCACGGGCGGCCAAACTCCCTGAGTCTCACGCTACCGCCGCTTGGCACTATCTGGCTGATGAGGGAGGGTGAATGACGCAGCTTACGGCAGGTCAACCCGAACCGCTTGGGGCGAGTTTTGACGGAAAGGGTGTGAATTTCACCCTCTTTTCTGCTCACGCTGAGCGGGTAGAACTGTGTGTTTTTGACGGTGAGGGTAATGAGCACCGTTACGATTTACCGTCGCGCACGGGGGATACCTGGCACGGTTACCTGGCCGGAGGACGGCCAGGTATGCACTATGGTTTTCGTGTTCATGGTCCGTGGGAACCTGCGCAAGGGCACTGGTTTAACCCTGCAAAGCTGTTGATTGATCCGTGTGCGCATCGCGTGGACGGTGAGTTTAAAGACGACCCGATTTTCCATGTTGGTTATGGTGAGCCTGACCATCGAGACAGTGCTCACGTGCTGCCAAAAAGCGTGGTAGTGCACGATCTCTATGACTGGGAGGACGATGCGCCACCGGCCACGCCGTGGGGCAACACCGTCATTTATGAGGCCCATGTCAAAGGGCTGACGTATCTGCATCCGTCCATCCCCAAAGAGATGCGCGGCACCTACAAGGCGCTCGGGCATCCGACCATGATCGCCTACCTGAAACACCTCGGCATCACCGCTCTTGAACTGTTACCCGTCGCCCATTTTGCCAGCGAACCGCGTCTGCAGCGGCTGGGGTTGAGCAACTACTGGGGCTACAACCCGCTGGCGATGTTCGCGCTCGAACCCCGCTATGCTGTTCATCCGGAAAAAGCGCGGGACGAGTTCCGCGATGCGGTGAAAGCGCTCCATGCCGCGGGAATTGAAGTCATTCTGGATGTGGTGCTGAACCACAGCGCTGAAAGCGATCTTGATGGTCCAACGCTCTCCATGCGCGGAATTGATAACCGTAGCTATTATTGGATCAGGCAGGATGGCGATTACGAGAACTGGACCGGCTGCGGTAACACGCTCAATCTCAGCCATCCGGCGGTCACGCATTTTGCTTATGAATGCCTGAAATACTGGGTGGAAACGTTCCACGTGGACGGTTTTCGTTTCGATCTGGCGCCCGTGATGGGACGCACGCCGGGATTCAGCCAGCAGGCACCGCTGTTTGAGGCGATAAAAAACTGTCCGGTGCTCTCGCAGGTCAAGCTCATCGCCGAACCGTGGGACATCGGTGAAGGCGGCTATCAGGTCGGGAATTTCCCACCGCTGTTTGCCGAGTGGAACGATCACTATCGCGATGCCGCGCGCCGCTTCTGGCTGGAGCGAAATCTCTCGCTGGGGGAATTTGCCGGGCGCTTTGCCGCGTCAAGCGATCTCTTTAAGCGCGACGGTAAGCGACCGTCGGCCACCGTCAACCTGCTGACGGCGCACGACGGTTTTACGCTCAGGGACTGCGTTTGTTTCAATCAGAAACACAATGAGGCGAACGGCGAAGAGAATCGCGATGGCACTAACAATAACCATAGCTTTAATCATGGTATAGAAGGGTTAGGCGGAAGCCTTGACGTTATCGAGCGGCGGCGCGCCAGCGTTCATGCACTGCTGACAACGCTTCTGTTGTCGCAGGGGACACCGATGCTGCTGGCGGGCGATGAGCACGGCCACAGCCAGCACGGTAACAACAATGCGTATTGCCAGGACAACACCTTAACCTGGCTTGACTGGGGGGAGGCGAACAGCGGGTTGATCCATTTTACCGCTGCGCTGATCCACCTTCGCCAGCAAATCCCGGCCCTGACCACCGACCGCTGGTGGGAAGAGGGAGACGGAAACGTTCGCTGGTTGAATAAAGACGCGCAACCACTAAGCGCGCAAGAGTGGCAACACGGTGTACCACGGCTGCAAATCCTGCTTTCGGATAAATGGCTGGTTACGCTGAACGCGACGGATGATGTCGCAGAGATTGTTTTACCTGAAGGGGAATGGCGCGCCGTTCCCCCCTTTGCCGGAGCGGATAATCCGGTAGTAATGGCTGTCTGGCACGGGCCTGCGCACGGAGTGTGTGTATTCCAAAGATGATAAAAAAGGAGTTAGTCATGGTTAGATTAGAGAAGAACGATCCCTTAATGTTGGCACGCCAGCTACCATTAAAAACGGTTGCCCTGATACTCGCTGGTGGGCGTGGTACCCGTCTGAAAGATTTGACCATCAAACGCGCCAAGCCGGCTGTTCACTTTGGTGGTAAGTTCCGTATCATTGATTTCGCACTCTCCAATTGCCTCAACTCTGGCATCCGCCGCATTGGCGTCATTACGCAGTATCAATCACACACGCTGGTGCAGCATATCCAGCGCGGCTGGTCCTTCTTCAGCGAAGAGATGAATGAGTTTGTCGATCTTCTTCCGGCCCAGCAGCGCGTTCACGGCGAAAACTGGTACCGGGGCACGGCGGATGCGGTGACGCAAAACCTCGATATCATTCGTCGTTATAACGCGGAATACATCGTGATCCTCGCCGGGGATCATATTTACAAGCAAGACTACTCCCACATGCTCATCGACCATGTCGAAAAAGGGGCGCGTTGCACCGTGGCGTGTCTGCCGGTGCCCGTTGCTGAAGCGACGGCGTTTGGCGTAATGCACGTGGATGCGGACGACAAAATTATCGACTTCGTCGAAAAACCTGCAAATCCGCCGACCATGCCGGGAGATGATACGAAGTCACTCGCCAGTATGGGGATCTATGTCTTTGATGCAGATTACCTTTATGAACTGCTCGAAGAAGACGACAAAGACGAAAACTCCAGCCATGACTTTGGCAAAGATATCATCCCGAAAATTACGCAAGCTGGCATGGCGTATGCACATCCCTTCCCGTTGTCCTGCGTGCAATCCGACCCAAATGCGGAACCTTACTGGCGCGATGTGGGAACGCTGGAGGCGTACTGGAAGGCGAACCTCGACCTGGCTTCGGTGACCCCTGAGCTGGATATGTACGATCAGAACTGGCCGATTCGTACTCATATGGAATCGCTGCCGCCAGCCAAATTTGTTCAGGACCGTTCGGGTAGCCACGGTATGACACTGAACTCGCTGGTTTCTGGCGGATGCATTATTTCAGGGTCGGTGGTGGTGCAGTCAGTGCTGTTCCCCCGCGTGCGGATAAATTCATTCTGTAATATTGATTCGGCAGTCTTACTGCCGGATGTCTGGGTAGGACGTTCGTGTCGCCTGCGTCGTTGCGTTATCGACCGCGCCTGTGTCATTCCTGAGGGGATGGTCATTGGTGAAAATGCGGAAGAAGACGCGCGTCGCTTCTACCGTTCGGAAGAGGGAATCGTGTTAGTAACACGGGAAATGTTGCGGAAGCTGCAGATCAAACAGGAGCGATGATGCAGGTTTTACACGTATGTTCTGAGATGTTTCCGTTGTTAAAAACGGGCGGCCTGGCGGATGTTCTTGGTGCATTACCGGCGGCGCAAATCGCCGGAGGGGTGGATACCCGAGTCCTGCTGCCCGCATTTCCGGATATCCGGCGTGGTATTCCTGATGCAAAAGTGGTGACGCGTCGTGAGACTTTTGCCGGGCGCATCACCCTGCTGTTTGGACATTACAACGGCGTTGGGATCTACCTGATTGACGCGCCGCACTTATACGACAGGCCCGGGAGTCCGTATCACGACACCAACCTGTTTGCTTACCCGGACAACGTGCTGCGCTTTGCGTTGCTCGGCTGGGTCGGTGCAGAAATGGCGACGGGGCTGGATCCGTTCTGGCGTCCGGATGTGGTGCACGCGCACGACTGGCACGCCGGGCTTGCCCCGGCGTATCTGGCCGCGCGCGGCCACCCGGCCAGGTCAGTCTTTACCGTGCATAACCTGGCATATCAGGGGATGTACTATGCCCATCACATGCATGAAATCGATCTGCCACTGTCGTTCTATAACATGCACGGGCTGGAGTTTAACGGGCAGATCTCGTTCCTGAAAGCCGGGCTTTACTATGCCGATCATATTACCGCCGTGAGCCCGACTTACGCCCGGGAAATTACCCAGCCGGAGTTTGGTTATGGCCTGGAAGGGCTACTGCGACAGCGGCATCGTGAAGGGCGCCTGTCGGGTATTTTGAACGGTGTGGATGAAAAGATCTGGAGCCCGGAAACCGATCTCCTGCTGGCGTCACGCTATGGCCGTGATTCGGTCGAGGACAAAGCCGAAAACAAGCGCCAGCTGCAAATTGCCATGGGCCTGAAGGTGAACGACAAAGTCCCGTTGTTCGCCGTGGTCAGCCGTCTGACCAGCCAGAAAGGGCTGGATCTGGTGCTGGAAGCCCTGCCCGGACTACTGGAGCAGGGAGGGCAACTGGCTCTGCTCGGCGCGGGCGACCCGGTATTGCAGGAAGGTTTTCTGGCTGCTGCGGCGGAACATCCCGGTCAGGTTGGGGTGCAGATTGGCTATCACGAGGCGTTTTCGCACCGCATTATGGGCGGCGCGGACGTCATCCTGGTGCCAAGCCGTTTCGAACCCTGCGGCCTGACGCAACTCTACGGCCTGAAATACGGCACGTTACCGCTGGTGCGCCGCACGGGTGGGCTGGCTGACACGGTTTCCGACAGCTCTCTGGAAAACCTGGCGGACGGTATCGCCAGCGGGTTTGTGTTTGAAGACAGTAATGCCTGGTCGTTGTTACGGGCGATTCGGCGTGCTTTCGTTTTATGGTCCCGGCCTTCCTTGTGGCGTTATGTTCAGCGCCAGGCGATGAGCATGGACTTTAGCTGGCACGTTGCGGCGCAGTCATACCGCGATCTTTATCAACGCTTGATGTAACAAGGCGGAGTCACTGATATGAATGCACCTTTTAGCTACTCTTCACCCACACTCAGCGTTGAGGCGTTAAAGCACTCTATCGCCTATAAGCTGATGTTCACCATTGGGAAAGATCCGGTCATCGCGAACAAACACGAGTGGCTGAACGCCACCCTGTTTGCCGTGCGTGACCGTTTAGTTGAACGCTGGCTGCGCTCCAACCGTGCCCAGCTCTCACAGGAAACGCGTCAGGTTTATTACCTGTCGATGGAATTTTTGATTGGCCGCACACTTTCCAATGCGCTGTTGTCGCTCGGTATTTATGACGACGTCAAAAACGCCCTGGAAGAGATGGGGTTAGATTTAGAAGAACTGATTGACGAAGAGAATGACCCGGGTCTCGGTAACGGTGGTCTGGGACGCCTTGCAGCCTGCTTCCTGGATTCGCTGGCGACGCTGGCGCTGCCGGGTCGTGGTTACGGCATTCGCTATGACTACGGCATGTTCAAACAGAACATCGTCGACGGACGTCAGAAAGAGTCGCCGGACTACTGGCTGGAGTATGGCAACCCGTGGGAGTTCAAGCGTCACAATACGCGCTACAAAGTGCGCTTCGGTGGACGTATCCAACAGGAAGGGAAAAAATCCCGCTGGGTGGAAACCGAAGAGATCCTGGCCGTGGCCTATGACCAGATCATCCCGGGTTACGACACCGATGCCACCAATACGCTGCGTCTGTGGAGTGCCCAGGCCAGTAGTGAAATTAACCTCGGTAAATTCAACCAGGGTGACTACTTCGCGGCGGTGGAAGATAAAAACCACTCCGAGAACGTGTCCCGCGTGCTGTATCCGGATGACTCGACCTACTCAGGCCGCGAGCTGCGCCTGCGTCAGGAGTATTTCCTTGTCTCCTCAACGGTGCAGGACATCCTTAATCGCCATTATCAACTGCATAAAACCTACGCCAACCTGGCGGAGAAAACCGCGATTCACCTCAACGACACCCACCCGGTGCTCTCTATTCCAGAACTGATGCGCCTGTTGATCGACGAACATAAGTTCAGCTGGGATGATGCGTTTGAAGTGACCTGTCAGGTGTTCTCATATACCAACCACACGCTGATGAGCGAAGCGCTGGAAACCTGGCCGGTGGATATGCTCGGCAAAATCCTGCCGCGCCATCTGCAGATCATCTTTGAGATTAACGATTACTTCCTCAAGACGTTGCAGGAGCAGTACCCGAACGATACCGGCCTGCTGAGTCGTACGTCGATCATTGATGAGTCGAATGGCCGCCGTGTGCGCATGGCCTGGCTGGCAGTGGTGATCAGCCACAAGGTTAACGGAGTGTCCGAACTGCACTCAAACCTGATGGTACAGTCGCTGTTTGCTGACTTTGCGAAGATCTTCCCGACACGTTTTTGCAATGTGACCAACGGCGTGACGCCACGACGCTGGCTGGCGCTGGCCAATCAGCCGCTCTCTGAGGTGCTGGATGAGAATATCGGCCGCACCTGGCGTACCGATTTGAGCCAGTTGAGCGAGCTGGAACAGCACATTGATTTCCCGACGGTCAACAAAGCCGTGCGTGAAGCCAAGTTGCTGAACAAAAAGCGTTTGTCAGTATATCTTGCACTACACCTGAACGTGGTCGCCAACCCGAAAGCGCTGTTCGATGTGCAGATCAAGCGCATCCACGAGTACAAACGTCAGCTCATGAACGTGCTGCATGTGATCACCCATTACAACCGCATCAAGGCCGATCCTACGGCTGAGTGGGTGCCACGGGTGAAGATCTTTGCCGGTAAGGCGGCTTCCGCCTACTACATGGCCAAGCATATCATTCACCTCATCAATGATGTGGCGAAGGTGGTCAACCTGGATCCGGAAATTGGCGATAAGCTGAAGGTAGTGTTCATCCCGAACTACAGCGTAAGCCTGGCGCAGTTGATTATCCCGGCGGCGGATCTCTCAGAGCAGATTTCCACAGCAGGTACGGAAGCGTCCGGCACCAGTAACATGAAGTTTGCCCTTAACGGCGCGCTGACCATTGGTACGCTGGACGGGGCGAATGTCGAGATGCTGGAGCATGTCGGTGCAGATAACATCTTTATCTTCGGTAACACAACGGAAGAGGTCGAAGCGCTGCGTAAGCAGGGTTACTCACCGCGTAAATATTACGAAGAGGATGAAGAGCTACGCCAGGTATTGACGCAAATCGCCACCGGCGTGTTTAGCCCTGAGGAGCCTGGCCGTTATCGTGACCTGGTGGATTCACTGATTAATTTTGGCGATCACTATCAGGTGCTGGCGGATTATCGCAGCTATGTGGATTGCCAGGATAAAGTGGATGAACTGTACCGGCATCAGGAGAAGTGGACCTGTGCCGCGATGCGCAACATCGCCAATATGGGGTATTTCTCGTCAGACAGGACCATCAAAGAGTATGCCGAGACGATCTGGCATATTGATCCGGTAAGGTTGTAAAAACAAAGCCGGGTGGCGGCTACGACTTACCCGGCCTACTCGATCCCGTAGGCCCGGTAAGCGGTAGCGCCACCGGGCTTTTTTTCACGTCAAGATGCTAACGACAGCTCACGCTTTCCCGCATTTTGCAGTAACCACTGCGCCACGCGAGACTGCTGCTCGGCATCCAGCCACATCCCTTCTTTGGTACGACGCCAGATGGCGTCATCCAGGCGGCGAACCCATTCGTGTTCAACCAGATAACGCAACTCGGCTTCGTACAGTTCATGGCCGAAATGTTCGCCCAGATCGGCAATCTCTTTGGCTTCACCGAGGATCCACTCCGTATTACTACCGTAAGTACGGGCATAATGGCGTGCCATCCCTTCGGTGATGAACGGATAGCGGCGACGCAGCTTCGCGGCATAATCATCGCGGTTATCCCCGATATCTCCGCCAGGCAGCACGGCACCTTTGGTCCATGCCGGGCCAATGCCTTTATAGTACGGCACCAGTTTTTCCAGCGCGTGCTCGGCCAGCTTACGATAAGTGGTGAGTTTGCCGCCAAACACCGACAGCAGCGGTGCCTGCCCATCTACGTCGTGAATATCAAGCGTATAGTCGCGGGTGATGGCCTGCGGTGAATCCGATTCGTCATCGCACAGCGGACGCACGCCGGAGTAAGTCCAGACCACATCATTACGAGACAGCTGTTTCTTAAAGTGCGCGTTATACACTTTCAGCAGGTAGTTGACCTCGCTCTCGTCGATCTCAACGTTTTTCGGATCGCCTTTGTACTCCACGTCGGTGGTGCCGATAATCGAAAACTCGTCCATCCACGGGATCACAAACACGATGCGCTTATCTTCGTTCTGCAGAATATAAGCCTGCTTCTGGGTATGTACGCGCGGCACCACAATATGGCTGCCTTTGATCAGGCGAATACCGTATGGCGAAGGCAGGTGCATGCCTTCGTCAAAGAACTGTTTCACCCACGGACCGGTGGCGTTGACCAGGCCGCGTGCTTTCCAGCTGAATTTCTCGCCGGTATCGATGTCTTCCGCGTCGACAATCCACAGACCGTTTTCACGACGAGCAGAGGTCGCGCGGGTGCGGGTTTTCACCTCGCCGCCTTTCTTCACCACCATCTGTGCGTTCGCCAGAACCAGACGAGCATCGTCTACCCAGCAATCGGAATATTCGAATCCGCGCACGATTTCAGGTTTAAGGACCGATTCTGAACCAAAACGCAAACCGTTCGAACCCGGCAGACTGGTGCGTTTACCCAGGTGATCGTACATAAACAGACCGATTCGGATCATCCAGGCCGGACGCAGATGCGGGCGATGGGGCAGGCGGAAACGCATCGGAATCGCCAGATGCGGTGCCATTTTCAACAATACTTCACGTTCAGCCAGCGCTTCGCTGACCAGGCGGAATTCGTAGTGTTCCAGGTAGCGCAGGCCACCGTGAATCAGTTTGGAGCTGGCGGACGACGTCGCGCAGGCGAGATCGTTAGCTTCCAGCATCAGTACGGATAATCCGCGTCCTGCGGCATCGACCGCAATACCGGCACCGTTGATGCCACCGCCTATCACAATCAGATCTTTGGTTTCCATAACACCCTCATGCACTTTCGTTAAAGCTCAGAAATGTTCGATATCGCTCATAATAGCAAAGGAACGCGCTTTTGGTAACATCAAAAAAACAATTTAGAGTGATATGGATAACATAATGGCGTTTACCCGCCGCCAGGACGTACACTACGGGGTAAAATAGTGCCGTTGACCAATGTAAAGAGAACACCATGGATCAGTTTGAATGTATTAACGTAGAAGAAGCCCACCAGAAGATGCACCAGGGAACGGCGGTGCTGGTGGACATTCGCGACCCGCAGAGTTTTGCGATGGGCCACACGCCGGGCGCGTTCCATCTCACCAACGACACGCTGGGCGCGTTTATGCGCGATAACGACTTCGAGACGCCGGTGATGGTCATGTGCTACCACGGCAACAGCAGTAAAGGTGCGGCGCAGTACCTGATTCAGCAAGGCTACGATGCGGTGTACAGCGTCGACGGTGGATTCGATGCATGGCATCGCCATTTCCCGGCAGAAGTTGAGTACGCGTTTGAGCGCTGATCCCGCTATACTGTCCCCTTTTGTGTGGAAATAAGCGACCGCTACCCATGTTGATGATCACCTCTTTTACCAACCCGCGTGTCGCCCAGGCGTTTGTCGACTACATGGCGACGCAGGGTGTTATTCTGACCATCCAGCAACATACTCAGACTGATGTCTGGCTGGCCGACGAGAGCCAGGCAGGGCGGGTAAACGAGGAGCTGGCGCGTTTTCTTGAGAACCCCGGCGACCCGCGCTATCTGGCCGCCAGCTGGCAATCTGGCCAGACGGGCAGTGGGTTGCATTATCGTCGTTTTCCTTTCTTTGCCACCGTGCGTGAACGTGCAGGGCCGTTTACGCTACTGCTGATGGCGGCCTGTATTGTCGTCTTTATCATTATGAACGTGGTGGGTGACCAGAGCGTGATGATCGCTCTGGCGTGGCCGTACGATCCCTCTCTGGAGTTTGATGTCTGGCGCTACTTTACCCACGCGCTGATGCACTTCTCGGCGATGCACATCCTCTTTAACCTGCTGTGGTGGTGGTATCTCGGCGGTATCGTTGAGAAGCGGCTCGGCAGCGGCAAGCTGATCGTTATCACCATTATTAGCGCCCTGCTGAGCGGCTATGTGCAGCATAAATTCAGCGGTCCGTGGTTCGGTGGGCTGTCTGGCGTGGTATACGCCCTGATGGGCTACGTCTGGCTTCGCGGGGAGCGCGACCCGGAAAGCGGCATCTATTTACAACGCGGGCTAATAACCTTTGCGTTAATATGGCTAATTGCCGGATGGTTTGATCTGTTTGGTATGTCTATCGCCAATGGTGCACACGTCACTGGCCTGGTTGTCGGGTTGGCAATGGCCTTTGCCGACACGCTCCATGCGCGAAAACGAACATAATTCTCAGGGATAATTGATGAAACAAACACAACGTCATGACGCCATTATCGAACTGGTAAAAAAACAGGGATACGTCAGTACTGAAGAGCTGGTTGAGCAGTTTGCCGTCAGCCCGCAAACCATCCGTCGTGATCTGAACGATCTGGCCGATCAGAACCGTATTCTGCGCCACCACGGCGGGGCGGCGTTGCCGTCCAGCTCGGTCAACACCTCCTGGCACGATCGTAAAGCCACGCAGACGGCAGAGAAAGAACGCATTGCCCGCAAGGTCGCCAGCCAGATCCCGAACGGGGCGACGCTGTTTATTGATATCGGCACCACACCGGAAGCGGTCGCCCATGCGCTGCTGGGTCATGAGAACCTGCGCGTGGTCACCAACAACCTGAACGTCGCCAACACCCTGATGCAGAAAGACGATTTCCGCATTATCCTCGCGGGCGGCGAACTGCGCAGCCGCGACGGCGGGATTATCGGCGAAGCGACCCTCGACTTTATCTCTCAGTTCCGCCTCGATTTTGGCATTCTCGGGATCAGCGGCATCGACAGCGACGGCTCGCTGCTGGAGTTTGATTATCACGAGGTGCGTACCAAGCGTGCGATTATTGAAAACTCACGTCATGTGATGCTGGTGGTAGACCATTCGAAGTTTGGCCGTAATGCGATGGTAAACATGGGCAGCATCAGCATGGTGGATGCGGTGTATACAGACGTGATGCCGCCGGCGGGCGTGATGCAGGTGATTAAAGATAATAATTTGCAGTTAGAGCTGTGCTAAGAAACCTTTCTCCCTCTCCCTGTGGGAGAGGGCCGGGGTGAGGGCATCAGGCCGCACCAAACCTAAACTCCGTACCCCATCATCTTCAACAATCGCTGCGCATGCTGCACTGCATCCTGACGATGCGCCACGCCCAGCTTTTGATACAGGTTGCGGATATGCGTTTTGATGGTGGTCGCCGCCACCGCCAGTTCACCCGCAATTTGTTCATTGCTGTAGCCGGAGTAGATCAGCCCCAGTACCTGCCATTCACGCTGGGTGAGCGGGCTGGTGCGGATAAGCTCCGGTACTTCCGGGTGGTTCAACAGACGTTCGACAAAGTTCTCATCGAAATGCGCAAACTTATGGCGATGGTGCTGGTTGATTTCGCGCAGAATACGTTGAGCGCGATGCTGATCCAGCTCCGGCAGCGTATTAAGCTGAATCAACTGACGCAGCTGCTGCGCCATCACTTCACCTTCAATCACAAAGTGGCTGATAAACCCGGTGCGGTTCGCGAGTTGCAGCGCCTCCAGCAGTACACGCTGAGCATCATTTTTACGACCCGCCTGCCAGTAGAGCTGGTTCAGCAGCAGCAGGTTGCGGTTGAGATCGCTCATCAGACGCAGGCCGCGCGCGTTCTCGTTCAGCTCTTCCAGCACAATCTCCGCGGGCTCTAATTCACCGAGCAGGATCTGCGCGCGGGCAATGTTGCGCCACTGGCTCTGCAGGAAGTGGTTGTTAGCAAATTCCGGTTTTGGCGTCTGACGCAGCCAGTTGGCGGCGGATTTTTTATCGCCTGTCATTTGCCAGTAAATCACCCGGACCTTATCGGCGTTCGATACCCAGTCGCTATGATACTGACCGTTGCCCAGCAGGTTTTCGAGACGGTTAAGATGATTACGGGCGTTATCGAGATCGCCACGCGCCAGCGAACACTGCACCAGCAGCGCCAGACACTGCAACTGTTGCTGCGGCTGGAAGCCAGAAAGCACGTCCACACCCTGGCGGGCGCAACTTTCAGCTTCATCCAGACGTGACCATGCCCACAGGAGCTGAGCGCGAATACGCAACAGGAACTCGTGCATCGGCAACTGTTCCAGGTGCTGTTCCCGAATCAGCTGGAAGGCTTTTTCCTGATTTTCCCAGGCAGCCTGCAGGAACCCCTGAGCGAACAGAATTTCGCTTTGCTGGATCAGGCTCCACAACGCGTAGTGCCAGACATCATGGCGCCGTGCCATTTGTTCCGTTTGCTGCATCAGCGAAAGGGAGCGCGTCAGCTCGCCTTTGCAGTGCAGCACTTCACCGTGTACCGACGTGGCAACGATCCGGCTGTAGAAGTTGGCCAGCGGCAGTTCATCCAGTGCGACCATCGCCAGGCGTTCGGCTTCATCCGGGTCGCCGTCGTTAATCGCCACCTGGGCCCGCAGGGCGTTAAATTCACCGTGCAGGGGCGTGTCCATGTTGCTTTCCATCTCCTGCTCCGCACGTGCCAGCAGGGTATTCACTTCGCTATAGCGATGTTGGCTCTGCATCAGCCAGGCCTGCAGCAACACCAGACGCGGGTTCTCCAGCAGACTTTCCCACGGCAGCGCTTTGAGGGATTCTTCAAGCAACGTCAGCTCGCTGTGGTTGAACAAGCCCCACGCATGGTTGAGGAGAATATCACGCAGCATGTTGGCATCGCCTGCGGCCAGCGCATGGTGGATCGCCTCGCTCGGGAAGCCTTGTGCCATCCAGCTTTCGGCGGCAGCGCGATGAATTTCCGGCAGTTCAACCGCAAGCTCCCACTGGCAACGCTGGCGCAGGAAACTGCCAAACAGCGGATGGTAGCTGAACCATTCGCCGGGATCGTCCATACGCGTCAGGAACAAGCCCTGACGTTCAATTTCTTCAAGCTGTAGCTGGCCGTTTTCGCAGCCCGTCACGCGCACAATCAGCGCGTCGTTCATGGAACGCAGCAGGGAGCTTTTCAGCAGGAAGTTACGGGTAGACGGATCGACGCTGTCCAGCACCTCATCCACAAGATAATCAGAAAGATGGCTGGCATTGATCCCTGCCAGTCGACGCGCTGACTGATGCGCCGGGCTGTTGTTTTGCCGGGCAGAGAGGGCAATTAACTGCAATGCAGTGGCCCAGCCTGCGACATCGTCACACATCCGGCTGCTTTCTGATGCCTCAATGGGGGAGGTCAGACGGCAGTCAAAGAACTGTTTCGCTTCCTGATGAGTAAAAGCCAGCTGCTGGCTGCCCACTTCCAGAAGTTGATCGCGCACGCGCAGGTTGGCAATACCCAACTGCGGCAGGTTGCGTGACAGTACCACCAGGGTCAGGTTTTCCGGTTGATGGCGCAGGAAGAAACGCATCGACTCATGGATCACAGGGTTAGTGATGAGATGGTAATCATCAATCACCACATACAGCGGGCGATGCCATTCGGCCAGTTCAATAAACAACTGAGAGAAAAGGGAGGACAGGCTGGCGTACTGGTGCTTTTGCACCATCACCTCACTGGCGACGCAGTGTCCATTGGTGGCCTGTTGAATAGCGGCAATCAAATAGCTGGCAAAACGCTCTTGCTGGTTATCGCCCTCATCAAGGGAGTACCAGCCAAGATCGCTCTTACCTGCGGCCCATTGCGAAATGAGCGTTGTTTTTCCATAGCCTGCAGGGCTCGTAACCAGCGCCAGTCGGAAATTATGCGCGCCGGAAAGTTTAGCCAACAGGCGCTCGCGGACCACTGTATGGTCAAGGCGAACCGGGCGACTTAATTTAGACGGAATCAACATAGGTTTCACTTCACTGTGGGGAACGAGAGATTTTATTTTTTTTGCGCTTCGTAATTAATACGATATAAGGTCGGCCAGAAAGAGAACTATTGCAAGTTATGTCTGGATTTGGTGGCTCTGAATTTGCACTCTGTCACAAAACATTCAGACAGATGATGGAACTTTCTGGAATGGGCTTTAACGCCGCGTCAATGCTGGCTTGTATGGTTCTGGTACGGCTGCGCTGAAACTGGTTTCAGAAAGGGATAGTGACGTCAAATGTAATAAAGTTCGGGTAAAATTATAAGTGATTAATAATCTCCTTAGTTATTACCCGATTGCAGAAATATTATTCTACGTAAGTAATCATTTCAGAGGGGTTTAATTAACCCCCGAAACTGCATTTCATTTCTTTGACATTCTCCCCGGTTACTTTTTTATCTTCAGGGCACACTCGAACTATGCTCTGAGAGTGGCCTCGATCACATTTTTATGCTCATCCCCGCTACTCCTCCCTGTCTAATCCCCCACAGGAGGAGGAAGAGGTGAAATGAGCCAGGCACACTAGCGCCAACTTGTGTTTTCTTTCTAAAGGATGCCGATCCCCTATGTCACAGCCTACCTTCAACAAAGCTCAATTCCAGGCTGCCCTGACGCGTCAGTGGCAGCGTTTTGGCCTTCATGCGGCAAACGAAATGACGCCTCACCAGTGGTGGCAGGCGGTGAGTGGTGCGCTCGCGGAACAGCTGGATGCTCAGCCTTTGGCAAAGCCGGTGAAAAACCAGCGACACGTGAACTACATCTCGATGGAATTCCTGATTGGCCGTCTGACGGGCAACAACCTGCTGAACCTTGGCTGGTATCAGGACGTTGGTGATGTGCTCAAAGAGCATGACATTAATCTTACCGACCTGCTGGAAGAAGAGATTGATCCCGCGCTGGGTAACGGTGGACTGGGACGTCTGGCTGCCTGCTTCCTTGACTCCATGGCAACCGTTGGCCAGTCAGCAATTGGCTATGGTCTCAACTACCAGTACGGCCTGTTCCGTCAGTCATTTGCCGATGGTCATCAGATGGAAGCGCCGGACGACTGGCACCGCAATACTTACCCGTGGTTCCGCCATAACGCGCAGCTGGATGTGCAGGTCGGGATTGGCGGGAAAGTGACGAAGGAGGGGCTCTGGGAACCGGCATTCACCATTACTGGCGAGGCCTGGGATCTGCCAGTACTGGGTTACCGTAACGGTGTGGCGCAGCCTCTGCGTCTGTGGCAGGCGAAGCACGCGCATCCGTTCAACCTGACCAAATTCAACGACGGCGATTTCCTGCGCGCTGAACAGCAGGGTATCGACGCCGAGAAGCTGACAAAAGTCCTCTACCCGAACGACAACCATCTGGCGGGTAAAAAACTGCGTCTGATGCAGCAGTACTTCCAGTGTGCCTGTTCCGTGGCGGATATCCTGCGTCGTCATCATCTGGCGGGCCGCAAGCTGGCGCAGCTGCCTGATTTCGAAGTGATTCAGCTCAACGATACACACCCGACGATCGCAATCCCGGAACTGCTGCGCGTGCTGATCGACGAGCATCAGCTGAGCTGGGATGACGCCTGGGCGATTACCAGCCGCACCTTCGCTTACACCAACCACACCCTGATGCCAGAAGCGCTGGAGTGCTGGGACGAGAAGCTGGTGAAAACACTGCTACCGCGTCATATGCAGATCATCAACAAGATTAACGACAACTTTAAAGTGCTGGTGAAAAAGACCTGGCCTGGCGACAAAGAAGTCTGGGCGAAGCTGGCAGTGGTTCATGACAAACAGGTGCGCATGGCGAACATGTGTGTGGTAAGCGGCTTTGCCGTAAACGGTGTGGCAGCGCTGCACTCGGATCTGGTGGTAAAAGATCTGTTCCCGGAATATCACCAGCTGTGGCCGACCAAATTCCACAACGTGACCAACGGCATCACGCCGCGTCGCTGGATCAAGCAGTGCAACCCACTGCTGGCAGGGCTGCTGGACAAAACCCTGAAAAAAGAGTGGGCCAACGATCTGGACCAGCTCATCAACCTGGAAAAATACGCCGACGACGCGAAATTCCGCGAGCAGTATCGTGCGATCAAGCGGGAAAACAAAGTTCGCCTGGCAGCGTTTGTCAAAGCGCGTACCGGAATTGAGATCAACCCGAATGCCATTTTCGACATTCAGATCAAACGCCTGCACGAGTACAAACGTCAGCACCTGAATCTGCTGCACATTCTGGCGCTGTACAAAGAGATCCGCGAGAATCCGAAAGCCGATCGCGTACCACGCGTGTTCCTGTTCGGTGCGAAAGCGGCGCCGGGCTACTACCTGGCGAAAAACATTATTCTGGCAATCAACAAGGTTGCTGAAGCCATCAACAACGATCCGAAAGTCGGCGACAAGCTGAAGGTCGTATTCCTGCCAGATTACTGCGTCTCGGCGGCTGAAATGCTGATCCCGGCGGCAGATATCTCCGAGCAGATTTCTACGGCGGGTAAAGAAGCATCCGGTACCGGCAACATGAAGCTGGCGCTTAACGGCGCGCTGACGGTTGGCACACTGGACGGTGCAAACGTCGAAATCGCCGAGAAAGTGGGTGAAGAGAATATCTTTATCTTCGGTCATACCGTGGAAGAAGTGAAAGCCATCAAGGCCAAGGGCTACGACCCGGTGAAATGGCGTAAGAAAGATAAAGTGCTCGATGCGGTGCTGAAAGAGCTGGAAAGCGGTAAATACAGCGACGGCGACAAGCATGCGTTTGACCAGATGCTGCACAGCATGGACAAGCATGGCGGTGACCCGTATCTGGTGATGGCGGACTTCACAGCCTATGTCGACGCACAAAAACAGGTTGATGTTCTGTATCGCGACCAGGAAGCCTGGACCCGGGCGTGCATTCTGAATACCGCCCGCTGCGGTATGTTCAGCTCTGACCGCTCAATTCGTGATTATCAGGCCCGTATCTGGCAGGCAAAACGCTAAGGAAGCGCGATGGAGAGTAAACGTCTGGACAGCGCCGCGCAGGCGGCGGGGATCAGCCTCAGTTACATTAATGCTCACGGCAAACCGCAGTCTATTGGCGCAGACACCAAAAGACGTTTGCTGGATGCCATGCACAAAACCGACGCGAAAGCGTCGGTTGCGCCGGTGCCGAATGTGAATGTTTTCACTTCAGGCAAAAAGATGTCGCTTGCGGTGGAGGGGCGTGGTGAATTTAGCTGGCTGCTCACCACCGAAGAGGGGCATCAGCACAAAGGCCATGCCACCGGCGGCAAAATGCTAAACCTTCCGGCAAAACTGCCGGAGGGCTATCACACCTTAACGCTCACTCAGGACGACCAGCGATACCCTTGTCGGGTGATTGTGGCGCCAAAACGTTGCTATGAACCGCAGGCGTTGCTTGAAGGTAAAAAGCTGTGGGGCGCCTGCGTGCAGCTCTACACGTTGCGTTCCGACAGCAACTGGGGCATCGGTGATTTTGGTGACCTGAAAAAAATGCTGGCATCGGTGGGGGAGCGCGGCGGCGCATTTATTGGTCTTAACCCTATTCACGCTCTCTATCCGGCCAACCCGGAAAGTGCCAGCCCGTATAGCCCGTCGTCCCGTCGTTGGCTGAACGTCATCTACATCGACGTTAACGCGCTAGATGACTTCAAAAACAACAAAGAAGCCCAGGCATGGTGGAAACTTCCGACCACCCAGCAGATGCTGAAACAGGCTCGTGACGCGGAATGGGTTGATTACTCGACGGTTACCTCGCTGAAGATGGCGGCTTTACGCCTGGCGTGGAAAAGTTTTGCCCGGCGCGATGATGAGCAGATGGCGGCTTTTCGTCAGTTTGTTACCCAGGAGGGGGAAAGCCTTTACTGGCAGGCGGCATTTGACGCATTGCACGCATACCAGGTGAAAGAGGATGAAATGCGCTGGGGCTGGCCGGTATGGCCGCAAGCGTATCAATCTGTTGATACCCCGGAAGTGAAGGCGTTCTGTAAGAAACATGCAGACGAGGTGGATTTCTACCTGTGGCTGCAGTGGCTGGCGTACAGCCAGTTTGCTGCCTGCTGGCAGGTAAGTCAGGGTTACAAGATGCCAATTGGCCTGTATCGTGACCTGGCCGTGGGTGTGGCTGAAGGCGGGGCGGAAACATGGTGTGACCGTGAGCTTTACTGCCTGAAGGCCTCTGTAGGCGCACCGCCTGATATCCTTGGCCCGCTCGGTCAGAACTGGGGCTTACCGCCGATGGATCCGCATGTGATGGCGGCGCGTGCTTACGAGCCGTTTATCGACCTGCTGCGCGCTAACATGCAGAACTGCGGGGCACTGCGTATCGACCATGTGATGTCCGTGCTGCGTCTGTGGTGGATCCCATACGGTGAAACGGCGGACCACGGGGCGTATGTGCAGTATCCGGTTGACGATCTACTGTCAATTCTGGCGCTGGAAAGTAAGCGCCATCAGTGCATGGTGATCGGTGAAGATCTGGGTACTGTGCCAGTGGAGATTGTCAGTAAACTGCGTGATAGCGGTGTGTATTCCTATAAAGTGCTCTATTTTGAAAACGACCATGAGAAAACCTTCCGCGCGCCGAAAGCGTACCCTGAACAGTCAATGGCAGTCGCGACGACGCATGATCTTCCTACGCTGCGTGGCTATTGGGAAAGCGGTGATCTGACGCTCGGCAAAACGCTGGGGCTGTATCCTGATGAAGAGGTGTTACGCGGTCTGTATCAGGATCGCGAGCTGGCGAAACAGGGCTTGCTGGATGCGTTGCATAAGCATGGCTGTCTGCCGAAACGTGCCGGGCATAAGGCGTCGCTGATGGCGATGACCCCGACGCTCAACCGTGGCTTGCAGCGCTATATTGCTGACAGCAACAGTGCCCTGCTGGGTCTGCAACCGGAAGACTGGATTGATATGGCCGGGCCGGTGAACATTCCGGGAACCAGCTATCAGTACAAGAACTGGCGTCGCAAGTTGTCCGTGAGTCTTGAGAAGATGTTTGCCGATGATGGGGTGAACAAGCTGATTAAGGATTTGGATAAGCGCAGAAGAGCAGTAGTGAAGAAGAAATAAAAAAGAACCCGCCAGTTGGCGGGTTCTTTTTTTTTACATCAGATAACCATATTCAACAGCAGAACCCCGACCAGACCACATACTGAAATAATGGTTTCCAGCGCAGACCAGGACTTGATGGTTTCACCGATAGTCAGGTTGAAGTACTCCTTGAACAGCCAGAAGCCCGGATCGTTTACGTGAGAGAAAATCACGCTACCGGAACCGACTGCGATAACCATCAGCTCAGGGCTAACACCCGTCGTGGCAATCAGCGGTGCAACGATACCACCGGCGGTGATGGCGGCCACGGTCGCAGAACCGAGTGCAATACGCAGAACCGCGGCGATAGACCAGGCCATCAGGAGCGGTGACACGTTAGTTTCATGCATCATGGCCGCGATGTATTTATCCACGCCGCTGTCGACCAGTACCTGCTTGAACGCACCGCCACCACCGATGATCAGGAGCATCATGGCAATGATTTTGATGGAGGAGGTCAGCGTGTCGTTGATCTGATCCATTGAACGACCACGGTTCAGACCGAAGGTGAACATCGCGATCAATACCGCGATCAGGGTTGCCATCACCGGGTCGCCCAGGAACTCCGCAACTGACAGGAACGGGTGACCTTTCGGCAGGATCATCTCTGCCACGGCACGCATCGCCATCAGGATAACCGGCACCAGAGAGGTCCAGACGCTGACGCCAAAGCCAGGCATCTCTTCTTCGGCGAAGGTTTTTGCGCTGTACAGACCTTCCGGGATTGGCTTATCAATGCCTTTCAGGAAGCGGGCATAAACAGGGCCAGCCAGGATCACTGTTGGGATAGCGAGAATTGTGCCGAACAGCAGCGTTTTACCCATATCGGCGTGGAAGATGGTCGCGATAGCGGTTGGACCCGGGTGCGGTGGCAGGAAGCCGTGCGTGACGGACAGCGCAGCGGCCATTGGTACACCGACATACAGCAGAGGGATGTTTGCCGCCGCCGCAATGGTGAACACCAGTGGCAGCATCAGCACAAAGCCCACTTCATAGAACAGCGCGAAACCGACGGTAAAACCGGTTAAAACCACCGCCCACTGGATGTTTTTCTTACCAAATTTGGCAATCAGCGTGGTGGCAATACGTTGAGCACCACCGCAGTCCGCCAGCATTTTACCGAGCATGGCACCGAAGCCCATGATCAACGCCAGGCTGCCGAGTGTCCCGCCGACACCGGCTTTAATGGAGCTGATGACTTTCACCAGCGGCATCCCTTGCATCAGACCGACTGCAAGTGCCACCAGAACCAAAGCGATAAATCCGTTCATTTTGAAACGGATCATCAAGAGCAGTAATAACACAACACCGATAGCAACGATGACTAATGGCATGATTTACCTGGCCTTTGAATTGTTATGGGTAACGTCATTGTTTCAACGACAAATTCCGCTTGTCCCAACTGGGAACAGAGTGATTACGGCACTAGTACTGATACCTTGGAAACCAATAAGTTTAGTCGGCTGTTATGAGAGTGCTTAGTGCCCACGAGAATGATACGGGTAACATGGTGTGATTGAGAATCACCCTGAGAGGCTAAATTTGTATTATGAGACGCAGGTCAACATATGGAGGGAATGAAGGGGGAGAAGCGAGGCCCGGTAAGCATAGCGCCACCGGGCGATACAGACGGGCACTGAATCAGTAGTAAGAGTGCTCGCCGCGCTGGTGTTCGGTCAGATCACGCACGCCTTTCAGTTCCGGGAATTCGTTCAGCAGCTGCTTTTCGATCCCTTCTTTCAGGGTCACATCGACCATGGAACACCCGTTACAGCCGCCGCCAAACTGCAGAATGGCGAAGCCTTCGTCAGTGATTTCCATCAGGGAAACACGACCACCGTGGCCCGCCAGCTGTGGGTTGATCTGGGACTGCAGAAGATACTCTACGCGCTCCATCAGCGGTGCATCGTCTGCCACTTTACGCATTTTCGCGTTCGGCGCTTTCAGAGTCAGCTGAGAACCCAGCTGGTCGGTGACGAAGTCGATCTCCGCATCTTCAAGATACGGTGCGCTCAGCTCATCAACGTAGGCGGTGAGCTGTTCAAATTTAAGGGCAGTGTCAGTTGCTTCTACCGCATCCGGCGGACAATAAGAGACACCACATTCTGCATTCGGAGTGCCTGGATTGATCACAAACACGCGGATCTGCGTCCCTTCTTCCTGATTTGCCAGCAGTTTGGCAAAGTGCGCTTGTGCAGAATCGGAAATACGGATCATAGCTTTGGCCTAATAGTTGACTAAATTACCTGGGTATAATCATACGCCCATTGAAGAAGGGCTACAAGGTACGGCACAGACACCATACCTGAACCGACGCGGCGCCGCTTCGCAAAAGCAGTCGGGAAAGTTCAGCAACGGTACTGCCTGTGGTGACGACATCATCCACAATCGCGATATGGAGGCCTTTGACCGCTAATTCAAGGCGAAAGGCATTTTTGAGGTTTCTTTTGCGAAGTCGGGCGTTGAGCTGGTGCTGGATGGCGGTGGCATGGACACGCGTGATTGCGGCGGCATCATACTCACAGCCGAGCCAGCGGGCGAGTGGTCGACAGAGCAGGTCACTCTGGTTGTAGCCGCGCCGCCAGTGTCGGCGTCGGTATAAGGGGACATTCACCACCCTGTCGATTCTCGGCAGTGTGCGGCTACGCCGAGCCTGTAACACCGCCAGCAATAACAGGCGGGCGAGGGGTTGCGCCAGCGAACTCTGGCCGGAAAACTTCAGGGCGTGAATGAGCCTGCTCAACGGTGGAACATAATCATCCACCGCCACCAGTGCGTTCCACGGCGGGGATTTTTTCAGGCAGCGGCCACAGGGTATATGTCGGCTCGTGGCCGGTAAACCACATTGTGGGCAGACCGTGAGACGTCCTTCCAGCGACCGCGTACAGACGGAACAGATCCCCCACCCACTGAGTGCAAGTGGCATTTGGCATAGCCAGCACAAGCCGGGCACTGTTAGCATGTGCAACCTCCATGTGAAATAAAGAGAACAGTAACTGATGAAGACGCTGTGGTGGCAGACTGTAGGGACAGGAAATTGCCATCTTGTGCTGCTGCACGGATGGGGCCTGAATGCGGAAGTATGGAATTGCATAAACGAGGAACTGGCCTCGCATTTCACGCTGCATCTGGTGGATTTACCGGGTTTTGGTCGCAGCCGTGGTTTTGGCCCTATGTCGCTTGATGAGATGGCGCAGCAGGTTTTGGCCGCCGCACCACAAAACGCCGTCTGGCTGGGCTGGAGCCTGGGCGGGCTGGTGGCGAGCCAGATTGCGCTCACCCGACCTGAACGCGTGAGCGCGCTGGTGACTGTGGCCTCGTCGCCATGCTTTAGTGCGCAAGCGTCGTGGCCGGGTATAAAACCGGATGTGCTGGCGGGCTTCCAGCAACAACTGAGCGAAGATTTCCAGCGGACCGTTGAACGGTTCCTCGCATTGCAAACGATGGGAACCGAAACCGCTCGTCAGGATGCGAGAGCGCTGAAGCAGACCGTGCTTTCCCTGCCGATGCCGGATGTTGAGGTGCTTAACGGTGGTCTTGAGATCCTGAAAACGGTTGACCTGCGTGAACCGCTGTCTGCGCTGACGATGCCGCATCTGCGTATCTATGGCTACCTCGACGGACTGGTTCCACGGAAAGTGGTTCCATTGCTGGATTCACTCTGGCCGGAAAGTGAATCGCAGGTTATTGCCAAAGCGGCGCATGCCCCGTTTATCTCTCATCCGGCGGAGTTTTGTTCAGCGCTCGTTGCGTTAAGTCAACGTTTAGACTGATTAATTTCCATCCAGCCTGGAAAAAGTCATACACCGCAACCATACTCCAGATGTCGTTGCGGTGGTTCTGCCTACGACAATCAAAACAACAATCCTAAGGAGAGTCAGGCTATGAAACTTGTTACAGGTATTGTCACTTCTCTGGTTATTGGGTCACTTTCATTTGGCGTCTTTGCGGCAAAAGAGCTGGAAAAAGATAAAGTTGCCGGGATGAATCTGACCAAAATTGGTGAGATTTCTACGTCTGACACCACCGCGCCGATGGACGCTCGCAGAGAGTTGTCGAAAAAGGCGGATGAACTGGGCGGGACGTACTACGTGGTGACCAGTGCGAATAAAGATACAAAAAACGTGCGCGCAACGGCGGACGTCTATAAGTAATACGATAAAGCCGGGCATCTCTGCCCGGCTTTATTAACGCAAAGCCCACCACTCCCTGAGGCAGGCCTTACCTTCCGGGCAGCTTTTACAACTGCCAGAGAGACAACCTTCCGCTTCTTCCTGAATCCGCACGGCTTTCCCCATGGCTTCCAGCCTTTCCAGCATGGCATCGATCATCGGTTGCGGCGTATGCAGGCTGAGGCTCAGCTGTTTCGCCTCCATCCGCCCTTGTAATGCCAGCAGATCACGAACCTGAATCAACGATGCCATGGCTTACTCCTTAGTGACAGTCACCCGCCGGGCTGCTGCAACAAGTGGCGGCGGTTTTACGGTTTGCCAGCAGGTCGATATCGACGCGGCTGCGTGCCCGGCGTAGCAGACTGATAACTAACACGTTAAACAGGACAACTGCCAGAATACAGACCAGGCTGTAACGCGGGTGCTGGCTAAAGTTAACGGTCTGGTAAAAGAGCGTCGCCAACGAGTAAGCAATGTTTAACCCCCACAGAATGGAGAATCCCATCCAGCCACGGCTGGACTCACGGGAAATCGCCCCCATCACGGAGATGCACGGAATATAGAGCAGGACAAAGATGAGGTAGCTGTAAGCTGCGGACTCGCTGCCAAACTTCTCACTCATCACGCCCATCGCACCCGTCGCCATTTCACCGTCGCCTTTGCTGGCTTCAATGGGGTTTGCCAGTACGCTCAGGCTGAAGGTGTCTTTCAGGCTCTGCCAGGTTTCCTCTACCGCACCCAACAGTTCGTTACCGAGGTGAAACTCTGCCGGATTAAATTCCTGCTCCTGAATGTTCTCAGCGGTGTAAAGCGTGTTCAGGGTGCCGACAACCACCTCTTTTGCCATCGCACCGGTGAACAGCCCGACGGTTGCCTGCCAGTTATCCTCATGCACGCCAATCGGTTTGAAGACCGGCGTGATGACGCGGCTGACGGAGGCAAGAGCAGAATCGTTGATGTTATCTGCTGCTTGTCCACTCAGGGTGAAGCTGTTCAGCGCGCTCAGGAAAATACTGACGATGACGATCACTTTACCCGCGCGCAGCACAAAGCCTTTCAGGCGTTGCCAGGTCTGGATCGCCAGGCTCTTAAGATGTGGCACGTGATAGACCGGCAGCTCCATGACAAAGGGTGACGCTTCGCCACGCATAATAGTGTGTTTCAGCATTAAACCGGTCAGGATCGCCATCACAATGCCCAGCACGTACAGCGAGAAGACTGCCAGCGCCCCTTGCTGACCAAAGAAGGCTGCCGCAAAGACCGCAAAGATGGCCAGGCGCGCACCGCAGGACATAAACGGCGCCATCATGATGGTCATCAGACGTTCACGCGGTGCATCCAGGGTACGTGCGCCCATCACCGACGGTACATTACAGCCGAAGCCAACAATCAGCGGGACGAAGGATTTGCCCGGCAGACCAAGAGCCTGCATCAGACGGTCCATGACAAACGCCGCGCGCGCCATGTAACCGGAATCCTCCAGGAAGGAGAGGAACAGATACATCATGCCGATTTGCGGCACCAGTGGCAGAACGGTGTTGATACCGCCACCGATCCCCTGGGCCAGGAAAATGGTTAGCCATTCCGGGAAGTGCAGGGTGTAACCCACCCACTGAATACCGTGTACGAAGACCGCGACGGAACCCGCATCGAAAATAGGCTGCAGCGCGCCACCGATGTTAATGGCAAGCAGGAACATTATGTACATCACCAGCAGGAAGATCGGCAAACCCAGGAAACGGTTAAGCACAATCTTGTCTACCGCAGCGGTAAAACGACTCGGTTCCGCCGTGAGGGCGTTACTGACAACGTCGCAAATCGAGGCAATTGCCTGGTAACGTGCATCGGCGATGTGCAGGGCCGGGTCATCCAGCTCGTCGCTAAGACGGGCGATTGTGACATCCAGTTTATCTGCCGCATGCCCGGCGTATGCACGGCTGTAGATATCCCCTTCCAGCATCTGCAGGCCGAGCCACAGACGCTGTTTTGCGGGCATGCTTTTGTCCATTTCCTCTGCCAGCAGACCGGCTTCGCGCAGAAGTGGTTGTGCGTAATGCACCAGCTCAACGTCGCGATTCCCCGCATGACGGTCAATCGCCAGCTTCAGGGCATCAATGCCGCGAGCACGCGTCGACACCAGTGGAACCACCGGGCAACCCAGGCGCGCTGAGAGAGCATCGACGTCGATGCGCAGCTTCTGTTTCTCTGCAATGTCGAGCATGTTAAGCGCCACGATGCAGGGAATACCCAGTTCCAGCAGTTGCAGCGTCAGATAGAGGTTACGCTCAAGATTGGAAGCATCGACCACGTTGATCAGGAGATCCGCGTCGCCGCCAAGAATATAGTGACAGGCAATCTGCTCATCGAGCGAAGTTTGCGACGAAATCGTGGTTAAGGAATAGGTGCCGGGAAGGTCAACCAGTGTGACCTGGTTGTCTGTTGTCGTGAACTGGCCTTCTTTACGCTCAACCGTCACACCTGCCCAGTTACCCACGCGCTGACGCGCCCCGGTTAACTGGTTAAATAACGTGGTCTTGCCGGAATTTGGATTACCAATTAAGCCAATAGTTAATTTTTTCATTTTAGTAGACTCACTGAAACCGCTGGCTTGTTATTGAGATAAGGCTTCGACTTCTATTAATGCGAGGTCTTTCTTACGCAGCACCAAATTCACGCGGCGGGTTTCGATATGAACGGGATCACCTAACGGGGCAACGCGCACGACCTGGAAAGACGAGCCGGGTAGCATGCCCAGCGACAGCAGCTTTTGCCGATAGGCTGGGCTAATTTCACGGGTAAAACCGGTAATTTTCCATGCACTGTCTGGAGTGAATTGCATAATGCCTGATCCCACGAAGGTTAAATAATCTACTATGCGATGATAATGAGAATAGTTTGTATCAGCAATAATAAAACTGTGACGGAATGTTGTTTGCGGGATTAATTTACGGCCTGTTTGACCTTGCTCAATATTTGCTGAATATGCGGCGACGAGAGAAGCGGCCTATTTGTTAATGGCGTGCTAATTATTGGTTTAAATAAAGGAGTGAGAGAATAAACCGTACTGCGCGATCCCCTCTCCCCTGTGGGGAGAGGGTGAGAGGTTAGCGTTTTTTACCCATCGCGGCCGCCAGCGCATCCATCATCGCGCTGTTGCCTGCAGGCTGAGTATCACGTCCACGCGGTTTCGCGGTTTTCGCGGCCGGGCGCTGCTGCTCGCGGCCACCGCCATTGCCGCTACGGCGTGCGTTGGTTTCGCCTGGTTGTTCATCCAGACGCATGGTCAGGGCAATTCGTTTGCGCTGTAAATCCACTTCCAGCACTTTGACCTTCACGATATCGCCCGCTTTGACCACGGTATGCGGGTCTTCCACGAACTTGTCAGCGAGGGACGAGATATGGACCAGGCCATCCTGATGCACGCCGATATCCACAAATGCGCCAAAGTTGGTGACGTTGGTCACCGCACCTTCCAGCACCATGCCTGGCAACAGGTCGTTCATGGTCTCGATGCCGTCGGCAAAGGTCGCGGTTTTGAACTCAGGACGTGGATCGCGGCCCGGTTTTTCCAGCTCTTTGATGATGTCAGTGACGGTTGGCACACCAAATTTATCGTCGGTGAAATCCGCGGCTTTCAGGTTGCGCAGCGCACTGTTATCACCCATCAGGTCTTTCAGTGCCTGTTGAGTGGCAGCCAGAATGCGTTCTACCACCGGGTACGCTTCCGGGTGAACGGTTGAGGCATCCAGCGGGTTATCACCGTGGTTGATGCGCAGGAAGCCCGCACACTGCTCAAAGGCTTTCGGTCCCAGACGGCTCACCTTCAGCAGTTGCTGACGGTTCTGGAACTGACCGTTCTCATCACGCCAGGCGACGATGTTCTGCGCCATCATGCGGGTTAAGCCTGCAACACGGGTCAACAGGGGAACTGAGGCGGTATTCAGGTCTACACCGACGGCGTTTACGCAGTCTTCCACCACCGCATCTAGCTTACGGGCGAGCTGAGTCTGGCTCACGTCGTGCTGATACTGGCCCACACCGATGGATTTCGGGTCAATCTTCACCAGTTCTGCCAGCGGATCCTGCAGACGACGAGCGATAGAGACCGCGCCGCGCAGAGAAACGTCCAGGTCCGGGAACTCCTGCGCCGCCAGTTCAGATGCGGAATAGACGGATGCCCCCGCTTCACTGACGATCACTTTCTGCGCCGTTACTTTCGGGAACTGCTTCTGCACGTCGAGGTAGAAACGTTCGGTTTCGCGGGACGCCGTACCGTTGCCGATAGCAACCAGCTCCACGTTGTATTTCTCGCACAGTGCCGCCACTGCGACAGCCGCTTTCGCTGCCTGGCCGGTGTGTGGATAGATGGTGTCGGTTGCCACCAGCTTACCGGTGCCGTCAACTACCGCCACTTTTACGCCTGTACGCAGACCCGGATCGAGACCCATGGTGGCGCGAAGGCCCGCCGGGGCGGCCATCAGCAGGTCGTGCAGGTTGCGGGCAAACACATTGATCGCTTCGTCTTCGGCGCGCTCGCGCACGGTGCCCATCAGCTCGGTTTCGAGGTGCATCAGCACTTTTATACGCCACGTCCAGCTCACCACGCCTTTACGCCAGCTGTCTGCCGGGGCGTTGTTCAGACGCAGGCCGAGGTGATCGATGATGATCTGCTCGCAGTGGCTCTCTTTCGGCGGTTCGTCAAACTGCGGGTCGGCATTCAGGGAAAGCTGCAGCACGCCTTCGTTGCGGCCGCGGAACATTGCCAGCGCACGGTGAGACGGGGTCGTTGAAATCGGTTCGTGGTGATCGAAGTAGTCTCGGAATTTCGCACCTTCGTCCTCTTTACCCGCGACGACGGTCGAGACGATGTGGGCATTCTTCCACAGGTAATCACGTACTTTGGCGAGCAGGGCGGCGTCTTCTGCAAAGCGTTCCATCAGAATATAACGCGCGCCGTCGAGGGCGGCCTTGGTGTCCGCGACGCCTTTGTCAGCGTCGATGAATTTCGCCGCTTCGGTATCTGGATCGTGGGAAGGTTCGTTCCACAGCAGGTCGGCCAGCGGCTCAAGACCCGCTTCAATCGCAATCTGCCCGCGCGTGCGGCGCTTTGGTTTGTACGGCAGATAGAGGTCTTCGAGTTCGGTTTTGCTCAGGGTACCGTTAATAGCGCTTTCCAGCTCGCTGGTCAGTTTACCCTGTTCGCCGATGGATTTGAGGATCGCCTGACGACGTTCTTCCAGTTCGCGCAGATAACCCAGACGGGTCTCCAGGTTACGCAGCTGTGTGTCATCCAGACCGCCGGTGACTTCCTTACGATAACGTGCAATAAACGGCACGGTGTTCCCTTCATCAAGCAGGCGAACGGCAGCTTCTACCTGTTCGGCTCTGGCCTGAAGTTCACCCGCAATAATGCGGCAGAGCGAATCTTTCATCATGGCTTTATCATCTTGTGGGTCAAAAATCAGGGGATAGTTATACGGGCTGACACGGCAAAATGCCAGCCGGGGAGGGCGCTCTCGGACTATTTTACGTACTCGATCTCATTGACGTACCAGCTGGCTTCACCGCCGGGTGTCTGAACGACGGCTAAATCGCCCACTTCTTTTTTCAACAGCGCACGGGCCATAGGGGAGTCGATGGAGATGTAATCCTTACGACCAAAAATTTCATCATAGCCGACGATGCGAAAACGCAGGGTATCGCCGTTATCGTTTTCAATCTCCACCCATGCGCCGAAGAACACTTTGCCCTCTTGCTGCGGGGAGTAATCGACAATTTTAAGGTTCTCAAGGCATTTCGTCAGATAGCGTACCCGACGGTCGATCTCACGCAGCCGCTTCTTGTTGTACTGATAATCAGCATTTTCGCTGCGATCGCCGAGGCTCGCGGCCCAGGTGACTTTTTTCGTCACTTCTGGACGCTCTTCGCGCCACAGGTAATCCATCTCTTTTTTGAGTTTTTCGTACCCTTCGCGGGTGATCAGGGGCGTTTTCATGGTAAAGCCTTTGCTGCCGGTTTTCTGTCTTGCGCACAATACGTACCACACAGTGTAACAGACAGGATTAATAATGATTTATGTGATGAAATGAGCAGATAAGCTGCTGTTAAATATGCTTTGTAACAATTTCGACTAGAATTTATACCAGAATTAGCTGGTCGAACACGTGCACTTTTTTAGAATACGCTGTTACAAAGACTATCCGAACCTTTGGGAGTAAATACAATGCAAGAGAACTACAAAATTCTGGTCGTGGATGACGACATGCGCCTGCGTGCGCTGCTGGAACGTTATCTGACCGAGCAGGGCTTCCAGGTTCGTAGCGTCGCGAACGCTGAGCAGATGGATCGTCTGCTGACCCGTGAATCTTTCCACCTGATGGTGCTCGACCTGATGCTGCCAGGTGAGGACGGGCTCTCTATCTGCCGTCGTCTGCGTAGCCAGAGCAACCCGATGCCGATTATCATGGTGACGGCGAAGGGCGAGGAAGTTGACCGTATCGTGGGCCTCGAAATTGGTGCTGACGACTACATTCCAAAACCGTTTAACCCGCGTGAACTGCTGGCACGTATTCGCGCTGTGCTGCGTCGTCAGGCAAACGAACTGCCTGGTGCACCATCGCAGGAAGAAGCGGTTATTGCCTTCGGTAAGTTTAAGCTGAACCTCGGCACGCGCGAGATGTTCCGTGAAGACGAACCTATGCCACTCACCAGCGGCGAGTTCGCCGTTCTCAAAGCGCTGGTTAGCCACCCACGTGAGCCGCTGTCCCGTGACAAGCTGATGAACCTGGCGCGTGGCCGCGAATACTCCGCAATGGAACGCTCCATCGATGTGCAGATCTCTCGTTTGCGCCGCATGGTGGAAGAAGATCCGGCGCATCCTCGTTATATTCAGACCGTTTGGGGTCTGGGCTACGTGTTCGTTCCGGACGGCTCTAAAGCATGAGGCGAATGCGCTTCTCACCGCGAAGCTCGTTTGCCCGCACCCTGTTACTGATCGTCACCCTGCTGTTCGTCAGCCTGGTGACGACCTATCTGGTGGTGCTGAACTTTGCGATCCTGCCAAGCCTCCAGCAGTTTAATAAGGTCCTGGCCTACGAAGTCCGTATGCTGATGACCGATAAACTGCAGCTGGAGGATGGCACGCAGCTGGTTGTCCCCCCTGCCTTCCGTCGTGAAATTTACCGTGAGCTGGGCATTTCGCTCTACTCAAACGAAGCGGCGGAAGACGCGGGACTGCGCTGGGCGCAGCATTATGAATTCCTTAGCCAGCAGATGGCGCAGCAGCTCGGCGGCCCGACGGAAGTGCGCGTCGAGGTCAACAAAAGCTCGCCTGTCGTCTGGCTGAAAACCTGGCTGTCACCCAATATCTGGGTACGCGTTCCGCTGACCGAAATCCATCAGGGCGACTTCTCACCTCTATTCCGCTACACCCTGGCGATTATGCTGCTGGCGATAGGCGGAGCCTGGCTGTTTATTCGTATACAGAACCGACCGCTGGTCGACCTGGAGCACGCTGCGCTGCAGGTCGGTAAAGGGATTATTCCTCCTCCATTGCGTGAGTATGGTGCCTCTGAGGTCCGTTCGGTGACGCGTGCGTTTAACCATATGGCGGCCGGTGTGAAACAACTGGCGGATGACCGTACGCTGCTGATGGCCGGTGTGAGTCATGACCTGCGCACGCCGCTAACGCGTATCCGTCTGGCGACGGAGATGATGGGGGAAGAGGACGGCTATCTTGCCGAGTCCATCAACAAAGACATCGAAGAGTGTAATGCCATCATTGAGCAGTTCATCGACTACCTGCGCACCGGCCAGGAGATGCCAATGGAGATGGCGGATCTGAACGCGGTGCTGGGCGAAGTGGTGGCGGCGGAAAGCGGCTACGAGCGCGAGATTGATACCGACCTTCAGGCGGGTGAGATCCAGGTCCGCATGCACCCGCTCTCTATCAAACGTGCGGTTGCCAACATGGTGGTCAATGCGGCGCGCTACGGCAATGGCTGGATTAAAGTCAGTAGCGGGTCTGAACTTAACCGCGCCTGGTTCCAGGTGGAAGACGATGGTCCGGGCATCAAGCCTGAGCAGCGTAAGCATCTGTTCCAGCCGTTTGTACGTGGCGACAGCGCGCGCAGCACCAGCGGTACAGGCTTAGGTCTGGCGATTGTACAGCGTATCATCGATAACCATAACGGGTTGTTGGAGATTGGGACCAGCGAGCGGGGTGGGTTGAGTATTCGTGCCTGGTTGCCGGTACCGGTGACGCGGGGACAGGTGAAAGAGAGTTAACAAAAGGGTGCGGCCTGATGCCCTTACCCCGGCCCTCTCCCACGGGGAGAGGGAGAAAACATTAAAAAAGGCAACTTTCGTTGCCTTTTTGCTTTTACCTACAGCTTCGGTCCCGCACTCACCAGCGCTTCACCTGCCGGGGTATCGGTGTACTTCTCGAAGTTCTCAATAAACAACTTCGCCAGCGATTCCGCTTTCTCGCGCCACTGTTCCGGCGAACCGTAAGTGTTGCGTGGGTCGAGGATATGCGTATCCACACCCGGCAACTCTGTTGGGATCGCCAGATCAAACATTGGCAGCGTGAAGGTTTCAGCGTTATCCAGAGAACCATCCAGAATGGCGTCGATAATGGCGCGCGTATCTTTGATAGAGATACGTTTACCGGTACCGTTCCAGCCTGTGTTCACCAGGTACGCCTGCGCACCGGATGCCTGCATGCGTTTTACCAGCACTTCAGCGTAATGCGTCGGGTGCAGCGACAGGAATGCCGCGCCGAAGCAGGCGGAGAAGGTTGGGGTGGGTTCAGTCACGCCACGCTCGGTACCCGCCAGCTTGGCGGTGAAACCAGAGAGGAAGTGGTACTGTGTCTGGCTGGCGGTCAGGCGAGACACCGGAGGCAGCACGCCGAACGCATCCGCCGTCAGGAAAATGACCTTTGTGGCATGACCCGCTTTTGACACCGGCTTCACGATATTGTCGATGTGGTAGATCGGGTAAGAAACACGGGTGTTTTCCGTTTTCGACGCATCGTCGAAGTCGATGGAGCCATCGGCACGCACGGTGACGTTTTCCAGCAGCGCATCGCGACGAATAGCGTGGAAGATATCCGGCTCGGCCTCTTCAGACAGGCGAATGGTCTTCGCGTAGCAGCCACCTTCAAAGTTGAATACACCATCGTCATCCCAGCCGTGTTCGTCATCGCCAATCAGACGACGTTTCGGATCGGTGGACAGAGTGGTTTTCCCGGTACCGGACAGTCCGAAGAACACCGCCACGTCACCTTTTTCACCAACGTTAGCCGAGCAGTGCATGGAGGCGATGCCCCGCAGCGGCAGCAGGTAGTTCATGACGGAGAACATCCCTTTCTTCATTTCGCCGCCGTACCAGGTACCGCCGATCAGTTGGATACGCTCGGTCAGGTTGAAGGCAACAAAGTTTTCGGAGTTCAGACCCTGCTCTTTCCACTGTGGGTTAGTGCATTTCGCACCGTTCATCACGATGAAATCCGGGGTGAAATTCTTCAGCTCTTCGTCGGTTGGACGAATAAACATGTTTTTCACGAAATGCGCCTGCCAGGCCACTTCGGTGATAAAACGTACGGAGAGACGGGTGTCGGCGTTTGCGCCACAGAAAGCATCGACAATGAACAGACGCTTGCCGGAAAGTTGATGGGTGACGAGCCCTTTCAGATGCTGCCAGGTTTCCGGGGAGAGCGGTTTGTTATCGTTCTTCCCTTTGCCCTTGTCAGCCCACCACAGCGTATCGCGGGTGGTTTCGTCGCGGACGATATACTTATCTTTCGGCGAACGACCGGTAAAGATACCGGTATCGACGGCGATAGCACCAAGATTCGTCAACACACCGCGCTCGTATCCTTCCAGGGCTGGATTGAGCTCTTCCTGATACAGCGTATCGTAGTCGGGGTTGTAGACGATTTCCTGGACGTCGTTAATACCATAAGCCTTGAGATCTTGCGGGGTTAAACCAGTAACACGCATATCACTGCTCCTTAGCCAATATGTACTGCCTGAAATTGTAGGGTTTTTCTGAGGTTGTTAACCGCGACGGGGCTCATAGATTTACGCATCTGGACAAAACCCTTACTAACGGAAAACGCTGCGACTCCAGTCACAGGGCAGGCGGATTATCGCAGGAATCGCTTTTTGGTTGGGGAAAATGTTCCGAAAAGGTTAAAGGCTGGTGATATTATCGGAAGGAATGTGAATGTAATCGCATACACGTAAGAAAATTACGTAAGAGTTACATTATGAAAACGATTCAGCATGGGCGGGGATTTTACCCCTCCCCCAAAGGGGAGAGGGGAAAGTACTAGTGAACCTGTGGGTCTGCCGGGGAGGCGTTATTGCGGATCTCAGCGATATCCATCGAATTGAACACATAGTGCGTACCGCAGTAGTCACAGTGCATATCAATTTCGCCATCTTCCGCCATGATGCTGTCGATCTCTTCGTCCGGCAGTGTCTTCAGTGCGCCAGCACAGCGTTCACGTGAACAGGTGCACTTAAACTCCACTGACTGCGGGTCGTAAACGGTCACTTCTTCTTCGTGATACAGACGCCACAGTACATCGGTCGCCGACAGGTTGAACAACTCTTCCGCTTTGATGGTTTCAGTCAGCGTCGCCAGGTGTTCAAAATCATTGGTCTGCGCGTCCTGAGCCGGCAGAACCTGCAGCAACATACCGCCTGCAGCTGGCTGACCATCCACTTCACCGGTGCGAATGAACAGACGGGTTGGCAGCTGTTCAGAACGCATAAAGTAATCTTCCAGGCAGGCCGCCAGCGTATCGCCTTCCAGACCGACCACGCCCTGATAGCGTTCACCTTCCTCAGGAGAGATAGTGATCACCAGGTAGCCATTACCTACCAGCGTTTTCAGATCTGCATTTTCAGGTACATCGCCCTGAACGCGTGCCACGCCGCGCATCTGCTGCTGGTTATTGCCGTTGATCACCGCCAGCGTCATCGGGCCATCACCCTGTAATTGTACGGTAATATCACCAGCGAATTTCAGCGTTGCCGTCAGCAAGCTGGTGGCAACCAGCAGTTCGCCCAACAGGGTCTTCACCGGCAGCGGGTAGTTGTGGTTTTCCAGAATCTGTTTCCAGGTTTCGGATACGGTGACCAGCTCGCCGCGCACGGCGAATTGTTCAAACAGATAGCGGTGTAATTGGTCGTGTTGGGCCATTTTAGTCTCTCGTGCGGGTGAGGTTACTCAGTCTCACCGTGTTTAAATTTCATCAGATCGCGGCGCTCTTTTTTATCCGGCCGCCGGTCCGGGTGTGGCATAGTCAGCGCGTTCATTTTGCGCGCCAGCGCGGTTTTCTCTCGCTTTTCAATGCTTTCAGCCGTCTCTTCATAAAGCAGTACGGCTTCGGTTGCGGGCCGTCGTTGTTCGGTAATGGCTTTAATCACCACCGCGCGTTCATCGTTGCCCTGACGCAGCGTCAGGGTGGCATTCACCTCAACCAGCTTGCTCGGTTTGCTGCGCTGGCCGTTGTAATGCACTTTCCCGCCGTCAATCATCTCGCGGGCAAGGGCGCGCGTTTTATAAAAACGGGCTGCCCACAGCCATTTATCCAGTCTTACCCCGTCAGAGGGTTTTTCTTTCATGGCGTCTCCTTCACGGTGAGTGAGGGGATCATCTGGCGGTAGTCGTTCAGCCCCGGATGGCGCAGATAGCTTTTTTCAGCCAGACCAGAGTCAGGATTAGTGACCCCCAGACAATAGCGAATGCCAAAGGTGGCTGCGGAATCCAGAATGGGCTCGCTGTCGTCAATAAACAGCGTGCGTTCAGGCTGCAAACCCGTCTCTTCCTTCACCGCGTGCCACAACCGTTGATCCTCTTTCGGATAACCAAATGTGTGGGTAGAAAGTAATAAATCAAGGTGTGACGCCAGACCCGTATGTTCCAGCTTTACCGCCAGATTATGAGGATGCGCATTGGTCAGCAAAATACGGCGCTTGCCGCTGGCTTTCAGCGCATCCAGGAAGGGTACGGTATCTTCACGCAGCACGGCGCGTGGGCCCTGAGCAGTAGTCATGGCACAAATATCCAAACCGAGGCGTTCGCTCCAGTAGTCAAGACAGTACCAGTTTAGCGTATGCTGCACCGCGCTATATTGCGAACGAATGAATGCCTGCGCTTCTGCCGGGGAGATCCCCTGCTGTTCGCCATAGGTTTCCGGAACCAGCTTTTGCCAGAAATAGTTATCAAAGGCGAGATCGAGCAGTGTGCCGTCCATATCCAGCAGAACGGTATCAACCTCCTGCCAGGCGATATCAAGATGCATAAGGGGTACTCCAGCCAGAAGAAACGTGCGCGACAGGGTAGCACATCTTGTCGCGCGAGGACGTTATCAGATCAGGCTCTCAGAGGAGGGGAGCAGCTTAGGATTGAGGCAATTTTCGTAATACTGCTGGATGTCAGCCAGCCGGGTACGTGAGCGCTGGTAGCGACGCAGGGCCATAAAACCGTTCCAGAAAATGGAGAACAGCATGGCTAACATTAACAGCGAGGTACCAATGTAGCGCCACAAACCTGCGCTATCCGGCATCCGGTGCAGGCCGATATGACGGGTACCGTTGGCATCAGTATAAATACTCGTGACGATCCCTTCGGCACTGAACGGTGTTTGCATCAGCATCTGTGCCAGGCGCTGAAATTGGCCCCACTGCTCTTGTGCCGGGTAATCATAAAGCGCAACCTGCGGATAAGGTTGATCGACCAGGTCGCTGCCTTCATCACTGACAATGACAAAGCCACCCGGTGCCGGGCTGTTCAGCGCCTGAGCCGCACGGGTGGTTTCACGCATCATGAACGGTGCTGTCGAGGTGGCTACCAGATTATCCAGCGATTCCGCGCTAACCGGACGCAGCAGCACGTTTACGCCATCCAGTCGACCCGCTTCGGCACGTTTCACCAGCGAGTCCCAGTCTTTGCTGTTCCCCAGATTTACCAGGGCGTTTTTGAGACGCACACACTCGTCTTGCGAGGAGCATAAATCCTTCGTTTTCAGGACGATGTCGCCAAAATCATCCAGTAGAACCATACCTGATTTCTGAATGGCTGAGCGCAGCGCAGGGCTGACGCGCGAATCATCATCCGGCTTCGGATGTAACTGACGGTTGACCGTCTGAGTGAGGGCGGTGGCTTTATTCACCACTTCGGATTCCGGCAACGGCAGCGGCGGCGCGTCGTTCCAGATGATTTGCGAGCAATCGAACGGCATGAACGGTGAGTTCTGGCGCGTATTCCACGCCCCTGGGGTGTGAATATTACACATCCCGGTTCCCTTCAGGCGCAGCGTGTCTCCTACGCGCACACCGGCTTCATCCAGTTTGTTGACGCTGGTCGCTTCGATGGTTTGCGCCCCTTTGATCCACGAAAGGGTGAATTTGATGGGCATATCCAGCGGCACGAAAAGCAGCAGCATGACAAAGACCAGCGCGGCGCCTCCGGCAATAACCGTGCTACGTAGCCAGTGCTGGAGCGGGAAATTTTTCACTTCATCATGCAGAGATAAAAAGCGCCCCTGACGCACAACGTGGCGGTCAAGGTAGATATCAATATCGGTTTTCTGCCCTAAATCCTGTGCAATCCATGGTTGCCAGTGGCGCGGATAGATAAGGTCGATAATGCCGAGTGAGATATTGTTGAGATGCTCCTGATCGTTTTCGCCGAACAGACCCCAGCGCTTTGGTGTACCGCGCAGGCAGTGGATCTCTCGCAACGAGGTTTTTGCTGGTGGGGCAAAAAGCCCCCAAAGCCCGGCAGCCAACAGTAACACCGCTCCGCCAGCCAGCCAGGGCACAAACACATCCGGCGTCAGCAGACAGCAGAAAAAGAGCAGGAAAGCGGCAACGATCAGGATGGCTTCACGAATGCCATCCGGACGGCTCAGGGCGTATTCTTCATGCGTCTCCTGGCGGATATTCAGCAGCTCGATCTGCTCTGACTCTTCGCCACGGATGGAAGCCTGGGTTGAACTTGCACGCTCCAGCGCAAAGCGCGGTGCTTCCTGAAGGTATTCACTCAGCGTGTGACCGTTAAGCGAGATGACCAGAGGTAATGAATCGGTGTGGATCAGTTCAACGCTGTTTTCGTCAGTAATGTATTGCTCCCAGGAAGGGGGCAGATGTACTTCGACAGAATCAAGGTAATAGCGCCATTTGTTGGGATCATCGGTGGTGATGCCATAGCGCGTGATGGAGCGCGTCAGGCACAGCACGGTATCACTTTGCGCATTAAGCTTAAGTGAGACTGGCGCAGCAGTGGCTCCCGTCGGCCCAGGGGTTAACTGAGAACGGTTCAGCGTTTCGAGATAGTTTTCAACTGTATCGCGCTCGTCTTGCGTGAGTTTACGCGTCGTTGCGCCAGCGAACGCATTTAAAAAAGGCAACCGGTAACGGCGTTGTATGCGACGCCTGTATACCCATCCTGCAAACAATGCGCCGGCCAGCATAGCAGCGAGAACAATCAAAATGGTGCTCATGCTTTCCCCATCTTACTTATCTTCTTACAGGTGTAGTCTGTAGCACCTTTAATATTGAATGAGAGTCTGTGGTTGGCTATCGGCAAGTATGGAGTCGAACTTGAGCATTCTGAAGCGCATCCCAGTGACCGATGATGATAGCAAAGCCTGTTATGGCGCGATATCAGCAAATTCCTGGAAACATTTCAACCTCTTGACATTTGTTTTGAATTGAGGATTGATCTTTATTACGTTGCATAAATGTAAATAAAGAACGATTGACATTGCCGAAACCGTGCGGCATATCGCACAATAAAGCCCGTTCTCACTGCTAAGACCCATCAAGATGAGCAAACCACTACAAAAACCCACCATTCTGAATGTTGAAACTATCGCCAAATCGCGCCTGTTTAATGTCGAAAGCGTGGACCTGGAGTTCAGCAACGGTGTGCGTCGCGTTTATGAGCGTATGCGCCCCTCTGCGCGCGAAGCGGTGATGATTGTTCCTATTGTCGACGATCATCTGATTTTGATCCGCGAATACGCTGTGGGAACGGAGTCTTACGAGCTTGGGTTTTCGAAAGGACTTATCGACCCGGGTGAAACCGTCTTTGAAGCGGCAAACCGTGAGCTGAAAGAAGAGGTGGGTTTTGGTGCAAATGAGCTGTCGTTCCTGAAAAAACTGAGCCTGGCACCGTCCTATTTTTCCAGCAAAATGAATATTGTGGTGGCTGAGGATCTCTATCCAGAATCGCTGGAGGGAGACGAACCGGAGCCACTGCCGCAGGTTCGCTGGCCGCTAGCACACCTGATGGATTTGCTGGAAGACCCGGACTTTAACGAAGCGCGTAATGTGAGTGCACTGTTCCTGGTACGTGAGTGGTTGAAGGGGCAGGGGCGACTGTAGTGGCCTGATGCCCTCACCCCAACCCTCTCCCACGGGAGAGGGAGCAAACACCAAAACGGCAACCAGAGGTTGCCGTTTTGCTTTGTTGTCAGAACAACTCGTGCGTTTCGCCGTTATCAATAATCTCTGTACCCACCTCGTGCACCGCCTGTGTGGTTGGCTGTGTGCCCTCGATGAAATACTCTTCGCGACTATTCCCGCCGTTGGCGAGCTGGCCTGTACTGCGGTCGATATTGACTGTCACCACGCCTGGCGGTGGCGTCAGCGGCTGTTCCGGAACACCTTCAAGAACAGACTTCATATACGCATCCCAGGCAGGCTGCGCACTTTTCGCACCGCCTTCGTAGCCAGAAATCTGATCTTTAATCGCTCCTGACGCCGTTGTACGGCCTAAGTCACGACGATGATCGTCGAAACCGATCCAGACTGAGGTCACCACCCCCGGGCCGTAGCCGGAGAACCACGCATCTTTCGAGCTGTTGGTTGTCCCTGTCTTACCGCCGATGTCATGACGCTGCAAATCACGTCCTGCACGCCAGCCGGTACCTTGCCAGCCTGGTTCACCGAAGATGTTAGTGTTCAGTGCACTTTTGATCAGGAACGACAGCGGCGTGTTGATCACATGCGGGGCGTACTCCTGCACACCAGTCTGCGCGACCAATGCCTGGTTCGCCTGTTCCAGTTGCGGCTGTGGCACAACGCCATTCTGCTGCTCCTGAGACACAGCAACGTCTTCCATGTCCTTATTTTCAAGCACGTCAGATTTTGGCGTATTGCCGTAAATGACCGGAATATCACAGTCAGGACAGGCAATTTTCGGCTTCGCTTCAAACAGTACGCCGCCCTGATCGTTCTCGATTTTACTGATGAAATACGGATCAATCAGGAAGCCACCGTTGGCCATTACCGAGTATCCACGTGCAACCTGAAGCGGCGTAAAGGAGGCTGAGCCTAACGCCAGAGATTCGGTACGAACGATGTTCTGCGCCGGGAAACCGAAGCGTTGCAGGTACTCGGCAGCATAGTCGACGCCCATCGCGCGCATGGCACGCACCATCACCACGTTTTTCGACTGTCCCAGGCCCTGACGAAGACGAATAGGGCCGGCATATTCCGCCGGGGAGTTCTTCGGCTGCCAGTCGGAACCTGCACCGGCATCCCAGCGAGAGATGGGCACGTCGTTAAGGATGCTGGCGAGGGTCAGGCCCTTATCCATCGCGGCAGTGTAGAGGAACGGCTTGATATTGGAACCGACCTGACGCAGTGCCTGGGTGGCACGGTTAAATTTGCTCTGGTTAAAATCGAACCCACCGACCAGGGCCATTACAGCACCGTTCTGAGGATTAATGGAGACCAGAGCCGAGTTAACGTCCGGAACTTGCGCCAGCCACCAGGCCTCACCTACCTTGCGCACCCAGATTTGCTGTCCGGTTTGTACCGCATCGGTCACTTTACGCGGCGTTGCGCCTTGCAGGGTATCTGAACGGTACGGACGCGCCCAACGGATGCCATCCATACGCAGGGAGACTGAGGTGCCGTCCGCGAGCGTCGCAACGGCTTCCTGAGGATCGGCTTGAGTGACTACGGCAGGAAGGAGCGGACCATAGGTTGGCAGCGCTTTCAGCGTACCGGTGATTTTTTTGCTGTCCCACGCGCTTTCGCCCACTTTCCAGAGCACGTTTGACGGGCCGCGATAGCCGTGACGCATATCGTAATCCATCACGTTATTACGCACCGCTTCCTGTGCTGCCTGCTGAACCTTGCGGGTAACAGTAGTGTAAACGCGATAACCATCTTCGTAGGCCTTATCACCATAACGATTCACCATTTCCTGGCGAACCATTTCGGTCAGATAGGGGGCAGAGAAGGCGATCTCAGGGGCGTGATAGTTGGCATCAATGACATCATTACGCGCCTGGTCGTACTCGCTCTGGCTGATATAGCCTTCACTCAACATACGGGACAGAACGACGTTACGACGCGCGGTGGCGCGATCGAGCGAGTAGAGCGGGTTAAACGTAGAAGGCGCTTTCGGCAGACCCGCGATGGTTGCCATTTCGCTTAAGGTGAGTTGCTCAACTGGTTTACCGAAGTACACCTGTGCGGCAGCCCCCACACCATAGGCGCGGTAGCCCAAATAGATTTTATTGAGGTACAGCTCAAGGATCTCGTCTTTGCTCAACAGCTGCTCGATACGGATCGCAAGGAAGACCTCTTTGATCTTACGGATCAGCGTCTTTTCCGGACTGAGGAAGAAGTTACGTGCCAGCTGTTGCGTAATGGTACTCGCCCCCTGAGAGGCATGACCGGAGAACAACGCAATGCTTGCTGCACGGAAAATCCCTATCGGATCGACACCATGGTGCTCGTAAAAACGGCTGTCCTCAGTGGCGATAAAGGCTTTCACCATAACAGGTGGAATTTGGTTTAAGGTCAGCGGAATACGGCGCTTCTCGCCATACTGCGCCATCAACTCGCCATCGGCGCTATAGACTTGCATCGGGATCTGGAGTCGCACATCGCGAAGCGTAGCGACATCAGGTAGCTGTGGCTCAATATATTTGTACAAACCGTAAATCGAGCCTGCTCCCAGCAGAATGCAACAGACTGCAAGGATGAATAAATACTTTACGAACTTCACCGGAGATTTCCCATTTGGTTTCACTTGGGCAGTTTCTAAACAATCGCGCGGTAGTATAAAGGCAAGCCTGATTCATTGATATAGCCGTCACGGTGACGGGCGATAAGGAGATCGTGAAGCATGGCTTTCAAAACATGGCAAACGGGCGTTCATATTCAACAGGATAGGGTGCTTATCGTTGCATTGGCCCGGGAGAGAACGGACTGGTGCTTGCGTCGCTGGTGGGCAATCCCTCTGACCGAAGGCGTTATTCGGGAAGGTAAAATATGCCAGCCAGAACAGCTGGTTGATGCGTTGCGCGACTGGCGGAAGACGTTGCCGCACCACCACCGTGTGTTCCTCTCTTTCCCGGCAGCACGCACCCTGCAACGCTCACTTCCCCGCCCGGGCATTGCGCTGCGCGACAGTGAGCAACTTTCATGGCTGGGCGCGGCGCTCTCTCGCGAACTGGAGATGCCAGCAGAAACGCTCTGTTTCGATTACGTGCAGGACACGTTCAGCAACACATTTCATGTTACCGCCGCACAAAACAAAGAGGTTGAAACTCTTCTGGCGCTGGCGAAAACGCTACGTTTGCGGCTGGTGACGATTACTCCGGATGCCAGCGCACTGGCGAACCTTCTTCCCGCAGTTGCCCCGGCACATTGCGTCGCCTGGCGAGATGAACATCAGTGGCTTTGGGCTATGCGCCACCAGTGGGGACGCCGCTTTACCACAGAAGCTGCAAACGCGACGGAACTGGCGGCGCTGCTGGCCCTGAGTCCGGGCGATATCGCACTGTTTGATAGCCGACGTGATCCATGGGAAACCCTGGATCGCTGCCATGCCCCACTACCGGATTGCGGTGCTGATTACACCGTCGCGCTGGCGTTGGCCATGAGCGAGGTTCCTGAGTGAACATGACGAACTTTATGCCGTGGCGACAGCAACGGCGGGCGCGATGCCTGCGTTTCTGGGGCGCGATGTTTGTCGGCGCATGGCTGGTGATGCTGATGATCATTTTCGGTCTGAGGATAAACCACCAGGTGAGACTGCACGCTCTACGAGCTGAACTGGCGGGAATGCAGTCCGTGCGTCACGCGCTTATGTCTCGCCAGACGCTGACCACAGAGGTGCCGATGCCTGCACTGAAACGTCAACGACACGCATGGCAACCGGTGCTGGAATCACTTGCCAACGTCATCCCGTCGCAGGTCTGGCTGACAGAACTGCGTTATCAGCCTCCTGCTCTGATGCTTATTGGGTATGCCACTACCCTGCCTGCCCTTTCTGCGCTGCGTGATGTACCTGGACAACTCGACGGGTTCACGACAGGACCCGCAGGGGAGATCCGCCAGGATAGCCAGGGACACTGGATGTTCACATTTAATCTGAAAAGTGAGAGGTAACCTGTGGACACCCTGTTGGAACGCTGGTGCGAAAACCGTCCATGGCATCGGGTGCTTTGCTGGTGTCTGAGTATTCTCTTTGCCGGGCTGGCTGCATGGAGCACCTTGCTCCGTCCAGTAGACAGGCTGTGTGCTGAACTCCAGCGGCAACTGATGCAGGATGCGCGAGCTAATGCATCGCTATGGCCAGCAGCCAGTAAGATACCTTTTAGCCCGGAATCCCAGGAATTGCAGGAGATGCATCCCTTTTCACCGCTCGATTTTCAGGGGAACGGTGTGAAATTGGTTCACTGGAAGCCGTCTCAAAGGGGAGGAGAACTGACGCTGGATGCTGAATGGCCGGCGATCCCGACCGTTTTTTCCCTGCTGGCACAGCAGGATGTGCAGGTCGCGGCTTTCGCGATTGCGCCACAGGATGCGTTGTTACGCCTGCGGCTGGAGCTGGAGTCGGATCATGCGAAATAGTACCCGCTGCTTGCTGGTTTGTTCGGTGCTGTTATTGACCGGCATGCGCGATCCGTTTCGCCCGCCGGACGATCCTTGCAGTAGTAGTCAACTGGTGCAGTGGCACTACCGCGGTATGGTGGCGGGTCATGAAACGGTTGGCATCTTACAGGATGGGCAAAAGCGCTGGTATCGCCTGAAAACGCATCAGCGCTTCCCGGTGGGCTGGCAGGTAAAAGCCATCAATGAGTCAGCTCTGGTTGTTGATGTGGGTGATACATGTGAACCTGGACAATGGACGTGGCAACGAGAAGGAACGAATAAAAATGAACTTGAGGATAATGCTGTTGCTGCTGGCGTTCTGCCAACCGCTGTGGGCCACAGTACCAAAACCCGTCACGCTGGTGGTGGATGATGTTCCTGTGGTTCAGGTGCTACAGGCACTGGTCGCGCAGGAGAACCGTAATCTGGTGATATCACCGGATGTTAGTGGCTCGCTTTCACTTAACCTGACGCGCGTCCCCTGGCGACAAGCGCTACAGACGGTGGTCAACAGCACCGGGCTCGTTTTACGAGAGGAGGGTGGCATTTTTTATGTCCATACTGCGGCCTGGCAGCGCGAACAGCGGGAGCGTTCAGAGCAGGAGCGGACGCGCCGGCAACTGGATGCCCCACTGGTCTCACAGAGTCTCTCTTTTTCTTACGCCGATGCCGGGGAGTTACAAAAAGCAGCCGAAAAACTCCTGAGCCCAAAGGGGAGCTTATCACTCGACAAACGCACTAACCGCCTGTTGGTTAGGGATAATCAGACTGTACTGGAGATGCTGCAGCGCTGGGCCGCTCAGATGGATATTCCCGTCGAGCAGGTAGAGCTTGCGGCGCATATCGTGACCATCAATGAAAAAAGCCTGCGTGAGCTGGGAGTGAAGTGGAGTCTCGCCGACGCCACCGACGCGGGCAAAGTTGGTCAGCTTACCACTCTTGGCAGCGATCTTTCCGTAGCCAGCGCCACCAGCCACGTCGGTTTTAATATCGGGCGAATTAATGGTCGGCTGCTGGATCTGGAGTTGTCAGCACTGGAGCAAAAACAGCAGGTTGATATCATCGCCAGCCCGCGACTGCTGGCCTCGCACATGCAACCGGCCAGCATCAAACAGGGGAGTGAGATCCCCTATCAGGTCTCAAGCGGTGAAAGCGGGGCGACCTCCGTTGAGTTTAAAGAGGCGGTATTAGGGATGGAGGTGACGCCCGTGGTATTGCCGGGGGGGCGTGTGCGTCTGAAATTACACATCAGTGAAAATATGCCGGGGCAGGTGCTTCAGCAGGCTGACGGTGAAACGCTGGCGATCGACAAACAGGAGATCGAAACGCAGGTGGAGGTAAAAAGCGGAGAAACACTGGCGCTGGGTGGAATTTTTTCTCAGAAGAACAAAACTGGCAGCGACAGCGTGCCGGGGCTGGGGCGCATCCCCTGGATTGGGCAGCTTTTTCGTCATGATGGAAAAGACAACGAACGACGTGAGTTAGTGGTGTTTATTACACCACGTCTGGTCGGTATTCACTGACGGGTAACGATCCCCGCAATGATTTTGCATTCAGTTTGTTGCAGATGTTTGACGTGGGGCATGAATTAGCATACAAGGAGTACCGATTTGAGTTGGACTTACGTCTTATTACCTTATGCGCCCGGCGCGGTGATTTAATCAGTTGCCAAACAAGCCGGAGTATTGAGATAATTTTTAGTCTGACTCTCGCTCTATTGCATATGAGGTTTCAGTTCATGTCCTGCTACGCTGGGTGTCTGCGAAGCGGGGATTACCATTAACGAATAGTCTTAGTAGTACCGATAAAATGGCAGAGAAACGCAATATCTTTCTGGTTGGGCCTATGGGTGCCGGCAAAAGCACTATTGGGCGTCAGTTAGCTCAACAACTCAATATGGAATTTTACGATTCTGATCAAGAGATTGAGAAACGAACCGGAGCTGATGTGGGCTGGGTTTTCGACGTAGAAGGCGAAGAAGGTTTCCGTGACCGAGAAGAAAAAGTGATCAACGAACTCACGGAAAAACAGGGCATTGTGCTGGCAACAGGCGGCGGCTCTGTAAAATCTCGCGAAACCCGCAACCGTCTCTCCGCCCGTGGCGTAGTGGTCTATCTTGAAACGACCATCGAGAAACAGCTGGCACGTACGCAGCGTGATAAAAAGCGCCCGCTGCTGCAGGTTGAAACGCCACCACGCGAAGTTCTGGAAGCGTTGGCCGATGAACGCAATCCGTTGTACGAAGAGATTGCTGATGTGACCATTCGTACTGACGATCAGAGCGCTAAAGTGGTTGCAAACCAGATTATTCATATGCTGGAAAGCAACTGATTCTGGCTTTATATACACTCGCCTGCGGGTAAAAGCATTAAAGGTGGATGTCGCGTCATGGAGAGGATTACAGTTACTCTCGGGGAACGTAGTTACCCTATCACCATCGCGGCTGGTTTGTTTAACGACCCAGCTTCCTTTTTACCACTGAAAGCGGGTGATCAGGCGATGCTGGTCACCAACGAGACGCTGGCTCCGCTTTATCTTGACCGTGTACGCCACCTGCTAGAGCAGGCAGGCGTAAAAGTCGACAGTGTCATTCTGCCCGATGGCGAGCAGTATAAAAGTCTGACGGTACTGGATACCGTCTTTACCGCATTACTGCAAAAACCGCATGGTCGCGATACAACACTGCTTGCCCTGGGCGGCGGTGTTGTGGGCGATCTCACCGGCTTTGCGGCTGCAAGCTATCAACGTGGTGTCCGTTTTATTCAGATTCCAACCACGTTACTGTCTCAGGTCGACTCTTCTGTTGGCGGCAAAACTGCGGTCAACCATCCGCTTGGCAAAAATATGATTGGTGCGTTCTACCAGCCCGCTTCGGTGGTGGTGGATCTCGACTGTCTGAAAACGCTGCCGAAGCGTGAGCTGGCTTCTGGTCTTGCTGAAGTGATCAAATACGGCATTATTCTGGATAGCGAGTTCTTTGACTGGCTTGAAGAGAATATGGATGCGTTGCTGCGCCTGGATGAGGCTAAACTGGCATATTGCATCCGTCGTTGTTGTGAGCTAAAAGCGGAAGTTGTCGCTGCGGACGAGCGTGAAACGGGCTTACGTGCTTTACTGAATCTGGGGCATACGTTTGGTCACGCGATTGAAGCCGAAATGGGTTACGGGAACTGGCTTCACGGTGAAGCGGTTGCTGCCGGAATGGTGATGGCTGCTCGCACCTCTGAACGCCTGGGGCAGTTTAAACCGAATGAGACGGCACGCATCATCGCGCTGCTTGAGCGTGCAGGCTTGCCAGTAACCGGGCCGCAAGAGATGTCGGCACAAGCGTATTTACCCCACATGATGCGCGATAAAAAAGTATTGGCAGGTGAGATGCGTCTTGTACTCCCGCTTGCAATAGGGAAGAGTGAAGTGCGCGGCGGAGTGCCGCACGATGTCGTTCTTGGCGCTATCGCTGATTGTCAGCAGGCGTAACAACTAGAAAGGTCAGGCCACTGTTGCAGGTGGTCGTTTAGCTTCAGGTGAAATGCAAAGTCGTTGGCATAAGCCTTTGAGTGGGGTGTTAAATGGATGAATTCAAACCAGAAGACGAGCTGAAACCCGATCCCAGCGATCGTCGTACTGGTCGTTCTCGTCAATCTTCAGAACGTGATAACGAGCCGCAGATCAACTTTGACGATGTTGATCTGGATGCAGACGATCGTCGCCCTTCGCGCAGCCGCAACGCGCGTGATGAGCGAGAAGAAGAGGATTATGAGTCCGAAGAAGATTCAATGGACGAAGAGCCTGTAGAGCGTCGCCCGCGTAAACGTAAGAAAGCTGCTGCACCAAAACCGGCTTCCCGCCAGTATCTTATGATGGGACTTGGCGTGTTGGTACTTGTGCTGCTGATTGTCGGCATTGGTTCTGCACTTAAAGCACCATCAACGAACTCAACCGAGCAAACCGCCTCCGCTGAGAAGAGCATCAACCTCTCCGGTAACGATGCGGCAAATCAGGCAAATGGCGCGCAACCTGCACCGGGTACCACCCCGGCAGAGCAGACCGCAGGAAACACCGCAGCACCACAGGATGTTTCTCTGCCGCCGGTTTCCTCAAACCCAGCTCAGAGCCAGGCACCTGTTACGCCTGAAGGTCAGCAGCGTGTAGAAGTTCAGGGAGACCTGAATAATGCACTGACGCAGCCGCAAAACCAGCAGCAGATTGATAACGCCGTAGTTAACTCGACACTGCCAACTGAACCTGCAACCGTCGCACCGATTCGCGGTGGTAACGCTCAGCCGCAAACTGCTGCGACGGAAACGAAACCGCGCCAGACACAAACTGCGACACGTCCTGAACGTAAGCAGGCAGTGATTGAGCCTAAACGCGAAACTAAACCTCAGGCAGTGGTGAAAGCGCCTGAAGTGAAAGCTGTTACGGCGCAGCCGAAACATACTGAAACGGCTGCAGCGAGCGAGCCAGCAAAAGCGCCAGTCACACAGACTGCGCCGAAAGCCACGGCGAGCACGACAGCACCGACGACGACTGCTGCACCTGCAGCGTCTGCTACAGCTTCCAGCACCGCAGCAGGCAAAACAGCAGGTAACGTAGGTTCGCTGAAATCTGCGCCTTCCAGCAATTACACGCTGCAGCTGAGCAGTTCGTCTAACTATGACAACCTCAACAGTTGGGCGAAGAAATCGAATCTGAAAAACTACGTGGTTTATCAGACGACCCGTAACGGTCAGCCGTGGTATGTGCTGGTGAGCGGTGTGTATGCGTCCAAAGATGAAGCGAAACGCGCCGTGGCGACACTGCCAGCAGACGTTCAGGCAAAAAACCCGTGGGCGAAGCCAATTCATCAGGTTCAGGCCGATCTGAAGTAATGTTTAAAGCGCAGGATGCTGTCGGAGCTTTCTCCACAGCCGGAGAAGGTGTAATCAGTTAGTCAGCATGAAAAAAAATCGCGCTTTTCTGAAATGGGCAGGGGGGAAATACCCCCTGCTCGATGATATTAAAAAGCACCTGCCGAAAGGTGAGTGTCTTATCGAGCCCTTCGTGGGCGCAGGATCGGTGTTCCTGAACACCGATTTTTCTCGTTATATCCTGGCGGATATCAACAGCGACCTTATCAGCCTCTATAACATCGTCAAACTGCGTACCGATGAGTATGTCGCAGAGGCGCGTAAACTGTTTACGCCTGAGAACAATAACCCGGACATTTACTACCAGTTCCGCGCGGAGTTCAATCAGAGTGAGGATTCGTTCCGCCGAGCCTTGTTGTTCCTCTATCTTAACCGACATGGCTACAACGGCCTGTGTCGGTATAATCTTCGTGGTGAATTCAACGTACCTTTTGGCCGCTATAAGCGCCCGTATTTCCCACAGGACGAGCTGTATCACTTTGCTGAAAAAGCACAGAATGCTGAGTTTCACTGCCTCTCCTATGAAGAGTGTATGGAACTGGCAGGCGTAAACTCGGTGGTTTACTGTGACCCCCCTTACGCGCCGCTGTCTGCGACGGCGAATTTCACTGCCTATCACACTAACAGCTTCAGCCCGGCCGAACAGGCTCGTCTGGCAGAGATGGCGGAAAAGCTGGTCAGTAAAAGAATTCCGGTGTTAATTTCGAATCACGACACGCCTGATACGCGCGAATGGTACAAAGCCGCGAAGCATTTTCAGGTTAAGGTGCGGCGTAGCATCAGCAGCAACGGCGGCACACGTAAAAAGGTGGACGAACTCCTGGCTCTTTATCGCCCCTGAGCCGTTTTGCCCGCCGGTAAATACATTTCAAGGAGATGCGGATGAAACAGTTTTTGATTGCTCCCTCAATTCTGTCGGCCGATTTTGCCCGCCTGGGTGAAGACACTGCTAAAGCTCTCGCGGCTGGCGCAGATGTCGTCCATTTCGACGTGATGGATAACCACTACGTCCCCAATCTGACCATTGGCCCAATGGTGCTCAAGGCGCTGCGTAATTACGGCATTACCGCCCCGATCGACGTACACCTGATGGTGAAACCTGTTGACCGCATCGTGCCGGATTTTGCCGCAGCGGGAGCCAGCATCATCACCTTCCACCCGGAAGCCTCTGAACATGTGGATCGCACGCTGCAGCTGATCAAAGAGAACGGCTGTAAGGCGGGTCTGGTGTTTAACCCGGCAACGCCGCTGAGCTATCTCGATTATGTGATGGATAAGCTGGACGTAATTTTGCTGATGTCCGTTAACCCAGGCTTTGGCGGTCAGTCGTTCATTCCTCATACGCTGGATAAACTGCGTGAAGTGCGTCGTCGTATTGATGAGTCAGGCTACGACATTCGTCTGGAAGTGGATGGCGGTGTGAAAGTGAATAACATTGGTGAAATTGCGGCAGCGGGCGCGGATATGTTCGTTGCAGGTTCGGCAATTTTCGACCAACCGGATTACAAAAAAGTCATTGATGAAATGCGCCGTGAACTGGCGAAGGTAAGTCATGGATAAATTGCAAACAATTCGGGGTGTGGCATTCGACCTCGACGGCACGCTGGTCGACAGCGCACCGGGCTTAACAAGCGCCGTTGATCAGGCGCTGTATGCGCTTGAACTCCCCGTTGCGGGTGAAGAGCGCGTGGTAACGTGGATCGGCAACGGTGCTGACGTGCTGATGGAGCGTGCGTTGACGTGGGCTCGCCAGGAGCGTGCGTCGCAGCGTTCGGCGCAGGGTAAACCGAGCGTCGATCATGCCGACATCCCGAAGGACGAGCAACTGCGTATTCTGCGCAAACTGTTCGATCGTTTCTATGAAGAGACTGTCGAGGAGGGGAGTTTCCTGTTCCCGGACGTCATGGAAACGCTGAGCACACTGCATGCGAAAGGCATCCCGCTGGGGCTGGTAACCAACAAGCCAACGCCGTTTGTTGCACCTCTGCTTGAAGCGCTGGATATCGCGAAGTATTTCACCGTCATTGTCGGCGGTGATGACGTACAAAACAAAAAGCCGCATCCGGAACCGCTTCTGCTGGTGGCAGGAAAATTATCCTTAACGCCTGCGGAGCTGCTCTTTGTTGGTGATTCCCGCAATGATATTCTGGCTGCCCGGGCGGCTGGGTGTCCCTCCGTCGGGTTAACCTACGGCTACAACTACGGTGAGGCCATCACGCTAAGTGAGCCGGACGTCGTGTTTGACCACTTCAAAGATTTGTTGCCCGTACTCGGGCTTTCACACAGTGAACATCAGGAATTGAATAATGACTAAGCCCATCGTTTTTAGTGGCGCACAGCCTTCAGGTGAATTGACCATTGGTAACTACATGGGTGCGTTACGTCAGTGGGTCAGCATGCAGGATGACTACCATTGCATTTATTGCATCGTCGATCTCCATGCGATTACCGCGCGTCAGGATCCTGAGAAACTGCGTAAAGCCACGCTGGACACCCTGGCGCTGTATCTGGCCTGCGGAATTGATCCTGAGAAGAGCACCATTTTTGTTCAGTCGCATGTACCTGAGCACGCACAGCTGGGCTGGGCGCTGAACTGCTACACCTACTTCGGCGAGCTGAGCCGCATGACCCAGTTCAAGGATAAATCCGCGCGCTACTCTGAAAACATCAACGCCGGTCTGTTCGACTATCCGGTACTGATGGCTGCAGACATTCTGCTGTATCAGACTAACCAGGTTCCTGTTGGTGAAGACCAGAAGCAGCACCTGGAGCTGAGCCGTGATATTGCCCAGCGCTTTAATGCGATTTATGGCGATGTGTTTAAAGTGCCTGAGCCCTTCATTCCGAAGTCCGGCGCGCGCGTGATGTCGCTGCTGGAGCCGACCAAAAAGATGTCTAAGTCTGACGATAACCGCAACAACGTTATCGGCCTGCTGGAAGATCCGAAATCAGTCGTCAAAAAGCTCAAGCGCGCGGTCACCGACTCCGACGAGCCGCCTGTCGTGCGCTACGACGTGCAGAACAAAGCGGGTGTCTCCAACCTGCTGGATATTCTTTCCGGGGTTACCGGTCAGAGCATCCCTGAGCTGGAACAGCATTTTGAAGGCAAGATGTACGGCCACCTGAAAGGTGAAGTGGCGGATGCCGTTTCTGGCATGCTGACTGAGCTGCAGGAGCGCTATAACCGCTATTGTAACGACGAAGCTTTCCTGCAGAAGGTGATGAAAGACGGCGCGGAAAAAGCCAGTGCGCGCGCATCTGAAACCCTGAAAGCGGTGTATGAAGCGATTGGGTTTGTGGGTAAGCCTTAAGCTTGCTTTGTCGCCACCTGACAAAAAATCGACTAAATAAAAAAACCGGGAAATTCCCGGTTTTTTTACGCCTGAAAAACGCTTACTGCTGTGCCGCCGGGCCGCAACCACCGATGATCTTCGAAATGGAGATCGCCGGGTGCAGCAGATAATCGTAGCTGCAGTTATTTTTCGTGTTTTCTACACGACCGGTGCAAGCCGTCAGAGTCGATAACAGGCCGACCAGAACGGCGGCTTTTGCCAGTTTAAACATACGCATTCCTTGTCTGAAAACGAAAATGAGATGTAACTCAAGGGAATAAAGGGGAAAGTTCCACTTCGGGGCGGTATGTTATCGACAGCAGTAAGAGGGGAGTAGTCCGCTTAAAGACTACTCAGGGAAGGAATAATATGCGTTAGTGGTTGGAGAACCAGTTGAGTTTACCGCGCAGTTCCACCACGCGACCCACTACAATCAGAGCCGGGCTTTCAACCTGTTGCGCCAGTTCACCAAGCTGCGTCAGCACGCCATTTACCACGCGCTGCGTAATGGCGGTACCGTTTTCCACCAGTGCGACAGGCATATCTGCATCCATGCCGTGCTCAAGCAGTTTCGCCTGAATTGTGGCGGCCTGGTTCAGCCCCATATAGAACACCAGCGTCTGTTTTTCTGCGGCCAGGTTATGCCAGTCCAGCTCGCTGCCGGTTTTCAGGTGGCCCGTCACCAGACGCACGCTCTGAGCGTAGTCCCGGTGTGTCAGCGGAATGCCTGAGTAGGCTGAGCAACCGGATGCCGCCGTAATGCCCGGCACGACAGAGAACGGAATACCCGCGTCACACAGGGTTTCCAGCTCTTCACCGCCACGGCCAAAGATAAACGGATCACCACCTTTCAGACGCACCACGCGTTTTCCCTTTTGCGCCTCGCGCAGCAGGATCTGGTTAATCTCTTCCTGCGGCACGCAATGGTAGCCCGCGCGTTTGCCTACGAAAACACGGTCGGCGTCGCGGCGAACCAGGTTCATGATGTCATCGGAGACCAGACGATCGTAAACCACGATATCGGCCTGCTGGATCTGCTGGAGACCTTTCAGTGTCAGTAAGCCCGCATCTCCCGGCCCTGCACCCACCAGCACCACTTCACCGCGGTGATCCAGCGGTTCGCTCAGCAACTGTTCGGTCGTCTCTTCAACGGCTTTCGTGTCCTGATTCGCCAGCGACTGCGCCAGCCTGTCGTTGACAAAGAATTTTTCCCAGAACCGACGTCGCTCAGCTACGGTTGCGAAGGTTTGCTTCACGCGTGAACGCAGCTGCCCGGCATAATGCGCAATCTGACCAAGATGCTGTGGCAGCACGGCCTCCAGTTTTTCCCGCAGCAGACGAGCAAGTACCGGCGAGCGGCCACCGGACGACACCGCAATCATCAGCGGGGAACGGTCGATAATCGACGGCATGATAAAGCTGGCTTCCTGTGGCGCATCCACCACGTTACAGAAGATACGGCGCGCTTCGCAGGCATCGCTGACGCGCTGGTTAACGGCATCATCGTCCGTCGCGGCAATCGTCAGCCAGCAGGTATCCAGCAGGGATTCATCAAACGCCCCCCGCTCCAGCGTGAGCATTCCTTCCTGGGCCCAGACCTCAAACTGTGGCGCAAAGTCGAGGGCGTTGACAGTCAAACGGGCACCCGCTTCTAACAGCAGACGCGCTTTGCGTTCGGCCACATCGCCGCCGCCCACGAGCAGGCAGTCGCGGTTGCGTAATTGACAAAAAATCGGCAGGTGATCCACGACGTTACCTCGCAGCATTCATGGAGGGGGTAAGAATTGACGTCAGGATAACAGCAGGAATCGTAAGGAACATACGAATTTCCTGCCGTTATCCCTAAAAGGGCGGAGGTTAGCCTTTCAGCTGCACCTTGCCGTCCTTCACGCGAACGTCGTAGTGCTTCACGGAGTGGCTGGCATCTTCCATACAGTGTCCGTCGCTCAGGCGGAAACGTTGTTTTTTCAGCGGGCTGGCAACCCACAGTTCGCCCTGATGCTCCGCAATCAAGCCGCGGGAAAGGACGCTGGCCTCAAAGAACGGGTCGATATTGCTGATGGCAAAAACCTGTTCATCGTGGCGGGGACGGAAAATCGCGACCTGCTCTTTACCCAGCAGCGCGCAGACACCGGTGGCAGGCAGGATGTCGTTAATATTGCAGATGTTTACCCACTGGCTCATGCGTTTTCCTCCACCAGCGTGACCGGAATTCGTTCATACGATGTCGCCGGACGATGCTGTTCGCGCTCTGCCACAACCTGTACGTTAGGGTCGCGCTGGGTGCTGTTGATAAAGTGTTTGAAGCGCGTCTGTGCCGCCGGGGTGTTCACGGTTTCGGTCCATTCGCAAATCACCGCTTCGCGCAGGCGAGCCATCTCGGTTTCAAGCTGTTCGTTAAGGCCCAGTTTGTCGTCGATGATGACTGACTTCAGGTAGTCGATGCCGCCTTCCAGGTTGTCCAGCCAGGAAGCGGTACGGGTCAGCTTGTCGGCGGTACGGATGTAGAACATCATGAAGCGGTCGAGATACTGAATCAGTGTATCGTGGTCGAGATCTGCCGCCAGCAGGTCTGCGTGGCGTGGTTTCATCCCGCCGTTACCGCACACGTACAAGTTCCAGCCTTTCTCAGTGGCAATAATACCCACGTCTTTACCCTGCGCTTCCGCACATTCACGGGTACAGCCGGAGACGCCAAACTTCATTTTGTGCGGTGTACGGATGCCTTTGTAGCGATTTTCCAGCTCCACGCCGAAGCCCACGCTGTCGCCGACGCCGTAACGGCACCAGGTGCTGCCCACGCAGGTTTTGGCCATACGCAGCGCTTTGGCATACGCGTGGCCGGTTTCGAAGCCCGCTTCAATCAGCTGACGCCAGATTTCTGGCAGGTCGTCTTTCTGCGCACCAAACAGGCCGATACGCTGGGAACCGGTAATTTTGGTGTACAGGTTAAATTCACGTGCGATGCGACCTACGGCGACCAGCCCTTCCGGGGTGATTTCGCCACCGGCAGAGCGTGGGATAACGGAATATGTCCCGTCTTTCTGGATGTTTGCCAGGAAGTTGTCGTTGGTGTCCTGAAGCGGCGTATGTTCTGGTTTGAGAACGTACTCATTCCAGCAGGAGGCCAGCAGAGAACCGACGGTCGGTTTACACACTTCGCAGCCATAACCCTGGCCGTGTTTTGCCAGCAGTTCGTCGAAGGATTTGATGCCCTCCACGCGGATCAGATGGTAAAGCTCCTGGCGAGAGTAAGAGAAGTGTTCGCACAGGTTGTTGTTCACTTCGATGCCCTGTTTCGCCAGTTCGGCGTTCAGCACCTGGGTGACCAGTGGAATACAACCGCCGCAGCCGGTACCGGCTTTGGTTTCCGCTTTCAGTGCTGCTACAGTGTGGCAGCCTTTGTTGATAGCTGAAATCAACATGCCTTTGGTGACGTCGAAGCAGGAGCAAATTTGCGCGCTGTCTGGCAGTTTATCAACGCCGATAGACGGTTTGCCGCTTGAGGCGTGAGCAGGCAGGATCAGGGCGTCCGGGTTTTCCGGCAGTTCGATGGCATTCAGCACCAGTTGCAGCAGGTTGCCGTAATCGCTGGTATCACCCACCAGCACCGCGCCGAGCAGAGTTTTGTTGTCCTGGCTGACGATCAGGCGTTTATAGACTTCTTTGCTTTCATCGAGGTAGACGTAGCTGCGTGAGTTCGGGGTACGACCGTGCGCATCACCAATACCGCCAACGTCTACGCCCAGCAGCTTCAGCTTGGCGCTCATGTCTGCACCTTCGAAGGCGTTCTCCGTTCCGAGGATATGGTCTACGGCGACCTGCGCCATTTTGTAGCCCGGGGCGACCAGCCCATACACACGGTTGTTCCAGCTGGCGCACTCGCCAATTGCGTAGATGTCCGGATCAGAGGTCTGGCAGGTATCGTTAATCATGATACCGCCTCGCTGAGCAACGGCCAGGCCACACTGGTTAGCCAGCTTGTCGCGAGGACGTATCCCGGTGGAGAAGACGATAAAGTCCACTTCCAGCTCGCTGCCGTCGGCAAAGCGCATAGTTTTGCGCGCTTCAGTGCCTTCCTGGACGATCTCTTTGGTGTTTTTGCTGGTGTGAACCTTCACGCCCATGCTTTCGATTTTACGGCGCAGCTGGTCACCACCCATGTGGTCAAGCTGTTCTGCCATCAGCATTGGGGCAAATTCGATGACGTGAGTTTCAACACCGAGGTTTTTCAGTGCGCCTGCGGCTTCCAGACCCAGCAGGCCGCCACCAACTACTGCACCGCGTTTGCTGCGACGTGCACAGTTTTCGATGGCCTTGAGGTCTTCAATGGTACGGTAGACGAAACAATCCTGGGTTTCCGAGCCTTTAATTGGCGGGATCCACGGATAAGAGCCAGTCGCCATGATCAGCTTGTCGTAAAAAACCGTGCGTCCGGCGCTGGAGTGGATCACTTTTTCCTGGCGGTTGATGGTGATAGCGCGTTCTCCCACCAGTACTTTTACGCCATGCTTCTCGTAAAAACCCTCACGCACCAGAGAGAGTTCTTCGGCGGTATGATGGGAGAAGTAGGAAGAAAGATGCACACGGTCGTACGCCTTGCGGGGTTCTTCACAGAACACGGTAATATCGAACTGGGCAGCGTCAGCTTTATCGAGAAGATCCTCAATAAAGCGGTGGCCGACCATGCCGTTACCGATGATAGCGAGTCTGACTTTGCTCATTATTGCCTCGATTTCTTTTCTATTACTGCCTACCTTAACGATTCAGCTACAGCGCTTATTGATGCAAATCAAATACGTCTTCGCCTACTCCTTAGGTGGTATATGACTGATTTGTCAGGATTTTTATAAGTGGCGGAAATCGAAGGCTTTTCGTTGTCGTTGAATTTGTGTACAACTCAGAGACGATCGTTGAAAAATCGGTACGCCTGAATATCAGCTGCATTTTTTAGGGGGAAGGTATGTCTACAACACCGTTATGGCTTGTTCAGAATGTTCGTTTACCGGGTCGGGAAGGGCTGTGGCAACTTGCCATTGAGAACGGGCGATTTGGTGACATTACCCCAATGGATGATACCCACGACGAAAGTTATGAAGTCTTAAATGCCCGTGGAGGGCTGGCGATCCCGCCGTTTATCGAGCCGCATATTCATCTTGATACAACCCAGACGGCAGGTGAGCCGAACTGGAACCAGTCCGGCACGCTGTTTGAAGGGATTGAGCGCTGGGCGGAGCGTAAGGCATTGCTCAGCCATGACGATGTCAAAGTGCGTGCCTGGAAAACGCTGAAGTGGCAAATTGCCAATGGTATTCAGTTTGTCCGCACCCATGTGGATGTCTCCGACCCGACGCTTACTGCTCTTAAGGCGATGCTGGAGGTGAAGCAGGAGGTTGCCCCGTGGGTGACGCTGCAAATTGTCGCGTTCCCGCAGGAAGGTATTCTTTCGTACCCGAGTGGCGCGGCACTGCTGGAAGAGGCGTTAAAACTGGGGGCTGACGTGGTGGGGGCGATCCCGCACTTCGAATTCACCCGGGAATATGGCGTGCAGTCTCTGCATATCGCCTTCGAGCTGGCGAAGAAATATGACCGTCCGCTGGATATCCACTGTGATGAAATCGACGACGAGCAGTCCCGCTTTGTGGAGACTGTTGCCACGCTGGCGTATGAGGCCGGTATTGGTGCGCAGGTAACGGCCAGCCATACCACCGCCATGCACTCATACAATGGCGCGTACACCTCGCGGTTGTTCCGGCTGCTGAAGATGTCGGGCATTAACTTTGTGGCGAATCCGCTGGTGAACATTCATCTGCAGGGACGCTTTGATGATTATCCGAAGCGTCGCGGCATCACCCGGGTGAAGGAGTTACAGGAAGCGGGCATCAACGTCTGCTTCGGCCATGATGATGTGTTTGACCCGTGGTATCCGCTTGGCACCGGCAACATGCTGCAGGTGCTGCATATGGGACTGCATGTTTGCCAGATGATGGGCTATCCGCAAATCGACAGCGGGCTGAACCTGATTACACACAACAGTGCCAGAACCTTTGGCCTGAGTGATTACGGTATCGCAACGGGTAACCCGGCAAACCTGATAATCCTGCCGGCGGAGAGCGGATTTGAAGCGGTGCGCTGCCAGGTGCCGGTGCGCTGGTCGATTCGTCAGGGGCGGATTATTGCCACCACGCAGCTGGCGCAGACGTGGATCCAGATGGATAACGGGGGAGAAGAGGTGAGTTTTGCCAGAAACAGCCCCTCTGCTTAACGCAAAGGGGCAAGGCGATTAGTGAGAAGCTGCCGCCACGTTATGCTGGCGGTGGCGGGTCACGAAGCCCAGGACGAGGCACATGATAAACACTACGGCATACAGACCGTTCGCGGTGTGCAGCGCTGCCAGAGGACCGCTGTGCGCAACAATCGGGCCTGTGACGACGAAGGTCAGCATGGTGCCGATGGTGCCGCAGGTCAGCACGAAGTTAACCAGTTTTGGCGAGGCCACTTTGGTCTGCAGCGAGCCCAGGGTAATGATGGACGTGTAAATTGCGCTGGAGAAGAAGCCCAGGGTCAGAATGAACCACGGCATATGTTCCGGGGAACCGTTGATGAACAGATACATCAGCACGGTTGCCAGGCCTGCCAGCACGGTCAGGATGCGCTGCAGATCGAAGAAGCGCAGGATGAAGCTAAACGCCCACATGCCAAACATGTAAGACATCCAGAAATCACTCACCAGTTTGCCCGCATCGTTCAGGCTCATGCCGAGACCTTTAGCGTATTCCGGTACCCATGAGATAAAGCCCAACTGACCCAGGATGTAGCACAGGGCTGCAATGGAGAGGAACAGCACGCCGATGCCCCATTTCTCTTTCGCGACAGGTTCTGCCGTGGTCTGGGCTTTTTTGCCCAGCACCGGGAATTCACAGCCGAAGGTCAGAATAAAGATCGCCACGTAGACCAGCCCGATGCAGGCATAGACCCAGTACCACTCAATGCTGCGCGCCAGCAGAACAGCGGCGACCATCGGGAAAATCATCCCGGCCATGCTGAAGAAGGAGTCAGTAAACAGCAGACGTGCGCCGCGCTGACGGCCTTCATACATGTGGGTAATCAGGAAGGTACCAATCGACATGGTGATCCCGCTCACCAGACCGAGCACGAACATGGCGGCCGAGAACAGGGCGATGCTGTGGCTCAACATCAGACCCGCCACGGCGGCGACCATCAGCACAAAGCCAAAACGCAGCTGCGTTTTCAGCGGAACAATTTCCATCAGCCAGGCATTCAGGAAGATAGAAATCAGGATCCCCGCGTTGAGGAAAGTGAAAGTGTTACTCATGCTGGATACGGGCAGCTGGAAGTAGTCTGCGATGTTCCCCATCACCATCCCGGTGACGATCACCAACGCGCCGGTCAGGGCGTAGGAGAAGAAGCTGATCCATGTGAGCTTGATGCGATTGCTGTTAGTCATGTCTGGCCTGTTCAAAAAAGAAAAGCGCCCATCGGGCGCTGAGAGCGGGCAGATTTTAGACATTAAAGTGATCTATTCATATCTTTTCAGAGAAATTCATGATTCATTGCATATTTTTATGTGACTCAGATCACATAAAGTGGCGCTTAAACCAATCGTTTGCGTGGTTACAACTGTTTCAATTTCGTAAAATTAGGTAAAAGGCTGGTCTCCGTTCATACTGCTCTTTAGAATCAAGCCATTCGCTTTTTATACTGCGCTTTGTTAAGGAATTCTCATGCTCAAATCAACACTGGCGGCTGTCGCAGCTGTGTTTGCTCTTTCTGCCGTTTCCCCTGCTGCGCTGGCAGCAAAAGGAGATCCTCACGTCCTGCTGACCACCTCCGCCGGGAACATTGAGCTGGAACTGAATAGCCAGAAAGCCCCTGTTTCCGTGAAAAACTTCCTCGACTACGTGAACAGTGGTTTCTATAACAACACCACTTTCCACCGCGTGATCCCGGGCTTTATGATTCAGGGTGGCGGCTTCAACGAGCAAATGCAGCAGAAGCAGCCGAACCCGCCTATTAAAAACGAAGCGGACAACGGTCTGCTGAACAAGCGCGGTACCATTTCCATGGCGCGTACAGCAGATAAAGACAGCGCGACCAGCCAGTTCTTCCTCAACGTAGCGGATAACGCCTTCCTCGACCACGGCCAGCGTGACTTCGGTTATGCCGTCTTCGGTAAAATTGTGAAAGGGATGGATGTGGCGGACAAGATCTCTCAGGTGCCTACCCATGATGTCGGCCCATACCAGAATGTGCCGTCAAAACCTGTCGTTATCCTCTCCGCAAAAGTTCTGCCATAACGTTTTTTGACACGGGCGTCCCCCGCCCGTGTTTTGCCCCTCCCTGCGAAAGCGCGTTTTGCTGCTTATACTTGTGGCAAACGGACTATTCAGGGAGGCGTTAAGTGAAAAAACTCACCGATAAGCGAAAATCCCGTCTCTGGGAACAGCAACGTAACGTCAATTTTCAGGCCAGTTGCCTCCTTGAAAAAGGTAATGGTCCTTCAGAACCTCACATTGAGACGTTTGAACTGGGGCCTTCAGCTCCCGGTTTGCCCCATCTGTGCCATATTCACCGCCATTTGTATCGCAGAGAGATGAAACGGGCAGGCGAGTTCCGCACCGCCGATATTGCTAAGGGCGACATTCCTTTTTGTCATTTCGAGTACATCGAGAAGATGGGGAATGAACTGATGGAGGCACTGGAAAACGACAAATATCTGGTCGGCCTTCCGAAAGAAGCGTTTACAGGCAAAGTTAGCCATTACTATTGTGAAATCAACATGCTGCATCCTTTTATGAGCGGCAATGGCATTTCTCAGCGCATCTTCTTTGAACAACTGGCGATCCACGCCGGTTACATGCTGGACTGGCGCGATATCGATCCGGAGCAATGGGTGGTGGCCAACCAGAGCGGTGCAATGGGGGATTTGACGGCCCTGAATGCTATCTTTGCCAAAGTAGTGAGCGAAGCACGGGAAACTGAGTAGAATAGGGCGGCATTTTTTTCGGGAGCCGCCATGATTCTGCTGATTGATAACTACGATTCCTTCACCTGGAACCTTTACCAGTATTTTTGCGAGCTGGGTGCAGAGGTGGTTGTCCGCCGCAACGACGAAATTAGCCTGGCGGATATTGAAACACTGGCTCCGCAGAAAATCGTGATTTCACCGGGGCCGTGTACGCCGTCGGAATCGGGCATTTCTCTGGATGTTATCCAGCAGTATGCCGGCAAGCTGCCGATCCTCGGCGTCTGTCTTGGCCATCAGGCCATTGCCCAGGTGTTTGGTGCCACTATCGTGCGCGCTGCTAAAGTGATGCACGGTAAAACTTCTCCGGTCACCCACACTGGCGTTGGGGTATTTACCGGGCTCAATAATCCGTTAACCGTGACGCGCTACCATTCACTGGTGATTGACCCGTCGACGCTGCCTGACTGCTTTGAGGTGACCGCCTGGAGCGATACGCAGGAGATCATGGGGATTCGTCACCGCGAATGGGATCTCGAAGGCGTGCAATTCCACCCGGAAAGCATCCTCAGCGAGCAGGGACACGCGCTGCTGGCAAATTTCCTTAATCGCTGAATATCTGTTGCCTTGTTGTGATTTTTTATGCATATTTTGTGATTATATTTTCACAATCAATGTGGCATAAAAATGGATGGTCATGACATGGCAACTGAACAACCCGCAATTACCCGCGCAACATTTGATGAAGTAATCCTGCCGATTTATGCACCGGCTGAGTTTATCCCGGTAAAAGGAGAAGGTAGCCGCGTTTGGGATCAGCAGGGCAAAGAGTATGTTGATTTCGCGGGCGGTATTGCAGTGACGGCGCTGGGCCATTGCCATCCTGCCCTGGTTGAGGCGCTGAAAACCCAGGGCGAAACGCTCTGGCACACCAGCAACGTTTTTACCAACGAGCCGGCATTACGCCTCGGCCGCAAGATTATTGATGCGACGTTTGCCGAGCGCGTGCTGTTCATGAACTCGGGCACCGAAGCCAACGAAACCGCCTTCAAGCTGGCACGCTACTACGCAACCACGCGCCACAGCCCGTACAAAACCAAAATCATTGCCTTCCACAATGCCTTCCACGGACGCTCCTTCTTTACCGTCTCCGTCGGCGGCCAGCCGAAGTATTCCGACGGATTTGGCCCGAAACCGGCCGACATCGTCCATGTGCCGTTTAACGATCTGCATGCGGTGAAAGCGGTGATGGACGACCACACCTGCGCGGTTGTTGTCGAGCCGATCCAGGGGGAAGGCGGCGTGACGGCGGCCACGCCGGAGTTCCTGAAAGGCCTGCGTGCGCTGTGCGATGAGCATCAGGCGTTGCTGGTGTTTGATGAAGTGCAGTGCGGGATGGGACGTACCGGCGATCTGTTTGCCTATATGCACTACGGCGTGACGCCGGATATTCTCACCAGCGCCAAAGCGCTCGGCGGTGGTTTCCCGGTGAGTGCGGTACTGACGACTCAGGAGATTGCCTCCGCGTTCCACGTTGGTTCTCACGGTTCCACCTATGGCGGGAACCCGCTGGCGAGTGCCGTGGCGGGCGCGGCATTTGATATTATCAATACACCTGAGGTTCTGAACGGCGTCAGCGCCAAGCGCGAGCTGTTTGTGAAACACCTGCAGCAGATTGACGATCAGTTTGATGTGTTCAGCGAGATCCGCGGGATGGGGCTGCTGATCGGTGCCGAGCTAAAACCGCAGTACAAAGGTCGTGCGCGCGATTTCCTGCATGCCGCCGCCCGCGAAGGGGTGATGGTGCTGAACGCGGGACCGGATGTGATGCGTTTTGCACCGTCGCTGGTGGTAGAAGACAAAGACATTGAAGATGGATTAACCCGTTTTGCCGCGGCAGTCGAGAAAATCGTAAAAGGTTAATACTCCGTCCGCTTTAATATCCGCGTTAACCAAATCCCGTGATGCGGACGCTGACGCCATGCCACCGACGAAATGGTGTGCATGGTGTTCAGATGCCCCAGAACGCGCTGTAAATGCTGCTCCAGGGTGCTCATTGGCCCGTGGGTTAACGTCTCCGGCGCTTCCAGAATATTCGAGTCGCCCGACTCGCCCGGCGCGTCATACTCCAGACGCTGCTGACACCGCTGCAATGCAATTTCACACGACTGCAAATAGCGCTGCGCCAGATCCGGCGTCAACATCGTGTGCTCGCGCGCCAGCGTGGTCATGGCGTTAATGTGCTCGACGATAAACTGGCTGTGTGTCACCCAGAGTTTCATATCCGCCAGATAGTGTGAATTAAAGCCCGGCTCCTGCATTGCCTGGTTGAGTGAGTTAAACAGGGCGTTGTGCGCCTGGTTAACCTTCATCCGCTGATACGCCAGCGGAGAGGGTTGCGGATCGTCGCTCAGGATCAGACGAATGGCCTGCTGGTCGGCCTCCAGTGCATCGTGGGCGTTCTGGCGCAACAGTCCGCTTTGCCATTGCGGCCACAGCCAGACCATGCCGCCAAAGGCAATCAGGCAGCCAATCAGGGTATCGATCAGTCTGGCGACAATAAACTGTTCGCCATTGAGCGTGAGCAGTTGCAGGGTGTATACCGCCGTTACCGTAAAGCCCACCATCGCCCAGCCGTAGTTTTTGCGGATAATCAGGTAGCTTACCAGCGTAATTATCAGCATTCCCGCCAGGGTATAACCTTCCGGTACGTGAAAGTGCAGCGTGACGCCTGCGATAATCAGCCCGGCCATCGTTCCGCCCGCCCGGTGCAGTATACGCACGCGCGTGGCACCGTAGCCGTTCTGGGTGACAAACAGCACGGTCATTAAGATCCAGTAGGGTTTAGGCAGATGCAGCGCCATGCCCATCAGGCTGGCGGTACTGAGCATGACGCTAATCCGTGCGGCGTTGCGCAGAGCGGACGATTTAAGAGACAGATAGCTTCTGAGCGCCGGCAATAACGGTAGACGTTTTTGTTTATCCGCCATGAGATCGCGGGGATAAAGCGGGCGTTGGGTGCGCAACACGCGGGCGATACGGCTGAAATGCCAGGCGGCAAACTGCCCCACCGGGTTGTCCTCATGCTGGCGGGCGATTTTCTCCAGCGCGCCGAGTTGTTTGTCCATGTTAAAACGCGTGGGATAGCGGTGATATAAAATGTCATCAGCCAGCACCCGCAGACGCGCAGAGACGGTTTGCGCATTCCAGCGGATCACCGCTTCGGCATGGCTGCGCTCGACCAGCTTTTGCACTTCCTGAGGATGGTGCAGGCTAACAGAAATATGCTCTTGCAGATCCAGCCCCACCTGGAAGGTACGCAGCAGCCGTTTGTATTCGTGATTCTTGTTGGCGGCGAGCATATGCAGTTGCTGATAACACTGGCTTATCAGATCCACCACCTTTTGCTGGCGCGTCAGCAGCGGCGGTAACGATTTTTCCGGATCGGTGTGCTGGGTGAGCAGGGTGTATTTGGCCTCGCAGTAATCCGCAAGTTGCACATAGAGCAGGCTCAATGATTCACGCAGGGGCTGTTCCCGCCACAGCCAGAACCAGAACCAGTTAAACAGGCCATACCACAGCGTGCCCAGGGTGTAGATCAGTAGCGGCTCCCACACCGGCATGTTCCCCGCAAGGCTCAGCGTGAAGATGGCCGCTATCAGTGAGGCGGGAAGCAGGCGCGCATGAAGGGCGCTGATTTCGGCAGTGACGCCGAGCGTCATCGCCAGCACGGTCAGGATCAACGGCAGCGGAACATCGCGGGCCAGTAAAAGCTGCACGGCGAGGCTACAGCCAGCAAACAGCGAGCCGCCAATAATCAGACGTTTAAAAAAGCGCTTATGCGGTGTGTCCAGGCCAGCAATGTTGCAGCAGGCGGGCACGAGAGAAAACAGCAGACCTTGCTGAAGATGTCCGAGGATCAGGCCGATGGCTACAGGAAGACACAACACCAGCGTTTGTCGCAGTGCATAGTTAACTTCCGGGTGATAAATCAGCCTGCGCCACATGGGGAAGAGAGACAAAAACGGCGTGACACCTTGCGATGGCACGCCGTTTGAGTGGAATTAACGCGTTCCGTAGACCACGATGGTTTTACCGTGGGCGGAGATCAGGTTCTGATCTTCCAGCATTTTCAGAATACGGCCCACTGTTTCACGGGAGCAGCCGACGATCTGGCCGATCTCCTGACGGGTAATTTTAATCTGCATGCCGTCAGGGTGGGTCATCGCATCGGGTTGTTTTGCCAGGTTCAGCAGAGTCTGCGCGATACGACCGGTAACGTCCAGGAAGGCGAGGTTACCCACTTTCTCAGATGTCACCTGCAGACGGCGAGCCATCTGGGAAGAAAGACGCATCAGGATATCAGGGTTAACCTGAATCAACTGACGGAATTTCTTGTAAGAAATTTCAGCCACTTCACATGCTGTCTTTGCACGAACCCAGGCACTACGTTCCTGGCCTTCTTCAAACAGGCCCAGTTCACCGATGAAATCGCCCTGGTTCAGATAAGAAAGGATCATCTCTTTCCCTTCTTCATCTTTGATCAGCACTGCCACCGAACCTTTTACGATGTAATACAACGTTTCCGCTTTTTCACCCTGGTGAATCAGCGTGCTCTTCGATGGGTACTTATGAATGTGGCAATGAGACAAGAACCATTCGAGAGTCGGGTCTGTTTGCGGTTTGCCAAGCACCATGCGCTGTTATCCTCTGTTATAAGCTGTCACCAGAGTCATCAGATGCATCCGGACTCTGGGGTTGCAATCGAATTCTTACCCATACCCTGGGAAGTCGGCTATCGTAACGTTTCGCAGCCAGTAAAGTTTGATGTCCTCTGCATACATGTGTAACGTCAATGTATTACTGTAGCATCCTGAGTGTTTTAGCATAGCTTTCGCCGCGTGTCTCCTGGTGTCTCGCTTCAGCATGATGCAGGTCGCCTTCCATTGCGAGAAATGTAACGCACGCGTAATCTGTCACCAAAAATGCAACGTTGGAGTTAATGAATATGCAAGCGCGCGTGAAATGGGTTGAAGGTTTAACGTTCCTGGGCGAGTCCGCTTCAGGGCACCAGGTTTTGATGGATGGTAACTCCGGCGATAAAGCACCAAGCCCGATGGAGATGGTATTGATGGCTGCCGGTGGATGCAGCGCGATTGATGTGGTGTCGATTCTGCAAAAAGGTCGTCATGATGTGACGGATTGCGAAGTTAAACTCACGTCGGAACGCCGTGAAGAGGCACCACGCCTGTTCACCCATATTAACCTGCACTTTGTGGTCACCGGTAAGGAACTGAAAGACGCGGCCGTTTCACGCGCGGTGGACCTGTCTGCGGAGAAGTACTGCTCTGTGGCGTTAATGCTGGAGAAAGCGGTAAAAATCACCCATTCGTATGAAGTGCTCGAGGCGTGATTGATGGGGCATCGTGCGTGTTGATGCCCTCACCCTAACCCTCTCCCACCGGGAGAGGGAATATGATCACGCGATCTGCTTCCCTTCCATCAACCGCTGTACCAGCGGCGTCATGATGAGCTCCATCGCCAGCCCCATTTTTCCGCCCGGCACCACTAATGTATTCATGTGCGAAATAAACGAGCCCTGCAGCATGGCCAGCAGCCAGGGGTAATCAATGCCTTCGAGGTTGCGAAAATGGATCACCACAAAACTCTCATCCAGCGACGGGATGCTTTTCGCCGCGAATGGGTTGGAGGTGTCGACTGTCGGTACTCGCTGGAAGTTAATATGGGTACGGGAGAACTGCGGCGTCAGGAAATTAATGTAATCCTCCATGGAGCGCACCACGGAGTCCATCACCGCTTCTCGTGAATGGCCGCGCTCGCTCATGTCACGCGTCAGCTTCTGGATCCACTCCAGGTTAACGATTGGTACCACGCCAACCAGCAGATCCACATGGCGCGCCACGTCGTGATGGGGGGTTACCACGCCGCCATGCAGCCCTTCATAAAACAGCACGTCGGTGGGTTCCGGCAGGGGTTGCCAGGGTGTAAAGGTACCCGGCACCTGGTTCCATGGCACGGCTTCATCGTAAGTATGCAGATACTTGCGGGATTGCCCTGTGCCGCTCTTGCCATATTCGACGAAGGTTTGCTCCAGCAGGCCGAAGTCATTGGCTTCCGGGCCAAAGTAGCTGATGTGTTTACCCAGATCGCGCGCTTTACGGATGGCCATGTCCATCTCCGGGCGCGTATAGCGGTGAAAGCTGTCGCCTTCGACCTCCGCCGCACGGAGATTCAGCTGGGCGAAAATCTTGCGAAATGCGAGGCTGGTGGTGGTGGTTCCCGCACCACTCGACCCCGTAACGGCAATAACCGGATGTCTGGCAGACATAGCAACTCCCTGACTGGAAAGGTTGAAAGATCAGCCGTGAAACGCGTTGCGGGGCATGATATTGACCGTCTCATGCAGTTCTGACCATACCAGCACCACGTCGCCGCTTTTGAGCTGGCGCTTTACATCGTTGACCTTTTGCTCGAGCGAGCGTTCTTGTTCACCATAATCTGTGCCTTCGCGTAATACAAAGCTTTCAATCAGATTATCGAGCGTTTCGGGAGCCAGATCCTGCCAGGGAATGATCATTTTGCACCGTCCAGATACGGGGTTAACCAGTCAGGAATACGCGTCTCAAGCCACATTTTCGGGCGACGCAGTGTGCCACCGATAAACCCGACGTGGCCGCCATGCTCCGTCAACTGATAGTGAACGTTGTCGGGCAGGAATTCCTGAGCGGGAATAGAATGATGATCCATAAACGGGTCATCTTTGGCATGAATGATCAGCGTCGGCTGCGTAATCTTGCTGAGCAGCGGCATGGCGCTGCACTGACGATAGTAGTCAATCGCGTCGGCAAAGCCGTGGATTTTTGCGGTGATCAGATCGTCGAACTCGCGAATGCGACGCACCTTTTTTAACTGACGCAGACTTATCGGAAGCGTCTCCGGGTAGGCTTTCAGTTTGCGCGCCGCGTTTGCTTTCAGCAGGTTAAGCAGGTAGCGCTGATAGACGCGGGAAAAACCTTTATCCATATGGTAGCTACACTGCTCCAGCATAAATGGCGCAGAGACAATGACGGCGGCATCCAGCGGGACGCTTTCGCCCTCTTTGGCCAGCAGACAAGCCAGCATATTCCCGCCCAGCGAGTAGCCCACGGCTGCCGTTGGCACGGTGCCATAGTTTTCCCGCAGCCAGTGTAAAAACCACGTACCGTCCTCGGTTTCACCCGAGTGATAAATGCGTTTCTGGCGATTTGGCTCGCCGCTACAGCCGCGAAAATGCATCACCACACCGAGCCAGCCACGCGCTTTTGCCGCCTCAATTAACCCGTGCGCATACGGACTGTGCAGGCTACCTTCCAGACCGTGAAAGACCACCAGACGCGGCTTTTGGCAAGCCTGTTCCGGTTCCTCGCTCCAGGCGAGATCCAGAAAGTCTCCGTCCGGTAAATCCAGCCGTTGCCAGTGCGGGGTGAACTGAACCTTGCGACGGATAAGCCGTGGCAGCATGGTTTGCAGGTGGCGATTGGACACGCCGCGCATGGGCACGAACTCAGCGCTCTCTTCAGTAGCTATGTCGAAGTCTGATGGAATGATTTGGGTCATAACGATGCGATGCTAATTCTTGTCAGTTATTTACTATAATCGCTTCCAGCTGTTCCTGAGCGTCCAGCCATGCCATCTCGCACTCTTCGAGGCTGGATTTCGTTTTGGCCTGAGTTTGCAGACAGTCAGTCAGCTCAGCTTTACGGCTCTGGTCATACAGACCGCTGTCGCCCAGCTTCTCTTCAACGGTAGCGAGTGTAGCATTAAGTTTTTCCATCTCTTTTTCGAGACGGGCGATCTCTTTGCGTAGCGGCTGTGTCTGGGTGCGAAGTTCCGCTTCGCGACGCTTTTGGTCTTTACGCGCCTGCGCGCTGTTGGCGTTCTCTTTCGCGGACTCTTCCGGCTGGTTTTCCAGCTTCTGCACGTCGGTCAGCCACTGCTGGTAGTCTTCCAGGTCACCGTCGAATGGTTCAACTTTGCCGTCATGCACTAAGTAGAGATCGTCGGTGGTGGAGCGGATCAGGTGGCGATCGTGCGAGACGACAACCAGCGCGCCTTCAAACTCAATCAGCGCTTCAGTTAGCGCCTGACGCATGTCGAGATCCAGGTGGTTAGTCGGTTCATCAAGAAGCAGCAGGTTCGGACGCTGCCAGACGATCAGTGCCAGCACCAGACGGGCCTTTTCGCCACCGGAGAAGCGCTCGGTGTTTTCGGTGACTTTATCACCCTGGAAGCCAAAACCGCCGAGGTAGTCACGTAGCTTCTGCTCCATCTCCTGCGGCGCCAGACGCGCGAGGTGCTGAATCGGGGATTCATCCGCGCGTAAAAATTCCAGCTGATGCTGGGCGAAGTAACCCAGCTTGATGCCCTTCGCGAGACCGATTTCACCGCTGACCGGGTTAAGCTCGCCCGCCAGCAGTTTGATCAACGTTGATTTACCTGCACCGTTGCGTCCCAGCAGGCCAATGCGCGAACCTGGCACCAGATTGAGCTTAATGGAGTCGAGAATAGTGCGTTCGCCGTAGCCCGCGCTGACTTTTTCCATCTTCAGCAGTGGGTTCGGCAGGCTTTCCGGCGCGCGGAAGCTGAAGTGGAACGGGTTATCCACGTGCGCCGGGGCAATCATCTCCATGCGTTCCAGCATTTTGATGCGGCTCTGGGCCTGTTTCGCTTTTGACGCTTTGGCCTTGAAGCGATCCACGAAACTCTGCAGGTGCGCCACGCGCTGCTGCTGGCTTTCGTACATGGACTGCTGCTGGGCAAGACGCGTCGCGCGCTGGCGCTCGAAGGAGCTGTAGTTGCCGGTGTACTCGAACATCGTTTGCTGTTCGATATGAATGATTTTATCCACCACCGGGTCGAGGAAGTCGCGGTCGTGGGAGATCAGAATCAGAGTGCCCTGATAGCTCTTGAGCCACTTCTCCAGCCAAATAACCGCATCGAGATCCAGGTGGTTCGTCGGTTCATCAAGCAACAACAGATCAGAGCGGCAGATCAGTGCCTGCGCCAGGTTGAGGCGCATACGCCAGCCGCCCGAGAAGTCGCTGACCGGGCGTTCCAGCTGTTCATTGCTGAAGCCCAGGCCGTGCAGCAGGCTGGAGGCGCGGGAGCGAATGGTCCATGCGTCGATGGCGTCCAGCTTGCCGTGAACGGTGGCGATGGCGTGACCGTCGTTGCGCTCGTTGGCGGCGTTAAGTTCCGCTTCCAGCTTACGGTATTCACGGTCACCGTCGATAACATAGTCGAGAGCTGGTTCGCTCAGGGCGGGCGTCTCCTGGTTCACCCAGGCGAGCTGCCAGTTCCCCGGGAAGGTAAAGTTACCGCCATCCGCGCTAATCTCGTTTTTCAGCAGCGCCAGCAGAGTGGATTTACCACAGCCGTTTTTGCCGACCAGACCCACTTTTTGGCCTGGGTTGATGGTTGCAGTGGCGTTATCCAGCAGGACGCGCACGCCGCGACGAATTTGTAACGAGGAGAAAACAATCATAGAAGCGCCGTATGTTCCGACTATGTTAATTTGTCATTATGATAATGTAAGGTGTGGGCTATTTTCCGCACCGGGCCGCCATGGTAGCCCAAAACAACGACGATACACAAAAACAGAAACAAGACCGGGAGGGGAATGATGTCTCAGACAGCAAAAGTGCTGCTGCTGTATGCCCATCCGGAATCTCAGGACTCGGTGGCAAACCGGGTGCTGCTTAAGCCGGCCACACAGCTCAGTAACGTGACGGTGCACGATCTTTACGCGCACTATCCTGATTTCTTTATTGATATCCCTTACGAGCAGGAACTGCTGCGTCAGCACGACGTCATTGTGTTCCAGCATCCGCTTTATACTTACAGCTGCCCGGCGCTGCTCAAAGAGTGGCTGGACCGCGTGCTGAGCAGGGGATTCTCCAGCGGGGTAGGGGGCAACCAACTGGCGGGAAAGTACTGGCGTAGCGTTATTACTACCGGTGAACCGGAAAGCGCATACCGTTATGACGGGCTGAACCGCTATCCGATGAGTGACATCCTTCGTCCATTCGAACTGACGGCAGCGATGTGCCGTATGCACTGGATGAGCCCGATTATTATCTACTGGGCGCGGCGTCAGGATCCGAAAGAACTGGCAAGTCATGCCAGAGCGTACGGTGAATGGCTGGCATCACCGATTCCGGCAGGAGGTCGTTAATGGAAGGATCGAATCTGCTCCTTGCCGGAGTGCTGTTTTTATTTGCGGCCGTCGTCGCGGTTCCGCTTGCTGCACGTATTGGAATAGGTGCAGTGCTGGGCTATCTGCTGGCAGGGATAGCAATTGGCCCCTGGGGGCTTGGATTCATCAGCGATGTGGATGAAATCCTCCATTTCTCCGAGCTGGGTGTGGTGTTCCTGATGTTCATCATCGGCCTGGAACTGAACCCCTCTAAATTGTGGCAACTCAGACGCTCTATCTTCGGTGTGGGTGCCGCGCAGGTGCTGTTCAGCGCCGCGATTCTGGGTGGCCTGTTAATGCTGACCAACTTCTCCTGGCAGGCGGCGGTGATCGGTGGGATAGGTCTTGCGATGTCGTCGACGGCAATGGCACTCCAGTTGATGCGCGACAAAGGGATGAACCGTAGCGAAGCAGGGCAACTGGGTTTTTCGGTGCTACTGTTTCAGGATCTGGCGGTGATCCCTGCATTGGCACTGGTGCCCCTGCTGGCAGGCTCCGGCGACGATCACTTTGACTGGGCTAAAATCGCCATGAAGGTGCTGGCCTTCGCCGGTATGCTGATTGGCGGACGTTTCCTGTTACGCCCTGTGTTCCGCTTTATTGCCGCGTCGGGCGTACGTGAGGTGTTCACCGCTGCGACGCTGCTGCTGGTGCTGGGATCGGCGTTGTTTATGGATGCGCTGGGACTGTCGATGGCGCTCGGGACCTTCATTGCCGGGGTGCTACTTGCCGAGAGCGAATATCGTCACGAACTGGAAATTGCCATCGATCCCTTCAAAGGGCTGCTGTTAGGGCTTTTCTTTATTTCGGTGGGTATGGCGCTCAACCTTGGCGTTCTTTATACCCATCTGCTGTGGGTTGTCGTGAGCGTTGCCATTCTGGTGGCGGTGAAAACACTGGTGCTGTATGTCATGTCGCGCATTTACGGGCTACGCAGTTCGGAACGTATGCAGTTTGCCAGCGTATTAAGCCAGGGAGGCGAGTTCGCGTTTGTGCTGTTTTCCACTGCATCTTCCCAGAAGCTGTTTAAAGATGATCAAATGGCTCTGCTGCTGGTGACGGTCACGCTGTCCATGATGACTACGCCGCTGTTGATGAAGCTTGTGGATAAACTTTTGTCACGCCGCCTGAATCCAACTGATGATGAAGACGAAGCGCCGTGGGTGGAAGACGATAAGCCGCAGGTGATTGTGGTGGGCTTTGGCCGTTTCGGACAGGTTATCGGACGTTTGCTGATGGCGAACAAAATGCGCATTACGGTACTGGAGCGTGATATCAGCGCGGTTAATCTGATGCGTAAATATGGCTACAAGGTGTATTACGGCGATGCGACCCAACTTGAGCTACTGCGCTCGGCGGGAGCGGAGGCAGCAGAGTCCATCGTGATTACCTGTAACGACCCGGAAGACACGATGAAGCTGGTGGAGCTGTGTCAGCAGCATTTCCCGCATCTGCATATTCTGGCGCGTGCGCGGGGACGTGTTGAAGCTCACGAATTGTTGCAGGCGGGTGTGAAACACTTCTCCCGTGAGACGTTCTCCAGTGCGCTGGAGCTGGGCCGCAAGGCGTTGATCTCGCTCGGTATGCATCCACATCAGGCGCAGCGCGCTCAAATGCACTTCCGCCGGCTGGATATGCGAATGCTGCGTGAGCTGATGCCGGTACATACGGATACCGCGCAGATCTCACGCGTGCGGGAAGCGCGTCGCGAGCTGGAGGAGATTTTCCAGCGAGAGATGCAACTGGAACGACGCCAGCTTGATGGCTGGGATGAATTTGAATAAAGGGTAACGAAAGATGGCTGTACGTAAACGCTTTATTGCGGGTGCAAAATGCCCGACCTGCCAGGCGCAAGATACTCTGGCGATGTGGCGGGAAAATAATATTGATGTTGTTGAGTGTGTTAAGTGCGGTCACCAGATGCGTGAGGCTGATAAAGAGGCCCGAGATCACGTTCGCAAAGAAGAGCAAGTGATCGGGATTTTTCATCCGGACTAGCGATATGCCCTGAGTTTTTTTAAGCTAAAGGGTACACGGGTGCAGATTTCCGCTACAATCTGCGCCAGCAATTTTCCCACGCTCAGGAGATATCATGAAAGTAGCAAAAGACCTGGTGGTCAGCCTGGCCTATCAGGTACGTACAGAAGACGGTGTGTTGGTTGATGAGTCTCCGGTGAGTGCGCCGCTTGACTACCTGCATGGTCACGGTTCCCTGATTTCCGGCCTGGAAAACGCGCTGGAAGGTCATGAAGTTGGCGACAAATTTGATGTTGCTGTAGGCGCGAACGACGCTTACGGTCAGTATGATGACAACCTGGTTCAGCGCGTTCCTAAAGATGTGTTCATGGGCGTTGACGAACTGCAGGTTGGCATGCGCTTCCTGGCGGAAACCGACCAGGGTCCGGTTCCTGTCGAAATCACTGAAGTGGAAGATGACCACGTTGTGGTTGACGGTAACCACATGCTGGCTGGCCAGAACCTGAAGTTCAACGTAGAAGTTGTTGCGATCCGTGAAGCAACCGAAGAAGAGCTGGCTCATGGCCACGTTCACGGTGCGCACGGTCACGACCACGATCACGGCCACGACGGCTGCTGCGGTGGTCACGGCCACGATCACGACCATGGTCACGACCACGGTAAAGGTGGTTGCGGTAACGGCGGCTGCGGTTGCCACTAATTCCGCCATGCGGAAAATAAAAAAGCGGGATAATCCCGCTTTTTTTACGCCTCAATAATGAGGTGGTGGCGTCTCTTCTGACTGAGAGGCAATGTTCGACGGCTGCGTGGCCTTCAGCTTTTCCGTCAGCAGGCGCATATGATCCCGCAGTTTTGCCATTTCGAGTTCATGTGCAGTCACGGTCTGGTTTAGCTCTTCGATGGTGATGTCCTGAAAAGCCAGGCGGCTTTCCAGCTCAGCCATTCTCGCTTCTATTGTTGTATCCTTCATCATTCACCTCGTTTATTTCTGATTCACCATAATGGCCCAGCGGCGGCGCAGTTTAACTGAGTTTATCCTGAAGTACAGTCTGCATCCCTTTGGCAGGAAACTTATTTAAACAAAAATAGTCTGAAAAGTGGCGAGAATTGGAAGTGTCTGTCTGTAGATTTCTTCCGCAACGTTTTATAGTACGTAACTCATTTACGTTTAACGCTGGGGTGAGAGTCCCCAGGCCCTGGAGATATGGATGAAATCACTGTTTAAAGTAACGCTGCTGGCGACGACGATGGCTGTTGCGCTGAACGCGCCGCTGTCATTCGCTGCTGATACTGCTGCGAAGCCTGCTGCCACTGCAGACAGCAAAGCGGCGTTCAAAAATGACGACCAGAAATCCGCCTATGCACTCGGCGCATCTCTGGGTCGTTACATGGAAAACTCTCTGAAAGAACAAGAGAAACTGGGCATCAAACTGGATAAAGCTCAGCTGATCGCGGGTGTTCAGGACGCATTTGCTGATAAGAGCAAGCTGTCTGATCAGGAGATCGAACAGACTCTGCAGGCGTTCGAAGCGCGTGTGAAAGGTGCCGCTCAGACTAAGATGGATGCGGACGCTAAAGAAAACGAAGCCAAAGGCAAAGCCTATCGCGATACCTTTGCTAAAGAGAAAGGTGTGAAAACCTCCTCTACTGGCCTGGTGTACAAAGTTGAGAAAGAAGGCACCGGCGATGCACCTAAAGACAGCGACACTGTAGTTGTGAACTACAAAGGTACGCTGATCGACGGTAAAGAGTTCGATAACTCTTACACCCGTGGTGAGCCGCTCTCCTTCCGTCTGGATGGTGTGATCCCTGGCTGGACTGAAGGCCTGAAAAACATCAAGAAAGGCGGTAAAATCAAGCTGGTTATCCCACCAGATCTGGCGTACGGCAAAACTGGCGTTCCGGGTATCCCTGCTAACTCTACACTGGTCTTTGACGTAGAGCTGCTGGATATCAAACCGGCACCGAAAGCGGACGCTAAAGCAGACGCACCGGCTGACGATAAAGCCGCTGCTACTAAGAAGTAATCCTGAAAAAAACCGCCGCCTTTAAGGCGGCGGTTTTTTTATTATGGGGCAGATATAATTAACACTGGAAAGCGTTATACCCGCTGTATTAATTTAGTTGTCCGTGTAGATAATGAGCCTGCCCTGAAAACCTAACGACAGGCTCCTGAAAAGGAGTGTTTTTTTCATGTCCAGGTCGCTTTTAACCAACGAAACCAGTGAACTTGATTTGCTGGATCAACGTCCTTTTGACCAGACCGACTTCGATATTCTGAAATCGTATGAAGCGGTGGTGGACGGGTTAGCGATGCTCATTGGCTCCCACTGCGAAATCGTATTGCACTCCCTGCAAGATCTGAAGTGTTCCGCCATCCGCATTGCCAATGGTGAGCATACTGGCCGTAAAATTGGTTCGCCAATCACCGACCTTGCATTGCGTATGTTGCATGACATGACCGGCGCGGACAGCAGCGTCTCCAAATGCTATTTCACCCGCGCCAAAAGTGGCGTGCTGATGAAATCAGAAACCATCGCGATTCGAAACCGCGAGCATCGTGTGATTGGATTGCTGTGCATCAACATGAACCTTGATGTGCCATTCTCGCAAATCATGAGCACCTTTATTCCACCAGAAACGCCAGATGTTGGTTCTTCTGTTAACTTTGCCTCTTCTGTTGAAGATCTTGTAACTCAGACGCTTGAGTTCACTATTGAAGAGGTGAATGCTGACCGCAACGTATCGAACAACGCCAAGAATCGCCAGATTGTGCTGAATCTCTATGAGAAAGGGATTTTTGATATTAAAGACGCCATTAACCAGGTGGCCGATCGTCTGAACATCTCCAAGCACACGGTTTACCTCTATATTCGCCAGTTCAAGAGCGGTGATTTCCTGGGGCAAGACAAGTAATGCGTTATGCCTTAATGGTGACAGGCCCGGCGTACGGTACTCAGCAGGCCAGCAGTGCGTTGCAGTTTGCGCATGCGCTGTTGAAGGCCGGACATGAACTGGTGAGCGTCTTCTTTTATCGGGAAGGGGTGTATAACGCGAACCAGTTTACGTCACCGGCGAGTGATGAGTTTGACCTGGTGCGTGCGTGGCAGGCATTAAACGAACAGCAGGGCGTTGAACTGCATATCTGCGTGGCGGCGGCACTGCGCCGCGGCGTGGCTGATGCAACTGAAGCTGAGCGCCTGGGTTTATCGGGTTCTAACCTGCAGCCCGGTTTTTCGTTGAGTGGTCTGGGTGCACTGGCACAGGCAGCATTAACCTGCGACAGAGTGGTGCAATTCTGATGAAGCGTGTCGCGTTTGTTTTTTCCTCAGCGCCGCACGGCAGTGCGTCTGGCAGAGAAGGGCTGGATGCGTTGCTCGCGACATCAGCGCTGACTGAAGATATCGGCGTCTTCTTTTTGGGCGACGGTGTATTTCAGCTTCTGGCGGGGCAACAGCCGCAAGCCATTCTGGCGCGCGATTACATCGCGACGTTCAAAGTGTTACCGCTGTACGATATAGAAACGTTCTATGTCTGCGCGGACTCACTGGCTGCACGTGGTTTAAACGAGGCAACGTCTTTCGTGCTGGATGTGACATGCCTGTCTTCCACCGCATTGCGCGAGCATCTTTCCCACTACGACACCGTTCTGACTTTCTGAGGCTACCATGCTCCATACCCTAAGCCATTCCCCCTGGCAGTGTGATATCGACGCGTTATTGAGTATGCTTCGCGAAGGTGATGACCTGCTGCTGCTCCAGGACGGCGTGCTTGCCGCGATTGGCGGCAGTCGTTTCGTTGAAATCCTCAGTAATGCCCCCATAACAGTCTCTGCGCTGAAAGACGATCTTGATGCGCGGGGTCTTTCTGGTCAAATTTCAGCCAAAATTGACGTGGTTGGCTATACTGATTTCGTCAATCTTACTGTGAAGCATGCCAGTCAAATGAACTGGTGATTTGAGATCGCTGTATATTTCTTGACACCTTTTCGACGTAGCCCTAAAATTTCGCGTCCTCATATTGTATGAGGTCGATTTATTACGTGTTTACGAAGCAAAAGCTAAAACCAGGAGCTATTTAATGGCAACAGTTAACCAGCTGGTACGCAAACCACGTGCACGCAAAGTTGCAAAGAGCAACGTGCCTGCGCTGGAAGCCTGCCCGCAGAAACGTGGTGTATGTACTCGTGTATATACCACCACTCCTAAAAAACCAAACTCCGCACTGCGTAAAGTATGCCGTGTGCGTTTGACTAACGGTTTCGAAGTGACTTCCTACATCGGTGGTGAAGGTCACAACCTGCAGGAGCACTCCGTGATCCTGATCCGTGGCGGTCGTGTTAAAGACCTTCCGGGTGTTCGTTACCACACCGTTCGTGGTGCGCTGGACTGCTCAGGTGTTAAAGACCGTAAGCAGGCTCGCTCCAAGTACGGCGTGAAGCGTCCTAAGGCTTAATGGTTCTCCGTTAAGTAAGGCCAAACTGATTTATCTTAATGTCAAACTAAACTCGTAGAGTTTTGGACAATCCTGAATTAACAACGGAGTATTCCCATGCCACGTCGTCGCGTCATTGGTCAGCGTAAAATTCTTCCAGATCCGAAATTCGGATCAGAACTGCTGGCAAAATTTGTAAATATCCTGATGGTAGATGGTAAAAAATCTACTGCAGAAGCAATAGTATACAGCGCGCTGGAGACCCTGGCTCAGCGTTCTGGTAAAAATGAACTGGAAGCTTTCGAAGTCGCTCTCGACAACGTGCGCCCGACTGTAGAAGTTAAGTCTCGCCGCGTTGGTGGTTCTACTTATCAGGTTCCAGTTGAAGTTCGTCCGGTTCGTCGTAATGCTCTGGCAATGCGTTGGATCGTTGAAGCTGCTCGTAAACGCGGTGATAAATCCATGGCTCTGCGTCTGGCGAACGAACTTTCTGATGCTGCAGAAAACAAAGGTACTGCAGTTAAGAAACGTGAAGACGTTCACCGTATGGCAGAAGCCAACAAGGCGTTCGCACACTACCGTTGGTAATCCCTTCGGAGTATTAGTCACCAGGCGGGCGCTTCAGAGAAGCCGCCCGCTCTGGGTAACTTAACTGAACGCCTAAAGATATAACGAGGAATCAAATGGCTCGTACAACACCCATCGCACGCTACCGTAACATCGGTATCAGTGCGCACATCGACGCCGGTAAAACCACTACTACCGAACGTATTCTGTTCTACACCGGTGTAAACCATAAAATCGGTGAAGTTCATGACGGCGCAGCCACCATGGACTGGATGGAACAGGAGCAGGAGCGTGGTATTACCATCACCTCCGCAGCGACTACTGCATTCTGGTCAGGTATGGCTAAGCAGTACGAACCACATCGCGTAAACATCATCGACACCCCAGGGCACGTTGACTTCACCATCGAAGTAGAACGTTCCATGCGTGTTCTTGACGGCGCGGTAATGGTTTATTGCGCAGTTGGTGGTGTTCAGCCACAGTCTGAAACCGTATGGCGTCAGGCGAACAAATATAAAGTTCCACGCATCGCGTTCGTTAACAAAATGGACCGTATGGGTGCTAACTTCCTGAAAGTTGTTGGCCAGATCAAAACCCGTCTGGGCGCGAACCCTGTTCCGCTGCAGCTGGCAATTGGTGCTGAAGAAGGTTTCACCGGCGTTATCGACCTGGTGAAAATGAAAGCCATCAACTGGAACGATGCAGACCAGGGCGTTACCTTCGAATACGAAGATATCCCAGCTGCAATGCAGGACCTGGCTGACGAATGGCACCAGAACCTGATCGAATCCGCTGCTGAAGCTTCTGAAGAGCTGATGGAGAAATACCTGGGTGGTGAAGAACTGACTGAAGAAGAGATCAAAAAAGCTCTGCGTCAGCGTGTTCTGAACAACGAAATCATCCTGGTAACCTGTGGTTCTGCGTTCAAGAACAAAGGTGTGCAGGCGATGCTGGATGCGGTAGTTGACTACCTGCCATCCCCGGTTGACGTTCCTGCGATCAACGGCATCCTGGACGACGGTAAAGATACTCCGGCTGAGCGTCACGCAAGCGACGAAGAGCCATTCTCTGCACTGGCGTTCAAAATTGCTACCGACCCATTCGTGGGTAACCTGACCTTCTTCCGCGTTTACTCTGGTGTGGTTAACTCCGGTGACACCATCCTGAACTCCGTGAAAGCGGCGCGTGAACGTTTTGGCCGTATCGTACAGATGCACGCTAACAAACGTGAAGAGATCAAAGAAGTTCGTGCGGGCGACATCGCTGCAGCTATCGGTCTGAAAGACGTGACTACTGGTGACACCCTGTGTGACCCAGATCACCCAATCATTCTGGAGCGTATGGAATTCCCTGAGCCGGTAATCTCCATCGCAGTTGAACCAAAAACCAAAGCTGACCAGGAAAAAATGGGTCTGGCTCTGGGCCGTCTGGCGAAAGAAGACCCATCATTCCGCGTATGGACTGATGAAGAATCTAACCAGACCATCATCGCTGGTATGGGTGAACTGCACCTGGACATCATCGTTGACCGTATGAAGCGTGAATTCAACGTTGAAGCGAACGTGGGTAAACCTCAGGTTGCTTACCGCGAAGCGATTCGCGCGAAAGTTACCGATGTTGAAGGTAAACACGCTAAGCAGTCTGGTGGTCGCGGTCAGTACGGTCACGTTGTGATCGACATGTACCCACTGGAGCCGGGCTCTAACCCTAAAGGTTACGAGTTCATCAACGACATCAAAGGTGGTGTAATTCCTGGTGAATACATCCCAGCCGTTGATAAAGGCATCCAGGAACAGCTGAAAGCGGGCCCTCTGGCTGGCTATCCGGTTGTTGACATGGGTATCCGTCTGCACTTCGGTTCTTACCACGACGTTGACTCCTCTGAACTGGCGTTTAAACTGGCTGCGTCTATTGCCTTTAAAGAAGGCTTTAAGAAAGCAAAACCAGTTCTGCTTGAGCCAATCATGAAGGTTGAAGTAGAAACTCCTGAAGAGAACACCGGTGACGTTATCGGTGACTTGAGCCGTCGTCGCGGTATGCTGCGTGGTCAGGAATCCGAAGTAACTGGCGTTAAGATCCACGCTGAAGTTCCACTGTCTGAAATGTTCGGATATGCAACTCAGCTGCGTTCTCTGACCAAAGGTCGTGCATCATACACCATGGAATTCCTGAAGTATGATGATGCGCCTAACAACGTTGCTCAGGCCGTTATTGAAGCCCGTGGTAAGTAATCCACAGGATTAAAACCTAAGTCCCGTGCTCTCTCCAGAGGGGAGAGCACTATAGTAAGGAATATAGCCGTGTCTAAAGAAAAATTTGAACGTACAAAACCGCACGTCAACGTTGGTACTATCGGCCACGTTGACCATGGTAAAACTACCCTGACCGCTGCAATCACTACCGTTCTGGCTAAAACCTACGGTGGTTCTGCTCGTGCATTCGACCAGATCGATAACGCACCAGAAGAAAAAGCTCGTGGTATCACCATCAACACCTCTCACGTTGAGTACGACACCCCGACTCGCCACTACGCACACGTAGACTGCCCAGGCCACGCCGACTATGTTAAAAACATGATCACCGGTGCTGCGCAGATGGACGGCGCGATCCTGGTTGTTGCTGCGACTGACGGCC
>NZ_JBALHX010000006.1:0-168304 GCF_037053385.1 Enterobacter sp. P82
GGACCAGCGCGGACAGGAACACATCGCGCTCACCACACCTTACGGTGCCACGCGGCTTAATCAGGGCCATATCGTTGATGAGCAGAACAAACAGCGGGGCTCAGGCTTTGAGCTGCGCACCGATGAATATGGTGTTATCCGCGTGGCAAAAGGGTTGTTCATCACCGCCGACGGACAGCAGAAAGCTGCGGGCGAAGTGCTGGACATGGACGCGGCGCTGAAAGAAATCGACATCTGCCAGCAGCAGATGAAAGCCCTGACCGCCGCCGCAGAACAGGCGCAGGCGCTGGAAGCCGATATCGCGAGCCAGAAAGCGATGTTCGACCAGCGCCTGAAACCGCTGAATGAAATGATCCACTTCCACGGCCCGCAAGGGGTGGCGTTCACCAGCGGCGAGCATATGCAGATGACCGCCAGCCAGAACGTGGCGATAAACGCCGGGGGAGACATCAGCAGCGGCTCAATGGGAAATACTGCGATTCTTGCCGGGGAAGGCGTCGGCCTGTTTGCAAGAACAGGCTCGCTGACCCTGAACGCCAGCGAAGGCCCGGTGCAGATTCAGGCGCAGAACGGTGCGATGCACATCTCCGCAGAGCAGAAGCTGAGCCTGTTATCGGCGAGCGACATGCTGTTTGCAGGTAAGAAGAAGGTGACGCTGATTGGTGGCGGCAGCTACCTGAAAATCGAAGGCGGGAAGATAGAGTACGGGACCAGTACGACGTATACGCGCAAGATTAAGCGTTCAGTGACGACGGGACCCGCTTCACAATCTGTGGACTTCCCGGAAGTTAACCCAGCGATAATGGACAAAATCTGTATTCCGTGTCTGCTAAAAGCGATTCAGGCGAATGAAGGCATTGTGCAGGGAGCATAACGATGGACATCACAGGGTTACTGGCAGCATTGCCCGCCAGAAAAGAAGAAACTATTTGCCTGTTATTCGAAGCGGGCGCACAGCCGGAAGCGGATTTCCTGACATTCAAAGCAAAGCACGAAAACAGACTGCATTCGTTGTATATCCACCCGCAGCTAATGGACTTTCAGAATTACGGTCCCTGGTTGTTGGAGGTGGATGATAAAGAGCAACTAAAGAAATATCTGAATGCCTTACCGGGATGTACTGCCGTGATCACCTCAACCCGCTATCCCCCCTCGCTGGCCGTGCAGTTGTCCCGCGGATGCACCATCGTGCCACCTGAGGGCACAGCTGTGCTGGCGCGCTTCTATGCCAGCCATGTTATTGAAGCATTGGCTGCCCGTGCAGATCATGACTGGCACGCTTGTTTGTTCAGCGACATCACGCAATGGTGGTTTCCCGGCGAAACACATTGGCAACTGCTCAGCATCGCAGCCTCCAACATTGAATACCCCCGAGATCATATCATCCGGCTGGATGAAGCCACCTGGCAGCAGATTTCGGATAAGCCGGAGGTGTCCGGTGTTTTAAAGGCGTGGCAGCAGATGCCAACCAGCCAGAACATTTCACCGTGTGCCCGGCGATTGATGGTACTTAAGGCACTAAATAAAGCTGAAAAGGCAGGTCTGGAAAAGCCCGCAGATCGTATGCTTTATGCGCTTTGCTATCTCAATGGCGGGAAAGGGGTATTGGAATCTGAAGGCTTCTGTACCGCATTGCCCAAGGTTATTCATGGTCAGATCCGATTAAGTCAGGCAATTTCTGGCATCTCATTCTGAAAGGAGTCAGTGCTGATGGGATTTTTTACACGGCTTGAAAAAGTGGAAGGTGCAGTTAACCGTTTTTACGCCAGGCGGAAAGTGTGGCTGTGGAGTGCCGTAGCGCTGCCGGTAGTGTTCGTGCTGGGCTGGATGGTGTGGGTGATGTTTTGGGCTCCCCCGATGGGAGGGGTGACGTTGATTATCCACACACGAATTGACCGGCCTATCCGGGGGTTTAGTGTGAATGGTGTCGCGGGTCCGAATTCTTCTGCACATAATCCCAATAAACCAAGTTTGTATGGTGGAGGGGCTGCAACCTGCTGCGGTGAGATTAAAGGAAAGACAGCGGAGGTCATCTGGACAGTGGATTATACAAAGGCTCAATACAATGCCGGGTTTCGAACTGAAGTGCATAGGGTTGTTATGCCGCTACCGGAGCGTAAACGGGGTGAGGATGACCTGCATGTGTACTTTTTACCGGGAGATCAGGTGCTGCTGGGGTGGAGTGATAATGCCTTCTCCCCCTATGACCCGCGCAGCCCGAACTATACGCCAGCACCGCAGCTGATGGGCAATTAAACAGGGAGTGAGTGCTGATGGGATTTTTTACACGGCTTGAAAAAGTGGACGGCGCAGTTAACCGTTTTTACGCCAGACGGAAAGTGTGGCTGTGGAGTGCCGTAGCGCTGCCGGTAGTGTTCGTGCTGGGCTGGATGGTGTGGGTGATGTTCTGGGCTCCTCCGATGGGAGGGGTGACGTTGATTATTCACACACGAATTGACCGGCCGATTCTGGGGTTCAGTGTGAATGGTGTCGCGGGTGGTAATTCCTCGGCGTTTGATCCCAAAAATAAGTATGCAGGAGAAAACGGGAAATCAACCTGTTGTGGTGCGATTAAAGGGAAGACAGCGGAGGTTATCTGGACGCTGGATGTTACTGGCACACAATATGATGCGGGAATGCGCCCTGAGCAACGCCGGGTGGTGATGCCGCTACCGGAGCGTAAACGGGGTGAGGATGACCTGCATGTGTACTTTTTACCGGGAGATAAGGTGCTGCTGGGGTGGAGTGATAATGCCTTCTCCCCCTATGACCCGCGCAGCCCGAACTATACGCCAGCACCGCAGCTGACGGGCAATTAAACAGGGAGTGAGTGCTGATGGGATTTTTTACACGGCTTGAAAAAGTGGACGGCGCAGTTAACCGTTTTTACGCCATGCGGAAAGTGTGGCTGTGGAGTGCCATAGCGCTGCCGGTAGTGTTCGTTCTGGGCTGGATGGTGTGGGTGATGTTCTGGGCTCCCCCGATGGGAGGGGTGACGTTGATTATCCATAGTAAGCTGAACCGTCCTATTCTGGAGTTCAGTGTTAACGGTGTGGCGGGTGGTAATGCCAGTGCACACGATCCAAATCATAAATATGTAAGTGAAAGTGGTGGAGCATCAACCTGTTGTGGTGCGATTAAAGGAAAGACAGCGGAGGTTATCTGGACGCTGGATGTTACTGGCACACAATATGATGCGGGAATGCGCCCTGAGCAACGCCGGGTGGTGATGCCGTTACCGGAGCGTAAACGGGGTGAGGACGACCTGCATGTGTACTTTTTACCGGGAGATAAGGTGCTGCTGGGGTGGAGTGATAATGCCTTCTCCCCCTATGACCCCCGCAGCCCGAACTATACACCGTCACCACTCCTTGAGGAGAAATAGCGATGGCATTTGATCTGGATGCCTGCATTGCGGCGGCGAACCGGGCATCCCAGGCCTGCGAGTATGGGCTGGGGAGTTGTTCACGAATACTGCATATTGGGTTCTTTTTTGATGGCGTAGGGCGCAATATCGATCAGGATGCGCCTGATAATCGGCTGAGTAATATTGCGAGGCTTTATAGAGCCTATCCCGATAAAGAAAATACAACAAATGTTGCTGTATATGGAAAACATTATATCTCAGGCTTGGGAACCCCTTTTCTCGAAATGGAAGGCGAAGCCCTTCAGCAAATTATGGACGGAACGAGTAACGCGGTGCGGGACGCGCTTAAAGATCAGCCCACCGATGCGCTGAAAGATATTTTTAAAGCCAAAGCGGGCGGTGTCAGCACTCAGGATGCGGTCAGTGAGTTAAGGCAAAAGCTGCTGACCCCGAAGGGCCAGCTCAGACTACTGGGACATGCCACCCTGAAAGGGGCGATTCGGGCAGATATCGAGGCAACTCCCTGGCTGAGGGACAACGAGTTTATCGCCTGGAGCACCGTAAGCGGGGCCGACACCCGGCTGAACAGTGTCAAAATCCGTTTTGAGCGTACCGTTGAAGATGCCCTGAAGCATGGTGAAGTGCCCGTCCGGCTGATTTCGGTATCCGTGTTTGGCTTCGATATGGGCGGAACGCAGGCCCGACAGTTTATCGACCTGCTTCTCAATGATCTGTGCGACCAAGGTGATAACGGAAAGCCAATATACAGGGGAATACCGGTTGATATTGTGTTTGCCGGGTTGTTTGACTGCTCGCGGGATACGCCGATGAGCAGTGACAACGGGCTGGACTATGCCGGCAGCGCAATGGAATGGGCGCCAGTGAAATATGCGGAAACGGCAGGCCAAATCATCTCCCTGTTCGGGCGAAAGTACCTCGACCATCAGTCGCCTCTGCCGGAAGCGGTCAAGCATTCGCTGCATCTGGTGGCGGCACACGAGCGCCGACGCTGGCGCTGCGTGTATCGTACCGGGCGAAAAGGTTTTGAGCACCAGGAAGTGCTGATGCCGGGGTGCAGCGATGATATTGGCGGCGGGTTAAAACCTGATGTGCAAAAACCGAGTGCCGAGCTCAGCCGTGTCCCGCTGCGCAAAATGTATCTGGAGGCCATGAAGGCTGGGGTACCATTTCATGACCTTAAAACCTTGAGAGAAGTATCCGCGACTGTTGCATCATATTTTTCTATTCAAGACAGCGTCGAAAGCCAATCAGTTGATAAATGGGTAGAAACATACCAGAGTGCGGTAAATGCCCGAGCACTCAGCTATCAGGCTCTGAACCGGCATCTTGACGGTTATTTTGAATGGCTGGGCAGGCAGTTTTATGAATACAAGAGTGAACTGCGTCGTCTGGAGGGTATTCGCAGTGGGATAATGACGTCCACGTCGTCAGCGTCAGGTCTGTTGGGGATATCTTCTCAGGCACGTCAGGAGATGGATAGCGTGACAGAAGATATCATCACGCTGAAAAAATACTGGGGCTGGCTGTCGGATGTGGCGAATGCTGCCAGTCTTCTGCTGACACAAACATTTTCTAATCCGCCGGAGATTTATCTGGAGAACATTCTTAAACCAGCGCGTTTGCGCGCTGAGACATTCCTGGAATGTGGTGCAGCAGGACATGATGGCAAAGCTCCTCCGGTAAGATGGTGCGTAGATGCTTCAGTGCTGTATGCGTGGTTTGTTCATGATGTGCAGCGCGCGGAAGGTATCAACGACGGTTATTTTTCGGTGCGCTGGATGGAGCCTAAGTAACAGCAGGCTCATAAACCAGACACGTTATGTACCGGGTGATGGGCGGCTTTTCCCCTGCCGCCCACTCGTCTCCAGCAACAACTCCCTCAGCCACACCTGCGCCGGGTGACGCTGCGTTCGTCCAGCAGGGCATCCAGCGTTTACAGCAGGTTGAGATCCAGAGTGCGCAGAGCCGCTTTCATGAGGTTATTCCACCTTTTTTCAGTTCACTATTATGGTTCTGCCCGCTTTTGACGCCGTGTGTTTCCCGCTATGATGAGCGGCTATTCTAAGGAGAACGCATGGTCTGGATAATGCTGGCAACGCTTGCTGTGGTGTTTGTGGTCGGATTTCGGATCCTGACTTCGGATTCCCGACGCGCCATCAAACGCTTAAGCGAACGTCTGGGGATCACCCCGATGCCCGTTGAGTCGATGATCGACCAGTTTGGCAAAACGCCGGGGAATGAGTTTATCCGTTATCTTGAGCGCCCGGACGAGGCGCACCTGCAAAACGCGGCACAAGTGTTGCTGATCTGGCAGGTCTGCATTGTCGATGGTAGCGAAGAGAACCTGCACACCTGGCACCGCATGCTGCGTAAAGCCCGCCTGGCTGCACCAATCACCGATGCGCAAGTCCGACTCGCGCTCGGCTTTATGCGCGAGATCGAGCCCGATCTGCAGGAACTTAATGCCTTCCAGCTACGCTACAACCAACTTTTCTTGCCGGAAGAGGGCGTGTTTTACCTGCACTGATCCCCTGTAATAACGACAAAAGTTGTCAAATCGTTAAATTCGTCACACTTTTGATGATAAACTGCGCGACTTTTCCGCACGTTTTTATCTTCAGGTGACGCCATGACAGAACATATCCAGCCCACGACCAGACCGCAGACCAAAGAGGTTTCACGCCCGAACTGGTCGGCGGTTTTCTCCGTGGCATTCTGCGTCGCCTGCCTGATTACCGTTGAGTTTTTACCGGTCAGCCTGCTGACGCCCATGGCGCAGGATCTGGGCATTTCCGAAGGTGTGGCGGGACAGTCTGTTACCGTAACCGCCTTTGTGGCGATGTTCGCCAGCCTGTTTATCACCCAGGTGATTGGCACCATTGACCGCCGCAAAGTGGTTATTCTGTTTAGCGTGCTGCTGACGCTCTCCTGCCTGCTGGTCTCGTTTGCTGAAAGCTTCACGTTGCTGCTGCTTGGCCGTGCCTGTCTGGGCTTAGGCTTGGGCGGCTTCTGGGCAATGTCCGCCTCACTGACCATGCGGCTTGTACCAGCCCGCACGGTGCCAAAAGCGTTGTCCGTTATCTTTGGTGCCGTTTCTATTGCTCTGGTGATCGCCGCGCCGCTGGGCAGTTTCCTTGGTGGGATTATCGGCTGGCGAAACGTGTTTAACGCGGCGGCGGTAATGGGTTTTCTGTGCATTATCTGGGTGTGGAAAGCACTGCCGTCCCTGCCCGGTGAAACCGCGCATCATAAACAGAACATGTTCAGCCTGCTGAAGCGCCCGGGTGTGCTGGCGGGGATGACAGCTATCTTTATGTCTTTCGCCGGGCAGTTTGCCTTCTTCACCTACATCCGCCCGGTGTTTATGACCATGGCGGGATTTGACGTGGATGGCCTGACGCTGGTGCTGTTGAGTTTCGGTATCGCCAGTTTTGTGGGCACCTCACTCTCGTCCCAGTTCCTGAAACGCTCCCTGAAAGTGGCGCTGGCGGGCGCACCGCTGGTGCTGGCTATCAGTGCCACGGTTCTGGTGCTGTGGGGTAGCGATAAATGGGTGGCGTCGGCGATTGCCATTATCTGGGGCTTTGCCTTTGCGCTGGTGCCTGTGGGCTGGTCAACGTGGATCACCCGCTCACTGGCCGATCAGGCGGAAAAAGCCGGTTCCATTCAGGTGGCGGTGATCCAGCTGGCGAACACCTGCGGTGCAGCCATCGGTGGTGTTGCGCTTGATCATCTGGGGTTGACGTCACCACTGGTGATTTCCGGCACGCTGATGCTGCTGACGGCGCTGCTGGTGGCAGGGAAGGTTAAAGCGAAGTAGTGTTTTTCTCCCTCTCCCGTGGGAGAGGGTTGGGGTGAGGGCATCAGGCTACGCCGATGCCTTAACCCTTCTACGCGAATCCATCGAAATCAGTACCACCGACGACACGATCAGCAGCGTCCCCAGCCAGTCCGGCAGGGTGAACGCCACGCCCAGCAGGATAACCGACAATAGCGCGCTGCTTAGCGGCTCGGCGCAGCTCAGAATGCTCGCCTTTGGCCCGCCAATCATTTGCGCACCTTTCAGGTACAGGCTGAACGTCAGCGCGGTACCGATCACCACCAGGTAGAAGAACGCCAGCAGCAGGCTGCCATCAATGACAAACGTTGTTCCGCGCCCGGCGTAGAACGGCGTCAGCATTAACCCGGCAATCAACATACTCCAGCCGACAATCGGCAGCGTGCCGTAGCGGGCGATCAGCGTTGACGGGTAAGTGGTATAAAACGCGGCGGCAAAGGCGGAAGCGATCCCGAAGAACAGCGCTGCAGGCGAAATAGAGAGTGAGGTCGGGTCGCCATGCGTCACCAGCAGAAACGTGCCGATAAGCGACGTCATTATCGCGGATAAGACAAACATACCCGGACGTTTTTTCCGCACCAGTGCAAACCACGCCACGATGATGGTCGGTGAGAGGAACTGCAACACTGTCGCGGTGGCGGCGTTAGATTTTTCAATCGTCAGCAGGAAAGTAAGCTGCACGGTGAGCGCGCCAACCAGCGAGAAAATCAGCAGGCTGAGGGCATCTTTGCGATTTTTGATGACCGAGAAAATCTTGTCGCCGTGCACGAAGGAAAGCGTGAGCAGGATAACACCGGTAAACAGCAGGCGAACCATAGTCAGGTAAGGTGAAGAAATATGGCTTTTCTCCATGATGTACTGCGCGCAAACCCCTGAGCTTCCCCATAAAACGGCGGCGATCAGGACGTTTAGCATCCCTTTACGTGTGGAACCCATGTTCTCCCCTGTTATGTTGGTTTTTTCCCAGCATAACATGGGTCGATTGCCTGTGGCGTGCAGCAAGGAGCCCTAAACCAGACTCGTCATGGGAAACGTAGCGGCGTACTTAATAATCTTCCATGCAATCCACCTGACCAATCGCTGCCCAGTAGGCGTCCAGATTGTCGCGCTTCACGGCGGTAATGGCGTTTTTGATCAGCAGTTGATTGGCCTCGGACGACAAAATCATCTCCTGCCAGGCTTTATCGCTCTGCTTTTTCTGTGGCGTACAGGTTTTCTTAATATCTTTAAGGACCTGCTGCTTTATTTGCGCCTCTTTCGCCGGATCCTCCTTTTCCTGAGCATGGACAAACGCGGCGAAGAGCAGACAAACCAGCAGGCAGACCAGGTGCGCAGCTTTCATCAAAACCCCCTTTAGAAACCACATGCTCTTGTGAAATATATCGTTACATTCAGTGTAGCGATTCCAGACAAAAGTATGATTTTCTCTTTTCTGCGCATGAGAATCGCCCACCGATGAAGTTAGTGAATCCCGCCGCCCAGCGACTGCCACAGTGTGATGCGGTTTTCCAGGTCGGTTTGCTGCAGCGCAATCAACGATTCCTGCGCCGACCACAGCGACCGCTGCGCGGTCAGTACCGTCAGATAATCTCCCGCGCCGGCCTGATAGCTGCGCGTTGCCACATCCAGCGTTTTCTGCTCGGCGGCCACGTATTCACGCTGGGCATCAAGCTGTTCGCTCAGCGTTTCGCGACGCGCTAGCGCATCGGCCACATCTTTGAACGCGCTCTGGATGGTTTTCTCGTAGGTGGCAATTAACCCTTTTTTCTCTGCCTCAGCGTAGCGCAGCTGCGCCATGTTGTTGCCGCCGCTAAACAGCGGCAGGGTGATGGATGGTGCGAACGACCAGACCTTCATACCGTGGCTGAACAGGGACGACAGCGAATCGCTGCCCACCCCTGCGCTGGCGGTGAGCGAAATCGTCGGGAAGAAGTTGGCGCGTGCGGCGCCGATATTGGCGTTGGCACTCAGCAGGTTGTGTTCGGCTTCCTGAATATCCGGGCGGCGCAGCAGCGTGCTGGAGCTGACGCCTGCCGGGATCAGGGTGATGGCGTTATCGCTCAGACTCTCCAGCGTACCGGGCAGCAGGTTATCCGGTACGGTCGCGCCCGCCAGCAGATTCAGGGAGTTTTTGTCCTGCATAACCAGGGTTTGATAACTCGCCACGCTGGCCCGCGCCTGCTGGTAAACCGCCATCGCTGAGCTGACGTCCGTTGCCGCCGCGACGCCAACTTGTTGCTGACGCTTCACGATGTTGAGCGAGTTTACGGCGCTCTCCATCGTCGATTTCGCCAGCGCCAGGTTGCTGTTATCGGCGGCGAGAGTAACCCAGGCCGTCGTCAGCTCGCTGACCATCGTCAGGCGGGTGTTCTGGGCGGTGAATTCGCTGGCAAGCCAGGTTTCACGTGCCGCCCGGGACAGGCTCTGGTTACGGCCGAACAGATCCAGCTCGAAGCTGGAGACAGCGCCATTTGCCTCATCGCTGGTGGTCACACTGCTTGCCAGCGTGCGGCTGCGGGTGTGACTCAGTTCTGCGTCCACCGTCGGGAACAATGACGAGCGGGTTTCACCGTACTGGGCGCGGGCGGCGTCGATATCGGCAATCGCTTTTTGCACATCGCGGTTACTGTTGAGCGCCATTGTCACCACGCTTTTCAGACGCGCATCGTTCATCACCTGCTGCCATTGCCTGACCACGGTCGTCGCTTCGCCGTGCGCGCCCGGCAATGTCGCCGGGACGGGGGCATCAGGTCGTTGATAGGTTGGATCGAGCGAGACACAGCCCGCACTCAACAGAGCTAACACTAAAACAGAGACGCGAAACATTATGACCTCCGGTTTGCGCGCTTACCGGAGAACAGACGTTTCACCAGTACAAAGAATAGGGGGACGAAGAAGATAGCCAGTAGCGTTGCGGCGAGCGTACCGCCGATGATGCCCGTACCGATCGCCACGCGGCTGTTGGCCCCTGCACCTGTTGCCACGGCCAGCGGTGTCACACCCGCAATAAACGCCAGCGAGGTCATGATGATAGGGCGCAGACGCGTCTGAGCGGCGCGGATAGCGGCCCGGGTCAGGGAATACCCCTCAGCCACTTTTGCCTCGGCGAATTCAACAATCAGAATGGCGTTTTTCGACGACAGGCCAATGGTGGTCAACAGCGCCACCTGGAAGTAAACGTCGTTGTTCAGGCCGCGCAGGGTGGCGGCCGCTGCTGCCCCCAGTACACCAAGCGGGATCACCATGATAACCGAAATCGGTACCGACCAGCTTTCATACAGCGCGGCAAGGCACAGGAACACCACCAGAATGGAGAGGGCATACAGGCTCATCGCCTGACCGCTCGCCAGTTTTTCCTGCAACGACAAACCACTCCACGCCCATGTGGTGCCGGATGGCAGGCTGTTTGCCAGCTGCTCCATTTTGCTCATCGCCGTACCGGAGCTCGCGCCGCTGGCGTTTTCGCCCTGAATCTCATACGCCGCCGATCCGTTGTAACGCACCAGACTTTCCGGGCCGTATTCCCAGCGGGTGGTGGCAAACGCTGAGAACGGCGTCATGGTGCTGTCGCTGCCGCGTACATACCATTTGTTGAGATCGGACGGCACGGCGCGGTAATCGCTGTCACCCTGGATATAGACCTTTTTCACGCGACCACGATCGATAAAGTCGTTCACGTAGGTTCCGCCCCAGGCGCTTGAGAGCGTATCGGTCACATCGCTGAGGGAGAGCCCCAGAGACACGGCTTTGTTGTTATCAATATCCACCTGCAACTGTGGCATCTGCGGCAGATCGTTGGCACGTACGGCGTGCAGGTCGCTATCCTGATTCGCCTCGCCAATCAGCTGGTTACGCATTTTCAGCAGGGTTTCACGGTCGGTATTACCGGCGGCCATCAGCTCGAAGGTAAAACCGTTGCTTTGCCCCAGACCGTCGACCGAAGGTGGCGTCATGGCAAAAACGGTGGCATCACGAATGGTGCTCAGCTCCTGCGTGGCACGCAGGGCAATGGCCTGGGCGGTGTTTTCTGTGCCTTTACGCTCAGACCAGTTTTTCAGCGAGACAAACGCCATCCCGGCATTCTGGCCGCTGCCGCTGAAGCTAAAGCCCTCAACGGTAAAGATAACGTCGGTATTGGCTTTCTCTTTGGTGAGGAACCACTCACGCACCTGGCGGCTCACCTCTGCGGTACGCACTGCTGTCGCCCCTGCTGGCAGGGTGTACTGCACCATTATTTCGCCCTGGTCTTCCGTCGGCAGGAAGCTGCCCGGCAGTTTCAACATCGCCAGCCCCATCGCGCCGCAGAGCAGGGCGTAGATGACCAGCATCCCGCCGGAGCGGCGCAGTGCGCGCAGCACCTTGTTCTGATAGCCGTGTTCGGTTTTGCTGTAGAAGCGGTTAAATGCGCCGAAGAAGCCTTTTTTGTGCGGTGGGGTGTGGCTCAGTACCGAGCCGCAAAGCGCCGGAGTCAGGGTCAGCGCCACCACGACCGAGAGGATCATCGCCGAAATAATGGTGACCGAGAACTGACGATAGATAACCCCAGTGGAGCCGCCGAAAAACGCCATCGGCAGGAACACCGCGGAAAGCACCAGAGCAATGGCGACCAGCGCGCCAGAGATTTCACCCATCGATTTTTCGGTCGCTTCGCGGGCGGGCAGCCCTTCGTCGCGCATAATACGCTCGACGTTTTCCACCACCACGATGGCGTCATCCACCAAAAGCCCTATCGCCAGCACCATCGCAAACAGTGTCAGGGTGTTGATGGAATACCCGAACAGCGCCAGGACACCAAACGTACCCAGCAGCACCACCGGCACGGCCAGCGCCGGGATAAGCGTGGCGCGGATGTTTTGCAGGAACAGGTACATCACCACCACCACGAGGATAATGGCTTCGAACAGCGTCTGGATCACATCCTCAACCGAGATCTTGATGAACTCGGTGCTGTCTTTCGGGTAGGCAACGTCGTAGCCTTCCGGCATCGCACGTTTAAATTCAGCGATTTTGTTCTTCACCGCCGTGGCGGTATCCAGCGCGTTAGCACCCGGGGAAAGCATCACAGCCATACCCGCAGCCGGGTGGCCGTTCAGCTTCGCGGTCGCGGTGTAATCTTCACTGCCCATCTCTACACGCGCGACATCGCTGATGTGGACGACTGAGCCGTTGGTCTTGCTTTTGATGATGATATTTTTGAACTGATCGACCGTTTGCAGGCGCGACTGGGCGCGCACGGTGGCGGTCAGCTGTTGTGCGTTTGATGACGGCAGCGCACCGATTTTACCAGCAGAAACCTGTACGTTCTGCGCTTCAATGGCGCTTTGAACGTCGGACGGCATCAGCGCGTAAGAGGCCAGCTTCGCCGGGTCGAGCCAGATGCGCATAGCGTATTCAGCACCAAACACCTGCAAGCTACCCACGCCTTCAACACGTGCCAGCGGATCTTGCACGTTACTGACCATCCAGTCGGCAATATCGGAACTACTGGATTTGTCGGTCTTATCGTACACGCCCGCGATCAGCAGGAAGTTACTCTGCGATTTTTCGACCGTGATCCCCGACTGCTGTACTTCGGTTGGTAGGCGTGATTCTGCCTGCTGGACTTTGTTCTGCACCTGAACCTGCGCGGTGTCCGGGTCGGTTCCCTGTTCGAAGGTCACGTTAATGCTGACCGAGCCGTCCGAACTGCTGGTGGAGGTGAAGTAGAGCAGGTTATCCAACCCGGTCAGCTGTTGCTCAATGACCTGGGTGACGCTGTTTTCCAGCGTCTGCGCCGACGCACCCGTGTAGGTGGCGGAAATCTTGATCGATGGCGGGGCGACGTCCGGGTACTGCGCAACCGGCAGTGTGCGGATCGCCAGCATACCCGCGAGCATAATCAGAATGGCGATCACCCAGGCAAATACCGGGCGACGCACAAAGAAACGGGAAAACATCAGGCGTTTCCTCCGTTTGTTTTCATCTCTTCGGCTTTCACTTCCTGGCCGGTGGTGACTTTGTCGGTGCCCTCAACAATCAGCTTATCGCCTGCTTTCAGGCCGCTCAGCACCAGCCATTTGTCACCGTATGTCTCGCCCGTTTCCAGCTGACGCTGTTCCACTTTGTTGCTGGCATCAACGACCAGCGCGGTGGCATTGCCTTTGGCATCGCGGGTAATGCCCTGCTGCGGCGCGAGGATCGCCTCGTTCATGATGCCTTCATCCACTCTGGCGCGCACGAACATCCCCGGCAACAGCTGATGCTGCGGGTTAGGGAAGACGGCGCGCAGCGTAACCGAGCCAGTAGATTCATCGACCGCGACTTCTGTCAGTGCCAGGTGACCTTTTTCGCTGTAGGTACTGCCGTCTTCCAGGATTAACGACACGCTCAGTGTATCGCTGTTGGTGGCGAGGGTTTGTTTACGTAAGCGCAGCAGATCGGCGCTGGAGCGCGTCAAATCGACGTACATGCTGTCCAGACCGCGAATGGTCGCCAGCGCGGTATCCTGCTGGGCGGTCACCAGGGCGCCGGGGGTGACAGAGGAGATGCCGATGCGTCCGGTAATCGGTGCGGCCACGGTGGTCCAGTTGAGGTTAATGCGAGCGCTCTCCTGCGCGGCCTTCTTTGACTCGACGCTGGCCTTGTCCTGCGCGCATGTAGATTTCGCGTCTTCCGCATCCTGACGTGACACGCCGTCGTCTTTCACCAGCTGTGCATAGCGCTGGGCTTTTTGGCAGTCGGCCGCTACCAGCGCCTGGGCTTGTTTCAGCGCCGCGGCGGCTTCATCAAACGCCGCGCGATAGCTGGAAGGGTCAATTTGATACAGCGCCTGTCCGGCTTTAACGGTATCGCCTTCGGTGAACAGCCGCTTTTGAATAATGCCGCCTACCTGCGGGCGCACTTCGGCGCTCATGACTGCGGTGGTGCGGCCCGTCAACTCACTGACGACGGAAACAGGCTGGCTCATGAGGGTGACAATCCCCACTTCCGGAAGAGGATGTTGGGGAGCAGATATTTGCGCATTATCGCACCCTGTCAGGAGGAGTAATGCCGCGATGGAGGTTGTTATGGTTTTCATAATCTTTTTCCAGGGTGAACGATACCTGCCCGTTAATCGCTTAACAGGGAGGAGGGCTATTTAAAGGCACAGCGATACCGCATCTCTGGCTGAGCCAGAAATGTAAAAAAGGGGGATTATTTATTCCCGCTAATTATTCATATGCGATTACTTCGCAGAGAAAAGCATATTTAAAATATCCTGATAAAGGGGTTCTAATTGTTCTGACGGTACTTTTAATGGCGTGAGTCGACGATAAATAGTTCCTTCGATCATCACAGCGGTAATCTCCACGCAGCAGCGAATATGCTTGTCGCTCAGGTGGGGAAACTGCTTTTTCAGGTGCTCGCAGGCGTTGGCGAACATGCGCGATTCGGCTTCTATCAGCATCGTCGCCACCTGCGGATTGCGCGTGGCCTCAGCGGACATTTCCAGCATCAGCGCATCGTCATCTTCGTTGAGGGTCTGTCGCCAGGCGAGCGCCTGCGGCATCCCTTCCACCAGGGTTTTCCCCTGCATCTCCTCAATGCGCGAGTCGATGATTCGGCGGATCATCTCTTCGATAATCGCGTCTTTGTTGCTGAAATAACGGTAAATTTGCCCGACGCTAAGCTTCGCTTCGCTGGCAATCTGCGACATGCTGGCAGCGTGAAATCCGCTGGCGCGAAAGCAGCGGCGCGCGGCGATGATGATCTCGTCCTGACGTTGTTTTTGTCTTTCTTCCAGTTTCGTACTCATCGTCGGCTACCGTGTAAAAGTGAGAATGATCGTTCTCAGTATACGTTTCGGGTGCGTATTGGAAAGGCTTTTTTTATTTACATATTGAATGAATGTTTCCTGGATTAAACAATGGAGGAAATAAGGAGTTTTTATGAAGGTTAAGCTGTGAGATATTCAGATTGCGCTGAAAATAAGGAGAACAATATGCATTTGAGCATCACTAAAAAAGTTACGCCTGAAGAAAAAGAAGAGTTACTGACGGGGCTGAGAGCCTATAACGGGCAGTTTTTAGATCTGGCGAGCTTCAGCGGGGATATTGGCGTTTACGTGCGGGACGAAAAAGGCATCATGCTCGGCGGGCTAATTGGGGTGCGTAAAGGCGACTGGCTGAATATTGATTTTCTGTGGGTCAGCGATAGCGTGCGCGGTTCCGGCGTCGGCGGTCGGATTATCAAAACGGCTGAAGACGAAGCCAGACGCCAGGGCTGCAAGCACGCGCTCGTCGATACCGCCAGCTTTCAGGCGCGCCCGTTCTATGAAAAACAGGGGTACCAGCTTCAGATGTCTTTGCAGGATTATCCTTATCCGGGCATGCAGCGACATTATCTGGCGAAAGCGCTTTAAATCCTGAATCTGTAGACAGGGTAAGCCCGGCAATCGACCGCATATAACTTATCCTTCTTATTGATTCTTTTTCGGTTTTTATTTCACCGCCTCGTTGTCGATATAGTCACTAAAACATTCAGCAAAAGGAACTGTCTTGTGAAACGTCGATTGGGTGCTCTGGTACTTGCTGGCCTGCTGCTGGCAGGGTGCGATCAAAGTGGCAGCGATGCCAAACACATTAAAGTGGGCGTCATCAACGGCGCTGAACAGGATGTGGCGGAAGTCGCCAAAAAGGTGGCGAAAGAGAAATATGGCCTGGATGTCGAGCTGGTGGGCTTCAGCGGCTCGCTGTTGCCAAACGATGCCACCAACCAGGGGGAACTGGACGCCAACGTCTTCCAGCATCGCCCATTCCTTGAAGAAGATAACAAGGCGCACGGCTACAAACTGGTCGCCGTGGCGAACACCTTTGTTTTCCCGATGGCCGGGTATTCCCGCAAGATCAAATCCGTGTCTGATCTGAAAGATGGCGCGACCATTGCTATTCCGAACGACCCAACCAACCTCGGCCGCGCGCTGTTGCTGCTGCAAAAAGAGAAGCTGATTACCCTCAAGCCAGACGTTGGCCTGCTGCCGACGGCGCTGGATATCACGGCAAATCCCAAAAACCTGAAAATTATGGAGCTGGAAGGGGCGCAACTGCCGCGCGTACTGGATGATCCGAAAGTCGATGTCGCCATCATCAGCACCACTTATCTCCAGCAAACCGGGCTGTCGCCAGTGCATGATGGCGTATTTATCGAAGACAAAGATTCGCCATACGTGAACATTGTGGTGACGCGTGAAGACAACAAAGACGCAGAGAACGTGAAGGAGTTTATTCAGTCGTATCAGTCACCTGAGGTGGCGAAAGCGGCGGAGACTATCTTTAACGGCGGCGCAGTGCCTGGCTGGTAAGCACGCTGGCGGGGAAACCCGCCTTTTCCTATTGGCCCGATTCCATCGATCATTGCCCTTTAGCCCACATCGCAAAACTGCCCCTCTGGCTATTCTCCTTATCACACTAACCGGAGGATAACCCATGAACATCACCCAAATTCGCAATGCCACTCAACTGATTACCTACGCCGGAAAACGTTTTTTAATCGACCCGATGCTGGCACCAAAAGGCGCGTATCCCGGTTTTCCGGGCACGGCGCGTGCAGACATTCGCAACCCGATGGTCGACCTGCCCGTTGACGTAAAAACGCTGCTGGATGCCGATGCGGTGATTGTCACCCACACCCATGACGATCACTGGGATCAAACGGCCATTGAGCTGATCGCCAAAGACAAACCTGTCTACGTGCAAAACGACAGTGACGCTGCACTGCTGCGCAGCCAGGGGTTTAGCAACCTGACGGTGATGACAGAAGAGACACGTTTTGGCGATATCCGTATCGCGAAAACCCACGGCGGCCAGCACGGTACCGATCGTGCTTATGCGGTACCAGAGCTGGCAGAGCGTCTGGGTGAAGCCTGCGGTGTGGTGTTGCGTCATCCTGATGAGAAGACGCTGTACATTGCAGGCGATACCATCTGGCGCGAAGAGGTGGCGGCCGATCTGCAAAAACACCAGCCGGATGTGGTGGTACTTAATGCTGGTTACGCGCATGTGCTGGGTTTCGGGCCGATTATTATGGGCGAGCAGGATGTTCTGAACGTTCATTTCCTGCTGCCGCAGGCACAGATTGTGGCGGTCCATATGGAGGCGATCAACCACTGCCTGTTAACCCGCCACGCACTGCGTGAGTACGCCGAAGCCAACCAGTTCAGTGATGCGCTGAGCATTCCACAGGATGGCGAAAGCGTTATATTCTGAGTGTTTAAAGGGGAAAGGAGAGACAAATGCCACCAGTAAACGTCGCGATTGTTGCAGTGGACGGGTTTAGCCCGTTCCACTACTCCGTTCCCTGTATTTTGTTTGGTGATACGGTATCTGGTGAAAAGCGCTTTAATGTCACGATCTGCGCCGAACAACCGGGATTACTGACCTCCAGAGACGGCTTTGCGCTCAATGCCGCGCAGGATTATTCCGCAATTGCGCAGGCCGATATCGTGGTGGTGCCTTACTGGCAGCACGTTCTGGAACGCCCGCCGCAGATCCTGCTCGATAGCCTGGTGCAGGCAAGAGACAACGGTGCGCAAATGGTCGGGCTGTGCCTGGGTTCGTTTGTGCTGGGTTACGCGGGGATTCTTGATGGCAAGCGCGCGGCCACGCACTGGGAGTTTGAGCACCAGTTCCAGTCGCTTTTCCCGAACGTCCAGTTGGATATCAACGCCCTCTACGTGGATGACGACAATATCATTACTTCAGCGGGCACCGCCGCTGCGCTGGATTGCTGTTTGTATATTATCCGCCAGCGCTTTGGCAGCGTGGTCGCGAACCAGATTGCCCGGCGGATGATTGTTCCCCCGCACCGTGAGGGCGGACAGGCGCAGTTTATTGCCCAGCCTGTACCAAAAGATACCCGCGATGCGCGGATTAACTGTCTGATTGATTATCTTCAGCAGCACATTAACGAGCCGCATAATCTGGACTCGCTGGCAGAGGTGGTTTCCATGAGCCGCCGCACCCTGACTCGCCATTTTATTAACGCTACGGGGATGAGCGTTGCCGACTGGCTAACTGCGGAACGGTTGCGACGCAGTCAGATATTACTGGAAGCCGGAAATATACCGATTGAACGCGTGGCAGAACAGGTGGGATTTGTGTCGGCGGTGACGTATCGCCAGCAGTTTAAAGCGCGTTTTGGGGTCAGCCCGGCGGAATGGCGCAAAACCTTCCGAATTCAGCCATCGTCAGCTAAAAATAATTCTGTCTCGATGGAATAAATGGCGCGGGAGACCTTTTATGCCTCAGGATTAAAAACGATCCTGACGAACGCGCATTACACCCCCTAACCTGATTTTTTTGCTGTTTAATTCTGATGTATCAGACTGGTTACAAGACGCATCTCTTCCGGTTAAGATATTCCACGTTACTTTCCAGAAGAAAAGGTAGTGGCATGACCAATATTGAAACGCAGTTACTTGAAGCAGGTTTCACCGTAAAAGAAATAGCGTATCTGAACCGAAACATTAACCGTTATGGTTCATCTCTGCTTGAGGTCGTGCTTGACTTAGGTAAGCGATTTATCATGGTTCTGTGTATTACTGCTGCTGTGGCTCTGATTTTCCTGGCGCTTCTTTTTTTCGCTGAGCAGTACAACATTGTTTCCGGGGGCATTTCTCTATTCATCGTATTGATGATTGTCTGGTTTTTTCAACCCCCGCTCATTACCTATAAAGCCTGGCGTTACAGGAAGAAATACATTAGTTCTGGCCAGACGCATTAGATATTAAATCAAATGAGACTTTTGCAGAGACACCCCAACCGACAATTTTCATGGTGAGCACTGCGCGATTCATTCCATCGACCTTGCGGTAGAAATCCAGCGGGAGATAGCGAAATAGACGCCATGATTCGGGTTTTCGTATTGCACCAAATACCGTATAGACACTTGCTGCCAGGCTTACGCTATTGAATATCCCCAGAGCTGATTCACGTTTGAACCCCATAAACTGAGCGATATCCATTACGCCATCGGCCAGCATACCGTCGGAGTTTGGTTGGTGTTGTAGCGTTCTGTTAATTTCTTTTGAAATGGCATTTGCACCATCCATAACCAGAATCGCTCCGGCAAGTACACCCACGGGATTCATTGTCATCATTGCACCAACACCTGCAACAATCTGTAACCCTGAAAGCACAACCTTAATCGACGAGATAACGTAACCGACGACCTTGTTATTTTCTTTAACCAGTTCAATCTGAGCAAATAGCTGGGCGGTACGAGAGCGAATCATTCTACTTTGGTCAAGAAGACTTTCATTCTCAGCTCGGATGTTTTTCAGGCACACCATACACTCTTCTTCAGTTTTGGCCGCCCGGGTTGCGCTAAATTGTTGCATTACAAATTGCCGGATATCGTCCATAAATTTAATGCGTGCGAGTCCGTCGCTGAGATGCTGCCCACCAACCATATTCGCAGTATTGATAAGCCTCCGCGCTTCGAGGTTAATCATTGTTTCAGCCCATGCTCGGGCATTTTGACCAGGGAAAAGTGCAATATCCATTTTGATTTTCTCATCTGATAACCAACACTTACAGATTATCCTGCCAGCATTAACTGGCAACCATAAATTGAAAATTGTATTGCGAACTGAACGTGCCGAAGATACATCACTGCAGAAAGTAATCTGTGGTTATCCCGCCCGCACGGCGGGATTTTTATGCGTCACACGGTGTTACTGAACAATCACACGGCCGTTCAGCGGCTGAAGTGGACGGTTGTTGCTGTGCTCAAGCGCCTGCTTAAACATCTCCAGCTGCTTTTCTGACAAGGTCACGGTGTTTTTCATCACCAGCCAGCGCAGCCCTTCGGTGCACGGTGGGGTGGTCAGCGAACCGCTGAAGCGATAGTAGTGCAGGTCAGCCGGGAACAACGGACGAAGATCGAGGCGTTTATCAATCGACACTTCATGGTCCTTTTCCTTCGGAAGGTGTGCCAGCAGTGGAGTCAACGCGCTGTTCTCAGGGCCTACCTCAAACATAACGGCGAGCACCGCGATATCGCCCTCTTTGCTGGCATGAACAAAATGCGCTTCCAGCGGGAAGGATTTACCGTTGATCCGGTTTTCGCTCGGAGTGTGGAAATGGTACTGGCGCAGGATGAAGGTTTGGTCATCCAGGCGGAACTCATCTTCATCGCTGGCGGTCACCTGCAGGGTGTGACCATTGTTAATCATCTTTTCGGCGGCAGTATGGAAGTTCAGTTCCAGCGGCGGCAGCGCGGCATCAAAGGGCCGACGGATATCAATCGGCGATTGAAATTTCCCGGTCTTGCAGGTGACAAACTCGTCGCTGAGTTCCCCCCAGTTATTCGGACCGGCCTTACCTTCATATGTCCAGTGCGGGGGCGTTCCAGCAAAGACAGAGGCAGAAAGGGCGAGCAGGGATGCGGTCAGAATGATTTTCATGATGTGTCTCCAGGAATAATAAATGCGCATTAAGATATTGATGGCATTGTACTCTTTCCTATAAGACCCGTCCTGATGTGTGGTTATTTAAGGCAAGGAAGATGAGAGAATAAAATCTACCCCAGCCGCTCCACCTTTGTCTCCCCCTCTACCATCTTTAGCTGATACAGCGAAAACGACCTCTGTTTCTCAATCAAATTCGCCAGCTCCGGCGAGTGGCTGGTGAGCCAGATCTGCGAGTAGCGGCTGGCTTCGGCGATTAAGCTCGCCAGTGCGGGCAGCATCTGTGGGTGCAGGCTGTTTTCCGGTTCGTTCAACGCGATAAACGCTGGCGGTCGCGGGCTTAATAGCGCCACCGCCAGGCACAGGAAACGCAGGGTGCCGTCGGAAAACTCCGCCGGTTCCAGCGGCCTGCTCAGACCTTCCCGCTGCATCATCATGCGGAAACGCCCGCTGGTGTTGTCGCTGTAAAACACGCAGCCAGGAAATGCCTGGTCGAGAATACGCATCAGCAACAGTTCGTCGCCAATCTCGACGATGGTCTGAAACGCTGCGGCCAGATTTGAGCCATCGCTGGCGAGCACCGGGGAGCGGAAACCGACCTGTGGAGCCCGCATCGCCGATCCGGATGAGACGGAAAACTCGTGATAAAAACGCCAGTTACGCAGGGATTCGCGCATCTGCGACACTTCCGGGTAAAGATGCGGTTCGCCGAGCTGTCCGAATACCGATTCGTTCTCATACAGCGTGCCGCTGTAGGTCACTTTTTCGTGATGCACGTTGTTCAGAAACACGGCCTGATTCTTGCGCTTCATCAGCTGTGACGACGGACGACGGTGCTGGCCGCTGAGCCAGATGGACTCTTCTTTGATCACCGGGTCGAGCTGAAACTGCGACGGATAAGGCAGCTTTTCGACAAAACCCACCTGCAATTCGTATTCGTAGGTTTCGGTTTCTACCGCCAGGTTCATGCGCCGCAACTGGTCGCTGCGGGTTTTCCCTGCCCAGAACACTTTCAAAATCCCACCTTCATTCGCCAGCGCCTGGGAAAACTGCCCCTGTGCCGCGCTGTGCATCAGGTAAATCGCCTTATAGATATTCGATTTCCCGGTGCCGTTTGGGCCGAAGACAATGTTGAGCTGTTCCAGCTCCAGTGACGTATCGCGAATTGAGCGGTAGTTTTGAATGTGCAGGGTGTTAATCACAGGCTGGCCCCTTTTGCAGAATAAGCCTGTATATAATCACAGTCTTTGAGATGAAATGCAAAAAAGAGACGACAGTGAGGGTGTCGTCTAAACGGGGTACTGCTTTGGGCCTCTATAGGTCACGGGGCCTTCGCATTTTTATCATCACGTTACTGCCAGACGCAGACCCAAATCATCAGGATAGGGATCAAAGTAGTTTTGCGTCATCAGATACTGGTCAGGGTATTCGGCCAGGTAGTGTTTGAGCAGCGTAATCGGGGCGAGGATAGGCAACTGTCCGTTGCGATAGTGCAGGATCACATCGCGCAGCTCGCCACGCTGGCGGCTGTTCAGCTGGTTACGGAAATATCCCTGAATATGCATCAGCACGTTGGTGTGATTTTTCCGCGAGGCGGGTTTTTTCAGGATCGTCATCAGCTTTTCCCGGTACGCCACGAAGAAGGCGTCCAGGTCTTCCCACTCGTGCAGCGACGCAACGAACGGGCCGATTTCGCGATAACCCGCCTGATGGTGCGCCAGCAGCTGGAGCTTATAGCGGCTGTGGAAATCCAGCAATGCGCGGCGCGTCAGGCCGTTGGCTCGCAGGGTGTTCAGCTCATGCAGGGCAAAAACACGTTCGACGAAGTTTTCCCGCAGAACCGGATCGTGCAGGCGCCCGTCTTCTTCCACGGGCAGCCACGGCCAGGTTTCAAGAAGGGCGGCGGTGAACAGCCCGACACCCTCCTTGCGGCCCCGGTTGCCGTTTTCGTCATACAGCCGCACGCGTTCCATGCCGCAGCTTGGGGATTTTGCGCAGACAATGAATCCCGCCAGATCGCCGATTTTCGGTAGATAATCCGCCGCAAAGTCGACCATTTTCTGCGTGAGGTTTTCGTGAGGGGGCTTGCTGAAACGCAGTTGCGTTTCGCCGTTCTCTGTCAGCGTTAAACGAATGGCAGGGCGTGGAGTAGGCAGGCCAATCGCCATTTCAGGACATACAGGCCTGAAACTGACCCACTGTGCCAGCTCGTCCATGACAAAACCCATACGTTTATGCCCACCGTCAAAGCGAACGGCGGAACCGGTCAAACATCCGCTAATGCCCAGCACAGGTTTTTTTGTCATGGTGAACACCTCCAGATCCAATACTTAAAACTTACACAATATTGATTATTTGTCCAAGTTTTGGTGAAGGTGTTTTGTATTGATATTGAATTTAAATGGATTTTATTTGAGGGTGATGACCTCAATGGAGACGTGCTGCTGCCACTGTTCAAGCTGTTTTTTGCCTGCGGCGGTGAGTTTACCGCTGGTCACCAGAAGCCATTTACGATCCGGGAATATTTCAGGTGCCAGTGCGGCCGGAGGCGAGGGCAGAATGTCGATCCGGTGGCCCTGGCCGGTGCGTGTTAAGGCTTCGAGCCAGATCTCGCAAGCGTCGTTCAGATGCCAGCCACTGAGCAGAATATTATCGCCCGGCGCTTTTTTATCACCTTCGAGGCAGAATGAGGTATAGGCGATGATGATGCCATCGAGGATCGCGCGCAGGGTCATTGCAGCGGCAACGTTAGCGGAGACCTGGCTACGCAAGGGGCGCAGTACGTTCGTGACCAGTTCTGGCCTCGGGTATTCGCGTCCGGCGTCGTAAATCATCTGGCGCAGGGACTCGATTTTGCCTTCCTGCAGGCGTTGCAGCATGTTCTGTTGCAGAGTTTGCCAGTTATTGGTTCGGCCCGGTGTCGGGCGTTCCAGCAGGGGTTTGACCTGGCCAATCGGGACGCCTTTTTTTACCCAGTCGAGGATTTTTAGCGCCTGCTGGACGTCTTCATCGCTGTACTGGCGGTGACCGCCATCCGTGCGCTGTGGTTTGAGTAAACCATAGCGACGCTGCCACGCACGCAACGTGGTAGCGGTGATGCCGCTGAGTCTGGCGAATTCGCCGATGGAGTAAGCCATGCTCGTGTCCAGAGTGGAGGAATATTCTCAATATACTACGAATTTTCCCGGACGGGATGAAGCGCCGAAAAGTGTGCCGTTTAGGTTCTGGGATTGCTCCGTGGGTGTGGGTGAAGCAGTGAAGATCGTGCTTTTTTCGTAGGGTATTACTGGCCTGCCTGGATAGACTTTTGTTATCAACGTAACGGGAGACAACGAGATGAACTGGCAGCCTTTTCGCGGCGATGCGCCGGAAAATATGACGATTTTCAGTGCGTCATTTCCCGATGTCAGCGACCAGTGGCCGATGAAAGACGATGCTGTCCGTGAGATCACCACGCTTGACCAGGCGCTGAAAGCCGAGCCAGCGCTCCGGCCTCCGCTGATTGAATACGAAGAAGGCGGACAGGCCGTGCTTGTCCCTCAAAACCGTTATTCCGAACAGGCTTTTCGTAACCGCCCGGCGCTTACCGCGTGGCGAACCCGGCTGGTGCCCTCCGCGCTGGCGCTGTTTGTGGTGCAAAACCCGCTGGAAGACCGCCTGCCTGACGGAACAAAGATGGACAGCGACAGCCGCCAGTGGTTTATCCACGCTAACGATGCGGTTGGCGTGCGCTCCCGTGCCAGAGTTCTGGCCGCGCTGGTGGAAAAGTACATTCATAACGAAAGTGAGAATAACTGGGTTAGCCTGGCGAGTGGGGCCGCTATTCCGGTGCTTGAGGCGCTGCGCGAGGCAAAGCTCGACGGTCAGCAGGTTTATCTCACGCTGGTGGACAAAGACCCCGTGGCGCTCAGCTGGGCCGAAACCATGGCGGCACAGGAAGGTATTGTTGTGGGCGAACAGCTGACCCTGCTCAGACGCAACTTGTTGCACACGCTGGTGCGTAACGAGGACTTACTACTGGAGCTGGGCGAGCAGCAGGCCGAGCTTGTCGATGCGCTGGGGATTTTCGAATACTTCAATGATGCCGATGCGGTGATTTTTCTTCAGCGCGCGCTGCGGATGGTAAAGCCCGGCGGAGCGGTGATTGTCTCGAACATGTTGACCAGCAGCCCGCAAATTGACTTTGTGCTGCGGGGTATCGGCTGGGAGGATATTCACCCGAGGTCGTTACAGCAGTTGCAGGATATCCACCTCGCGGCGGGCGTGCCGGTGGAAAACGTCACCGTGGTGGTGCCGAAGGACGGGGTGTACGCGGTGATGGAGATTAGGGTTTAGCACGGTCGGTTCCCTCTCCCTTTGGGTGAGGGTTAGGGTGAGGGGGAAAAGAGCGCAAGGAGTGACTTGAATTAACGTCCTAAACCACACATGATCCCCCCATGAAAATAGAAACCGCACTCCCCACACACTTCGAACGTCTGGTCGCGATCTGGGAATCTTCCGTTCGCGCCACACACCACTTTTTACAGGAAAGCGATATTGCGGCGCTGCGCCCGTTATTGCTCAATGCGTATTTACCTAACCTCAAGGTTGTGATTGCTGAAGATCACACAGGCGTTATTCACGGCTTTTTAGGCGTTGATGAAAATCGCATTGAAATGTTGTTTGTTGATGATGCGAGCCGGGGGAAGGGCATCGGGAAATTGCTGCTGCAATACGCCATCGCAGAGTTTGGCGTGAATGAAGTGGATGTTAATGAACAAAACCCGCTGGGGGTGGAATTTTATCGCCATATGGGGTTTGAGCAGGTCGGGCGCTCGGAACTGGACGGACAGGGGAATCCGTTTCCGTTGTTGCATATGCGGTTGGTTAAGTGAATATTCACTTAACGCAGAAATCACATTTGTTAGATATGAAATGCAACGCGTTTTCCTGTGGGAAGTTCAACGTCGATACAAAGTTTCCCACCCATTGCCTCAATGTAGCGCTTAAGTGTGGCAATTTTTAGTTCATTTCCACGTTGCTCTATCTGAGTTACTGCGGGCTGGCTTACCCCCATAAGCTCGGCAACATTTTTTTGCGAAAGCCTGAGCTCTTCACGTAAAAGTTGCAGACCCGTTTCGAGGATCATTTCCTCTGCCATTTCTTTAATTCGTTGTTGGCTATCCGGTGAACGTGACGCAATCACTTCATTTAAGGTTTTCACTTGGTTGCCTCCAGGCTTGTCAGATGAAGGGAAAATTCGGTATCTGCGATGCGAATCATTTTTTCATAAAAGGTTTTGTCGTTACTCTTATCGCCCGCGCAAAGCACAATGGCCTGACGTACAGGATCAAATGCGAAGAAAGCACGAACAGGACGACCAGCATATTGAATACGTAATTCTTTCATATGTTTATACTGTGAGCCTTTAACCGTATCTGCATAAGGACGAGGAAGACGTGGCCCATAGTGTTGCAGATTTAGCAGGTCTGCCAGTACCTTATCCTGTAATCCTTCTTCCTGTTCAAACAACCACTGCTCGAATACCTTTCCGAACCGAACCGTCCACATGCTTTCGTCCATGATAAGCTGTAGCTTATAAAAAGAATATAAGCTGTAGTTAATAAATGCAATGGCTGTCATCGACAGCCAGGCTGTTAGTGGCAGGAGTATGACAAAAAGGGGATTTCAAACGGATCGTGCAATTAAGAAATTGCGAGGCGTTTTCCAGCGTTTTTCATTCATGCCGGAGAGTAAAGCTGCCGTTTGTCCATAAATAACCTTTTTACCCACTATTACTGGAAGGTCTGGGTGGCCCTTGGTGGAACTGGACGGCTCGAGGAGGACGGTACCCGACGTCGAGTATTGCTTCGAGGTTGTGGTGATCTATCTCTCTGAAATCTGCTGTTTTTCTTCAGGTGAACTATCCGGAATTTCCGGATAGTTGAATGTTACTCAATTTTGCCTGCCGGAGACTGGATGACATCTTTGTCTGTAATGCCACCTCCATATTCTCAGCGTTAAGCTCGGCGGTGTGTATTCACTTTTGCGAGGCGCTTTCCAGGATGCTGAGTTTGGATCGCTGCGAGGGCGTCCTCTATCTCAACGAGCTTTGCTTTCGTCCGTTTATAATCATCCTGCAACCTCTGCTCCTGCTCGTTATACGCCACCAGAACGATGCAACCCTTCATCACCTTTACCGTGACCTGATGTCCGGTATCAAACCCCGCCGTGCGCAGCCACTTGCCGGACAGAATGATATTGGGCGTGGATTTGTCGAAAACATTCGGGCGGTATCCCACAATTAACGAACGCTCGGTTCCGGATTGGTCGGTGTCTGGGGTAGAATGCGAATCAGCCATAATCAACTCCTTGATAGTTGGTGAGGTTAGACGCTCCGTTTGTGTTCCCGCACATCGGGGCGTTGCTAGTACAGGAGGTTTAGGTGGCCTCCTATATGTATCAGAGTAGATGGATAGGTGGCCTCATGTCAATCATATCGCGCGAAAAAAAACCAAAAGGTGGCGGGCAGTCACCGCAGTTTAAAATGCGTATTGATCCGGCATTGAAGGAACAACTGGATGCTGTGGCGGCTGAAGAAGGGGTGAGTCTCGCCAGTTGGTTGAAGGAGCTGGCGAGGGAGGCTTTGCGATTAAGGAAAATTGAACCTAAGGGTTAATATTATGAATATAGGATTCAGCCATGCCTAAAGAAATGAATCGATATGGTACCGTTAAAGTAATATCTGGAAAATTTAAAGGACGTATTGGTTATTACGATGATGATGATTCTCTTTTTCCAGAAAACTATGAATGGGATGAAGAAAATGATGATGAAAAAATAGAAGGTGTAATCCATGTCGCTATAGTATATTTTGGTCATTTTTCTCTAGCGACTGAGCATTATGATATCTCTTATGATGATTTAGAATATGCATCAATGCACGATTTAGTAATTCGTAAAACTGAGCTTACTAAACTATGCTCCCCATACAATAAAATATCTTATAAGAAATTGTGCAGTTATTTTTCAGAATTACATTACATTGAAACTACTCTTCTGGATCAAATTGTGGAGCAGCGATATATGAGTAAACCTAGCGGGGCAAAAATTTTCATCTCTCATTCATCATTGGATAAACCATTTGCAAAGATGTTATGTATGGACCTTGAAGCAAATGGATATGTTCCTTGGTTGGATGAATGGGACATAAAAGTAGGGGAAAGCATTCCCGAACGAATCTCTGACGGATTAGAAGAAGCTGATTTTGTAATTGTTATCCTTTCAGAAAATGCTGTTTCATCAAAATGGGTAGAAAGAGAATGGCAAACAAAATATTGGAATGAAATTCAACATGATCGTATTCATGTACTTCCTTTGCTTTTAAAGGATTGCAAAATACCTGAATTATTAAAAACAAAAAAATACGCGGATTTTAGAAAGGATTTCAATACTGGATTACGGGACCTGTTAGCAGCACTCGCAACTTTGTATAAAAAGAAATGAAACTTTTGGCGGAAGATCACAGGAGTCAATGTTGAGTTGTAACTTCATGTTTTATATTGTTATTTTTACTGTACTATGATGTTTTTATACGCATTGCTATACACATGTGCTGTGGCACAGTGTATAGCAATTTAACTCCGGCTCAATCCAGCTTGGTCACTACTTCATTCATTGTATAGTGCACAAATTGCTTTCCTAGTTCGGTCAGTACATAAGATTTTGTGTTCTCGAAAGCAGACTCAAGCGTTGATGTGCCACGCTTGGCTTGCGGGGCATGTCTTTGTTTTAAGAACTGACCATCTTCTGTGGTATTACGTGCTTGCCTAATCACTCCACCTGTTGACAGATCTCTAATTAACATTTTGTAGAGATCAGCCTCAGCCGAATCTTCGCGCGGAATTATTTCATGCAATTCCATCCATATTTCATAACGGGTTACGCCTGGATTTTGATAAATAATTCTGATGACTTGAAAATGCACTTCGTGATAAATATTAAGCCAATCTATAAATAAACGAATAATATCATCAGAACATATTTTAGAACTGACAGCATTAGTTATCATATTAGAGACTAGCTGTCTTTTTTCTTGTGTATCAGCATCATTCCATACACGAAAACTTTTGCGGACTAAATCAAGATACTCCTCAGACTCAAGTCTTTCATTGATATCCTCGCCTAGTTGTTCAAATCTCTTTGCTATAACATTTAAAGTTGAATTTAAATTTTCTAGTTTTTTATGATGTTCTTCAAGCCACTTTGTTTGTAATGAGTTTAATTTTATATTGCCTTCTTCGCTTTTAAAATTTGCAATAGCACCTAAAAAACCTCCAATCCAAGGTATGCTCCCTAATGCTGCAAGAGCGAACTGTTCTGCTAATCTTTTTTTATTAGAAGGATTTAAACTATCTATTTCATTTCTAAAGTCAATAATATCGAAATTATCATCATCCATCTGAATGATTCCTTATATGTTGCATGATAATACTTAAAATATATGCTTGTTTAACATAAGGATGAATCGATTTTTGAGATTTCTATCAAGGATTAACATTTTAGTTACTATGGGCACGCAGTACTTTCCATTTAAGCGCTAGTTTCGACTATAACTACAAAAAAGTTTTTTTGCATTTAACTGTTCACACTGTTCACCTTGCCATTTTTCTTTTTAATATCATAGCGATAAGTGATGAATAGTTGGTGAAGAGTGAACAGTCGACTCTTCACCTTTGTGATTTTTGATCGTCTGGATGAGTCCGGTCAGGTGATGCGCGGGGGGATAAAAAAATTTTTTTGGGTTTGACTGTTCACACTGTCCACCTCTGGTTTTTTATTAATAATTTCATGGTGATACAGGGTGAATATACGGTGAAGGGTGAACAGTGGATTGTTCACCCTATGAAAATGGCCAGAAAGGAAAAGACCGGCTGTTGCCGGTCTGGAGTTGGTTATGTCGCTGCAGGGTCATCGCATTTCGGCAGCCAGTCGCCGTAGCTTTCTTCTTTCAGCGACAGGTTAGTTTGTATCCCCTGCTTTGTGTGCCGCTTTTCATAATTCAGGCCGTACTCTTTCAGCATCATAGGCAGCCCCAGCCCGAACATTTTCAGGCTGAGCACGTTTCTGTACCCGTTGGCCTCCATATAGGCCAGATACGCGTGATAGAGATATTTACGGTAATTACGCGGGACGATGCTGGCATTACCCATAAACATCCCGTTGGTCTGCGGCAGCATTTCCAGATAGCCGCAAAAATCAAACGTCGGGTCAGCGTCACGCTTGATGCTGAGCGCCTCGTCGGAGTTCTGCTGCGACTGGAGCAGTGCGCGCGCGGCCATCGGGTCGCTGAATTTCTGCATAAGCTGGCGCACAATAACGGCCAGCTCGCGTGCAATTTTATCCCTGAGCTGCGGGTCGCGTTCTTCCGGTGCAATCTGCTCCGGGAAATGAATAATCACCCGTCGACGGGAGACGCCTCCGCTGCGGTCGGTGAAGCGCATCGGATTATTGTTCACAGCCAGAATCACCGCCGGAATATGTGTTGAGTACGGGTTCTGGTATTTCGGGTCAACTGAAACTGCATCGCCGCCGGTGATGGCCTTGAGTCCTGCACCGTCACCGCTCCATTTTTCCTGGTCAGGCAGACGTATCAGCGAGAAGCCAATCAGGGATGCACGCTTGCGCGGGTCTTCCAGCGTGTCGATGTCGGCCGACGTGGCGTTATCCTCCCCGGCGAGCAGGGTCGCTATTTCGGCGAGAATACTTTTCCCGCTCCCGCCGGGACCGGTGACTTCGAGAAAGAGCTGCCAGTCGTAACGGTTCGCCAGCACCATAAACAGCGCGGCCAGAATTACGTCGCGTTTTTCTGGTCTGCTACCGGCAGCACGGTCGAGCCAGCGCCAGAAGTTCGGCGCGTGAGTCTCCAGCATTTCGCCTTCCACCGGCGGGGTAAAATCCACGTCGCACAGCGTACGCAGCCAGTGCGATTTATGATGTGGACTGAACAGGCCGCTTTGGGTATCGAGTACCCCGTTGCGAAAGCCAATCAGACGGCGTGCCGGTGCGGCCTGCTGAGGAATAATCAGCTTCAGCGTCTCCACCACTGAGGTGATTCTCCCCGACGAGAACGGGGCGCGCAGGCGCTGGAAAAGCCCGGCTACGTCGCGTTCGAAACTGGACGGCTGAACGACTTTCCATATCCCTGCTTCATAACGGGACAGGAGCTGGCCGTTCGCATCCACCGCCAGCGCTTCGCCGTAATGCTCATGCACCCGCCAGGCCTTGTCGCTGGCGCTCATGGCGGTAAATTCCGCCTCGCTCATGATGTCGAACGGACTTTGCGCCGGTGGCCGGATGGCGTCATATATCGCTTTTCGCGTGGCCTCCCCGCCGTGCTGCATAAACGTATCATTCCAGTCACCGAACACCGGAGGCAGGGCAACAACGCCCTCACAGGCGTCTGCGGCCGCAGCGGCTTTACTCTGACCATCGCCGCTCAGGTCACGGTCGGCGGCGAGGACAATCTGACAGGCCGGGTGTTTCTGACGGACAAGGCTCGCCAGAGAAAGGAGGTTCACGGACGACAGCGCCACCATGACGGTTTCACCGGTCAGGTGATGCACGGTGAGCGCGGTCGCATAGCCCTCTGCAATCCACAGGCGTTTTCCGGCCTGTTTTTTCCCTTCGATGGTGTGGCACGCTCCTTTTACCGCCCCGCCTTTCAGGGTGCGTTTGAGACCCTCAGAATTGATAAGCTGAAGGTTAACCAGCGTACCGGAATCGTCATACAGCGGGACGACCACATCACCGGCGCGGAACGTCACGCCGCCGGTTTTATGCATGGACGTCAGTACCGGACATTCCCGGTCGGGGAAGCCCTTGCGGGTGAGGTAGGCGTTGCCGGTTTCCGGTCGGGTTTTCTCCATGAGCCTGACGGCCAGCGCGGCCGCCGCTTTACGGTCAGCATCGGTTTCAGCTTCTGCGGCCACAATCACCTCCGGGGCAACCGGCGGCAGGTTGCCGGTCACGGCGTTCACCTTCCCGGCAGCCTCTGATGCGTTCACGCCGAACACCTTTTCGACCAGCTTAAGCCCGTCACCCGCACCGCACTGGTTACAGAACCACGTTCCGCGCCCCTCTTTATCGTCAAAGCGGAAACGGTCAGAGCCACCGCATACCGGACAGGCCTGATGGCGGTTTTTAATGACCTTCACACCCAGCGCCGGGAGAATGTGCGGCCAGTGGCCGCACGCCTGTTTTACGGTTTCCGTTACGTTCATTTTCATCTTTTTTTCTCCCTCAGTGCACAACAGGCGATTGAATGTGACGGGCGCAGAGTTCATCCATCACTGCGAGCCCGAGAAAGGACAGTGAGGGCGCGGCCTTGAGTGGTCCGTCTTCCATCAAATCTTCCAGCAGTGCACAGGCAATCTGACGGCCTTTTTCCTCGCCGTGCTGGCGCAGGTAGAAGCCCTCCAGCTCGTCGGCAATCGCACTTTCCAGCGCGTCGAGGGTGAGGTTTGGGTAGCGGCGCTGACGCTTGCATACCGTCAGCCATGCACAGGCCACGGCGCGACGATACAGCGCGGCGCGTAATACGGGCGGTAATGGCTTTTTCATACGTTGCCCTCCCCGGTCAGCCAGCGCTGATTGCAGCGTTCGACCACGCCGTCGAGCTGGGCGGTCATGAGGTAAATCACGGAGGTGAGCTGTAACTGCTGCGCAGGGTCACGACGAACGTTGGCGCAGTCCTGCACCTGCATCAGCTCATTGACGAGCTGACCGACGTTGCGCATGTGCTCAAGGCATTCGAGGTCACGGGCGGTAATGGTGGTGTGTCTCATGCGCGCACCTCCGCAACCGGCAGACGGCCGGCAAACGAGAGGACGTAATCGCGAACAAGAGAAAGGCGTGCGGCGTGTTCATCACCAGCAACGGTGCGAAGCATACAAATGCGGGGTTTACGGTCTGCACGACGAACGGCGGCAAACACAAAAACAAACTGCGGGTGTGACGGGGTGAGGGTCGTAGCCATAAGGGCAACCTCCATTGAGTAGCGGTTATCGCCACCACCGGAGCTGCAAATCTCATGGGTGGTGGCCCGGACAGGGTTTGCAGTACCGGCCTCAATGGATACCGGCCAGCCCGAAGGCTGCCCCGCCCGAACCACCATTATCTGACAGGAGCCACGGTGTAAACACCACAGCCCGAAAAATGGGTGTGTCTGAGCTACGACGAAAAAAAAGACGCATGGCGCGTCCGGTGTCGCCATTGAGTTACACGGGCTGCAAATCCCGGCTGCCGATTTTGCGACAGCGGGAAAACTATACCTGGAAACGGCGAAAAGAAGCAAGCCAGAAAAAGGGGCTGTTTGCTGAACGGTCATCATCATGCGTCATAGCCCCGGTTACGTTCGGCAATGCGATCCGCCATCCATGCCGTAATTTCAGACTGCGCCCACGCCACGTTTTTACCGCCCAGGCTGATTTGTTTCGGAAAAGCCTCCCGGCTGATGAGGTCGTAAATGGTCGACCGCGACAGACCGCACAGGTGCATCACTTCAGGCAGGCGGATAAAGCGTTCGTGAACGGCATCAGAGACCGGCATCAGCGGCGCGGCAGGGGCAGAAGACGGGGAAGAAAAAGCGGTGTGCATCGGGCTACCTCATAATGTCCATACAGTGCCGGTCATGTCCGTCCGGCTTCGGGTAGCTCCTTATTATGTCTATATTTTTCCTCAGGTCATGTGAGATTTTTGGGGAAACAAACATTGACTTTTCGCTATGGCAAACAAAGGAAAACGCTGGCAAACATATGCAAATCACTGCATTACAATGCAGCAATTTCTATTGCTTTTAGTTATACATTTTTCATTTTTAATCGAAATAAAGTCTAAGTGGTATAGACAGATCAAAACAGAAGGGTGAACAGTGGTGAACAGACGGTGAACAGTCATGTCGTCAACTGTTCACCCTTTATCTTACTGTATTGCTTATATTTTTATTTAAGGTGAACAGTGGTGAATAGTTATAAGTAAAAAAACAAACGATGAGCAAGGTTTTGCTGAGACCTTTCTCTGGCAAGCCGGGTTTTGAGTGCTGTTTGTGCCAGAACTGCCACAACTGCAATCAATCGAGATGTTGTGTGATGAAGGGCAGAATCATTTCAGGTTGAACACACGGAGAGCCTGAACATGAAACCCGAAACAGTCATTACCCCCCTGCAGAATGTAGCCGCCCAACAGTCCGCAGAGAGCTGCCAGCTCATCACAGACAAGCTGAGCGCATTCACTGCGGCCAGAAACACACATGCGGCCAGCATGAAGGAACTGAAAGAAATTGATACGTCCATTGAACGCTGTAAGCAGGAGCGGCAGACCGCCCTAAGTGAGAGTGCAGAGGCGGAGCAGGACTGGCGCAGTCGCTTCCGAACTCTGCGCGGCAATCTCACCCCTGAAATGAAAGCTGAGCACAGCAAGCGTATCGCCAGTCGCGAGCTGGCCGACGAGTTCACCGGCCTGATTGCGGAGCTGGAGACCGACCGGACACGCGCCATGCTGAATGCCTGCTCCACCGCCAGTAAATACCTGTCAGCGCATGAAGATGCCTTTACCGCTTATGCCGGTGCGGAATGGGCTCAGGTGGTCAACACGCTCCCCGTCGCGCTCATACGTGCTTTCCTGTTGCGCATTCGCGCGCTCGAAATGAAGGGTGACAGTGCACCGCAGTCCGTGGTCATCGGCGAGCTGCGCGATGCCCTCAACCGTCAGGGCAGTCTGTATCACTTCGATATGAAGCAGGAGCCGGTACTCGCCGTGACGGGCATGCACCAGCCGCAGATTACCGGTGTGGATATGGAGCTGTTACGCAGCCCGGCGAAGAGAATGAAGCTCGCCAGAAAGCTGTCTGAAAATGACGGCACTAAGGCGGAGGCATAAGTATGTTTCACTGTCCGTTTTGCAAAACCAGTGCACACGCCCGCACCAGTCGTTATCTGTCAGAGAACGTTAAACAGCGCTATCACCAGTGCGTGAATATCGAGTGCTCGGCAACTTTCCGCACGCTTGAATCCGTTGACGGGATTATCTGTTCGCCGCCGACAGAGCCGGTCATTCCTGCATCCGAACCGGCAGCCACCGTTAACCGTGCCGGTGCGTAAGCACGACCAGTCATCAGGAGAAACTTACGTGACCACACTGACGCTACAGAAAGCCTTTGAGGCCTGTCAGGCAAGCAAATCCGCCTGGCTGCAACGCAGGGAAGAACTGACGCAGGCCGAACAGGCATACCGCGAACAGCTTGCCGGCAGCGGCCACAGCGGCCGGAGCCTGCAAACGCTGCGTGAAATTATTGACGTGAAAAAGTGGGAAATTAACCAGGCTGCCGGGCGTTATATCCGCTCGCATGAGGAGGTGCAGCGCATCAGCATCCGCGACCGATTAAATGATTTTATGCAGGCTCACGGCGCGGAGCTGGCCGCTGCCCTCGCCCCGGAGCTGATGAATTATTCCGGGCGACATTCCGCCGTTCAGCGCTGCGCCATGCAGCACTCGGTCGACTATCTGCGTGAGGCGCTACAGGTCTGGCTGGCCGCCGGAGAAAAAATTAATTATTCGGTGCAGGATCATGAAATTTTAACGGCCATTGGATTCAGGCCTGACGCGGCCTCGCGCGATGATAGTCGTGAAAAATTCACACCTGCACAGAACCTGAATTACACCCGCCGCCGTGCAGAACTGGCTGCGCAGTAGTCCTTTCAAAAATCCCTGAAAATCCCGCCATTTTTACGTAAAAAAGCCATGCATGCATAAGGTGCATGGTTTTGCATGCGTTTTACCGACACTGAATCCCCCGCCAGCACCAGCACTGACGAGCTCAGAGGCCGGTCATGCACCTGCATTAAAAGCGCCCCCTTAAGCGGGCAGGCGGGGCGGGGAGAGCATTGCGCGCCAGCAGTAGTGTTTAATATTAATAAATTATCGTCAGAGCGCGTCGTTTGTGCTCGGGCGTGTGTGGGGAAGTGAGGCGCTATGGTGGCAGGGTATGAAAAAGCCGCCTGCTGGCGGCTTTGATGAGAAGGTATTAACAGGCAACTTTCAGAATTGGATAAAAAACAGTTTTATAATCGTCAGGAATTGCTTCTCTAAGCCGACTGATAACCGAGCTGTTCTGAGGTAATTGCGATGCTAAGTTACTGAGCAGCGCATCAAGCTTTTCACTGCGATCCCATTGGATCTTATAGCTTGAGGAATCAATTTTTTGAGCAATCGATAGCAATTGTTGTTTATCGTTATAAACATATTTCATCTTAATTAAATTGACACCATCATCATGAATGTCTGAATAAGTTAAAATGAAATGAATTAACTCACCTTTCTTGTAAGTTTCGATATGTTGATATTCACGTTCAAAAATCGATGTAACTAACTCATGAGGCTGAACCCCTTTTACCATGCAAAAGGAAATTATTTTATTAATCTCTTTCATGATTTGAGTATAGTTTGTCATTTAATCATCCTCTCAACTTCTGCGAGAACCTTATCTAAGTCATTAATCGACTGGAGAAGGGCCTTGTTATCTCGCTTATCAACTGGGCCATAAGCTTTGGCTAGTTTTATAAACACATATCGTACTAATATACCATCATTAGCGTCAGTTGTCTTTAAATAAGGCACGTGACGATTGAAAAGAGCATAAAGTTCTGAGCTTTTCTCATTAATACCATTATCAATCAGTAAATTAGAAACCGCATCCTGAGTGCGGGTTTTTAGGATTTCCCTCATTAATTTTCTTGCTTGGTGAGGTCTTTTCTCAATTAATTCAGGATCAATAACTTCAGCAGCTTTCTGAACTTCTTTTTCTGCTAATTTCTGGCGCAATTCTTCCAATGCATCTTCGGGTAAATCTACTCCTGCTTGCCTAATTTTTTCTATTTGCTGATTTACTGAGTCACTTATCTCATGTCGTTTTTGTTCGAATAATGCATTAAAATCAATGTCATTTAAGTAAGAATCCTTATCACTGACATATACGCTTTCACTTTCGACCCCTGCCAATTCGTTTCCTCTTTCGACATAATCTCTATCGGTGAACGTATATTCTCGAACAGTTGCCCTGCGAGCTTTCTCCACCTCCTTTTGGAAACTTTCCCACATGACGTTTAGACCTATTTCCTCATGAAAGATTACTAAGCCATTATTATCAATTTCGAAATGTGTGATTTCATTTGCAGGTATAGCTCTCAATATTCTCCCGACAACTTGGGCGAAGGCATTCAGGCTTCGATAAGGACGAAATATTGCTAGAATGGTGAGATATTTATGGTCGTAACCTTCCATTAGCATATTTACGGAAATGACTACATCACATTGATGATTATCGACTTTCATCAAAGCATCAGAAAGATCACTCGGATCCATTTCGCTGTGTACTATGACAGAAGTCATACCCTTATCTTTGTACCAATTAAATAAATCTTCTGCGTGCGCGATACTACAACCCACGGCTAAAATTTTATGAGGAATTTTTTGCGAAGTGTTTTTTAGCTCTTTAAGTTTCGTAATACTATGGTCAATAACATCTAACGAGCATTCTTTAGAAAGAGCAATGCTTTTTTCAATCCATTCTTTATCTTTGAACATTAATATTTGTTCTTTAGATAGTTTTACTCCCGGTTGTTCCGGTGTTGTAAAAAACAGCTCATGCGCATTTACAGTTTCTTTTCTAAGCCACTTAACATATTTATCTCTCATAACCTCAGATAAAGGTGTTTCGTGAATTTTTACACCTGGAATTTCCTGATTGTCGCCTCTGTAAGGTGTTCCGGTAACATGTAGTATTTTTGCATTTGAAAAATAATGAAGAGTATCACGCCAACTTTGTGCGGGTGCATGATGGGCTTCATCTATAATAATAAAATCAAAGAAATCTGGAGGTACTCTGTTAATTAATCCATTACCCCTTGTAGAAGTTATTTTTTGAATATTAGAGTAAACAATATGGCTACTTAACAGATGTTCATCGGATAACTCAGCCAGATACTCATTGACTACAGGAATATCTTTACTGCTGAAAACAATATCAAAATTAACCCAGAAGTTATCAGCAAGAACCTCTTGTGTTTTTCTTATGCTGTCTTTTGTAATAAGTCCAGGAGTAATTATTAGGACTCTTTTACGAGCAACGCCAAATGGAGCTATTGATATTAAACCACTTTTACCTGTACCTGTTGGCAAAACTACCAGCGCCTCTTTATTTTCTTCATCACTGAAGAATTCTTTTATTTTTATATAAGCTTCAATTTGTGGGGCTCTAAGTTTTGTATTACCTTCAATGTTTACCGCTGTGTTTAAAAAGTAAGACATTACAATTGTCCTTAATTAGTTAGTAACCTTTGCGGGGATAAAGTTGGTCTGCATAGAATTGAAGCATCCGATTTCTACCATCCATATACTGAGCATGGTTATAGACGCCACGAATGCTGTTTTTATCCACATGGGCGAGTTGTGTCTCGATCCATGCACTATCGAAACCCTCTTCATGCAGTATCGTTGACATTGTGTGCCTGAAACCATGTCCAGTAGCTCTCCCTTTATAACCCAACAACTCAATAACTTGGTTGACGCTTTCCTTACTTATAGGCTTTTTACGGTTATTCCGTCCAATAAAAATGTAGGGATAGTGACCAGTGATGGGTTTTAGCTGTTGAAACAAATCGATTACCTGTGATGAAAGGGGTACTAAATGAGGTCGGCGCATCTTCATTCGTTCTGCTGGTATCTCCCAAACCCCCTTATCCAAATCAACCTCTTCCCACGTAGCAAAGCGCATCTCCTGCGTTCTTACACCAGTTAGCATGACTATCTTTGTAGCATTTTTGGTGATGATGCTGCCGGTGTATGCTTCCAAATCCCGAATGAAATGAGGCAGCTCTTCAGCAGATAAAAAAGGATGGTGTTTTTGCTTAGGAACGGCCAGAGCGATAGCTAAATCAGGCGCTGGATTGTATTCAGCGCGACCAGTTATGATCGCATAGCGATAGACCTCACCGCACCTTTGCCGCACTTTTCTGGTCTTCTCTAGTGCTCCACGCTTCTCTATTCGTCGCAATACTTCAAGCAGTTCTAACGGCTTGATTTCATTGATAGGGCGTTTACCAATGAACGGGAACACATCTTGCTCAAATGTTTTAATAATTTCTTCGCGATAGGCCACTGTCCAGCGGTCAGCTTTGTTAGTGTGCCATTCTCTACATACGGCTTCGAATGAGTTCTCTGTTGAGAGTTGCTGTGCCAGCTTTTGGGCTTTACGTTCTTCCACTGGGTCTATGCCGTTTGCTACCTGCTTACGAGCTGTATCGCGTTTCTCACGTGCTTCTGCGAGGCTCACAAGGTCGTAGCTGCCAAATGACATTAGCCGTGCTTTACCGGCAAAACGAAAGCGGAAGCGCCAGCCCTTTGAGCCGTCTGGATTGATGAGTAGTGATAGGCCTTGTCCATCGTTCAATGTGTAGGGCTTGTCTTGGGGCTTTGCGCGTTTAATTTGTATGTCTGTTAGTGGCATGTGTATAAGTCAAAAATGTGTATAAAAAATCTATACACATCACTATACATATTTTTCACGGATTCAGGGAGAACTTGTCGGACAGTTACGGATGAGTGATTTACTAACTATATTTAAAATAAAGAGTTTTTAGACAATCTTGGATGGTGGCAGAGGAACTTTGGCGGAAGATCACAGGAGTCGAACCTGCCCGGGAACGCTGGCGTCCCCAACTGGATTTGAAGTCCAGCCACCTCACCGGAGATGACGATCTTCCGCGCCTGCATTGCTACATGGAGGCGGGGCGCATTATAGCTACTTTCAGGCATTTACCACATACCCCTACACACTTTTTTCACCTCTCTTTTGACCTGTACCGGGTCATTTCAGTTAATTCCTAAGAAAATCCTCATGTTAGCCCTCCGCTCTCCCCGACATTTACCGCGATCACAAAAAACAAGAAACGTAATCTGTTAACCAGAAAACGCAATACCCGCCTTTGAAACAATGGTTTAAAACCAATGCAACCGGTCTCAGCGCCCCCTACAGCGTGAAGGATAAAAAAGATGAGCGAAGTATTGTCAGTAAAAGAGAAGATTGGCTACGGCATGGGAGACGCCGCCAGCCACATCATTTTTGATAACGTCATGCTGTACATGATGTTTTTCTACACCGATATTTTCGGCATTCCCGCCGGGTTTGTCGGCACCATGTTCCTGCTGGCGCGCGCGCTGGATGCGATCTCCGACCCGTGCATGGGGCTGATTGCCGACCGCACCCGCAGCCGCTGGGGCAAGTTCCGTCCGTGGATTTTGTTTGGTGCCATCCCGTTCGGCATCGTCTGCGTGCTGGCCTACACCACGCCGGACCTCAGCCTCAACGGTAAAATGGTCTACGCCGCCGTTACTTACACCCTGCTGACCCTGCTCTATACCGTCGTCAACATCCCCTACTGCGCGCTGGGCGGCGTGATCACCAATGACCCGACGCAGCGTATCTCCCTTCAGTCCTGGCGCTTTGTGCTGGCGACCGCGGGCGGAATGCTCTCCACGGTGCTGATGATGCCGCTGGTGAACCTGATTGGTGGCGACGACAAAGCCTTTGGATTCCAGGGCGGGATCGCCGTGCTGTCGGTTGTCGCGTTCCTGATGCTGGCGTTCTGCTTCTTCACCACCAAAGAGCGCATTCAGGTGCCGCCGAGCACCACCTCCATGCGTGAAGACCTGCGTGATATCTGGCAAAACGACCAGTGGCGTATCGTTGGTGTGCTCACCATCCTCAACATCCTCGCCGTCTGCGTGCGCGGCGGGGCGATGATGTACTACTGCACCTGGATCATGGGTTCACCGGAAATTTTCGTCGCGTTCCTCACCACCTATTGCGTCGGCAACCTGATTGGCTCTGCGCTCGCCAAACCGCTCACGGATTGGAAATGCAAGGTCAGCATCTTCTGGTGGACTAACGCCGCGCTGGCGGTGGTCAGCGTGGCGATGTTCTTCGTGCCGATGCATGCCACCGTCCTGATGTTCGGCTTCATCTTCGTTATCGGCGTGCTGCACCAGCTGGTGACGCCGATTCAGTGGGTAATGATGTCCGATACCGTCGACTACGGCGAATGGACCAACGGCAAACGTCTTACCGGCATCAGCTTTGCGGGCACGCTGTTCGTGCTGAAGCTCGGCCTGGCCCTGGGCGGGGCGATGATCGGCTGGATGCTGGCGGGCGGTGGCTACGATGCCGCAGCCAAAACCCAGAACAGCGCGACCATCAGCATCATTATCGGCCTGTTTACCCTGGCACCGGCGATCTGCTACGTGCTGAGCGCCATTATCGCCAAACGCTACTACACGCTGAAAACCCCCTTCCTGACCAAAATCCTGCGCGAGCTAGCGCAGGGCGCGCGCCGTAATCAGCAGGAGTTTGAGAACCTGCCGGTCAGCAAAGAATTGCAGAACTAAGAGGACGATAAGATGAAAATCAGTGATGGAAACTGGCTTATTCAACCGGGCCTGAATGTGACTTACCCGGTTCAGGTATTCGATGTGGAACAACAGGGCAATGACCTGGTGGTGTATGTGGCGCCGCGCGACGTGCGCGAGCGCACCTGGCAGCTCGACACGTTGATGTTCACGGTGCGCCTGTTTGCCCCGCAGGAAGGGATCGTTGGGGTGCGTATCGAGCACTTCCAGGGCGCGCTGAATAACGGCCCGCACTATCCGCTGAACGTTCTGAAAGACGTGAAGGTAGAGATTGAAAACAACGCCGAGTTTGCCGAGCTGAAAAGCGGCAGCGTCAGCGTGCGCGTCACCAAAGGCGAGTTCTGGGCGCTGGACTTCCTGCGTAACGGCCAGCGCATTACCGGCAGCCAACTGAAAAACAACGGCTACGTGCAGGACAGCAACACCGACCGCAATTACATTTTCGAACGTCTGGATCTGGGCGTGGGGGAAACGGTCTACGGTCTGGGCGAGCGCTTTACCGCGCTGGTGCGCAACGGCCAGACGGTCGAAACCTGGAACCGCGACGGCGGTACCAGCACCGAGCAGTCCTACAAAAATATCCCGTTCTACCTAACCAACCGCGGCTACGGCGTGCTGGTGAATCACCCGGAAAACGTCTCGTTTGAAGTCGGCTCCGAGAAGGTCTCCAAAGTGCAGTTCAGCGTCGAAGGCGAGCATCTGGAATATTTCGTGATCGACGGCCCGACGCCGAAAGAGGTATTAAACCGCTACACGCAGTTCACCGGGCGTCCGGCGCTGCCGCCAGCGTGGTCGTTCGGCCTGTGGCTGACCACCTCGTTCACCACCAACTATGACGAAGCCACGGTCAACAGCTTTATCGACGGTATGGCCGAGCGCGACCTGCCGCTACACGTCTTCCACTTCGACTGCTTCTGGATGAAGGCCTTCCAGTGGTGCGATTTCGAGTGGGACCCGGTGACCTTCCCGGATCCTGAAGGGATGATCCGTCGCCTGAAAGATAAAGGGTTGAAGGTTTGCGTGTGGATCAACCCGTACATCGGCCAGAAATCCCCAATCTTCCAGGAACTGAAAGAGAAGGGTTACCTGCTCCAGCGCCCGGATGGCTCCCTGTGGCAGTGGGACAAATGGCAGCCGGGGCTGGCGATTTATGACTTCACCAACCCGGAAGCCTGCAAATGGTACGCCGACAAGCTGAAAGGCCTGGTGGATATTGGCGTGGATTGCTTCAAGACTGACTTCGGCGAGCGTATCCCGACCGACGTGCAGTGGTTCGACGGTTCCGATCCGCAGAAGATGCACAACCATTACGCCTACATCTATAACGAACTGGTGTGGAACGTACTGAAAGAAACCGTCGGCGAAGACGAGGCAGTACTGTTTGCCCGTTCTGCTTCTGTGGGGGCGCAACAGTTCCCGGTGCACTGGGGCGGTGACTGTTACGCCAACTATGAATCAATGGCAGAAAGCCTGCGCGGTGGGCTGTCGATTGGTCTGTCTGGCTTTGGCTTCTGGAGCCACGATATCGGCGGGTTCGAAAACACCGCCCCGGTGCACGTCTACAAACGCTGGTGCGCGTTCGGGCTGTTCTCCAGCCACAGCCGCCTGCACGGCAGCAAATCCTACCGCGTACCGTGGGCGTACGATGACGAGTCCTGCGACGTGGTGCGACATTTCACGCAGCTGAAATGCCAGATGATGCCGTACCTGTATCGTCAGGCTGCGCTGGCGCGCGAGTGCGGCACGCCGATGCTGCGCGCAATGATGCTCGAGTTCCCGGACGATCCGGCGTGCGATTATCTCGACCGTCAGTACATGCTGGGGGATTCCATGATGGTTGCGCCGGTGTTCTCCGAAGTGGGTGACGTGCAGTTTTATCTGCCGGAAGGACGCTGGTCGCATCTGTGGCATAACGATGAAATCCAGGGCAGCCGCTGGCATAAACAGCAGCACGATTTTATGAGCCTGCCAGTGTATGTGCGCGATAACACACTGCTGGCGCTGGGCAATAATAACCAGAAGCCGGATTACGCGTGGCATGAGGGCACAGCCTTCCAGCTGTTTAACCTGGACGATGGCGCAACGGCGGTGAGCGAAGTCCCTGCGGCGGACGGCTCTGTGGCGTTTACGCTGAAGGCATCACGTCTGGGCGATATCGTAACCTTTACCGGCGCGGGAGACGCTCAAAACTGGTCGGTGTGCTTGCGCAACGTGCAGAAGGTGGGCGGCGTGAAGGGCGGCTCACACGCAGGCAGCGAGTGGGGTGTGGTGGTGAAAGCCGAGGGGAATGAGGTGGTGATTCACCTCTGAGCCGTACAAATGCCCGGTGGCGCTTCGCTTACCGGGCCTACGATAATTGTGCGGTCTGATGCCCTCACCCTGACCCTCTCCCACAGGGAGAGGGAACAAACATCAAAAACGGCAACAGGGTTGCCGTTTTGCATTTCCTTGCGCCACCCGGCTTGTTTATTGCATCGGTGTTGAAACCACACCGCCCGTCATTGTCTGCTCGACTTGCTGCTTATCCATATTCACTGCATTCAGTTTCCCGTTAACGGTTGGCTTCAGCGGGGCCTTGTCCTGCACGCTGCCGCTGGCGGTGAGCTGAATGTTGCCGTCGCCTGCAATCGGCAGCGCTGGCCAACCCCAGTGCTCGATCACGTTCAGCGGCACACCGCGCCCGTTCAGGCTAACAGTGGTTTGCCGTTGCGGCAGTTGTGAAACCGTCGCCGTGGCCTCCAGAATGCCTTTCTCAGTAAACGCGCTCAGGTCAGTAATATTCACCGTGGCAGCATTGGCATTCAGTGCCAGTGACGGACGACGCACATCCACGCGGTTAAAGGTTGCCGCCGCGCCATTCAGGGTTGCGCTGCCACCCCAGACGCCCCACTGGCGATCTTTCACCAGCTGCAGGTTTGCGCCATAGCCATCAAGAGAGGTGATCTGCCACGGGAAGGTCGGATCGATGTCGATCACCAGGTTACGGCTCAGACCGAATTTTTGCAGCGTGACGCTGTTCAGCCATTCCGGCAGAGGCTCCATCCACAGCGTTTTCCAGTTCTGCGGCAGGGTATACTCCAGCCCGGCGATGGCGACATCGTCCAGCACCAGCGCTTTACCGTCGCGCTGCCAGTTGCCAGAGGTGCGCACCATGCCGCCTTCCCAGCGGGAGGTGAGCTGGTGCAACGCCACGCCCTGCGGAGAGAATTCCGCATTCAGGATTGGGTCAAACAGATGCAGCGAACCGTAGATGAATTCGCTGGCGTTCATGGATAAACGCCCTTCCTGGCTCTGCCAGTCGCCTTTACTCAGCGTCAGGTTGCGCAGGCTTAAATCAAGGTCAGTGACTGCCCAGTCCGGGCCCTGCAGGCGGGCGTCGGTTACGTCCAGTCGGCCAATCTGCAGAGAGGGGATGGTGGTCAGCGGTGCGAAGAAATCCATCAGCGTTTTATCGCTTTGCAGACGGATCTCGTTCAGACGCAGGGTGTCGATGATCCAGCTTCCGTCGGCGTTACGCAGGGCAGAGCCGGTGAGTGAACCGCGGGCCATATCGGCACCGATGGTGTTCAACACCACTTCCTTGCCGTTCAACTGACCTTCGATCAACACATTGGTGGCCGGCATACCGTTCAGGGTGAGCGAGCCTGCGCTCATCTGGATCTGCGCATTTTTGCCCAGCACGTTGCCTGCTTCTGGTTGCCAGGGGCTGACACCCCCCGTGACTTTCTGAGCACTTAAATCCCACTCCGTATTGGGGCTGTTAAAGGCCATGTTGTTCAGTTGCAAACGGTCTGCCTGGAAAGGCAGCGGCGCAGTCTGAGGAGAAAGGTTCAGCGTGCCATCGAACAGGGAGATGGTGTCCATATGCAGCGGATCGGTAACCTGTCGGCTACTGAGGCCAATATCGACTTTTTTCGCAACCAGCGTGGCGGGCTTGCCATCCCGGCCAAAGGTGACGTTTTCCAGAATGATGTGGGAAGGCGACGAAAAGCGGTGATTCATCTTGTCGAAACTGAGCTCGTAGTCGGTATTTACCGTCACCCAGTTGCTGACCTGACTCGCTCCCCAGCGGGTCTGGAGCAGGATATAGAGCGCCAGAACCACAATCAGCACGGCTACCAGAAGATAGACGAGTAGCTTTCCAATAAATTTCATGGTCTTCCATCCCGCAAAACGCACATAAAGGAGTTATGCACGATTTATGCGCAATCCTCAAGGCGGGAATGGTGTAATTAGATGTCACGGCAGGCATTGACTGCCTGCCGTGAGAGAGATCAATTTTTCTCAGGCGGGAATACGAGGTTCAGCACGATAGCGGTGATACCGCCCGCGGCAATGCCGGAAGAGAGCAGGTTTTTCACCCAGTCCGGGGCAAACTGCAGGATCAGCGGCTGCTGAGACACACCCAGACCCACGGCCAATGACAGAGCGATAATCATAATCGCGCGGCGGTTCAGCGGTTCGCGGGAAACGATACGTACGCCGGAAGCGGCAATTGTGCCAAACATCACCAGCGTTGCGCCGCCCAGTACCGGCTCAGGAATGTGCTGCACAAAGCCGCTTACCGCCGGGAACAGACCGAGGACGATCAGCATCAGCGCCACCACAAAACCGACGTAGCGGCTGGCAACGCCAGTCAACTGGATCACGCCGTTGTTCTGGCCGAAGCAGGAGTTCGGGAAGGTATTGAATACCGCAGAGACAAACGAGTTCAGGCCGTTCGCCAGCACGCCGCCTTTCAGGCGCTTCATGTACAGCGGGCCGGAAACCGGCTGCTCGGAGACGTCTGACGTGGCAGTGATATCGCCGATGGTCTCCAGAGAGGTGATCATAAAGACCAGCATCAGCGGCAGGAGCAGGCCCCAGTCAATGCCCAGACCGTAGTACAGCGGCGTGGGGACGGTGATCAGCGCGCTGTTGGTCGGCGCGGTGTTCTCTGGCAGCATGCCCAGCGCCCATGCCAGCAGATAACCCGCCGCCATGGCAATCACCAGCGATGCGACGCGCAGATACGGGTTGCGCTGACGGTTAAGCAGAATAATGATCGCCAGCACGACAGCCGCCAGCAGCAGGTTTTTCGGTGCGCCAAAGGTGTGGTCACTCATTGCCGCATAACCGCCGCCAATGGAAGTGAGGCCCACCTGAATCAGCGACAGGCCGATAATCATCACGACTACGCCGGAAACCAGCGGGGTGATGACGCGGCGCGCCAGGTGCAGTACGCGGGAGATGACCATTTCCGTGCAGCTTGCCAGCATCAGCGTGCCGAACAGCGCTGCCATCATGGTCGGGACATCCGCGCCACCGGTTTTCAGCGCTGTACCACCCATGATCAGTGGCGCCACGAAGTTAAAACTGGTGCCCTGAATCGACAATAAACCCGAACCCACCGGACCCCACGCTTTAATTTGAATAATCGAGGCCACGCCAGAGGCAAAGAGAGACATGCTGATGATGTGCTGAGTGTCCTGAGCCGGTAAACCGAGCGCCTGGCAGATCAGTAACGCCGGGGTGATCACCGCCACAAACATGGCCAGAAGATGCTGGCAGGCGGCGAAAAGCGTTTGCGGAAGAGGCGGGCGGTCTTCAAGGCGGTAAATCAGTTCGCTATTTTGCTTCTGCGCAATCGGTTGCGCATCTGGCGACTCTATGGTGTTAACGGACATCGGCGGCAATCCCACGGTGGAAAAGCGGGCATTTTATCTGACCATCTGGTAAAAGCAAACGATTGCCAGCAAAAAAAAGGAAGAAAATCTGCCGCTTTGGGCAGGTTTTCTACAACGTATCGGGAAAAAAAATTACACTTTTTGCGCCGGTGGCTCATGAAGAGCGCAAACCGGCCCAGGATAACGCCGCGTGTGTATGGAACACGCGCAATACAGGAGCCTTCTATGATTCATCTCGATACGTTGCCGACCCTTGTTGCCGCAACGCTGGTCTTACTGCTTGGCCGTAAGCTGGTACACAGTGTTTCCCTTCTGAAGAAATACACCATTCCCGAACCTGTCGCCGGTGGCCTGCTGGTGGCGCTGGCCCTGCTGGTGCTGAAAAAAAGCATGGGCTGGGAAATTGATTTTGATATGTCCCTGAAAGACCCTCTGATGCTGGCTTTTTTTGCCACCATCGGCCTGAATGCCAACCTCGCGAGCCTGCGGGCGGGCGGTAAAGTGCTCGGCGTATTCCTGATAGTGGTGGTGGGGTTGCTGCTGATGCAAAACGCCATCGGCATCGGGATGGCAACACTGCTGGGCCTGGATCCGCTGATGGGGTTGCTGGCCGGGTCAATTACGTTGTCCGGGGGGCACGGTACTGGTGCGGCGTGGAGCAAGCTGTTTATCGAGCGCTATGGCTTTGAAAACGCAACTGAAGTGGCGATGGCCTGTGCGACCTTTGGCCTGGTGCTGGGTGGCCTGATTGGCGGCCCGGTGGCGCGTTATCTGGTAAAGCATTCCACCACACCAGACGGCAGACCGGACGATGAGCTGGTGCCGACTGCATTCGAAAAACCGGATGTCGGGCGTAGCATTACTTCACTGGTGCTGATTGAGACCATCGCGATGATTGCCATCTGCCTGACGGTGGGAAAGGTGGTTGCGCAATGGCTGGCAGGTTCCGCGTTTGAACTGCCGACGTTTGTCTGCGTGCTGTTTATCGGGGTGATCCTGAGCAACGGTCTGGCGCTGATGGGGTTTTATCGTGTGTTCGAACGCGCGGTTTCAGTGCTGGGCAACGTCTGTCTGTCGCTGTTCCTCGCGATGGCGCTGATGAGCCTCAAACTGTGGGAACTGGCCTCGCTGGCGCTGCCGATGGTAGCCATTCTGGCAGTGCAGGCACTGTTTATGGCATTGTACGCGATGTTTGTCACCTGGCGCATGATGGGCAAAAACTACGATGCGGCGGTGCTGGCAGCGGGTCACTGCGGGTTTGGTCTGGGGGCAACCCCAACGGCTATTGCCAACATGCAGGCGATCACTGAACGGTTTGGCCCATCGCATATGGCGTTTCTGGTGGTACCGATGGTCGGTGCGTTCTTTATAGATATTGTCAACGCGCTGGTGATTAAGCTGTACCTGATGCTGCCGATGTTTGCCTGAGATCAGGCGTTGGAATAACGTTCGGTTTCCGGCATCCAGCGCTCTATTAACGCTGCCGCCTGTTCGGGGTAGCGTTCATGAATATGGCGGGCCAGGCGTTGAACTTCGGGGATCATCGCCTGATCGCGCAACAAATCCGCCACTTTGAATTCAGCATTCCCCGTCTGCCGCGTGCCCAAAAGTTCCCCCGGACCACGTATCTCAAGGTCTTTTTGCGCAATAACAAAACCGTCGTTGCTGTCGCGCAGCACCTGCAAACGCATCTGCGCAGTTTTCGAGAGCGGTGCTTTGTAGAGCAGTACGCAGTGGGACGCTACCGCACCACGGCCAACACGTCCGCGCAGCTGGTGGAGTTGGGCAAGCCCCAGGCGCTCCGGGTTTTCGATGATCATCAGGCTGGAGTTTGGCACGTCCACGCCGACCTCGATCACCGTGGTGGCGATCAGCAGGTGTAAATCGCCCTGTTTAAACGACTGCATTACCGCCTGCTTTTCGGTGGGCTTCATACGTCCGTGAACCAGACCCACCTTCAACTCTGGCAGTGCCAGTTTCAGTTCTTCCCACGTCGCTTCTGCAGCCTGCGCCTCCAGCAGCTCAGACTCCTCAATTAACGTGCAGACCCAGTACGCCTGACGCCCTTCGTGAGTGCAGGCATTGCGCACGCGGTCGATGATATCGCTGCGACGCGTGTCAGGAATGGCGACCGTTGTGACCGGTGTACGACCCGGCGGCAACTCGTCGATGGTGGAGGTATCCAGATCGGCGTAGGCGGTCATTGCCAGGGTGCGGGGGATCGGCGTCGCGGTCATGATCAGCTGATGCGGGTGGAAACCCTGCTGCAAACCTTTCTCCCACAGCGCCAGACGCTGATGCACACCAAAGCGGTGCTGCTCGTCGATAATCACCAGCGCCAGGCCGTTAAACTGAACCTGTTCCTGGAAGATGGCATGTGTGCCAACAATCATTTGTACCTGACCGCTGGCAATTGCGTCCTGTTGTGCAAGGCGGGCTTTGCCTTTTTGCTTCCCGGCAAGCCAGCCCACTTCAATGCCCAGCGGCGCAAACCAGGCGCGGAAATTGTTGGCGTGCTGTTCGGCCAGCAGTTCCGTCGGTGCCATCAGCGCCACCTGTTTGCCGTGGGCAATGGCGCGCAGGGCGGCCAGGGCGGCAACCAACGTTTTTCCGGAGCCTACATCACCCTGCACCAGGCGCATCATCGGTACATCAAGCGCCATATCGCGTTCGATCTCGGCGGTGACGCGCGCCTGTGCACCGGTGGGTTTAAACGGCAGCGAGGCCAGCAGCTTATCTTTGAGCTCATCATGCGGGCTTAAGGGCTGGGCATGGAAACGTTGCGCACCCGCGCGAAGCGCCAGCATGCTCAGGTTATGTGCCAGTAATTCCTCAAGGATAAGACGCCGTTGGGCGGGGTGTTTGCCACTTTCTAAATCGCTGAGCTGCAGCGTTGGCGGTGGACGGTGAAGGGTTCGCAGTGCTTCGGGCAGGCTCATCATACCCTGCGCCAGTTCTGGCGGCAGAAGCTCGGTAATGGCGCAGGTATCCAGCAGCTCCAGGGCCTGATCGGTGAGCTTACGCAGCGTCGCCTGCTTGATGCCTTCCGTCGTCGGGTAAACCGGGGTGAGTGTTTCCTGCAGCTCCGGCGTGCTGAGATCGCCCTGTACTCGGTATTCCGGGTGGATCATCTCTGCGCCGTATTTTCCGCGTTTGGCTTCTCCATAGGCCAGCACTCTGCGACCTGTCGCCAGGCTGTTTTTCATTGCCGCGCTGAAGTTGAAAAAGCGCATGGTGAGAATGCCGGTGCCGTCGCTGATCTGACAGGTCATCATCCGGCGTCCACCAAAGGTGATATTGCAGTTCAGGACTTCGCCTTCAACGGTGGCATAAATGGCAGGCAGCAAATCGCCAATTTTGTACAGCTGGGTGCGGTCTTCGTAACGCAGAGGGAGGTGGAGCAGGAGATCCTGCACGGTGTGCAGGCCGATTTTAGCCAGCTTATTGCTTTGCGCCGCGCCCACGCCCGTCAGGCTATTGAGCGGGATGGCATCCAGCAGGCGGCCTTTCATCGGTTACCCGGCGTACTGCATAGTGGCCCACCACTCGGCATCGGCTTCAATTTCGCCCTGCGCGTTGACGTGGGGGTAAGGCAATTTTTTCTGCTTCGCAACGCGAGCCAGCACCGGGTAACCACCTTCGAACAGCAGGCGCTGCTGTTCATCTTCCGGCAGCATACTGTTGCTGCGTTTGTACATTCCGGCATTCTGACGCTGGCGCTGCGCTTCATAAAGAATAAGCGCGGAGGCCACAGAAACATTGAGGGACTGAACCATACCGATCATCGGAATGATAATGTCCTGATCCGCCAGATCCAGTGCTTCCTGAGTGATCCCGGTTTTCTCCTGACCCATCAAAATACAGGTCGGACGGGTGTAGTCGATCTCGCGGAAATCTACGGCTTTAGCGGACAGGTTAGTGGCAAGTACCTGCATACCGCGCCCTTTCAGGTGGGTTACGGCTTCGCCTATGGTCTGGTGGTGTTTGACAGAAACCCAGCTGTTACTGCCTGCAGCTGCAGATACCATGGTACGCATGCGGGAGCCCGGCCAGACAGCGTGCACTTCATGCACGCCGACGGCGTCTGCAGTACGGACAATGGCAGAAACGTTATGGGGCTTATGGACCTGCTCCATGCAGACTGTCAGGTCTGGCTGACGCCTGGCGAGCATCTCGCAGATACGTGCATAACGTTGTGCATTCATAAAACTAGTTTCTGTTGCGGGTGACTTTAATCACGTCCGGCATGACGCGGATCTTGCGCATAATGTTCGCCAGATGCACGCGGTCGCGGGCGGTCAGACGAATAAAGGCGCTGTAGACGCGGCCATCTTTTTCTTCCGTGTTCAGGCTCTGAATGTTGGAAGAGGCCGTGTTAATCGCTGCCGTCAGGTTCGCCAGGGCACCCTGATGGTTGAACATATCCACCTTAATTTCGGTGATAAATTCCTGCGCGGTCTCTTTATCCCACTCGACCGCCATAAACTTCTCGGCTTCTTTCTGGTAGCCGCGAATGTTACGACAGGATTCGTGGTGGATAACCAGCCCTTTGCCCGGGCTGACGTGCGCAATAATCGGGTCGCCAGGGATTGGACGGCAACATTTTGCGAAAGTGATAAGCACGCCGTCTGCGCCTTTGATAGGCAAATGACCGTGGCTTTGCGTAGCGGGCTGCGCAACGGAGGCATCCCCCTGTTGCAGGTTTTTCGCTACCACTACACTCATGGCGTTACCGAGGCCGATCTCTGCCAGCAAGTCATCAAGCGAGGCGAGTTTCATGCGCTCCAGCTCACGCTGAATGTTCTCTTGCGGGATTTCAGCCAGCTTACGGCTGCCGCCCAACGCGTGGTTGAGCAGACGACGTCCCAGACTGACCGAATCATCGCGCTTGAGGTTTTTCAGCAACTGGCGAATTTTGGCGCGTGCTTTAGAACTCACGACAAAGTTCAGCCAGGCCGCATTCGGACGTGCGCCCGGTGCGGTAATAATTTCCACCGTCTGGCCGCTGGAGAGCGGCTGAGACAGCGGGTAAGGCTGTCTGTCGACGCGTGCACCCACGCAGGCGTGCCCGATATCGGTATGCACGGCGTAAGCGAAGTCGACCGGTGTTGCCCCAGCAGGCAGCTCGACAATGCGACCTTCTGGGGTGAAAACGTAAATCTCATCCGGGAAGAGATCGGATTTAACACTCTCGATAAATTCAAACGAGCTGCCCGCACTCTGCTGAAGTTCCAGCAGGCTCTGCATCCAGCGCTGGGCGCGGATTTGAGCGGTCGTGCTGCTTTCACCGCCGTGCTCTTTATACGCCCAGTGTGCGGCCACACCCATTTCTGCCATCTGGTCCATATCTTCGGTGCGGATCTGCACTTCGACAGGTACACCATGTGGACCGATCATCGAAGTATGCAAAGATTGATAGCCGTTCGCTTTTGGAATGGCGATGTAATCTTTCATGCGCCCCGGACGCGGTTTGTAGAGGCTGTGCATCTGCCCCAGCACGCGATAGCAGGTATCGGAGTCGTGGACGATCACGCGGAACGCGTAGATATCCATGATCGAGTGAAAACGCTGCTCTTTGAGCACCATTTTGCAGTAGATAGAGTACAGATGCTTTTCGCGACCGCTGACGCGGCACGGAATTCCCGCTTCCTGTAAACGCCCTTCAATTTCCGAGAGGATCTTTTGAATCATCTCTTTACGGTTACCGCGTGCGGCTTTCACCACCTCTTTAATCACACGATAGCGGTTCGGGTACAACGCTTCAAAACCCAGCTCTTCCAGCTCGGTTTTAATGTGATGGATACCTAAACGATGCGCCAGTGGACTGTAGATTTCGAGGGTTTCACGGGCAATGCGGCGACGTTTATCCGGGCGAAGTGAGCCCAGCGTGCGCATATTGTGGGTACGGTCAGCGAGTTTGATGAGAATGACGCGGATATCCTGCACCATCGCCATAATCATCTTGCGGAAGTTTTCGGCTTGCGCCTCTTTCTTGTCGCGGAAATTCAGCTTATCAAGCTTAGAGACCCCTTCCACCAGTTCGGCAACGCTTTTGCCAAACAGCTGTTCCATGTCCTGGTAAGTGGCAGGGGTATCTTCAATCACGTCATGCAGCAGAGCGGCCATCAGTGTTTCGTAGTCGAGTTTCATCTCGGCCAGAATACAGGCTACCGCTACCGGGTGCGTGATATAGGGTTCACCGCTTGAACGTGTCTGGCCCTCGTGAGCGTCACGTGCAACGAGATACGCCTGCTGAAGACGCTTTATCTGGTCTTCAGGCAGGTAGGTTTGAATCAGTTGATTCAGGCTTTCAAACAGATACAAGGGCGACCCGCAGGTTTAATTAACGACGACCTTCAGCAATAGCGGTTACGGCCTGCAGTTCTGCGGCTTCCTGCTCTTGCTGCTCCTGGCGCTCGCGCACGTCGAGGATCTGGTTGTTAATCAGACCTTCTTCGATTTCGCGAAGTGCAATAACGGTAGTTTTATCGTTTTCTTCCGGTACCAGCGGATCTTTACCGCCTACCTGCATCTGACGAGCGCGACGCGCGGCGACCAGCACCAGGTCAAAACGGTTACCAATTTTCTCTACAGCGTCCTGAACAGTTACGCGTGCCATACTTAAAATGCTCCACAGGTGAAGAAATGACTGGGCATGATACTGAAAGTGGGTTCAGTCTGCCAACAGTTTGGTGATTAATGCGTCATGTCGCTGCTTCTGGCGGCTCATACGCAGACGTTCTGCGCGAAGAATGGTTTTGAGATCGCTCAGCGCGGCATCAAAATCATCATTCACAATAAGGTAATCATATTCCGCGTAATGGCTCATTTCTGCAACTGCCTGTTCCATACGCTTTGCGATCACTTCTTCGCTGTCCTGGCCACGACCGCGCAGGCGGCGATCCAACTCATCTTTCGATGGCGGTAAAATAAAGATGCTGCGTGAGTCAGGCATCTTCTTGCGAATCTGCTGCGCGCCCTGCCAGTCGATATCCAGGAATACATTTACGCCAGTTGCCAGAACCTGCTCAATGGTTTCACGCGAGGTGCCGTAGTAGTTACCGAACACTTCTGCGTGTTCAAGAAACGCGTCTCTGCCAATCATCGCTCTGAATTCGTCGTGATTCACAAAGAAATAGTGTTCACCGTGCACTTCACCCGGACGCGGTGCTCGCGTGGTGTGAGAAACAGAAACCTGTGTGTCGTACAACGGTTGGGTTTTTAACAGTGCCTGAATAAGGCTGGATTTACCCGCGCCACTTGGGGCAGAAACAATATAAAGCGTGCCTTGAGCCATGAGAGTCTTTTGTATGTGTTAGCGAAGAAGTCCTACATACGGGCTTATTATACACGTCACCGCTCTGTGACGTAGCCTTTGTCACACTTTTTCCCCTCGAATATTGAATTTTGCGTGCCGTTTTCAGGTTTTATCTGTGGTTTTCAGCAACCAAAAGAAATACCGGACAGCGTCTCGCATTGTGAAACGTTGACGTTAGCGTTGTTTCAGGCATCCGGGTATACCTTCTGCAACACAAAGGAGGGGTGGCGATGTGGCAATGGATAAGCGGGTTAATGCTGTTGTGGTGTGGTTATGGGGTTGCTGTGTGTCCGGTGTGGTCGCAGGCAAAAGCAGAGAAAGAAATTGCGTTCTTAAGTGCGCAAATCAAACGCTGGGATGATGCCTACTGGAAACAGGGCGTTAGCGAGGTCAATGACGAGGTGTACGACCAGCTTAGCGGCCGGTTAAAACAGTGGCAGCACTGTTTTGGCAGTGAATCACTGGATGCCGCCATTCCTGCCCTGACGGGAAATATCAAACATCCTGTCGCCCATACCGGGGTCCATAAAGTGGCCATTAAAGAGGCGCTTCGCACGTGGATGCATGCCCGGCACAATCTCTGGATGCAGCCAAAGGTTGACGGCGTGGCGGTGACGCTGGTCTATCGTGACGGAAAGTTAATTCAGGCCATCAGTCGTGGTAATGGCCTTAAAGGTGAGGACTGGACTGCACAAGTGCGTTTAATTCCGTCAGTCCCTAAAGACGTGTCGGGTGCGCTGGCAAACAGTGTCCTGCAAGGGGAGCTTTTTTGGTTGCGCGAAAACCACATTCAACGACAGATGGGGGGAGTGAATGCACGCGCAAAAGTGGCGGGTGCGATGATGCGGCAAAAGGACAACGCGCTTCTGAAACAGACAGGGATATTTATCTGGGCCTGGCCCGATGGACCCAAGGATATGCAAAGCATGTTGTCTGAACTTTCCAGTGCAGGATTTCCTCTTACGGCGCGCTATACCTTGCCAGTTGAGACTGTAGAAGCCGTCGAGAAACAGCGTTCAACCTGGCAAAACACGCCATTACCCTTTGCCACGGATGGCATTGTGGTGCGATCCGCAGATTCTCCCCTCGGTGAAAACTGGTTGCCCGGAGAAGGTAACTGGGTTGTCGCGTGGAAATATTCCCCAGCAACACAGGTAACAGAGGTCAGTGATATTCGTTTTACCGTGGGGCGAACGGGCAAAATTTCCGTTGTAGCAGCGCTGGAACCCGTGCAACTGGATGATAAACAGGTGCAGCGAGTGAACCTGGGATCGGTCGGTCGTTGGCAGAGGCTGGATATTGCCCCGGGTGATCAGATACAGGTTAGCCTGGCCGGTCAGGGTATCCCCCGGTTTGATAAGGTGGTCTGGCGAGGAACGGATCGACAAAAACCACTCCCTCCGCCCTCACGTTATCATTCAATGAGCTGTTTTTATGCTTCACCGGAGTGTATGGAACAATTCTTTGCGCGGTTGACGTGGCTTAGTTCAAAGCAGGTACTCAACATTGAAGGTTTAGGAGAATCAGGATGGCGGGCACTCTGGCAAGCACATCATTTTGAACATCTCTTCTCATGGCTGTTATTAACTCAGTCGCAGCTGCAGTCTACGCCGGGGTTTTCCGCAGCGCGTGGGTTAGCGCTCTGGCATCGCTTTAATCTGGTGCGTGAGCAACCTTTTATTCGCTGGCTTATGGCGTTGGGTGTGCCGCTGACACAGGCCTCGCTGAAGGCGATGGGGGTCATGTCCTGGCAGAAGATGAGCGTGCGTAATGAAAAGGACTGGCTGTCCTTGCCGGGGACGGGAGAGGAGAAAGCGCGGCAAATCGTTAACTGGATGCACGCGCCTCAGGTAGATGTGCTGGCAAAGTGGCTAGCGGAGCAGCACATCAAGGGATTTTGACATTAATGAGCGCTGTGTTTGTAGTGAAAAACAGGCAGTCCAAGCTTCAGCCGCAGCGCCAGCATGCGCGCTGTAAAGCCGAACAGCAGTGTGGAGATGACCACCACATCATGGTTCGACACGTAATGTTGCAGGGCGATATACAGCACTGCTGCTGCGAAGGATATGCCTGCATACAGCTCTTTTTGAAAGACCAGAGGAATGCGTTTGCAGAACATATCGCGCAGCACACCTCCGAATACGCCCGTGATCACCGCGGCAATGGTGGCGATCACAGGCCCCTCACCCATATCGAGCGCGATTTGTGCTCCGATGATCGAAAAGACGATCAGCCCCAGTGCATCAAGCACCAGGAACAAGCGGCGCAAATGAGGCATAACGGGGGCGACAATGGTGGTTAATACTGCGGCTGTCGCCACGATAATCACATACTCGGGGTGTTTAACCCAACCGAGTGGATAATGACCAAGCAGGATATCGCGTACAGAACCGCCGCCCAACGCAGTCGCAGTGGCGATAATGATCACGCCAAAGGTGTCCATCCGGCGACGTCCGGCGGCGAGTGCGCCTGTCATGGCCTCTGCGGTGATACCAATAATATAGAGAATGTGAAGCAACATATAACCTCCGGAGTGAACGTGGGGAGGTTAGCGATTTGTGCGCAAGATCACGATTGAGATTTTCTAAGGCGATTCAGTTTGCCATATAAAATATTATCAAGCTTCGCCGCAAATGGCTTATGAATGGTGGTGCGATGAGAAATTCCGGCATGTAACGGATTAGAAATAGTAATGGATGGCGCCATCCGACGCCATCCGGAAGGCGTTACTCGATATTCTGGATCTGCTCGCGCATTTGCTCAATCAGAACCTTAAGTTCAATCGCTGAGTTAGTTACCTCGGCATTGATCGACTTAGACGCCAGGGTGTTCGACTCGCGGTTGAACTCTTGCATCATAAAGTCCAGACGACGGCCCACAGCTTCTTTCTTCTTCAGGATGTTGTAGGTCTCTTTGACGTGCGCTTCCAGACGATCCAGCTCTTCAGCTACGTCAACGCGCTGCGCCATCAGCACCAGCTCTTGTTCCAGACGGTTATTTTCCAGCTGAACTTCGGCTTCTTCCAGTTTGGCGACCAGGCGCTCGCGCTGCCATTGCAGCACTTCCGGCATATGGGTGCGCACTTTCGCTACTTCAGTGCTAACGCCTTCAAGACGCTGCTCAATCATCGCCTTCAGTGCCTGACCTTCGGTTTCGCGGGCAACGATAAAGTCATCCAGGGTGCTGTCAAGGGCACTGAGAATTTCAGCGGCAATGGCATCCAGGTCCTGCTCACCGGCGGCCATGACGCCTGGCCAGCGCAGAATATCAACCGGGTTGATTTCGCCTTCATCGCTCTGCATTTTGACCCAGTTCGCTGCATTAACGAGCTGTTTTGCCAGTTTTTCGTTGAGGATCAGTTCGCCCTGCGCGCTGGCATCAGGCTCAAAACGCAGGTTACATTCCACTTTACCGCGCGTCAGACGAGTACGAATACGCTCACGTACGACTGGCTCAAGGCTGCGGAACTGCTCCGGCATACGGAAATAGGTTTCCAGATAGCGCTGGTTTACCGAGCGCATTTCCCAGGTAGCGCTACCCCAGCTACCCTTGATTTCACGCCGGGCGTAGGCGGTCATACTGCGGATCATAGATATTCCCGTTTTTAAAGGAGAGATGGGGGGATTATAGCTTTCGGGGGCTTCTCAGGATAGGAATAAGCGTCCTTTATCCGTATAATGCGCAGCCACATTCGTTTCAAGCCGGAGAATTCATCATGCGTCCAGCAGGTCGTAGCGCCAATCAGGTGCGTCCCGTCACCCTGACCCGTAACTATACAAAACACGCTGAAGGCTCCGTGCTGGTTGAGTTTGGTGACACTAAAGTGCTGTGCACCGCGTCCATCGAAGAAGGCGTTCCGCGCTTTCTGAAAGGTCAGGGTCAGGGATGGATCACGGCTGAATATGGCATGCTGCCGCGTGCGACCCATACCCGTAATGCCCGCGAAGCGGCAAAGGGTAAGCAAGGCGGCCGTACCATGGAGATTCAGCGTCTGATCGCGCGTGCGCTGCGCGCTGCCGTTGACCTGAAAACCCTCGGTGAATACACCATTACCCTTGACTGTGACGTGATTCAGGCAGACGGCGGTACGCGTACGGCGTCGATTACTGGCGCGTGCGTAGCGCTGGCCGATGCCCTGAATAAACTGGTTGCAGCCGGTAAGCTGAAAACCAATCCAATGAAAGGGATGGTCGCAGCCGTTTCCGTGGGTATCGTTAACGGTGAAGCGCTTTGCGATCTGGAATACGTGGAAGATTCCGCTGCCGAGACGGACATGAATGTGGTGATGACCGAAGACGGTCGCATCATTGAGGTGCAGGGCACTGCAGAAGGTGAGCCATTCACCCATGAAGAACTTCTTACCTTGCTGGCTCTGGCCCGAGGGGGAATCGAATCTATCGTAACGACGCAGAAGGCGGCGTTAGAAAATTGATTTTAAAGGCGACTGATGAGTCGCCTTTTTTTTGCCTGTAAGACAGAAAAACCAAAGGAGCAAATCCATGAAATCGTATCAGCGCCAGTTTATTGAGTTTGCGCTTAACAAGCAGGTACTTAAGTTTGGCGAATTTACGCTGAAATCCGGGCGTAAGAGTCCCTATTTCTTCAACGCCGGGCTGTTTAATACCGGGCGCGATCTGGCATTGTTAGGCCGTTTCTATGCCGAAGCGCTGGTGGATTCCGGGATTGATTTTGACCTGCTGTTTGGCCCGGCCTACAAAGGCATTCCGATTGCGACCACCACCGCGGTGGCACTGGCAGAACATCATGACCGCGACGTGCCATACTGCTTTAACCGCAAAGAGGCCAAAACCCACGGTGAAGGTGGGAATCTGGTCGGCAGCGCGTTGCAGGGCCGCGTGATGCTGGTCGACGATGTAATCACCGCAGGTACAGCAATTCGTGAATCAATGGAAATTATCCAGGCCAATGGCGCGACGCTTGCAGGCGTGCTGATTTCTCTGGATCGTCAGGAACGTGGTCGCGGTGATATCTCTGCCATTCAGGAGGTGGAGCGCGATTACAACTGTAAAGTGACGTCGATTATCACCCTGAAAGAATTGATTGCGTATCTGGAAGAGAAGCCTGAAATGGCGGACCATCTGGCAGCGGTACGCGCATATCGCGAAGAGTTTGGCGTGTAATGTTATTGCCCGGAAGCGCTACGCTTACCGGGCCTACGGCGTTACTGCAACTGGGCAGTCACTAACGGCCAGCGGGCGTCAAAATCGTCCGTTGGACGGTATTTGAATTCGCTACGTACAAAGCGGGAGAGCATCCCTTCACAAAACGCCAGAATCTGGCTTGCCAGCAGCGTCTCATCCGTGTTGTAACCTTCCCCCTCACGCATTTTCTTCTCGCGCAGAACCTGGCGCAGTTGCGCTTCAATACGCTCGAAAAGTTGGTTAATGCGGCCCTGCAGTCTGTCCTGCTCAAACATCAGGGCATGACCGGTCAGGATACGGGTTAAGCCCGGATTGCGTTCACCAAAGCCCAGGATTAACAGCACAATCAGACGCAGACGCGCAGTGGTGTCTTTTTCGTCTTTCAGAATCAGGTTGATGCGCGTGATCAGGCTGTCTTCGATAAACTCGATCAGACTGTCAAACATCCGGGTTTTGCTGGGAAAATGACGATACAGCGCCGCCTCAGACACGCCTACAGAGGCGGCCAGTTTCGCGGTGGTGATGCGTTGACTGCCATCGCTGGATTCAAGCATCAGAGCCAGAGATTGAAGTATTTCTTCGCGACGATTCCTTTTCGCGGTTTGTTTTTCTGCCATGTTACAAAATACCCCTGAAAATAAGCACTTGCCAGGCTGGCATCCACACAGCGACCGCAAACTGAGGCTTGCGGTTTGTTATTGCATTATGGCGCTGTGGGACGCGTATTTATTGGGCGATTATTTACGCCCGGAATGGCCGAAGCCGCCTTCGCCACGGTCGGTGGCGTCAAAGTCTGCCACCAGGTTAAATTCTGCCTGTACCACAGGTACGAAGACCATCTGCGCGATACGCTCGCCAGGTTCAATGGTGAAGCTGTCCTGACCACGGTTCCAGACGGAAACCATCAGCTGACCCTGATAGTCGGAGTCGATCAGGCCGACCAGGTTACCCAGCACAACGCCATGCTTATGGCCCAGGCCAGAACGTGGCAGGATCACTGCGGCGAGTGATGGGTCAGCAATGTGGATCGCCAGACCCGTCGGGATCAGAGTAGTGGCACCCGGAGCCAGTTCTACGGCGTCATCGAGACAGGCTCGCAGGTCAAGTCCGGCAGAGCCGGAGGTGGCATAGGTTGGCAGCGGAAATTGCTCGCCAACACGCGGGTCCAGAATCTTAACGTCGATTTTTTTCATCATAACGGGTAACGATCTCGTCCAGTAATTGTTGGCCCAGGAGTTCCTTGCGCTCAAGCGGTAAGACTTTATCTCCATCCTGCCAGAAAAGGTGCAGTGCGTTGCTGTCGCTGTTAAATCCTTGCGTGGCCAGCGATACGTCGTTCGCGCAAATCAAATCGAGGTTTTTGCGGGTACGTTTTTGCCGGGCATATTCTTCCACATTATTTGTTTCTGCGGCAAACCCAACAACGTAAGGTCGATGGCTTTTTAGTGCGGCGACACCGGCAACGATATCCGGGTTTTTCACCATTTTTATTGTTAATTCATCACCTTGCTTTTTGATTTTAGCCTCGGCGATGGTCTCGGCGCGATAATCTGCGACGGCCGCACAGCCGATAAAAATCTGTTGGTTTTGCGCATGTGCTTGTACTGCGGCTTCCATTTCCAGCGCGGTAGTCACATCAATGCGCTGAACAAACGGCGGTGTAGGTAATGAGACCGGGCCGCTCACCAGCGTAACGTTCGCACCGCGCTTTGCCGCCGCTGCCGCAATCGCAAAGCCCATTTTACCGGAGCTGTGGTTAGTGATGTAACGCACCGGATCCAGCGGTTCACGCGTTGGGCCCGCGGTAATCATGATATTGAGATGTTGCAGATCGTTGACAGGGGAAAAATGGGCTGCAGCCATATCAACAATAGTCAGCGGGTCGAGCATACGTCCTGGGCCGATATCGCCACAGGCCTGACTGCCGCTATCCGGTCCCCAAATTAACAGGCCACGAGCGGCCAGCGTCTCCAGATTATGCTGGGTGGCGGCATTGCGATACATCTGCTGGTTCATCGCGGGTACGACGGCGACGGGGGCAGGCGTGGCCAGGCAAATGGTTGAGACCAGGTCATTTGCCATGCCGGCCGCCACACGAGCGATTAAATCCGCTGTCGCTGGGGCAAGAATAACCAGGTCAGCCCATTTCCCAAGCTCAATATGACCCATCGCAGCTTCAGCTGCCGGATCAAGCAGGCTGTCAGATACCGGATATCCTGAAACGGCCTGCAGACTCAATGGAGTGATAAAGGCTTTACCGCCTTCGGTGATCGCGACCCGCACATCGGCCCCGCGCTCACGCAGACGACGCACCAGTTCCGGCGCTTTATAAGCAGCAATACCGCCGCTCACGCCAAGAACGATTTTTTTACCGGCCAGGCTCATCATGATTCTTTCCTGTTGGGGGTTCACCAGAGAGCGGGCATTTTATCACAATCCCTAATATGGGGTGATTTTGTCCTTCGGACACTTTGCGAGGCGTTACGCAAGACTGCAACGTCGCCGTCGAGCGCCTGTCTGGCTTGTGGCAGCATGAGAGGAAAAGGGAGAAAGAGCATGGAAGAAGAGGATGAGCAGTTGCTGCCGCGCGAAAAACTGCTGCGTTATGGAGTAACCCTGTTAAAAGACGATGAGCTCCTGGCGCTCTTTTTACGTACCGGCACGCCCGGAAAAACGGTATTTACGCTGGCAAAAGAGCTGATAGGGCATTTTGGTTCACTGTATGGCTTGTTGACTGCCGATCTGGCTCAGTTTAAGCACGTCGAGGGGATCGGCGTGGCGAAATATGCTCAATTGAGGGGCATTGCCGAGCTTGCTCGGCGTTTTTACAATGTCCGTCTGGAAGAAGAGGATCCGGTTCTGACGCCAGAAGGCGCGCGTGAATTCTTGCAAAGCCAGCTGGCCGATGCGGAGCGTGAGATCTTTATGGTGATCTTTCTCGACAACAGAAACCGGATACTGAAACATAGCCACCTCTTTTCGGGCACATTGAGCCACGTTGAGGTACATCCGCGTGAAATTGTGCGGGAAGCGATAAAAGTGAATGCAGCCGGCGTGATCCTCGCGCATAATCACCCTTCTGGCTGTGCACAACCGAGCAAAGCTGACAAAGAAATCACCGAACGCATTATCAAATGCTGTCAATTCATGGACATTCGTGTGCTGGACCATCTGATAATTGGCCGCGGAGAGTACATTTCTTTTGCAGAACATGGCTGGATTTAGGCTATTTCTCGCGATCCATCGGGATCTTTGTCTGTTCGGGACTTGAGCACACCGCCGAGTCAGCGTATACTACGCCACCTTTGAGAATCTCGGGTTTGGCATTTGGGCCTGGCAATCGAGAGTTCACTTAGAACTATGCGATGACCGGGCTGTAAAGCCTGACGAGGCGCCGATACCCCATACGAAGCTCGAGCTAATTTGATTTTTGGAGAATAGACATGTCCCGAGTCTGCCAAGTTACTGGCAAGCGTCCGGTGACCGGTAACAACCGTTCCCACGCACTGAACGCGACTAAACGCCGTTTCCTGCCGAACCTGCACTCTCACCGTTTCTGGGTTGAGAGCGAGAAGCGTTTTGTCACCCTGCGTGTATCTGCTAAAGGTATGCGTGTAATTGATAAGAAAGGCATCGATACAGTTCTGTCTGAACTGCGTGCCCGTGGCGAAAAGTACTAAGTACTTAAAGAGGAAATAAATCATGGCTAAAGGTATTCGCGAGAAAATCAAGCTGGTTTCTTCTGCTGGTACAGGTCACTTCTACACCACCACGAAGAACAAACGTACTAAGCCGGAAAAACTGGAACTGAAAAAATTCGATCCAGTTGTACGCCAGCACGTACTGTACAAAGAAGCTAAAATCAAATAATTTTAGTCTCCTTGTATTGAAAAACCCCGCAACTGCGGGGTTTTTTGCATTCTGTATCTCAACGGAGGAACCATGCCAGAATTACCAGAGGTAGAGACCAGCCGCCGCGGTATTGAGCCGCATCTGGTCGGTGCGACTATTCTTCATGCGGTTGTCCGTAATGGGCGTCTTCGCTGGCCGGTTTCCGATGAGATCCATGCGTTAAGCGACAAACCGATCCTCAGCGTTCAGCGTCGCGCCAAGTATCTGCTGCTGGAGCTGCCCGACGGCTGGATTATTATCCATCTGGGGATGTCCGGTAGCCTGCGTATCCTCACTGAAGAACTGCCAGCGGAAAAGCACGACCACGTCGATCTGGTAATGAGCAACGGCAAAGTGCTGCGTTACACCGACCCAAGACGCTTTGGTGCATGGTTATGGACTAAAGAGCTTGAAGGTCACAGCGTGCTGGCACATCTGGGGCCAGAACCCCTCTCAGAGGCGTTTAATGCGGAATACCTGAAAGAGAAGTGTGCGAAGAAGAAGACCCCGATTAAGCCCTGGCTGATGGATAACAAGCTGGTGGTCGGCGTGGGGAATATCTATGCCAGTGAATCACTGTTTGCTGCCGGGATCCATCCTGATCGGTTGGCCTCTTCACTGTCGGCGCAAGAGTGCGAGCTGCTGGTGAGGGTGATTAAAGCGGTGCTGCTGCGTTCCATTGAGCAGGGTGGAACAACGTTGAAGGATTTCCTGCAGAGTGACGGTAAGCCGGGGTATTTTGCTCAGGAACTACAGGTGTATGGCCGTAAAGGTGAGCCATGCCGCGTGTGCGGAACGCCGATTATCGCAACGAAGCACGCCCAGCGCGCTACGTTTTATTGCCGTCAGTGCCAGAAATAGGGCTATTTTAATTTTTCCATCAACGCCTGATGGACGTTAACCGGCAGGAAATGGGTCACATCACCGTGATGACGTGCAACTTCTTTCACCAGCGTAGAAGAGATAAATGACCACTCTTTGGAAGGCATCAGAAACACGCTTTCCAGCTCCGGCATCAGGTGGCGGTTCATGTGCGCCAGCTGCATCTCGTACTCAAAATCTGCTACTGCGCGTAAGCCACGGATCAGGATATTAGCCTGCTGGGCGCGGGCGAAATTAGCCATCAGGTCACTGAAGCCCACCACCTCAACGTTCGACAGATGAGAGACCGCATCGCTGGCGAGCGCCACACGTTCGTTGAGATCAAACATTGGTTTCTTGCTGGGGCTGGCGGCTATCGCCAGAATCACCTTGTCGAACATACTTGCCGCACGGGTGATGATATCAAGATGACCGTTAGTGATCGGATCAAAGGTACCTGGATAAATCGCTCTTGTGCTCATGGCTCACGTTTTCTCTGAGTAGCCGCGGCTAAGCGCCCACAGCTCGGTGTATTTGTTGAAAGTATACTGGGCATTCACCACCGCCAGTAACCACCCCTGTTTACCATCCAGCACACCACCACGTAGCAGGAGCGTTTTCAAGAACGCGCCCAGCGTGTGGGTGAAGATACCGGTCAACGTGGCCTTCTTGCCGCGCTGATGACGCTCCTGCGCCCATGCAGTGGCATAGTTGAGTTGTTTGCGCTGGAAGCTGGAGAAGTCGCGGCAGGTCAGGTGCAAGAGATCGCCCGTCAGAGGAACGACAGTCGCGTTATCGCATGCCAGGGATTCATGCACCAGGTTATCGTTGTACTGATAACGCTCGCGCTCGTACAGGCGCATCACGCGGTCAGGGTACCATCCGCTGTGGCGCATAAACCGGCCGAGAAAGTAGTTACGACGCGCGATGCTGTACACCGCACCTGGCTGCGGCGCAGAGAGCACACTCTGAATCGCCTGCTGGAGTTCTGGCGTGACGCGCTCGTCGGTATCGAGCATCAGGACATAATCGCCGGTGGCATACTCCTGCGCGCGCTGGCGCTGGATGCCATAGCCTTGCCAGTCTGTGTCGATAAAGACCTTTGCGCCCGCAGCACGGGCAACATCCACCGTGTTGTCCGTGCTGCCGGAATCAAGCACGACAATTTCGTCAGCCCAGGCGACAGAGGCCAGGCAATCGGGAAGCAGGTCGGCGGCGTTTTTGGCGATCATCACGACCGACAGACGCTGAGACATTAGTGGCTCCGCTGAGGCAGATAAGGTTGCAGAAGCTGCAGCAGACGGGTCAGTGCGCCCTGGTTCTGATGCAGCACTTCGACGGCATGGCGACCGTACCACAGACGGTAATCTTCGTCGGTCAGTAAGGTCGAAACCTCTTTGACCACCGAGTCCGCATCGGTCACGGTAATTAAACCATCGGCTTGCTGCAATTTAGCGCAGATATCTTTGAAATTAAATGTATGCGGCCCCATCAGCACCGGAATTGCATGTGCCGCAGGTTCCAGCGGGTTATGACCACCGCGCTCGACCAGACTACCGCCGACAAAGGCGAGGTCGGCAATGCCGTACAGCAGCATCAGTTCGCCCATCGTATCGCCAATCACCACCTGGGTGCTGCTAGACGGGATCTCGCCGCTGCTACGCAGGGTGAAACTGAAACCGCCTTTTTGCACCATCTCGCGGGCGTCTTTGAAACGTTCCGGGTGACGAGGCACCAGAATGAGCAATAAATCCGGGAATTTTTCCAGCAGCTTACGGTGTGCTTGCAGGATGATCGCTTCTTCGCCGTCGTGGGTACTGGTCGCAATCCAGACCTGACGACGCGGCGCCCACTGGCGGCGCAGTGTCACCGCTCGGGCAGCGAGTTCAGGTGTGACCGAAATATCGAATTTCAGACTGCCGGTTACCGCGAGCTGATTGCGCTTAAGACCAAGAGAGACAAAGCGTGCGGCATCTTCTTCATTTTGCGCGGCAATCAGCGTGATCTGGCTCAGCAGGCGGCGCATAAATTTGCCCAGCTTGCCGTACCCTTTCGCCGAGCGTTCTGACAGGCGCGCGTTGGCAATCACCAGCGGAATTTTACGGGCGTGCAGGGCGGAAATCATGTTTGGCCACAGCTCGGTTTCCATCACGATCACAAGCTTTGGGCGAACAGTTTCGAGGAAACGGTTCATGGCGCAGGGCAGGTCGTAGGGCAGATAGACGTGATGCACGTCTTTACCAAATGCGGACATCACGCGCTCAGAGCCGGTTGGGGTCATGGTGGTGACGGTGATCGGCAAAGAAGGATAACGATGGCGCAGGGCGCGTACCAGCGGAATAGCCGCCAGCGTTTCGCCAACGGAAACGGAATGCAGCAAAATACCGTCCGGCGCGACTTTATTGCGGCAGAAGCCATAGCGCTCAGCCCAGCGTTTACGATACGCAGGTGCTTTACGGCTACGAAGCAACAGTCTCAGCCACACCAGTGGCTGAATGATGTAGAGCAGGGCGGTATACAACAATTCCAAGCGATTATCCGTTTTTTTAGTTTCGGCGGGCAAATTCTAAGCATTTAAGCCAGGTAAAGCTATCTCTTATGCCAGATACCGCTTTAAACGGAAATAACGGCGACCCAGGCGCCAGTGCTGGCGAAGCCCACGGGCGTTTTTCCAGATAAGCGTCCAGATCCCGCGATCGAACAGTTCCTGAATAATTTCACGCTTTTTGGTGGCATCACCAATGTTGTTAATCGCGTGCAGGATACCCAGACCCTCTTTCGCGATTTGCCACTGACAGGCAGGTACACGGCGTACGGCATCCGGGTAGCGCTGGTTGATAACGTCCAGCATCTCAAGGATTTTCATATAGTGACGCGCGTTACGCATCCGCGTGTCATCCGTGCCTGGCGTGTGTGATACCGAGGCGGAATGGATGAGATAGTCGTAGAACGTTTCGTCGGTGTACTGAACGCGTTTTGCGGTAAGCAGCACTTCGGTCGTCCACGGGATATCCTGATGACGCAGTCCATGCTCAAACGTGAACCCCTGCGCTTTAATAAAAGCGTGGCGGTAAATATTCAGCCAGGTCACATGCAGGAATTTACGCGAAGCCAGCGCGCGCTGAAGCCAGGTTGGGCCGTCCAGCACGTCGGTGGATTGCAGCTTGTCGGACGGGAAGATTTTTTTCGACGGTCTACCGTCATCATAAATATAGGTGCCGTTACAGGTGGCAACGTCGAGATCGTTTTTCTTCGCCATCTCAAGCAGGCGTGGGTACATTCCCGGATAGATCACATCGTCGATGTCCGGAAACGCGATATATTCGCCAGTTGCCTCTGCCAGACCGGTGTTACGGGCGGCAGAGACGCCCTGGTTGGCCTGTTCGATAACCTTGTAATACGGGAATTCACTGGCATATTGCGCAATGATGGCCGCAGAGTTATCGCTTGACCCATCGTCCACAACGACCAGTTCCAGACTGTCCAGATGTTGAGCTTTGATGCTGTCGAAAAATGCACTCAGGAATTTTTCACCGTTATAGACGGCGACTACAAGGCTCAATAAAGGTGTGTCGGACATGCTTTCTCCGTTGTGTTCAGGGCAGGCCACCCATGTTGGTGGTACCATTCGTGCTGTATTATATCCAGTGGATACTAAAAACATATGCCTGGGGGGACAAAGATCCCCTCAGGCGGCAAATTAGCGTCATGCTGGCGAGATTCTTAACAGGAAATGTATGCATATTGTTCACACTGAAGCAGACGGCGGCAAAGGCGGACAGCCTCTGCGCATTATTAACGAATCGCTCGGGATGATTCAGCGTGGCCATCAGGTGACCCTTCTTTGCCCGGAAACTGCTCCGCTGCATACGCTGGCGCGTGATGCTGGGTTGACGGTTGTCACGATGCCGTTGAAACGTAAGAACCTTAAAAACCTGCAGTTACTGCGCCGCTGGCTGAAGGATAACCGTCAGTCTATTGATGTCATCAATAGCCATAACTCTGCCGATACCTGGCTGGTGGCGCTGGCGAATCTGACGCTCTCTAATCCTGTGCCGCTGGTGCGTACCCGCCATGCTTCAGGCGTACCGCGTAATAACTGGACGACGCGCTGGCTGTTCCGTAAAGCCTGTGCGCATATCGTGACAACCGGCGAAGCGCTGCGTCATCAGGTGGCGAATATTGGTGTTCCGATGTCCCAGAGTACGTCGGTGCCAAGCGGTGTCGATACGCAGCGTTTCCGTCCGGGAGATAAGCACGAAGCCCGTGCGCATTGTGGTTTGTCGCAGGAGGATTTCTGGCTGGGTGTGGTGTCGCATCTGCGTCCGAACAAAGGCCATAGCGTACTGCTTCGCGCCCTGGCGAAAATCGACAATCCGCAGATTAAGCTGGCGATCGTCGGTGAAGGTCCGCATAAAGCGACGCTGGAACAGGAAATTGTCGCGTTGGGATTACAGCAGCGTGTGGTGATGGCGGGGCATCAAAGCGATCCGGAGAGCTGGTTCCCGGCGTTTGATATTGCGCTGAGCCCTTCACACGATATGGAAGGTGTACCCCAGGGCGTCCTGCAATCGCTGGCATCTCGCATTGCCACCATCGCGACCGATGCCGGCGGGACGGGTGATGCGGTGATTGATGGCCAGACCGGGATTCTGGTCGCACAGCGTGATGAAAATGCGCTGCACGATGCCATCGTTAAGCTGTATGACGACGCATCCCTTCGCGAGAAGCTGGCGCAGCAGGGTTATGATTACCTGAGCACCCACTTTACTCGCGAATGTATGCTGGACGCGATGGAGAAAGTCTTCTCTGAAGCGGCTCAGCGCAGCAGATCGCGATAAAGCGCCTGTAACTCTTTTGCCATTCTGTCCAGGGTGTAGGGTTCAGCTGTTGCGCGCGCCGCCGCTGAATAATCAACACCCTGGTCACGGCCTTTCAGCCACTGGGCGATAGCCTGCTGGTAGCCTTCACTGTCCAGCGCATCACGCACCCAGCCGTTCTGTCCTTCAGTTATCCACTCTGCCGCGCCGCAGCCATGGCTGGTGAGCAGCGGCAGACCGCAGGCCAGCGCTTCCACGCAGACATTCGGGAATGGATCGTAGAGCGTCGGCAGGATCAGCGCGTCCGCCGTGCCGTAAACTTCCCGCACATCCGCAACCGGCCCCAGGAAACGCACGCGTGATGCAACGCCGAGCGTCTGTGCCAGCTTTTCAAATTTGCGTGCGTGCTTATCGCGACCGGCAACCAGTAGCCAGACGTCAGAATGCGGGACAATAGCCCGTAGCGCGGTGGTCACGCCTTTACGGCTGAAGCCAGACCCGACATACGCCAGCACTGGCGCATCCTCCGGGATGCTGAGCGCAGTACGCTGCGATAACGAGCGGACATTCGGGCTGAAATGCGCCGTATCCACGCCGTTGTAGATAACGGTCAGTTTGTCATCCGTCAGCGCGAAGCGGCGGGCGATGTCATCGCGCACCATCTTTGAGTTACAGATCACCTTGCGCAGTTGCGGATGGGTAAACATCTGCGCTTCCGCCTGCAAAATATAGCGGTGGTAACGGCTGAATGACTGCGCCCAGCGCGCCAGCGGCGACAGAATGCGGCCATACTGCTCAAGCCAGGTGGCGTGTACGCCGTCGCCTGCGCGGAAAATAGTTGCCCCGGGAATACGCTCATGACTTTGCACAATATCGAACTGAGCAAAATGCGAGGCCGCTTCCACCGCAAACCCGGATTCACGGGCGATACGGTTACGAAACGGCGGATTTACCGTCAGCGTTTTCCAGCCTGACGCATCTTCCCACTGGCGGGCAATCAACGTGACATCCAGGGTGGTGTCCTGGGCCAGCACGTTTAAGGCGCGGGAAACGAAACGCTCCGCGCCGCCGTTGGGGTTGTAGGTCTGTCGGACGATCGCCAGCTTCATGCCGGATATTCCAGCAGAAGGGTATCAATGGCGCTCAGCACCTGTTGCGGGGTAATGGCGGTGATGCAGTCGGAAACGCCTCCATCACCGCAGCCCGCCTTACCGCAAGGCTGACAGGTAAATCCGGCTGTGATCACGCGGTAATTTACCCCCCACGGCGACCACTTGATTGCCCCGGTTGGGCCAAAGATAGCCACGGTCGGGGTCCCCACGGCACTCGCGAGGTGCATCGGCATGGAGTCAACGCCGAAGTAGATACGCGCGTGCTTCATCAGCGCGCCCAGCTCTTTCAGGTTCAGCTGTCCGCTTAAATCAAACACCGGCTGGGTAAGCGCAGCGCGCAGCTCATCCATATACGCGGTTTCTTCTTTCGACGGCGCGGCAGAGAGGATGATCGGCAGGCCACGAGACGCCAGATTATCAATCGTAGCTGCCAGTTTTTTGATATCCCAGGCCTTAAACATCCAGCGCGACGTCGGGTGTACCAGGATGTAGGATTTACTCTCCAGGCCAAACCCGGCCAGTTTCTCAGCGACGGAGGTTTCCGCCGCATCGCCCGGTACAAACAGGGTATGTTTGTCTTCAGATGACTGCGGGTGGATCCCGATCCGGCGCAGGGCGTCCAGGTTCACTTCCACCATATGACGGCTGTTATCCTGAATCGCCGGGTAGAGCGTAGTGAAGGATTTCACCCAGCGACGACGTGCCAGGCCACTGCGTTTATCCGGCTTAAAGCCAACGGAGATGCGCGGCTTCAGTCGACGCGCCAGACGCGCGCCATGCCAGTGTTCGGTCAGGTTAATCAGCACATCGTACTGACGCCCTTTGAGCGTATTGACCAGGACGCGATACAGACGGAATTGCTCGAACCAGCCCTTTTTGCGCCAGTTGCGACCAATGGTATGTACCTGATCGATATGCGGATGGCTGGTCAGCATCGCCTGCGTGTCGTCGTAGACCAGCGCGTCGACTTCAACGTTTGGCCAGTTCTTTTTCAGTACGGTAAAGACCGGTGAGGTAAGCAGCACGTCACCGTGGTGACGCAGCTTAATGATCAGCACGCGCTTCGGTGGGCGCTCCGCTGAGAAAAAATCAGACATAGGCTCTCTCTGCTGCCAGCAAAGGCTCTAATTGTGCAAATACCGCAGCGGCACTAAGGTCGCTCAGCTGCGATGAATGTTCCGGGCGGCAGACATGTTGATTTTTTCCGTAGCCGCCGATAAGACCCGGGTCCGTTGGGCCGTAAAGCGTAATATTAGGTCTATCCAGCGCGGCCGTCAGGTGGCTCAGGCCAGTATCAACCGATACCACTGCCGTAGCCCCCGCCAGCTCTTGTGCCACGCCGTCGAGCTTCATGCGTGGCAAGACGTCCACATAATCAAATCCTTCCGCCAGGCGTCTGGCGCGCGCTTCTTCATGCGGAGCCCCCCACGGCAGTTTGATGCGCAAACCTGCTGTGCACAGTAAACCAATCAGCTCACGCCAGTGGGTTTCCGGCCAGTGTTTGTCATCCCGGGTAGTTGCATGGAGGAAAATCAGATAAGGGGAGCTATTTTGCCGTGAATTGTGAAGAAAATGCTGTGAAATGGCGTAATCACCCTGCACTTCAGGTTTTGTATAGCCCAGGCTTTTGGCAAACAGTTCACGGGTGCGTTCCACCGCGTGCTGCTGCTTTGCGATAGCGTGGCGACGGTTATAGAACAGGCTCGCCAGCGGTTCACGGGCGCTGTGCCAGTCCATGCCGTGCTTTACGCCGCGTGCCAGTCGTGTTACCAGCGCGGCGCTTTTGACCAGCCCTTGCGCGTCGATAATGGCATCGTACTGCTGAGCCTGCACTGCATCGCGAAACGCTTTGCGTTCGGCTTTAATCGGTGCCGAGAACCACGCCTTACGCCAGCGGCGGATAGCCACCGGGATCACACGGTCGACCGCTTCATGCCAGGTGGGGATCTGCGCGAAGCCTTCTTCCACCACCCAGTCAAAACGAATGCCGGGAATGGCCAGCATGGCATCCGTCAGGGACGGCAGCGTATGCAGAACATCGCCCATCGAAGAGGTTTTAACGATCAATACCCGCATCCGTTATCCTTCTTCGCTCAACAGCAGTTCGTTAAGCTCTTCCTGCACGCGTTGTGGCGTGATGTCGATCAGGCTCTGGTGATAGCCTTCCGCCGCATCGCCTTTACGCACTTTGTGGTAGCCGGTGATCAGGCGAATGACACGCGCTTTGTGGGACAGCGGCGGGGTAAAGTCCGGGCTGCTTGGGCCATACAGCGCAACCAATGGGCGATTTAGCGCTGCGGCGACGTGCATCAGACCGGAATCGTTAGTGACCACGGCTTTACAGGCGGCAATCAGGATAACTGCCTGTTCAAGTTGAGTTTCTCCGGCCAGATTACGACACCAGGCCTGTTGTTCAGTGCTGAGCGCGGCGAGGATTTCGTTACCTGCTTCGTGGTCTTTTGCCGAACCGAACAGGACAATTTGATAGCCTTCGTCAATCAGCTGTTTTGCCAGTTCTGCGTAGTGATAGTGCGGCCAGCGTTTTGCCGGACCGAACTCTGCGCCAGGACAGAAGCCGATCATCGGACGTTCAGACGAAATGCCAAAGGCGTTGCAGGTCTGGGATTTTTCACCGTCATTAACCTGCAACTGTGGCCACAGCAGTGGTTGTGGCAGGTCTTTCGCACTGCGCATCACGCCTTTGTCGTAGGCCAGTGCCACATAGCGCTCCACCATCAGCGGCCAGGCCTCTTTATCCAGCACCCGGGCGTCGTTCAGTAGACCGTAACGCATTTCACCACGCCAGCCGGTGCGATGAGGCACGCCTGCAAAGAAGGGCACCAGGGCAGATTTGAAGGAGTTGGGCAGCACGTAAGCGCGATCGTAGCGCTTGTCGCGCAGGCTATGGCCGAGCTTGCGGCGTTCGCCGATTTCCAGCGCCCCGTGGCCGAGCGGCATCGGGATCGCCTCGTTAACTTCCGGCATACGCGATAACAACGGACGGCACCATGCAGGTGCCATCACGTCGATTATCGCCTGGGGATAGCGCGCCTTGAGCGTGCGATAGAGACTTTGCGACATCATCATGTCGCCCACCCATGACGGGCCGATCACCAGTATCTTCATGCTTGTTTCTTACGCGTCGCGGTTCAACCAGACCATATATTCCGTTACGCCTTCGGCAACGGTCTTGAACGGCTTGTCGTAGCCTGCTGCGCGCAGGTTAGTCAGATCAGCCTGAGTGAACGCCTGATAGCGGCCTTTCAGTTTATCCGGGAACGGAATGTACTCAATGCTGCCTTTTTTGTGGTACGCCAGGGTAGCGTCTGCAACAGCCTGGAAGGATTCCGCACGGCCCGTACCCAGGTTAAAGATGCCAGACACGCCGTTTTCCCAGAACCACAGATTCACTGCGGCAACGTCGCCTACGTAGACGAAGTCACGCTTGAAGCCGTCGCTGCCTTCGAACAGTTTCGGACTTTCACCATTATTCAGTTGGGTGTTCAGATGAAACGCGACGCTTGCCATGCTGCCTTTATGCCCTTCGCGCGGCCCGTACACGTTGAAGTAGCGGAAGCCTACAATCTGGGAGTTCGCTTCAGGCAGAACCTGACGAACGTATTCGTCGAACAGGAACTTAGAATAACCGTAGACGTTCAGCGGCTGCTCATATTCGCGGGATTCGATGAAGTCTGACGTGCGACCGCCGTAGGTTGCTGCAGAAGAGGCATACAGGAACGGAATTTCACGCTCCAGGCAGTAGTGCAGGATCTCTTTAGAGTACTGATAGTTGTTGTCCATCATGTACTTGCCGTCCCACTCGGTGGTGGAAGAGCATGCACCTTCGTGGAAGATAGCTTCGATTTCGCCGAACTCTTCACCTGCCATAATTTGGATAAGGAAGTCTTCTTTATCCATATAGTCAGCGATGTTCAGATCCACCAGGTTGACGAACTTGGTGCCATCTTTCAGGTTGTCAACCACCAGGATGTCGGTGATGCCTTTGTCGTTGAGAGCCTTAACAATATTGCTGCCGATAAAGCCTGCGCCGCCGGTAACGATGATCATAACTGTACCTTTGAAGTGTGGGGCCCGGGGACAATCCCGGACGCTAATGTGCTTATCATATCATTAGTATGGCTGCCCTTCAGCCATTCACCGACATAGCGCAAGGGTACACGTGATTTATGCTGCAAAAACGAGAAGAGATAATGTGTCATCTCGTCATGAACTATAGGTTTGGGTAATATGTCCCGAAATTTGCCGAGTCTGGAGAATTGCAATGCGTGGTGATTTTTACAAACAGTTAAATAGCGACCTCGAAACTGCACGTGCAGAAGGGTTGTTCAAGGAAGAGCGTATTATCACGTCTGCTCAGCAGGCGGACATCACCGTTGCCGATGGCAGCCATGTGATCAACTTTTGTGCGAATAACTACTTAGGTCTTGCGAATCACCCTGAGCTGATTGCCGCTGCGAAAAACGGCATGGACACCCACGGTTTCGGTATGGCCTCCGTGCGCTTTATCTGCGGCACACAGGACAGCCACAAGCAGCTTGAGAAAAAGCTGGCGAGCTTCCTCGGAATGGAAGACGCGATTCTGTACTCCTCCTGCTTTGACGCCAACGGCGGTCTGTTTGAGACCCTGCTCGGCGCAGAAGATGCGATTATCTCCGACGCCCTGAACCACGCATCCATCATCGACGGCGTTCGTCTGTGCAAAGCGAAGCGTTTCCGTTACGCCAACAACGACATGGTTGAGCTGGAAGCGCGCCTGAAAGAAGCGCGTGAAGCGGGCGCTCGCCACGTGCTGATCGCCACCGACGGCGTGTTCTCCATGGACGGCGTGATTGCCAACCTGAAAGGCGTGTGCGATCTGGCGGATAAATACGATGCGCTGGTGATGGTTGATGACTCTCACGCGGTCGGTTTTGTCGGCGAAAATGGTCGTGGTTCCCACGAATACTGCGACGTGATGGGGCGTGTGGACATCATCACCGGTACGCTCGGTAAAGCACTGGGCGGTGCGTCTGGTGGCTATACCGCTGCGCGTAAAGAGGTGGTTGAGTGGCTGCGTCAACGCTCCCGCCCGTACCTGTTCTCCAACTCCCTGGCACCAGCCATTGTTTCTGCCTCCATCAAAGTGCTGGAGATGGTGGAATCAGGCGCTGCGCTGCGCGACCGTCTGTGGTCCAACGCCCGTCTGTTCCGTGAAAAAATGAGTGCCGCAGGCTTTACCCTGGCCGGTGCTGACCACGCGATCATCCCGGTCATGCTGGGTGATGCGGTAGTCGCACAAAACTTTGCCCGCGAATTGCAAAAAGAAGGGATTTACGTCACCGGGTTCTTCTTCCCGGTGGTACCAAAAGGTCAGGCGCGTATCCGCACCCAGATGTCTGCGGCGCATACGCCTGAACAAATTGAACGTGCGGTGGAAGCCTTTACCCGCATCGGAAAACAGCTGGGCGTAATTGCCTGAGGACGTGTGATGAAAGCGTTATCCAAACTGAAAGCGGAAGAAGGGATTTGGATGACCGACGTGCCGGAGCCGGAAGTCGGTCATAACGATCTGCTGATCAAAATTCGTAAAACGGCTATCTGCGGTACTGACGTTCACATCTACAACTGGGACCAGTGGTCGCAGAAAACCATTCCGGTACCGATGGTGGTGGGTCACGAATATGTCGGCGAAGTGGTGGGTATCGGCCAGGAAGTAAAAGGCTTCAAAATTGGCGACCGCGTCTCCGGTGAAGGCCATATTACCTGCGGCCACTGCCGTAACTGCCGCGGTGGGCGTACGCACCTGTGTCGTAATACCATTGGCGTGGGCGTAAACCGTCCGGGCTGCTTCGCGGAATACCTGGTGATCCCGGCGTTTAACGCGTTCAAAATCCCGGATAATATCTCTGACGATCTGGCCTCCATCTTCGACCCGTTCGGCAACGCGGTACACACGGCGCTTTCATTTGACCTGGTCGGTGAAGATGTGCTGGTTTCCGGCGCAGGCCCAATCGGGATTATGGCGGCAGCGGTGGCGAAGCACGTTGGTGCGCGAAATGTCGTGATTACCGACGTGAATGAATACCGTCTGTCACTGGCACGCAAAATGGGCGTGACCCGCGCGGTGGATGTCTCTAAAGAGAGCCTGAGCGACGTAATGGAAGAGCTGGGCATGACCGAAGGCTTCGACGTAGGCCTGGAGATGTCCGGCGCGCCACCGGCGTTTCGCACCATGCTGGATACCATGAACCACGGTGGTCGTATTGCCATGCTGGGTATTCCACCGTCAGACATGTCTATCGACTGGAACAAGGTTATCTTCAAAGGGCTGTTCATCAAAGGCATCTATGGCCGTGAGATGTTTGAGACCTGGTACAAGATGGCTGCACTGATCCAGTCTGGCCTGGATCTGTCGCCAATTATCACTCATCGTTTCTCCATTGATGAATTCCAGCAGGGCTTTGACGCAATGCGTTCAGGCCAGTCCGGGAAAGTTATCCTGAGCTGGGATTAACCTGCTCTCAGGCACCCGTTTTTACGGGTGCCCTTACACTTTTTAGCGGTTTGACTTTCCAGGGGTTACTTGTTAACTTCTGGCGAATTTTTCTCCACAGAGTCTTCTCCGCGCGTTCATTCTTGCAGTCATAATGATTACGTCAGGAAAGATTTTGCCAGGCTAATCAGGCTATTATGTCCACATTGTTTTCGCAGAAGTTGGTTAACACCCCTCCACGGCTTGCCGCTTTTTTAACGGTAGTAATTTCTCTGCTAATAGTCATTGGCGTTAATATTATCCATGCCAAATATAATGCGGTGATTAACCGTACGCTGGTTTTTGCACTGATATTGCTGACACTGAAATGTATAAACAATAAATTAATCAGAAATGTACTGGCGATTATTTTATTAATTCCGGTTGCGGCAGATATTACTTTACAGTTATACGCATGGAATAATTTCAATTCAGCGTTTAGCTATGGGTTTGCCCTGAGCGTACTCAACACGACATCAGGTGAAGCAAGTTCGATGCTCGGCTTGTACTGGCGCGATTGTCTGACCTTTATTGCCTTGTCTGCATTATTTATTTATACCGCCAATACCAGCATGTGGCCTGTCGCACCGCGTTTTCGTCGCTGGCCAGCCATCGTACTTGTCGTCACGCTGCTGTCTTTTTATGGTCAGGCGTTACAGCACCAGCTCCGGAAAAGCAGTGTTGAAAGTCTGGCGCAGCGTGTGGTTCAGGCGACGCCTGTTAGCACGGCAAAAGTTTTCATGCAGGCGATTGAAGATAATGCAGTAGTCGCCAACATCGGTAATAACATCCCTGATTATAAGATCGCGCTAACCGAAACCGGCATCGAAAATTATGTGCTGATCATCGGCGAGTCCGAGCGTACGGCAAATATGGGTATCTATGGTTATCAACGAGATACTACACCGGAGCTGGAGAAGCAAAAATCGCAGCTTTTATTGTTCCGTAATGCTGTGACGCCAGCACCGGTTACAATTATGGCCGTGCCACTGGCTTTGACCGCGGATACCGTGAATGCGCGCGATCCGAAAAAATATGGCGATAACGTCATCAATATCGCGAATAAGGCGGGATATGATACTTACTGGTTTAGTCGTCAGGGCAAGGGTGGGGCGCATAACAACGTCATCACCGGAATTGCCATGAACACCAGACAGCATGAATGGATTGACGGCGGCTACGATGAAGACCTCCTGCCTCTGTTGCAGAATGCGCTTAAAACACCGGGCAAAAAACTGATCGTCCTGCATTTATATGGAAGCCACGAGCCTTCCTGTCGACGCTTCCCGGCCAGTGAGGCGGTGTTACACGGTGATAATGAAGCCGATGATTGTTATGACAACTCGGTGCGCTATACGGATAAGTTGATGGGCAAGGTGTTTAGCTTGCTGGAAAACTCACGCTCTTCGGTCATGTATTTCTCCGATCATGGACTGATTCGCGATCCGAAGCGCGCCGTAGCTTACTCTCACGGTAACGTTAATCCTCCGCGAGAAGCTCTGCATATCCCGGCGTTTATCTGGTATGGACAACAGGTTGACTCCGATAAAAAGTATACCGGAGATTACAATACCGTTTGGTCTGCTGATGACGTTAATACGCTTGCTGAACTGTGGCTTGGGATCCACCGTCAGGGAGAGCCTGTTCAGTCGGTACAGTCCTGGCTTGCGGGTTACAATAAGGATGTTACCGTGCTGGACACAACCGGGAAGTCCTATGACTGGCGTAATATTCGTTAACACTGGTGCGGTAAACTTGTTTTTAGCAGTGTGCTAGCCTGCTTTACCTTTTAATAAATGGAATGATGATGATTAATATAGAGCGAGATAGGATCCAATTTGCATTGCTACAATTACTCTTCGGGCTGTGTGCTATTGCTTTTGGTTGCGTAGTGGTTTCACCTAATTTATCCGCTAAGATTTTGGGCCTGGCGGGTATAACCGCATTAGTGATTTTCTTGTTGGATATTAAAAACTTCAGAAAGAATGATGCATTCTGGCTTTGTCTGGTTCTGCTGATCATCGGGGTTTGCGATCTGATCTGGTACCGGATGTATAAGGTTGATAGCGAAGCGATCAACTCGTATCGCGCTTACCTGGAAGTCGGGAAAATCTGCCTGTTTGGGGCTTTCTCCATTTTTGTGTTTGTAAACCGTAATCAGCTCAAAGTAGGCTGCAATAAGATCCATATGTTACTGGTCATCGCATTGCAATTGATGATCGTTGCCTACGCCGGGTACCAACATCTGTTTCTTGAAAACCAAAGGGTAACGCTCTCCCTTGCTGGTGGTGCGGATGCGACAGGCGCCGCTTATACCATTGCATTTATCTCGTTCTACACGATTCTGGTGCTACAACACAGTTCAAGCAGATGGAAAGAACTGTTTATCCTCGGGCACTTTTTTATTACCTTCCTGGTACTGGTGGCGACAGAAACGCGTGCTGCCATTCTGACCTATCCGATTATTTTCTTCGGTTTGCTGGTGGTTAAGCTGTACAAGGAAAAGCATATCCCGTGGAAGGGGGTATCTGTTTTCCTGATCGCTTTGCTGGTTGGTGTGTTCATGATGAAAGACAATCTGATAAAGCGTTATAATGACTTTAACAATGATATTGTTTCCTATGATAAAGCAAACAGTGTCACTTCGGTTGGTGCCCGTTTAGCGATGTGGAAGACGGGGCTGATTGCGTCTAAAAATAATTATTTATGGCAGTCTACAGATGAGAGAAACACCATAATCCGGGAAGAAATAAAAAAGGATCCAAGCTTGTCAGGTGCACTTGGATTCATTCGCGGACATCTTCATAATGAAATCGTTGAAACGCTTTCTGTAAAAGGACCTTCAGGCCTTATTCTTTATATCTTGTTTGTAATATCGCTTGGCTGGTATGCACTGTGTAAACGTAAAAGTATTATTCTTTTCGCTTTCCTCGTTTCGATAGTTATGTTTGGAGTGGGCGGTGTAATGTTCTATTCTAAAACAACCCCTGTAGCCTGGATGCTGACACTTATAATGTCGATCGTTTTCCTGGAACAAAACAAACATCGAACGGTCATTAAGTAATCATTTTGATTCTCCATCGGGAAAAAGGTATTCTCCTGATGGAGAAATACCTTTTACCAGACGAGCCCGCCATGAACGAACTGATTTCAGTAATCATCACCACTTACAACAGAGAGGAGTTGCTGGAACGCGCAATTCGTTCAGTTATTGCTCAGACATATCCTGCGGTAGAACTGGTTATTGTTGATGACTGTTCTAATGAAAAAACCGCACAACTTATTGAGCGTATGCGCGCGGAGTGTGAAGCGCGCTTCGTGCATTTCACCTACGAACGTAATGAGAAGAACAGCGGTTCCAATTTCAGCCGCAACCGGGGTTACGCACTCTCGCACGGCGTGTTTGTCACCGGTCTGGATGACGACGACTATTTCCTCCCTGAGCGTTTATCAAAGCTGGTTTCGCGCTACGATGAAAACTATGCCTTTGTCACGGATACGCCTGCCAGACTGGACAAAACTCACCGCACCTATCCAGATACCAACGATAAAAGAATAATTGGTTTACAGGATATCCTCTGTGAAAACGTGGTGGGTAATCAGGTACTAACAACAAAAGAGAAACTGTCAGGTGTGGGTGGTTTTTCCCCTGAGATTAAACAACAGCAGGATCGCGATGTCTGGATTAAATTAATCCTGAAATATGGTCCTGGTATTAAATACAGTTTTAGCACTGCCATGGTGGATGCTGAGCACGGCAGTAACCGAATTACCTCGCAAATTAAAAAATATAATGCTTACCGGAAGCTCTATTTTAAATATCGTGAGCATATGTCCGATGAAACCAAAAGCAACAACCTGTTCCAGCTGATGTCTTTCCGTGGTTTTAAATCTTCTCGCATGAACTGTTTATTACGCGGGCGTAAAAAAGATGCCAAGCTGAGAATGAAACTGCTGCGCCGGACATTAAAAGAGATGTTCAGGGGTGCATAAGGGCGGAATGATGAATCTCAATCTAATCAATAAACTCATCAAAAAAACACGGCGCTGGCAGAAGAAAACCGGTTTATCTCTTTTCCAGCGTGCGGCTGAGCACTTTGAGCAGAAGAAGAAAGAGACGCTGTTTGACGTTATTGATGCGCTGAAAATTCAGCCGGAATCCGCGAGTAACACTGAACCTGCACAGTCGCGTATCATCTGGGTCTGCTGGTTTCAAGGGCTGGAAAGCGCGCCAGAGCTGGTTAAACGTTGCATCGAATCCGTGCAACGAAATACGCCAGACGCTCAGGTTGTCATCCTGACGGATGACAATATTCCTGACTACCTCTCATTACCGGATCACATTAAAGTCAAATATCAGGCCGGGCTTATCAGCAAAGCGCAGTATTCCGATATTGTTCGTTGCTCTTTACTGTATCAGTACGGTGGAATCTGGATGGATGCCACCGTCTTTATGACGAAAGCCGTGCCTGAGTCTTTCTATGAAAATAGCTTCTCATCGCTGCGTTTTGACTCGGGTGAAAATGCGACAAGCCAGGGATTCTGGACGGCTTATTTTCTTGCCTCACAAAAGGGCAATACCCTGGTGAAACTGGTCAGGGATATCCTTTATCGCTACTGGCAACATCACGATATCCTGCTCGAATATTTCTTAATTGATTACAGCTTCTTGTATGCACGCGAACGTTATCCTCAGTTTCGCGAGCTCATGAATGCACAGCCGGTGACGGGAAATAATCGCTTTTTGATTCGCCAGTTTATCTCTGCCGCACCTGATGCTGCGGCAGTAGAGACACTGAATCGCGATCCTGTGGGTATCTATAAACTCTCCCACAAGGAACAGTATCGTACTGCGGATAACGGTAAGCCGACGCTGTACAGCCAGATCCTCGACGATACCTTCCGTCTGTAATGATAAAAAGCCACCCTTACAGGTGGCTTTTTGTTATCAGGATTTCTTACCCCATCCCTGCCATTGCTGCTGAACGTATTTCACCAGCGTGCTTTCTCCAATGCTTTCGCCAATCACCGAGAAGAAGCGGGTCGCGTAGACCGGCGCTGGCGGCTGTTTTGGTTTGCAACTCTTCACGCCGCGGAACGGATTACGTGGAGCTGTCGGAGCGGGCTGGGCAGAATTCGGTGTAGAGGTGTCCACCTGCGGTTCATTCAGCAGGTCGCTCGGACGCACCAGCGTGATGTCAGACGGTAATGTCGGCAGCATCTGTTGCAGAACACGGACGGTAGACGGATGCGGGTGACCGATAGCAATAGCTGAGCCATTGCGTCTGGCCAACTGCACGGCACGATTGAACTGCACGCGAATGTCCGCTTCGTTTTGCGTATCATCCAGGAACACCTTGCGCTTAATCACCTTCACACCTGTTCCCTGAGCGGCGCGCATCGCCTGGCTGTTGCCGATGGTCATGCTGTCGAGGAAGTAGAGATTGTAGCGTTCCAGCGCCTGCATCACCTTGAGCATTCCATACAGGCTCGATGTCATCGCGCTGCCCATGTGGTTGTTCAGCCCTACGGCATACGGCACTTTGTTGTATGCGTCGCGGATGATGCGCTCGATCTCATCGCTGCTCATATCCGGGCGCAGGGTATCTTTTTCCAGTGGCTGCTTGCTGAGTGGTGCCATCGGCAGATGGATGAGAACCTGATGTCCACTGTTATGGGCTTTGGTCGCCATTTCGCGCGCGTGAGGCGCATTGGGGAGGACGGCAACAGAGATGGCTGACGGCATGGCCAGCACCTGGTTTTCAGTTTGCGGACGATAACCGAAGTCATCAATCACAATGGCGAGTTTACCGGCGTATACCGGTGCAGCCAGCGCCAGTACGCTGGCGACGGAGAAAACAATTCGACGAAATTGAAGCAAAACTTATCTTCCCAACCACGGCTGTGGATTGACCGCCTGACCCTGGCGACGAATTTCGAAATAGAGTGACGGGCGGCCCTGACCGCCACTGCTGCCCACAAGGGCGATGGGTTGGCCAGCGCGCACCTGCGTGCCGACGCTGACCAGCGCGCTCTGGTTGTAGCCGTAAAGACTCATATCACCTTTACCGTGTTCGACCACCACCACCAGCCCGTAACCCTGCAGCCAGTCGGCCAGGATCACGCGGCCATCGGCAATGGCTTTCACTTCGCTACCTTCAGACGCACCGATAACTATCCCTTTCCAACGTAGCTCACCCTGCAGTTGTTCGCCATAACGATGCAGAATTGAACCACGTACGGGCCAGTACGCCTGGCCGCGAGGAGAGCCTAAACCACCGGTTCGTGACATCAGGGAACGTTCGCTTTCGCTTGGTTTGTAGGTTGTCCCTTTGCGGGACGCTTCCTGCTGTTTGTCACGAACGGCTTGCGCCTCGCGGGCCTCTTTGTCGGCGCGAGCTTTCGCTGCGGCTTCCGCCCGGGCGATGCTGTTGCGCAGTTTTGATTCGTTGGCACGCATTTCGCTCAACTGGCTCTGCCCTTCCTGAATGGAGGACTCAAGGCCAGAAAGCGTTTTCTTACGCTCGTTACGTGCCTGCTCGAGTTTTGCCTGCTGGGCCTGCTGATCGTAGAGCAGCGTCTGTTGCTGGCTCTGCTTTTCTTCTAGCTCGGCTTTTTGCGTGGTGACCTCTTCGCGCGTCTGTTTCAGCTGCGCGATAGTCTCCTGACGCGCCTGGTTCAGATAGCCAAAGTAAGCCTGCAGGCGCTGACCACGCTGGCTCTCTTCTCCGCTGAGGATCAACTGAAGGCCGGTGTGCTCACCCTGGCGGAATGCGGCATCAAGCTGCGCTGCAAGGTTGCGTTCCTGCGCATCACGCTGACGTTCCAGTTTGGCAATCGACGCGTTCATCTCGTCGATCTGTTTATTCAACTGGGCGAGGGTGTTTTGCGTTTCACGGAGTTTACGTGCGGCGGCGGAGATCGCCTCTTCCTGCTGTTTAAGCTGGGCGAGCAGTGCGGAGCGTTGCTGTTGTTGCTGACGTACCGCACGCTCTTTGGCGGCGATATCGGCCTGAATAGATTTGAGCTGGTCGCGGTCATCCGCGTGGGCGGATGCGGCGCACAGCAATACGCCAGCGCTGAGTGCGCTGGCGTAAAACAGAGGTCTGACTGATAACCTAAGCGGCTTCACGACCCATGTGATTGAAAAAATCGCCTTTCCCCTCATGGGGAGCGATTATTCCACGATGAACAGCGGCTTACCAGTCATCTCTTCAGGGATCGGCATACCCATCAGCGACAACATGGTTGGCGCGATGTCAGAAAGCTTGCCGCCTTCCACTGCTTTCAGGGCTTTATCACCGACATAAATCAGTGGAACAGGCAGGTTGGTATGGGCAGTGTGTGCCTGGCCGGTTGCCGGGTCACGCATCTGTTCAGCGTTACCGTGGTCAGCGGTGATCAGGAGCTGACCGCCAACAGATTCAACAGCTTTCGCGACCTGATCAACACAATGATCCAGCGCTTCAACAGCTTTTACCGCCGCTTCCATGACCCCGGTATGGCCAACCATGTCGCCATTTGGGTAGTTACAGATGATGGTGTCGTACTTACCGCTCTCGATAGCCGCAACCAGTTTTTCGGTCAGTTCCGCAGAGCTCATTTCTGGCTGCAGATCGTAGGTGGCGACTTTCGGCGAGTTGATCAGAATACGGTCTTCGCCTTTGAATGGCTCTTCCACACCGCCGTTGAAGAAGAAGGTCACGTGTGCGTATTTTTCAGTTTCGGAGATACGCAGCTGCGTTTTGTCGTTCTTCGCCATCCACTCACCAAAAGTATTGGCCAGCGAGGCTGGTGGATATGCGCATGGGGCTTTGATGTCTGCCGCGTATTCAGTCAGCTGGATGAAATCGAGGTTGACCACTTTCTTACGGGCAAAACCGTCGAAATCGCTGTTAACGAACGCACGGGTGATTTCACGCGCACGGTCAGCACGGAAGTTCATGAAGATCAGCGCGTCGCCATCTTCCATGGCGGCATCAGCCTGGCCTTCAGCACGGATCACGGACGCTTTCACGAATTCGTCGTTTTCATCACGCGCGTAAGCCGCTTCCAGGGCTTCAACGGCGGTCGCGAACTGGAACTCACCTTTTGCCAGGGTCATCAGGTCATAGGCCTGTTCAACGCGATCCCAGCGGTTGTCGCGGTCCATGGCATAGTAACGACCAATAATGGACGCCACACGGCCTTTGCCTAATGCGGCAAATTTGTCTTCGAAGGCTTTCAGCGAACCTTCAGCGCTGCGTGGTGGCGTATCGCGACCATCCAGGAAAGCGTGCAGATAGATTTTTTCCGCACCGCGCTCAGCGGCCAGTTCAACCATCGCCATGATGTGATCTTCGTGGCTGTGAACGCCGCCAGCAGAGAGCAGGCCCATGATGTGAACGGCTTTGCCTGCAGCCACGGCTTTATCTACCGCGCCAGACAGAACAGGGTTGGAGAAGAAGGTACGTTCTTTTATTTCAACGTCCAGGCGGGTCAGATCCTGATACACGATACGGCCCGCGCCCAGGTTCACGTGACCCACTTCGGAGTTACCCATCTGGCGATCCGGCAGACCGACTTCCAGGCCGGATGCGTCAATCAGGGTATGGGGACGTTTTGCCCACAGTGCATCCATGACCGGGGTTTTGGCGTTGAAAATGGCGTTATCCTGTTGATCTTCACGGTAGCCATAGCCATCCAGAATCACCAGTACCATAGGTTTTTTAGAAACCGACATTGCGACAACCTCATGCTCAAGAGACAAAAAATTTGCGTAATTTTACTACAGCTGAATCGATCAAATAGCCGCAGAAGATCAAAGAATGCGTAGGGGCGAGGCGCTTCTCTGGTCATTTTGAGGCTTTTTTTTCGTGGCATGCCGCAGAAAATGGATTAGCTTAATGTCGCTGGCTGTATTTGCCACAACGCACAGGTATACTCCTGTCCTGGTTTTTTTAATCACTTAGTCGGGAGTTGTTACCCCCCATGCAAGAAATTATGCAATTTGTTAGCCGCCACCCGGTTCTGAGCATCGCGTGGATTGGTCTGCTGGCCGCTGTGCTGTTCACCACCTTTAAAGGGCTGACGTCTAAAATTAAGGTGATCACCCGTGGTGAAGCCACGCGCCTGATCAACAAAGAAGACGCTGTGGTTGTCGATCTCCGTCAGCGTGATGATTTCCGCAAAGGCCACATCGCAGGTTCTATCAACCTGCTGCCTGCTGAAATCAAAGCGAATAACGTTGGTGAGCTGGATAAGCATAAAGCTCAGCCAATTATCGTCGTGGATGGTACTGGCATGCAGGCGCAGGAATCGGCTAACGCACTGCACAAAGCAGGTTTCGAAAACGTAACGGTACTGAAAGAAGGCATTTCCGGCTGGAGCGGGGAAAACCTTCCTTTGGTTCGCGGTAAATAAGGAGTTCAGTGATGGCCAATATTGAGATCTACACCAAGGCAACCTGCCCGTTCTGCCATCGTGCGAAAGCACTGCTTAACAGCAAAGGCGTCACGTTCCAGGAAATGCCGATCGACGGTGACGCGACAAAACGCGAAGAGATGATTCAACGTAGTGGTCGCACGACGGTTCCGCAGATTTTTATTGATGCGCAGCACATTGGCGGCTGTGATGACTTGTATGCGCTCGACGCACGTGGTGGACTCGATCCCCTGCTGCGCTAAGAGACTTTAGGACAATTAAAAAGGGTTTTTCCATGTCAGAACAAAACAACACCGAAATGACTTTCCAGATCCAGCGCATCTACACCAAGGATGTCTCTTTCGAAGCGCCAAATGCGCCACACGTTTTCCAGAAAGATTGGCAGCCAGAGGTTAAACTTGATCTGGATACCGCATCCACCCAACTGGCGGATGATGTGTATGAAGTCGTACTGCGTGTGACTGTTACCGCTTCTCTGGGCGAAGAAACGGCTTTCCTGTGTGAAGTTCAGCAGGGCGGCATCTTCTCCATCGGCGGCATTGAAGGCAACCAGATGGCGCATTGCCTGGGTGCATACTGCCCGAACATCCTGTTCCCGTATGCGCGTGAATGCATCACCAGCCTGGTTTCTCGCGGTACATTCCCGCAACTGAACCTTGCGCCAGTAAACTTTGATGCGCTGTTCATGAACTATCTGCAGCAGCAAGCTGGCGAAGGTGCTGAACAACATCAGGATGCCTGATGAGCACTGTTAATGCGTCAATGACTGTGATCGGTGCCGGCTCATACGGCACCGCTCTTGCCATCACACTGGCAAGAAATGGTCACGATGTGGTTCTGTGGGGCCACGATCCAAAACATATCGCGACGTTGCAACATGACCGCTGCAACGTGGCGTTTCTCCCTGACGTGCCGTTCCCTGACACCCTGCATCTGGAAAGCGATCTTGCGACCGCACTGGCAGCCAGCCGCAACATTCTGATTGTGGTGCCAAGCCATGTCTTTGGCGAAGTGTTGCGTCAGATCAAGCCGCTGATGCGTCCGGATGCACGTATTGTATGGGCGACGAAAGGACTGGAAGCCGAAACCGGACGTCTGCTGCAGGACGTTGCCCGCGAAGCGTTGGGCGATACCATCCCGCTGGCCGTCATTTCCGGGCCGACGTTTGCCAAAGAGCTGGCCGCTGGCCTGCCAACAGCGATTTCGCTGGCTTCAACCGATCAGGCGTTTTCCGACGATCTTCAGCACCTGCTGCACTGTGGTAAGAGCTTCCGCGTCTACAGCAACCCCGATTTTATCGGTGTACAGCTGGGTGGCGCGGTGAAGAACGTGATTGCGATTGGTGCCGGGATGTCAGACGGCATTGGTTTTGGCGCCAACGCACGTACGGCGTTGATCACCCGTGGTTTGACAGAAATGTCCCGTCTGGGAGCGGCACTGGGTGCTGATCCGGCGACCTTTATGGGGATGGCAGGTCTGGGCGACCTGGTGCTGACCTGTACCGACAACCAGTCGCGTAACCGCCGCTTTGGCATGATGCTCGGACAGGGCAGCGATGTAAAAGGCGCGCAGGAGAAGATTGGTCAGGTGGTTGAAGGCTACCGCAATACCAAAGAAGTTCGCGAACTTGCCCATCGGTTTGGCGTTGAAATGCCAATAACCGAGGAAATTTATCAGGTATTGTATTGCGGAAAAAATGCGCGCGAGGCAGCATTGACCTTATTAGGTCGTGCGCGCAAGGACGAGCGCAGCAGCAACTAGTCGCAGGGAACCGTTGTCACCCAACGATACGGCCAGCAGAGACTGGCCGATCGTACTATTACGTCTGGAGTAAGCAATGCCGTGTGAAGAACTGGATATCGTCTGGAACAATATTAAAGCCGAAGCCCGGGCATTGGCCGACTGCGAGCCTATGCTGGCCAGTTTCTACCACGCGACGCTACTCAAGCACGAAAACCTCGGCAGCGCCCTGAGCTATATGCTTGCCAACAAACTGGCCTCCTCAATTATGCCTGCCATCGCCATTCGCGAAGTGGTAGAAGAGGCCTACGCCGCAGATCCGGAAATGATCGCCTCTGCCGCCTGTGATATCCAGGCTGTGCGCACGCGTGACCCGGCTGTCGATAAATACTCTACACCGCTGCTGTACCTGAAAGGCTTCCATGCGCTTCAGGCCTACCGCATTGGTCACTGGCTGTGGAACGAAGGCCGCCGCGCGCTGGCCATCTTCCTGCAAAACCAGGTGTCTGTGACCTTTCAGGTTGATATCCACCCGGCGGCGAAAATTGGCCGTGGGATTATGCTCGACCATGCCACCGGCATTGTTGTCGGTGAAACGGCGGTGATTGAAGATGACGTCTCTATTCTGCAATCGGTCACGCTGGGCGGTACGGGCAAAACCAGCGGCGATCGTCACCCGAAGATCCGTGAAGGGGTGATGATTGGCGCAGGTGCCAAGATCCTCGGGAATATCGAAGTAGGGCGCGGGGCGAAGATTGGTGCGGGTTCAGTCGTGCTTCAGCCAGTTCCGCCGCACACCACCGCCGCTGGCGTACCGGCACGTATTGTCGGCAAGCCAGACAGCGATAAACCGTCAATGGATATGGATCAGCACTTCAACGGTATCCACCATACTTTCGAGTATGGGGACGGTATTTAACTTCTGAGAATGGCGCCCGGGTATCCCAACTGGCGCCATGCTTCATACACCACCACTGACACCGCATTTGACAGGTTCATGCTGCGGCTGTCCGGCATCATTGGAATACGGATTTTTTGCTCTGCGGGCAGGGCGTCCAGGATGATTGCGGGCAGGCCACGGGTTTCCGGGCCAAACATCAGATAATCCCCTTCCTGATAGCTCACCGCGCTGTGTGCAGGCGTCCCTTTCGTGGTCAGGGCGAACATACGATGTGGCTTTTCGCTTTCCAGAAACGCGGCGTAATCATGATGACGCACCACGGCAGTAAATTCATGATAATCCAGCCCCGCGCGCCGCAGACGTTTGTCGTCCCACGTAAAACCCATTGGTTCAATGATATGCAGGCGAAAACCGGTGTTCGCACACAAGCGGATGATGTTGCCGGTATTCGGCGGGATTTCTGGTTCGAATAAAACGATGTTAAGCATGCTGCCCCCTTAATTGCGGGGGCAGAATAGCAGAAAAGAGAGGAACTACGCGACGCCGGGTTCCTGCGAGCGGCTATACAGCATTTTGTAGACGGTTGCCGCAGCGGCCACCAGGGCGGGCACGCTGAGGATCATTAAAATACTGTCTGCCTGCCACTGCATGGAAAGAAGCTGGGCGCTGGTCATTGTTCCCGCCACCCCGCCAAAGCGGCCGATCCCCTGCATCCAGGCGATGCCTGTCGCGCGGCACTCTGTAGGGTAAAAGGTCGCGGCCAGGGTCTGCATGCCCGATTGTGCACCGTTCATTGCGATCCCCATCAGGAAAATCAGTCCGCCAAACAGGGCGATATGGTTATGCTCAAGGCCGAGTAACAGGATCAGTCCCATTGTCAGGACAAATCCCCCGGCGACCACCTTGTGCGCTTCCCAGCGGTCCATCATCCAGCCCGCGAGCAGAATGCCTGCGGTACCGCCGAAGGTGAACAGCGAGGTGAGCCAGGCGGATTCCGCCAGAGCATAACCCATCCCCTGCATCAGCGTTGGCATCCAGCTCAGCAGGACGTAGTAAATGACCAGCCCCATAAAATAGGTCACCCACAGCATCAGGGTACCGGGCAGCCAGGGCATAGAAAACAACTGCGCCACGCTCCCTTTTTTAGACACGAATTTCTCCTCCGCCAGGAAAAAGCCTGTGACGCTCTCCAGCGTGCTGCGGGCGAACCGGCTGGCGATACGGCGGACCTGCATGACGTCTTTCCCGCGCTGTACCAGAAACTTCACTGACTCCGGTAAAAGCAGCGCCAGCAGCAGCGTTAAAATCAGCGGAGCAATTGCGCCGGTCAGCAGCACGCTTCGCCAGCCGTGGTGGGGGATAAGCCAGGAAGAGATCGCACCACCGCCTGCCGCACCCAGAGGGAAGCCGCAGTACATGGTGTTAATCGCCATGGCGCGGCAGCGCTGGGGGGCAAACTCGGAGATCAGCGTGATGGCGTTAGGCATTGCTGCGCCGAGGCCCAGACCCGTCAAAAAGCGCCACAGCGTGAGCGTATTCAGACTTTGCGCCCAGGCCGTTCCCAGGCTCGCAAGACCGAAGAACAGACACGAAAAGACCAGTACGCGCTTGCGTCCCATCCGGTCCGATACCGGACCGGCGATAAGTGCCCCCAACGACAGCCCCAGCAGCGCTGCGCTCAGTACCGGCCCCAGATCCTGTTTGTGTATCCCCCATTCTGCCGACAGCGTAGGCGCGATGTAACCCATCGCCGCCGTATCAAAACCATCAATCGCCAGAACCAGAAAGCCCAGCACGATAAGAAGCCAGTGAAACCCTGAAAATGGACTCTCATCGATCACCTGCTGAATATCCACCTTACCTGAATACGTCATACGCTCCCCTCTGATGTGATGTTGTTTTTGTGTTCTTGTATTTGCTTGTCTATACAATTGCGCGGAGCAGGTTGATGTCAAATTTTCTTATCCAATATGTTATCTGGATGTTATTTTTGGTATAAAAAAGCGCCCGAGAGGGAGATCGGACGCGTGAGAATGAGAGTTTAAAGTGGGTGAGAATTCAGGCTGCGTTTCCCTGAGCAAGGGGAGCCAGCGTCGCCGATAATTTATTAAATTCTTGCACCAGAGAATCTCTGCTGATTTCACCGATCGTTTTCGCGCCGGTCAGCGTCATCGCCACCTTCATCTCTTTTTCGATCAGGTTAAGCAGGTTTGCCACACCTGCCTGGCCCGCCGTCGCCAGGGCATACAGATACGCACGCCCCAGCAGTACGCTGTCAGCGCCCAGCGCGATCATACGCACCACGTCCAGCCCGCTGCGGATGCCGCTGTCGGCCAGGATAGCGATGTCGCCTTTCACTGCATCGGCAATCGCAGGCAGGGCTCGTGCGGAAGAGAGCACACCGTCAAGCTGGCGTCCGCCGTGGTTAGAAACAACAATCCCGTCAGCGCCAAAGCGTACTGCGTCGCGGGCATCTTCCGGGTCGAGGATCCCTTTGATCACCATCGGGCCGTCCCAGAATTCGCGGATCCACTCCAGGTCTTTCCAGGAGATGGACGGGTCGAAGTTATTCGCCAGCCAGCCGATGTAATCTTCCAGCCCGGTAGGTTTACCAAGGTAAGCCGAGATGTTCCCCAGATCGTGTGGACGGCCGTTCAGACCGACATCCCAGGCCCATTGCGGATGCGTCACCGCCTGCCAGTAACGGCGCAGGGCGGCATTCGGGCCGCTCATGCCTGAGTGAGCATCACGGTAGCGTGCGCCGGGGGTTGGCATATCGACGGTAAAGACCAGCGTTGAGCAACCCGCCGCTTTGGCACGCTCCAGCGCATTACGCATAAACCCGCGATCGCGCAGAACGTACAGCTGGAACCACATTGGGCGCTTGATGGTTGGAGCGACTTCTTCAATCGGGCAGACGGAAACGGTGGAGAGGGTAAACGGAATGCCTTTGGCATCTGCAGCCGCGGCCGCCTGTACTTCGCCACGACGAGCGTACATGCCGCACAGGCCAACGGGGGCGAGGGCGACAGGCATTGAGAGCGTTTCATTGAACAATTTCGTCTCAAGGCTCAGGTCAGACATATTCTTCAGCACGCGCTGGCGCAGAGCCACTTCCGACAGGTCTTCCACATTGCGACGCAGGGTGTGCTCGGCATAGGCCCCGCCGTCGATATAGTGAAACAGGAAAGGTGGCAAAATGCGCTGCGCCGCGGCGCGATAGTCACTGGCTGCTGAAATAATCATGCTTTGTTCTCCCTGGAAATATCACTGTCGCCAGGCAGACGGGTAATACGCGCCTGTCGGGCCTGATCTTCATCGAATCGTTTAATGGTGGTGTGTACGAAGCCCAGATGCGCCATCATCGCTTTTCGCGCGGCCTCGGCATCACCGGCCAGAATGGCGTTAAGTACCGCCTCGTGTTGTTCGGTCAGCTGGGCAAACACCGGTGGAACCAGATACATACGCTGGCGGCTCTGCTTCACGGAGGATTGCAGCAGGTCGAAGAAACCGCGCATGGTCTGCAGCAGAACCACGTTGTGTGATGCCTCGGCAATCGCCAGGTGAAAGCGCACGTCCGCCTGGGAGGCGATATCCGGGTCACTGCTTTGCGTGGCCTCAAAACAGGCTCTTAGCTTCTCTTTATCGGCCTCGGTTGCCCGCATGGCTGCATGCCAGGCGGTACTGGTTTCGATGGCGTGACGCGCTTCAAGGATGTCGAAGCTGTAGTCCGGGTCGTTCTCCATCAGCGTTTTCAGTGGCTGAACGATGTTTTGCTCAGACCAGTCATCATGCTGCCAGCGGACAAAGGTGCCACCACCGCGGCGGCTTACCAGTACCCCTTCGCTGACCAGTGTCGCCAGTGCCTCACGCAGCGAATTACGTGATACACCAAGCTGGGCGGCGAGTTGGCGTTCGGCGGGCAATTTCATGCCCGCTTCCAGCTGTTGTTCTTCAATCAGCGCCCGCACGCGAGAGGCGATCTCGTCGGACAGGCGTCTGGGCATCACTATCATGGAATCATCCAGGTTAAGACATAGGCCTGCAGGGTGGTGATCACCCCGACCATGCAGGTGAATATCAGGCTGTGTTTCACGGTAAAGCGGAACAGGTCCGACTCTTTACCGACCAGTCCCACCGCCGCACAGGCAATGGCGATGGATTGCGGGGAGATCATTTTCCCGGTTACGCCACCAGTGGTGTTAGCCGCCACCAGAAGGACGTCTGACACGCCAATCTGTTGGGCCGCCGTCGCCTGCAGCGCGGCAAACAGGGCGTTAGACGAGGTATCTGAACCGGTCAGGAACACCCCCAACCAGCCGAGGAACGGCGAGAAGAAGGTGAATGCGTGACTGGTATGCGCCAGCGCCAGAGCCAGCGTTGATGACAAACCGGAATAGTTTGAGATAAACGCGAACGCCAGCACCATGCCGATGGAGTAAATCGGCAGCATCAGCTCTTTAATGGTCGCCGCAAAGGTCTGTACTGCGGCGACAGGCTTCATGCGCAGCCAGACAACAGAAAAGATAGCGGCAAACAGAATCGCCGTACCGGTCGCGGAGAACCAGTCGAATTTGTACACCGCGGCATACGGCGTTGCGGCGTGGACCACTGGCGGCATACGGGCGACCATCTTGTCGAGGAACGGTACGGAAATGTTAATCACCATGTCGTACAGTGCCCCGCCCGGGGCGAAGAGGGCTTTAAACGGTGGGATGCTCCACAGCGTCACCGTTGCGGTCAGGAACAGGAACGGTGACCAGGCACGGATCACCTGTCCTGCCGTATAGCCTGTACGCGCCAGGGTTTGATCGACCTGAGAGGCGCCCATATCGGCAAAACGGAAAATACGTACCGGCTGCCAGCGCTTCAGGAACAGCGTCAGACAAACCAGCGAAACCAGCGAAGAGATAATGTCCGGCAGTTCAGGACCGAGGAAGTTGGAGCTGAGATACTGGGCGATGGCGAACGAACCACCCGCCACCATCACCGCAGGCCAGGTCTCCTTCACACCGCGCCAGCCGTCCATAATCGCCATGATCCAGAACAGCACGATAATAGTCAGGAACGGCAGCTGGCGGCCCACCATCTGGCCAATCTCAAAGCTGTCCAGCCCGGTCACCTGTCCGGCCACCAGAATCGGAATGCCCATCGCACCAAACGCGACGGGGGCGGTGTTCACGATCAGGCACAGACCTGCGGCATACAGCGGGTTAAAACCCAGACCGACCAGCAGCGCGGCGGTGATCGCCACCGGTGCGCCAAAACCTGCTGCCCCTTCCAGGAACGCCCCAAAGGAGAAGCCGACAATCAGCATCTGCAGGCGCTGGTCAGGGGTAATTGAGAGAATCGACGAACGGATGATGTCGAACTGTCCGGTTTTCACCGAGATTTTATAGACAAAGACCGCGGCAATGATGATCCACGCAATCGGCCACAGGCCATAGAAGAAACCGTAGACCACAGAGGCCAGAGCACGGTCGACCGGCATTTTGTAGAACAATAATGCCACCATCAGCGCAATGGCAACGGTGATGGTGGCGGCAAGGTAGCCCTTCAACTTGAGCTTAATCAGCGCAAAGAAGAAGAACAGGATCGGAAGCGATGCGATCAGGCTCGACAGCCAGATATTTCCGGCCGGGTCGTAGTTTTGTTGCCAGAGGCTCATGCAGGTCTCCTGGGGACCAGACAGTCTGCGTTGCGGGTGAGTCTCCGCTCATCTCTGCATCACAGTCTGTGTAAAAGTGGTCCTGCCAATGTTGTGTTGTAGGGGTAATGACAACAAATGGTTAACCAGATGTTATGAGCTGGCAATGGTTTTGTGAGCAGAAATGATGGATTTGTGAAGCGGGGAAGAAAGAAATAGGGGATTGGTTGGGCCAATTTGAAGCGGGGTGGAGCCTGATGCCCTCACCCCGATGCTCTCCCACAGGGAGAGGGGGAATGATCAGAACGCGGTCTTACAAAAACCCGTCATCTCTTTCAGGCCCATTTCACGGCCCAGCTCGGTCATTGGGTGCACCACCACCAGACCACGAACGCTTTTCTTCAGCTTGCCCATGTCGGCCTGCTCTTTTTTGGTGATCGTACGGCGGTGCGGCATGTTCATCAGTTTCTGCGCTTCTTTGCTCAGCTTCTGGCCTTTGACTTCGCGCAGGCGCTCGATTTCGGTTTCCAGCGTGGCGACCTCTTTTTCCAGCTCAGCGTACTTCTCGGCGGAATCGACCAGTGACAGGCCAGCCATCTGGTGGCGGATCAGATCCAGGCGGTCGCTCAGGCGTTTAATTTCGTTCTTTTCGACTTCTTTCATGACAAATAACTCTGAAAACGGGGAATTTACAGGGAAGGATACACCAATGTGAGCAGGCTTACTTCTGAAACGCTTTTTTTAAGCTGATTCGGGAAATCAGCTCAGTCAGGGAGAGAACCATCGTGGAACGGACAACCTGTTGATAACGCAGCTTTTGCATCGCATAGAGCTCAGGATCGCTGTTATCAAACTGCGGTGCCGGAGGAAGCGCGGTGACGCAGTGCAGCTCGCCGAACGGCCCCAGGATTTCATCGTCGGTAAAGGTGTATTCATTACCGTCATGATTGAGTTCTTCGCGCAGCGCCATTAGCAGCTCCGCATCTTCATACTCTTGTCGGTTCAGCACGCCAAGACCATAAATCAGCTTCAGACGCACGGATAAATCGCCCAGCGGTCCGTCTCCGTCCAGTAACGGTTCTACAGCATATTTTACCGCGTAGTCGTCTTTGCGAAACACCTGAAGCACCAGGATATTCACCGCCTCGGTTAACAGCTCGACGGCGGCAATCAGGAAACTTCGTACGGTTTTGCCAGCATTCAGACGCTCAAGCACACGATTTTCAAAGGCCTGGGTTTGTTCCATTATTGCCTGCATATCTGACAATCTGTAATCAGGGCGCAGGGTTACCTGCGCCACACTCTGCATCATTTGGTTGCGTTATATGCGTTAACCGCCTCCACAACCACGTCGCTGTTGGCGTCCAGACCTGAAATCTGCGCCAGCGCAGCCTGCGCGCCTTTATCGTCAATCAGTTGAGCCAGTTCCTGCGCCTGCGGATCCTGCTCGCTGCGGTAGTGCATTGCGGCGGCAATCCCCTTCACCAGGTTGGCGTGCGGCAGGCCGTATTCCAGCGTGCCCAGCAGCGGCTTAATCAGGCGGTCGCCCGCGCTCAGCTTACGCAGCGGCTGGCGGCCCACGCGCTCAACGTCATCTTTCAGATACGGGTTTTCAAAGCGACCGAGGATTTTCTGGATGTATGCTGCGTGTTTATCCGCATCGAAACCGTAGCGTTTAATCAGCACCGCGCCGCTCTCTTCCATTGCCCCTTTTACCACCGCGCGGATCTTCTCATCGAGGATCGCGTCACGAATGGTCTGATGACCGGCCAATTTTCCGAGGTACGCGGTTATAGCATGCCCGGTGTTCAGCGTGAAGAGTTTGCGTTCGACAAATGCCATCAGGTTATCGGTTAATTCCATTCCCGGAATGGTCGGCAGCGCGCCTTTAAACTGCGTTTTATCGACGATCCACTCGCTGAAGGTTTCTACAGTCACTTCCAGCGGATCGTGGGTAGCGGATTCTGACGGTGGGACGATACGGTCAACGGCGGAATCAACAAACCCCACGTGCGCTTCAACCCAGGCTTTATCTGCGTCAGCAACAGCGGCGAGCACATGGCCTTTCAACTGCGTGGTGCCGCGCACCATGTTTTCACAGGCGATGATGTTCAGCGGGGTATCAATGCCCTGCGCTTTACGTTTGGCGAGGCCTTTCGCCACCGCAGGAGCGATACGCTCAAGCACGACCGGACCCACAGCAGTGGTAACCAGGTCAACGCTGGCAATAAGGTCGATAACGTCGTTGCCAATGCTGCTTACGGCATTCACACCTGAAACCGTTTCAACCTGCTCGTTTTCTCCCACTACGTGAACCTGATAGCTATGACGGGCATTCAGGGCGTCTAGCACCACCTGGTTCACATCGGCGAATGTCAGCGTAATGCCCGCGTCTGCCAGCAGTTTGCCGATAAAGCCACGACCGATATTACCTGCGCCAAAATGTAATGCTTTCATAGTATTAACCTTCATCAATGTTTTTACCCGAGAGGGCTGGGGTGAGGAACCGCATAACTTTCCCCTCACCCTAGCCCTCTCCCCAGTGGGGAGAGGGTGGAAATGCGCTTACTTATTCAGCAGTGCCAGTACTTCTTCCACGCTGCTGGTGCTGGCCAGACGCTCAATGACAGACTCATCATCCAGGGCGTTGGTCAGACTGGTAATTACCTGAATGTGCTCGTTGTTACGAGCGGCGATACCAATCACCAGACGGGCGATGTCGTCTTCTTCTTCACCGAAGCGCACACCCTGCGGATACTGACAGAATACGACGCCGGTTTTCAGCACGCGATCTTTCGCTTCAACCGTACCGTGCGGAACCGCGATGGATTCACCCAGGTAGGTTGGTGTCAGTTTTTCACGTTCCAGCATCGCATCAACGTATTCAGGTTGAACGTAGCCACCTTTCACCAGTTGCTCACCGGCAAAGCGAATCGCCTCTTCTTTGGTAGCAGCAGTACGACCGAGGAAGATGTTCTCCGCACCCAGTTTGAACAGGTGGGCGTTGCTCTCGTCGAAACTGTCCTGCAGGCTGGAGCGCACTTTCACTTCGTTGTCTTCGTGACGCTGCGCGGCAACCAGACGCTCGGTCAGGCTGGTGTACAGGCCGCTGTCGAGGAAGTTGGTCAGCGAAATATGCTGTGCCTGCGGAACCTGACGCATGGCGCGTTCGGTCAGATCGCGGTGCGTGATAACCAGGTCCACATCCGGTGGCAGGCTGTTAATGGCGCTGTTGGTCACAGAGATGTTAGTCAGACCCGCATCCTGCACTTTCTTACGCAGCACACCTGCACCCATTGCGCTGGAACCCATACCGGCGTCACAGGCAACGATGATTTTACGCACGTGGCTCAGGTCGTTAGAGACATCACCAGCCGCCAGCGGTGTCGCACCTTTGGATTCCGCTTTCATGTCGTGCATACGACGGGTAGCCGCTTCGATATCATCATCTTCTTTCACTTTGCTGGTTTTCAGCAGAATAGAAGAGACCACGAAGGAGACCGCCATTGCTGCACAGATAGCCGCGATGTTTGCGAAGTAAGCCCCTTTTGGCGTCATCGCCAGTACCGCCAGGATAGAACCCGGAGACGCCGGAGAAACCAGACCACCGCCCAGCACGCTCAGGGTGAACACACCAGTCATACCGCCGAGGATAACGGCCAGGATCAGACGTGGATTCATCAGCACGTACGGGAAGTAAATTTCGTGGATACCACCCAGGAAGTGAATGATAGCCGCACCGCCAGCAGACTGCTTCGCGCTACCGCGACCAAAGAACATGTACGCCAGCAGAACACCCATACCCGGGCCCGGGTTCGCTTCAATCAGGAAGAAGATGGATTTGCCAAGCTCATGAGACTGCTGAATACCCAGCGGTGAGAAGATACCGTGGTTGATGGCGTTGTTAAGGAACAGGATTTTCGCCGGTTCAACAAAGATAGACGCCAGCGGCAGCATGTCGTGCACAACCATGAAGTTAACGCCTGCTGCCAGAATTTTGGACAGCACTTCAACCGCAGGGCCAATGCCGAGGAACGCCAGAATCGCCAGGATCATACCAATGATGCCTGCGGAGAAGTTGTTCACCAGCATTTCGAAGCCAGAGCGAATCTTACCGTCTACCCAGGAATCAAAGTGTTTGATTGCCCAACCGCCCAGAGGACCCGCAATCATTGCGCCCAGGAACATTGGCATATCCGCACCGACAATCACACCCATGGTTGTGATTGCACCCACTACACCGCCACGGTCACCGCCCACCAGACGACCACCGGTGAAACCGATGAGCAGCGGCAGCAGATAAGTAATCATTGGGCCAACAAGTTTCGCCAGCGTTTCGTTTGGCAACCACCCTGTCGGAATGAATAATGCGGTGATGATACCCCACGCGATAAACGCGCCGATATTTGGCATCACCATGTTGCTGAGGAAACGACCAAAGCTTTGTACTTTGATCTTGAAATCGGATGACATAAAACACCCCTTCTTCTGTTTACGCTTAGGCTTGCGGCCCGAGGTTTATTGTTAATGTGAGGCGGCAGAGGTAGCCGGGCCCTGTTCATGCTGTGAAATCTGGCACTGAATCGTTCAACTGTCCAGATGACGAAAATTTGTGTGATATGCGTCACGTAAATGTAGGGGGTGTGGATATCAATGTGGTGATCTGAATCACAAAGTAAGTGGGCAAAAAAAATACGATGACGAAAAATAGAGCAGAAATGACCCCTTTTTGTGATTTTTGTCACATTTGATCCTGACGGGTTTGTCTCTGTATTGTGACTTGTTTCACAAAATATTTTTATGCAGAATTCTCCGGCTGTGATCGTCAACAAATTCTGTCTTGCGATTTAGCGTCAGGATGGCATGAGGCGACACAGAAAGCTAAAAAACCACTTTTCATATGTGGTATGGCGAAAAGTTAAAACGTGGATTACTCTCATATTGTAAGGTTAAGTCTATTATTATTCAGGTTATATTTTGACACGTTTATAAACTTGCATGGAGATATTATAAAAACCCATACTCCCCGGCTGCTGAAATAGCAAGTGATTCCTGTGCCTATAAAAATTAATTAGGTTGCGTACCGTTTTATTAATTTAATGAGTTGACGTTGTTTAAGTGAGGAGAATATGTTTCTCAACTATTTTGCGCTGGGCGTATTGATTTTTGTTTTCCTGGTCCTTTTTTACGGCGTCATCGCCATTCATGACATCCCGTATAATATGGCCAAAAAGCGTAACCATCCCCATGCCGATGCGATTCATACGGCAGGATGGATCAGCCTGTTTACGCTCCATGCCATTTGGCCGTTCCTGTGGATCTGGGCCACGCTGTACCGTGAAGATCGCGGCTGGGGGATGCAGAACCACATCGTGAAGCCTGATGAGGTTCCCGGCATGGATGCACTGACCAAACGCGTGGCGGAGCTTGAACAAAAGCTGGCAGCGGTACAACCCACTGCTGATAAGAACACGCGGGAGCGCTAATCATGGATCTGTTGATTATTCTGACCTATGTGGCATTTGCCTGGGCCATCTTTAAAATATTCCGTATTCCCGTTAACCAGTGGACGCTCGCCACCGCGACATTAGGCGGGATATTTATTGTCGCCGGACTTATCCTGCTAATGAACTATAACCACCCGTATACCTTTACGGCTCAAAAGGCGGTTATTTCTATTCCGATTACGCCGCAGGTTACCGGGGTGGTCAGTGAAGTGACTGATAAAAATAATCAGCTCATTAAAAAGGGTGAAGTGTTATTTAAACTTGATCCAGGCCGTTACCAGGCGCGTGTAGACAGACTCCAGGCTGACCTGGTGACTGCGACGCACAATATCGACAACCTGAAGGCACAACTGTCGGAAGCGGTCGCCAATACCACGCGGGTGTCTGCGGAACGCGATCGTCTGTATAAAGATTATCAGCGCTACCTGAAAGGCAGCCAGGCAAAGGTTAACCCGTTCTCTGAAAGCGATATCGACAATGCGCGCCAGAACTATCTGGCACAAGACGCGCTGGTTAAAGGCTCTGTAGCCGAACAGACGCAAATCCAGACTCAGTTAGACAGCATGGTTAACGGTGAGCAATCTCAGGTTGCCTCTCTGCGCGCCCAGCTTGCCGAAGCCAAATACAACCTGGAACAGACCGTAGTGCGTGCACCGAGCGATGGCTATATCACCCAGGTACTGATTCGTCCAGGGACCTATGCCGCCGCGCTGCCTCTGCGTCCGGTTATGGTCTTTATCCCGGAACAGAAACGTCAGATTGTGGCGCAGTTCCGTCAGAACTCATTGCTGCGTCTGAAACCGGGTGATGAGGCTGAAGTGGTGTTCAATGCCCTGCCGGGGCAGGTCTTCTCAGGTAAGCTCACCAGCATTCTGCCGGTAGTGCCGGGTGGATCATATCAGGCTCAGGGTGCGCTGCAGTCTCTGACAGTGGTTCCGGGTACGGATGGCGTGCTGGGGACTATCGAGCTTGACCCGAATGCCGATGTCGATGCACTGCCAGACGGTATTTATGCTCAGGTGGCGGTTTATTCGGACCATTTCGCCCATGTTTCGGTGATGCGTAAGGTGCTGCTGCGTATGACCAGCTGGATGCACTACCTCTATCTCGATCACTAATCCTTCCAGGGCAGGAATGCGACATGCAGACCTGCCCTTTTTTCGTCGCTTGATCCATACTGATTTTTTTCCGGCATCAAGGATCAGGCAATGAAACTCATCGGTAGCTACACCAGTCCCTTCGTGCGAAAAATCTCGATTCTCCTGCTGGAGAAAGGGATTGAATTTGAATTCGTCAATGAACAGCCTTACAACGCCGAAAACGGCGTCGCGCAGTACAACCCGCTAGGTAAAGTCCCGGCACTGGTGACGAACGAGGGTGAATACTGGTTTGATTCCCCGATTATTGCGGAGTACATCGAGCTGCTGGGCGTCGCCCCGGCAATGCTACCGGCTGACCCAAAAGCCGCGCTGGCTGTGAAGCAAATTGAAGCCCTGGCCGATGGCATTATGGATGCGGCGTTAACTTCCGTACGCGAGCAGGCAAGACCCGCCGCCCAACAGTCGGAAACAGAACTGCTACGCCAGCGGGAAAAAATCAGCCGCAGCCTGGATATGTGTGAGCAGCTCATCCGGGAGGGAAAAATCCAGCCCGACAGACTGGATCTGGCAACAATAGCGATCGCCTGCGCCATCGGTTATCTCAACTTCCGTCATGTTTCCCCTGGCTGGTGCGTCGACCGCCCGTTGCTGGTAAAACTTGCCGAAACGCTTTTTAGCCGTGAGAGTTTTGCCCGCACCGAACCGCCAAAGGCTTGATGCGGGTTATAACACTTCGCTGCCGGAGGCGGTACAATCCCTCCACATGTTAACTCCCTCTCCCGTCGGGAGGGGGGATGATATTTACTCGCCAGGCGCTTTCATGACTACTCATCATTCGCTGTACAGCCAGATTCCCGCTACCGACCGTCTTCTTCGCGAGCCTCGCATTCATGCTGCAGTTGAGCGTTTCGGCCATACCGCGACGGTTGAGATGTTACGGTTGCTTCAGGACGAAGCCCGACACCACATTCAGGCAGAAAACGCCTTGCCTGACTGGTGCGCGGTGTGGGAGCAGGAAGTTGAAAAGCGGCTGGATGAGAAAACGCAAAGCGCACTTCGTCCGGTGATTAACCTGACGGGTACGGTACTGCACACCAACCTGGGGCGCGCGCAACAGGCCGAAGAGGCGGTTGCTGCGGTCGTGCAGGCCATGCGAATGCCTGTGACGCTGGAGTACGATCTGGACGGTGCAGGGCGCGGACATCGTGATCGCGCACTGGCGGACCTTCTCTGCCAGCTGACCGGCGCGGAAGATGCCTGCATTGTGAATAATAACGCCGCTGCGGTGCTGTTAATGCTGGCGGCCACCGCCAGCGGCAAAGAGGTGGTGGTTTCCCGCGGTGAGCTGGTTGAGATTGGTGGCGCGTTTCGCATTCCGGACGTGATGCGTCAGGCAGGCTGTTCGCTGCATGAAGTGGGCACCACTAACCGCACTCATGCCAAAGATTATCGTGCGGCGGTCAATGAAAATACCGCCCTGCTGATGAAGGTTCATACCAGCAATTACCATATTGAAGGTTTCACCAAAACCGTTGAAGAAGCTGAACTGGCGGCGATTGGGCGCGAGCTGAATATTCCGGTGATTGCCGATCTCGGTAGTGGTTCCCTGGTCGATCTCAGCCAGTACGGTTTGCCAAAAGAGCCGATGCCACAAGAGATGATTGCGGCGGGTGTCAGCCTGGTGAGCTTTTCCGGCGACAAACTGCTGGGGGGACCGCAGGCGGGGATCATTGTGGGTAAGCGCGAGCTGATTGCACAGTTGCAGCAGCATCCGCTCAAGCGAGCCCTGCGCGCGGATAAAATGACGCTCGCGGCACTGGAGGCGACATTGCGGCTCTATCTGCATCCGGAGAAACTGGTTGACCGCCTGCCTACGCTGCGTCTGCTAACCCGGGATGCTGCTTCAATTCGTGCACAGGGTGAATTGCTGTTACCCCGCGTTGTCCCTCATTACCCTGATTTTGACGTTCGCATTGAACCTTGCCAGTCGCAGATTGGCAGCGGTTCATTGCCAGTGGACAGACTACCGAGTGAAGCGCTCACGTTCACCCCGCGTGACGGGCGCGGTAGCCACCTTGAAACCCTGTCGTCGCGCTGGCGCGCGTTGCAGACGCCGGTTATCGGGCGGATTTACGACGGTAGAATGTGGCTGGATCTACGCTGTCTTGAAGATGAAGAGCGATTCCTGGAGATGTTGTTGAAATGATTATTGCCACCGCCGGTCACGTCGACCACGGAAAAACCACGTTATTGCAGGCGATTACGGGCGTAAATGCCGATCGTCTTCCGGAAGAGAAAAAGCGCGGCATGACCATCGATCTGGGCTATGCCTACTGGCCGCAGCCTGATGGTCGCGTGCTGGGCTTTATTGATGTTCCGGGGCATGAAAAGTTTCTTTCAAACATGCTGGCGGGCGTGGGGGGGATCGATCATGCCCTACTGGTGGTGGCCTGTGATGACGGTGTAATGGCGCAAACGCGCGAGCATCTGGCGATCCTGCAGTTGACGGGCAACCCGCAGCTAACCGTTGCGCTGACCAAAGCCGATCGCGTGGATGAGGCGCGCATCAGTGAAGTGCGCGCAACGGTACAGGCGACCTTACGTGAATATGGTTTTGCGGATGCACCGCTTTTTGTCACTGTAGCGACTGAAGGTCGCGGTATCGACGATCTTCGCCGCCATTTGCAGCAATTGTCGTCGCGCGACCACGCCAGCCATCATCGTTTCCGTCTGGCGATTGATCGGGCGTTTACCGTTAAAGGTGCGGGTCTGGTCGTCACGGGTACGGCGCTGAGCGGCGAAGTGAGAGTAGGTGACAGTTTATGGCTGACGGGCGTTAACAAACCGATGCGCGTGCGCGGTTTACATGCGCAAAACCAGCCCGTAGAGCATGCTCATGCCGGGCAGCGAATCGCACTTAATATTGCCGGTGATGCGGAAAAAGACCAGCTTAACCGTGGTGACTGGCTGCTGGCTGGCACTCCTCCAGAACCGTCTGAGCGCGTGATCGTCTCTCTGCAGACGCACTTGCCGCTGACTCAATGGCAACCGCTGCATATTCACCACGCGGCCAGCCATATTACCGGACGTATCTCGCTGCTGGAAAACGACCTTGCCGAGCTGGTTTTCGATTCGCCACTCTGGCTTGCAGATAATGACCGTCTGGTTCTGCGTGATATTTCAGCGCGGGAAACGCTGGCCGGGGCGCGGGTGGTGACACTCCACTCACCGCGACGTGGCAAGCGTAAACCTGAGTATCTGCATTGGCTGGCTGCGCTGGCGCAGGCGACGGATGATAAAACAGCGCTGCTGGCTCATCTCGAGCGCGGTGCGGTGAATCTTGCTGATTTTGCATGGGCTCGCCAGTTGAGTGAGGGAGGTTTACGTCAGCTGACTCAGGAGCCGGGCTTTATTCAGGCTGGCAACAGTCTGCTGAACGCCCCGGTGGCGGCACACTGGCAGCGTAAAATATTGAACACGCTTGCGACTTACCATGAACAGCATCAGGATGAACCGGGCCCTGGTCGCGAGCGTCTGCGACGCATGGCGCTGCCGATGGAAGACGATGCGCTGGTGCTGCTGTTGATTGAAAATATGCGCGAAACGGGGGTGATTAAAAGTCACCACGGTTGGCTGCATCTGCCGGATCACAAAGCCGGGTTTACCGCTGAGCAAGAGGCAGTATGGCAAAAAGTGGCATCACTGTTTGGCGATGAGCCGTGGTGGGTTCGCGACCTGGCCCGCCAAACGAACACTGACGAGCAAGTGATGCGCCAGGTATTGCGCCATGCGGCTCAGCAGGGGCTTATCGTCGCGATCGTGAAAGATCGTTATTATCGTAACGATCGCATTGTTGCGTTTGCCAACTTGATCCGCGAGCTGGATCAGGAACGAGGCTCTACCTGTGCAGCTGATTTCCGTGACCGGTTGAATGTTGGCCGCAAGCTGGCGATCCAGATCCTGGAATATTTCAACCGTATCGGGTTTACCCGTCGTCGTGGGAATGATCATTTATTACGCGACTCACTATTATTTCCGCAAACATAAAACAGGAATTAATACAAAAATAGAATAGATAGAAAGAGATTTAAATATTAATTCACACCTTCGCAGAGTTAAATTTATTCAACCTGCGAAGGTCTTCGCAAAATCATATTTTTGATCATGTTTTTTGCGTAATCTTTACCTTATGCTGCCGACAAATTTTATCTCTTTGAGGAAATATCATGGCTGCATCCGTATTTTATATTCCTTCCGTGAATATTATTGGCTCTGATTCATTAAACACCGCAATGGATACCATGCGCGACTACGGCTGGCGCCGTGCGCTGATTGTCACCGATACCATGCTGAGCAAGCTGGGTATGGTCGCCAGTATTCAATATGCTCTGAAAGAACGTGATATTTCCAGCGTTGTGTATGACGGCACGCACCCTAATCCGACGACAGCAAATGTGGCGGCAGGTCTGGAAATATTAAAAGCAAATCAGTGTGACTGTATTATTTCACTGGGTGGTGGTTCACCTCACGATTGTGCAAAAGGTATTGCGCTGGTGGCAGTGAACGGCGGTGATATTCGTGATTATGAAGGTGTCGATCGCTCTGCAAAACCCCAATTGCCGATGATTGCGATTAATACTACCGCGGGTACGGCTTCGGAAATGACGCGTTTCTGTATTATTACTGATGAGACGCGTCATATTAAAATGGCGATAGTGGATAAGCACGTTACGCCAGTACTGTCCGTTAACGATTCCTCGCTCATGTCAGGAATGCCACCCTCACTGACAGCGGCAACCGGTATGGATGCCCTGACGCACGCGATTGAAGCTTATGTGTCTGTGGCGGCCACACCTATTACCGATGCCTGCGCGCTGAAAGCGGTGACGATGATTAGTGAAAACCTGGTGCATGCCGTTGAAGATGGCAGTAACGCTCAGGCGCGTGAAGCGATGGCCTATGCGCAATTCCTCGCTGGAATGGCGTTTAACAATGCTTCACTAGGCTATGTACACGCGATGGCACATCAGTTGGGTGGTTTCTACGATCTGCCGCATGGCGTCTGTAATGCTGTACTGCTTCCACACGTTCAGGTGTTTAACAGCAAGGCTGCGGCGGGGCGTCTGCGCGACTGTGCAAAAGCCATGGGCGTGAATGTGAGTGAGATGACCGACATGCAGGGGGCCCAGGCCTGCATCGTTGAGATCCGTGCGCTGGCCCGCAAGGTCAATATCCCGGCGGGTCTTCGCGAACTGAACGTCAAAGAGGAAGATATTCCGGTCCTGGCAACCAATGCGCTGAAGGATGCCTGTGGGTTCACCAACCCGGTTCAGGCGACCCATGAAGAGATAATGGAAATTTACCGCGCCGCGATGTGACTCTTGTCTTAAACCCGCCACCGGCTGGCGAGAAAATCGTCAGTCGGGACTACCCTTGTTGTACACCAACAGCAAGGAGACGGTCATGACAAACAATCCTCCCTCATCGCGTATCCAGCCTGGCGAGTATGGTTTTCCCCTCAAGCTGAAACCCCGTTATGACAACTTTATTGGCGGTGCCTGGGTGGCTCCCGTCGACGGCGAATACTATTCCAACCTGACACCTGTCACTGGCCAGCCATTGTGTGAAATAGCCAGCTCCGGCAAGCGTGATATCGATCTTGCGCTGGATGCGGCGCATAAAGCGAAAGATAAATGGGGCCATACTTCCGTTCAGGACCGGGCGGCCATATTGTTCAAAATCGCCGACCGAATGGAGCAAAATCTGGAGCTGCTGGCGACGGCGGAAACCTGGGATAACGGCAAGCCTATCCGGGAAACAATGGCGGCAGATGTGCCGCTGGCCATTGACCACTTCCGCTATTTTGCCTCCTGTATTCGTGCTCAGGAGGGCGGAATCAGTGAGGTCGACAGCGATACCGTGGCGTATCACTTCCACGAACCTTTGGGCGTGGTGGGGCAAATTATTCCGTGGAACTTCCCGCTGCTAATGGCGAGCTGGAAAATGGCACCTGCGCTGGCTGCCGGGAACTGTATTGTGCTTAAACCGGCGCGCCTGACCCCGCTGTCGGTCCTGTTATTGATGGAAGTGATTGGCGATCTGCTGCCACCGGGGGTGGTCAACGTGGTGAACGGTGCCGGAGGTGAAATTGGTGAATATCTGGCAACCTCAAAACGTATCGCCAAAGTGGCATTTACCGGATCGACGGAAGTGGGTCAGCAGATCATGCAGTACGCGACGCAGAACATCATTCCGGTAACGCTGGAGCTGGGCGGTAAGTCTCCGAATATTTTCTTTGCCGATGTGATGGATGAAGAAGATGCCTTCTTCGATAAAGCCCTGGAAGGGTTTGCTCTGTTTGCCTTCAATCAGGGGGAAGTGTGCACTTGCCCGAGCCGGGCGCTGGTTCAGGAGTCTATTTACGAGCGCTTTATGGAGCGCGCGATCCGTCGTGTGGAGTCTATCCGCAGCGGTAACCCGCTTGATAGTGTCACCCAGATGGGCGCGCAGGTCTCTCATGGGCAACTGGAAACGATCCTCAACTATATTGATATCGGCAAGAAAGAAGGGGCAGATATTCTGACCGGTGGCCGCCGTAAAGTGCTCGGTGGGGATCTGCAGGAAGGGTATTATCTTGAGCCGACGATCCTGTTCGGTAAGAACAATATGCGAGTCTTCCAGGAAGAAATTTTCGGACCGGTTCTGGCCGTGACGACCTTCAAAACGATGGAGGAGGCACTGGAAATTGCGAATGACACACCGTATGGGCTGGGGGCGGGGGTCTGGAGCCGCAATGGAAATCTGGCTTATAAAATGGGAAGAGGCATTCAGGCCGGGCGCGTATGGACTAACTGCTACCATGCCTATCCGGCGCATGCGGCATTTGGTGGTTATAAGCAATCTGGTATCGGGCGTGAAACGCACAAGATGATGCTGGAGCATTACCAGCAGACAAAATGTCTATTGGTTAGTTATTCCGATAAACCTCTGGGACTGTTCTAATCACTCAGCTCAGGCTGTCCATGGGCGGCCTGAGCAATTTGCTGGCGCAGGCAGTTTAGTACGCCATCCAGGACGTATTGCACACGCCAGGGCTGATATTCACGCTTGCGGAATATAGTCGTCAGGTCGAGCCACCACTCCTCCTGATGCGGGAAGCAAGGGACTAACATGCCCTGCGTTAATTCTTTTTTCAGACTCTCTTTGGGAGCGAAAACAATTCCAAGATTATTTCTTGCCAGTTCCAGAGCCGTCTGCGTGTTGTCGCAAATATAGTTCCCGGTCACTCTGTAATCATGGACCTCATCGCTACCATGCACGCGGAAACGCCAGATGTTTGCATCATCAACCAGCATGGAGTCTATAAGAATACAGGAGTGGTTAATTAAATCTTCAGGTCCCGTTAAGGGGTGTTTATTTAAATACTCTTTGGTTGCAAATGCTGTAACCGAATATTTTGTTAAAACACTCGCAACCAGACTTTCGTCTTTTGGTTGCGCATAGGTAATTAAAATATCGCAGTCATCCGGAAAGGAAACACCTTCTGAATATTCATTACGATCCAGGTTGTATGTTTTCAGGGAGATGCGGATATCACCGATGTCCTCTATCTTGTGGATCACGTGTCGCGAGAGGTAGGTTACAATGCCCGTTGGGGCATAGATTGTCACTTTTCCACGTTTTTCGTGCTTGTAATCAGCAATAAAATTAACAAGTTGGCTGTTTTTGTCCAGCGAGGCGTTAATGTAAGGGAGTAATGCTTCACCGAACTGGGTCAGGGCCAGCTGGCGCGTGGTGCGCTCAAAAACCTTAAGTCCAACCCGTGTTTCAAAATCAGACAGATATTTACTGACGTTGGCCTGCGCCATACCCAGCAGGGCGGCGGCATCGCCAATACTGTGGGTTGCTGCGATGACGGATATAATTTTTAATTCGCGTGGTTTTAGTTGTAATTTGCTCATCATGCACACCAATCTATATGATTTTATATATAATATTATATAAAGCGCAGCGTTGCATTGACAAATTTGTAACCATTATTATTCGCCTCGCTTGTTTGGCGTTTAAATGGATTACATGTAATGACTATTAAATACAATTTACTCATCGCTGCCACGTTATTTGCAACATCATCTGCAATGGCCGGTGACTTTTCACTTGGAGCGGGGGCTGTATTTAATGAGTCTCCTTACAAAGGATATAACGAAAATACTACCGCAGTACCGTTAATTAGCTACGAAGGCGATCGTTTCTACGTGCGCCAGACCACAGGAGGGTGGATCCTGTGGAAAGATGAAAAAAATGAATTCAGCCTGACTGCATCCTGGATGCCGCTCCACTTTGATCCTGATGACAACGACGACCATCAGATGAAAAAGCTTGATGAGCGAAAAGCCTCTGCCTTCCTCGGTGGTGCATACTACCGCCATGAAAGCTGGGGTTCGCTGAAAGTGGCGGTCTCTGGTGATGCCACGGATGAAAGCGGCGGCGTGATCGGTGAGGTATCCTACTTCCGTCCAATCCGTATGGAACGCCTGACACTGACGCCATCTGTCGGTATTTTCTATAGCGATGAGAGCTATAACGACTACTACTACGGTGTATCCGGCAGTGAGTCTCGTCGTTCAGGCCTGGACGAATACACCGCGGGTGACAGCTGGACGCCATACGTTGGTCTGGCGGCTAAATATCAGTTAACCCAGAAACTGTTCCTCAATGCCAGCGCGGTTTATACCGTATTACCTGATGATGTGAAGAACAGCCCGATGATTGACCGTGACGACAGCTTCGCGCTAATGACCGGCCTGACCTGGCGTTTCTGATGCGGTAAAGCCTCTTTCCTCCCTCTCCCGTGGGAGAGGGTCGGGGTGAGGGCAACAGGCCGCAGAAATTCAGCCTTCATCCACCCAAATCCGCATTTCTCCTTCTCCCCGGTTAGCCCAGCTAAACCAGGGAATAAAGGTCAGCGTCTGGGGCTGACGTTGTACCGGCGAACGGTCATACTGCCACAGCGCATCCTTGTCCTTCACGTGACAGCCAATCCCCTCTGCCTGTATCAGCATCTTGTGCGCGAAAATCCCTTTCCCTTCAAAGACCCGGAACTCGCTGTCTTGCGGCAAGGAAAGGTTATGCAGATTGGCACCGTTATCCGCTTCTTCCAGGCAGTAAACCAGCGGTCCGCGCTGTAGCGCGACTTTCCCTGCCTGCTGGCGTACCTGCGGATTTCCATACACCCGGCGAACGGGCATCGGTAGCGTCAGCGTGACGACATCACCTTCTTGCCAGTTTCGGGTCAGGTAGAGATATCCCCGTGAAATTTCACCTGTAGTGTCTTCACCGTTCAACGATACGCCAGGCGCCGCGCACCAGTCCGGCAGCCGCAGGGCTAGCGTATGCGTGACGGGAACAGGTGAGGTAATTTCGATTTTTACCTGTTCATGCCACGGGTAGTTACCGCTAATCCGCAGCGCCAGGGTTTCATCGCCAACCGGAATGACGACATCGTTGCCGACGTAGAGATTAATAAAAAGCGCATCCTGGCGAACGGTATAAATATAATGCCCCAGCGATGTCAGCACGCGAGCGATATTCGGCGGGCAACAGGCGCAGCCAAACCAGCGCTGGCGGACGGGTTTCACGTGATCGTATATATGGTTGAACGTCAGGGTTTTCGGATGTACTTCCAGCGGGTTTACATAGAAGAAGTGCTTACCGTCCAGCGCCATGCCGCCGAGTACCGTGTTATATAGCGCGCGCTCCATCACGTCGGCGTAGTGACCGTCGGCCTCCATTTCCAGCATCCGGCGGGCAAACATCATCAGACCGATGGAGGCGCAGCTTTCGGCATATACCGTATCGTTGGGCAGATCGTAATCGCTGCTAAAGGCTTCCCCGCTGCTTTGCGACCCAATCCCGCCGGTAATGTACAGCTGGCGCTGGGCCATGTTGTTCCACAGCCGCAGGCAGTCCTGGCGTTTTCCTTCGTCATGACTCAGGCGCGCCAGATGCGCCATGCCCGCCATCAGGTAGACAAAACGCACCGCGTGGCCGATGGCCGTTTGTTGTTCAGCAAGTGGCTGATGCGCCTGGCTGTAGGCTTTGTCCTTGACCATCCAGGCGGGCCCGTAGGTGTTCCAGTATGATGTTCTGCCGCGCTTCTCGTATTCGATATCATAGAAGTGAGGCTGTACACCGCGTTGTTCGATGAAATATTTCACCAGTGCCAGGTAGCGTGGCTCCTGCGTGATGTCGTACAACCGCATCAGCGCCAGCTCTATTTCCGGGTGACCCGGATAACCGTGTAGCTGGTTCTCGCCGGGGCCAAACACGCTGTCGATGTGATCGGCCAGTTTGCACACCACCTCCAGCAGACGGCGTTTTCCGGTTCCCTGAAAATATGCCACGCCAGCTTCAATCATATGTCCGGCACAATACAGCTCGTGGCATTCAGCCAGATTCGTCCAGCGCGCTTCAGGGGCTTTCACCGTGAAATAGGTGTTGAGATAACCGTCTTCGCATTGTGCCGCCGCAACCAGTTCAATTACCTCATCAGCAGTTTTTTCCAGGTCTGAGTCAGGCTTCTGACACAGGGACCACGCTACGGCTTCCAGCCATTTTGCTACGTCACTGTCCTGAAACACCATGCCGTAGAATTCGCCTTTCTCCAGACCCGCCGCAATACGGAAGTTGGTGATGGCGTGGCTGGGTTCGGCTTCCGTCACGCGATCGTTCAGCGCATCCCACTGGTAGGGGATCACCACATCGCGTACCAGCCGTTGATATTGCCCGAGAAACGGGTCGTTAATTTTCAGTTTATGCAGGTCGGCTTCCATTATGGACATCTTGTTCTCCTCAGGACTGTACGTGACGCTGGCGCAGGTCGGTGGCAATGCGCGACATCATTGGATTGTTGAGTCTGCACCAGCGAATTGAGACAGCCAGCAGCAGGTGGAAAAGAGCAGGGAGTAATGTCTCCATGGCGGTGATACCTTGCAGAGATGCCGGCGTCTGGTTACCGGCACCAGGTTGATAGGCTACGGCGATAAACACCAGGCTGATGATCCCGGCGCTGGAAGCCCATGCGAGCTTGATGAAAAACAGGTTAAAGGCGAAGTTCATGCCCGACGAGCGCACGCCGTTTTTCCATTCGCCGTAGTCGTCGGCGAAGGCCATCAACGAGAAGTGCAGCGGCAGCGTAAAACCCAGGATGACGCCGTTGCTCAGGATCACAATCAGCCAGAGCGTCTGGTAATTTGGTCCGCCGGGCAGGAACCACATTCCCGCCGCGAGCACGGCCAGCACCAGGTTGGTGTAATAGTAAAGTTTGACCGTATCAAAACGGCGGGACAGCGGGTTAACGATCACCGCCCCAAGAATGGCCGCAAAGGTCACCATGGTAAAAAACAGTGAGGTGTAGGCGGTGCTGCCCTGAAGCACGTAGGTGATGAAATACATGTACCCGCTGCCGCGGATGTTAAAAACGTTGATCAGCAGGAAGGACATCACCAGCATTAACAGCAGTTGGTCGTTTTTACGCAGGCCAGCCAGGTGCTCGCGCAGAGTGAATTTACCCATCAGTGCCAGCGGGACACGCTCACGTACCCAGAAAAAGCAGCACAGGAACATCACCACGGCGACGGCGCACAGCACGCCCACGCCAAGCTGATAACCCTTCGCGGTATTACCCTGGCCTAATACGGATACCAGCCACGGCAGACCAACAGACACTAAAAATCCGGCAACGCCGCACAGCACAAAACGCCATGACTGGCAGGAGAGCACCTCGTTGTGCCGGGTTGTCATGGTGTTGATCAGCGCGCAGTAGGGCACGTTGATGGCGGTATAGCCTACGGATAACAGTAAATAGGTACCGAACGCCCAGGTAATTTTGACTCCCATGCTGGCTTCCGGGACGGTGAAGGTCAGTACGCCGATGATCCCAATCGGGAACGCGACCCACAGTTGCCAGGGGCGGAAACGTCCCCACCGGCTTTGCGTGCGGTCCGCAATCACGCCCATTACCGGGTCGGAGATGGCATCAAACACGCGTAATGCAATAAATAGCGTGCCGACAAGGGCGGGTGTCAGACCAAAGATATCGGTATAGAAAAAGGTGAGAAAGTTCATGATAAGACAGGTAATGACCGTGCCGCCCGCGTCACCCAGGCCATAGCCTATTTTTTCGCGAACTGACAGGCGGTCATCTATTGCCGGTTGTGCAACGTCAGATTCTGTAATCGGTGTGGAAGTCATGAGATAACTCCTCGGTAATCGATTTTTATCGTATTTATGCAAGGTACCCCATTTATTCTGCACCGAACGACAGGGCCAACAAGGGAAGGGAAAAGTATAAAAAGATGACAATTCCGACCTGATGCTAAAAATGTGAGTTGGATCGGGAAGGGACATTAATATTTATTAATAATCAATGAATAAACTCAATTTCCATGACGATAAAAGCGGGATAGTGAATACCGATGCTTGAATTATCCATAGCGCTTCCGATTAAGGTACAAAATGGCGGGTTATTTATTTCCCGAGGTGTGGGTCGTCATCCGGCGCGAAAGCTGGCGTCGTGGGAAATAATTTTTGTCGAAAAAGGGACGTTAACGATCCTGGAGGAAAACACCCTTTTTGAGGTGAAGGCTGGAGAGAGTTTATTGCTTTGGCCGGATCGGCGGCACGTTGGTGTGGAGGATTTCCCGGCAGATCTCAAATTCTACTGGCTGCACTTCGAAGTGGAAAACACAGGGCAGGGCTCCCCCTCTCTGGCAATAGAACAGCATTGCAGCGTCAGGGATGCGCAATATGTCATTTCTCTGTTCCGTCAGTTTCTGAGTGAGCAGGAAAAATTACAGCGTAGTATGGCGCTGGAGCTCCTTTTACTCCTGATTTTGCAGCAAGTTTCGCTCTCTTCGGGGTATGAAGACAAAATGGATGAGGCTGGAGCCGCAATGGCGTGGAAGGCGAAACAGCTTATTCGCACACAATTTCATTTACCCCTCTCTACTTCGAAGCTCGCCAGAGAGTTGCACTGTAATGCCGATTATCTGGGGCGCGTGTTTCGTCGCACTTTTCATTTAACCCTGACGGAGGCGATACATCGCCAGCGCGTCAGGGCGGCGGAAAAGCTGTTGCTGGATGGCTCTGCATCGCTCACCGAAGTGGCAACCCGCTGCGGGTTTAATGACGTGGGCTATTTCCGGCAGATATTTACCAAACACACGGGCTTAACACCCGCCGTCTGGAAACGGCGGTACTGTAAGGAGCACATCAATTCCGGGTGATTACTGCCCGTAATAGGCATTCGCCCCGTGCTTGCGCAGATAGTGCTTATCCAGTAACTCCTGTTGCATCACCGGTAGCTGCGGTGCCAGCTGACGTGAAAACAGGCCCATACAGGCGCACTCTTCCAGCACCACCGCGTTGTGTACTGCATCGGCCGCATTTTTTCCCCAGGCAAACGGACCGTGAGAATGGACCAGCACTGCCGGAATTTGCATCGGGTTTAAGTCGCGCTCCTCGAAGGTTTTGATGATCACTTCACCCGTCTGATATTCGTATTCCCCGGCTATTTCAGCCGTGGTCATCAGCCGTGTGCAGGGGATCGCACCATAAAAGTAGTCGGCATGCGTGGTGCCCCAGGCAGGTAAATCCAAACCCGCCTGCGACCAGATAGTGGCGTGGCGGGAATGCGTATGGACGATGCCGCCAATCTCAGGGTAACGGCGATACAATGCAAGATGCGTTGGCGTGTCGGATGACGGTTTTTTGCTGCCTTCGACTACCGCACCCGTGGCAATATCAACCACCACCATATCGTTTGCGGTCATCACGTCATACTCTACGCCGGAAGGTTTGATCACCATTAGCCCGCTTTCGCGATCGACCGCGCTGACGTTGCCCCAGGTAAATGTCACCAGCTGGTGGGCGGGAAGCGCCAGGTTTGCTGCCAGCACTTCAGCTTTGAGTTGTTCTAACATGTCATGCCTCCTTCCTGCATACGGGCTTCAATCCAGCGACGTGCCTGGATGATTTCCAGTACGGGCTCTTTTGCTTTTTCAGTCCACATTTCAATCAGAAACGCGCCGCGATAGTTCAGTTGGTTCAGCGTGTTAAACACACCGACAAAATCAACACAGCCTTCGCCAAACGGCACATCGCGGAACTGTCCCGGGCTGTTTTCAGTGACGGGCTGGGTATCTTTCAGGTGGATTGCGGCAATACGGTCAATGCCCAACGTCAGCTCGGCGGTGACATCGTTGCCCCACGCGCTCAGGTTGCCGACATCCGGGTAAACGCTAAACCACGGTGAAGCGAGCATGTCGTCCCACTTTTTCCATTTGCTGATCGAGTTCATAAAAGCGGTGTCCATGATCTCCACTGCCAGCATCACCTGTGCCGCAGCGGCTTGTTCCACCGCCCACGCCAGCCCTTCTGCGAAGCGTTGTTGAGTACCTTCATCATGTTCTTCGTAATAGACGTCATAACCTGCAAGCTGAATGGTGCGGATACCTAAATCACGCGCCAGCCTGATGGCTTTGGTCATGATCTCTCGGGCACGCTCACGCACGGCTTCATCGCGGCTGCCAAACGGGAAACGACGGTGGGCAGATAAGCACATGGATGGAATCGACACGCCGGTTTCCAGCATGGCTTCAACCAGCGATGCACGCTGCGTTGTGCTCCACTCAAGACGTGACAGACGTTCGTCAGTTTCATCAACCGACATTTCGACAAAATCAAACCCGCAGCTTTTCGCCAGCACCAGACGTTCCGGCCAGGTGAGATCTTTCGACAGCGCTTTTTCGTAAATACCTAACGGATGCTGACGCATGGTTACTCTCCCCAGATGTCGCGGATTTGTGAATGGAATGCCTGTGCCACCTGCGGTGGCTTTTCAGCACCAGCCAGCGCGCGGCCAGCAATAAAGGCTTTGACGTTGATCTGCTTAAACAGCGGCAGGTCGGCAGGAGTGATCCCACCGGTAATCGAAAGCTGCAACCCGATGTCAGAGAGCGCTTTCATTTTCGCGAGATCCGCTTCGCCCCACTGCTGACCACTCGCCTGCGCGTCGCGCCCGCGGTGATAGATGGCCTGCTTCACGCCAACGCGATGCCACGCGCGCGCGTCGTCCAGCGTCCAGTTGCCAAACAGCTCCATCTGGATTTCTCCCCCGCAGCGCAGTGCGACCTCGTGGCCTCGCTCAACGGTTGCCAGCGGGGCGGCGCATATGATGGTCATCCAGTTCGCGCCCGCGCCAAACGCCTGCTCAGCCAGCGTTTCTCCGGCATCGGCGACTTTCCAGTCCGCCACGATGATTTTGTCCGGGCACTGCTCGCGCAGGGCGCGAACGGCGCTCAGCCCTTCGGTCAGACACAAAATGGTGCCCGCTTCGACGATATCGACGTGATCTGAAAGCGTCGCGACGTCGCGCTGGGCGGCCTGAAGTGAGGTATGGTCGAGCGCCAGCTGCAGTAATGGTCGGCTCATAGGTCGTACTCCTTAATACGGGCGTGATAGTCCTGAAGTGCTGAAATCAGTAACTGGTAGCGGTGATATTTGCGCTGGTAGGCAGCATGGGCACGCATGTCGGGTTCAATGACCCTGGTGTCGTGTCGCAGGGCACGCTGAGCGGCGTGGAAATCGGTATAGATGCCCGTACCGACAAGTGCTGCCAGCGCCGCACCGGAGCAACCGGTCTCTTCCACCTGCGGTAGTTCTATTGCCAGACCGCTGACATCTGCCAGCATTTGCATCCACACGTCTGAATGAGTGGGGCCACCCGTGACGCGCAGCGACGTCACGTGTGTAAAGCGTTCCAGCATGCGGTTCAGGTGGGTCATGTGGCTGAACACCACGCCCTCGTAAACGGCCTGTAGGAGATGCGCGCGGGTATGTAGCGCCTGCATGCCGTAAAAACCACTGGTCATCTCCAGCCCGGCGTTGCTGCCGTAGAGGAACGGCAAGAAGAACAGATCGCTTTCCGCTTTCGGCAGGCTGGCGACGGCATGGTTGATTTCATCGAATGACATATCGCCCCATTGGGCAGTGAGCCACTCAAGATTGCCGGATGAAGTCGGGCTGGCTTCATGAACGATGTACTGCTGCGGGTGGACGTAACGGCCATACACATAGGGGAACGGCTCGTTGTCGCGAAGCGCATTGGCAATCCCGCTGGTCACGGCCCAGGTACCCATGACGGCATTCAGCGTATGTTCGTCGTGCAGCCCGGCGCAGATCGCGGTGGAAACCACATCAAACAGTCCACCAACGACGGGCGTGCCCGCCGCGAGACCGGTAAGCGAGGCTGTCTGAGCGGTGATTTCCCCGCAAATTTCTGCGGAGCCGACAATCGGCGGTAGTGCACAGTCAATTTCGCTGATATCAAGCCAGCGTGTGAGCCGTGGATCGTACTGAGCAGTGCTCATGTTGTAGAGATTGGACTCCGAGATATTGCTCTCTTCGCAGCCTTTTTCCCCCGTCAGACACCAGCGCAGGTAGTCGTGTGCCATCATCACGCAGCCAATCTGCTGATACCGCTGTGGTTCGTTCTCTTTGACCCAGCGCAGGAGAGAAGTCGGATGCCCGGTCCATAGCGTCTGGCGAGTATGCGGGTAGAGTTTCTCGGGAATGCCGTCCTGCTGCCAGCGCTGCACAATCTCCAGTGCCCGACGGTCAGAAGAGAGCATGGCGTTTCCCAGCGGTTGATCCTGTTTATCAAGCAGAAACAGCCCTTTGCCCTGAGCCGAAATACCGACACCTTTGATCTGCTCGCCATCGACCCTGGCATTTTTGAGCAGCAGTGCGACGGTCGTGTGGCAGTGCTGCCAGAGCTGGTGCATATCCCGCTCAGCATAGCCAGGACGTGGGCTGAGAGTGGCAACCGAACGGCGCTCAATACAGACCTCTTTTCCCTGACGGGTGTATAAACCGGCTTTCAGATAAGTACCGCCACAATCGATACCCAGCCAGAAGGGCTCTTTTTCACTCATCTTTGATTCTCTTGTGTTGCTCCCTCTCCCGGTGGGAGAGGGTTGGGGTGAGGACATCAGGCCGCACGTTTATGTGGATTCACCGTGGGATTCGGCTCAGAGCCGGCATCGCATTTCGCCGGTAACAGCAGGGCCAACAGCGATGCCAGCGCCAGAGAGACCGCCAGGCAGTAAACCCCTGCGTCTTTGCTGTACAGCGTGATAAGCACGCCAACCGCATAAGGGCCGCAGAAGCCACCGAGGTTACCCAGGGCGTTAATCACGCCGCGCGCACCGCCCGCCATTTCGGCGCTAAACAGACGCGCCGGAATAGTCCAGAACACACCCGCAGCGGATTGCAGGAAGAAGCCGCAGCCCACCAGCGCGGCATAGGCCAGCCAGGTGTTCTCTTTTAGCGCCACAGAAAGGAACATGCAGAGCGCGAAACCTATCAAGGGCAGGGAGACAAACAACTTGCGCTTGCCGGTACGGTCAGAAAGAGACGAGAACAGGAACATGCCCGCAATCGCGCCGATGTAAGGCAGAATGGCGAGCATCCCTACCTGGCCAATACTGGTATGCGTCAGCTCTTTCAGGATGGTTGGCAGCCAGAGGGTGTAACCGTAAATTCCGGTCTGGTAGAAGAAGTTCAGGGCGATCAGCTGCCACATGGTTTTGTCGGACAGCACTGCGCTGAGCGAGGCATTTTTCACCTCTTTACCGGCAATCGCCAGCTGTTCCGCCGCCAGCGTTTTCACCAGGTAGTTTTTTTCGGCTTCCGATATCCAGCGGGCTTCTTGTGGACGGTCATACACGGTGAATGCCCAGAGCACCAGCACCACAACGGACATCAGCCCTTCAATAATGAACAGCCAGCGCCAGTCGAGCGCGGTGATGATCCAACCCGACAACGGTGCTGTGATGATCCCGGCAATGGGCACGAACATAATCACAATCGCGTTGGCACGGCCACGTTCGGCATCCGGGAACCAGTTACTGATCATCGTCAGCACAACGGGTAGCATCCCGCCTTCCGCCACACCCAGTAAGAAGCGCAACACCAACAGCTGATACTGATGGGTAACAAGGCCGGTCAGGACTGAAATCACCGCCCAGGCGACCAAAGACCAGCCGATAAACTTCTTACCACTGCCATGAACAGCAATCTTGCCGCCGGGAACTTGCAGGAACAGATAGCCGATAAAGAAGATACCGCCCGCCAGACCAGCCATTGTGGCGGATATACCTAATTCTTCATCCATACCACCTGGCATAGCAAACGCAATATTCACTCGGTCCATATAAGAAATAATGCAGGCGATAAGAATAGGGGGAATGATTCTTAACCAGCGCTGGCGCGGAATATCCGCATGTAGAGCATGAGAGGTCGTGTTCATATTTAATGTCTCAGTAAATGTAACCGGAATAAGATTTTTATTTTTATTGTGTCGCTTTATTCATGGCGCTAATGCCGTCGCGCAAAATGGCAATGCGATGGCTGACGTCAGCATTAACATTTATTTCCAGTAATTTAATACCGGAGAATTTCAATGTTGCGGCGCTCGCCGCAGTAAAGAGTGTTTTTGCGTGTTCAGTGGTCATTAAACTGTCGGCGCAGAATGAAGAAAATGGTGCATGGAGATCCTGCCAGTCACCGTATTCACCGGTTGCTGTTGTCCCGGAGAACATCAGCGCGCCAAGCTTTCCGGCGTTGAGTGCGGTCTGAACATGCTCAAGCGGAAGGGCGGTGTTACGACCTTCGATGGCCGAGCGCGCCCAGTTAATGCACACGCTGATATCCGTTTCTTTCACCACCTCCAGTACCTGTTCCAGGGGTAAAAAACCCTTACGCGGTGCGGGTCCGGTCATGGCATCGCAGTGCTCAAGAACCAGATCGCATGACCAGTTCCAACCTGCTATTTCACGAATGGAGCGAGAGAATGCCTCCGTGGCTTGTTCGACAGAGGCATTACCCGCCTGCGGTGCTGCCTGCATCTCCAGGGCGATCACTTTCCCGGGATAACGGGCATTCACGGCGTCAATTTTCTGGTGCAGATGGCGATAGAATTCGACGCAGGCCTTACGCTGTTGCTCGTCGGCGGAGGCCAGACCGAACGCGCCGTTGGTACCACGGCGGCGCATGGTTTCCATCACTGCCGTCGCCACGATTTGCCAGTCCCCTGGCGTATGACGGAACAGCCATTCATCACCAAACGGATGCAGGTTTTCAAGGCAAGGCTGTTCCAGCCCGCGGATGTTGGGTGTGTCGGAAAGTTCCCGCCAGAAGGTTTGTTCTTCCTGTTCACCTTTCTGGTGAAACGAAGGTGCGCAGGGGTACGCACCAATAATAAAACCGGTGTTGGTCATTTCGCATTCCTGTATTTATCAGAAAATTAATTCAATTCACTGATTGCCACTTTCACCACAATTTTACGAATTGTGGATTCTTTGCTCTTAATACAGGCAGGACGATGAACGTCCTGCGGGAAAAATATGGCATAACTGCCAGGTATCATTTCAATAAATGATTCATTTTCGCTGGCGTGATAAAAAATAATATCCCGCTGTTCCAGTAATGATTCGCTTATTTTGTTGGTGCCGGTGTCTATAGCGATACCAATTTTCTCTTCACCCCATGCCAGAAACTGTATATCCAGATAACGTCGGTGTACTTCCGGGCGATTCTCATGCCACGCTTTGGTGGTGAGATCGAGTACCTGGGCAAAGATGTTGCGCCCCTCAATTTCAACAACGCCCGGCTCCAGTGCCGTGAAGTCAGTAGTGCGCAGAAAATCGAGCGCCTTTTCAATCGCCTGTGGGAGACGGCACGGATTTGGCTGTGAAATATGTCCGAATATCATCGTCCACTCCTTACAGGGCCTGGATTTTCGCCCACACGCTGTCATCGACCGTGATGCCATTACGGCGGTTCTCTTCCTGCAGGCGGGTGAATTCATGCCCCGGCAGACGGATGGCGACGTTTTCGTCTGAGCGCTCAGCGTTGGTGATGAAATCCATAATGCGCTGAAGTTTGGCATCGCGGGTTGGGCCGTCGATCAGTTTATCGACCTCAATGGCGATAAAGATCTGCGATACACCGTACTCGTCGCTGTTGTCCTGAGTGACTTCCGCCACGGATGAACCGTTGGAAAGCAGTGTCGCGATCATATCCAGTACGATAGACAGGCCGGACCCTTTCCAGTAGCCCATTGGCAAAATGCGACGGTTTTTCTCAATGACGCCGGGTTCACGGGTGAGATTACCCTCGTCGTCAAACCCGCCATCAACCGGCAACTCGCGCCCGGCCAGGCGATTTACTTCCAGCATGCCGTAGGAGAACATCGACATCGACATGTCGACCATAGTGATTGGGTTGGATGGAATCGCAACGATTAGCGGGTTGGTGCCGATGCAGCATTCTTTTGATCCCCACGCGGGCATCACGGCAATGGAGTTGGTCCAGCAAATTCCAATATAACCCTTCTCTGCCGCCTGCCAGCCGTAGCTGCCGCCGCGCATCCAATGATTCGCGTTACGTAGTGCCACCAGTCCGATCCCATGATCGGATGCCAGCTCCGTGGCGCGATCCATCATTTTCTTCGCTGTCAGGTTGCCGATGGAGCGCTGAGCATCCCACTGCTCAATGGCGCCTAATGATGTTACCCGTTTTGGCAGAGCGTCAGGAATGATGTCACCAGCTTCAAGTTGCTGAATAAAACGCGGGAAACGGTTCACGCCGTGTGAATAGACGCCGGATTCTGTGGTGCGGGCAAACATCTCCGCACAGGCATCTGCGGCGTCAGCTTTTACACCGCGGTCGATCAGGACCCGATTAAACGCCGCTTTCAACTCTTCAAAGGTCACTTTCATCCCTGTTCTCCTGTTTATTTTAGTGGGCGGTGCGAGTGCTTTTTTATCGCTAAATTTCACTATGCGAAATCTGATTTCAAATATAGCGATCAAAATTTGTCAGATCAACGACATTTATGTTTTTCAAAAATCATTAAAATCAATTGGTTGTGTTTTTTCTGTTGAGATCGTGAACTAAACCACACTTTGCGCTACCATCAGGAGCGCGATAAAAAGGAGCCATTTAATGAGCATGAAAGAGAGCGAAATGACGCAAGAAAAAGAGAGGCCAGCAGGTAGCCAGAGCTTATTTCGCGGCCTGATGCTGATTGAGATCCTCAGCAACTATCCGAACGGGTGTCCGCTTGCGCATTTATCGGAACTGGCTGGTTTGAATAAGAGCACTGTGCACCGGTTACTCCAGGGATTACAGTCGTGCGGGTACGTTACCCCAGCGCCTGCGGCGGGCAGTTACCGTCTTACCACCAAATTTATCGCCGTCGGGCAAAAGGCGCTGTCGTCGCTCAATATCATCCACGTGGCGGCGCCACACCTTGAAGCGTTGAATATTGCTACCGGTGAAACGGTGAACTTTTCCAGCCGGGAAGACGACCATGCGATCCTGATTTATAAACTCGAGCCGACAACCGGTATGCTGCGCACGCGTGCTTATATCGGTCAGCATATGCCGCTTTACTGCTCAGCGATGGGCAAGATCTACATGGCGTTTGGTCACCAGGACTATGTGGCGAGCTACTGGGAAAGCCATCAGGAACAGATCCAACCTTTGACCCGCAACACCATCACAGAATTGAGTGCCATGTATGATGAGCTGGCGGAAATTCGCGATCGCAGCATGGCGATGGACAAAGAAGAGAACGAACTGGGTGTCTCCTGTATCGCCGTGCCGGTGTTTGATATTCATGGTCGCGTGCCGTATGCGATCTCCATATCGCTATCGACATCACGCATGAAGCAGGTGGGCGAGAAAAACTTGCTTAAACCACTGCGTGAAACGGCAGAGGCTATTTCAAAAGAACTGGGTTTTAACGTACGCGAGGCGTAACAGATGAACCAATTTATCATGGCGGATGCGGAAAAATGCATCGGGTGCCGCACCTGCGAAGCGGCCTGCGCGGTGTCGCATCAGGATTCCGTATCCGCACATGCCTTTACGCCACGCATTCGTGTGGTTAAAGGGGGGTCATATACCACGGCGGTTGGCTGTCACCAGTGCGAAGACGCCCCCTGCGCCAATGTCTGCCCAACCCATGCCATTCGCCGCACGGCGGGAGCCTGGCTCGTTGAGCAGACGCGCTGCATTGGTTGCAAAAGCTGTATGCTGGCGTGCCCGTTTGGGGCGATGCAGGTTCGGCTGGAGGGAAATAAGGCGCACGCGCTGAAGTGTGATTTGTGCATGCACCGCGAAGGCGGACCGGCCTGTGTGGAGGCCTGTCCTACCCACGCGTTGCGCTGTGTTGATACCGCCAGATTACGTACGGAACGACAGCATCATCTGGCGTAAAACCTTAACCCTCTTCGCGCCAGGCTTTTTCGATTTCTTCGGCCAGAATTTTGACACCCGCTTCGATTTTTTCCGGATCGGGCACGTAGTTCATGCGCATGCACTGGTGCGTATGCGGCCACGGTTTATCCAGGCCTGGGAAGAAGTAATCGCCCGGTACCATCAACACGCCGCGCTTCTTCAGGCGTTGATAGAGCAGTTCGGTGGTGATGGGTAGATCCTTAAACCACAGCCACAGGAAAATCGCCCCTTCAGGTTTGTGGATCAGGCAGCGTTCTTCCGGTAAATAGCGGCGAAGTGTCGCAATTGTCTCCTGAACACGCTGGTAATAGAACGGCTTAATCACCTCATTGGACAGACGCAGCAGGTCGTTGCGCTTAATCATTTCGCACATCATCGCCGGGCCGATACCGCCCGGCGAAAGGCTGATAATGCCGTTCATGTTGGTAATGGCGGTGATGATTTTTTCATTCGCGATGATAATGCCGCAGCGGCTACCCGGCAGGCCCAGCTTAGAGAGGCTCATGCACAGGACAATGTTCGGGTTCCACAGCGGACGTGCTTCGCTGAAGATAATGCCCGGGAACGGTACGCCATAGGCGTTATCGATCACCAGCGGAATGCCGTGCTGATTCGCCAGCGCATCCAGCTTCATCAGTTCGTCATCGGTGATCACGTTGCCCGTTGGGTTCGTCGGACGTGATACGCAGATCATGCCCGTCTCTTCACCAATATGCAGGTGTTCAAAATCGACGTGATATTTGAACTGGCCTTCCGGCAACAGCTCGATATTCGGGCGCGCGGAGACGAACAGATCCTCTTCCAGGCCGGAATCGGCGTAGCCGATATACTCCGGTGCCAGCGGGAACAACACCTTTTTGGTGGTGCCGTCGGCGCGACGCCCTGCGAACAGGTTAAACAAGTAGAAAAACGCGCTCTGGCTGCCGTTTGTCAGTGCAATATTCTGTGGTTCGATATCCCAGCCCAGCTCGTCACGCAGCATTTCGGCGAGGAGTGCCAGCAGTTCGGTTTTACCCTGCGGGCCGTCGTAGTTGCAAAGCGCATCGGTTGCTTTGCCGCTTTCCAGCATCTGAGCGAGCAGCGTCTGGAAATAGGTATTCATCTCCGGTATTTGAGCCGGGTTTCCCCCGCCGAGCATGATTGCGCCCGGTGTGCGCAGCCCGTCGTTGAGGTCCTCCATCAGGCGAGTAATGCCTGAATGGCGGGTGAATTTGTCGCCGAAAAGTGAAAACGTCATAGCAGGTGATCTATCGAGCTTATTTTGAAAGTGGGTAACCATAACGCTAGCACCGTGCTGGTGCAAATCAGGGGATGTGGTCGGATTTGTTGTTTTATGTGGCAGGAATGGATTTGTGTAGTGAATAGTTCTGTTGATTTTTCCCTCACCCTAACCCTCTCCCACAGGGAGAGGGAACTGGAGTGAGCCGTTATTAATTACCTGCCCATACTACCATCACCTTATCGCCATTATGCTCGCGCACGAAGCCATATCCCTCTCTCAACGACAGCGTGGTTTGTTTGCCTTCACCAATCGCCGGATGGCGCGCGCGGAACTGACCCAACGTTTGCCAGTGGGTGACGGTTAAGGACTGTTTGCCCGTGACGTCCTGCCAGTTCATATCCGAACGGGTACCTTGTAACGGGTCTGAACCTGTTGGCCCAAATGGACGTTCAGATTCATCTCCGTAATAGATTTGTACGCTACCCGGTGCTAACAAGAGCAGTTCAGCTGCGCGTTGACCCCCTTCACGGAACAGGCGCGTGTCATGCGAAGAGAGATAGCTCAGGACGTTGAAACTTTGCAGTTTTTCCGCCATCTGCTGCCAGGTGAGGTCGATATCCGCCAGACAGTTTACCGCTTTTGCCGCCTGCTCCTGATAATCAAAGTTAATCATCGCATCGAAGCCGTGGTGGTAATAATCGCTCTGCATGACGCCGTGGCCCCAGGATTCCCCGGTCATCCAGAATGGTGCATTGTCGAGCTTTTTGTCCGGGTGAGCACCTTTCCAGGCAGCCAGCGCCTGGCTGGCCTGGTCTTTCAGCTGTTGCCAGGCCGCAAGCTCAACGTGTTTGGCCGTATCAACCCGGAAACCATCAATACCGTAGTCACGTACCCACTGGCTGAGCCAGTGGGTCAGGTAATCGCGCGGGGTATACCCGGAGATGGCTTTCGCATGGGTATCAGGCTTGTGTTGATAGAAGTTTGGCAACCCGGAAGGTGTGGTGGATTCCGTTTTCAGGTCGGGTAAAAATGCCAGCGACATGGTTAAATCATCAAAGCCGGGGTTGTCGTAATCACCGATATCAGTGCGGATCCACTTTTTCCCCCACCATTTTTCCCACGCGGCTTTGTCGCTAAAGTTGATGTAGTCGTTAAAGCTGTGCCAGCTTTGGCCTGCGCCCGGCTTCCAGTCCGTCCAGCGTTCTCCCAACGTCTTTTTCAGCTCATCACCCTGCAGATACAGGGCGCCAAACTGATATTCCTGCATGTCCGCAAGCGTCGCGTAACCCGTGTGGTTCATGACGATATCGAACAGGATACGAATGCCACGTTTATGCGCTTCATCGACCAGATGACGCAAATCATCTTCGGTGCCCATGTTAGCGTCGAGCTTCGTCCAGTCCTGAGTGTAATAACCGTGATAGGCGTAGTGTGGGAAGTCACCTTTGGTGCCACCGCCGACCCAGCCGTGGATCTGCTCCAGCGGCGAGCTAATCCACAGCGCGTTCACCCCCAGCTGTTGTAAATAGTCGAGCTTGCTGGCGAGCCCCTTGAGATCTCCACCGTGGAAGGTACCAATCTCCTGCATGCCGTCTTTGTGACGGCCATAGCTGTTGTCGTTGCTCGGGTCACCATTCACGAAACGGTCAGTGAGCACGAAATAGACGGTGGCATTTTGCCAGCTAAACGGCGCAGGCTTGTCGGTTTCGGCGCGCTCAAGCAGCAGCAGACCGTTGCTGTTGGCGGCCGGTTGCAGAGTGATTTTTCCATTTTGCACCGTCGCTGTCTGTTTACTGTAGTAGTCGCGCACAACGGAGCCTTCCGGGAAGGTATGGTTGACCTCGAGCGTCAGCGGTTTACCGTCCCACTTCGGGCACTGGCGGATAACGTTGGTAACTGGCTGTTCTGCGGCACTCTGGATGGTTAGTAGCAGGGTGGGTGTACCGGATCGAGTATCAATCCGCATCTGGTATTCACCGTCGCGGAAAAGACGCCACTGTGGCGGCGTGCCGTCACAGGGTTTGAGCGACAGCATCTCGTTGAGTTTTATCGCATCTGTTGGCTGCCAGCACGTCTTGTCAAAACTTAGTGTAAGAGGACGCGTACCCTTCGCGAGCTTTGTCTGGCTGGTGAAAATCCCGGTGCCTTCGGTGTTAAATGCAGTAAACCCCGGTGATGACCAGCCTGCATGTGCCAGTGCGGGTAACATCAGAAAGGCTATTGCGGTGCGTTTCATTCCATTTTCCTGTCGCGGCATTTTTGACCAGTGTGCCATCAGGTTGTGGGTAAAAACTCATCCCTTATCGCTTTCTGCCAGGAGGACGCGAGAGGATGAGTGATCTCGCGCAAAATTAAGCAGTTATCTGCGATACCGCACACATTTTTTCGGGAATGGTGTTTTTGTGAGCAAGTTTTAGATGACATAGTTTCGGAATTGGACTATTTCTATACGTGCTCTTGAAGTCTATTTTTGATATGATTTGAGATTCCGCTCTCAAATTTGTGAAAAAAATAAGGTGTTAGGATGATTACATCCGACCAGGAGACCTAATGATATCGACTCCCATTCGACGATATGGGGCTGCGATACTCATGTTACTCACCACGGCATTTTCGGGTGAGGTGCTTGCGAAGACGCACACGGATACAACGAGTAAGAAAGCCCACGTTATAAAGACGACAAGTAGTAAGGTTAGCAGTAAACAAGAGTATTCTCGCAATAGTGCAAAGAGTAGTTCACTTCCTGATTTGCGAAAATACCCTTCCGGAACACCAAGGAAAAAAGCGTTTCTCCGGACGGTAATGCCTTACATCACGAGTCAAAATGCCGCGATTACTGCGGATCGTAACTGGCTGATTTCCAAACAGTACGATAGCCGCTGGTCGCCGTCAGAACGCGCGCGTCTGAAAGATATCACGAAGCGCTACAAGCTGAGCTGGAACGGTAACACGCGTCGTGTGCCGTGGAATTCTCTGCTGGAGCGTGTGGATATCATCCCGAATAGCATGGTTGCGACCATGGCGGCAGCCGAAAGCGGCTGGGGCACGTCAAAGCTGGCGCGTAGCAACAACAACCTTTTCGGCATGAAATGTGTGAAAGGTCGTTGTAACAATGCGCCTGGTAAGGTGAAAGGCTATTCGCAGTTTGAATCCGTGAAGGATTCCGTGAGTGCCTACGTGGTGAATCTGAACACGCATCCGGCCTATTCATCGTTCCGTAAATCACGCGCACAGCTGCGTAAAGCGGATCAGGAAGTGACGGCCACCACGATGATCCACAAGCTGAAAGGTTATTCGACGAAGGGACAGAGCTATAACAACTATCTGTTCGCCATGTACCAGGATAACCAGCGCTTAATCGCCGCCCATATGTAATCTCAAAAAAACGCCTTCCACTGGAAGGCGTTTTCTTTTCTATATCAGCACCTCACTGTAGCGATCCCGGTACTCTTTTGGCGTGGTGTCGTACTCTTTGCGAAACACCGAATAGAAATATTGCAGAGACGGGTAGCCGCACATCTGCGAGATTTCGTTAATCGACAGTGATGTGGAGATGAGCAAGCTGCGCGCTTTCTCCAGCTTTTCAGCATGGATGACGGCATGAATGGTTTCGCCCACTTCTTCTTTGAAGCGTTTCTCCAGATTCGAACGCGAAATACCCACCGAATCCAGCACCTGATCGACCTTAATTCCCTTGCAGGCGTGGTTGCGAATAAAGTGCATGGCCTGAATGACGGCCGGGTCGCTTAAGGAGCGATAGTCGGTTGAGCGACGTTCAACGACGCGGACAGGAGGCACAAGCAACCGCTGAAGCGACAGGGATTCTTTATCCAGCAGACGATGCAGCAGCTTCGCTGCCTGATAACCCATCTGACGCGTCCCTTGTGCAACGGAGGAGAGCGCCACGCGAGACAGATAGCGGGTGAGTTCTTCGTTATCAATGCCAATCACGCACAGTTTTTCCGGTACCGGGATGTGCAAATGTTCGCATACCTGCAAAACGTGGCGTGCGCGGGCGTCCGTGACGGCAATAATCCCGGTTTGCGGTGGCAGCGTTTGCAGCCAGTCAGCCAGACGGTTTTGCGCGTGCTGCCAGTTTTCAGGGGCGGTTTCCAGCCCCTGATACACTACGCCACGATACTTCTCCTGCGCGACTAACTGGCAAAACGCGTGTTCACGCTCAGCGGCCCAGCGCTTGCCGCTGGTGGCGGGTAAGCCATAAAACGCGAAGCGATGGACACCTTTCTCTTTTAAATGGAGAAACGCTGCCTCGACCAGGGCATGGTTATCGGTGGCAATATAGTGAACCGGCGGATAGTGTTCGGGGGAATGGTAAGAGCCGCCGACGCCCACTATCGGGACGTCGACGTCTGTCAGCAGTTGCTCAATGACGGGATCGTCATAGTCAGCGATAACGCCATCACCCAGCCAGTCTTTGATGTTCTCCAGACGAGTACGAAAATCTTCCTCAATAAAGATATCCCATTCGGATTGCGACGCCTGCAAATATTCACCAACCCCTTCAACAACCTGACGGTCGTAGGCTTTGTTGGCATTGAATAACAACGTAATGCGGTGACGCTTTTCGAACATGGCTCTCTTCCCAATTAAGTCATCATACTGTTATCAGGCCCGTCGTTTGGTGGCCGAGTCCATCCAGACGGCGAGTAAAAGAATGGCCCCCTTGACGATATACTGCCAAAACGTCGGGACGTCCATCATACTCATCCCGTTATCCAGCGAAGCCATAATAAATGCGCCCATCACGGCCCCCGCCACGCTACCGATACCACCTGCGAGGCTGGTACCACCAATGACGCAGGCGGCGATGGCATCCAGTTCTGCGATGTTACCGGCGGAGGGTGAACCAGCCCCCAGACGTGAGCTGAGAATCAACCCGGCGATAGCCACCATCAGACCGTTAATGGCAAAGACCGCGAGTTTGGTACGCTCGACATTGATCCCGGAGAGGCGAGCGGCTTCCAGATTGCCGCCGATGGCGTAAATGCGGCGGCCAAACGCGGTACGCGTGGCCATAAACATGCCACCCAGCAGTAACAGTGCCAGCAGCAATACAGGTGTCGGGACACCGCGATAGTCATTCAGCAGCCAGATTGCACCCAGCACAATAACCGCCGTAAGGGCCTGACGCCCCACCACGGACGTTGATGCAGGAGAAGCCAGCCCCAGCGCCTGACGGCGCATGCGCCCACGCCACTGCCACGCGACAAAAGCCAGCAAACCTAACACGCCAATCGTAAAGCCCACGCTATCGGAGAGGTAACTCTGACCAATCTGCGACATCGCCGCGCTGGTGGGAGAGACGGTGGTGCCGTTGGTAATGCCGATTAAGATCCCGCGGAAAGCCAGCATCCCTGCCAGAGTGACAATGAACGACGGGACTTTACGGTAGGCAACCCACCAGCCGTTCCAGGCACCGAGCACAAGTCCCAGCACCAGCGTCACCGCAACGGTCAATGGCAGCGGCCAGCCAAGCCAGACGTCAAAAATGGCCGCCACACCACCGAGTAAACCCATCATCGAACCGACTGACAGGTCGATCTCCGCTGAGATAATCACGAATACCATGCCCACAGCCAGAATGCCGGTGATGGCCGTCTGACGCAGCAGGTTAGAGACGTTACGCGCACTTAAGTACGACCCATCCGTCATCCACGTGAAGAACAACATGATGACGATAATCGCCGCGATCATCACGAAAACTTGCAGATTCAGCGCTTTTAGCCCCGCGAATGATCCGGGCGTCGGAACCGCGACTTTGATATCAGACGGATTGCTTTTCGACATGACGTTCGCTCCTTAAAGCGGCTTCCATCACCTGCTCCTGCGTCAGGTTCTGGTTAATCAGGTTGGCTTTCAGTTTTCCCTCGTGCATCACCAGCACGCGGTCACTCAAACCGAGCACTTCGGGTAATTCAGACGAGATGACAATGACGGCAATCCCTTGCTGTACAAGCTGATTAATCAGTTTGTAGATTTCATATTTGGCACCGATATCAATCCCGCGCGTTGGCTCATCAAGGATTAATATGCGTGGATTGAGAAGCAGGCAGCGCGCCAGAATCGCTTTCTGCTGGTTGCCCCCACTCAGACGACCAATGGCCAGTTCCGGAGAGGATGTTTTTACCTTCAGTCGGGCGAGCGACTGGAGAATACACTGCTGCTCAGCGGCATCATCCAGGCTGCTCAGGGCGCCAGAGAACTGATCAAGAGCTGCAAGGGTGATGTTTTTACCCACAGCCATGACCGGTACGATACCGTCTTTTTTGCGGTCTTCCGGCACCATGGCAATGCCGCGGGCAATCGCCTGTTGGCAGTTGTCGATTTTCACTGGCTGACCGTCGATATAAATAGTGCCCTCCCAGCGCCCCGGCCACACGCCAAACAGGCACTGTACGGCTTCGGTCCGCCCGGCACCGACGAGACCCGCAATACCGAGGATTTCGCCGCTATGAAGTGAAAACGAGATGTTATTCACCCGCTTGATGTGGCGGTTAACGGGGTGCCACGCGGTCAGGTTCTCCACCCGTAACACTTCATCACCTCTTGTGTGAGGCTCACTCGGATAGAGCGCCGTCAGCTCGCGTCCCACCATCATGGTGATGATGTCATCTTCACTCATGCCAGCCGCTTCGCGCGTGCCGATGTGTTGCCCGTCGCGGATCACGCAGATGGTGTCAGAAATGGCTTTGACCTCATTCAGCTTGTGCGAAATGTAGATACAGGCGATGCCGTGGTTTTGCAGATCGCGGATGATATTGAGCAGTACCGCGGTTTCCTGTTCGGTGAGCGACGCCGTTGGTTCATCAAGGATCAGCAGCCTGACCTGTTTATTAAGCGCTTTCGCAATTTCGACCAGCTGCTGCTGCCCCAGACCAAGATCGCCCACGCGGGTATCCGGTGAAATGCTGAGACTCACCTGCGCCAGCAGTTTTTCACAGCGCAGCGTCATGGTGTCGTAGTCCAGCACGCCGTGGCGGGAAATCTCAGCCCCAAGGAAAATGTTCTCCAGCACGGTGAGATGCTTCACCAGTGCCAGCTCCTGATGGATGATGGCGATGCCTTTACGTTCGGTATCGCGAATGTGTGTCGCCTGGATGACTTCACCGGCAAAGACGATTTCGCCTTCGTAGCTGCCGTACGGGTAGATCCCGCACAGCACTTTCATCAATGTTGATTTGCCCGAACCGTTTTCACCACACAGCGAAACTACTTCGCCGGGGTTCAGCCGGAGACTGACGTTGTCGACGGCTTTCACCGTACCGAAGCGCTTAGTGATGCTTTTCATTTCAAGTAAATAAGACATAACTGCTCCACGTAACCCGAGGGAAGAACAGTACAACGTGATGCGCCCCTGCAGAGCAGGGGCTGCGTAAGGTTACAGTTCGCTCTTCTTGTGGAAACCGTCTTTAATGACAGTGGCGTCAATGTTCTCTTTATTGACTTCAATTGGTGTGAGCAGGCGAGCCGGAACATCTTTCAGCCCGTTATTCAGCGTCGCATCTGCTTTAGGTTGCTTACCATTACCCAGTTCTACGGCGATTTCCGCAGCCGTATTGGCAAGCTGGGTAATGGGTTTGTAGACCGTCATGGTTTGGGTGCCTGCGATAATGCGTTTTACACCGGCCAGATCGGCATCCTGACCCGATATCGCGACTTTACCGGCCAGCCCCTGGGCGCTCAGGGCCTGGATAGCACCGCCTGCGGTGGCATCGTTGGAGGCCACAACCGCATCAATTTTGTTATTGTTGGCGGTCAGTGCGTTTTCCATAATTTTCAGCGCGTTTTCTGGTAGCCAGCCGTCGGCCCATTGATCGCCAACCACTTTAATTTTTCCGTCGTCGATGTACGGTTTAAGGACTTTCATTTGCCCTTCGCGGAACAGTTTGGCGTTGTTATCCACCGGAGAACCGCCCATCAGGAAATAATTACCCTGAGGCACCTTGTCGATCAGGCTTTGCGCTTGTAATTCACCGACTTTTTCATTGTCGAACGAAATATAATAATCAATGTCCGCATTATTAATCATACGGTCATAAGCCAGGACTTTTATGCCTTCTTGTTTAGCTTCTTTCACCACGTTACTTAATACCTGGCCGTTATAGGGGATAATGACCAGAACATCGACACCACGGTTGATCATATTCTCAATTTGCGACATTTGCGTTTCTTCATTGCCGTTAGCCGACTGAACAAACACGCTTGCGCCGAGTGATTCTGCTTTTTTAACAAAAATATCGCGATCTTTTTGCCAGCGCTCCAGACGCAGATCGTCAATCGCCATACCGATTTTCACCTCCTTCGCATGTCCGGTAAAACTGGCCAGGAGGAGCGTTGTGCATAGAGTAAGGGTCAGGTTCTTTATCTTCATAATTATTAGGCCTTTTTGTAGGGGTATGTGTTGCTGAGATAAAAGAAACATTCACTACTGAGACGCAGCAAATTCTTAACGGGGAAAGGCGGGCTGGCAATTACAGATTTTTATCTTCTCATTATGATATTTGGTTTATTTCTGAATTTATGACCGCGATCGGATTTTAAAATACGTAACGTCTTAATTGCATTTGATTCTGGAATGCACACCGAAAAATAGTTTGCTTGCACATTATTTTGCGAGCCAGTGCACAGTTGTGCATTCTCTCAATAGCAGTGTGAAATAACGTAATTGAGCAACCCAAAATGTCTATTCACTATTATTCCTGTATCTATGACTCACCGCATCCCCCTGATTATGGAGCTCAATATGCAAGCTTATTTCGACCAACTCGATCGTGTTCGTTACGAAGGCCCAAAAACGACCAATCCTTTAGCATTTCGTCACTACAACCCGGATGAGCTGGTGCTGGGTAAGCGCATGGAAGATCATCTGCGCTTTGCCGCCTGTTACTGGCATACCTTCTGCTGGAATGGCGCCGATATGTTCGGTGTGGGTTCCTTTGATCGCCCGTGGCAGCAACCTGGTGAGGCCATCGAGCTGGCGAAGCGTAAAGCCGATGTGGCGTTTGAGTTCTTCCACAAGCTGAACGTGCCGTACTACTGCTTCCATGATGTGGATGTGTCACCGGAAGGCGCGTCGCTGAAAGAGTACCTGAACAATTTTGCGCAGATGGTGGATGTGCTGGCGGCGAAACAGCAGCAAAGCGGTGTGAAGCTGCTGTGGGGCACGGCAAACTGCTTCACCAACCCACGTTACGGTGCGGGCGCGGCAACCAATCCGGATCCGGAAGTGTTTAGCTGGGCGGCTACGCAGGTTGTGACGGCAATGAACGCCACGCATCAGTTGGGTGGTGAGAACTATGTTCTGTGGGGCGGTCGTGAAGGCTATGAAACCCTGCTCAACACCGATCTGCGCCAGGAACGCGAGCAGATTGGCCGCTTTATGCAAATGGTTGTCGAGCATAAGCACAAAATCGGTTTCCGCGGGACGCTGCTGATTGAACCGAAACCGCAGGAACCGACGAAGCATCAGTATGACTACGATGTGGCGACCGTGTACGGCTTCCTGAAGCAGTTCGGCCTGGAAAAAGAGATTAAAGTTAACATTGAAGCCAACCATGCCACCCTGGCGGGTCACTCTTTCCATCACGAGATTGCCTCTGCTATTGCGCTGGGCATCTTCGGCTCTGTTGATGCTAACCGGGGCGATGCACAGCTGGGCTGGGATACAGACCAGTTCCCGAACAGCGTGGAAGAGAATGCGCTGGTGATGTATGAAATCATCAAAGCGGGTGGTTTCACCACGGGTGGCCTGAACTTTGACGCCAAAGTGCGTCGTCAGAGTACCGATAAATACGATCTGTTCTATGGCCACATTGGCGCGATGGACACGATGGCGCTGGCGCTGAAAGTGGCCGCGCGTATGATTGAAGACGGTGAACTGGATAAACGCGTGGCGAAGCGTTACAGCGGCTGGAACAGTGAGCTGGGACAGCAAATTTTGAAAGGTCAGTTATCACTTGCGGAAATCGCGAAGTACGCTGAACAACATCAACTGGCACCGCAGCACCAGAGCGGGCACCAGGAGTTGCTGGAAAATCTGGTCAATCACTATCTGTTCGATAAATAACAGCATCCAGCCCGGTCGGCGCAGCGCCACCGGGCATTTCTGTTAAAGGAGTCACCGGAATGTATATCGGGATCGATCTTGGCACATCGGGTGTGAAAGCCATCCTGTTAAGCGAGCAAGGCGATGTGGTAGCAACACAGACAGAAAAGCTGCAGGTTTCACGTCCGCACCCGCTGTGGTCGGAACAGGATCCGGAGCAGTGGTGGCAGGCGACGGATCGTGCAATACAGGCCTTAAGTGAACAACACAGTCTGCGTGACGTGAAAGCACTGGGGATTGCCGGACAAATGCACGGCGCTACGCTGCTCGATAGCCAGCATCGTGTGCTTCGTCCAGCGATCCTCTGGAACGATGGCCGCTGTGCAGAAGAGTGTGCGCTTCTTGAGGCGAGTGTTCCTGACTCTCGTGAGATTACCGGCAACCTGATGATGCCTGGTTTTACTGCACCCAAATTACTGTGGGTACAGCGCCATGAACCTGAGATTTTCCGTCAGGTGGCGAAAGTCCTGCTGCCGAAAGACTATCTGCGTTTTCGCATGACGGGCGATTTCGCCAGCGATATGTCCGATGCCGCCGGCACCATGTGGCTCGACGTGGCGAAACGCGACTGGAGCGAGACGATGCTGGATGCCTGCCATCTGACCCGTGAACATATGCCTGCGCTGTATGAAGGTTGTGAGGTGACAGGCACACTGCTGCCCACCGTTGCTGAACGCTGGAATATGCCTGCCGTACCGGTGGTGGCTGGTGGCGGTGACAACGCGGCGGGTGCTGTGGGCGTCGGCATGGTTGAGGCGGGACAGGCGATGCTTTCTCTGGGAACGTCTGGCGTCTATTTTGCCGTCAGCGACGGGTATCGCAGCAATCCTGAAAGTGCGGTACACAGCTTCTGCCATGCCCTTCCGGGGAAATGGCATTTGATGTCGGTCATGCTCAGTGCGGCATCCTGTCTTGACTGGGCGGCAAAACTCACCGGCATGTCCGATGTTCCGGCGCTCATTTCTGCGGCGCAGCAGGCGGATGACGCTGCGGGTACCGTCTGGTTTTTACCGTATCTTTCCGGCGAGCGTACGCCGCACAACAACCCGGAAGCGAAAGGGGTGTTCTTTGGCTTAACCCATCAGCATGGCCCGGCAGAACTGGCGCGTGCGGTGCTGGAAGGTGTGGGCTATGCGCTGGCCGACGGAATGGACGTGGTGCATGACTGCGGTCTGAAACCGGCAAGCGTCACCCTGATCGGCGGTGGTGCGCGAAGCCCTTACTGGCGACAGATGCTGGCGGATATCAGTGGATTGCAGCTGGATTTTCGCACCGGTGGAGATGTCGGGCCAGCACTTGGTGCCGCGCGTCTGGCACAGATAGCCATCAACCCTGAAAAACCGCTTTCGCAGCTGTTGCCGCAGCTTACGCTTGAACAGGCGCATTTACCTGACGCGTCACGCCATGCGCGGTACGCGGAAAGACGCGACGTGTTCCGCAAAATCTATCAGCAGTTGCTGCCGCTGATGTCGTAAATACGCTTGTCCTGGATAGGCACGAGGATGTCCTTTTTTGGTCTGTGCGTGCCTTCCTTTCCTTGCCAGTATGGTGTCACACCCACTGGCGAGGAGATCTCTCATGTCACGCATTGCATTAATCAATATTGATACTCAGCAGTCGTTCCATCACCGCCATTACTGGCGGGAGGACGACATTCCTGCCTTTCAGCAGGCGATGCTGGGACTGATAGAAGGCTGCCAGGCGCGCGGTATTCCGGTCGTGGATATTTTCCATGTCGATGAAGACGGCCCTTTCACCCTACAGAGCGGCTATGTCAAACCAATGGCCTTTTTACGTCATCAACCTGATGTGGTTTTCCAGAAACATGTCCATAATGCTTTCACGGATACCGGGTTGGACCGCTGGTTGCGCGAGCGTGATATCAACCAGCTTATTATCTGCGGCATTCGCACTGAACAATGCTGTGAAACCACTGCACGCGTGGCATCCGATCTGGGTTATGCTGTGACTTTTGTTAGCGAGGCAACGCTTACATTTCCAATGACCTACAAGGGAATTACCCTTAGCTCAGCGGAAATTCGTCATCGTACTGAGACGGTGCTGTCCGGGCGTTTTGCCGAGATTAAAACAGTAGCGGAGACGCTGGAGTCATTGTAATGCGCATCGACGTCTGGTTCGTGATGTTGCCCGGGGTGCTGTCATTAGATATGACGGGACCGGCGGAGACCTTTGTGCTGGCTGGCGACGTGTTTCGTCTGCATTACATTGGCCCGCAACCGGACGTTCCGACGTCGATAGGCCTGACGATGAGCGGCATTAAGCCGCTGCCCGAAAGCCTGCCTCCAGGCAGCCTGTTGGTTCTGCCGGGGGTGAGCGACTCCCGCTGTCAATTCTCAACGCCACAGGCGCAGCAGATCCAGCACTGGTTGATGCGCCTGCAGCCGCAGATCCAACGCCAGGATATAACCGTGATGTGCGTCTGTTCAGGGGCGTTGCTGGCAGCAAAATCAGGCCTGCTGAATCACCGTCAGTGTACAACCCATCATGATGTTATTAACCGTTTACGCACTGCGGCTCCCACGGCGACGATTAAAGAAAACCGGATATTTGTGCAGGATGAGAATATCTGGACCAGCGCAGGGATCACCTCTGGCATCGATCTGGCACTGCATATGATTAACCGCCTGTGCGGCCCGGAAAAGGCGCTGGCCGTGGCACGTGAGATGGTGGTCTGGTTCCGCCGCTCTGGAGATGACCCCCAGTTATCCCCGTGGTTGCGCTACCGCAATCATCTTCATCCGGCTATCCATCGGGCGCAGGATGCGCTCACCGCCGAGCCGCAAAAAACATGGAATTTGCCTGAGATCGCCGCCGTGGCGCATGTCAGCCCACGTCATCTAACCCGGCTTTTTCAGTCGCATTTAGGGATTAGCGTTCGCGATTATCTGGAGCAGTTGCGTCTGGCGGTCGCGGAGCAGTGGTTGTTGCAGGGGCGCGGTGTGGAGCAGGCTTCACTGGCGGCAGGGTTTTCCTCCCCGCGCCAGTATCATCGCGCCCGGCAGCGAAGCGTTAACTGATGAAGCGGCGCGTGTCTATTTTTTGCAGCAGCATCGACAGCAGCAGGCTGACAACCAGTGTGGCGACAAAAATCCAGATAATATCCAGCACCGGCCAGCTTTTCAGCTCAACGCCCCTCGTTCGTAGCGCGTGGATGATCAGCGCGTGAAATCCATAAATCCCCAGAGAATGCCGCGAGATAACGCTCAGCATGGGCAAGGGACGCGTATTCAGGGTATTTTTGGCAAGCGTGAGGAGTGATACGGCACAGATAAAGACCATTGGTCCGCAATACAGATACCAGGTGTCGGCAAAATTTCCACGCCACTGCAACTCGTGCAGCGTCCCGCGTGAAATCACCGCCACGCCAGCGATAAACAACGCCCCACACAGCCAGTTCATACCGCGTTTTTGGGTATCCATCATCCCGATGGCGCGCCCCAGCATGCCATATAGCACGTAGTAAAAAGTATCGCCGCTGATATAGAGGTTGACCGGTAACCATTCAAAACCGTCGAGTTTCTGCGAGACAGCATTCGGGTTGGCAATGACGCCAATGACGACCATCAGAGCCAGGAGCATTTTGCCGCTGACGTTTTTCACCTGAATGAGCGGAGAGACCAGATAGATAACAATAATGGCGAAGAAGAACCACAGGTGGTAGAACACCGGTTTTTGCAGCACGTATTTCAGCGATAACCCGGCATTAATGGAAGTGAACAGGGTGATATAGAGCAAGGCAACGGCGCTGTAAAATCCCAGGCAGGCAGCGATGCGGATGAAGTGCTTCGGTTGCGCGCTGCGCTCGCCAAAAAAGAGAAAGCCGGAAATCATAAAGAATAGCGGCACGCTGACGCGCGAAGCCGCGTTGAGAATATTGGCAATATCCCAGTTAACAGGAGTGATGCTGTGCGGATTGGTGACATACCAGGTCGTCGTGTGGATCATGACGACCATCAGACACGCGATTCCTCTCAGGTTATCAATCCAGTTAATTTTTGACTGCATCAGTTCCTCGTTTTCCCTGTAAATTGAGTGTGACTACCATTGTCCAAAAGTCTTCGTCTGGAAAATTCTGAGTTTTATTCATCAGACTTGTAGGGAGGCCGCGAGATTCGCAGAATGCCCGACCATAATCTATAAAAGCTTTGATACTAAAAATAACAGCCACTGACCAGGGCGGTGATAAAAATGATGATGAAGCGTGTGGCGTCACTCTTTCTGCTGTTCATGCTGGCAGGGTGCAGTGCCCCACAAGAAGCCCCCGTGCAAAAAGCGCAGCAGGGGAAAATAAGCCCGGAACGTTCGCTGAATATGGAACAGCTCTGTAAGGGGCAGGCGGCCCGACGCTATAACTCGGACGTGCAGAAAATTGATGTCACCGGGTTTGAGCGCTTTCAGGGAAGTTATGAGCTGAGGGGTTATACATCCCGTAAAGAAGGCTTTATCTGCTCGTTTGATGCGGACGGCCAGTTTTTACACCTCTCCATGCGTTAGCCTGCTCGTATAATCTACAGCCAGACGCCATCAGCGCTCTGGCTCGACGGCTTATTTCCCAATTTTCCCTAAACAAACCCGTTTCATACTGTATATCTTGCAGCCAGCGGGTATACTGGTCCCTTCCATTTAAAACCACACGTATCCAGCACGAAATACTATGCAAAAGTTTGATACCAAGACCTTCCAGGGCCTGATCCTGACCTTACAGGATTACTGGGCTCGTCAGGGCTGTACCATTGTTCAACCTTTGGACATGGAAGTCGGCGCAGGCACTTCACACCCGATGACCAGCTTACGCGCGTTGGGGCCAGAGCCAATGGCGACCGCGTATGTGCAGCCTTCCCGTCGTCCGACCGATGGTCGCTACGGTGAGAACCCGAACCGTCTGCAGCATTACTATCAGTTCCAGGTGGTGATTAAGCCATCACCAGACAATATTCAGGAACTGTACCTCGGGTCACTGAAAGAGCTGGGTATGGATCCAACCATTCACGACATTCGTTTCGTGGAAGACAACTGGGAAAACCCAACGCTGGGTGCCTGGGGTCTGGGTTGGGAAGTGTGGCTGAACGGCATGGAAGTGACCCAGTTCACTTACTTCCAGCAGGTTGGTGGTCTGGAATGTAAACCGATTACCGGTGAAATCACTTACGGTCTGGAACGTCTGGCCATGTATATTCAGGGCGTAGACAGCGTTTACGACCTGGTCTGGAGCGACGGCCCGCTGGGTAAAACCACCTACGGCGACGTGTTCCATCAGAACGAAGTGGAGCAATCCACCTATAACTTCGAATACGCGGACGTGGACTTCCTGTTCACCTGCTTCGAGCAGTACGAGAAAGAAGCGCAGCAGTTGCTGGCGCTGGAGACTCCGCTGCCGCTGCCTGCTTACGAGCGTATTCTGAAGGCCGCCCACAGCTTCAACCTGCTGGACGCCCGCAAAGCCATCTCCGTGACTGAACGTCAGCGCTACATTCTGCGTATTCGTACCCTGACCAAAGCCGTTGCAGAAGCTTACTATGCGTCCCGTGAAGCCCTTGGCTTCCCGATGTGCAATCGAAACAAATAAGAGGCGGCCATGTCTGAGAAAACTTTCCTGGTGGAAATCGGCACTGAAGAGCTGCCACCAAAAGCCCTGCGCAGCCTGGCTGAATCTTTTGCTGCGAACGTGACCGCCGAGCTGGATAACGCTGGCCTGGCACACGGTAAAATTGAATGGTTTGCTGCACCGCGTCGTCTGGCGCTGAAAGTGGCAAATCTGGCGGCGTCTCAGCCGGATCGCGAAGTCGAAAAACGTGGCCCGGCAATTGCCCAGGCGTTTGACGCCGAAGGTAAACCGAGTAAAGCGGCTGAAGGCTGGGCACGTGGTTGCGGTATTACCGTTGATCAGGCTGAGCGTCTGACCACCGATAAAGGCGAGTGGCTGCTGTACCGTGCACATGTGAAAGGCGAAAGCGCGGAAGCGCTGCTGCCGGACATGATCGCGACCTCACTGGCTAAGCTGCCAATTCCTAAGCTGATGCGCTGGGGCGCGTCTGACGTACACTTCGTGCGTCCGGTGCACACAGTGACCCTGCTGCTGGGCGATACTGTTATTCCTGCCACCATTCTGGGTGTAGCGTCCGACCGTGTGATCCGTGGCCACCGCTTTATGGGCGAGCCTGAATTCACCATCGACAACGCCGATCAGTACCCAGAGATCCTGCTGGAACGCGGTAAAGTCATTGCTGACTACGAACAGCGTAAAGCAAAAATCAAAGCGGACGCAGAAGAGGCGGCACGCAAGATTGGCGGTAATGCCGATCTGAGCGACAGTCTGCTGGAAGAAGTGACCTCACTGGTAGAATGGCCGGTTGTACTGACCGCGAAGTTTGAAGAAAAATTCCTGGCTGTTCCGGCTGAAGCACTGGTGTACACCATGAAGGGTGACCAGAAGTACTTCCCGGTTTATGCCAACGACGGCAAACTGCTGCCAAACTTCATCTTCGTTGCCAATATCGAATCCAAAGATCCGATCCAGATTATCTCTGGTAACGAAAAAGTGGTTCGTCCACGTCTGGCGGATGCGGAGTTCTTCTTCAACACCGACCGTAAAAAGCGTCTGGAAGACAACCTGCCGCGCCTGCAAACCGTGCTGTTCCAGCAACAGTTGGGTACGCTGCGTGACAAAACTGACCGTATCGCGGAGCTTTCTGGCTGGATCGCACGTGAAATTGCTGCGGACGTAAACCACGCCACTCGTGCTGGCCTGCTGTCCAAGTGTGACCTGATGACCAACATGGTGTTCGAATTTACCGACACCCAGGGTGTGATGGGGATGCACTACGCGCGTCACGATGGCGAAGCGGAAGATGTGGCAGTTGCCCTGAACGAGCAGTATCAACCGCGCTTTGCGGGCGACGAACTGCCGTCTAACCCGGTAGCTTGCGCCGTCGCGATTGCCGATAAGATGGACACTCTGGCGGGTATCTTTGGCATTGGTCAGCATCCGAAAGGTGATAAAGACCCGTTCGCGCTGCGTCGTGCTGCACTGGGCGTACTGCGTATCATCGTTGAGAAGAACCTGAACCTGGATCTGCAGACCCTGACTGAAGAAGCGGTGCGTCTGTATGGCGACAAGCTGACCAACGCGAAAGTCGTGGATGATGTGATCGACTTTATGCTCGGTCGTTTCCGCGCGTGGTATCAGGACGAAGGTTACACCGTCGATACCATTCAGGCGGTACTGGCGCGTCGTCCAACCCGTCCGGCCGATTTCGATGCACGTATGAAGGCGGTGTCCCACTTCCGTACGCTGGAAGCGGCATCAGCCCTGGCTGCGGCCAACAAGCGTGTATCCAACATTCTGGCGAAGTCTGATGAAACCCTGAACGAGCGCGTGAACGCCGCGACCCTGAAAGAGCCGGAAGAGATCGCTCTGGCAATGCAGGTTGTAGTGCTGCGTGACAAGCTCGAGCCGTTCTTCGCTGAAGGTCGCTACCAGGAAGCGCTGGTAGAACTGGCGGAACTGCGTGACGTTATCGACGCCTTCTTCGAAAAAGTGATGGTGAACGTAGAAGATAAAGAACTGCGTATTAACCGTCTCTCTATGCTCGAGAAACTGCGTGAGCTGTTCCTGCGAGTGGCGGATATTTCGCTGCTGCAGTAATGTGCCCGTTGCTACAAATGCTAAAAACCCGCTTCGGCGGGTTTTTTTATGGTGTGTTGTTGAAAATTTAACCTTGAAATGGTCAACACATTACCGCTATCCTTATCTCGTTAACTTTCTCGCGCTGGAGCGCCCCCCAAAAATGAACAAACACGACTGATGAATTTCGATCCTTGCTAAACGCCACCGCGTCGGCAGGGGATGTTTTGATTTCATTCAGGAGTGCTTATGGCTCATTTTGCGCAGTCCCCTTCTTTTATTTTGCATCAGGTCACCTGTCAATTTGCGACGGGCGATATCCTTTTTGGTCCGCTGAATTTTTCTCTGGAACCGTCTTTGTGCGCACTGGTTGGCCGCAACGGCAGCGGTAAAACGCGTCTGCTGCGCTTGCTTGCAGGGCTTGATGAGCCCGCAAGCGGGCATATCGAACGTACAGGAACACACGTCTATGTGGCTCAACAGCAGGATATTTTGCCGCACACTACGCTGGCTGAGCTGCTCGGATACGAGGCAATCTTCGCGGCGCGATCGCGTATCGACAGCGGGGACTATCAGCCTGAAGATCTGGAAATGCTCGACGGGAACTGGGATTTAGCAGAACGCCTGAGCGAGGCGTTTATCCATGCGAAATTGCCACCGTTTGACCCCGATAAAATAGCCAGCGAATTCAGCGGCGGTGAGCGCATTCGCGCCCTGCTGTGCGGCGCATTTACAGCACAAGCAGATTATCTGTTGCTGGACGAACCCACCAACCATCTTGATCGACAAGGCCGGACGTGGCTTTACGACCAGCTTGCCTGCTATCAGGGTGGTGTGCTGGTGGCCTCCCACGATCGCGAACTGCTGGAGAAGGTGCCACGTATTCTTGAACTGAGCGCCTCGGGTCTGCGCAGCTACGGCGGGAATTACGCGGACTATACCCATCAGCGCGATTCCGAACAGCAGGCGGCTCGTGCGGCTCTGGAACATGCGGCGACGGAGCGAAAACGCACCCGAGCGCGAATGCAAAAAGAGCATGACGACAGCCAGCGGCGTTCGGCAAAGACATTGCGCACCGTCGATACCCTGAATATCGCGTCGTTCGAGCGGGTTAAATATAAAGGCGCGGCAAAGGAGCGGATCGGCTCCTGGAAAAAACAGCACAGCGATCAAAATGAAGCACTGAACGCCGCGGTGAACAAGGCTCGCGAGCGGGTTGAAGCGGATAATCCGGTGATGTTTACCTTGCCGGGAAGTCAGATCCCCGAAGGGAAACAGGTGCTGGTTCTGGAGGATCTGGTGTTGCCGCATGTGAATATCCCGCCGCTCAACTGGCGAATGTCCGGGCCGATGCGCGTGGCGTTGAAGGGACCGAACGGCTGCGGAAAATCGACATTGTTGAAAGCGATCCTCGGTGAGAATACCCCTCGTTCCGGTGCCTGTAAGGTATCTGTAAGCTGTGCTTATCTCGACCAGCATCTGTCTCAGCTTGATCTTTCACAGTCGGTCATGACGCATCTCAATCTGGGGAATACACCGCTGGATGAGGGCGTGATACGAACCCGTTTAGCCCAGCTTCAACTGGGGGCCGACAAGGTCACGCTCCCGCTGGTGGAGTTGAGCGGCGGCGAGCGTCTGAAGGCTGCCCTGGCCTGCGTACTTTGGCGCGCGGAGGCTACGCAGCTCCTGCTGCTGGATGAACCGACCAACCATCTGGATCTGGCATCAGTCCAGGCGATTGAATCGGCACTGGCTGGTTTCCCCGGTGCGCTGCTGGTGGTGTCACACGATGAGGCATTTTTAAAAGGGTTAATGTTGACGCATGAGCTGGCGTGGGAAGAGGAGGGGTGGCGCTGTGAAAGTCTTTAAACACAAGCCCCCGCACAGGCGGGGGCATTCGAACGTTATTACGCTATCTGTTTGCTGAATGCAGGGCTGGCCTGAATCAGGCGCATCAGCTTTAGCTCGGTTGGTGTGGGTTTTTCACGTTTTGACTCCCACTCCTGAACCATAGCCACGCTGACACCCATTGCTCTGGCGAATTCTTCGGTTTTCAGCCCTGTCCCTTTGCGCAATTGCTCATATTCTGTAAAGGGATTGGACTTTTGTTGCAGGGTAATCGTCTGCGGTACATCTTTAAAAATAATCTGTTCCAGACTGCTCAGCAGCTCAAACTCAGGATCTTTATATTCCATTGAGAACTCCTCTTAAATCACACATCGGGATCAAGAACATCAGAGAGCCAATTAAGAATAGTCCCTAATACAAACGAGGGATCGTCAGGGTTGTGATTAATCGTGCGGAAAAGATCGCTTTACCCGTAACAGCGATATGGGTAGTTATGCTAATTACCTGATTACTCATATGTCGGCTTCGTCATGAATTTTTTGTAAAGGGTAAGAAATAAATCGGCAATAGCCGTTTTGATTGAAAAGAGTATCTTGCAAGGCTGACCTGGACTATCCTTGTCAGCGTCGGGCACGCGTGTGCCGGTGTGCGCTTTTTTGGGTGAAAGGAGTAATAAAATGGCGACAGGAAAGTCCTGCTCTCGCTGGTTTGCGCCTATTGCGGCGTTGTTGATGGTTGTTAGCCTGAGTGGGTGTTTTGATAAAGAAGGCGATCAGCGCAAAGCGTTTATCGATTTTCTGCAGAATACAGTGATGCGCAGCGGTGAGCGGTTGCCGACGCTGACTGCGGATCAGAAAAAACAGTTTGGCCCCTTCGTGTCCGATTACGCCATTCTTTATGGCTATTCACAGCAGGTGAGCCAGGCGATGGATTCCGGTATTCGTCCGGTGGTGGATAGCGTGAACGCTATCCGCGTGCCACAGGATTATATGACCCAGCGTGAACCGCTGCGCCAGTCCAACGGTGCTCTCGGCGTGCTGAGCCAGCAACTGCAGAATGCGAAAATGCAGGCTGATGCGTCACGTTCAGCGCTGAAGCAGGGCGACGATCTCAAACCTGTCTTCGACAAAGTGTATGAGAAAGTGGTGACGAAACCTTCTGAAGCGCTGCAGCCGTTGATTCCGGCCGCACAAATTTTCACGCAGCAGTTGGTTCAGGTGGGTGACTTCATCTCCCAGCAGGATACTCAGGTGAGCTTTGTTGCCAACGGTATTCAGTTCCCGACCTCGCAGCAGGCAAGTCAGTACAATACGCTGATTGGGCCGCTGGCCTCCCAGCATCAGGCCTTTAGTCAGGCGTGGACTGCAGCGGTCACCGCCACAGAATAAACTAAAAAAACCCCGCTTCAGGCGGGGTTTTTTTATTCCTGATTAAAATAACGCTTGTCATTCCTCTGGCACATCGGTATAACTGTTCGCGTCGGTTTGTTACACAGACCTAAAGCAGTTTAGTAAAGCAGTCCAGATTGTTATCCATAGATACCCTTCGTAGTGACCCTTCCTTCATCGCTTAAAAATCTGTAACGCAATCCATCAAGCCGGAAGGCACAATATATTTGTTAATAAGGTAATTTCTATGTCTGCTAAAATGACTGGTCTGGTAAAATGGTTCAACGCTGATAAAGGTTTCGGCTTCATCACTCCTGACGATGGCTCTAAAGACGTGTTCGTACACTTCTCTGCTATCCAGAACGATGGCTACAAATCTCTGGACGAAGGTCAGAAAGTTTCCTTCACCATCGAAAGCGGCGCTAAAGGCCCAGCAGCTGGTAACGTTGTAAGCCTGTAAGCTTCCAACCCAGTAGCAAAGAATTTAAAAACCCGCCTTCTGGCGGGTTTTTTTCGTTTCTACTGTTGTATCTGCGGGTTGACGCAGTTTAGCTCCACTTTTCCTCTGAGTGCGGCGATCAGGTTATCTACCGCCGTGGCCGCCATATTGTAGCGCGTTTCATGAGTGGCTGAGCCGATATGGGGCAGGGCAACCACGTTAGGCAGCGAAAGCAGGGGAGAATCCACCGGCAGCGGCTCCTGCTCAAATACGTCCAGACCTGCGGCATGGATCTCGCCGTTTTGCAGGGCTTCAATCAGCGCCTTCTCATCCACCACCGGGCCACGACCCGCGTTGATGAAAATGGCTGATTTCTTCATTTTCGCGAATTCCTCTTTGCCAATCAGATGATGCGTTTCTTCCGACAGCGGCAGGATCAGGCAAACATAATCGGCTTCCTGCAACAGCATATCCAGCTCGCAATAGCGCGCGTTAAAGCGCTCTTCAGCTTCACTGTGATGGCGGCGCGCGTTATACAGAATCGGCATGTTAAAACCAAAATGTGCGCGCTGCGCCAATGCCAGCCCGATACGTCCCATGCCAACAATGCCCAGCGTTTTGCCGTGAACATCCACACCGAACCAATCCGGACCAATGCTCTTTGTCCATTCGCCCGCTTTGACGCGTTCAGCCACTTCCACCACGCGACGGGCCGTGGTGAGTACCAGCGCCATCAGCGTGTCGGCCACGGTTTCCGTCAGGGCATGTGGCGTGTGCATCAGCAGGATCTTGCGGGCATTAAGGGCATCCACATCGAAGTTGTCATAACCCACTGAAACGGTAGAGGTAGCACGAAGCTTCGGCATTTTTTCCAGCAGGGTGACATCCACTTTTTCGCTTGAACCCAGCAGACCTTCAGCGCTGGCGAACGCTTCGGCGTGCTGTGCCACGGTCTCCGGGCTCAGGTTCTTCACCTGCGTGACGGTGAAGTGTTCTTCAAGACGTTTCTGCAGATCTTCCGGCAGGGCTTTATACAAAATGACGGACGGCTTCATGCTAATCTCCGTTGATTTTTAAGGATTCAGGCGTGACGTGCGCCGACGGGGTGTTGTTGATTGTTAGCAGGCTTAACAATCAGAGTAAGCCACACGGAGGTGAAAAGCGCTACCCCCATAAAGATGTACGACGCTGACGGACTGCCGGTGACACCGTTCAGGTATCCGACAAACCAGGAGCCGCAGAACGAACCCAGCGCGCCCATACTGTTAATCAGCGCCATTGCGCCACCCGCCACATTACGCGGTAGCATTTCCGGGATGATGGCAAAGAACGGACCGTACGGGGCGTACATGGCGGCACCGGCAATGACCAACAGGGCGTAAGAGGCCCAGAAGTGATTCGCACCTACAGCCCAGGAGCCAATGAAAGCAAAGGCAGCGATCAGCAGCAGTGGCCAGACAAACAGCTTGCGGTTCTGCAGCTTGTCCGAGGCCCAGGAGGCGATAATCATGGCAATGGTCGCCGCCAGATACGGTACAGAAGCGAGCCAGCCCACTTCTACCATGCCGAGGTTCTCGCCTCCGCTGCGGATAATCGACGGCAGCCACAGCACAAAACCGTACACGCCGATGCTCCAGGTAAAATACTGTGCACAAAGCAGGATCACGTTACGGGAGCGGAAGGCTTCACCATAGTTACGTACAGCCTTCAGACCTTGTTGTTCTTTATCCAGCTGTGCCTGCAGCGCCGCTTTTTCGTCTTCGGAAAGCCATTTCGCCTGCGCAGGTTTATCTTTCACCAGCACCCACCAACAGAAGGCCCAGATAACCGCGGGTACCCCTTCGATGATAAACATTTCACGCCAGCCGAAGGATTGGATCAGGTAACCGGAAACCACCGACATCCACAGTACCGTGACCGGGTTACCGAGGATCAGGAACGTGTTCGCCCGCGAGCGCTCTGATTTGGTAAACCAGTTGCTGATGTAGATCAGCATCGCTGGCATGACGGCTGCCTCAACGACACCGAGGATAAAGCGAATAGCGGCCAGGGCTGGAATATTGTTCACCACGCCGGTCAGTGACGCGCAGGCACCCCACAGGATCAGGCAGATAAAGATCAGCTTACGCACGCTGCGGCGTTCGGCGTAGATAGCGCCGGGGATCTGGAAGAAGAAATAACCCAGGAAGAAAAGGGCACCCAGCAGGGAGGAGATACCTTTGGTGATCCCGAGGTCTTCGGTGATCCCCGCCGCGGACGCGAAACTGAAGTTGGCACGATCAAGGTACGCCAGGCTGTACGTGATAAACACGATTGGCATGATGTACCACCAGCGTTTTACTGCATTGGTTGAACTGTTCATAGGCTTGCCTCTGTTGTTGAGGTTGTTACCGCCGTTGTCTGTAGGGTACACGGTGGTTTGTTTTGTTGGGTGAAGGTATGTTTATTCGTTAAGCTCTGCTCGGGTTGGTAATCCTTCACTGTCGCCTTGCACCTGAATAGCCAGCGAACCTATCCTGTTGCCCCGCGCGACGGCTTGCTGCAGTGGTTTACCTTCCAGCAGAGCGCTAATGACTCCCACGGCAAAGCCATCGCCCGCGCCGACGGTGTCGACCACGTTTTCAACTTTTACCGCAGCGACCGCGCCTTGTTCACCTTCGGCGGTTTTAAACCATGCGCCATCGGCACCGGTCTTCAACACCACTGCTTTTACGCCTTTATTCAGGTAGAAGTCGGCGATGCCTTCTGGTGTGCTTTCACCGGTGAGGATCATCCCCTCTTTCACTCCCGGCAGAACCCAGTCCGCCTGGAATGCCAGATGGTTAAGTTTCTCCACCATTTCCGCTTCACTTTTCCACAGCACCGGCCGCAGGTTAGGATCGAAAGATATCGTTTTGCCCTGGGCCTTCATGGTCGATGCTGCATGATCCAGCAATGCGTATGAGCTGGCTGAGAGCGCTGCCGCCACACCACTCAGGTGCAGATGGCGTGCAGAGGCAAAATAGTCAGCGTGGTAATCTTCCACTGAGAGATGGCTTGCCGCCGACCCTTTACGGAAATACTCCACAATGGGATCGGTTCCATTTTCGACCTTAGATTTAAGCTGAAAGCCGGTCGCGAAGCGTCCGTCGAGCGTCACACCTGCCGAATCAATCCCTTCTTTTTTCAACGAGTCGAGAACGAAATGACCAAAGCTATCGTCCCCTACGCGGCTGACCCAGCCCACGTTCAGGCCGAGACGCGCCAGGCCGGTCGCGACGTTCAGCTCTGCGCCAGCCACGCGTTTGATGAAATGCTCTACCGCGCTCAGCTCGCCGGTTTCGGTAGCGACAAACATCGCCATGGCCTCGCCGATCGTAATGACATCCAGCGTCTTGTGCATGGTTTACTCCTCGCGCAGCAGGTTGACGTAATGGCGGGTAACGGCGGTTAAATCCGTCCCTTCCAGCGGAAACTCGATACCTCGCGGGGCATCGGCGGGCAGCTGGCAGAGCAGATCCAGCCAGCGCGCATCAGCACGATCCGGTGCCACGGCGCGGAAATTATCCTTATGCGGAACGGCGGCTTTAACGTGGATATAGCTCACAGCAGGGGCCAGATGACGGGCGGCTTCTTCAGGGGAGTCGCCGACCCATAGCCAGTTACCCATATCGAAGGTCAGTGTCACGGGAAGTGCCATCTCCCGGCAGGCAGCTTTAAAGCGCTGCATTGGTGCAAGCTGGCCGCAGTCGGTCTGATCGTTTTCCACCACCAGCGCCATGCCGCTTTTATTCAGCAGGTTCCGCAGGGCTTCAAGCGGCTGGGTGTCGCTGAAATACCCGAGAGAAACTTTCAGCCACAGCGCATTCAGGGTGCTGGCCTCGGAGAGATAGCGGGGCAGGTCCGGGTTTAGGGTGCCGTCGGGCATAAACAGGGCGGCGGGGGCGGAATAACACGCCAGCAGGCCCAACAGTTCAATAGATTCACCCAGCGCAGGCAGGGCCAGTAACTCTTCGCTGTTGAACAGCTCGCGGCGGATCTCCACGCCGTCGGCACCTGCACCCGCAATCACGGGAAGCATTGCCCGTTGACCGCCTGCCTGTCGCACCTGTTCCGCGCCGTACGCGGCGGTGACCACCATGATTTTCCTGCCCATCTTCGGACTCCATCGCAACATATCAATGTTATTACGCTAGATGGAACCGGTTCCAAAGGAAAGTTCAGGATGTCGAAATTATGATCGGTATCACAAGGGAAAATTAACGCGCGGTGGAGCCGCGAACGATCAGCTCGCCAGAGAAGACCTGCTCGCGTACGGCATCACTGGTGCCTTCAATACGACGAACCACTTGTTCTACAGCAGCATAGCCAATCTGCCAGGTGGGTTGTTTGAGGGTGGTGATACCGACGCCCGCCAGTTCTGCCCACTCCAGTTCATCGAACCCCAGCAGACCAATATCGCTGCCCCAGTGCAGGCCAATCCGCTTGAGCGAGCGGGCGACTTGCAGCGTCAGTGCCCCGTTGGCGGAAATGACGGCTTTGCGCATCCCACGATGTCGGGTGTGGAACTGACGCAGGGTGTTGTCGAGTCGATCGGCTTCGTGCAGTGGGGTTTCGGCATTTTCGGCGATCACGCCGGGATAACGTTCCAAAGTGGCGCGAAATGCGCTCAAACGCTCGCGACGCGTGTTAACCATCCCCAGTGGTTCACTCAGAAATAGAATGGCTTCGAAACCCTGTTCGATCAGATGCTCGGTGGCGGTAGTGGCGGCCTGGGTGTTATCCAGTCCGACGACATCGCAGGCGAATTCAGGAATTTTACGGTCAATCAGGACCATAGGCAGGGACGATTGTTGAAGGCGGTTTAGACCTTCTTCACGCATACCCACGGCGTTAACCACAATCCCTTCCACCTGGTAGCTACGCAGCAGATCGAGATAATGCAGCTCCTGGTCGACTTCGTTGTTGGTGTTACAGACCAGTGGCGTAAAACCTTTCTCGCGACAGGCGGCTTCAATACCGCTCAGCACGTTTACGGAGTAAGGGTTGGTGATATCGGCGATGATAAGCCCGATAAGACGGGTACGTCCCCGTTTGAGCCCGCGTGCCATGATACTGGGGCGGTAGTCGAGATCGGCAATGGCCTGTTCAATACGAGCCAGCAGCGCATCGGACAACAGGTGTTTTTCGCCGTTGAGATAACGCGAAATGCTGGTTTTACCGGTTTTGGCGGCTTTCGCCACGTCGCTGATGGTGGCCCGGGCTGGTTTGCTCATCGCTGATTTCCCTGAATTTAGTGAGAATACCTTAGCGGGAAAATCAACGATGGCAAGTGGTTCATGCCCTCACTTCGACCCTCTCCCACGGGGAGAGGGGGAAATGCGATTACTGCACAGGGCTTAACGTAATCTCAACGCGGCGGTTTTGCGCTTTGCCTTCCGCCGTGCTGTTGCTGGCGATAGGGTTGGCAGGACCCATTCCGCTGGTGCGGATGCGGTTCGCTTCAACGCCCTGAGTGATCAGCGAACTGGCCACGGAATCGGCGCGCTGTTGAGACAGACGCATGTTCAGATCCTGGCTACCGGTGCTGTCGGTGTAGCCAATCACGTTCACAGCGGTCTTGTTATACTCTTTCAGCACCATCGCCACACCGGTCAGGGTGTTCGCACCCGCAGGTTTCAGCGTTGCGCTGCTGCTGTCGAAGGTAACATTGTTCGGCATGTTCAGAATGATGTTGTCGCCACTACGCGTCACACTCACGCCGGTTCCCTTCATTTTGTCGCGCAGTTTCGCTTCCTGCACGTCCATGTAATAGCCGACGCCACCGCCCAATGCTGCCCCCGCCGCTGCACCAATCAGTGCGCCTTTACCACGGTCTTTCTTGGAGGAGGAGAGGGCGCCAACGCCAGCCCCTACCAGCGAGCCGATACCCGCGCCGATGCCGGATTTACCCGCCTGGCTTTCACCGGTGTAAGGGTTAGTTGTGCAGCCAGAAACAGCCAGTGCACCGCTCACCAGAGCGGCAATAACGAGTACGCGTTTTTTCATCTTCTTTCCTTAATCCTTTTTATTCTTTGCCACGGCGAGCGTGGCAGTTGATTATGACGTCCAGATACGGAGAAAATTCCGGGTATTACTCTGAAATTTGTGACAAACCATAAACTGCCTCAACCAGAAGGCGGTAAACCTGCACGCAACCAGGAGCGCACGCTTGAGCACCTCAACGAAAACCATTCTGACCGCCGCCCACTGGGGGCCGATGCTGGTCGAAACCGATGGCGAAAATGTTCTGTCCTCCCGCGGGGCACTGCCAACCCAACATCCCAACTCGTTACAGACCGCCGTTCGCGATCAGGTGCATAGCAAAACGCGCGTGCGCTGGCCGATGGTGCGTAAAGGTTTTCTGGCCTCGCCGGAAAAACCGCAGGGAATCCGTGGTCAGGATGAGTTTGTTCGCGTGAGCTGGGATGAGGCGCTGGCGTTGATTCACGCCCAGCATAAGCGCATCCGTGATACCTGGGGACCGTCGTCCATTTTCGCCGGGTCTTACGGCTGGCGTTCTAACGGTGTGTTACACAAGGCCTCGACGTTGCTGCAGCGTTATATGAGCCTGGCGGGGGGCTATACCGGTCATCTTGGCGACTATTCCACCGGTGCGGCGCAGGCGATCATGCCGTACGTGGTGGGGGGAAACGAAGTTTATCAGCAACAGACCAGCTGGCCGCTGGTGCTGGAGCATACCGACGTGGTGGTGCTGTGGAGCGCTAACCCCCTAAATACGCTGAAAATTGCCTGGAATGCCAGCGACGAACAGGGTATTGGGTATTTCGACGCGCTGCGCAAAAGCGGTAAGCGCATCATCTGTATTGACCCGATGCGCTCTGAAACCATGGATTTCTTCGGTGACAGTGCCGAGTGGATTGCCCCGCATATGGGCACCGACGTGGCAATGATGCTGGGTATCGCCCATACGCTGGTCGAAAACGGCTGGCACGATGGCGAATTCCTGAGGCGTTGTACCACTGGCTTCGATAAATTTGCCGACTACCTGACGGGCCAATCCGATGGGGTAGCGAAAACGGCAGAGTGGGCGGCAAATATTTGCGGCGTTACTGCGGATAAAATCCGCGAACTGGCGGCGTTGTTCCATAAAAATACCACGATGTTAATGTCTGGCTGGGGAATGCAGCGCCAGCAGTTTGGAGAGCAGAAACACTGGATGCTGGTGACGCTTGCCGCAATGCTTGGGCAGATCGGCACGCCGGGCGGGGGTTTTGGTCTCTCCTATCACTTTGCGAACGGCGGTAACCCAACGCGTAAAGCGGCGGTGCTGGCGTCTCTGCAAGGCTCGGTGCAGGGCGGCGTGGATGCCGTGGATAAAATCCCGGTGGCGCGTATTGTTGAAGCCCTGGAAAACCCGGGTGGGTTTTATCAGCACAATGGTCTGGACCGTCACTTCCCGGATATTAAATTTGTCTGGTGGGCGGGCGGGTCGAACTTCACGCACCATCAGGATACCAATCGCCTGATCCGTGCCTGGCAGAAACCGGAACTGGTGGTGATCTCAGAGTGCTTCTGGACAGGTTCGGCTAAGCATGCCGACATCGTGCTGCCAGCGACAACCTCGTTTGAGCGTAACGATCTCACCATGACCGGTGACTACAGCAACCAGCATATGGTCCCAATGAAGCGCGTTGTGGCCCCACGCGATGAAGCGCGGGATGATTTTGACGTGTTTGCTGAACTGAGCGAGCTGTGGGAAGCAGGTGGCCGCGAGCGTTTTACCGAAGGTAAAACGGATCTGCAGTGGCTTGAGACGTTCTACCAGATAGCCAGTCAGCGCGGTGCCGCCCAGGGTGTGACACTCCCACCGTTTACTGAATTCTGGGAAGCGAACCAGATATTCGAGATGCCAGAGAGCGAACAGAACGCACAGTTTGTCCGTTTCGGGGACTTCCGCCGCGACCCGGAGAACCACCCGCTGAAAACCGAGAGCGGAAAGATTGTCATCTACAGCGAGCGCATTGCCAGCTTTGGGTATGCCGACTGCCCGCCGCACCCTACGTGGCTCGAGCCGGACGAATGGCACGGCAATGCCCAGCCGGAGCAGCTCCAGGTGTTGTCTGCTCATCCAGCGCACCGCCTGCACAGCCAGCTTAACTATACCTCGCTGCGCGAACAGTATGCGGTTGCCGGGCGAGAACCGATCACGTTGAATATCCTCGATGCCAAAGCCCGTGGGATTGTAGACGGTGACGTGGTGCGCGTCTGGAACCAGCGGGGACAGGTCCTGGCCGGTGCAGTGGTGAGTGACGGGATTAAACCGGGTGTGCTGTGCATTCACCAGGGGGCATGGCCAGATCTTGAGCCGGCCGAAGGCGGTATCTGTAAAAACGGGGCGGTCAACGTGCTGACCAAAGATCTCCCCAGCTCGAAGCTGGGGAATGGTTGTGCAGGGAATACGGCACTGGCATGGGTCGAAAAGTATGAGGGACCCGAGCTTACCTTAACGGCGTTTGATCCGCCTGCCAGCTCATGATCCAGGTCGGATGTTGGGTGTCATCCTGCCAGGCGCTGTCTTCAATGCGAAAGCCCTGAGCATGGTAGAAATTCACCGCCCGGACATTTTTCTGGTACACCTCCAGGCTTAAATACGGGAAGCGCTGTTGAACATGGTTCAGCAGCGCTTGCCCGATGCCTTTCCCGATGTATGGCGGCGCGACAAACAGTGCCCCGACAAACTTAGACTGCATCACGCTGATAAATCCGCAAGGTTCGCCATCCTGTTCCCAGACCCAGGTTTCAGCCGAAGGCAGGTAAACGTCCCGCACCATCGCCTCGTTCTCTTTCCAGTAACTTGCCTCGATAAACGGATGCGCTTCTGTGGTGCTTTCAAGCCATAGGCTCAGAAGTGGCGCGGTATTCTCATTTTGCCATTTGCGGATCATGATGGCCTCCCGGATGACAGAAGCAGCCGGTAACGTGGTCGTTGACCAGGCCACAGGCCTGCATAAAGGCGTAGCAGATGGTGGAGCCGACAAATTTAAAACCGCGTTTTTTCAGGGCCTTAGAGAGTGCATCTGATTCAGGCGTCGATGCCGGGATCTCTGCCAGCGTGGCGGCGTGGGTGATTTGCGGAGCGTTATTCACAAACGACCAGACAAAGTCTGAGAATGATTCGCCGTTTTGTTCCATCGCCAGCCAGGCGCGTGCATTGCCGATGATGGCCTGAATTTTACCGCGATGGCGGATGATGCCGGCATCCAGCACCAGTCTTTCGACGTCCTCATCGGTCATGGCGGCGACGGCGACAGGATCAAACTGGTGGAAGGCATTGCGGTAGTTTTCGCGTTTCTTGAGCACCGTAATCCACGATAACCCCGCCTGCTGGCCCTCAAGGCAGATCATCTCAAAGAGTTTTTTACCATCCTTCTCCGGCACGCCCCATTCCTGGTCGTGATAGTCGATATAAAGCTGATCCTGGCTTACCCAACCACAACGTTCCATCTGTCATCTCCCTTAATGATACTGATTTCGCAAAATTTTCATCCAGACTGGCTTGACGTGTTTACTATAAAGACAATAGTTAATACAGGGCCATATGCTCTATAAGCTCTTCCTGAATAACGACAAATATCGCCGAATTCGGCTCTCTCTGGGGTCGCGTTGATGATGATAAAAAAAATCAGTGGTCGCCATGCTGCTTCTGGCCTGGTGGGAATTTCAGCCTGCCTGTTTTTTTGTAATACAGCGTCTGCCTGGCAACAGGAATATATCGTTTCAGACGCCCAAAATCATACGGCGGAACGCTATACATGGGATGCGGATCACCAACCGCGTTACGAGGATATTCTTGCTGAGCGTATTCAGACTTCACAAAATGCGCCAGGCCTTGCCCTGAATGTACCGTCTGGCAGTACGACTGAGGGGGCAATGAGCGTGGGCTGGAATTTTCCCATTTCAGCGCATATCACCACCGGCCCGGTCGTGGCGTGGCGGTACGACGGCACGGCTCCCATGATGATCAATGAATTTGGTGATAGCGCGTCGACACAGTCAATCACTGACCCACTCTGGCATGCCAGTGTTAGCACGCTGGGCTGGCGCGTGAATACCCAATATGGCGACCTTCGTCCCTGGGCGCAGATCAGCTATAACCAGCAGTATGGTGAAAACCAGTGGAAATCTCAGTTTGGCATGCCACAAACGCCAGCCCCGGCGCAAAACGGGAACTGGATGGATGTCACCGTCGGTACGGATATTCCGTTTAACACGCATGTAGCGGCCTATGCGTCGCTCGCTCAGGGGGAACGTACCTCCACAGGTGAGGAATTTATGTACACTCTGGGTGTGAACGCGAATTTTTAGAGTTGTTACTTTTTTAAACGTTACGATAACATCTCAAATACAACAACCACAGGGGTTGTAGCGATAGCAGGTACTAACACGCTATCGCTTCATTCCCCCACAAGGTCATTCATTCCTGATTCCAGGCATTTCATTCCATTCTTCCTGCATTTCATGCCGTTTTACCCCAGGTCTTTTAAGGTTTTGTTTATCGTTGTCCTCAGCGAACTTCCTTAATTTCTCTTGCAGGACAACTGCCATGAACACATCAACTTATAACCGTACGCGCTGGCTAACGCTCTTTGGCACCATCGTCACCCAGTTTGCGCTGGGTTCGGTCTATACCTGGAGCCTGTTTAACAGTGCGCTTTCCGATAAACTCGGCGCCCCTGTCAGCCAGGTTGCGTTCTCTTTTGGCCTGCTGAGTCTCGGGTTGGCGCTCTCATCTTCAGTTGCGGGCAAGCTGCAGGAGCGTTTTGGCGTGAAGCGTGTGACCATGGCCTCCGGCATTCTGCTGGGCGTGGGCTTTTTCCTGACCGCGCATTCCAATAACCTGATGATGCTGTGGCTGAGTGCTGGCGTGCTGGTGGGCCTGGCAGATGGTGCAGGCTACCTGTTGACCCTCTCGAACTGCGTAAAGTGGTTCCCGGAACGTAAAGGCCTTATCTCTGCGTTTGCCATCGGTTCTTATGGCCTGGGCAGCCTCGGTTTTAAATTTATCGATTCTCATCTGCTGGCTTCCGTTGGTCTCGAAAAAACCTTCATGATCTGGGGGGTTATCGTTCTGGTCATGATCCTCTTTGGTGCTACGCTGATGAAAGATGCGCCTCAGCAGGAGGTTAAATCCGTGAATGGTGTGGTGGAGAATGATTTCACCCTGGCGCAATCTATGCGTAAACCGCAGTACTGGATGCTGGCGGTGATGTTCCTGACGGCCTGCATGAGTGGTCTGTACGTCATCGGTGTGGCGAAAGATATCGCTCAGGGAATGGTGAAACTGGATGCGGCAACGGCTGCGAATGCGGTGACTGTGATCTCCATTGCCAACCTTTCCGGGCGTCTGGTGCTGGGTATTCTGTCTGACAAAATCGCCCGTATCCGTGTGATTACGATTGGCCAGGTTGTTTCGCTGGTGGGCATGGCGGCGCTCCTGTTCGCGCCTCTGAATGAAACAACCTTCTTCGCGGCGATTGCCTGCGTTGCGTTCAACTTCGGTGGCACCATTACGGTCTTCCCGTCGCTGGTGAGCGAATTCTTTGGTCTTAACAATCTCGCGAAAAACTACGGTGTTATCTATCTTGGCTTCGGGATCGGCAGTATCTGCGGTTCGCTGATAGCCTCACTGTTCGGCGGGTTCTATGTGACCTTCTGCGTGATCTTCGCCTTGCTGATCATTTCGCTGGCGTTGTCTACGACGATTCGTCAGCCGCAGCGGGAAGTCTTTAAAGAAGCGCATGCCTGACAACGAAGAAAAAGGCCGGTCATCCGGCCTTTTTTATCGCACAATATTGCCTTTAGACGCATTTGTCGGATTCTGGGTCTGCTTTTTTGTAAATAACTGTACCGATCACACACTCTGCTGCCACTTTTTCCCTTCCCTGTGGTCTACTTACCACGCTTGTAGTCGTTTCATTGAACGATCCCCTGAGCGTATGTCTAATCTGTCCACTTTTTATATTGAAGTGGGCGGCGGTACTGTCCCTTTTTCCGGGTAGATTGCATGAAATACATTAAATCGATGGCGCAACAAAAGCTGTGCTTTTTGCTGGCGTTGTACATCGGCCTGTTTATGAATGGCGCAGTGTTTTTCCGTCGGTTCGACGGATACGCGCAAGATTTTACCGTCTGGAAAGGAATTGCAGCGGTTGTCGAATTGGTCGCTGCTGTACTGGTTACCTTCTTTTTATTCCGTATTCTTACGCTATTTGGCCGTCGTGTCTGGCGAGTGCTGGCGACGTTTATCGTGCTGTGCTCGGCAGGGGCCAGCTATTACATGACCTTTATGAACGTTGTCATCGGCTACGGTATTATCGCCTCGGTGATGACCACGGACATCGATCTCTCTAAAGAAGTGGTTGGGCTGCATTTTGTACTCTGGCTGGTGGCCGTGAGTGCCTTGCCGCTGCTCCTTATCTGGAGCAACCGTTGCCGGTATACGCTGGTTCACCAGATCCGCACACCTGGAAAACGTTTCAGAAGCGTTGCGATAGTTCTGCTGGCCGGTCTGATGGTCTGGGGTCCCATTCGTCTGCTGGAAGTGAAGCAGAAATATGATGAGCGTACCTCTGGCGTGGATCTGCCAAGCTACGGCGGTGTGGTCGCTAACTCTTATTTGCCGTCTAACTGGATCTCCGCGCTGGGGCTGTACGCATGGGCGCAGGTGGATGAGTCTTCTGATAATAAATCGTTGATTAACCCGGCGAAGAAATTCACTTATGTCGCGCCAAAAGATATCGACGATACCTATGTCGTCTTTATTATCGGGGAAACCACGCGCTGGGATCATATGGGTATTCTTGGCTATGACCGCGATACCACACCTAAAATGGCGCAGGAGAAAAACCTGATTGCCTATCGTGGTTATTCCTGTGACACCGCCACCAAGCTCTCCTTGCGCTGCATGTTTGTACGCGAGGGTGGGGCGAGCGATAACCCACAACGTACCCTGAAAGAGCAAAATGTCTTCTCGGTGCTGCATCAGCTTGGGTTTACGTCAGACCTCTATGCGATGCAGAGCGAAATGTGGTTCTACAGCAACACCATGGCGCAGAACATTTCTTATCGCGAGCAGATTGGTGCGGAGGCGCGTAACCGTGGTAAGCCTGTCGATGACATGCTGCTGATTGATGAGATGAAACTGTCTCTGAACGGAAATCCCGATGGTAAACATATGATCATCTTGCACACCAAAGGGTCGCACTTTAACTACACCCAGCGCTACCCGCGTAACTTTGCCAAATGGACGCCGGAGTGCGTCGGTGTGGATAAAGACTGTTCTAAAGCGCAGCTGATAAACTCTTACGACAACTCAGTGACGTATGTGGATCACTTTATTGATTCGGTGATTGACCAGGTCCGTGATAAGAAAGCGATTGTCTTCTATGCCGCGGACCACGGTGAATCCATCAATGAATTCGAGCACCTGCACGGTACGCCACGTAAGATGGCTCCGCCGGAGCAGTTCCGCGTGCCAATGATTGTGTGGATGTCTGACAAGTATCTGGAAGATCCGGAGAAAGCGAAGATGTTTGCTCAACTGAAGAAAGAGGCTGATATGAAGGTGCCGCGTCGTCATGTTGAGCTGTATGACACCATTTTAGGTTGCCTGGGTTACATCTCACCAGATGGCGGTATTAACGAAAATAACAACTGGTGCAAACTCCCTGACCGCACCTCCAAAGCCGCGCAGTAGCTCGCCTGGCGAGAATATCGCCAGTTGAATGGCTTTTTGAAAATAAGGGATTGACGGGGGCGCACCTCAGCAGTAAGATGCGCTCCGCATTCGGCGAGTAGCGCAGCTTGGTAGCGCAACTGGTTTGGGACCAGTGGGTCGGAGGTTCGAATCCTCTCTCGCCGACCACATTCTAAAAAGGGCTAACCGCAAGGTTAGCCCTTTTTGCATTATGGCCTTAACCAGTCAGATTCCCCAAAACGCCTCTTATCCCTGCTTCTCCCTGTCTGTTAACGATTTTGTGACATAATCCATTGTATTTTTTTATATATAGATTGATCTTTTTTCGCGTTGCTTATGGATAACATCAGCATTTTTCGCTGTGCGTTTTAACGTTCGTGGAATTTAGTGCTCAGATAATCACCATTTTGTAAGAAAATTTACCCAATCTGAATAAAAGTTAATCACTGGTTGTTGCAAAATATGAAGATATTTGTGCTGCAAGATAGCGAGTAGCATAAATTTCCCTGCTGAAAACTGGCATGCATAGTTTTTTTAATCTTTGTTTGCGGTTTCTCACACTCAGCGTAAATCCCCGCCACCTGTATTGACGTTTTCACATTCTGTTGACAGATTGTAGGGCATGAGGGGCATTTCAGGGACGATCTGCGCTGCAACTCAAACGCTCTTCTGAAAGGATTCTCCATCCCTTTAACGCCTTAGGGCATCACCGACCGGACCGGGTAAAAAATAAATAAAGGTCAGGCGGCGTAACACAACAAAGCAAAACATCACATTGGAGCAGAATAATGAGTATTTCCTTGAAGAAGTCAGGGATGCTGAAGCTTGGTTTGAGCCTGGTGGCGATGACCGTGGCAGCAAGCGTACAGGCAAAAACCCTGGTTTACTGTTCTGAAGGCTCGCCGGAAGGCTTTAACCCACAGCTCTTTACCTCTGGTACGACGTACGACGCAAGCTCTGTACCGATCTATAACCGTCTGGTTGAATTCAAAACCGGTACCACGGAAGTTATTCCTGGTCTGGCTGAGAAGTGGGACGTCAGCGAAGACGGTAAAACCTATACCTTCCACCTGCGCCAGGGCGTGAAGTGGCAGGACAGCAAAGAATTCAAACCCACGCGCGACTTCAACGCCGATGACGTGGTGTTCTCCTTTGACCGTCAGAAAAACGCTCAGAACCCGTACCACAAAGTGTCTGGCGGCAGCTATGAATACTTCGAAGGGATGGGTCTGCCAGATCTGATCTCTGAAGTGAAAAAAGTTGACGATAAAACCGTGCAGTTTGTGCTGACTCGCCCGGAAGCGCCATTCCTGGCTGACCTGGCGATGGACTTCGCGTCTATTCTGTCTAAAGAATATGCAGATAACATGCTGAAAGCCGGTACGCCGGAAAAAGTGGACCTGGATCCAATCGGTACCGGCCCATTCCAGCTGCTTCAGTACCAGAAAGATTCTCGCATTCTGTACAAAGCGTTCCCGGGCTACTGGGGTACGAAACCTCAGATCGACCGTCTGGTGTTCTCCATCACGCCTGATGCGTCTGTGCGTTATGCAAAACTGCAGAAAAACGAATGTCAGGTTATGCCATACCCGAACCCGGCTGATATCGCTCGCATGAAGCAGGATAAGAATATCAACCTGCTGGAGCAGGCTGGGCTGAACGTAGGCTATCTCTCCTTTAACACCGAGAAGAAACCGTTTGATGACGTGAAAGTGCGTCAGGCGTTGACTTACGCGGTAAACAAAGAAGCGATCATCAAAGCGGTTTATCAGGGCGCGGGCGTTGCAGCCAAGAACCTGATCCCACCAACCATGTGGGGCTATAACGACGACGTTAAAGACTACACCTACGATCCTGAGAAAGCGAAAGCGCTGCTGAAAGAAGCAGGCCAGGATAAAGGTTTTACCGTTGAACTATGGGCGATGCCAGTACAGCGTCCGTACAACCCGAACGCACGCCGTATGGCGGAAATGGTTCAGGCTGACTGGGCTAAGATTGGCGTACAGGCCAAGATTGTGACCTACGAGTGGGGCGAGTATCTGAAGCGCGCCAAAGCGGGTGAGCACCAGGCGGTAATGATGGGCTGGACCGGTGACAACGGGGATCCGGACAACTTCTTCGCCACCCTGTTCAGCTGTGCGGCGGCAAAAGATGGCTCCAACTACTCTCGCTGGTGCTACAAGCCGTTTGAAGATCTGATTCAGCCGGCGCGTGCGACCGACGATCACAACAAACGTATCGAACTGTACAAGCAAGCTCAGGTTGTTATGCACGATCAGGCTCCGGCGCTGATTGTTGCTCACTCCACCGTGTATGAGCCAGTGCGTAAAGAAGTGAAGGGTTACGTGGTTGATCCACTGGGCAAACACCACTTCGAAAACGTATCGGTTGAATAATAAGTAGGGTGTTCTCCCTCTCCCACAGGGAGAGGGCAGGGGTGAGGGACGTGCATGCATCCCCTCACCCTAACCCTCTCCTGAAGGGAGAGGGTATTTACATTTGTGAGCAATACAGACGTCACGCCATTGGTCGTGCGTCATCAGAGAGAATCCGGGTTATGTTGCAGTTCATCCTCCGACGTCTGGGACTTGTTATCCCCACGTTTATCGGTATCACCCTTCTCACTTTTGCCTTCGTCCATATGATCCCCGGTGACCCGGTGATGATTATGGCGGGCGAGCGTGGTATTTCCCCTGAGCGCCATGCACAGTTGCTGGCTGAGCTTGGTCTGAACAAGCCGCTGTGGCAGCAGTACCTCAACTATATCTGGGGCGTGTTGCACGGTGATTTGGGTATTTCGCTGAAAAGCCGCCTTCCGGTGTGGGACGAGTTCGTGCCACGTTTCAAAGCGACACTCGAACTTGGTGTCTGCGCCATGATTTTCGCCACTGCGGTGGGTATTCCTGTTGGGGTCCTGGCTGCGGTTAAACGTGGCTCCATTTTTGACCATACTGCCGTAGGCCTGGCGCTGACCGGCTACTCCATGCCTATCTTCTGGTGGGGCATGATGCTGATTATGCTGGTATCGGTGCAGCTTAACCTGACGCCGGTCTCCGGGCGCGTCAGCGATATGGTCTTCCTCGATGATTCCAACCCGTTGACCGGCTTTATGCTGATTGATACGGCTATCTGGGGCGAAGAGGGCAACTTCATTGATGCTGTCGCGCACATGATCCTGCCTGCAATGGTGCTCGGTACTATTCCTCTGGCGGTGATTGTGCGTATGACCCGTTCATCCATGCTGGAAGTACTGGGTGAGGATTATATCCGTACCGCGCGTGCCAAAGGCCTGACGCGTATGCGTGTCATCATCGTTCATGCGCTGCGTAACGCCATGCTGCCGGTGGTGACTGTTATCGGCCTGCAGGTGGGTACGCTGCTGGCAGGTGCGATCCTGACCGAAACCATCTTCTCCTGGCCGGGCCTGGGGCGTTGGCTGATTGACGCGCTGCAACGCCGTGACTATCCGGTCGTGCAGGGCGGTGTGCTGCTGGTTGCGACGATGATTATCCTCGTTAACCTGCTGGTCGATTTGCTGTACGGCGTGGTGAACCCGCGTATTCGTCATAAGAAGTAAGGGGCCATCATGTCACACGTTTCTGAAAATAAAGTAGTTGCTGCACCGGTTCCAATGACGCCGCTGCAGGAATTCTGGCACTACTTCAAGCGCAACAAAGGCGCGGTGGTGGGGCTGGTCTATGTCTCTATCATGATCCTGATTGCGGTGTTTGCGAACGTCCTGGCACCGTATAACCCGGCGGATCAGTTCCGTGATGCCCTGCTGGCACCTCCTGCGTGGCAGGACGGTGGTAGCCTGGCGCACCTGTTAGGTACTGATGATGTGGGTCGCGACGTGTTGTCGCGTCTGATGTACGGTGCACGTTTGTCGCTGCTGGTTGGCTGCCTGGTGGTGGTGCTGTCCCTGATCATGGGGATAGTACTGGGTCTGGTTGCCGGTTACTTTGGTGGTATCGTTGATAACATCATCATGCGTATCGTCGATATTATGCTGGCTCTGCCAAGCCTGCTGCTGGCACTGGTGCTGGTGGCGATCTTCGGTCCGTCGATTGGTAACGCTGCGCTTGCATTGACCTTCGTGGCGCTTCCTCACTATGTGCGTTTAACGCGTGCGGCGGTGCTGGTGGAAGTGCATCGCGACTACGTTACCGCTTCTCGCGTGGCGGGTGCAGGCGCGATGCGTCAGATGTTCGTTAATATCTTCCCTAACTGCCTTGCGCCGCTGATTGTTCAGGCGTCGCTCGGTTTCTCTAACGCCATTCTTGATATGGCCGCTCTTGGCTTCCTGGGCATGGGTGCGCAGCCGCCAACACCGGAGTGGGGCACTATGCTCTCCGACGTGTTGCAGTTCGCACAAAGCGCCTGGTGGGTTGTCACCTTCCCGGGTCTGGCAATCCTGCTGACGGTGCTGGCATTTAACCTGATGGGTGATGGTCTGCGTGATGCACTTGATCCCAAACTGAAGCAGTAAGAGGCACGAGATGGCGTTATTAAATGTAGATAAATTATCGGTGCACTTCGGCGACGAAGGTACCCCGTTTCGCGCCGTGGACCGTATCAGCTACAGCGTAAATCAGGGCGAAGTGGTTGGCATCGTAGGGGAGTCAGGTTCTGGTAAGTCGGTAAGCTCGCTGGCAATTATGGGGCTGATTGATTACCCGGGCCGCGTAATGGCGGAAAACCTGCAGTTCAACGGTCAGGATCTGAAGCGCATTTCCGAAAAACAGCGCCGCCAGTTGGTGGGCGCGGAAGTGGCGATGATTTTCCAGGACCCAATGACCAGCCTGAACCCGTGCTATACCGTCGGTTTCCAGATTATGGAAGCGATTAAGGTGCATCAGGGTGGGAATAAGAAAACCCGTCGTCAGCGCGCAATCGATCTGCTGAATCAGGTCGGTATTCCTGACCCGGCATCGCGTCTGGACGTTTACCCGCACCAGCTTTCAGGCGGGATGAGCCAGCGCGTGATGATTGCGATGGCGATTGCCTGTCGGCCAAAACTGCTGATTGCGGATGAACCGACGACGGCGCTGGATGTAACCATTCAGGCGCAAATCATTGAGCTACTGCTGGAACTGCAGCAGAAAGAGAATATGGCACTGGTGCTGATTACGCACGACCTGGCGCTGGTGGCCGAAGCGGCGCACAAAATCATCGTGATGTATGCAGGCCAGGTGGTGGAGACCGGAAGTTCGCACGATATCTTCCGCGCGCCGCGTCATCCGTATACGCAGGCTCTGCTACGTGCACTGCCGGAATTTGCCCAGGACAAAGCGCGGCTGGCGTCACTGCCGGGCGTCGTGCCGGGTAAATACGACCGACCACAGGGCTGTCTGCTGAATCCGCGTTGTCCGTATGCGACGGATAAATGCCGGGCAGAAGAGCCAGAGCTGAATCAGCTTGCTGACGGTCGTCAGTCGAAATGCCACTACCCACTCGATGATGCCGGGAGGCCAACACTATGAGTACGCAACAGGCCACCACGCAACAACCGCTGTTGCAGGCTATCGACCTGAAAAAACACTACCCGGTGAAAAAGGGGTTGTTTGCCCCTGAGCGCCTGGTGAAAGCGCTGGATGGCGTCTCCTTTACCCTCGAACGCGGTAAAACGCTGGCGGTGGTCGGGGAGTCGGGCTGCGGTAAATCGACGCTGGGCCGTCTGCTGACGATGATTGAAACGCCAACCGGCGGTGAGCTTTACTATCAGGGGCAAGATCTGCTCAAGCATGATCCGCAGGCACAGAAACTGCGTCGCCAGAAAATCCAGATTGTGTTCCAGAACCCGTACGGTTCATTGAACCCGCGCAAGAAAGTAGGGCAGATTCTGGAAGAGCCACTGCTGATTAACAGTAATCTCAGCAAGGAGCAGCGTCGGGAAAAAGCGCTGGCGATGATGGCAAAAGTCGGCCTGAAAACCGAGCATTACGATCGCTACCCGCATATGTTCTCTGGCGGTCAGCGTCAGCGTATCGCTATCGCACGTGGTCTGATGCTCGACCCGGATGTGGTGATTGCCGATGAACCGGTTTCGGCACTCGATGTTTCCGTCCGCGCGCAGGTGCTGAACCTGATGATGGACTTGCAGCAGGAGCTTGGGCTCTCTTACGTGTTCATCTCGCACGACCTTTCAGTGGTGGAGCACATTGCTGATGAAGTGATGGTGATGTATCTGGGGCGTTGCGTGGAGAAGGGGACGAAAGATCAGATCTTTAATAATCCTCGTCACCCATATACCCAGGCGCTGCTGTCCGCGACGCCGCGTCTGAACCCGGATGAACGTCGTGAGCGCATTAAGCTGACGGGCGAGTTGCCAAGCCCGCTGAATCCGCCTCCGGGGTGTGCATTCAACGCCCGCTGCAGTCGTCGCTTCGGTCCTTGCACCCAGCTCCAGCCACAGCTGAAGGATTATGGTGGTCAACTGGTCGCCTGCTTTGCAGTCGATCAGGATGAAAATGGCGAAAAGCCACATGCTTAAAACAAAAAACCGGCTTTCAGCCGGTTTTTTTATCTCTGCTTTATTATTTCCGTAAGCGAATCTGGTCGACAGCGTGCTTCTCGCTCTTGGTGAGGATTAAGCTCGCGCGCTCACGCGTTGGCAAGATGTTCTCTTTCAGGTTCACGTAGTTGATCTCATTCCACAACCCTCTTGCCACATTAACCGCTTCTTCTTCAGAAAGCTGGGCGTAGTGATGGAAATAGGAGTCCGGATCAGTGAATGCCCCCTCACGGAACTTCAGGAAGCGGTTGATATACCAGTTCTGGAGTAAATCTTCCGGCGCATCAACATAAATAGAGAAATCGACAAAATCGGAGACAAACACATGATGCGGGTCGTGAGGATAGTCCATTCCACTTTGCAGAACGTTCAGCCCTTCCAGAATCAGGATATCCGGCTGGACCACCGTTTTATCTCCGTCCGGGATGCGATCGTAGATCAGGTGTGAATAGACCGGCGCAGTCACGTGAGGCACACCCGATTTCAGGTCAGAGACAAATTTCACCAGACGGTGCATATCATAAGAGAGCGGGAAGCCCTTCTTCTTCATCAGCCCGCGTTCTTTTAGTACTTCGTTCGGATGCAGGAAGCCATCGGTGGTAATCAACTCCACACTACGGTGTTCCGGCCAGCGGCTCAGCAGCGCCTGCAGGACACGCGCGGTGGTACTTTTACCCACGGCCACGCTGCCTGCAATACTAATGATATAAGGAATGCGTTGACCATTCGTCCCGAGGAACTGCTCCAGCACCGCCTGACGGCGCAGGTTGGAGCTTATATAGAAGTTAAGCAAGCGAGAGAGGGGGAGATAAATTTCCGCGACCTCTTCCAGGGACAGGTCTTCGTTTATCCCTTTTAACCGTGCGATTTCACCTTCCGTCAGCGTCATAGGGACGGAATCACGCAGGGCAGCCCATTGGCTGCGGTTAAAATGAAGATAAGGTGTCATTAACGATTGCTCTTTTTTGCTCATAAGCATGCTTCAGTGAGCCAGCACAATACTGCCGGATCATGGCTCATCACACAGTTAATTTTGGACAATGGGCAGGAGGTTAACACCAGATGACAGGAATAATAAGAAAAAAGATGGAAAGCGCTGCGTTACGCGTAAGCCGTCACGCTACGGTGTATACCGTGCAAATCAGCGTGATATGTTGAATATTTGACCTCGAATGACTACTTTTACAGCGTTCAGTGCGCTGTTCGCATAAAATGTGAGCGAAAGAACGTTTTATGCAAATTTTTAGTTGCATGACTGCGCAGGGATCCATAGAATGCGCGCTACTTGATGCCGACTTAGCTCAGTAGGTAGAGCAACTGACTTGTAATCAGTAGGTCACCAGTTCGATTCCGGTAGTCGGCACCATCAAGTCCGGTGGGGTTCCCGAGCGGCCAAAGGGAGCAGACTGTAAATCTGCCGTCACAGACTTCGAAGGTTCGAATCCTTCCCCCACCACCACTTTCTGGCAGCGTTAATGCCGCCGGAGCTGGTTGGAAAAATTAACCAGCTCAAACTTAAAAAGAGAGAAATCTCTTTTTTTGTTACAGAAAGAACTGGGTAGCCGAGTTTCAGGATGCGGGCATCGTATAATGGCTATTACCTCAGCCTTCCAAGCTGATGATGCGGGTTCGATTCCCGCTGCCCGCTCCAATACGTGCTGATATGGCTCAGTTGGTAGAGCGCACCCTTGGTAAGGGTGAGGTCCCCAGTTCGACTCTGGGTATCAGCACCACTTCACTTCTCCTTCCCGTTTCTCTCTGTTTCAATTTTACTGTATTCAACAATTCAGGCATTTCGCCTGGTTGATGTGGTGATATCACCGATTTATCCGTGTCTTAGAGGGACAATCGATGTCTAAAGAAAAGTTTGAACGTACAAAACCGCACGTTAACGTCGGTACTATCGGCCACGTTGACCATGGTAAAACAACGCTGACCGCTGCAATCACTACCGTTCTGGCAAAAACCTACGGTGGTTCTGCTCGTGCATTCGACCAGATCGATAACGCACCAGAAGAAAAAGCTCGTGGTATCACCATCAACACTTCTCACGTTGAATACGACACCCCGACTCGCCACTACGCACACGTAGACTGCCCAGGCCACGCCGACTATGTTAAAAACATGATCACCGGTGCTGCGCAGATGGACGGCGCGATCCTGGTTGTTGCTGCGACTGACGGCC
>NZ_JBALHX010000007.1:0-134464 GCF_037053385.1 Enterobacter sp. P82
TCTGATAAATTGTTAAAGAGCAGTTGCAACGCGGCTTTCAGCTCACCGTTGCGAGGTGGCGTATATTACGCTTTCCTCTTTCAGAGTCAACCCGTTATTTCAGGATTTTTTCTCTTCAACCGACCGGGTTGTTTGTGAAGTGATTCACATCTGCCGTGTCGATGGAGGCGCATTATAGGGAGTTCTCCGCAGGCCGCAACCGAAAAGTTGCAAAAAAATGACTGACTGCTGCATTCCCCAGCAAAACCCCGCTTTATACCCATTTACACACAGAGTTATCCACAATTATTCATAGATCCTGGCGTGATCCTGCGAACCGAGGAGGAAGATCAACTATACTAGCGGCAAATATTCTCCTCCGCAGGCCACCTTCATGACCACACAACGCCTCCCCCGTGACTGGCGTATCCCCACAGCAGGACTGATGTTGCTGGCGATCCTCTTTGCCGGTTTCACCCTGCATACGCACTGGAATGCCTTTATACAGTGGTGCCTGGCCACGCAAATTACGCTGCACCGTTATCTGGTGATGTATTTGCTGCAGCTTAATAACCACCAGTACAGCGGCGGATTATGGCTATTAACGGGAGCTTTCCTTTATGGCGTTCTCCACGCCATTGGCCCCGGGCACGGAAAGTTCATCGTGACGACCTACCTGACTACAAATAAGGAAAGCGAGCTGGCCGCCCGGGTCGTCCCTTTCCTTGGCAGCCTGATGCAAGGCGTCAGCGCCATTATTTTCGTCTTTATTCTGGCGGTAGGGTTTAACCTCGCATCAGGGGATATCAGTACCAGCCGCTGGTATGTTGAGAAGATAAGCGCAGTACTCATTGGCGCATTTGGTGCATTTATCATTTACCAGTCGCTTAAGAGCCTGCGTCCGCACAGGATGACTATTTCAGCCATCAAGCCCCTCCATCAACATGACGAACATTGTGGCTGTAGCCACCATGGCGTGGGAGCGAATCTGACACAAGGCGACTGGAAAACCCGCCTGGGTGTGATTCTGGCAATTGGCGCGCGCCCGTGTAGCGGGGCAATCATGATCCTGATGTTCTCGAACGCGCTGGGCATAGTCACCTGGGGGATGGCCGCAGTAATGACCATGTCTCTGGGAACGGCACTCTCTATTATGGGACTTTCACTGGCAGTACGTTACGCCCGTGAGCGTACCGTGGCCTGGTTTGGAGGAAGTGCCTCACTAAGATGGTTGGTACCGGTAGTCAAAATAGCCGGAGGGATAGTCCTGATCCTGTTCGCGACGATCCTGTTCCTGACAGTGATCCCCATCAGCGCCAATGGCGACTACATCGCCGCCGGATGCTAATAAAAGAAAACCCGCCGTTGGCGGGTTTCTTTTATTACTCGTTGATGCGTGGATGCTGATCCACCAGTCGGGAGCGTTTTTTCTGCAGTTCTTCAATCTCTGCGTCAATATCCTCAATCTTCTGCTCAACATTATCGTAGTGCTCACGCAGGATCTCTTTCGCTTCCTGGATATCGGATGCGGCAGGCGTTGCCCCTTTCAGAGGACGATTTGCCGTCTCCTTCATAGCAATACCGGTAATCAAACCAATCACCGCTATCACCATCAGGTAATAAGCAGGCATCATCAGGTTCTGCGTGCTCTCCACCAGCGAGGCGGCAAGGGTCGGGGTCAGACCGGCAATCAGCACCGAAATGTTAAAGGCAGCGGCAAGCGCACTATAGCGAATGTGTGTCGGGAACATCGCGGGTAAGGTGGAGGCCATCACCCCAATAAAGCAGTTAAGGATCACTGCCAGCATCAACAGACCCGCGAAAATCAGCCCCAGTACATTACTGTTAATCAGAATAAATGCCGGGATTGCCAGGGCAAACAGCCCAACGCTCCCCAGGATAATAAACGGTCGACGGCCAAAGCGGTCACTCAGCAAGCCCATAATCGGCTGTACAAATAGCATACCAACCATAATGGCGATAATAATCAGTACACCGTGATCTTCCGAGTAATGCAGGTTATGCGACAAATAGCTCGGCATATAAGTCAACAGCATGTAGTAGGTGACGTTGGTAGAAATAACCAGACCAATACAGGTCAGCAGGCTGCGCCAGTGCTTAGTGGCAATCTCTTTGAACGACACTTTCGGACCTTCCTGCAGCCCTTCACGGTCACCCTGCTCCAGTTGTTCGACGTGCTGCTGGAATGCTGGTGTCTCTTCAAGCGCATGACGCAAGTACAGACCAATGATCCCCAGCGGCAAGGCCAGGAAGAACGGGATACGCCAGCCCCAGTCGAGGAAATTATCTTCCCCTACCACAGTTGAAATCAGTACTACTACGCCCGCGCCCATGACAAACCCGGCAATCGAGCCAAAGTCCAGCCAGCTCCCCATAAAGCCACGCTTACGGTCCGGGGAATACTCTGCGACGAAAATCGAGGCACCGGTATACTCACCACCCACGGAGAAGCCCTGGGCCATCTTACATATCAGCAGCAGAATCGGCGCCCAGATCCCGATCGTGGCATACGACGGGATCAGGCCGATACAAAACGTACTGATCGACATAATGACGATGGTAATGGCAAGGATCTTCTGGCGACCATATTTATCGCCGAGCATACCGAAGAAGAGGCCGCCCAGCGGGCGAATCAGGAAGGGAACGGAAAACGTACCCAGTGCGGCAATCATCTGCAGGCTGGGGTCAGCCCCGGGGAAGAACACTTTACCTAACGCATAGGCCACAAAGCCGTAGACACCAAAATCGAACCACTCCATCGCATTACCGAGCGAGGCTGCGGTAATGGCTTTACGCAGTTTTGCGTCATCAATGATGGTGACGTCGCGAAGTGTAATGGGTTTAATCTTTTTCCTTCTCAGCATAGCTATCCTCGTAGACTCGGCCCTGTCTGTTTCACAGTCCAGTTTGCGTTCTGTGAACCATGGGATCCGCTCCATGCGAATCGCCTTATTCAAGCGTAGCAGGTTTACTTACATTGACGTTTCACGACGATACAACCGAACCTGTTGACGCCTGTCTGGGCAGTTAATGACCTTTTTACCCTACCAGCGTTTATATTTGTGATCAACTTCACACTAATTTGCGCATAAGTTCAACTGAGCTAAGTTTTTGTCAATTAGCGCCAATAAGACCTTCCTCATTCCCCCTACAAGAATATCCTCGCGCACGTCATTATTTCTTTTGTAACTGAAAAAAAACCACATTAATTCACATCAGATTTACATAAGCCCCTACCATCAAGAACCCATCCAAAAATTTACATTGAATATGTGACAAAGATAACTAAAACATTGTTTTGTTTTTGTTGAATCAACATTCCATTGATCGCATGATAAATCCGAATACAACGTTACATGTGTTTTCAAACATGGCTAAACGAGAATACACGTTTATTTTTTGCTGCATGTCCATCGAAATAAATTCACAAAAAAACATTCAATCAATTGAATTTAATGAATTATTTTTAGCGATCATCACCCGTTTCGCGGGATAAGATGTGAGGGTTATATATGAAGATAAAGGCCACGATAGAACGCATACCTGGCGGCATGATGCTGGTTCCGCTTGTACTGGGTGCCATCCTGAATACCCTGGCTCCTGATACCGGGGCTTATTTTGGTGGTTTCACAAAAGGAATGATAACCGGCACTGTTCCCATTCTGGCAGTCTGGTTCTTTTGTATTGGCGCATCCATTAATTTGCGGGCAACGGGTACCGTATTACGTAAATCCGGTACGCTGGTGATAACCAAAATAGCGGTCGCCTGGGCTGTGGCAATGATATGTGCAATGTTCATTCCGGAGAATGGAATTCAGACCGGGTTCTTCGCCGGTTTATCAGTTCTGGCAATTGTCTCTGCGATGGATATGACCAACGGTGGATTGTATGCCAGCCTGATGAACCAGTATGGAACGAAAGAAGAGTCGGGGGCATTTGTACTGATGTCTCTGGAATCCGGCCCGCTGATGACGATGCTGATTCTGGGGTCTGCTGGCCTGGCATCATTTGAACCCCACCACTTTGTCGGCGCGATCCTGCCATTTCTGATCGGTTTCGCCCTGGGTAACCTGGACCACGATCTGCGTGACTTCTTTAGCAAAGCCACTCCAGTACTGATCCCGTTCTTCGGTTTCGCGTTGGGTAACACCATCAACCTGAACGTCATTCTTGATACAGGCCTGCTGGGTATTGTGCTGGGTGTGGCTGTCATCATCATCACCGGTATTCCGCTGATTATTGCCGACCGCGTGATTGGGGGAGGAAACGGAACGGCGGGTGTCGCCGCCTCTTCAGCCGCAGGTGCGGCGGTAGCAAACCCGGTGATCATTGCCCAAATAAATCCGGCCTTCGAACCGGTGGCCGCGTCAGCGACGGCACTGGTTGCTGCCAGCGTGATTGTTACCGCGATCCTGGTGCCCATCATCACGGCACTGTATGCAAAACGTTACGGAAATAGGCAAGAGTCCCAGCCTGAACCGAAACCAATAGAAATGAATCATTAACACATCACATCTGCCCCCCTTTTCCCTGTGGGGAAAGGGGGGAAGATGTGTAAGGGATTCACCCAAAAATCTCTTCCATCATCCCATCCACCAACCGTTTTGCCGAACAGAGCCTCGGCATACCCAGCGCGACGGTTTGCCAGTTTTGCGTCACTGACCAGCTCACAGGATGCTTATCCGCCTGGCACCAGTCACCCAACCAGCCCAGCATATCTTTATGATCGATCAATCCAGGAGAAGCAGGCGTCGTTAACCACTGATGATAAAAATGGCGGGTAGAGGGAGAGGCATTGATGCCTTGCGCCAGATAGTTCGCCGCCATGCTGCGTAAGTTATCCTTGAGCATTGCCGACACATCTTCATTTGCCAGGCGACATGCGTCGCCAAATGCCCCCCAGCGCAGTTCTTCCAGGACGACAAAGCAGCGCCCGGCCAGAGACCAGCCATCATAGAGCCCGGCTCGCCAGCGGGTAAAAATTTGCTCACTGTGCTCACCCGCCTGCACCGTTAATCCGCGTTGGGTCAGCGCCTTTTCTTTATAAGCTGCACGTTGAGTAAAATGAGAGGAGAGTTCAGCGTACTGCTGCATCAGGCCCGGTGATTGCGGAGCCCGCGGGTGAGTCTGCTGACGCAGTGCCATCAGTTTATCGGCCATCAGCGTCAGCGCGAGATGGCCCGGGTCAAGCATACCGGCCAGTTTTTCTGCCAGCCCAAGGCGTAACGCCGCATTTTCATTGAGCATTCCAGCCATTGCCCAGGGGCGTAGCCGGGTATGCGTCATGATCTCCTGAGTCAAACGCTCACGAAACTGCAGCTGTTGTGGTCCCTGGTGGGGATGGCGCGCCGCATCAACCCCCTGCACCAGATCGACCATAAATTTTGGATTAATGCACTCCAGCGTTCTCCCGGGACCGTCCAGTAGTTGTGTTGTCATGGTTGCTCTGCCGCGAATAGAGTTTGAATGTCATCGCGTAACAGTCGGGTATCTTCCTGAATCCACGTCGCAGTAGTGATACTTTGCTTCAACAACTGGCAGAGCGCTCGGGTTGAATGCTCATTTTGTTGACGCACTGCGAGGCTATCACGCAAGCTTTCCTGTAACCCGGTCAGGCATAACGAAAATTCTGCAAAGAACGTTGCCATTCCTGCCGTAACAGAGACATCGACCTGCGCGGATAAAGCTTTACGGATTTGTTCACAAAACTGCTCAATATGTTGCTTAAATTTGTCATGTAGCTGTGCAATATCGATAACATAACGCGTGCGCGTTTCGACATAATCATCCCAACCCCAGCCAGGATTATTGAGCCAGCGAGAGACAGTTTCACGCATGCTGCTCCCGCCAGATGATTGGCCTGCCGGAGTGTTATCCTGCGCAATTGCATCGTTAAACAGCGCCCGCGTGTTGAAGTTAAGCTGGTTGGCCTGAAACGCCGGGAAGCTAATCCGAGCCCGAAAACCAGCATGGCTCAGATGTTCTTTAATACGCGTTTCAATAGGCCGCATCGCTTCATTCAGTGAACGCGCCAGCGTAGACTCCAGTTGATCAAAACGTAACGCCAATTCCCGACAGATCTTCGTCTGCGCATCCAGCATGACCAGCTCGCAGGATGAACGGATTTTGCTCAGCACAATCTGCGCCTGCCCCTCATCTTCCAGCGTCAGCTGTTTAAGCGCTTCCGGTTCATCGTGACGAAGATTCAGCGGATCGCTCCCGGCCAAATCAAGAATATTGTGACGGCTAAAAATATGACCAATCGCCTGCTGAAGCGCACTTTTCTGCAACGCCATAAAGTCATCCGTTGCATTCAGCGCTTCCTCGACTTCATGCTTCACTTCATCGCTAACCACCTGCTGACGCGTCCGCAGCTGCGCCATATCCTCTTCAATCCGCGTAATATTGAGTTCGAGTTCCTCAAAGGCCACGGTCAGCCCCTGATAACGAAAATCGAGATACTCCCGGGCATTTTGCGCGTAGTTTAGAAGCTTATGCGACGCCGAACGCAGCGCAAATAACGACGCATTGGCATAGGCGGCGTAAATCAGTTTGCGTATCGGTTGTTCAAATAATGAATCTTCCCACAACAGATCGGCGGCATGACGAATATGGTCGATATCGTCCAGGTCCGCCGTACGCCAGCGACGTCCCAGGGCAGCTTCGGCAAAATCCTGAACCCAGGGTTGATCCTGGTGATCAGGCAGTTGTCCGTGGGTGATCATCTCGTAGCGGGCGCGGTTCGCCAGATACGCCCACATTGATGAAACAGGATAGATCTGCCCGGGTGAAATATTGCCTTTCATGAGCGTGCCAGAGATCATCGCCCTGATCTGTTCTTCATCGTCGCTATTACGATCTTTCTGATCGAATTTATTGACCAGGGCATACAACGGCACTGATTTCCCCGCGACCGAAATAGCCTGGCGGACCTCTTCATCAGAAATAGATTTAAGCTGGGTGTAATCCATCACTGCCAGTACTGCCGATGCACGGGACAACTGCTCGCTAAGCATTTTTTGCAGATGCGGTTGTCCGGCCTCATTAGGCCCTGGGGTATCGAGCAGTGTCAGCTGACCAAGGTGAGCATCCAGACCCGCAAGATGCACGAACTCCACTTCAATCACCGGAATGTGTTCGATAGCCGCGTACTCAGAGAAGGGAAATTCGACACCCAGCGCCAGGGAGAGTCTGACGAGGTCATTGAGGCTTTTCAGACAATGAAATATCGGCTGCGCGCCCAGGTGATGCTTCTCAAAAGCTTCCCCTTTTTCAATTCGCTCCAGCAGCATATTCATGTCTTTATCAATTTCCAGACGCTGAGCCAGTTTCCCACGATCGTTATCGCAGAGCTTTTTCTGTAGCAGTCGGATCAAATCATCAATCGGCGAGACATGAGAGAAATGCAGCACTGGCTCCTTCTGACCCGGTGTATGACGGATCAATGTCGGTAGCGCTGTCATCGGACGATTGCGGTTCGGCAACACTTCAGTGCCCACAATCGCATTAATGGTGGTCGATTTCCCCGCTTTCATGGTACCAACAATTGCCAGAACCATTTCCAGACGGGTTATTTTCCGTAATTCATTATTCAACATTGCCTGCTGTGCTTCGACGCCGCGCGCGCTAAAATGCAAAGGCAAAACGTTGTTCTTTTCACCCGTAATCGCCGTCGTAGTGCTCTCCAGCATCGCCGTCGGCACTGATTTCAGCGTATCGAGGTTTTGCAGTGCAAGCTGCAACAAACGCTCAGCTTCCTGGCTTAATTCAAAAATTGTCTGTGTGTGCATGATAAAAGCCTTTCCTTAACGCAAATTTATTACTTTTATTAAGCCACTGGTTTTTATTATGTTGTTCAGGCTTATATGATCACGTGTGGAAAACATGTTCGCCGAAATATAACTGATTGATGCTAATCAGAAATAATTCACTATCCCTGCATGGCGTGTGACACTCTCCTCCTGGCCAGACAGCCAAAAGAAAAAAGCGTAGCCCATTTTTAAGAAACTTCAGGATATATCATCGTTATTTACCCACCTAAAAAGAGAGGTAATGCGTCACCGCCATAAGATATGAATGACGGGGAAGTCCGGAGATAAATAACAATGTGTTGCTTCACCTTATCCGAAATGAAGGAACGTAGCAATTTGCTGCAATAAAATATTCGATATATTTAACGCCATTTCTTCCCACCGTGTTAATGGCATAAGCATCGCTTAACTGACTGACAGGAAATGTCACCCGCGATACGCTTTTTACATTTTTTTAATTCACAATATCACCGACAACCATGTGGATTTGCGCTATACTTGCCGCCTTTTTCGGCACTCTGCCGTCATTTAGCTGGCACTTTCCAGCGCGTTAACACTTTTTGAGGATACCGATATGCAACTCCCACACTGCCCAAAATGCAATTCTGAATACACTTACGAAGATAATGGCATGTTTATCTGCCCGGAATGCGCCCATGAATGGAATGATGCCGAACCATCACAAGATGCTGATGCACTTGTCGTAAAAGATGCAAACGGCAATCTGCTGGCGGATGGCGACAGCGTCACCGTGATTAAAGATCTGAAAGTGAAAGGCAGCTCTTCCATGCTAAAGATTGGCACCAAAGTGAAGAATATCCGTCTGGTTGAAGGCGATCATAACATCGACTGCAAAATTGACGGCTTTGGTCCGATGAAGCTGAAATCTGAATTCGTGAAAAAGAACTGATTGACCTGCCCGGTGGCGCTTCGCATACCGGGCCTTCAGGAACTACACTTAACGGGCTTTTCTTACGTGAGGTAAAGATTATGCCGTTAAGTCCCTACATCTCATTTGCCGGTAACTGCTCAGAGGCCACCGCCTTCTATCAGCAAGCCGTCGGCGCAGAGCTTCTTTATAAAATCACCTTCGGCGAGATGCCAAAAAGCGATAACAGCGAAGAAGGCTGCCCCTCCGGTATGCAGTTCCCGGATTCGGCGATCGCCCACTCTAACGTCCGCATTGCGGGTAGCGATATCATGATGAGCGACGGGATGCCGCCGGGCAGCAACGCTCAGTATGCGGGCTTCACGCTGGTTCTCGACACCCAGGACGTCAATGAAGGCAAACGCTGGTTCGACAACCTTGCCGCTGGCGGGAATATCGAAATGGCCTGGCAGGAAACCTTCTGGGCGCACGGTTTCGGTAAAGTCACCGATAAATACGGCGTGCCGTGGATGATTAACGTCGTTAAGCAGCAGCACTAATTTTCGGGCGGTGGGCAGTCTGCCTCCGCCTGTCATCAAACTCCACTCAACTCTTCAAACTTCCGCAACCCAGACTTAACCCAAATGTCATATTGATGCGCCAGCATGAGGCCACATTTATCGTGAGGCCCAGCATATGCAAACTGTCATCCGCGTCGAGAAACTGAGCAAGACCTTTCATCATAACAAGGCTCTGCATGCCGTTGATCTGACCGTCCAGCAGGGCGAAATGGTGGCACTGCTGGGGCCATCCGGTTCAGGTAAGTCCACCCTTCTGCGCCACCTGAGCGGCCTTATTACCTGCGATAAAGCACCGGAAAGCCACGTCGAACTGCTGGGTAACACCGTGCAGCGCGCGGGCCGTCTGGCGAGTGATATCCGTAAAAGCCGCGCGCAAACAGGTTACATCTTCCAGCAGTTCAACCTGGTGAACCGCCTGACCGTGCTGGAGAACGTCCTGATTGGCGCTCTCGGCAGCACGCCGTTCTGGCGCACTTGTCTGCGCTGGTTTTCCCCTTCTCAGAAACAACAAGCGTTGCAGGCGCTGACTCGCGTTGGCATGGCGCATTTCGCCCACCAGCGTGTCTCCACCCTGTCCGGTGGTCAGCAGCAGCGAGTGGCGATTGCCCGTGCGCTGATGCAAAAAGCCAAAGTGATCCTTGCCGATGAGCCGATTGCCTCGCTCGACCCGGAATCCGCGCGCATCGTGATGGAAACCCTGCGTGATATTAACCAGAACGACGGCATCACCGTGGTGGTGACGCTGCATCAGGTGGATTACGCCCTGCGCTACTGCGAGCGCATTGTCGCGCTGCGTCAGGGCCATGTGTTCTTTGATGGCGCAAGCCATCAGTTTGATAACGACCGTTTTGACCATCTCTACCGCAGCATTAACCGCGTCGACGAGAACGCGCAGGCTGCATAACCCAACCCGATCCGAGGAAAGTACATGAGCTACAAAGCCGTTGCCGCACTGGCCTTTACCAGTATGTTCAGCATCAGCACCCTGTTCAGCCCTGCGTACGCGGAAGAACAGGAAAAAGCGCTGAACTTCGGCATTATTTCGACGGAATCACAGCAGAATCTCAAACCTCAGTGGGAACCGTTCCTGAAAGATATGGAAACCAAACTGGGGATCAAAGTGAACGCCTTCTTCGCACCGGATTACGCCGGCATCATCCAGGGGATGCGCTTTAACAAAGTGGACATCGCCTGGTACGGCAACCTTTCTGCGATGGAAGCAGTCGATCGCGCGAACGGCCAGGTCTTTGCCCAGACCGTTGCGGCAGATGGCTCCCCGGGTTACTGGAGTGTGCTGATCGTCAATAAAGACAGCCCAATCAATAACCTCAACGACATGCTCGCCAAACGCAAAGATCTGACCTTTGGTAACGGCGACCCGAATTCCACCTCTGGCTTCCTGGTCCCTGGCTACTACGTCTTCGCCAAGAACAATGCGTCTGCCAGCGACTTCAAGCGCACCGTCAACGCCAGCCACGAAACTAACGCCCTGGCCGTGGCCAACAAGCAGGTGGATGTTGCCACCAACAACACCGAAAACCTCGACAAACTGAAGACCTCCGCACCGGACAAACTCAAAGAGCTGAAGGTCATCTGGAAATCACCGCTGATCCCGGGCGACCCGATTGTATGGCGCAAAAATCTCTCTGAGAGCACCAAGGACAAGGTCTACGACTTCTTTATGAACTACGGCAAAACGCCGGAAGAGAAGGCAGTTCTGGCGAAACTGGGCTGGGCGCCGTTCCGCGCATCCAGCGACCTGCAACTGGTGCCGATTCGCCAGCTGGCGCTGTTTAAAGAGATGCAGGGTGTGAAGGACAACAACGGCCTGAAGGACGAGGAGAAAACCAGCAAAGTCGCCGCGATTCAGGCGCAACTGGACGATCTCGACCGCCTGACCGCCGCACTTGGCGCCATGACCAGCGTGAATAAAGCAGTGCAGTAGATCTTTTCTCCCTCTCCCTCAAGGGAGAGGGGACTAAACCCAAAGGAGCCAACATGCAAACCATCACCCTCCCGCCGCCGAAGCGCAGCTGGTTCTCGCTGATAAGCTGGGCCATCCTGCTGGCGGTGCTGGTTATCTCCTGGAAGGGCGCGGAGATGGATCCACTCCTGCTCTTCAAAGACGCGGGCAACATGGCAACCTTCGCCGCCGACTTCTTCCCGCCGGACTTCAGCCAGTGGCAGGATTATCTCGGCGAAATGGCGATTACCCTGCAAATCGCCGTCTGGGGTACCGCCCTTGCCGTCATTCTCTCCATTCCGTTTGGCCTGATGAGTGCCGAAAACATCGTACCGTGGTGGGTTTATCAGCCGGTGCGTCGCCTGATGGACGCCTGCCGCGCTATTAACGAAATGGTCTTCGCAATGCTGTTCGTGGTGGCCGTTGGACTTGGCCCGTTTGCCGGGGTAATGGCGCTGTTCATTCACACCACCGGCGTGCTCTCCAAACTGCTCTCTGAAGCTGTTGAAGCCATTGAACCGGGTCCGGTTGAAGGTATCCGCGCAACAGGTGCGAACAAAATCGAAGAAATTCTCTACGGCGTGTTGCCCCAGGTCATGCCGCTGCTGATCTCTTACTCGCTGTACCGCTTCGAGTCTAACGTCCGTTCCGCCACCGTCGTGGGCATGGTGGGCGCAGGCGGGATTGGCGTCACCCTGTGGGAAGCGATCCGCGGTTTCCAGTTTCAGCAAACCTGCGCCCTGATGGTACTTATCATCATCACAGTGAGCCTGCTGGATTTCCTCTCTCAACGTTTGCGTAAGCACTTCATCTGAGAAGCGAGGCTTTGATTTATATGTACTTATCCAGACATCCGACCAGTTACCCAACCCGCTGGCAAGAAATTGCGGCAAAACTCGAAGTGGAACTGCGCACCCACTACCGCTGCGGAGACTATCTGCCCGCCGAACAACAGCTTGCCGATCGCTATGAAGTGAACCGCCACACCCTGCGTCGTGCCATTGACCAGTTGGTCGAGCGCGGTTGGGTCCAGCGCCGTCAGGGGATTGGCGTACTGGTACTGATGCGCCCGTTCGACTACCCGCTCAATGCGCAGGCGCGCTTTAGCCAGAACCTGCTCGATCAGGGCAGCCATCCCACCAGCGAAAAACTGCTCTCCGTGCTGCGCCCGGCGTCGAGCCATGTAGCCGATGCGCTGGGCATTCAGGAGGGCGACAACGTCGTCCATCTGCGCACCCTGCGCCGGGTCAATGGCGTGGCCGTTTGCCAGATAGATCACTACTTCAGTGACCTGAGCCTCTGGCCTGTGCTGCAACATTTCTCCAGCGGTTCACTGCATGACTTTCTGCGTGATGCCACCGGTATTGCGCTCAGACGTACCCAGACGCGCATCAGTGCCCGCCGCGCGCAGGCCAAAGAAAGCAAAGTACTGGAAATCCCCAACATGGCCCCACTGCTCTGCGTGCGCACCCTTAACCACCGTGACGGTGAAGTCGACGCGACGGAATACTCCGTCAGTCTGACCCGCGCCGACATGATCGAATTCACCATGGAGCACTGAATGCACTTCGATACCGCCACCCGTCAACGCTGGATGCGCGTGCTGGCCCACAGTCAGCCTGCTGCGCTGCACAGCCGTATGAACGCGCTCGGCCTGACGCCGGACTACGACGCTATTCGCCCGCCGGAAATCGGCCTTGTACAGATCCAGGCGCGCATGGGAGGTACCGGTGAGCGCTTCTTCGCGGGTGATGCCACCCTTACCCGAGCCGTGATCCGCCTGAAGAGCGGCACGCTGGGCTACAGCTACGTGCTCGGTCGCGATAAACAGCATGCCGAACATTGCGCAGTGATAGACGCGCTTTTGCAGGAACAACCTTATTTTCAGACGTTAATGGAAACCCTTATCGCCCCTCTGGAAGCCGACCGCGCCGCACGCCTTGCCGCACGTCAGGCCGAAGTGAATACCAGCCGGGTCGACTTCTTTACGCTCGTTCGCGGAGATAACGCATGACGCTTCAACCCGCTTTTACCCTTGCCGTCCAGGATGCCCAACAGAGTTTTCGTCGCCTGCTGAAAGCCATGAGCGAGCCGGGTGTGATTGTCTCGCTGTACCAGCTTTCACAAGGCTGGCTACCGCTAAACCTGGCGACCACCAGCGTACTGCTGACCCTTGCCGACAACGATACTCCGGTGTGGCTCTCAGGCGCGCTTTCGAATGATATCGCCAGCCAGAACCTGCGTTTTCACACCAACGCTCCGCTGGTTGAACAGCCCCGACAAGCCGTGTTTGCCGTGGCCGATGAGCAAATCAGCCACGAACAGCTCAACGCCCTGAGCGAAGGCAGCGCCGTCGCACCGGAAACCAGCGCCACGTTGATTTTGCAGGTCTCCAGTCTGAGCGGCGGTCGCATGCTGCGCCTGACCGGTGCTGGTATCGCTGACGAACGGATGGTCGCGCCACAGCTGCCGGATTGCATCATTCATGAGCTGACCGAACGTCCCCACCCGTTCCCGCTGGGTATCGACCTGATCCTGACCTGCGGTGAACGCCTGCTGGCGATACCGCGAACCACTCACGTGGAGGTATGCTGATGTACGTTGCCGTCAAAGGGGGCGAAAAAGCCATCGCCGCCGCCCATGCGCTACAGGCGCACAGACGACGGGGTGATGAGCAGCTTCCTGAGCTGAGCGTTGCCCAGATAGAGCAGCAGTTAAACCTCGCCGTCGACCGTGTCATGACCGAAGGCGGCATCGCTGACCGCGAGCTGGCGGCGCTGGCGTTAAAACAGGCCAGCGGTGACAACGTCGAAGCCATCTTTCTGTTACGCGCGTATCGCACCACGCTTGCCAGACTGGCGGTGAGTGAGCCCGTTAACACCGCTGAGATGCGCCTGGAACGCCGCATTTCGGCCGTTTATAAAGACATCCCTGGCGGTCAACTGCTCGGCCCCACCTACGATTACACCCATCGCCTGCTGGATTTCACGCTGCTGGCAAACGGTGAAACGTCTTCCCTGAGCACCGCCGAGCCGCAGCAAGATGCCTCCCCGCATGTCTTTAGCCTGCTGGCGCATCAGGGGCTGGCAAAAGCCGAAGAAGACACCGGCAGCACGCCAGACGACATTACCCGCACACCGCCGGTTTATCCGTGCTCACGCTCGTCGCGCCTTCAGCAGTTGATGCGCGGCGACGAAGGTTATCTGCTGGCGCTGGCCTACTCCACTCAGCGCGGTTACGGGCGTAACCACCCGTTTGCAGCAGAAATTCGTAGCGGCTTCATTGACGTTGAAATTGTGCCTGAAGAGCTGGGTTTTGCCGTGAACATCGGCGAACTGCTGGTAACGGAATGCGAAATGGTCAACGGCTTTGTCGCTCCGGAAGACGAAGCGCCACACTTTACCCGGGGTTACGGGCTGGCGTTCGGTATGAGTGAACGTAAAGCGATGGCAATGGCGCTGGTCGACCGCGCACTGCAGGCCCCGGATTACGGTGAACACATCTCCGGCCCGGCACAGGACGAAGAGTTCGTGCTGGCCCACGCGGATAACGTTGAGGCCGCAGGCTTTGTCTCGCACCTCAAGCTGCCGCACTACGTTGATTTCCAGGCCGAACTGGAACTACTGAAACGCCTGCAACGGGAGCGCGAAAATGGCTAACTTAAGCGGCTACAATTTTGCTTATCTGGATGAGCAAACCAAACGTATGATCCGCCGCGCTATCCTGAAAGCGGTGGCAATCCCGGGCTATCAGGTGCCGTTCGGCGGCCGCGAAATGCCGATGCCCTACGGCTGGGGCACCGGCGGTATTCAGCTTACCGCCAGCGTGATTGGGGAAGCGGATGTGCTGAAGGTCATCGACCAGGGGGCGGACGACACCACCAACGCCGTGTCGATTCGCAACTTCTTCAGGCGCGTGACGGGTGTTAACACCACCGAAAAAACCGAAGATGCCACGCTGATCCAGACCCGTCACCGCATTCCAGAAACGCCACTCACCGAAGATCAAATCCTGATTTTTCAGGTCCCTATCCCTGAGCCGCTGCGCTTTATTGAGCCGCGCGAAACGGAAACCCGCACCATGCACGCCCTGGAAGAGTACGGCATCATGCAGGTGAAGCTGTATGAAGATATCGCCCGCTTCGGCCATATCGCCACCACCTACGCTTACCCGGTGAAGGTGAACGGTCGCTACGTGATGGACCCGTCGCCAATCCCGAAATTCGATAACCCGAAGATGGACATGATGCCTGCGCTGCAACTGTTCGGTGCCGGGCGTGAAAAGCGCATCTACGCCGTGCCGCCCTACACCCGTGTGGAGAGCCTCGACTTCGATGACCACCCGTTTACGGTGCAGGAGTGGGATGAGCCGTGCGCCATCTGCGGTTCGAAACACAGCTATCTGGATGAAGTGGTGCTGGATGACACGGGCAAACGGATGTTTGTCTGCTCCGACACCGATTACTGCCGCCAACAGAGCGAGGCGAACAGCCTATGAAACCGCTGCTTTCGGTTAACAACCTGACCCACCTTTATGCGCCTGGCAAAGGCTTCAGCGACGTCTCGTTTGAGCTGTGGCCGGGGGAAGTGCTGGGGATCGTCGGCGAGTCCGGCTCAGGCAAAACGACGCTGCTTAAATCCATCTCTGCGCGCCTGACGCCGCAGAATGGCGACATTTTGTATGAGGGAGCATCCCTGTACGGCATGAGTGAAGCCGAGCGCCGCCGCCTGCTGCGCACCGAGTGGGGTGTGGTGCATCAGCACCCGATGGACGGTCTGCGCCGTCAGGTCTCTGCGGGAGGCAACATCGGCGAACGCTTGATGGCCACCGGCGCGCGCCATTACGGCAATATCCGCGCCACGGCGCAACACTGGCTGGAAGAAGTTGAAATCCCTGCCTCGCGTATCGACGACCTGCCGACTACTTTCTCAGGCGGTATGCAGCAACGTCTGCAAATCGCCCGCAACCTGGTCACCCATCCGAAGCTCGTGTTTATGGATGAACCCACCGGCGGGCTGGACGTCTCCGTTCAGGCGCGACTGCTCGATCTGCTGCGCGGCCTGGTGGTAGAGCTGAACCTCGCGGTGGTGATTGTCACCCACGATTTGGGCGTGGCGCGCCTGCTGGCAGACCGTTTGCTGGTAATGAAACAAGGTCAGGTGGTGGAAAGTGGGTTAACCGACCGGGTACTCGACGATCCCCATCATCCGTACACCCAGCTGCTGGTGTCGTCGGTATTGCAGAATTAAGAGGCCAACATGATCCGCGTGCAAAACGTAAGTAAAACCTTTGTGCTCCATCAGCAAAACGGCGTGCGCCTGCCGGTGCTGCAAAATGCTTCACTTGAGGTCAGCAGGGGCGAATGTGTGGTCCTGCACGGCCATTCCGGCAGCGGAAAATCCACCCTGCTGCGCTCCCTGTATGCCAACTATCTGCCGGACGATGGCCATATTCACATCCGCCACGGCGATGAGTGGGTCGATCTGGTTCAGGCACCCGCACGGAAAATGCTGGAAGTCCGCCGCTCAACGATCGGCTGGGTGAGCCAGTTTCTGCGGGTGATCCCGCGGATCTCCGCCCTGGACGTGGTGATGCAGCCGCTTCTGGATCTTGGCATGCCGCGTGAAACTTGCGCCGCCAAAGCCGCCAGCCTGCTGACGCGCCTCAACGTGCCCGAGCGCCTGTGGCACCTTGCTCCGTCGACCTTTTCCGGCGGCGAACAGCAGCGCGTCAACATCGCCCGCGGCTTTATCGTCGACTACCCGATATTGCTTCTGGATGAGCCCACCGCCTCGCTCGACGATAAAAACAGCGCGGCCGTAGTAGAGCTGATCGAGCAGGCCAAAGCGCGCGGCGCGGCGATCGTCGGGATCTTCCACGACGAAACCGTGCGTTCGCGCGTGGCAGACAGACTGCATCCAATGGGGACCCACGCATGATTATCAATAACGTCAAGCTGGTGCTGGAAAATGAAGTGGTTGGCGGCTCCATTGAGATCCAGGACGGGGTGATCCGCGCGTTCGCCGAAACCCTGAGTCGCTCCCCAGAAGCCATGGACGGCGAAGGCGGCTGGCTGCTGCCAGGGCTGATCGAGCTGCATACCGATAATCTGGATAAATTCTTCACCCCGCGCCCGAAAGTGGACTGGCCCGCCCATTCGGCGATGAGCAGCCACGACGCACTGATGGTCGCCAGCGGCATCACCACCGTACTGGATGCGGTAGCGATTGGTGACGTGCGCGACGGGGGCGATCGTCTGGAAAATCTGGAGAAGATGATTAACGCCGTGGAAGAGACGCAAAAACGCGGCCTCAACCGCGCCGAGCACCGCCTGCATCTGCGCTGCGAACTGCCGCATCACACCACCCTGCCGCTGTTTGAAAAGCTGGTCGGTCGTGAGCCGGTCTCGCTGGTGTCACTGATGGACCACTCCCCAGGGCAGCGCCAGTTCGCCAATATTGAGAAATATCGCGAATACTACCAGGGTAAGTATTCTCTCACCGATGCCGAGATGGCTCGCTATGAAGAAGAGCAACTGGCGCTGGCAGCACAATGGTCGCAACCGAATCGCCTCTCCATTGCTGCGATGTGCCGGGACCGTAACATCGCGCTGGCCAGCCATGATGATGCTACCCACGACCATGTACTCGAATCTCATCAGCTTGGTAGCGTGATCGCCGAATTTCCCACCACATTTGAAGCAGCTGAAGCCTCCCGTAAGCACGGCATGAACGTGCTGATGGGTGCGCCGAACATTGTGCGCGGCGGCTCGCATTCTGGCAACGTGGCGGCAAGCAAGCTCGCCTCACTTGATCTGCTTGATATCCTCTCCTCCGATTACTACCCCGCCAGCCTGCTGGATGCGGCATTCCGGGTGGCGGACGACGAAGGTAACAGATTCACGCTGCCGCAGGCCATTCGTCTGGTGACGAAAAACCCGGCATCAGCGCTGAATCTTCAGGATCGCGGAGAGATTGCCGAAGGTAAACGGGCGGATCTGGTGCTGGCCCACCGTAAAGGTGAGCACATTCATATCGACCACGTCTGGCGTCAGGGAAAACGGGTATTCTGATGGGAAGACTAATCTGGCTAATGGGGCCGTCCGGCTCCGGTAAGGACAGCCTGCTGTCCGCGTTAAGGCAGCGGGAACACCCGCAACTACTGGTCGCACACCGCTATATTACCCGCGCGGCGAATGCCGGAAGTGAAAATCATATTGCCCTGAGCGAGCAGGAGTTTTTCACCCGCGCGGGGCAAAACCTGCTGGCGCTTAGCTGGCACGCCAACGGTTATTACTACGGGATCGGTATCGAGATAGACCTGTGGCTACACGCGGGTTTCGACGTGCTGGTCAACGGTTCGCGTGCGCACCTTCAACAAGCGCGCGCCCGATATGAAGCCGCCCTGCTGCCGGTCTGCCTGCAGGTTTCCCCCGATGTCCTGCGTAGCCGGTTGCAGAACCGAGGGCGCGAATCAGCCCGTGAGATAGACCAGCGGCTTGAGCGTGCGGCGCGTTATACCCCGTCTGAATGTCATATCCTCAATAATGACGGAAGTTTGCTACAGTCTGTCGATACCTTTTTATCGCTGATCCGTCAGAAGGAGAAACAGCATGCCTGACTGCCAGCTTCGCCCCGCCACCGCCGACGATGCGGCGATGGTTTACGCTCTCATCTGCGAGTTAAAGCAGGCCGAGTTCGATCATATGGCCTTTCACACCGGTTATCTTGCTAATCTGCAAGACCACAATATGCGTTATCAGCTTGCCGAGCTGGACGGACAGGTCGTCGGCATGATTGGCCTGCATATGCAGTTTCACCTGCATCACGCACGCTGGATTGGTGAAATCCAGGAGCTGGTAGTGATGCCGCAGGCGCGTGGTCACAAAGTGGGGAGCCAACTCCTGGCCTGGGCAGAAGACGTTGCACGCCAGGCGGGAGCGGAGTTAACGGAGCTTTCGACCAGCGTAAAACGTGTGGATGCCCACCGCTTTTATGTCCGTGAGGGTTACACGCAGAGCCATTTTCGATTCACCAAACCGCTGTAGAGGTATGCGATGAGTCTGACGATCACGTTAACCGGCACCGGCAGTGCCCAGCTGGTTCCGGTATTTGGCTGCGACTGCGCGGCATGTCGCCGGGCGCGTTTGCAGGATAGCTATCGCCGTCGTCCGTGCAGCGCGGTGGTCAAATTCAATGAAGCCATTACCTTGCTGGATGCCGGTATTCCGCATCTGATGGACGACTGGCCGGCAGGCAGCTTCCAGCAGTTTTTGCTCACGCATTACCATATGGATCACGTTCAGGGGCTATTCCCGCTACGCTGGGGAGTGGGGGCGACCATTCCGGTCTATGGTCCGCCGGACGACGTGGGCTGTGACGACCTGTTCAGGCACCCGGGGCTCCTGGACTTCAGCCATACAGTGGAACCGTTTGTGATGTTTGAGCTACAGGGGATGCGGGTCACACCGTTGCCGCTCAACCACTCGAAACTGACCTTCGGGTATTTGCTGGAATCGGCCCACAGCCGCGTGGCCTGGCTATCGGATACCGCCGGGTTGCCGGAAAAAACGGTGAAGTTCCTGCTTAATAACCGGCCGCAGGCGATGATTATCGACTGCAGCCACGAACCGCGCGATGAAACGCCGCGAAACCATTGCGACTTAAATACCGTAATTGCGCTAAACGAGGTGATTGGCTGCCCGCAAGTGATCCTGACGCACATCAGCCATCAGTTTGACGTGTGGATGATGAATAATCCGCTTCCGGAAGGGTTTGAAGCGGGGTATGACGGCATGGTATTGGCGCTGGATTAGTTTTTCACCCTCTTCCGTGGAGAGGGTTAAGGCAACAGGCCGCACTTACCCTCGGTCGTAATCGTCTTCTAACCTGCGCTCATCCTCTTCTAACCGACGGCGATCGTCATCCAACTGACGCTGACGCTCGTCTAAACGGCGGCGTCTGTCTTCAAGCTGCCGACGACGGTCGTCGTACTGTCGACTGTCGATTTGGCGGCTGCGGTCATAACGATCGTCGTCGTCATCGCTGCTTCGGCTACTGCTGGGGTTATAGGCGTCGTTGATCGCCTGCTGAATATTGCCAATGGCATCATCAACAATATCGGCGTGAGCCAGTTGGCTGGTGAGTGACAGCAGACCAAATAACAGAGCAGTTGAGTAACGTTTCATAAGGCCAGACTCGCAGGTGAACTGGCTTTACGATAATGAACAACAGGGAACGGGGGTAGCGGAGGAATCTCAAATTCAGTTGTGCCCAGGGTCTTTCATCAGTTGATTTGCACGCTGTTTATTTTCTGCAACCAGTACAATGCCATAACATTTTTGATCCGGCGAATGGCTCCAGATACGATCTTCGGGTATACAACCGCCGTCATAGATAACCTTACTACCATCATACGGCCAAAATGCTCCCTGCTCGGTATCGAGAACAAATACAGCGATTTGGTCAGACTCGCGGGCAATTTTCTGCCAAAGCATCTTCCCACCCTCATATTGTTCAAAATCACTGACAAGCGTCACGCCACACTGTAATACCAGGGATTCATACAGGCGAGTTGCCAGTCCCTTGTCACGCTCGGCAGGATCAACGCATATACCTTCTACCTGAATAACGTTGGTATCTTCCCAACAACGCTCGACAGCAATGATATCTTCACCCAAATGCGTTTTACGTTGTAAATCCAGGGCAGCAACAACCCGATGCCGAGGCACACCATCGAAGGTTTCGACATCCGCTTCAATAATCGCAGCCCTTGGCGTCTGGCTATCAAAGATGACATGTAACACTCGCCCGGAGAGAACAAATTCATCAACGAGCTTGAATGACCTTGCTACGGTCTTTGGGCTGTAAGTTGTAGGCATCACGATCATTTGTGAGTCCCCTCTGGTAAGTACCGGCATAGTTCCCTTTATATCCCAATCTGCCAAATTTTGCGCAGGTTAGCATCACCCGGTTTACTCACACTCTTGATGAATTCCTAAATATCACTGCTTATAAACAGACTTTCCGCAGCGCCTGCGCCAACTGCACCCGCGTAAACGGCTTACGCAGTAACTGGACATCTGGCAACTGAGGGTTATGCGCGGGCCGTAAATCCTGACCGCTGATCAACAACACCGGAAGCTGCGGATAATGGCTGCGCACATGGTTAATCACCTCAGCGCCGCTGAGGCTGCCCGGCAACATCAGGTCGCTGATAAACATGCCAATATCCGGTGAGACCTCCAACATTCTCAACGCCTGCTCACCGTTCTCCGCCTCCAGCGTCAGGTAGCCAAGCTGATGCAGCTGCTCGCACAGGGTCTGACGAACATCCGCCTCATCTTCCAGCACCAGCACCAGCCGCTCGCTATCACCGGCGGCGGTGGCAGAGAGCACTTCATCCTCAGACATAACGGGCAGCATCGAGCGCGGGAGGTGAAGCCGAACGGTTGTCCCCTGCCCCGGCGCGCTTTCAATCTCCACGCGACCACCTGACTGGCGGACAAAGCCGTAGACCATCGACAGACCTAACCCACTCCCGCTTCCGGTCTGCTTGGTGGTGAAGAACGGTTCAAAGACCCGGGATTTCACCTCCTGCGACATACCGCTGCCGCGGTCAATCACCTCCAGCGCCACCATATCCTGCCTGCGCCCGTCGCTACGGGTGACGCGCTGATTCCAGGTACGGATTTTAATTACCCCGCTTTGCCCTTCCATCGCATCGCGGGCATTCATCACCAGATTGATAATGGCGTTCTCCAGCTGGCTGACGTCTATCCATGCGGGCCAGGCTGGGGATTGCGCTTCAATCTCCAGCGTCAGGGTCGCAGGCAAGGAGTGGAGCATGAGTTCCCTGAGGTTTTCCAGCAGCGGTTTCATCTCGACCGCGTGCGGCGTCAGGGATTGCTTACGGGAAAACGCCAGCAGGCGCTGAGTGAGGAGAGCACCGCGTTCGGCAGCCTTCAGCGCCCGGGTGATACGCGGCGCATCTTTTGATTCCGGATCGGTAAGCTCAAGACTGCCGATGATCACCGCCAGCAGGTTATTAAAATCATGCGCCAGCCCACCCGTCAGTTGTCCAACGGCTTTCATCTTCTGGCTGTGCAGCAGTGCCTCTTCCAGCCCCTGACGCTCAATGCGGTCGATCTCCATCTGCGTGGTTTTCTCTTTCAGCAGACGCGTGGTGTGCTCAAGTGAGGCGGTGTTGCGGGCAAAAACGTTAAACGCACGCGCCAGCTCACCCAGCTCATCACGCCGCTGCAGCGCAGGGACAGAAACATCCTGTTCGCCATGGGCGAGACGCGACATCGCCCGGGAAATGGCCGTCAGGTTTGAGGCCAGATTGCGATAGATATACCAGCAGGCGCATCCGGTGATGATCAGCGCCAGCACGGCGAAAATGCTGATAAATACGCTGATAGATTGCAATTCGTGATGGCTCTGGGCCGTGCGAAGCCGGGAGGCTTGCGCCACCTGTTCGACGTACTGATTAATATCACTGTTGAGGATCGCCACCAACGCCTTGATGTGGAACATATACCAGCTTATCGCCAGATCGCTTTCTTCCAGTTGCTTCGACAGCGGCGCGAGCTTACGCAGTTCGTCGTTAAAATCGGGCAGGACGCCATTCACCACCGGCTGCGCCGCACTCCGCGGCAGCGTTGCCGTCACCGCATCCAGCTGCTGCACCGTGGCGCGCGGCGAGGGGGTGTCGATAGCGGCGATAATCAGCCTGTCCATCTCCATTAGCTGCTGTGCATCCGGGATATTACTGTCGTAACGACGATTGATATCCTGCAAATGCCGTAAGTAGCTCTGACTCTGATACAGCGAGCTCAGCAGCGCATTACGTTCCAGATGGCGTCGCTGCCCGCGTTCAAGCATCTCCGTCACGCTCTGCTGTAATTCATTGCTTCTCTGAATAATTCGCGCCACCAGCGCCGGTTCCTGCTGCGCCAGTGGCGCATCAGCAAGCTGTTCCAGCGAGTGACGCAGTGCCATTTGCGTCTGCTTCAACCGGTCAGCTTCGCCTTTATATTCCAGCGCCCCTACGACTTGCGAAAGCCTCACCGCCGCCGTTGCCACGTTGGCGGTATCCCGTGCGAGATTCATACTGCCGGTCATGTCATCCAGCGTTTGCTGTTGAACCTGCTCCTGGATCTGGCTGGCATGACGAAACCCCAGCACTGCCACACCGCTGACCATGAGCGTCACCGCAACCACCAGCAGATTGAAAATCAGCAGGCGACCACGGGCGCTGGCAAAAAACGGGGGGCGGTGTGATGACATGTTAGCTCCGTAACTGTGATCGACATTAGCTATTCATAACTATGACAAATATGAACGGCTTCTGACATTTTGCATTTACGCACCTGTGATGAAGTGCAGATATCGACATTCACAGGAGATCCGCCATGAGCAGAACCCCGGTATTAGAGATGCGTCACATTGCCAAGACGTTTGGCAATTTCCACGCGCTCAAGGGTGTGGATTTGACGGTCTTCCCCGGTGAGATCCATGCGCTGATGGGTGAAAACGGCGCGGGAAAAAGCACGCTGATGAAGATCCTCGCGGGAGCCTATACCGCCACCAGCGGTGAGATCCTGATCGACGGTCAGCCGTTTCACATCAAGGGGCCAAAAGATGCGCTGGCCGCAGGCATTACCCTGATTTATCAGGAGATGCAGCTGGCGCCCAATCTGACCGTTGCCGAAAACATCTTCCTCGGCAGCGAGCTGTCTCGGGGCGGGCTGGTACAGCGTAAAGAGATGGCTGCCCAGGCGCAGGCAGTGATTGAGCGCCTTGGCGCACATTTTAACGCCACCGACCTGGTGATGAAGCTGACCATTGCCGAGCAGCAGCAGGTGGAAATTGCCCGCGCACTGCACCGCAACAGCCGCATTCTGGTGATGGACGAACCCACCGCGGCCCTCTCCTCACGAGAAACCCATCGCCTGTTTGAGCTGATTTTGCGCCTGCGCGATGAAGGAATGGCCATTATCTATATCAGCCATCGGATGGCGGAAGTGTACGAACTCTCCGACCGCGTCAGCGTTCTGCGTGACGGGCAGTACGTCGGCAGCCTGACCCGCGACAAACTGAACGCCTCTGAGCTGGTGAAGATGATGGTCGGTCGCCCCTTAAGCGATCTGTTTAACAAAGAACGCGATATTCCACTCGGCAGCCCGCGTCTCAACGTTCACCACCTCACCGACGGTAAAAAAGTACAGCCTTGCAGCCTGCAGGTACGTTCAGGGGAAATTGTCGGTCTGGCGGGTCTGGTGGGGGCTGGCCGCTCCGAACTGGCACAACTGATCTTCGGCGCGCGCAAAGCCACAGGCGGCATGATTGAAGTTGATGGCGAGCCGGTAGTGATCCACTCCCCGCGTGCGGCAATTGAAAACGGGATCGGTTTTCTCACTGAAAACCGCAAGGAACAGGGGTTGTTCCTCGAACTGGCGGCGCAGGAGAACATCACCATGGCCACGCTGGAGCGCGACGCAACCTTCGGCATGCTTAACCGCAAAAAAGCACAGTCCATTTCCGATGATGCCATCGCCCTGCTTAACATCCGCGTGCCCCATTCTCAGGTGCGCGCAGGTGGGCTATCAGGCGGTAACCAGCAAAAACTGCTGATCTCCCGCTGGGTAGCAATCGGTCCGCGCATTCTGATTCTGGACGAACCGACGCGCGGCGTGGACGTCGGCGCGAAAAGCGAGATCTATCGCATCATGAACCAGATGGCGCGCAAGGGCGTGGCGATTTTGATGATCTCCAGCGAACTGCCGGAAGTGGTGGGCATGAGTGACCGGGTGTACGTCATGCGTGAAGGCAGCATTGCGGGTGAACTCCACGGGCATGACATCTCTCAGGAAAACATTATGACGCTGGCAACCGGCGTGAACGACACTCATCATCAGGCGGTGCAATCATGACAACTCCTACCCATCCGCAGCAGGTGGCGAAATCCGCCTCCGCCAAAAAAATGCTGATGAGCGATCTGATGCAAACGGTCGGTATTTTGCCGATTTTAATCCTGATTGTGGCGGTATTTGGTTTTATCGCCCCTAACTTCTTCACCGAGAGCAATCTGCTCAACATTACCCGTCAGGCCTCGATCAACATTGTGCTGGCGGCAGGGATGACATTCATCATCTTAACCGGCGGGATTGACCTCTCCGTAGGCTCGATTCTGGGCACCACGGCGGTGGCCGCGATGGTGGTATCCCTGATCCCGGAATTTGCGATGCTCTCTATTCCGGCGGCCCTGATGCTCGGCATGGTGCTGGGCCTGTTCAACGGCGCGCTGGTGGCCTTTGCCGGGTTGCCGCCCTTTATCGTCACGCTCGGGACCTATACCGCGCTGCGCGGCGCGGCCTATCTTCTGGCCGACGGCACAACGGTCATTAACTCAAACATCAATTTTGAGTGGATCGGTAATAACTATCTCGGCCCCATTCCCTGGCTGGTGGTGATCGCCCTGGCAGTGATTGCGGTGTGCTGGTTTATCCTGCGCCGCACCACGCTTGGGGTTCACATCTATGCAGTCGGCGGCAACATGCAGGCGGCACGACTGACCGGTATTAAAGTCTGGATGGTGCTGCTGTTTGTATACGGCATGAGCGGTCTGCTCTCTGGCCTGGGCGGGATCATGAGCGCATCGCGACTTTACAGCGCCAACGGCAATCTGGGCATGGGTTACGAGCTGGATGCAATCGCGGCAGTGATCCTCGGTGGTACCAGCTTTGTCGGCGGGATCGGCACGATCACCGGCACGCTGGTAGGTGCGCTGATCATCGCCACCCTCAACAACGGCATGACGCTAATGGGCGTCTCCTACTTCTGGCAACTGGTGATCAAAGGGGCGGTGATCATCATTGCGGTGCTGATCGACAAATACCGTACCCGACACCATCAAAGTGCATAACAACAATACCCTACAAGCGAGGAAGAAAAGATGCGTTTGAAACCGTTAGTGACCGCGCTCTGTGCTGGCGCACTGCTTGCCGCAACGCCGTTTGCGCAGGCGAAAGATTTGAAGTCCATCGGTGTGACGGTGGGTGACCTGGCTAACCCGTTCTTCGTGCAGATCACCAAAGGTGCCGAGCTGGAAGCGCGCAAACTGGCGGGGGATAACGTTAAAGTCACGCTGGTCTCCAGCGGTTACGATCTGGGTCAGCAGGTGGCGCAGATCGACAACTTTATTGCCGCCAAAGTGGACATGATCATCCTTAACGCGGCGGACTCCAAAGGTATCGGCCCGGCGGTAAAACGCGCGAAGGACGCCGGGATCGTGGTGGTCGCGGTTGACGTGGCAGCGGAAGGGGCAGATGCCACCATCACCTCCGATAACACCCAGGCAGGCGAAATGGCCTGTAAGTACATAACCGACCGCCTGAAAGGTAAAGGCAATGTGGTGATCATCAACGGGCCACCGGTGTCAGCGGTACAGAACCGCGTGGAAGGTTGTCAGACAGAATTCAAAAAACATCCGGATATCAAGGTGCTCTCAGATAACCAGAACGCCAAAGGCAGCCGTGAGGGTGGGCTGGAAGTGATGACCTCCTTACTGGCCGCCAATCCGAAGATCGACGGCGTGTTCGCGATTAACGATCCCACCGCGATCGGTGCCGATCTGGCAGCCAAACAGGCACAACGCAGCGAGTTCTTTATCGTTGGCGTGGATGGTAGCCCGGACGGTGAAGAAGCGCTGAAGCGGGAAAACTCCCTGTTTGTGGCGACCCCAGCGCAAGATCCGCAGGTGATGGCGGCAAAAGCGGTGGAGATCGGCTATGACATATTACAGGGCAAGCCTGCACCGAAAGCGCCTGTGCTGATCCCGGTGACGATGATCGATAAAAAGAATGTCGGAACCTATAAGGGATGGACGGTTAAGTAACCCTTTTCCCTCTCCCGCCGGGAGAGGGAACTGTTTTCAAGGAGTCCCCATGAAACGCTCCGACATCAACGAAATCCTCGGCCACACGCGGCAGTTTTTCTCCATGCACGATGTGCACCTCCCCCCTTTCGCCAGCTTTCCGCCAACAAAATGGCAGCAGCTTGACCAGGCTGCGTGGCAGGAAGTGTTCGACCTCAGGCTCGGCTGGGACGTGACGGCATTCGGTGGCAACAATTTTGCCGCCCAGGGCCTGACGCTGTTTACTCTGCGCAATGGTTCCCCCAACGGGGTGCCGTATGAAAAATGCTACGCAGAAAAAATCATGCACGTGCGAGACGGCCAGGTCACGCCTATGCATTTCCACTGGCGCAAGCGGGAAGACATCATCAACCGGGGCGGCGGGAATCTGATTATTGAGTTATGGAACGCCGGCGCGCATGAAGAGACCGAAAACACCGACGTGACCGTCACCGTCGACGGCTGTCGGCAGACCCACGCGCCCGGTAGCCAGTTGCGCCTCACACCAGGGGAAAGCATCTGTCTCACGCCCGGTCTGTACCACAGTTTCTGGGGCGAACGCGGGTTTGGCGACGTTCTGGTGGGCGAAGTGTCATCCGTGAACGACGACGAACACGATAACCATTTTCTGCAGCCCATTGCACGCTACAACAGTATTGAAGAAGACGAACCGGCGGTACTGGTGTTGTGCAACGAGTACAGTCTGTTTCGGATATAAGGAGTGAATGATGCCATTGATTTCTCTTGCCGACGGTCTTGAGCACGCCAGAGAGCACCGCTACGCACTGGGTGCGTTTAACGTACTCGACTCCCATTTCCTGCGTGCGTTGTTTGCCGCCGCCAGGCAGGAACGATCGCCGTTTATCATCAACATCGCCGAAGTGCATTTTAAGTATGTGTCGCTGGATTCGCTTGTGGAAGCGGTTAAGTTCGAGGCCGCTCGCCACGATATTCCCGTGGTCCTCAACCTCGACCACGGTCTGCACTTCGAGGCTGTGGTGCGCGCTCTGCGCTTAGGGTTCAGTTCGGTGATGTTCGATGGCTCCGCGTTGAGTTACGAGGAAAACATTCGCCAGACACGGGAAGTCGTGAAGATGTGCCACGCGGTGGGTGTGTCGGTGGAGGCTGAGTTGGGAGCGGTTGGTGGTGACGAAGGCGGCGCGTTGTATGGGCATGCGGATGAAGCCTTTTTTACTGATCCGCAACTGGCACGCGAATTTGTCGATCTGACGGGTATTGATGCCCTGGCCGTCGCCATTGGTAATGCACACGGAAAATACAAAGGCGAGCCGAAACTCGACTTCCCACGCCTGGATGCGATTCGCCAGCAGACGGGTCTGCCGTTGGTGCTGCATGGAGGTTCCGGGATTAGCGATGCCGATTTTCGTCGCGCCATCGAACTGGGCATTCATAAAATCAATTTCTACACCGGGATGTCGCAAGCGGCTCTGTCCGCCGTTGAGCAGCGTATGGCAAAACGCCAGCCACTCTATGACGAGTTTGCCGAACTGTTGCTGGGTATAGAAGAGGCGATTTCCGATACGGTCGCTGAACAGATGCGCATCTTTGGCAGCGCGGGGCAGGCATAATGGAACGCAAAGGGATTATCGCTGCGGGCAATATGCTGGTGGATCACGTCCACCAGATCGTGCAGTGGCCAGAACGCGGCTGGCTGGCAGAAATTACCCACAGCGAACGTTCCACCGGCGGCGCACCGCTTAACGTTCTGCTGACGCTGGCGAAAATGCATGTTGCCCTGCCCCTGCAGGCGGTGGGACTGATTGGTGAAGATAGCGACGGGGACTACATTCTGGCAATGCTCGACCAGTACCACGTCAATCGCCAGCGGGTGCAACGCACGACCTTTGCCCCAACCTCCATGTCGCAGGTCATGACCGATCCCAGCGGACAGCGCACCTTTTTCCACTCACCGGGGGCAAACCGTCTGCTGGATCTTCCCGCCTTCGATCGTTTAGACGGATCGATGAAGATCTTCCATCTCGGTTATTTGCTGTTGCTCGACAGCCTTGATATGCCCGATGACGAGTTTGGCACCCGTAGCGCGCGGCTACTGGCGCAAATGCGCGACCAGGGGTATGAAACGTCGCTCGATCTGGTCTCCCGCAAGGGCGACCCGCGCTACCAGCCGCTGGTGCTCCCTGCCCTTCGCCATCTCGATTATCTGGTGATTAACGAGCTGGAAGCCGGAGAGTTTAGCGGGCTGGAGATGCGTGACGAGCATGATGCACTGCACATTACCCATATTGCCCAGGCCGCTTCTCAACTGCTGGCATCTGGCGTTCGTCAGCGCGTGGTGATCCACTGCCCGGAAGGCGCATGGGGTGAAGCGCCGGGTGAGCAAGGCCGCTGGATCCCGTCATGGTTGCTGGAACAGGAACAGATCATCGGCAGCGTTGGCGCGGGAGATGCCTTTTGTGCGGGCTTTTTATACGGCTGCCACGAATCGTTGTCGCTAACGGACAGTATTTATCTGGCACACGCCTGCGCGCGGGCAAGCCTGCTGGCCGCCAATGCGATTGACGGCGCGAAAACGCTGGCCGAGTTGCAGCTGTTTATTAAAGAGAATACTTAGGCCGCTTTTTCGCTGTGAGAGACGTCGGTGGCAAAAACGTAGCCCAGTCCACGGATGGTTTTAATGAGTGCAGGCTGGTGCGGATTGGCCTCGATTTTCCGTCGCAGGCGCATGATTAACACATCAATAGTGCGGTCAAAGACCTCGGCGCTTTCGCTGTGGGTCAACTCAAGCAGTTGATCACGGCTCAGTACCCGGCGAGCATTTTGCGTGAGTGCCAGCAGTAAGCCGTACTCGCCCTGTGTTAAGGGCACGGTGTTACGGTTAGGATCGCTCAGTTCACAGCGCGCGGTATCCAGCGTCCAGCCGTTAAAGGTAATCCCCTCTACACTCGGCACGGGAACGTCTGCGGCCAGCACGCCCGTGCGACGCAGCACGGCTTTAACGCGGGCGACCACAACACGCGGGTTAAACGGCTTGCCAATATAATCGTCGGCCCCCATCTCCAGCCCCACCACCACGTCGGACTCACTGCCCAGCCCGGTTAACATGACCACCGGTAGCGCCGGACGCTGCTTTTGCAGCTGCAGCAAAACCTGCAGACCGTTGATATCCGGCAGCATCATATCCAGCAGAACCAGAGCAATATTCGGCTCCTGATGAACACGGTTCAGGGCATCCTGGCCGTTATGGCAGACCAGCACACTAAAGACGTGCTCACTCAGCACATCCTGAAGCAGTTCGCAGACTGCAATATCGTCATCAACCACCAGAATCGCCGGTTTCATCGCATGCTTCCGTCAGGGGATTATTTTAAGTCTGAACCATTCTGCCGTCGGCTCCAGTCAAATAGTTTTTTCAGTCACGAAAATTCAACCCATGTCACATCCGCTGCCCTGTCGACACGTCAATTTTGACGATTGGCTGCTTTTCGTCAGGGTTTTCACTGCAAATGGGCCGTAAAGTCTGAGTATACCCATATAAAAAACATGGCATAGAAGCTGCATAGTGGGTGCGAAAGATTCGATTAACTGGAGCAGACTGATGAAAAAAGTCGTCACGGTTTGCCCTTATTGTGCCTCAGGTTGCAAAATTCACCTGGTGGTCGATAACGGCAAAATCGTCCGGGCGGAGGCCGCACAGGGGAAAACCAATCAGGGCACGCTATGCCTGAAAGGTTACTACGGCTGGGATTTTATTAACGATACCCAAATCCTCACCCCGCGCCTGAAAACCCCTATGATCCGCCGCGAGCGCGGTGGCAAGCTGGAATCCGTCTCCTGGGATGAGGCGCTGGATTACGTCGCCTCACGCCTGAGTGCCATTAAGGCCAAATACGGCCCTGATGCCATTCAGACCACCGGTTCCTCACGTGGGACAGGAAATGAAACGAACTATGTAATGCAGAAATTCGCGCGCGCCGTTATTGGTACCAATAACGTCGACTGCTGCGCTCGCGTCTGACACGGCCCATCGGTTGCAGGTCTGCACCAGTCGGTCGGTAACGGCGCAATGAGTAATGCGATCAACGAGATAGATAATACCGATCTCGTGTTTATTTTCGGCTATAACCCGGCGGATTCTCACCCTATCGTCGCGAACCATGTTATTCGCGCCAAACAGAATGGGGCGAAGATCATCGTCTGCGATCCGCGGAAAATTGAAACCGCGCGCATTGCCGATATGCACATGGCATTGAAAAACGGTTCGAACATCGCGCTGTTGAACGCAATGGGGCACGTCATTATTGAGGAAAACCTGTACGACCAGGCGTTTGTCGCCACCCGTACGGAAGGCTTTGACGAGTACCGGAAAATTGTCGAAGGCTATACGCCAGAGTCGGTAGAAGCGATAACCGGCGTCAGCGCGCAGGAGATCCGCCAGGCGGCACGGATGTATGCCGGAGCGAAAACCGCCGCGATCCTGTGGGGCATGGGCGTGACCCAGTTCTACCAGGGGGTGGAAACCGTTCGTTCTCTGACCAGCCTCGCCATGCTGACGGGGAATCTCGGTAAGGCGCACGTTGGCGTCAACCCGGTACGTGGTCAGAATAACGTGCAGGGCGCGTGTGATATGGGCGCACTGCCGGATACTTATCCGGGCTATCAGTACGTGAAATTCCCGGAGAACCGCGCCAAATTCGCGAAGGCCTGGGGCGTGGAAAGCCTACCGGAACACACCGGGTATCGCATCAGCGAGCTGCCGCACCGCGCGGCACACGGCGAAGTGCGTGCGGCTTACATCATGGGCGAAGATCCGCTCCAGACCGATGCCGAGTTGTCAGCGGTGCGCAAAGGGTTTGAGGACCTGGAGCTGGTGATTGTCCAGGATATCTTTATGACCAAAACCGCAGCAGCGGCGGATGTGATTCTACCGTCAACGTCCTGGGGTGAACATGAAGGTGTCTATACGGCAGCAGACCGTGGCTTCCAGCGCTTCTTTAAAGCGGTAGAGCCAAAGTGGGATCTGAAAACGGACTGGCAGATTATCAGCGAAATCGCCACCCGCATGGGTTATCCGATGCACTACAACAACACCCAGGAAATCTGGGATGAGTTGCGTCATCTGTGCCCGGATTTCTTTGGTGCCACCTACGAAAAAATGGGTGAACTGGGGTATATCCAGTGGCCATGCCGGGATGAGTCAGAGGCTGATCAGGGCACGTCGTATCTCTTCAAAGAGAAGTTCGACACCCCGAACGGGCTGGCTCAGTTCTTCACGTGTGACTGGGTCGCCCCCATCGACAAACTCACCGATGAGTATCCGATGGTGCTTTCCACCGTGCGTGAAGTTGGCCACTACTCCTGTCGTTCCATGACCGGCAACTGTGCCGCACTGGCGGCACTGGCGGATGAACCAGGCTATGCGCAGATCAACACCGCCGATGCCGAACGGCTCGGTATTGAGGATGAAGCGCTGGTGTGGGTGAACTCACGTAAAGGCCGAATCATTACTCGTGCGCAGGTCAGCGACCGTCCTAACAAAGGTGCGGTCTATATGACCTACCAGTGGTGGATTGGTGCCTGTAACGAACTGGTGACGGAGAACTTAAGCCCGATAACCAAAACGCCGGAGTATAAATACTGCGCCGTCAACGTGGAGCCAATTGCGGATCAGCACGCTGCGGAACAGTATGTTATCGACGAATATAACAAGCTGAAAGCCCACCTGCGCGAAAGTGCAATGGGTTGAAGCTGTTAATTCAACAGTGAATAAAGGGAGTGAGATATTCACTCCTTTTTTATTTCCGCTTAAAGCATTCGAAATATCAATTATTATTCTGGAAAGCCGCTCGCAGAAATAATGTAATTTACGCAAACAAGAATTACATCTTTGCATTTTAATTCAGAGGGATAAGATGTGCGGCGGGTGCTTAAGACTTTCTGTCTTGAGCATTGTTGAGGGACAGAAAGTGGAAAGCCCCGGGAAATCGTCATTTACCCGAGGCTACCCCTCAACACCAACAGGTTGAGAGTAGCCTCTTATTCTAGTTTTCACAAGGAGTAAAAGGCATGACGCCATTAAAAACTGCGTTAGGCATTGTCTTTATTATTTGCCTGACGATAGTAATATTTACCTTTATTAATCGCGGTAAGTTATGCGAACTCACAATAAAGAGTGAACATCAGGAGGTGGCGGCGAAATTAGCCTGCAACGCAGGCTAACCTCTTCGGGCGGAGCGACGGTTCCGCCCGGCTTGTCGGATGCTGAGGTCTTAATGCACCCATTTTTTTCTTCTGCCACCGCGATTATACTGCGCGGCATGTACCAAGATGATAAGAATCCATGAAACACATTTTCCTGTTGTTGTTATTTTTTACTTCGCTTGCCCGTGCCGATGAGATTGGCAGCCAGTATAAAAAGCAAGCTGAAGCGGGTGATGCCCGCGCCCAGTATTATCTTGCCGATACGTACTTCAGCTCTGGCGACAGCAAACAGGCGGCGCTGTGGGCAGAGAAAGCGGCAAAAGGGGGCGACGTCGATGCGATGGCGCTGCTGTCGCAAATTCAGTTTACGCAGGGTGATTATGCGCAGGCTAAAGCACTGGCGCAGCAGGCGAACATCGCAGGCAGTAAACGAGGGGCGATCATGCTGGCACGCGTGTTGGTCAACACCCAGGCAGGCAAAACCGACTATCCACAGGCCATCAAACTGCTGCAAACGGCAACCGAAGATATCGACAATGACTCGGCGGTAGATGCGCAACTGCTGCTGGGTTTGATTTATGCCAACGGTGTAGAAGTGGCTCAGGACGATGTTCAGGCGGCATCATGGTTTAAACGCAGTTCAGCACTTTCACGTACGGGCTACGCCGAGTACTGGGCTGGAATGTTGTTCAGACAGGGTGAGAAAGGCTTTATCATCCCCAATAAACAGAAAGCGCTGTACTGGTTGAACCTGAGCTGTACTGAAGGGTTTGATACGGGATGCGAAGAGTTTGATGCGTTGAGCGGGGAGTAAACATTGCCGGGTGGCGCAGGCCACCCGGCTTTTTACATTACTGGTCAGCCGTCTTATCAAAACGACCCAGCACCTCGCGTTCATACGCCAGCGCTTTTTTACGATCGAATTTGTGTTCCCACTTGGCAATCACCAGCACCGCCAGCGCATTACCCACCACATTCAGCGCTGTACGCGCCATGTCGAGGATACGGTCAACACCGGCGATGAATGCCAGGCCTTCCAGCGGGATCCCGACACTACCCAGCGTTGCCAGCAGCACCACGAACGAAACGCCCGGCACGCCTGCGATACCTTTTGAGGTCACCATCAGGGTCAGCACCAGCACGATTTCCTGCCACAGCGACAGGTCAATCCCGTACAGCTGAGCGATGAAGATCGCCGCAATACTCTGATACAGCGTAGAGCCATCCAGGTTAAAGGAGTAGCCGGTTGGCACCACGAAGCTGGTGATCGACGCCGGTGCGCCGTAGGCTTCCATCTTCTCAATAATGCGCGGCAGCACGCTCTCAGAGCTTGCCGTGGAGTAGGCCAGAATCAACTCATCTTTGAGAATACGGATCAGGATCCAGATGCTCAACCCGCACAGACGCGCCACGATGCCCAGCACCACCAACGCAAAGAACAGGATGGCGAAGTGCACCAGAATCACCAGCTTCGCCAGCGGCCAGAGGGAGGCAAAACCGAAATTCGCTACGGTCACAGCAATAAGCGCAAACACCCCAACTGGCGCATAGCGCATCACCATGTGAGTCACTTTGAACATGGTTTCAGAGATTGAGCGGAACACCGTCACCAATGGTTCACGGTGTGTCGCAGGCAGGGAAGAAAGGCCCAGACCAAACAGCACCGAGAAGAAGATGATAGGCAGCATCTCACCCTTCGCCATAGACGCCACGATGTTGGTTGGCACCAGCGACAGGATCGTTCCCATCAGGCCATGCGCATGGCTCTGCACATCAGCAGTTGTGCTTTGGTATTTCGAAATATCCACCGTCGCCAGTTGCGACATATCAATCCCGGAGCCTGGCTGGAACACATTCGCCATCGTAATGCCCAGGATAATGGCAATCGTCGTGATCACTTCGAAATAGATAATGGTTTTCGCCCCGATACGGCCTAACTGTTTCGCATCGCCGACGCCCGCAATACCGACTACCAGCGTCGAGATCACAATCGGTACCACAATCATCTTGATCAGATGAATAAAGATATCACCTGCTGGCGAGAGCAGGTTCGCAATCAGCCATTCGCGACTGTCACTGTGATAATGGAGGTAACTACCCAGCAAGATGCCCAGCACAAGGGCTAGCAAAATTTGCCAGGCCAGGCTGACTTTAACGTTTTTCATAGAAACTGACTTCCTCAATGAAGCTCCCTGATCACTCGAACTGCATGAATATGGAGCCATACTGAAAGGGTATGAATTGTGTTGCGTTGGTTTATGGGATTTTTTAACGCGGCGTATGAGTATCATTTGCACGGTATGTTGCGCAAGCCTTAAAGAACGATGCGTTTCACTACGAAAAGTTGCTATGACGCGAGTTTGTGATAATCCCGATAAATAACCTTTTGTTATAAAAACGCTTTTTTAGGTTCAATTGTGAATAATCGGTTCGCTAAATTATTTTTCTTCAAAGTTTCATTCGCTCATTTTTCATACTATTCAAACAATGCGTGATCTGCCGCCCAAATAATAAACAAAGCTTGTAAAGCCCCTACAATTAACGTTTTTGCGACATATTATTAACATCTTACAAGGAGAAAAAAAGCCATGAGCCAAATACATAAACATGACATTCCCGCAAACATTGCGGACCGTTGCCTGATCACCCCGGAGCAGTACCACGAGAAATATCAGCAATCTATCAACAGCCCGGACATCTTCTGGGGTGAACAGGGTCATATCCTTGACTGGATCAAACCTTATCAGAAGGTGAAAAACACCTCCTTTGCGCCAGGCAACGTCTCCATAAAATGGTATGAAGATGGCACGCTAAACCTGGCGGCAAACTGCCTTGACCGTCACCTTGCCGAGCGCGGGAATGAGACGGCCATCATCTGGGAAGGCGATGATGCCTCGCAGAGCAAACACATAACATATAAAGAATTGCACCGCGACGTGTGCCGTTTCGCCAACGTCCTGCTGGAAAAAGGTATTAAAAAAGGCGATGTCGTGGCTATTTATATGCCGATGGTACCCGAAGCGGCGGTTGCCATGCTGGCATGCGCGCGCATCGGTGCGATCCACTCCGTCATCTTCGGCGGCTTCTCGCCAGAAGCGGTTGCCGGTCGTATTGTCGATTCAAATTCTAAACTGGTGATCACCGCCGATGAAGGCGTGCGCGCTGGTCGCAGTATTCCGCTGAAGAAAAACGTCGACGAAGCACTGAAAAACCCGAATGTGAAAAGCGTCAGCAACGTTGTGGTGCTCAAGCGTACCGGCGGTAAGATCGACTGGAAAGAAGGTCGTGACCTGTGGTGGAGCGATCTGATTGAAAAAGCGAGCGACCAGCATCAGCCAGAAGAGATGAATGCGGAAGATCCGCTGTTTATCCTTTATACCTCTGGCTCTACCGGTAAACCAAAAGGCGTGCTGCATACCACTGGCGGCTATCTGGTCTATGCGGCCACCACCTTCAAATACGTTTTCGATTATCACCCGGGCGACATTTACTGGTGTACTGCTGATGTGGGTTGGGTAACCGGGCACAGCTACCTGCTGTACGGCCCACTGGCCTGCGGTGCCACTACGCTGATGTTTGAAGGTGTACCGAACTGGCCAACCCCGGCGCGTATGTGCCAGGTGGTCGACAAACACAAGGTCAACATTCTCTATACTGCGCCAACGGCGATCCGTGCGCTGATGGCGGAAGGCGATAAAGCCATCGAAGGTACTGACCGCTCTTCCCTGCGCATTCTTGGTTCTGTGGGTGAGCCTATCAACCCGGAAGCCTGGGAGTGGTACTGGAAGAAAATCGGTAACGAGAAATGCCCGGTGATGGACACCTGGTGGCAGACCGAAACGGGCGGCTTTATGATCACCCCAATGCCAGGTGCGACCCAACTGAAAGCGGGTTCTGCAACGAACCCATTCTTCGGTGTACAACCTGCGCTGGTAGATAACGAAGGTCATCCGCTGGAAGGGGCAACCGAAGGCAACCTGGTGATCACTGACTCCTGGCCAGGTCAGGCGCGCACCTTGTTCGGCGATCACGAACGCTTCGAGCAGACCTATTTCTCGACCTTTAAAAACATGTACTTCAGTGGCGATGGCGCGCGTCGCGATGAAGATGGTTACTACTGGATAACCGGACGCGTGGACGATGTGCTGAACGTCTCCGGCCACCGTCTGGGCACCGCCGAGATTGAATCTGCGCTGGTGTCTCATCCGAAGATTGCTGAAGCCGCCGTTGTGGGTATCCCGCATAACATCAAAGGCCAGGCGATTTACGCCTATGTCACCCTGAACCACGGTGAAGAGCCATCGCCAGAGCTGTATGCCGAGGTGCGCAACTGGGTACGTAAAGAGATTGGCCCGCTTGCCACACCGGATGTTCTGCACTGGACCGACTCGCTGCCGAAAACCCGTTCAGGCAAAATTATGCGTCGTATTCTGCGCAAAATCGCGGCAGGTGACACCAGTAACCTCGGTGATACTTCAACACTCGCCGATCCGGGTGTGGTGGACAAACTGCTCGAAGAGAAGCAGGCCATCGCAATGCCTTCGTAACCCCCTCACCCTAACCCTCTCCCGCAAGGGAGAGGGAATAATAAAACCTCCCCTACCAATACTTCTGGAGACTCTGTGATGAATAACGATATTTGTCAGCAGATAGAGAATAGTGCGCACTACAGGGAGCTCGTCGATAAACGGCAACGGTTTGCCTTCTTCCTTTCCATCATCATGCTGATTATCTACGTCGGCTTTATTCTGCTTATCGCCTTTGCCCCACACTGGCTCGGCACCCCGCTCCACGAGGGGACCAGCGTCACGCGCGGGATCCCCATTGGCATTGGCGTGATTGTGATTTCATTTGTGCTGACCGGCGTGTACGTCTGGCGCGCGAACGGTGAATTCGATCGTCTTAATAAAGCGGTACTGCGAGAGGTAAAAGCATCATGAAGCGAGTCCTGACGGCGCTAGCCGCCACACTTCCCTTTGCCGCCCACGCGGCGGATGCCATTACCGGCGAGGTACAGCGCCAGCCAACCAACTGGCAGGCGATTGTGATGTTCCTGATTTTCGTCCTGCTGACGCTGTACATCACGTACTGGGCGTCGAAACGTGTGCGCTCCCGTAACGATTACTACACTGCGGGCGGCAACATTACCGGTTTCCAGAATGGACTGGCGATTGCCGGCGACTTTATGTCCGCGGCCTCGTTCCTCGGCATCTCTGCCCTGGTGTATACCTCAGGCTACGATGGTCTGATTTACTCGCTCGGCTTCCTGGTCGGCTGGCCAATCATTCTGTTCCTGATCGCTGAACGCCTGCGTAACCTGGGACGTTACACCTTCGCAGACGTCGCATCTTATCGCCTGAAACAGGGGCCAATTCGCACCCTCTCAGCCTGTGGCTCGCTGGTGGTGGTTGCGCTGTATCTGATTGCGCAGATGGTGGGCGCAGGTAAATTGATCGAACTCCTGTTCGGCCTGAACTACCACGTCGCAGTGGTATTGGTTGGCGTCCTGATGGTGATGTACGTCCTTTTCGGCGGCATGCTGGCAACGACCTGGGTGCAGATCATCAAAGCGGTACTGCTGCTGTTCGGCGCCAGCTTTATGGCCTTCATGGTGATGAAACACGTTGGGTTCAGCTTCAATAACCTGTTTACCGAAGCGATGGCGGTCCACCCAAAAGGTGAAGCCATAATGAGCCCTGGCGGCCTGGTGAAAGACCCGATTTCAGCCCTTTCACTCGGTCTGGGCCTGATGTTCGGTACTGCAGGTTTGCCGCATATCCTGATGCGTTTCTTCACCGTGAGCGATGCACGCGAAGCACGCAAGAGCGTTTTCTACGCCACCGGTTTCATGGGTTACTTCTATATCCTTACCTTTATCATCGGCTTTGGTGCCATCATGCTGGTGGGGGCAAACCCGGTGTTTAAAGATGCGGCAGGGGCGCTGATTGGTGGTAACAACATGGCGGCGGTGCATCTGGCCGACGCGGTGGGCGGTAATCTGTTCCTCGGCTTTATCTCCGCCGTGGCCTTCGCCACCATTCTTGCGGTGGTTGCAGGCTTAACGCTGGCAGGTGCATCTGCGGTGTCGCACGACCTCTACGCCAACGTCTTCCGTAAAGGCGCGAGCGAACGTGATGAGCTGAAGGTTTCCAAGATCACCGTGCTGGTGCTGGGTGTGGTCGCTATTCTGCTGGGTATTCTCTTTGAGAAGCAGAATATCGCCTTTATGGTGGGGCTGGCCTTCTCGATCGCGGCAAGCTGCAATTTCCCTATCATCCTGCTCTCCATGTACTGGTCAAAACTGACCACCCGTGGGGCGATGATTGGTGGTTGGCTGGGACTGCTGACGGCAGTGATCCTGATGATTCTGGGCCCAACCATCTGGGTACAGATCCTCGGTCACGCAACGGCGATTTTCCCGTATGAATACCCGGCGCTGTTCTCTATTGCCGTGGCGTTTATCGGTATCTGGGTCTTCTCGGCCACCGATAACTCCCCGGAGGGTAACCTGGAACGCGAGAAATTCCGCGCCCAGTTTATCCGCTCTCAAACCGGCCTGGGCGTTGAGCAAGGTCGCGCACACTAAGTCTTTCTCCCCGGTCACTCTGGCCGGGGAATTTAGAACATCACCCACGCCACCAGCGGCGCAATCAGTACCATCACCACACCTGAGAGCATCATCACCAGGCTTGCCACGACGCCCTCCTGCTGACCCAGTTCATAGGAACGTGCCGTGCCCGCCCCGTGCGACGCCGCGCCAAACCCCGCACCTTTCGCCATCCCTTCCCGAATAGACAGACGCAGAAACAGCATATCGCCCACCGCCATGCCGAAGACGCCGGTGACAACAACAAACAGCGCCACCAGATCCGGCTGTCCACCAAGCGGTTTGGCTGCGGCCAGCGCAAATGGCGTCGTCACCGAACGTACGGCCAGGCTGCGCTGAATTTCATCGGGTAGCGTAAACAGCCGCGCCAGCCAGACCGAGCTACAGACCGCCACCACCGTGGCGGTGATCACGCCTGCACTGAGTGACATCCAGTGGCGTTTGATAATCGCCAGGTTGTCATACACCGGGACGGCAAAGGCGATAGTTGCTGGCCCCAGCAACCACAGTAGCCAGTGGGATTCGCCAATGTAGTTCTGCCAGGAGATATGACCGAAGACCAGCATCAACACCAGCAGGATCGGCGTGAAGACCAGCGGCATCAGCGGCAGGGCGTGAAAACGGCGATACAGCCGCTTGTTAGCAAAGTAGATCACCAGCGTCGCAATCAGACACAGCACGCTTATCTGAAAGTTAGTCATTTCTGTGCCTGCTGATTTCAAACCGGTAGACTTTATCTACCACCCAGGCGGTCGCTCCCAGCACCATCAGTGTGCTCAGTGCGATAACGGCAAAGATGCGCCAGCCATCCACCATCAGCAGTTGCGCATAGTTCACCACCGCCACCACGGCAGGGACAAAGAACAGCAGCATCTCTGCCAGCAGCCAGCGCGCGCCAGCCCGCACCCATTTGAGGGGAATGACGCGACAAAGGATGAGCGTAAGCATCAGCATCATCCCCACCAGGTTGGCTGGCAACGGCAGATGCAACCAGCCGACAAGATATTCGGCAAAAACAAACAGTCCCGCGTAGAGCAGTACCTGAACCGGTACCTGGAGTCGTTGCACAACGGCAGGCGTAACACGGCTTAACGCCACGGCCATGGGGGGTTCCTCAAAAATGAGACGAGGCGCCAGTATAGTGAGCGCACGGTATGGACAGAAATGAATTAAAATCATCAAAGGTATAGTTTCGAGGAATAATCATGGACATAAGAACGCTGCGCTATTTTGTCGAAGTGGTTCGTCAGCAAAGTTTTACCCGCGCAGCGGAGAAGTTGTTTGTTACCCAACCCACCATCAGCAAGATGCTGAAAAACCTCGAAGATGAACTGAACTGCACCTTGCTGATCCGCGACGGGCGCAAGCTGTTACTGACCGATACCGGACGCGTCGTCTTTGAGCGTGGGCTGGCAATCCTGGCGGAGTTCCGCCAGCTGGAAGCGGAGCTGGACGATATCAATCATCTGACGAAAGGTGTGCTTCGTCTCGGCATTCCGCCGATGGTAGGGATGATGATGGCCGGGCCAATTAGCCTGTTTCGCCAGCGCTATCCCGGCGTAGAGCTGAAGATATCTGAATTTGGCGGATTAACCGTCCAGCAGGCGGTTATCAACGGCGAGCTGGACGTGGCGATGACCGCTCTCCCCGTTGAGGAAGAGAGTGGCCTGGCGACACTGCCGCTCTTCAGCCATCCACTGTGCGTACTGGTTCCCCGCTCCGGCGACTGGCTGAAGAGAGACTCGGTGAAACCCGAGCTTCTCGGCGAACATCCGCTGCTGATTTACAACGAAGACTTTGCGCTCAGCCGCCAGTTGATGACGTTATTTAATCAACACAACGTCAAGCCGCGCATTGCGGTTCGCAGTGGTCAGTGGGATTTCCTGGCCGCGATGGTGCAGGCAGGTGTGGGGATTGCCATCCTGCCACAACCGATTTGCGAGCGGCTGGATAAAAACACGCTGCGCTGGATCCCGCTGGAGAGCAATCTTCACTGGCAGTTAGGTATGATATGGCGCGAAGGGGTGTATTTGTCGCACAGCGCACAGGCGTGGCTGCAATGTTGTGAAGGTTTTTGGGTTCCTAACCCCTCCCCCTAGCCCTCTCCCGGTGGGAGAGGGAACCGATCGAGCCCCTATGGGAAGAGGGGAAAAGGTTACTGATTCTCTATCAACAACGCTTCCAGCAGGTCCAGATCGTGCAGCAGCTTTTGCAGCGTTTCGTTACTGATCTGCCGTGTGGCGCGCAGGTGATACAGTTCGGCACGCTCTGAACGCAGCGCCGCCAGACGGAACCGGCGTTCGAGGTTCTCCTCCTGCAGCGAACTTTCCACATCGTTACGCCCATCGGCACGGCGACGCAGGTTACCAATCACGCGGGAACTGACTTCCGTCAGCAGCTGATTGTCGATGTTCTCTTCTGCATCAGCGGCCAGACGTTCTTCCATTTTCTGGATTGCCACAATCGCCACTTCGGCAGTCGCCGCACGGGCAATGCGCTCTTCCTTGTGCTGCTGGGTCGAATCACCGGCGTCAATGTGTTGCAGCAAAATAGGCAACATCACCACGCCAACAAACAGCGAGAACAGAATCACACCTGCCGCAAGGAACACCAGCTCATAGCGCGCCGGGAAGACATCGCCCGTCGGTAGCAGCAATGGAATAGAGAGCACACCGGCGAGGGTAATCGCCCCGCGTACTCCTGCGAAGGAGGCAATCAGCAGCTCACGCGTGGTCCACGAGCCGAACTCCATCGGTTTTTTCGTCAGGAAACGCACGCTGAACTTTTTCATCGTCCACAGCCAACCGAAACGCACCAGCATCAGCGCCAGGTAGATCAGCACGATATCGGTAAACAGCATCCAGACTTCAACATTCGGGTCGGCCTCGGCCGCCACCAGCGAGGACTCCATAATGCCTGGCAATTGCAGGCCCAGGAGCAGGAACACCATGCCGTTAAAGACAAATTCCAGCATTGCCCAGGTGCTGTTCGCACGCAGACGCATAGCCAGCGGTGCGCGACGCATCACGCCGGAGCGGGTGATGGTCATGCCTGCCGCCACCGCCGCCAGAATGCCTGACACGCCGATATGTTCGGCAATCAAGTAAGAGGCAAACGGCAACAGGAACAGCAGCACGATTTGCGTTGCGGGCTCATCACCGCCCCAACGGCTGAGGAATCGCAGCGAACGTCCATACAGCCAGCTCACCACGAAACCGGCCAGGATACCGCCAATCGCCACTTTGAAGAATTCCAGCGTCGCGCCGCCGACGGTAAAGACCATCGTGCCCATTGCGACCGCCACCGCAAACTTCAGGGCAACCAGGCCGGAGGCGTCATTCATCAGCGCCTCACCCTGTAGAATGCCCATAATTTTCTTCGGAATACGGCCCTCACCCACAATGCCGGAAAGTGCCACGGCATCGGTTGGTGACAGGACGGCGGCCAGTGCAAAAGCGGGAATTAACGGGATACCCGGCACCGCCCAGTAAATCAGAAAACCAATCCCAACCACGGTGACCACCACCAACGCCAGCGCCAGACCGAAAATCTCTCGCCCGTGCTCAAGGAATTCGCGCGTGGGGGTTTTCCAGCCATCAGCAAACAGCAGTGGCGGGATAAACAGCACGAGGAACAGTTCGGGATCGAACTCCACGTGCAGGCCAAACGTCGGCCACGCCAGCAGCGCGCCGATGGCAATTTGCATTAATGGTAGAGGGACCTGAAAGGGCAGTACGCGTGTAACCACCCCGGATAGCGAGACCACAAGGGTCATGATGAGTATTGTGAAGAAGATTTCCATGCGTTCCCTGTTTGCTGTGTTGCTTATCTACTACGGAAGGCGTCGTGCCTTTTATTCTATCTTCCTCAGAGTAACGTAAAAGGCAACGGGATGAGTCCTGAAAATAAAAACGGGCGGCCTGAGCCACCCGTTTTCGCATCAAAGGACAACTTAGATTGCCCAACCGCCCGCGTAGAACACCACCAGTGCAACGGCGATCACCACCGTGCCGATGTTCAGTTTGCGCCACTCACCAGAGACCAGACGACCAATCACCAGTGATGCGAAACCGATCATAATGCCGGTCACGATGTTACAGGTCAGTACGATAAATACTGCGGTGATGAGGCCGGACATCGCATCCACAAAGTCAGCAAAGTCGATTTTTGCCACGTTGCTCAGCATCAGCAGACCAACGTACATCAGCGCTGGTGCGGTCGCATACGCCGGAACCAGATAGGAGAGCGGAGAAAGGAACAGGATCAGCAGGAACAGCACGCCGACGGTGATCGCCGTCAGGCCGGTTTTACCGCCTGCCGCCGTACCCGCTGCGGACTCGATGTATACTGCAGCCGGCGCCGCACCCACCAGACCAGAGAAGACACTGCTCAGGGAGTCGGTCGTCAGTGCTTTTCCGCCATCAATAATCTGACCGTCTTTATCCAGCAGGTTCGCTTGCCCCGCGACTGCACGGATTGTACCGGTCGCATCAAACACAGCGGTCATCACCAGCGCCAGCACGCTTGGCAGGATCACCGGGTTCAGCGCGCCGACGATATCCAGGCTACCAATCAGGGAGTTGCCTTTGTCATCGCTCAGCGACGGCATGGCGAAAATACCGGAGAAGTGGACGTTTGGATCGAAAATCAGGCCGACAATAGAAACCCCGATAATGGTCAGCAGAATGCCACCCGGGACTTTCAGTTTTTCCAGACCGATAATCACCGCCAGGCCAACCAAAGACATAATCACCGGGAAGCTCGCGAAGTGACCGAGCGCAACCGGCAGACCGTCCAGCGGGTTCTTGATGACCAGACCGACGCCGTTGGCGGCAATCAGCAGCAGGAACAGGCCGATACCGATACCCGTACCGTGCGCTACGCCGTGCGGCAGGTTGCGCAAAATCCAGCTACGGATGCCGGTCGCTGAAATAACGGTAAACAGTACACCCATCAGGAACACGGCACCCAACGCAACCGGTACGCTGATGTGTTGACCCAGCACCAGACTGAATGCGGTAAACGCCGTCAGAGAGATAGCGCAACCAATTGCCAGCGGTAGGTTCGCCCACAGCCCCATCACGATGGAGCCCACACCGGCCACAAGGCAGGTAGCAACAAAGACAGCCGCAGGCGGGAAGCCCGCTTTGCCCAGCATGCCCGGCACAACAATGACGGAGTAAACCATCGCCAGGAACGTTGTCAGACCGGCAACGACTTCCTGGCGCACGGTGCTGCCGCGAGCCGAAATTTTAAACATGGCGTCAAGTGAACCGCCAGTACGCGCAGATGGCGTAGACATAGAAAACATCCCCTGAGAGTTTTTTAGAAAGTCCGTAAGCGTGGTGGAGACGCCACTGCCAGCTAAACGTCAAATCCTTGAGTTGCGTTGGTGACGAAAGGGCGCCACATAAAAAGCAAACGTTTAGCTCCGCGCTTAAAAACGGGTGGTCAAATTAAGGCAAACGATTATCTAGCCTAATCACCGCCCTTTTCAACTGAACTTTGTCGTTTTTCGCTAAAATTCACTTATGACGCTGAAGAAATAAACAGAGGATGCGCAAACGTTATCGTTTATGCGCAATTTGTTTACATTTCAATCGTCCCCCGGGATAGATAACGGCCCACCTTGTTCCAGCGTTCTTTTCCACCCGGGGCTGTTCTCAACCTTTTTCTTCCATGCCTGAATATGCGGCAGATTATTGATGCCACCACGCGCCAGCAGGGCAAAAATCGGGAAACTCATCTGGATGTCGGCCATGCTGAGCGAATCCCCGGCAAACCAGCTGTTTTTAGCAAGATGCGACTCAATAAAGCGCGCATGGGTTTCCAGCTGGCGGTTAAGATAGGCTTTCTGCACTCCCTGTCCCAGCGCTTTACCCAGCGTTCTGATACCAAACGGGACGGGAGGTTTACCGAGGCTATTAAACACCAGCTTCATTAACAACAGCGGCATCAGCGACCCTTCGGCATAATGCAGCCAGAAGCGGTATTGCACCTTATGAGCGGGATCTAAGGGTTTCAACCGTGAGTCGGGATCGTACGTTTCCTGCAGATACTCCAGAATGGCGCCTGACTCCGCCAGAATCAGGCCATTATCTTCGACGACCGGCGATTTGCCCAACGGGTGCACTTTTTTGAGGGACTCAGGAGCCAGCATGTTCTTTTCGCGCTGGTAGTGAATGATCTCATAAGGCAGGGCGAGTTCTTCCAGCGCCCAGATCACACGATGTGAGCGCGACTGGTTAAGGTGATGTACCGTAAGCATGGTTGTCTCCTGTTATTCATACTTTTTAACTATAGAAAATCGAACAACACCGCGAAAAAAATTCGGCTAAAAAACAACCGACGTGGCTGGCGAAATGACGGGGCTTGCATAGAATTAAAGTGTCAGCACAATCCGGAACCTCCCCAACCAGCTCGACATGAGGGGTGCTGATGTCGGGGGAAACCCTCCCGTGAACCAGCGGGATAGAGAGAAAGACAAAGACCGGGAAAAACTAAAGCGCCCTTATGTGGCGCTTTAGTTCTTTATTAATCCTCTTCCAGCAACCGCGCCCCCGTCCCCTGTTCACCCAGCCTGTCGCCCGGGTTACGCAACGGACAATCGCTCCGGGACAAACAGCCGCAACCAATGCAGCCATCCAGCTCGTCACGCAGTGCGACCAGCGTATGGATACGCCTGTCCAGTTCTTCACGCCATTGGGATGAAAGCTCTTTCCACACTTTCGGGCTTAGGGTGTGACCTTCCGGCAGCACACCAAATGCCTCGCCAATAGTGGCCAGGGGAATTCCGATTCGTTGCGCAATTTTGATAATCGCAACGTAGCGGAGTACGTCGCGGGTATAGCGACGCTGGTTTCCACCGTTACGGATACTCTTGATTAACCCTTTGCTTTCATAGAAGTGGAGCGCCGATACCGCAACACCGCTTCGCTTCGCCACTTCACCAGGTGTTAAAAGTGCTTTAATTCGCGGCAATCTCTTTTCCATAAAACCTCTTTACCTCAAGTTAACTTGAGGAATTATACTCCCCCGCAGAGAAAACGACGAATCAACCAGGAAAGTTGTATCTACAGAGGGGCAACCGTATGTCGCATCAGCAAATTATTCAGACACTTATTGAATGGATTGATGAACATATCGACCAACCGTTGAACATTGATGTGGTCGCTAAAAAATCGGGCTATTCGAAATGGTATTTACAGAGAATGTTCCGGACGGTTATGCATCAGACGTTGGGTGAATACATTCGTCAGCGCAGACTGCTGCTGGCAGCTCAGGCGCTACGCTCTACGCAGCGGCCCATTTTTGATATCGCAATGGATCTTGGTTATGTGTCGCAACAAACCTTTTCCCGCGTGTTCCGTCGCGAATTTGACCGCACGCCGAGCGATTATCGCCACCAGTTGAATTAATCACTATCAATGTAAAGGTTGCTGCTGCCAGGTCATAAACTCCTGGGGCGGCATCGCTTTCGCGAAGTGCCATCCCTGACAGAACTGAACACCGCGCTTCAACAACCAACCGACCTGCTCTGCCGTCTCTACGCCTTCCGCAATGGTTTTAAGCCGCAGGCTTTGTGCCATCTCGATAATATGCTCGGCGATCAAGTGACTGGTGCTGTTGGTCGTTAAAGTGTCGATAAAGGATTTGTCGATTTTGAGGATATCAACGTTCAGCGAATAGAGGTTATGCAGGTTAGAGTAACCCGTCCCGAAATCATCGATTGCCACTTCATAACCTGCCTGACGGAAAGCCTGAATCACCGGCGTGGTTTTTGGCACATCAATAAACCCACGTTCCGTCACTTCGATTTTGATCTGCTGCGCGCGCACGTCATAGTGGCGGGCCTTGTCAGAAATCATGGCTATCAGCCGCGAAGAGTGGAAATCCGTGGCCGACAGGTTAATCGAGATATAGAGATGCGGATGCGCGGCCAGGAAATGGCCCAGATCGCTGAACACCTCCTCAACAACATAATCCGTTATCCGCTCGCTCATTCCCTCTTTTTCAGCCAGCGGAATAAACTCAGCCGGGCTCATCACCTGTCCGTTAAAACCAGGCCAGCGTAACAGCGCTTCAGCCCCCACACACTGGTTGTTCTTGATATCAATGATCGGCTGATAATGCACGCAAAGCTGGCGTTTGTTCAGCGCCCGTTGCAACAACCGCCCAGGGGAATTAAGTTCACGATGGGTACGCGACCATACCAGCAAAATAATAATGCTGCAGATCATCCCCAGTGGCAGCGTCAATGTTGCCTGATGATAAAGCGTTTCATAAAAGCGTTTATTCGATGTTGACACAATAGCCGCAATAGGTCTTTTTGGCGATTTTACGACGGTATAAAAACGGTTATCTTTTTGAAATACCGATTCCTTATCCCGAATCATCGAATTTAATAAAGAAATATTGGCTTTTTGGCTAACGGAAAAGAATGCGTTGGTTATCGTGTCGTACACTCCCCATGAAAGGGAATGATCGTTTGACATCACTTCACTGTACGAAAGCGGATTGACCACCACCACATAATTACCGCGCTGCATATATGTCATTTTATAACCAGTATAAAATGGGGTATCGCGATAATAATAGATAGCGACGTCAGGTTTACGCGTGTAATTGGCGACGGAAATTGAGTATGGATGTTCCGGTGTAAAAACGGTCGAACAAAGAAAATTCTGACCTTCGGCATAAATTAAATCGGCGACAAACAGACGGCCACGAACAACGTTCAGCATATATTGACGATGTCCCGGCGTGCAAAGTTCGCCCTGGTATTTTGTCGCCTCGTCCCGGGCCAGTTCAACCTGTTGAATAACCAGCTCTGTTTTGTCTAAAGCCAGTTCAGCAAAGGTACGTAGCTGAGCGCTTGTTTCCGATACGGCTCTTAGCTGGGCAAACCATAGCGCAAGCATCACCGGTAGCATAACTACCATGATGATCCCTACCACCCTGAGCATCTTGCGCCGCGCGCTACGATTCATTTCCCGCCCTATATCCCTGCATGTTGTACGCCTGTAGTAATGAAGGCCGGATGCTTTGCTAAACAGGTGATTACGTTGCATGAATCATGCGAAGTTAGCAACTGACTTTTAGTATTAAAAATCTTAAATTTCGTTATGACGATAATATTTTCCCGTAAGCTAAACTGTAAGTATTCGTTCCGTTTCAATTAAGGAAAATATTTATCCATCCCGTAAGGGATGGTGCGAAGATAACACAACAGAGGATCGTTGATTAAGCCAAACTTTTGACAGCATGAAAAAAGCACAACTTCTTCATGAAATTCTATGCTATTTTTTCGGGTGTATTTTGTTCGCTGATTTATAAATAGCCAGCTGCCACTACCGTTTTTCCCCGCCCCGTACGCTTGGCGTCATATAATGCTTTATCAGCGCGCGTCAGCAATGCCGACGTATCGAACTGATCCCCGCACACCTCCACGACCCCAGCACTAAACGACAGCTCAAGTTTTTTCTCTCCAACCCTCAGCGGTTTGGTTTTTAGCGTGGTATGCAGCCTGGCGGACAGTTGCGCCGCGTCATGACCATGAGTTTGCGCCAGCAGAAGCAAAAACTCCTCCCCTCCCACGCGCCCTAATGCAGAATCTGAAGGGGCTAACTCACGGATACAATCACAAAAGTGAAGAAGCGCCGCATCACCTACCTGGTGTCCCCACTCATCATTGATTTGTTTAAAAAAATCCAGGTCAAACATCAGGACACAAAAATGGCTGTTAGCCTCCCGCCTGGCATTTGCTGATTGAGCGAGTTCCAGCTGCTGCAAAATCGCCGAACGGTTAAAACAGCCGGTGAGATCGTCAATCGTGGCTTTCACTTCCAACTGCTGCTCTGCTTTCTTCCGCTCGGTAATGTCGAGCCCAATATTCAGGATAGAGTTGTCCGGCAACAGTATGTTTGACCACAATACGGTCAACTGCGTACCGTCTTTACGTAGCGGATGCCACTCATACATGTCCTTGAGGGGAGAGACATTTACCGACTCTCTTACCCGACGCCGCTCTTCAGGGTCGGGATAAAACAGCGAGAGCGGATCGGCATGAGCTCCGATCTCCGCCATCGTCCAGCCAAATACTTTTTCACACTCGGCATTCCACAACACGCAGCGGTTAAATTTGTCGAAAGAATTCATTAAAACCGGAGCCCGTTCAAACAGGGTCTTATATTGTGTCACGACACGCTGCATTTCCTGTGCGGTTTTCTCGCGGGCAATAATTTCCTCAAAATAGTCTTTTAATTTTTCGACCAGCACCACGACGATATTTTTCAGGATTGGCAGAGAATACAATTTCTCATCAAATGCCAGAAAGAAATATCCCCTGCAATGGCAGTTATGGGTCGAAAGTTTGCATAGTACACCGCTTTGCAATTGCGTATAGCCGGGGTGCTGCGGAGGAAATAAGACGCGACCAATCTTCTCTTTCCAGTAGACCACCCGCCATGACCGGTGATGCCGCTGTAGCAGGGCTCCCGCCAGAAAATCGGCGACTTCAAAAGAGTGGCAGGCTACATCACCCGCGCAGACCACACGGTGCAGCCCGTCATTATCATTAACGCTTACCCAGGCAAGGCTCGCCCCCAGAGATCGATTGATCGTCTCCAGCATTTCTGCCAGTGAACACTGAGTGTGAAGCTGGGGCATCAACTTAGCCAGTGCATGCAAAGCCTGCATGCTGTCATTGACAATCTCACATCGTTTTTTTTTCATCTTTTCGCCGATTATCACGCGATAAACCGGACGCAACTGTCTTCAGATTCAAAAACTGGTCAGCCAAAGCTGGAGGCTGAATATCAGCACAGCGAAATGAAACGACTGTTGTGTGTAATTAAAAACGGACAAAGAAATAAAATAATAATAAAATTCAAAAACCTGAAAGGTTAGCTGCGAGTAAATTAATATGTCCACTCAAGCATAATCCATAGGTTTATTGCTGTAAACGCTGTACAACAGGCGCCGTCTTGCAGAGGTTTTGCTATCTCAATGAATTCGTTATGAAGAGCTGGGGAAAAGGGTTTCTTAGCCTGCAAAGATATATTTTCTTTCTGATACCTCCCCCTTTCACTCAGTTGTGAATCCTCCCATTTTCACGCCCCTGACTCTGGCGAATAAATCATCAAGTGTGATATAGTTCACATATCTTGTGTAATAATAAACACTGTTTCATTCAGTGAGTCTGTTTTGTAGAGGATGGGTTTTATGGCAACCATTACTACCAGCATGGTTCTCTTACGCTGGCCGTTATTGAGTGCGGTATTGATGTTTTTAGCCAGCACGCTGAACATTCAGTTTCGTAAGTCTGATTACGCTGCCCTTGCTATCATCAGCACTCTGTTGGGATTAGGCGCAGCTTGCTGGTTTGCTACTGGTCTTCTTGGCATCACCCTGCTGGACATTGCCGCCGTCTGGGAAAATATTAAAGTGGTGATGGTTGAAGCAATGAGCCACACACCGCCAGACTGGCCGATGGTGATTACCTGATCCCTTACGGAATAAAAAAACCCAGACTATTGTCTGGGTTTTTGTTTAGATATCAGAGGATCAGAACGGAATATCGTCGTCGAAATCCATTGGTGGTTCGTTAGACGGTGCAGGAGCAGACTGCTGCTGCGGGCGAGACTGTGCGCCGCCGCTAAACTGGTTGCCGCCCTGCGGCTGCTGAGGCTGACCCCAACCGCCCTGCTGCTGACCACCACCTGCTGGTGCGCCACCACCCTGGCGGCCACCCAGCATCTGCATGGTGCCGCCAACGTTTACCACAACTTCAGTAGTGTATTTCTCAGCGCCGGATTGATCGGTCCATTTGCGGGTACGCAGCTGGCCTTCGATATAAACCTGAGAACCTTTACGCAGATATTCACCGGCCACTTCTGCCAGTTTGCCAAACAGCACAACGCGGTGCCATTCAGTCTGCTCTTTCATCTCACCGGTCGCTTTATCACGCCAGGATTCGGAAGTAGCCAGCGTAATGTTGGCAACTGCGCCACCACTCGGCATGTAGCGTACTTCCGGGTCCTGGCCCAGATTACCGACGAGAATCACCTTGTTTACGCCTCTGCTGGCCATGTTCGTGTCTCCTGAATACGTTTCTTAATAGTGTAAACGCGCGAGTGTACCATTTCCATGCTGCATTTTGATAGCTGCGAGATGGATTCCAGAGTTCTCGTGCGAACGCTACATTGTTACATAGCCAATCGGAAAATGCATTCCAATACTGTATATTCAAACAGGTTAAATTGTGTCATAATTAGCCGTTTCTGACAGCCGTTTGTCCTTCAAACAAACCAGGCAATCCGTGTTCCAACCGGGAAAGGTGAATGGATAAGATCGAAGTTCGGGGCGCCCGCACCCACAATCTCAAGAATATCAACCTCATAATCCCTCGCGACAAACTCATCGTCGTGACCGGGCTTTCGGGGTCTGGCAAATCCTCACTGGCTTTCGACACTTTATATGCCGAAGGACAGCGTCGTTACGTTGAATCACTCTCTGCGTACGCGCGTCAGTTCCTGTCGCTGATGGAAAAACCGGATGTCGACCATATTGAAGGCTTGTCCCCTGCCATCTCCATTGAGCAGAAGTCTACCTCGCATAACCCGCGTTCAACGGTCGGTACCATTACCGAAATTCACGACTACCTGCGTCTGCTGTATGCCCGTGTGGGTGAGCCGCGCTGCCCGGACCACGACGTCCCGCTGGCGGCCCAGACCGTGAGCCAGATGGTGGATAACGTGCTGTCGCAGCCTGAAGGCAAACGTCTGATGCTGTTGGCTCCCATCATTAAAGAACGTAAAGGCGAACACACCAAAACGCTGGAGAACCTCGCAAGCCAGGGTTATATCCGCGCTCGTATCGACGGTGAAGTATGTGACCTGTCAGACCCACCCAAGCTGGAGCTGCAGAAAAAGCACACCATCGAAGTGGTGATTGACCGCTTCAAAGTGCGTGAGGATCTCGCGACACGTCTGGCGGAATCCTTTGAAACGGCACTGGAACTTTCTGGTGGCACGGCCGTGGTCTCCGACATGGACGACCCAAAAGCAGAAGAGCTGCTCTTCTCCGCCAACTTTGCCTGCCCGATTTGCGGCTACAGCATGCGCGAGCTGGAACCGCGCCTGTTCTCCTTTAATAACCCGGCGGGCGCGTGCCCGACGTGTGACGGCCTAGGTGTTCAGCAGTATTTCGACCCGGACCGAGTGATCCAGAACCCGGAGTTGTCTCTGGCGGGAGGCGCCATTCGCGGCTGGGACAAGCGTAACTTCTACTACTTCCAGATGCTGAAATCGCTGGCAGAGCACTATAAGTTCGATGTTGAAGCCCCGTGGGCCAGCCTGAGCCCGAGTGTGCACAAAGTGATTCTGTTCGGTTCCGGCAAAGAGAACATCGAGTTCAAGTACATGAACGATCGCGGTGATACCTCCGTGCGTCGCCACCCGTTTGAAGGGGTGCTGCACAACATGGAGCGCCGCTACAAAGAGACCGAATCCAGCGCAGTACGCGAAGAACTGGCAAAATTCATCAGCAACCGCTCGTGCGCCACCTGTGACGGTACACGTCTGCGTCGGGAAGCGCGCCACGTTTTTGTCGAAAACACGGCGCTGCCGACTATCTCAGACATGAGCATCGGCCACGCGATGGACTTCTTCAACAACCTGAAACTCTCCGGCCAGCGCGCGAAAATCGCCGAGAAAGTGCTGAAAGAGATCGGGGATCGTTTGAAATTCCTGGTGAACGTCGGCCTGAATTACCTGACACTTTCCCGCTCCGCTGAAACGCTCTCCGGCGGCGAAGCCCAGCGTATCCGCCTTGCCAGCCAGATCGGCGCAGGTTTAGTCGGCGTGATGTACGTCCTGGATGAGCCGTCTATCGGCCTTCACCAGCGTGATAACGAACGTCTGCTCGGCACGCTGATCCACCTGCGTAACCTCGGTAACACGGTGATTGTGGTTGAGCACGACGAAGACGCGATCCGCGCCGCTGACCACGTTATCGACATTGGCCCAGGTGCAGGCGTGCATGGCGGCCAGGTGGTCGCGGAAGGGACGCTGAAAGATATCATGGCGGTACCTGAATCGCTGACCGGCCAGTATATGAGCGGCAAGCGCAAGATCGACGTGCCGAAACAGCGCGTGGCAGCAAACCCGGAAAAAGTGCTGAAGTTGACTGGCGCACGCGGCAACAACCTGAAAGACGTCACCCTGACGCTGCCGGTTGGCCTGTTTACCTGCATCACCGGCGTGTCCGGTTCCGGTAAATCAACGCTGATCAACGATACGCTGTTCCCGATAGCACAGACGGCGCTGAACGGCGCAACGCTTGCCGAGCCAGCACCGTACCGCGATATTCAAGGGCTGGAGCATTTCGACAAGGTTATCGACATCGACCAGAGCCCGATTGGCCGTACCCCACGTTCTAACCCGGCGACCTATACTGGCGTCTTTACGCCTGTACGTGAACTCTTTGCTGGCGTACCGGAATCTCGTTCACGCGGCTATACACCAGGACGTTTCAGCTTCAACGTGCGTGGTGGGCGCTGTGAAGCGTGCCAGGGCGACGGAGTGATCAAAGTTGAGATGCACTTCCTGCCGGATATCTACGTGCCGTGCGACCAGTGCAAAGGCAAACGCTATAACCGCGAAACGCTGGAAATTAAGTACAAAGGCAAGACTATCCATGAAGTGCTGGATATGACCATTGAAGAAGCACGTGAGTTCTTCGATGCCGTCCCGGCGCTGGCGCGTAAGCTGCAAACGTTAATGGATGTGGGGCTGACCTATATCCGTCTCGGACAGTCAGCAACGACGCTCTCGGGTGGTGAAGCGCAGCGCGTGAAGCTGGCGCGTGAGCTGTCGAAACGCGGCACCGGTCAGACGCTCTACATTCTGGATGAGCCAACCACCGGCCTGCACTTTGCCGATATCCAGCAGTTGCTGGACGTTCTGCATCAGCTCAGAGACCAGGGCAACACCATTGTGGTCATTGAACACAACCTGGACGTGATTAAAACCGCGGACTGGATTGTCGATCTTGGCCCGGAAGGCGGCAGCGGCGGCGGTGAAATCCTCGTCTCCGGTACGCCAGAGACCGTTGCAGAGTGCGAAGCCTCGCACACCGCACGCTTCCTTAAACCGTTGCTGTAATTGTCACACGGAAAGCTGCTGTCGGGTCGTTTCCGGCAGCAGTTCAACCGCCTGCTTGTACGATGCATCCACCAGATAGTAAATTTGCGAGCCCGGCAGAGAACCATCGAGGTAGACAGTGCTCCAGTGAGCCTTGTTGAGATGCTGGCTCGGTCGGACGTCATGGTGCTGCTGGCGTAATAAATCAGCCAGTTCCGGGCTGGTTTTCAGTGCAGCCGCCGGACGGCCTTCAACCTCTTTCACCATCGCAAACAGCACGTCACCCACTTTGATCTGCGTGGCTTTCCAGTCGCTGTGGACGCTTTGTTCCGCGCCGGGCTTACTCATGCAGTACTGGAGTATCTCCGAAATTGTCATCTTAGCTCCCCTCTAAATGGGTTGGACACGGCCTGAGTTCCTGCCTCTTTAAGTGTGCAGCAAGACGACAAAAGGTAAACCCGGCAGGCGCGATTTGTACAAAAAACCAGCATACCTCAGTATTCAGAATTAACAATCACCTCTTCACCAAATTTCCCGGCCATCGGCAGTGGTCGATAGGTCGAATTAGAGGCGCGTAACACCCTGATCCCTCTGGCCCCCACATCATGCGCGGCCGTGATATCGTTATCAGAATCGCCATAAAACACTTTGATATTTTTCTGCTCCAGCCACTGCGTTTTGCTGTTCTGACCGGGTTTATCTCCCGCAAAAATGACCGGATTCATGTTAGCGGCAGGGATCAGAAAATCGTCCTGCAAGGTTTTAGATACTGTTTCCGTTTTGGTCTGGCTGCGTCCGGTAACAAAGTAAATGCTGTCGCCGCGCTTAACATGCATGGCAATAAGCGATCGGGCGACCTCTTTCGGGATACTGAACTCATCCCAGCCGTTGTTCATTTTTTCCCAGAACTCCGGGTTTTTCAGATAGTCTTCGCTGTCCGGTGAATATGTTTTCTTACCGCGCCAGAAACCCGGGCTTGAGAACAGGACAGTATCGTCAATATCGAAGCCCACGGCCATTGGCGGACGCCCCATCAGACTGTTTTCGATTTGTGCCACAGAGACCCAGTGAACAGGTGCCTGCTCGGCAAGGATGGCGGCGGTGGTTCCGGTGTAAAGCGGCGTCGGCGCGGAAGCTCGCGCAACGACTGCGCTATTAAGCGAGAACAATAAGCAGGCGGCGCTGAGCGCCAGTGTGATCTTGCGCATGTTTTCCCCTGAATATTCAGTTTGTTATCGTTTTATTTTGAGCGAATGGTCAAAAAACTATCCGACCATAACCCCAGCGGGAAGCGAAGGAAAGGAGTTTTTGCTTATGGATCAGCGAAAAAGAAGAAAGATCACATTCTCTTCTTCTGAAAGAAGAGAGAATGTGATCACTTACTTACATTACAGCAGCAAAGGCCTGCGCCACGCGCTGAACATTGCTGGCATTCAGCCCCGCCACGCACATACGGCCGCTGGCAATCAGATAGACGCCGAACTCTTCGCGCAGACGATCAACCTGAGCGGCACTCAGCCCGGTATAGCTGAACATCCCGCGCTGCTTGAGCAGATAGTCGAAGTTATGGCCCGGCACGGCCTCTTTCAGGACGTTAACCAGCTCCTGACGCATCGCCAGAATGCGCGTACGCATTGATTCCACTTCAGCAAGCCAGGATGCTTTCAGTTGCGCATCACCAAGAACCGTGGCGACGACCTGCGCACCAAAGTTTGGCGGGCTGGAGTAAATGCGGCGCACCGTCGCCTTCAGCTGACCCAGCACGCGGCTGGCGGCTTCGGCATCTTCACACACCACGGACAGACCGCCGACGCGTTCACCGTACAGAGAGAAGATTTTAGAGAAAGAGTTACTCACCAGCGCCGGCAGACCTGCGCTGGTAACGGCGCGAATGGCGTAAGCATCTTCTTCCATGCCTGCGCCAAAGCCCTGATAGGCAATGTCGAGGAACGGGATAAGATTACGCGCTTTCAGTACCTCAATTACTGCATCCCACTGGTCATTAGTGAGGTCCGCGCCGGTCGGGTTATGGCAACATGGATGCAGCAGCACAATACTGCGCTCCGGCAAGGTGTGCAGTTTTTCCAGTAATGCCTCTACACGCACACCGTTGGTTTCGTTGTCGAACCATGGATAAGTCGCGACCTTAAAACCTGCGCCTTCAAAGATAGCCACGTGGTTTTCCCACGTAGGATCACTGACCCACACCCCGGAATCCGGGAAGTATTTTTTCAGGAAGTCTGCGCCGACTTTTAGCGCACCCGATCCGCCAAGCGTCTGGATGGTGGCGACACGTTTTTGCGCGAGCACCGGATGATCGGCACCAAACAGCAGCGGTGCGATAGTGTTACGGTAAGTATTTAACCCTTCCATCGGCAGATAAAGCGATGCGCCATGCGGTACAGCGTTAAGGCGTGCTTCAGCTTCGGCAACGGCTTTTAATTGAGGAATAATGCCATCCTCGTTGTAATACAGACCGATACTGAGGTTCACTTTGTCGCTGCGAGGATCTTCTTTGAAACGCTCCATTAAGGAGAGAATGGGGTCGCCGGCATAGGCGTCAACTTTCTGAAACACGCGATGATTCTCCGGAATTCGATGAGGCAGGGATTTCAACAATAAACCGGATATGGCAGAAGATCGAGGGGATGTTAATAAACGTGGAGTGAGAGTAACACTCTCACTCCAGCAATAAGTTAATCTACGTACTTCATCGCCACCCGCGACGTCAGGCGTGTAATAAGTTCGTAAGCACTCACTTTCGTGATTTCAGCAATGCGTTCAACGGGCAGGCCATCACCCCACATCACCACTGCGTCACCCGCTTTCTCCTGCGCTTCCGGCCCCAGATCGACGCAAATCATGTCCATCGCCACGCGACCAACAATCTTCACTTCGCGACCATTAACCAACACTGGCGTACCCGACGGTGCGGCACGTGGATAGCCATCACCATAGCCCATCGCCACAACGCCTAACCGGGTATCACGCTCGCTGATCCAGGTTCCACCGTAGCCTACGGGTTCACCCGCTTTGTGCTCACGCACGGCAATCAGGTTAGACACCAATGACATCACCGGCTGGAAGCCAAAATCCGGTCCCCAGGGTTTGTTCTCCAGCGGCGATACGCCGTAAAGAATAATGCCCGGACGCGCCCAGTCGAAGTGGGATTGCGGCCACAGCAAAATACCACCAGACGCGGCAATCGAGCGCATTCCCGGCTTACCTTCACAGAAGGTATTAAAGATATCGAGCTGTTGTTCGGTCGCACCACATTCAGGCTCATCAGCACGAGCAAAGTGACTGACGATGTTCACTGGCTGGCGCACATTTTTGCACTGGCATAAACGCTGATAAAACGCTTGTGCGTTTTCCGGACGGACGCCCAGTCGGTGCATGCCCGTATCGAGCTTCATCCACACGGTTACCGGCTCGCTTAACTCGGCGGTTTCCAGCGCAGCCAGCTGTTCTTCGTTGTGAACGGCGGTGTGCAGGTGCTGATCGGCAATAGTGGGCAAATCAGTGGCTTCGAAAAAGCCTTCCAGCAACAAAATGGGTTGTGTGATCCCACCCGCACGCAGTCGGATGGCTTCTTCAAGACGGGCGACGCCAAAGGCGTCGGCATCGGGGAGCGTTCGCGCGGTCTCAAGAAGACCGTGTCCGTAAGCGTTCGCTTTCACGACTGCAACGAGCTTACTGGCGGGAGCCAGTTCACGCAGACGTTGCAGGTTGTGTCGCAGAGCGCGGCGGTTAATGACTACTGTTGCCGCTTGCATTTGAATTCCTTAGAAATTACTCATCATCATATTGAGGACCGGCATAGTTGTCGAAACGCGACCACTGTCCGTTAAAGGTCAAACGTACCGTACCGATTGGGCCGTTACGTTGCTTACCTATAATAATTTCGGCGATCCCTTTCAGGTCGCTGTTCTCGTGATAAACCTCATCACGGTAAATAAACATGATTAAGTCAGCATCCTGCTCGATGGAGCCAGACTCACGCAGGTCGGAGTTGACCGGGCGTTTGTCGGCGCGTTGTTCCAGGGAGCGGTTAAGCTGTGAGAGTGCCACCACGGGCACGTGCAGCTCTTTGGCTAACGCCTTGAGTGAGCGGGAAATCTCTGCAATTTCCAGCGTACGGTTGTCGGAGAGCGACGGGACGCGCATCAGCTGAAGGTAGTCGATCATGATAAGGCCGATACCGCCGTGTTCACGGGCGATACGACGCGCGCGGGAGCGGACTTCCGTCGGCGTCAGACCGGAGGAGTCATCAATATAGATATTCCGTTTTTCCAGCAGTATGCCCATGGTACCGGAGATCCGCGCCCAATCTTCGTCATCCAGCTGACCGGTACGAATGCGGGTCTGATCCACGCGCGAGAGTGACGCCAGGGAACGCATCATAATCTGCTCGGAGGGCATCTCAAGACTGAAAATCAGCACCGGCTTATCCTGCAACATCGCCGCATTTTCGACGAGGTTCATCGCAAATGTCGTTTTACCCATCGACGGACGCGCCGCGACGATAATCAGATCCGACGGCTGCAGGCCAGCAGTTTTCTTATTGAGATCATCATAACCGGTGTTCACACCGGTCACACCGTCATGTGGCTGCTGGAACAGTTGTTCGATACGGGCGACGGTGGCGTCGAGCACATCAGCAATGTTTTTCGGGCCTTCATCTTTATTTGCACGGCTTTCCGCGATTTTAAAGACCCGGGATTCGGCGAGATCGAGCAGATCTTCACTGGTGCGCCCCTGCGGATCAAAACCAGCCTCGGCGATCTCATTCGCCACCGAGATCATCTCACGCACTACAGCACGTTCACGCACGATATCGGCGTATGCACTGATATTCGCCGCACTTGGTGTATTTTTCGATAATTCTGCCAGGTAGGCAAACCCACCGACGCTGTCCAGTTGTCCCTGTCGCTCCAGCGATTCCGCAAGTGTGATCAGGTCAATCGGGCTGCCCGACTCCTGCAGACGCGCCATTTCGGTAAAGATATGACGATGCGGTCGGGTGTAGAAATCCTCAGACACCACGCGCTCAGCGACGTCGTCCCAGCGTTCGTTATCCAGCATTAAACCGCCCAACACCGACTGTTCCGCTTCAATCGAGTGCGGCGGGACTTTTAAGCCTGCGACCTGGTAATCACGCTCGCGAGGTTCAGTCTGTTTGTTGAAGGGTTTGTTTCCTGCCATAGTGAATGGAGTTACCGAGATAAAGAGTGGGTCGAAAGATTACCATATTTTTCTTACGGAGGGAGCATGGCAACGCGCATTGAATTCCAGAAACACGGTGGGCCAGAAGTGCTGAAAGCGGTGGAATTTACCCCTGTAGCACCAGGCGAAAACGAAGTTCAGGTTGAAAACAAGGCCATAGGTATCAACTACATTGATACCTATATTCGCGGAGGCCTCTACCCGCCTCCGTCACTGCCGAGCGGCCTGGGTACCGAAGCGGCAGGAGTGGTTATCAAAACTGGCCATGCCGTTAAGCACCTTAAAGAGGGCGATCGCGTGGTGTACGCCCAATCTGCTCTGGGGGCATACAGTTCCGTCCACAACGTCCCGGCGGATAAAGCCGCCCTGCTGCCCAACGCCATCTCCTTTGAGCAAGCTGCCGCCTCATTTCTGAAAGGGCTTACGGTCTATTACCTGCTGCGTAAAACCTACGAAATTAAACCTGACGAGCAGTTCCTGTTTCATGCCGCTGCGGGTGGTGTGGGGCTGATCGCGTGCCAGTGGGCAAAAGCGCTGGGGGCGAAACTGATCGGTACCGTGGGCAATGCGCAAAAAGCGCAGCGCGCCTTGCAGGCGGGAGCCTGGCAGGTAATTAACTATCGTGAAGAAAACATTGTCGAGCGGCTGAAAGAAATCACCAACGGCAAAAAAGTGCGAGTGGTATATGACTCGGTGGGGAAAGACACATGGGAAGCGTCTCTCGATTGCCTGCAGCGCCGCGGGCTAATGGTGAGCTTCGGGAATGCGTCAGGTGCTGTGACCGGGGTTAACCTTGGCATTCTGAACCAGAAAGGCTCACTGTATGTGACTCGCCCTTCCCTGCAAGGTTACATCACTAACCGGGAAGAGCTTGAGGAAGCCAGTAACGAGCTGTTCTCGCTGATCGCCAGTGGGGTAATTAAAGTGGATGTGGCAGATGCACAGAAATATCCGCTTGCCGATGCACAGCGCGCGCATGAGGTACTTGAGAGCAGGGTGACGCAGGGTTCAAGTCTGTTAATTCCCTGAATCCAGAAAAGAAATGGGGCTTCCCTGAGGAAGCCCTTTCTTTTTTTAGTTCGGCTGTATGTAGGGTACAGCTCGATGAATTCTTTAGCGGCAGTCATAGTGACAGATTCGATAAGTAAATCCTATTCTGTTCTAAGCAATGCCACCAGAAAAGTTACAAGTATGTGACGAACCCCTCAATACCTTAGTAACGAAAGCGGTTATTGCGCTGATAAGTGGACACTTTTGGCGTTTTAATCGCCCGTATCACCCACACCACCACAATAGCCAGCAGCAGCCACGGCAACAGCTTGATCGTCAGGGCAAATAATCCACCGATAAACATCACCACCGTGGCGACAACGATAGCGGCCAGAATGCCGAGCAGCGAAACGCCCGTGGCTAATAGCATGACGAAAAAGCCAATCACAAAAAGTAGTTCCAGCATGTTTTTCTCCCACACGCTCCTGAGTAATGCAGTAAGCATTACAAAAAGCATGCCAAAACTAACCCATTGTTCTAAAAGCAAAACGCCCCGCAAAAATTTGCAGGGCGTGGTGAATTTGACGATCTTTTAGCGAAATTTATCGCTTATCAGCCACCAGTCTCAGCGCATGTTCCAGCACCTCGATGTCGGCACCGGCTTTATGCGCGTTCTCGCTCAGGTAACGACGCCACTGACGCGCGCCCGGAATGCCCTGGAACAGGCCAAGCATGTGGCGGGTAATATGGCCGAGATATGTGCCATTGCTCAGCTCGCGTTCGATGTACGGATACATGGCACGAACCACCGCAACCGGATCGGTATCTGCGCCTTCTACACCGTAGATTTCGCAATCGACCGTCGCCAGAATGCCCGGGTTTTGATACGCCTCGCGACCGACCATCACGCCATCCATATGTTCCAGATGCGCTTTGGCCTCTTCCAGCGACTTGATGCCGCCGTTGATCGACATCGTCAGGTGCGGGAAGTCACGCTTTAGTTGATACACGCGCGGGTAGTCCAGTGGCGGGATTTCACGGTTCTCTTTCGGGCTGAGGCCAGAGAGCCAGGCTTTACGTGCATGGATGATGAACATCTCACACTCACCTTTTCCGGATACCGTATTAATGAAATCACACAGGAATTCGTAGCTGTCCTGGTCGTCAATGCCGATACGGGTTTTGACCGTGACCGGAATGGAGACGACATCGCGCATCGCCTTAATGCAATCCGCCACCAGTTGTGCATTCCCCATCAGGCACGCGCCAAACATACCGTTTTGCACGCGGTCAGACGGGCAGCCAACGTTGAGGTTGATCTCGTCGTAGCCACGCGCTTCTGCCAGCTTCGCGCACTGCGCCAGCGCGGCCGGATCGCTGCCGCCCAGCTGCAGGGCAACCGGATGCTCTTCTTCGCTATAGGCCAGATAGTCGCCCTTACCGTGAATAATTGCCCCGGTGGTCACCATTTCGGTGTACAGCAGCGTATGGCGGGAGAGCTGACGCAGGAAGTAGCGGCAGTGTCTGTCCGTCCAGTCGAGCATTGGCGCAATGGAGAAACGGTGTGCAGGGAAAGCAGTCTGTAATTCTGACGACATGGCGAAGTTTTAAGCATCTGGTGAAAAGGGGCGCTACTATAGCACAAAGAAAAGCCGGAGGCGCAGCGCCTCCGGTGGACTTTAGAACGTCATGCTCAGTTGCGCCCCCGCACCCCAGGTTTCGTCTTCACCATACAGACCCATCAGGTCGATATGAACCGTGTTAAGCGGTGCAAAGCCCACACCTGCGGTAAAGACATTGCTGTCATTGTCTTTCACATCAGCACGATAACCTGCGCGAACCGCCAGCCAGCTCAATGGCGTCACTTCCGCACCCACGCCAACATATTGGGAGTTCTCTTCGCTTTTAAAACCTTTGGTTTCGGTCAGGTCACCATCCGCCGTCAGTGTCAGGAGATCGGTATGCCAGGCCGCACCCGCCGTAACGACAGGGCTGATTTGGTAAGTATCGCGCACGCCATCCACCTCTTTGGTGTCGATATCACGCGAGAACAGGTTTTTACCGGTCAAACCCACCGTCCAGTTTTCGCCGAAATCAGCAGCAAGGCCGGCATCAACGTTAAACCCGGTATCGTCGTTGCGATAGCGACTGCTGTTGATATCGCCACTGTCAAAGTTGTAGATCGAGACCGTGTAGTTGTAGAGCCAGGTCTGTTGCAGCTTAGGAGTGATACCCACGGAAACAGGCACGCCGCTGATATCAAACTGACGCGCCACTGCAACGCCATAGTCTGAAACGATTGCCGCACGACCAAAACCTTTTGACTTCAAATCATTCGGATTAATGCGAAGCGCTGCAGCAGGAACATCTTCTACCAGGCGTAACTTTTCAATATCGCCCTGATCGATGTAAGAACTCACGCGCGCGCGTGCATTGGCTTTGGCCACGAAAGCCACTGAGAGCACGTCATTAGGAATACTTACAGCGATCCCACCTCCCGCTTTACCGCTGGCGGTTTTCCCTTTCAGTGAATCCAGTTGATCGGCAAGGTCGCCTGCGGCGGCAGAGACCTGTCGCGATGCAGCGCTTGAAGGATTAAGGAGATCGATAAGATTGATATTATCCAGGGTACTGCGATAGTTGCTGACATCATCGCTGATGTCATCAATCTTATCGCGCAGATTGTCTTTATCTGAAATTTGCGCACCGATAGATGGCAGGATCACTGTAATACCATCGTCAGGTTTCGCCTTTGCAAGCAACGCCGGGTTGATTAACACCCCGCTGCCATAGCTCCCAGCCGCGACCCCAGTTCCCCCCATCGCATCGCTACGTGCTTCTGTCCAGGTATTGGCTGCTCCAGCCTGATTTGCCATAAACAAGGAGACGGCGATGCTAACCACCAAAAATTTAAAATGTTTTTTCACAGTATGCTCGTCTTATAGTCTGTTATGAAATAACCCCTGTCTGTTATCACCCAAACAGGTACGAACTATTGCTGTGAATAAGTACAAAAAGACCCGCCATTTCCTTAAGTTAAATTCTAACCAGACCTGTTGTAATTTGTGACGGTCCTCAATATTTATAGAAGAGGAAATTATTTTTTCCCAGGTTTTCCATCATGCGGCCCGAAAAACTGGGGCGGGTGATCGACCCAGCGATCTTCTCGCGTGGCGGCATACACTGGGTTGAGCGGATAGTAGATGCGGTTGTGCTTCTTGTTGGCTTCGCCAACTACCAGGAGTCGAACCTCTTCGTCTGTGTTGTTGATAAAGGTGTGGCAGACGCCGGTTCCGGCGGGAAACCCTACGCTATCGCCAGGTTCAAGCTTCCACAAATAGCCATTAATCCAGGCTTCAGGATATCCTTCAAGCACGTAAATGAACTCTTCTTCGTCGCTTTCCGCATGGGGATAGGATGTCCGACGTCCGGGGGGTAAACGCTCATGATGGATGCCAATACGCCCAAGCCCGAGCTTGCGAGCCAACGGCGCACCTATGGAAAAACGCTCGTCACTGTCGGGATAAGTTGAGTTATCAGCGTCTTCCACATCGCGCCAGTGTCGAATACAGTCAGGTCTTTTCATTGTTCGTTTCCCGGTTTGCAATGCGTCAGGTATAGCACAGACAGGCGGATCTCGGTGTTTTTAGCAGAACATGATAAAGTGAGGGTTTTCCGTCCTATAACATCCGGGGTGCTAAATGGATAAGTCCACAAAAGAGCTGTTAGCGCAGGCCGAAAAGCTCTGCGCGCAACGCAATGTGCGCCTGACTCCGCAGCGCCTTGAGGTATTACGCCTGATGAGCCTGCAACAGGGAGCCATCAGCGCGTACGATCTGCTCGACCTGCTCCGCGAAAGCGAGCCGCAGGCCAAACCGCCTACGGTTTATCGCGCGCTGGATTTCCTGCTGGAACAAGGGTTCGTGCATAAGGTTGAATCCACAAACAGCTATGTGCTGTGCCACCTGTTTGACCAGCCAACCCATACATCAGCCATGTTTATCTGCGACCGCTGCGGCGTGGTAAAAGAAGAAGGGGCTGAAGGTGTCGAAGACATTATGCATACGCTGGCGGCCAAAATGGGCTTTGCCTTGCGTCATAACGTTATTGAAGCACACGGCCTGTGCTCTGCCTGTGTCGAAGTGGAATCATGCAGCCATCACGATAAGTGCCAGCACGACCACACAATTCTTGTGAAGAAAAAACCTCGCTAGCAACCAAAAAGGCGGCTCATGGCCGCCCTCAGGGTGTACTTCCTTGTACTTTCGGGTATAACCCGGTTACCAGCGGTAGTCGTTGCGTTTTTCCCAGTCGCCGACTTCCTTTTCCGCCTGGTCTTTTGCGTAGCCGTACCGCTCCTGGATTTTACCGACAAGCTGATCGCGTTTACCTTCAATGACTGTCATATCGTCATCTGTCAGCTTACCCCACTGTTCTTTCGCTTTACCTTTGAACTGCTTCCAGTTGCCGCTGATTTCGTCTTTATTCATCATCGTGTCCTCATGTTAAGCGTTAGGTCGTAACGTCCGTTACGTTTTTTCTGCTGGACGTGATAATTATTGTAGTTAAGGATTCTGTGGTTAATTTCATATTCGGAATCTTTAACCGTCATGATATATCGGGGCGCGAGGGAAACCAGGTGTTGTTTCGCCAGTGACGGTGCCAGATAAAGGCCAGAGACAGCCCCCGCAACGAGAGGAAAACGGCCAACGCCAGCCACAAACCGTGATTGCCAAGCCAGGGGAGCGTCAGCAACGTCAGACCAAACCCTGCTGCTGCCACCGCCATACTGTTACGCATTTCGGCTCCGCGCGTCGCACCAATAAACATGCCGTCCAGCAGATAACACCAGACACCGACTACCGGTAAGATCACCTGCCAGATGAGATAGTGGCTCGCCAGTTCACGCAGTGTGGGAAGTGAGGTGAGTAATGCAATGATCTGCTCGCCAAAAACGGCATAAACCAGACCAAATGCCAGCGCCACCAACCCCGACTGACGACAGGCTGCCCGCCAGACATCCTGAAGCTGCCCGCTTTCGCGCGCACCATATGCCTGGCCGGAATGTGCTTCCACAGCATAGGCAAAACCGTCCAGCGCGTAGGCGGTAAAGGTCAGTAGCGTCATCAATACGGCATTGACCGCGACGATGTCTGGCCCCAGCCGAGCCCCGAAAACCGTCAGCGCGCCAAAACAGAGCTGGAGGAGAAGTGAGCGCAGCATGATGTCACGGTTGAGTGCCAGCAGCTTACGGATATTGCCGCGCCATGCGGTTTTGAGTAGCGCAAGAGAGATCCCGCGCATCGCCAGCACACGCCAGACCATCCACAGGCCGATGATAAAAGTCCCGTATTCGGCAATTGCCGTCGCCAGTGCAGCCCCCTGCACGTTCATATGCAGACCCATTACCAGCCAGACATCAAGCACAATGTTGAGAAGGTTTCCCACTACCAGCAAAATGACGGGCGCGCGGGCATACTGCACGCCCAGTAACCATCCCAGCAGAACCAGGTTAGCCAGCGATGCGGGCGCACTGAGCCAGCGGATTTCAAGGAAACGTCTCGCCTGCTCCAGCACCGCCTCGTTACCGCCAACGATATGAAGCGCGAGGTCAATCAGGGGCGAGCGCAATACAACGATTAATGCCCCCGCACCAAGCGCCAGAATGAGTGGCTGCACCAGCGCGCGCGCCAGACGCAACGGATCTTTTGCACCATACGCCTGTGCCGTGAGTCCGGTAGTACTCATGCGCAAAAAGAGCAGCAGCATAAACAGGAAGCTGGTTGCCGTCGCGCCAATCGCCACACCGCCAAGATAAACAGGTGAATCCAGATGACCAATAACAGCAGTATCGACCAGACCCAGCAGGGGCACGGTGATATTGGAAAAAATCATCGGCAGTGCAAGACGCCACAATGCCTTATCTGATGCCGTCAGCAGTGACATGAAAAATACCGGGAGAGGTAAAGGAATCAGGCTACAGCAACGCCGTAGCCTGTCAGGAAGAGATTACAGCCATTCGCCGTTGCGAATCACCCCTACTGCCAGCCCTTCGATAGAGAAATTCTGTTCGCGAAGATCCACCACAATCGGGGAGAATTCGCTGTTCTCAGGCAGCAGCTGTACGGTATTACCCTGTTTTTTCAGACGCTTAACGGTCACTTCGTCATCAATACGCGCGACCACAACCTGACCGTTTCGCACATCCTGCGTTTTGTGAACCGCAAGCAGATCACCGTCAAGAATACCGATGTCTTTCATCGACATGCCGCTTACGCGCAGCAGGAAATCAGCGCTCGGTTTAAACATGCCCGGATCAACCTGGTAGTGACCTTCAATATGCTGCTGTGCCAGTAAAGGCTCACCGGCAGCAACACGCCCCACCAGCGGAATGCCCGTCTCTTCTTCCACCAGCAGACGGATACCGCGTGACGCGCCCGAAACAATCTCAATCACGCCCTTACGCGCCAGCGCTTTCAGGTGTTCTTCAGCAGCATTCGGAGAACGGAAGCCCAGACGCTGAGCGATTTCCGCACGCGTGGGTGGCATACCCGTCTGGCCGATATGATCCCGGATGAGATCAAACACCTCTTGCTGCCTGGTCGTTAACGCTTTCATTCCGCCCCCTGGGTGTATATACAGTTATGCTGTGAGTATATACAGTCAAAGGCGATTTTGGAACCAAAAACTGCACAAAAAACCAGGGACTTAATTATTCCTCGAGGCTCATCGGAAATGTGACCAAAGCAGCGTGACCCAAGTAATCACCGCAGTAATAATCGCCAGCAACACGGCAGCGGAGCCCATGTCTTTTGCCCGGCCAGAGAGCTCATGGAAATCTGAGCCAATCCGGTCAACAACAGCCTCAATAGCGCTATTGAGAATTTCCACTATCATCACCAACAGTACGGAGCCGATTAGAAGAACGCGTGTTATTGCATCAACATCAAGGAAACAGGCGATAATCACCGCGATGATAGCGGCGACGCCCTCCTGGCGAAAGGCGGCTTCATTGATCCACGCGGCACGGAAACCTTTCCAGGAATAGCCGGCGGCTTTGATGATTCGGGTTAACCCAGTGGTATTATTGGCCATTAAAAGAACCTTTTATTGGAAATAGCGTCAGTAACCAGAGTGGCAGCGCGTTTCGCTGCCGCCTGAAGTATGACGGGTAACAACAGAAATTTTGCGCGCTTTCTGTTATCCTTGCGCCGCAATTGCATTATTAACCAGAGGCTTTACATCGTTTATGTCCGGCTGGCCACGAATTTACTACAAATTACTTAATTTACCATTAAGCATCCTGGTAAAAAGCAAGTCTATCCCAGCAGAACCCGCGCTGGAATTAGGGCTCGATACGTCGCGCCCCATTATGTACGTTTTGCCTTATAACTCGAAGGCAGACTTACTGACGCTTCGCGCCCAATGCCTGGCGCATGACTTACCTGACCCGCTTGAACCGCTTGAAGTTGACGGTACACTGCTGCCGCGCTACGTGTTCATTCACGGTGGACCGCGCGTGTTTACCTATTACACGCCAAAAGAAGAGTCCATCAAGCTGTTCCATGACTATCTCGACCTGCACCGCAGCAATCCTGATCTGGATGTGCAGATGGTGCCAGTATCGGTGATGTTTGGTCGTCGCCCGGGTCGTGAAAAAGGTGAAGAGAATCCACCGCTGCGCATGCTTAACGGCATCCAGAAGTTCTTCGCGGTCTCCTGGCTGGGACGCGACAGTTTTGTACGTTTCTCCCCTTCCGTTTCGCTGCGTCGAATGGCGGACGAGCATGGCACCGACAAGATCATCGCGCAAAAACTGGCGCGCGTAGCGCGAATGCACTTCGCCCGTCAGCGCCTCGCTGCCGTCGGGCCGCGTCTCCCGGCGCGTCAGGATCTGTTCAACAAGCTGTTGGCCTCCAAAGCGATTGCCCGTGCCGTTGAAGACGAAGCGCGCAGCAAGAAGATTTCGCATGAGAAAGCCCAGCAGAACGCCATTGCACTGATGGAAGAGATTGCAGCGAACTTCTCTTACGAGATGATTCGCCTGTCTGATCGTATTCTCAGCTTTACCTGGAACCGTCTCTATCAGGGCATCAACGTCCATAACGCCGAGCGTGTACGCCAGCTGGCGCACGATGGCCATGAAATTGTCTATGTCCCCTGCCACCGCAGCCACATGGACTACCTGCTTCTCTCCTATGTGCTCTATCACCAGGGGCTGGTACCGCCGCATATCGCGGCCGGTATTAACCTGAATTTCTGGCCAGCTGGCCCGATTTTCCGCCGTCTGGGGGCCTTCTTTATTCGCCGTACCTTCAAGGGCAATAAGCTCTACTCCACGGTGTTCCGCGAGTATCTGGGTGAGTTGTTCAGCCGCGGATATTCCGTTGAGTACTTTGTGGAAGGTGGTCGCTCCCGTACCGGCCGTCTGCTCGATCCGAAAACCGGCACGCTGTCCATGACCATTCAGGCCATGCTGCGCGGAGGAACTCGTCCAATCACGCTGGTGCCAATCTACATCGGCTATGAGCACGTAATGGAGGTGGGGACTTACGCTAAAGAGCTGCGTGGCGCGACTAAAGAGAAAGAGAGCCTGCCGCAAATGCTGCGCGGTTTGAGCAAGTTACGTAACCTGGGCCAGGGCTACGTGAACTTTGGCGAGCCGATGCCGCTGATGACGTACTTGAACCATCACGTTCCGGAGTGGCGCGAGTCTATCGACCCTATCGAAGCGGTTCGTCCGGCCTGGCTGACGCCAACGGTCAACGGCATCGCGTCTGAGCTGATGGTGCGCATTAACAACGCTGGTGCGGCTAACGCTATGAACCTGTGTTGTACCGCGCTTCTGGCGTCTCGTCAGCGCTCACTGACTCGCGAACAACTGACAGAGCAGCTGGATTGTTATCTCGATATGATGCGTAACGTCCCGTACTCGGTTGACTCGACGGTACCTTCTGCGAGCGCCAGTGAGCTTATCGATCACGCTTTGCAGATGAATAAGTTCGAAGTCGAAAAGGACACGATCGGCGACATCATCATTCTGCCGCGCGAGCAGGCCGTGCTGATGACGTACTATCGCAACAATATCGCCCATATGCTGATGCTACCGTCACTCATGGCAGCTATCATCACCCAGCATCGTCGCATTTCACGTCAGGAGCTGTTGCGTCACGTTGACACGCTCTACCCGATGCTGAAAGCGGAGCTGTTCCTGCGCTGGAGCAAGGATGAGCTGGCTGGCGAGCTGGATAAACTGACGGAAGAACTGCGTCGTCAGGGGCTGATCACCGTTGTGAACGACGAGCTGCACATCAATCCGTCACGTTCCCGTACCCTGCAACTGCTGGCGGCCGGTGCGCGTGAAACGCTGCAGCGTTATGCCATTACATTCTGGTTGCTCAGTGCGAACCCGTCTATCAACCGTGGAACGCTGGAGAAAGAGAGCCGGACGCTGGCACAGCGCCTGTCCGTTCTGCACGGTATTAACGCTCCTGAATTCTTCGACAAAGCGGTCTTCAGTTCACTGGTTCTGACGCTGCGTGATGAAGGCTTTATCAGTGATACGGGCGATGCCGAGCCGGAAGAGACGCTGAAGGTCTACCAGATGCTGGCTGAACTGATTACATCTGATGTGCGTCTGACGATTGAGAGTTCAACGCAGGGCGAGTGATAATAAAAAGCCGGGCGGAGTTTTCACTCTTCCCGGCCTGTTATTCGCAGAATGATTAAGGCCCGGTAAGCGCTAACGCTGCCGGGCCTTATTTTTAGCCTTGGCAAATCGCCGCATTTAGCTCAGCAGCGTAAAGGCAATCATCCCGACAATTGCGCCTGTCGTACCGAGGATGGTTTCCATCAGCGTCCAGGTTTTCAGCGTCTGCGCTTCGGTGGCACCGGTAAATTTACCGAACAGCCAGAAGCCTGCGTCATTCACGTGAGAAACCACGATAGACCCGCCCGCAATACAGATAGACAGCGCAGCCATTTGCGCACCGGAGTAATTCAGCTGTTCAATCACCGGCATCACCAGACCCACTGCGGTTAAACACGCGACGGTCGCAGAACCCTGAATGATACGCACCGCAGCCGCCAGCACGAAGCAGGTCACGGCTATCGGCAAGCCCATTCCGGTCAGCGCTTCACCCAGAGCGGGACCCACGCCGGAATCAACCAGAACCTGCTTGAACACCCCACCCGCACCGATAACCAGCAGAATAATGCCCGCAGGTTGCAGCGCATGACCGCAGATTTCCATTACTTTGTCTTTTGGCATGCCCTGACGCATCGCCAGGCCATAAATCGCCACCAGACACGCCACCAGGATCGCCGTGAACGGATGGCCAATAAACTCAAACCATTCGTACGCGCTGGAACCCACCGGCACAAAGCGCGCGGCAATGGTTTTCAGCCCAACCAGCACCAACGGCAGCAGGATCAGTGACAGACTGAAGCCGAAGGAGGGCATTTTACCTTCGCCGAGGTGCGGCTCAGTGATGTCATCCGGAATGTGCAGTTCAACGTAACGGCTGATGAAGTTGCCCCACAGCGGACCGGCAATAATCATCCCCGGGATTGCCGCACACAGGCCAATCAGAATCATCCAGCCGAAATCAGCGTGCATCTGAGATGCCAGCAGCATCGGTGCTGGCCCAGGCAGCAGGAACGCTGCGGCCGCTGCCACGCCCGCAAACAGCGGGATAACCAGCTTCACGAGGTTAGTCCCGGTGTGACGCGCCATAGAGAACGCCACGCTAATCAGCAACACAACCGCCACTTCAAAGAACAGCGGCAGGGCACAAATCAGACCGGCCAGGCCAATCGCATAATGCGCACGGTTATGTCCGAAGGATTTCAGCATCTTGACGGCTATCTGATCAACAGCGCCTGTCTCATGTAAAATCTTGCCAAACATCGCCCCAAGCGCGACGACAATCGCCAGGAAGCCCAGCGTACCGCCCATCCCTTTTTCCATGGTCGCTGCGATTTTGTCGAGCGGCATACCAGAAAAGAGACCTGCACCAATAGAAACCACCATCAAAGCAACGAAAGCGTGCATACGCGCCTTCATCACTAAAAACAGCAGCAGCAACACGGAACCCACTGCTGTCAAAACAAGCGTTAATGTACTCAAAACTTACTGCCTTTTATTAATGACCTCGATGGTGCTGGCAACAACACCTTCCAGTGACTGATCGATATCAACCACTAAGACATCTTTCTCATCTTCACCCGGTTCCTGCAGCGCTTCGAACTGCGTCACCAGCATCTGAGTCTTGAAGAAGTGACCTTTGCGCGCCTTAAGACGGCTTTCAATCACCTCAAAATCCCCTTTCAGGTAGATGAAAGAGAGGTTCGGGTTGCCGTCACGCAGCAGGTCACGGTAGGTTTTTTTCAGCGCGGAGCAAACGATAAGGGAAACTTTGTTGGTGCGCTGCATCGCGAACGCGGCGTCATTCAGCGCCTGCAACCACGGTTTGCGGTCGTCGTCGTTCAGCGGCTCGCCGGAGGCCATTTTCATGATGTTGCTGCGCGGATGGAGGAAGTCACCATCAAGAAACGCAGCCTGGAGTTGATGCGCCACTTCGCTGGCCACGGCTGATTTCCCGCTACCGGAAACGCCCATCAGGACGTAGACGTGGTGATCATGATTAGTCGTGCTCAAAGGGTGTCCCTCAGTCAATTGTTACGGGTAACAGTTATCGGTAACATTGTCCTGCCGGGGCAAAAGAGAAGCAATATCCAAACGTGCGAGAAGTGAATAAGTGTGAGCTAGTTCAAATTTGTCAGCTCAAATAGATCCACCCGGTGACAAGGTGAAACCTAAATCTAACATTTTAGGGGTAACCGTCTCGCCACGAATGCGCGCCAGCAGGCGTTCTGCGCCAATACGCCCCATACGTTCACGCGGTGTCAGAACGCTCGCCAGACGAGGCTCCATGACCTGGCCGATATCGTGGCCGTGGAAACCGGCAATCGCCATATCACGCGGGATGGAAAGTCCCAGACGTTGACATTCGAACGCTGCACCGACGGCAAGGTCATCGTTGGTACAGAAAATACCGTCCAGTTGCGGATACTCGCGCCGCGCCTGACGCATCAGCTCAATACCCGACGTATAGGAAGAGGACTGCTCCACCATCACGCTATACGGGATTAAGTTCGCGTCGAGCATCGCCTGCTCATATCCCTTCTGTTTGATGATAGTACGTTCATCAAGACGCGCTCCCAGATAGGCAATGTGACGATGACCGCGCGCGATAATCGCCGCCGTCATCTGACGTGCCGCTTCGAAGTTATCAAAACCCACGGCGATATCGAGGCATGGGGACTGGCTGTCCATCAGCTCCACCACCGGAATGCCCGCCACTTCAATCATCTTCAGCGTGCGCGGCGTGTGGGTACGTTCCGTTAAGATCAGGCCGTCGATGTTCCAGGAAAGCATGGACTCAAGACGTTCCTCTTCCAGCTCCGGCTTGTACCCGTAGTGCGCAAGCATGGTCTGATAACCAAACGCATCGGTCACACTTTCAATTCCGCGCAACACTTCGGCGAAAACCTGGTTGGTTAAAGAGGGAAGCAGGACGCCCACCGCACGACTGGTCGCATTGGAGAGAATATCGGGTGCGCGGTTAGGGATATACCCCAGTTCATCAAGAGCCGCGGCAATCTTGCCACGCAGCGCCACGGAAACCTGCTCCGGGTTACGTAAAAAGCGGCTGACCGTCATTTTGGTCACACCAACGCGGTCGGCGACATCCTGAAGTACGGGGCGTTTCTTTTTCATCGTCCTGAGAAATCTTGAAGTGAGAGATTTGCTCAGTTTATCACGGACAAAGCCCAACCTTCCCCTGTCAGAGGGAAGGTTGGGCATTTATTTATGATTTATTACACCGGAGGCAGGTCAAACAGCAGAATTTCACTCTCGCTGTCAGCATGTACGGAGATCGCCTGCTCGTCCCAGATGGCCAGACCATCAGCCGTTGTCGCTTTAGTACCGTTGATGGTGACTTCACCTTTCACCACCTGGATCCAGATGCGGCGGTTAGCAGCAATCTGATGAACAGACTGTTCGTCTTTCGCCAGCGCCCAGCGATACAGTTCCATATCCTGATGCACTTTCAGGGAGCCTTCTCGCGCATCCGGGGACAGCACCAGCTGTTTACCCTGTTTCGCGTCGAAGCGGCGCTGCTCATAGCGTGGCGTGATGCCGGTTTCTTCTGGAATAATCCAGATTTGATACAGGTGCAGTTTTTCCGTTTTGCTCGGGTTGTACTCGGAGTGACGCACCCCGGTACCCGCGCTCATAATCTGGAATTCGCCCGCAGGAACCTGCTCTTTGTTGCCCATGCTGTCCTGGTGCTCAACCGCGCCTTCCAGCACATAGGTCAGAATTTCCATGTCTTTGTGCGGGTGAGTGCCGAAGCCCTGTCCTGCATCAATCACGTCGTCGTTAATCACGCGCAGTGCGGAGAAGCCCATGAAGTTTGGGTCGTAGTAGTCGGCAAACGAGAATGAATGCCATGAGTCCAGCCAGCCATGATTCGCGTGACCACGTTCGTTTGCTTTGCGTAAGTAGATCATTGTTTTCACCCTCAGTTCGTTTCGATGGAGTAAGTGTGGACGCAAATAGCCTGGGATCATAGAGGGTGAAAATTGACTCCTCTGTTCAAAAATTATGAACAAGCGCAGAGGAGCCATTTTTGCTTATTTCACGAGGGCTACCGTGGCAGGAGAAGCCTGTTCAAAGGCCCGTTCAAGGATTTCAAGGTTAGTCAGAACGTCAGATTCCTTGACGTAATTCGCCGCACCGCTATTGATAGTCGCAAACAGTGCATCGTACACGCGGCCATAATCACCCACCTCGGGCTTCAGCTGTTCTCTGGCTGTCGTGCCATCCGCCTTCACATATTCCAGCACGCCAACCGAATCATCCGCCGCAAAGCCAGGTTCACCTGGCATGATATTGGCCTTCAGGCTGGTCTCCTGCTGGTCAATACCGTATTTGATAAACGAGCCTTTCGTACCGTGAACGATAAATTTCGGATAGTCGATTTTCACCAGATGGCTAGTTTTGACAATGGCTTTCAGGTCACCGTAGAACAGCTGCGCTTCAAACGTATCGTCCGGGTTGGCTTTGTTACGCAGACTGCGGATGTCATATGCCACGTGGTCCGGGCGACCAAACAGGGAGATGACCTGATCCATGGTGTGTACGCCCAGCCCATAGAACGCGCCATCCTGCGGCAGGCCTGGTTGAGTTTCTGCTACCGGGCGGTAGTAGTCGAAGTGACTTTCGACTTCCACGATGTCACCGAGCTTACCGCTCTCAATCACTTTTTTCGCCGTCAGGAAACAACTGTCAAAGCGACGGTTTTGATATGGCGTAACGGTCAGTCCTTTGCTTTTCGCCAGTGCGAACAACGCCTTCGCTTCGGCGATAGTCGGCGTAAACGGCTTTTCCACCAGTACGTTTTTACCTGCTTCCAGGGCGCGTTTCGCGTAGTCAAAATGGCTGTCAGCATGAGTACAGACAACAACCAGTTTCACCTGCGGATCGTTAAGGATTTCGTCCAGATCGCTGGTGAAATGGATGTGGGAATACTGCGGAGACTGCTCCTCTGGCTTCGCGCGGCGGCGGTAGATATGGGCCACATGCCAGGAATCTTTACGGTGAAGGATATACGGAAGGTGATAGCGGGTCGTACTTTTACCAAATCCAATAAATGCGCAATGTAGTGTCATGGCTCAGTCCTTTTGGAAGGTTACTGAGACCTACCATAACAAAAAAAAGCCAGCTAAAAGCTGGCTAAAGTAATACTGGAAGCAATGTGAGCAATGTCGTGCTTTCAGGTTCCCGTAGCGGTCTTCCTGAATGCAGGACAATAATAATCATTCTCATTCGCAGTTGTCCAATACTTTTTGCAAAAAATAGCGGTTGACTCAAATTTTAAAGTCACTGATGTTAAAGAGGACATTAACCCACAGAGGACGAAGGTATGAGTGAGATAGTGATACGCCACGCTGAACCGAAAGATTATGACGCCATTCGTCAGATTCACGCCCAGCCGGAGGTGTACCACAACACGCTACAAGTCCCTCATCCTTCTATGGAAATGTGGCAGATGCGGCTAAGCGATCAGCCCGGGATTAAGCAGTTAGTTGCCTGCATCGATGATATCGTCGTCGGGCATCTCACGATCGATGTCGCACAGCGGCCGCGCCGCAGCCACGTCGCTGATTTCGGTATTTGTGTAGGGTCGCAGTGGCACAACCGCGGCGTTGCCAGTGCGCTGCTTCGCACCATGATTGATATGTGCGACAACTGGCTGCGGGTTGATCGTATTGAGCTGACGGTGTTTGTCGACAACGAACCGGCCATTGCGGTCTACAAGAAGCACGGATTCGAAATTGAAGGCACCGGCAAACGTTACGGGCTGCGCAACGGTGAGTATGTGGATGCATATTATATGGCGAGAATGAAGTAGTGTGTTGCCGGGTGGCGGCTTCGCCTTACCCGGCCTACGTTCGTGCAGTTGTAGGCCCGGTAAGCGCAGCGCCACCGGGCAATACGTTAATACCCCGCCGTTAAATCATCCACCGAACGCGGGTCCGATGCCCCAAACAGTGCGCCATCCGGCCCGACCATAATGCTCTGGGTGCTGCCCATCGCCTCTTTCACCGCCACCTTCTGTCCGCGCTGCTCCAGTAGTTTGATCGTATCCGGGCTAAAGCCCTTCTCGACACGCAGCTCATCCGGCAGCCACTGATGGTGGAAACGCGGGGCATTGGTCGCTTCGGCAACGTTCATCCCAAAGTCGATACTGTTCACGACCATTTGCAGCACAGTCGTGATAATGCGGCTGCCGCCCGGGCTACCGGTCACCAGCCAGGTTTTACCGTCTTTCACCACGATGGTAGGCGACATGGACGACAACGGACGTTTCTTCGGCCCCACCGCATTCGCATCACCACCGACCAGCCCGTAGACGTTCGGCACGCCCGGTTTGGCAGAGAAGTCATCCATCTCGTTATTCAGCAGAATGCCGCTACTGCCCGCCACAATCCCGGTACCGAAAGTGGTATTGAGTGTATAGGTCACTGCCACCGCGTTACCGTCTTTATCCACCACCGAGAAATGGGTGGTCTGGTTGCTTTCGTACGGTGCCAGCTTGCCCGGGCGGATCTCGCTCGAAGGCTTAGCCTTGTTGATGTCGATCTGTTCAGCAATCGATTTGGCATAAGCCTTATTGGTCAGCGCCTGCCACGGCACCTTCACGAAGTCCGGATCGCCGAGATATTCCGAACGGTCAGCGTAGGCGCGTTTTTCCGCTTCCGCCATCACCTGCATGGCATCGGCACTGCCGAAGCCGAATTTGTGCATATCGAAGTTTTCAAGAATGTTGAGGATTTGCACGATGTGAATGCCACCAGAGGACGGTGGTGGCATGGAGAAGACTTCGTAGCCGCGATAGGTTCCACTGATCGGCGCACGCTCCACCGCCTTGTATTCTGCCAGATCCGCTTTGGTGATGAGCCCGCCGTTCTTTTGCATCTCTTCAGCAATCTGGTCTGCAATCGCGCCTTTGTAGAAGGCGTCCGGGCCGTGCTCCGCAATCAGCTCCAGGCTTTTGGCAAGGTTCTTCTGCACCAGCTTGTCGCCCTTCTTCAGCGGCTCACCGTTTTTCCAGAAGATCGCCTTGCTGTTTTCATGGTTCGGAATGACTTCACTGCCGTAGGTTTTGAGATCGTCGGCCAGGGCGTCATTCACAATAAAGCCATCCCGCGCCAGCTTAATGGCAGGCTGGACGACCTTGTTCAGCGGCAGAGTGCCGTATTTTTCCAGCGCCAGCGAGAAACCCGCCACGGTGCCCGGCGTGCCGGACGCGAGATGCGAGGTCAGCGATTTTTTGCTGTCCGGATTGCCCTGATCGTCAAGGAACATATCTCGGGAAGCCTTGCCGGGAGCCATTTCACGGAAGTCGATGGCCGTGGTTTTCCCGTCTTTGGTGCGCAGCATCATAAAACCCCCGCCCCCCAGGTTACCCGCCTGCGGATGCGTCACCGCCAGCGCGTACCCGACGGCAACAGCCGCATCCACCGCGTTACCGCCCTGCTTAAGAATATCGACGCCCACTTTTGTTGCCAGCGCATCCACCGAAGCCACCATGCCATGTGTCGCCCGCACGGGATGGAAAACATCTTCCTCCACGCCGTAAGAGACTGGCGGTGCCGCTGGCGGGTTGGCCGCCACGCTAAATGTGCCGCCAGCCATCAGCGCGGCGATCGCTACCCAGCGTAAAAATGTTGGTTTCATCATTATTGTTCTCCAGGTGAAGGGATCCATATTCCCCGCTTAAGCCTGGTTCACAACTCCTAAAAAATCATCGTCATGGTGAAATCAGGGTAAACTTAAGAGAGGCCTCAAAAGGAGGAAATGACAATGAAACGCTTACTGATTCTTACCGCGCTGTTACCGTTTACCGCGCTCGCACAGCCACTGAATACCATGAACAATCCGAACCAGCAGGGTTATGTCATTCCAAGCCAGCAGCGTATGCAGACGGAGATGATGAGCCAGCAGCAACAGCAAAAAGGGATGCTTAACCAGCAGTTGAAAACGCAGACCCAGATGCAACAGCAGAGCCTGCAAAATCAGATGAACGCCAACACTCAGCGCGTGCAGCAGGGCCAGGTGCGGGAACAGCCGCTGCCCAACCATAACGGTGGCATGTTAGGCAACGGAACAATGCAGAGCAGCGGCCAGCAGCATATGCTACCGCAGCAGTCGAACGGCAGTATGCTTAATCCGCAGAACTAAAGTCCGGGCCGATCAGGTCAATCGCATCGGTACAGATGCTGTCCACGCCCCAGCGCAGCAGTTCGGCTGCACGCTGGGGTTTATTGACGGTGTAGACCAGAATATGCAGACCCGCGTCTTTCAACATCTTCACACGCGTCTCATCCAGCAACTTGTGATTGAGATGGATAGAGACACACGCTAAGCGTGTCGTCAGCTCGCGCCAGTCCTCGCGCCACTCGTCCAGCAGCAGCCCACGCGGCAGCTCCGGTACGGCCGCCTGTGCCGCTTCCAGCGCGTCAATTTCGAACGAGGAAAGCAACGGCGCGGTCATTCCTTCCCACAACTCACGTGCTGCCAGCGCGATGACCTTGCCTGTTAGTGGCCCGGTGCCGGTTGTCGGTTTGATTTCAATGTTGGCCATCATCCCGTGCTGACGGCAGCGGTCCGCCACTTCCGCCAGCAGCGGCAGCGGCTCGCCTTTGAATTCACCGCTGTACCAGCTTCCGGCATCCACTTTCAGCAGATCGCGCCACGGCAATTCACCCGCCACGCCCCAGCCGTTGCTGGTGCGTTCGAGGTTGTCATCATGCAGCAGGAAAATTTCGCCGTCTTTCGACAGCTTGGCGTCGAATTCAATCATTGTGTGACCGTAACGTGCGCCAACATCAATTGCCGCCAGGGTGTTTTCCGGCGCCAGTTTACCGCCGCCACGGTGGGCGACGATGTGGGGATAAGGCCAGTTGCTCATACTCGTTGTCCTGTTTCACCGTCAAATAAGTGCAGGTGATTTTCCGGCAGATGCAGCCACAGCGTGCTGCCGGCTTTAGGGCGTTCCTGATGTGCCAGACGCACCACCATTTTTTGCTCGCCCCAACGTCCGTGCGCCAGGTTATCAGCCCCCAGCATCTCCAGCGTATCCATCACCAGCGGTACGCCGCCTTCCGCCTGAGAGGTTAAACCAATATGCTCCGGGCGGATACCGAGCGTCATTTTACGCCCGGCGTAGCCACGATAGTACCAGTTGATTGGCAATGCCATCCCGCTTTCCAGCTCAAAATGGGTTCCCGCACTGCTGATACGCCCTTCCAGCAGGTTCATTGCCGGGCTGCCGATAAAGCTCGCCACAAAGCGGGTGGCCGGTTTTTCATACACTTCAACCGGGGTGCCGATTTGCTCAGCTATCCCCTTGTTCATCACCATCACGCGCTGGGCGAGCGTCATCGCTTCGACCTGATCGTGGGTCACGTACAAAGAGGTGGTTTTCAGGCGGCGATGCAGCTGCTGTAGCTCCAGGCGCATCTGCACGCGCAGCTTGGCGTCGAGGTTGGAGAGCGGTTCATCAAACAGGAACACCGCCGGGTCACGCACAATCGCGCGCCCCATCGCCACACGCTGACGCTGACCGCCGGAAAGCTCACGCGGTCGGCGCTTCAGCAGGCCATCCAGCTCCAGAATGCGAGCCGCTTCTCTCACGCGCTCCTCAATATGCCCTTTGCCCATTCCGCGGATTTTCAGCCCCCAGGCCATGTTCTCTTCCACACTCATGTGCGGATAGAGCGCGTAGTTCTGGAACACCATCGCGATGCCTCTGTCTTTCGGCTCCATTTCGGTGACGCGCTGACGGTCAATCCAGATATCCCCGGAGGTCACGCGCTCAAGTCCCGCCACCATGCGCAGCAGGGTGGATTTACCGCAGCCGGACGGCCCGACCATCACGATAAATTCGCCGTCCGCCACGTCGAGCGTTAACGGCTGAATAACCTGGGTTTTGCCATCCCAGCTTTTAGTCACTGCCTGAAGTTTTAAACCTGCCATCTTATTTCTCACTGTCCACTAAACCACGCACAAACGCACGCTGCATGGCTAAAACGATAACGACCGGAGGGATAAGGGTGAGCAGCATCGCCGCCATCACCTGGTTCCAGAGGGTGGTGCCTTCACCAGTGGCGATCATGCCTTTGATGCCCGCCACGGCAGTGCCGAGGTTGACGTCCTGAATAATCAGCAGCGGCCACAGGTACTGATTCCAGCCGTAGATAAAGGTGATCACAAACAGCGCCGCGAGGTTGGTTTTCGACAGCGGCAGCACGATGTCGCGGAAGAAGCGCATTGGTGAAGCGCCGTCGATACGCGCGGCTTCAATCAGCTCGTCCGGCAGGGTCATAAAGAACTGGCGGAACAGGAAGGTGGCGGTCGCCGAGGCCATCAACGGCAGGGTTAAGCCCGCATAGCTGTCGAGCATCCCAAGATTGGCGATGACCTCCACCGTCGGGAAGATACGCACCTCCACCGGCAACATCAGGGTGATGAAGATCATCCAGAAGAACAGGTTGCGCAGCGGAAAGCGGAACCAGACGATGGCAAAGGCCGAGAGCATCGACACCGTAATTTTGCCCACCGTGATACCGAACGCCATGATGAAGCTGTTGAGCATCATCAACCAGAACGGCGCGTTGTTAACGCCCACGCCCTGCGTCCAGATGGTCGACATATTCTCGAAAAGATGACCGCCCGGGATCAGCGTCATCGGCGTATCAAACACCGCTTTGGTGTCCAGCGTGGCGGCGACAAAGGCCACGTACAGCGGGAACAGGATGACAATAATCCCTAAAATCAGCATGGTATGGCTGAAAATCGTCAGCCCGCGACGGTTCTCAATCATTGGTAGCGCACCTTACTTTCGACATAACGGAACTGCACCACCGTGAGGATGATGACAAGGAACATCAGCACGACGGACTGCGCGGCAGAGGCAGAGAGATCCAGGCCAGCAAAACCTTCGCGGTAGATCTTATAGATAAGCGTCGTTGTCGCCTGCACCGGGCCGCCTGCGGTCGCTGCGTCGATCACCGGGAAGGTATCGAAGAAGGCGTACACCAGGTTGACCACCAGCAGGAAGAAACTCACCGGGGCGATCAGCGGCAGCGCCAGTTTAAAGAAGCGGCGGATAGGGCCTGCGCCATCAATCGCCGCGGCTTCCACCAGCGAACGCGGAATGGACTGCAGCGCGGCAAAGAAGAACAGGAAGTTATAGCTGATCTGCTTCCACACCGAGGCGAATACCACCAGGAACATCGCCTGACCGCTGTTCTGGGCGTGGTTCCAGTCGTAGCCGAACTCTGCCAGGAAGTGGGTAATCAGCCCGCGGCCAGGGTTAAACAGGAAGATCCACAGCACGGCAGCGACGGCGGGCGCTACGGCGTAAGGCAGCAGCATCAGCGTTTGATACAGACGGCTGCCGCGCACCACGTAATCCACCAGCGCGGCGAAAAACAGCGAGGCAACCAGACCACTGACGGTCACCAGCGCGCTGAACTTCATCGTCGTCCAGAAGGAGTCCAGGTAGTAGCTGTCATGGAACAGCGCGATGAAGTTGTTCAGGCCAACAAACTGGCTGGAAAGCCCGAAGGGATCGACGCTTTGCACTGAGTACCATAGCGCTTCGCCCGCAGGCCAGATAAAGAAGATAACGGTGATGACCAGCTGTGGCGCGACCAGCAGATAAGGCAGCCAGCGGGAACGAAACACCGGACGGGATGAGGACATAGGTTAGCTCTAGTTGGTTTCCCCTCACCCCGGCCCTCTCCCAAAGGGAGAGGGAGGTATACATTCCCTCTCCCTGTGGGGAGAGGGTTAGGGTGAGGGTAAAAAGATTAAGACTTCGTCGACTGCTCAAAACGACGCAGCAGCTGATTCCCGCGCTCTACCGCTGAATCCAGCGCCTGCTGTGGCGTTTTCTTCCCGGTCCACACGCTTTCCAGCTCTTCATCGACGATGGTGCGGATCTGCGGCATATTGCCCAGACGCAGACCTTTGGTGTACGGCAACGGCGGCTTGTTCAGCATCTGACGCGTCGGGATGTCCGCGCCCGGGTTCTTGCTGTAGAAACCCTGCTCGCGGGTCAGGTCATACGCAGCTTTGGTGATCGGCAGATAGCCGGTTTTCTGGTGCCATTCGGCGGCATTTTCTGGTTTCGCCAGGAAGTCGAGGAACTCGGCTACGCCTTTGTAGGTCCCTTTGTCTTTGCCCTGCATCACCCACAGGCTTGCCCCGCCGATGATGGCGTTCTGTGGCGCACCTTTCACATCAGCGTCGTAAGGCATCATGCCCACGCCGTAGTTGAATTTGGCGTAATGACGGATGTCTGCCAGCGAGCCGGAAGAGGCGGTAGTAATAGCGCAATCACCGTTGTAGAACTTCTCGGTGGATTCGTCTTTACGGCCGTAGTAGCTGAAATCGCCCTTCTTGTTGAGTTCTTCCAGCAGCGCAATGTGTTTCACCTGCTCTGGCTTATTGAACTCCAGGACCGCGTCAGTGCCGTCGAAACCGTTGTTTTTGGTCGCCACCGGCAGGCCATGCCAGGCGCTGAAGTTTTCAATCTGGATCCAGCCCTGCCAGCCGCTCGCATAACCGCACTTCATCCCTGCCGCTTTCAGCTTCGCGGTGTACTCGGCCAGATCCTGCCAGGTTTTTGGCGGCTGCTCTGGATCTAAACCGGCTTTTTTAAAGGCGTCTTTGTTGTAGTACAGCACAGGGGTGGAGCTGTTAAACGGCTGGGACAACAGATGGCCGGTTTTGGAATCGGTGTAGTAACCGGAAACGGTTGGCACGAACTGGGATTCGTCGAAGTTGATACCCGCGTCTTTAAAGACTTCGTACACCGGTTTGATGGCTTTAGAGGCCATCATGGTGGCGGTACCCACTTCATAAACCTGTAACAGCGCAGGCGCGTTACCGGTACGGAAAGCAGCGATACCTGCGCTCAGGCTCTGCTCGTAGTTACCTTTATACACCGGCACAATTTTGTAATCCGGATGGGTGTCGTTGAAACGCTGCGCCAGGGAGTCAACTTCTTTACCCAACTCCCCTTCCATGGAATGCCAGAACGGAATGGTGGTGACAGCCATTGCGTTCGTCGCAAAAGCCAGACCAATTGCCAGACCCAAAGCTGTGTGTCGTAACGATGTCATTGTCATCTCTCTTATTGTGCCGGATGCGCGATATCACGCGTTTTATGCTCGCGAGGTAACATGACATGCTCGAATGACAGAAAAATAACTGTTTGTTTACAGATAAGTGACAGCCAGGCGTCAGGGGGATGATGGTTGTGTGAAGGGGGTTGGGGGTGAAAAAAAGCCGGGTGGCGGCTACGCCTTACCCGGCCTACTCGATCCCGCAGGCCCGGTAAGCGTAAGCGCCACCGGGCGATGAAGACGGCTCAGCCGCCTAAATAAGCGCTCCGCACCGCCTCGTTCGCGAGCAGCGCGTCTCCGGTATCAGAAAGCACCACGCGGCCGTTCTCCAGCACGTAGCCACGGTCAGCGAGCTTCAGCGCCTGGTTAGCATTCTGCTCAACGAGGAAGATGGTCATTCCCTCTTTACGCAGCTGTTCGATGGTGTCGAAAATCTGCTGGATGATGATTGGCGCAAGCCCCAGCGACGGTTCATCGAGCAGCAACAATCGCGGCTGGCTCATCAGCGCACGGCCAATCGCCAGCATCTGCTGTTCACCACCGGACATAGTGCCCGCACGCTGAATACGGCGTTCCCACAGACGCGGGAAGAGCTCATAGACCCACTTGATACGGGTCTGGTACTGGTCGCGGTCGGCAAAGAAGCCGCCCATCGCCAGGTTCTCTTCCACCGTCATACGGGAAAACACGCGACGCCCTTCCGGCACAATCGCCACGGCTTCACGCATGATTCTGGCGGTCTGCCAGTCGGTAATGTCTTTGCCATCAAACACAATTCGCCCGCTGGTCGCGCGCGGGTCACCGCACAGGGTGCCGAGCAGTGTCGTTTTGCCCGCGCCGTTGGCGCCAATCAGGGTGACGATTTCACCCTGATTGATATGCAGGCTGACGTCGTGAAGCGCCTGGATCTTGCCGTAGTGCGCATTGACCTTGTCGAACGTTAACATCGCTTTTTCCATCTTATGCCTCACCAAGGTATGCGCGGATCACGTCCGGGTTGTTGCGGATCTCTTCCGGCGTGCCGTTTGCCAGCGGCGTGCCCTGGTTTACCACGTAGATACGGTCAGAAATGCCCATCACCAGCTTCATATCGTGCTCAATCAGCAGGATGGTGGTGTCGTGATGATCGCGCAGCTCGGCAATCAGCTCGTCCAGCTCTTTGGTCTCTTTCGGGTTGAGGCCAGCAGCAGGCTCGTCGAGCATCAGGATTTCCGGCTGCGTCACCATGCAACGCACAATCTCCAGACGACGTTGGTCGCCGTAAGCCAGGTTGCTAGCCTGACGGTTAGCGTGCTGCAACAGACCGATGCGGTCGAGCCAGGTGGCAGCGCGATCCAGCGCTTCATCCTGTGCGCGACGGAAGGCCGGGGTTTTCAGCAGGCCGGAGAAAAGCCCGGTTTTCAGCTGCTGATGTTGCGCCACCAGCAGGTTCTCAATGACCGTCATCTCACGGAACAGACGCACGTGCTGGAAAGTACGCACCACGCCCATACGGGCGATCTGTTGCCCGGGCAGGCCTTCAAGGTGCTGGTCGCGCAGCATAATGGTGCCGCCCGTCGGCTTGTAGAAACCGGTCAGGCAGTTGAAGACCGTGGTTTTACCCGCGCCGTTCGGGCCAATCAGGGAGACAATCTCTTTCTTATGCAGATCCAGATTCACGTTGTTGACCGCCAGCAGGCCGCCAAAACGCATCATCAGACCGTTAACGGATAATAATGGCTGACTCATGCCTGCTCTCCTTTCGTTTGCCCGTTCTTCAGCTTCAGCTGTGGACGGGTCATCGGCAGCAAGCCCTGCGGACGCCAGATCATCATCAGCACCATTAAACCACCCAGCATCAGCATGCTGTATTCGTTAAAGTCGCGCATCAGCTCACGCGAGACCACCAGCAGGATGGCCGCCAGGATAACGGCGAACTGCGAACCCATCCCGCCGAGCACCACAATCGCCAGCACAAAGGCAGATTCGGCAAAAGTGAAGGATTCCGGGCTGACAAAGCCCTGGCGTGCGGCAAACAGCGTCCCGGCAAAACCGGCAAACGCGGCACTGATGGTGAACGCGGTCAGCTTGATGCGGGTCGGGTTCAGGCCCAGGGAGCGGCAGGCGATCTCATCTTCACGCAGTGCTTCCCACGCGCGACCCAGCGGCATGCGCAGCAGACGGTTGATCACGAACAGGGTAATCACCACCAGCAGCAGCGCCACCAGGTAGAGCCAGATGACACGGTCAGACGGGTCGTATTTCACGCCAAAGAAGTTGCTGAAGGTATCCCAGCCGCCTTCACGAGCGGTACGGCTGAATTCCAGACCAAAGAAGGTCGGTTTCGGGATCTGGCTGATACCGTTCGGGCCACCGGTCACTTCGGTGTTGTTGAGCAGCAGGATACGGACGATTTCACCAAAGCCTAAGGTCACAATCGCCAGGTAGTCACCGCGCAGGCGCAGCACCGGGAAGCCCAGCAGGAAGCCCGCAGCCGCAGAAACCAACCCCGCCAGCGGCAGACACGTCCAGAAGCCGAGACCGTAATAGTGGTTCAGCAGCGCGAAGGTGTAAGCACCGATGGCGTAGAAGCCGCCGTAGCCCAGCACCAGCAGGCCAGACAAACCCACTACCACGTTCAGACCGAGACCGAGGATCACGTAGATCATGGTCAGAGTGGCAATGTCTACCGTCCCGCGCGACACCACGAACGGCCACGCCACCGCCGCCACCAGCAGGGCGACGAGGAACAGCTTCTGTTTAACGGTTGAACCATCAATCGCAGGCAGCACGAATTTCGGGCCAGAAACGCCTTTCAGCGTCTTCTGAAACAGCGGACGCAGCAGCTGGAACAGGAACACCACTGCCGTGCCGATAAACACCCACTGCCAGCGGATGTCTGCTGCGGTGTCCACCACCAGCTTAGTACCGTTCAGCTCTAACTGAACGCCCATAAAGACGCCCGCCAGCACGAAGAACATGGCGGCAGAGAGCAGCGCCATTGCAAAATGCATCGGTTTCATACTTTCTCTACCTCCGGACGACCCAGAATACCGGTAGGCATTACCAGCAGAACCAGAATCAGCAGGGCAAACGACACCACATCTTTATATTCCGTACTCAGATACGCCGAGGAGAGCGCTTCCGCCACGCCGAGGATCAGACCGCCAATCATCGCGCCCGGAATGCTGCCGATACCGCCCAGCACAGCGGCGGTGAAGGCTTTCATCCCGGCCATAAAGCCGATGTACGGGTTAATCACACCGTAGAACTGACCGAGCAGCACACCTGCGACAGCGGCCATTGCGGCGCCAATCACGAAGGTGAGTGCAATCACGCGGTCCGTGTTAATGCCAAGCAGGCTCGCCATCTTCAGGTCTTCCGCGCAGGCACGACAGGCGCGCCCCATGCGGGAATAACGAATGAACAAGGTCAGCGCCAGCATCGCAATGAAGGTCACGATCCAGATAACCAACTGCATGGTGGTAATAGACGCAGAGAAGTTATCACTCGCCCCGACAACCCACTGGCCATTAAACAAGCTTGGCAGCGCCACGTCGCGCGAGCCTTCGGTCAGGCTGACGTAGTTTTGCAGGAAGATTGACATGCCGATGGCGGAGATCAGGGCAATCAGGCGCTTGGAGCTGCGCACTGGCCGGTAGGCCACGCGTTCGATGCTCCAGCCGTAGGCACTGGCAATCACGATCGCGCCGACAAACCCGGCAGCGACCAGCAGCCAGCTGCTGTCGATACCCATCATCATCAGCGCGGCGATGATCATAAAGGAGACATAACTACCGATCATGTACACCTCGCCGTGGGCGAAGTTGATCATGCCGATAATACCGTAAACCATCGTATAGCCGATGGCGATCAGCGCGTAGGTGCTTCCCAGCGTGACGCCGTTAAACATCTGCTGCAGGAAATAGAGAAACTGCTCGGACATATGCAAACCTTTTTATACCCGCCCGTCAGTCCGGGCGGTGGGATAATTATTTGGCGGCCGAGGATGAACCGTCGGCGTGCCACTTAAAGACACCAAACTCAAATCCCTTCAGATCGCCTTTCTCATCCCAGTTCAGCGGCCCAATCACGGTGTTCGCCCCGTGTGCTTTTAAATCTTTCACCAGATCCAGCGGTTCTTTGCTGCCGGAGCGATCCAGTGCGGTTGCCAGAGACTGCACAGCCGCGTAGGTAATCCAGACGTACGGACCACTCGGATCCTTCTTCTGCGCCTTGAGCGCATCAACGATAGCCTTGTTGGCCGGATCCTGGTCATAGCGTTTTGGCATCGTTACCAGCATGCCTTCGGCAGCATCACCCGCGATGTTTGACAGGGAGGCGTTACCCACGCCTTCCGGCCCCATAAACTGGGTTTTCAGCCCTACCGAACGCGCCTGGCGCAGCATCTGGCCCATTTCCGGGTAGTAGCCACCGTAGTAAACGAAATCAATATTCTCTTTTTGCAGACGGGCAATCAGGGCGGAGAAATCTTTCTCACCGGCGGTAATTCCATCGAAGAAGACGACATTCACGCCGCCTTTTTTCAGGCCGTCCTGAACGGAACGCGCCAGGCCTTCACCGTACTGCTGTTTGTCATGAATAATGGCAATGCGCTGTGGCTTAACGGTGTCGAGGATGTATTTGGCGGCGGTTGGGCCCTGAGAGGAGTCCAGACCCGCGGTACGCATAATGTGTTGATAGCCGCGTTGGGTCAGCTCCGGGTTGGTCGCACCCGGGGTGATCATCAGAATGCCTTCGTCTTCGTAGATATCAGACGCAGGCTGGGTGGAGGATGAGCACAGGTGGCCGATCACATACTGAATACCGTCGTTGACGATTTTGTTGGCGACCGCAACGGCCTGTTTAGGATCGCAGGCATCGTCATATTCCACACCAACCAGTTTATCGCCTTTGATGCCGCCTTTTGCGTTGATGTCTTTGATGGCCTGGCGCGCACCGTTGAACTCCATATCCCCCCACTGGGCAACAGGACCGGACATCGCACCGACTACAGCAACTTTAATCTCTTCCGCCATGGCCGCATGCGAAATCGACAATGCAACCATCCCCGCGAGTAACGTTTTCGCGTTCCTTCTCATCTCTGAATCCCCATTCGTGATGTCGTGTTTATATTTTGTTTTATTCTGGTTAAAAAGCATTCTGTACTTTTAATGCACAACGCTATTTTTACCAGTGCCTTTAATGGTTTAGCGCAGTTTTTTCACAAAAACCAGACTAAAATCTCTATTTTTCAGGCTATTAAGCAAAGATAATATTCTGAAATCAGGCAGAGATAAACAAATAAAAGTGCAGTTTGCAGCATAAAATAACGGCACAAAGCGCCGAATAAATCACTACCATTCAGGTTAAAATTCTGCTTATTTTTCGATCCATGTGTTTTCAAACTGCCCATCGCGTTGCTAAAAAACTAATCACCTGGTTAATGAGAATAAAAAGAGGAAGCCGCTGAGTGAATAAATTGAGTACACTGCCCCTACTCAATTTGATTTGGACAACAAGCTAATGAAACTGACAATCGTTCGTCTGGTGACCTTTAGCGACCAGGATCATATCGACCTGGGCAAGATCTGGCCGGAATATTCCCCTTCGTCACTACGCGTTGACGAGACCCACCGTATTTATGCTGCGCGATTTAATGAACGTTTACTGGCTGCGGTTCGCGTGACTCTGAGCGGCACCGAAGGGGCGCTGGACTCACTGCGCGTGCGTGACGTCACCCGTCGTCGTGGTGTAGGGCAGTATTTGATTGAAGAAGTGATCCGTGAAAACCCGAGCGTGACCTCCTGGTGGATGGCCGACGTGGGCGTGGAAGACCGTGACGTGATGGCGGCATTTATGCAGGCGTTAGGGTTTACGGCGCAGGAGAATGGGTGGGAGAAGCGCCAGGGATGACCTGTGCGGCCTGATGCCCTCACCCCGACCCTCTCCCACGGGGAGAGGGAGAAAACATAAAAAAGGCAACTTACGTTGCCTTTTGCTTTTATTTTGCGTCAGTAGCAGTCCCGTTCGCGTGCCAGTCAAACACGCCGAACTCGAAGCCTTTCAGATCGCCCTTCTCATCCCATGACAGCGGCCCCATAACGGTATTTACGGAATTCGCTTTCAGGTATTTCGCGATCTCAGCCGGATCGGCTGACTGGTTCAGACCCGCTTGCAGAGACTGCAGCGCAGCGTAGGTGGTCCACACGAACGCACCGCTTGGATCCTGTTTCTTCGCTTTGATGGCATCTACGATTGGTTTGTTCGCCGGAACCTGGTCGTAGTTCTTCGGTTTGGTCACCAGCAGGCCTTCAGCGGATTCACCCGCGATGTTAGACAGGGATACGTTCGCCACCCCTTCCGGACCCATGAACTGGGTTTTCAGACCCGCAGCACGTGCCTGGCGCAGGATCTGACCCATTTCCGGGTGGTAGCCACCGTAGTAAACGAAATCAATATTCTCTTTCTTCAGACGCGCCACCAGGGTGGAGAAATCTTTCTCACCAGCGGTGATACCGTCGAAGAACACCACGTCGGCATTCGCTTTCTTGAGGTTGTCCTGCACGGAACGCGCCAGACCTTCACCGTACTGCTGCTTGTCATGAACGATAGCGATGCGCTTCGGCTTCACTTTTTCAACGATGTATTTCGCCGCAGTTGGGCCCTGGTCAGAGTCCAGACCGGTGGTGCGCAGGGTCAGCTTGTAGCCGCGAGAGGTCAGCTCAGGTGCCGTCGCTGCCGGGGTGATCATCAGAATGCCTTCGTCTTCGTAGATGTCAGACGCTGGCTGAGTAGAGGAAGAGCACAGGTGACCGATAACGTATTTGATCCCGTCGTTCACCACTTTGTTCGCGACCGCGACCGCTTGTTTCGGGTCACAGGCATCATCATATTTTACGATCTGCAGTTTTTCGCCCTTAATACCGCCCTTGGCATTAATGTCTGCAACCGCCTGTTCTGCGCCAGTAAATTCCTGGTCACCATACTGTGCTACCGGACCGGACATCGCTCCTACGACAGCCACTTTAATATCTGCCTGTGCCATCGTGCTAAATGCCAACGCGATACATCCTGCCAGTAACGCTTTACCCTTCATGTTCATCCTGAGATTCCCCATTATTATGGTTATTACGATTATTGTGATGTTGTTGTGTAGCGCTTTATTTCAGTTATAGGTATGCCACTCGCGCTTTTTCAGCATACTCTGCTAAAACATACCCCATTTTTATGATTTTGGAATAGCTAATTTGAAATGAATATATGATAAGCCCGGCAGAGATTTCCGCCGGGCATATGGCTTTAACGTGTCAGCGACGCGGAGATGATGTCCAGCGCTTTACGGAACTGCACTTCAGGGATAGTCAGCGGATACAGGAAACGAATGACGTTGCCGTAGACGCCGCAGCTCAGAAGAAGTAGCCCTTCCTGCAACGCGCGTTCTTGTACCTGACGGGTGAATTCCGGCGACGGGAGCCCTGATTGCGGGTCGTTAAACTCCACCGCCACCATCGAGCCTTGCGCACGAATGTCAGCGATATACGGACAGTGTTCCTTCGCTTTGTTCAGCACTTCTATCAGGTGATGGCCAAGATGGGCCGAGCGCGTGCAGAGATCCTCTTCATCAATCACGTCCAGCACGGCATGCGCCGCCGCAATCGCCAGCGGGTTACCAGCGTAGGTTCCGCCCAACCCACCAGGTGCAGGTGCGTCCATCACCTCCGCACGGCCAGAAACCGCCGAGAGCGGCATCCCGCCCGCCAGGCTTTTCGCCATGGTGATCAGATCAGGCTTCACACAGTGGTGTTCCATCGAGAACAGCTTGCCGGTACGGGCGAAGCCGCTTTGCACCTCGTCGGCAATCAGCAAAATGCCGTGGGTATCGCACAGGGCGCGCAGGGCCTGCATAAAATCAGCAGGCGCAATGTTGAAACCACCTTCCCCCTGAACCGGCTCGAGAATAATAGCCGCGACCTGGTCGGGTGCGATATCCGCTTTAAAGATGCGTTCCAGGCTTTTCAACGCTTCCGCCGTGCTGATGCCGTGCAGTTCATTTGGATATTGCGCGTGGTAAACCGAGCCGGGGAACGGGCCAAAACCCAGTTTGTAGGGTGCCACTTTCCCCGTTAAAGCCATCGTCATAAAAGTGCGGCCGTGGAATGCACCACCGAAGGTGATAAGGCCAGGACGCCTGGTATACGCGCGGGCAATTTTTACGGCGTTTTCGACCGCCTCAGCCCCCGTGGAGAAGAACGCCGTTTTAGCCGGTCCCTCAACGGGCACGCGTTCATTGAGACGTTCGGCAAGCGCCACGTAGCCTTCGTACGGCACAATCTGGTAGGCCGTGTGGGTAAAGGCATGGAGTTGCTTTTCGATGGCGGCAATGACTTTTGGATGGCGATGGCCAGTATTCAGTACCGCGATCCCCGCGGCGAAGTCGATGTACTCGTTGCCTTCAACATCCCACACCGTGGCGTTTTCAGCTTTATCGGCATAAAAATTACACATCACGCCGATGCCGCGCGGCGTCGCCTGTAAACGCCGGTCGTTCAGTTCGTTATTTTTCACCCTGTCCCCCTGAGAAAGTCGCCTGCTTAGCGCATCAGTAAGTGTTTGCCAGGGGGAGGGAATTCGCCAGAGCGGGCGCTAAAAAAACAAAACCCCCGAATTTGCATTCGAGGGTTCTCGGTGTACTTCGCTTATCTTACGCTTCGATAGCGGCGCGAAGTTTTTTCATGGCGTTCTTCTCAAGCTGACGAACACGTTCAGCGGAAACGCCGTAGCGGTCGGCCAGTTCTTGCAGCGTGGACTTGTTGTCTTCGTCCAGCCAGCGGGCGCGGATAATATCCTGGCTACGTTCGTCGAGGCCTTCCATCGCATGGGTCAGCTTGTTCGCGGCCTGATCTTCCCAGTTATCCTCTTCAATGCCGTCAGCAAAGTTAGAGGTTTTATCCTGCAGATAAAGTACCGGTGCCATCGGCTGGCTGTCAGATGCGTCGTCGTCAGAGGACATATCAAAGGTCATGTCCTGCGCGGCCATACGGGATTCCATCTCACGCACATCTTTGCTGGATACGCCCAGCTCGCGCGCCACCATTTCAACTTCATCCTGATTGAACCAGCCCAGACGCTGCTTGGTTTTACGCAGGTTAAAGAACAGTTTGCGTTGCGCTTTTGTCGTGGCGACTTTCACAATACGCCAGTTACGCAGAACGTATTCGTGAATCTCTGCTTTGATCCAGTGCACGGCGAAGGAGACCAGTCGCACACCCACTTCCGGGTTGAAGCGACGCACAGCCTTCATCAGACCGATGTTACCTTCCTGAATCAAGTCCGCCTGCGGCAGGCCGTAGCCCGCATAATTACGAGCAACGTGAACAACAAAGCGCAGGTGAGACAGGATCAGCGTCTTAGCTGCTTCCAGATCGCCCTGGTAATGCAGCTTTTCAGCAAGCTCCTTTTCTTCCTCGGCCGTTAACATCGGCCAGGTGTTCGCAGCCCGGATGTAAGACTCCAGGTTACCAACAGGGGCTAAAGCTAAAGTTTGCATTTCTTTGGTCATTCATTCCTCTCAATGTTTCTTCTGGTCCAGGTTATCCCCATCAGGCAACAACCATGCCAAAGCGTTTGAGCAACGAGATTAGCATTCACTCTTGTATCAGACAGTGATTTTATCCACAAGTTCCAGGTGCAACGGTGAATAAATTACGCACAAAATGTGACATGAAGATGGTAACAGGGGAAGAGACAACAGGGACGCTTTCCCTGCAGAGCGAACATCTCGGTGCAGGGAAAGATTATATCACGCTTTTATTAATCGGGAGTAAAGTGACGTAAATGTTGCACCGTCGCCAGCCATGCAGCAACCCAGCCGATCATGGAGCAAACCAGCAGTAGCAACAGGCACTCATCGAACCCTAAGCCACTGATATCAAACTTCGTTCCAAAAACCTGTGCCACTTCTGTGACTGCCGATGACAGTCGCATCACCAAAATTTCTGACAGTATCAGTGAAAGAAATGCGCCGGAAAAACCGAGCAGTGCGCCGCCATAGAGGAACGGACGAAGGATGAAACCATCCGTCGCACCAATCAGTTTCTGCACGTTGATGGTATCGCGACGAGCGAAGATGCTCAGACGCACGCTGTTACCGATGACGAGGAAGACCGCCGCCACCATCAGCACGCCAATCATCGCCGCCACGCGGCCAACCAGCCCGGTCAGGGCAGAGAGACGCGCAAACCAGCTGTCATCCATGCGCACTTCATCAATGCCCTTAATGCGCGTGATGCGATCGCGCAGAGTGTTAAGCGAATCGGTCCCCTGGAAATCCAGCTTAGGGATCACCACCGCCACGGCAGGCAGCGGGTTCTCTTCGAGCATATCCAGCGCACCGCCAAAGCCTGACCAGTTGCGAAACTCACCCAGCGCGTCTTCACGCGAGAGATAGTTAACCTTCTCCACACCCTGCTCGGCCTGAATTTGCCCGACCACCTGTGCTGCGGCGTTATCGTCGAGCGCTTTATCCAGGTAGACCGTGATCTGTGGGGACGGGTAGTACTGCGAGGCCGCCTGGTTGACGTTTTTATAGACCATATAGCAGACACTTGGCAGCGTCAGGGAGATGGCAATCACCATCACCGTCAGGAACGTCGCCAGCGGTTTGCTTTTCAGGTCCTGCAGCGCGCCGTGGAAGGCATAACGCACCTGCTCGTTAAACACGTTGGTTTTGCGGGAGGCAGGCTTTGGCGCGGCTTTCTGGCGCTTTGGCGCATTACGATTGCCATCACCACCGCCCTGCGACTTACGGAAACGGTCAAACCGGTTCCCGAACTGTCGAATCTGGTTTATTGCATCACGCTTATTCACCATGGCCTCCGTGCAAATGACCGTCGCTCAGGGTCAGCATGCGGTACGAACGACGGGAAATAAGCCCGATATCGTGCGTCGCCATTAAAACCGTCACCCCTACGCGGTTAAATTCCTCAAACAGACGCAAAATCCCTTCTGACAGGGCGTCGTCCAGGTTACCGGTCGGTTCATCCGCCAGCAGCACCGCAGGCTTGTTCACCACCGCACGGGCAATGCCCACGCGCTGCTGCTCACCGCCGGAGAGCTGGATCGGGAAGTTCTTCGCTTTGTCCAGCAGCCCGACCTTATCCAGCGCCGCAGAGACGCGACGGCGGATATCATCATAGCTGGCACCGGCAATAATCAGCGGAATAGCCACGTTATCGAAAACGGTGCGATCCATCAGCAGGTGGTGGTCCTGGAAAATCATACCGATCTGACGACGCAGAAACGGTACTTCGCGATTTTTCAGGCGGCTTATCTCATGGCCGCCGAAAAAGATTTTCCCGGCACTTGGCCGTTCGATCCCACAGATAAGCTTGAGCAGGGTACTTTTCCCCGCGCCGGAATGGCCGGTCAGGAATGCCATCTCGCCCGGTTGCAGGTGGAATGTCACCCCCTGCAACGCTTGTCTCCCACCGAGATAGGCCTTGCTGACGTGTTCAAAGCGAATCATTGTTAGTCCTCTCGGGCAAATAGTGCCTCAATAAAGTCGTCCGCTTTAAACGGACGTAAATCTTCAATACGCTCGCCCACACCGATGTAACGGATAGGAATGCCGAACTGATCGGCCACGGAGAAGATCACCCCGCCTTTGGCGGTGCCGTCCAGTTTGGTCAGCGTGATCCCCGTCAGTCCTACCGCTTCATGGAACAGTTTTGCCTGACTAATGGCATTCTGTCCGGTGCTGGCATCAATGGTCAGCATAATTTCATGCGGTGCTTCTTCGTCCAGTTTTTTCATCACACGGACGATTTTCTTCAACTCTTCCATCAGGTGCGATTTGTTCTGCAAACGCCCTGCGGTATCGGCAATCAGTACATCCACGTTGCGCGCCTTCGCCGCCTGGATGGCGTCAAAGATAACGGATGCGGAATCCGCGCCAGTATGCTGGGCAATCACCGGGATGTTATTGCGCTGGCCCCAGACCTGCAGCTGCTCAACCGCTGCCGCACGGAAGGTATCGCCCGCCGCCAGCATTACCGATTTACCCTGTTGCTCGAACTGACGCGCCAGCTTGCCGATGGTGGTGGTTTTACCCACGCCGTTCACGCCAACCATCAGAATAACAAATGGCGTTTTGCCTTCAATATTAAGCGGTTCGTCAACTTTTGCGAGAATTTCACCCATCTCGTCTTTCAGCAGACCGTACAGCGCTTCGGCGTCACGCAGCTGTTTGCGGCTCGCCCCTTCGGTCAGGTTGGTGATGATCTTACGGGTGGTTTCCACACCGACGTCGGCGATCAGCAGTTGCTCTTCCAGCTCTTCAAACAGATCGTCGTCGATCTTCTTGCCGCGGAAAAGACTGATAAATCCGGAACCTAAGTTTTCTTTGGTTTTAAGCAGGCTGCGTTTCAGGCGGGCGAAGAAACCTTCTTTGGTCGGTTTTTCCTGTTCCTGAACGATCTCCTCTTCGGCCTGTTCTTCCACTGGCACCACGATAACCGCTTCTTCAGCCGCTTCTGCTGCCAGCGCCTGCGCTTCCAGCTCTTCGTCGGTCAGTTCAGGTTCGTTTTCGGCTTCTTCTTCCACCGCCTCAACAATTTCAACGGTTTCCGCTTCGTCCTGCCACTCTTCGGCAGAAACGGCTTCGGTTTTCACCTCTTCCGGCAGCGGCAGTTCTTCGTGTTCGATGACGGCCTGTGGTGCTTCGGGAATCTCTTCGGCGACAACCGGTTCTGGCTTCTCGCTTTCCTGAACCTGTTCAGTGACCTCAACCACCTCTTCAGCGAAAGATTCAATCTCTTCTTTGCTGTGTGCCGTCTCTTCCGCTTCGACAACCGCGGCGGTTTCTACAGGCGTTTCAGGCTGCGACTGCTCTTCAACGGCATGTTGCTCTTCGGTTTTCTGTTCTGTTTCTTGCTCTTTTTCACCGAAGCCCAGCCAGGAAAAGAAGCCACGTTTTTTTTGTTTTGCCATCTGCGACTACACTCCTCGCGGCGCTATATACATGGAAGCTAAAAAAATGATGAAATAGTCTAACACTTTACTTAATTGACATCACCGCCCGCAATCGCAGGCCAATTGTTAACAGAGCTTTCCTGAGATGAAGAAACCCAACCGCGCCCCGGCCGGTCAAATTCGTATTATCGGCGGTCAGTGGCGAGGCCGGAAACTACCGGTGCCGGACAGCCCCGGTTTACGCCCTACTACCGACCGCGTACGCGAGACGCTGTTTAACTGGCTGGCCCCGTCAATGGTAGACGCCCACTGTCTCGACTGTTTCGCCGGAAGCGGCGCACTCGGACTGGAAGCGCTGTCACGCTATGCCGCCAGCGCCACGCTGCTGGAGATGGAACGCGGCGTGGCGCAGACGCTGCAGCAAAATCTGGCGACGCTAAAGGCAACCAACGCTAAAGTCGTGAACACCAACACGCTGAGTTTCCTCGAGCAGAAAGGTACGCCACATAACGTGGTGTTTGTCGACCCACCGTTCCGTAAGGGGCTGCTGGAAGAGACGTTATCCCTGCTGGAGCAAAACGGCTGGCTGGCAGATGACGCATTGATTTACGTGGAAAGTGAAGTGGAAAACGGTTTACCGCCAGTTCCCGCTCACTGGGATCTGCACCGTGAAAAAGTGGCAGGTCAGGTCGCTTATCGTCTGTATCACCGTCAGTCACTAGGAGGATCCGATGCCGGTACTGATTAATCTGGGACGTTTGTTGATGCTGGGCGTCTGGGCGTTTTTAATTCTCAACCTGGTGCACCCGTTCCCGCGCCCGATGAATATTTTTGTTAACGTCGCGCTGGTTTTCACATCGTTTATGCACGCCCTGCAGATGGTGATGCTGAAAAATGGTCTGCCAAAAGATGGCCCGCAGATGACCGGCTGGCAACAGTTGCGCGTGTTTATTTTCGGCGTGTTTGAACTGCTGGTGTGGATGAAGAAATTTAAGGCGCAGGTGAAGAAGTAAGCAGCCTGGTTGCCCTCACCCTAACCCTCTCCCACAGGGAGAGGGGACCGATCGAGTATTATTCAGGCGTAAAACCTTCGAATCGGGACCCTTTATAACTCAGCGTCCCTTTCTCCCCCACCGTCAGTTGATGGTACTGCTGCGCCTCCAGGCGGAAGGTCATCTCCAGCCCGCCGGTTTCCGGCTTAAAGCTCGCTTCATAGCGCATTGTCGTACCTGCTGGCGTCACCTGCTGCTGGCGTGAACGGCGGTCGTTAAGCGGTTTTTCGCGTTTGTTCGTCACTACCACGCGCTTTTGCAGCAGCGGTGCAGCATCGTTATCCGCCTTCTCGCGGCGCTGCTGTACGAAACGGAACGAGGCGGCAATGACGATAATCGCCACCACGATAATGAAAAACAGCGGCATCTTGCTCATTCTAAAATCCCATCAGATTATGCGGAATTCAGGATACCCTGCCTTCCCCGCCATTGCCAAACGCCCGCCCGCATCACTACACTGGATCAGAAACTGATTATTCAGCCTTAACAGATACAGGGAGTTAATATGCTTTGGTCATTTATCGCTGTCTGTTTTTCCGCATGGCTTTATGTCGATGCGTCGTACCGCGGTCCCACCTGGCAGCGCTGGTTGTTTAAACCGGTCACGCTGTTGCTGCTTCTGCTGCTGGCCTGGCAAGCGCCGATGTTTAACGCCATAAGCTATCTGGTCCTCGCCGGGCTGTGTGCTTCCCTGATTGGCGATGCCTTAACCCTGCTGCCACGTCAGCGTCTGCTGTATGCCGTGGGGGCATTTTTCCTGTCGCATCTGCTGTATACCATCTATTTTGCCAGCCAGATGACGCTGTCATTCTTCTGGCCGCTGCCGCTGGTGCTGCTGGTGATTGGCGCACTGCTAATTGCAGTGATCTGGTCGCGTCTGGAAGAGATGCGTTTGCCGGTCTGCACCTTTATCGCCATGACGCTGGTGATGGTATGGCTGGCAGGCGAACTGTGGTTCTTCCGTCCAACGGCACCGGCGATGTCCGCGTTCTTCGGTGCAGCACTGTTGTTACTCGGGAATATCGTGTGGCTGGGCAGCCACTATCGCCGTCGTTTCCGGGCGGATAACGCGATTGCCGCCGCCTGCTACTTTGCCGGACACTTCCTGATTGTGCGCTCGCTGTATATTTAAATAAGCCTTGACTCTGGAGTCGACTCCAGAGTGTATGCTGCGGTTAATGAGAAAATTATCATTGCCGGAGACTGCCATGTCGACTCCAGAAACACCAAAAAAAGCCCCACAATTCTCAGCATTTAAGCTCAGTCCGGTTCCGCCGAAGGACGACTGCTGCTGCGATGGTGCGTGCGAAACACAAACCGAAATACTCCCTGAAAACGGCAACCGCTACAGTTGGGTCGTCAACGGTATGGACTGCGCCGCCTGCGCCCGTAAAGTTGAAAACGCGGTAAAACAGGTGCCGGGTGTGAGTCATGTCCAGGTTCTGTTTGCCACTGAAAAGCTGCTGGTCAGCGCGGATAACGACATTAGCAAACAGGTTGAAGCTGCCGTAAATCAGGCAGGTTACAGTCTGCATAGCGAAAATGCTCCGGCAGAAAAAACCTCCTCCCTGCGAGAAAATCTACCGCTTATTACCCTCATCATCATGATGGCCCTGAGCTGGGGACTGGAACAGATTAACCATCCGTTCGGCAATCTGGCATTCATCGCCACCACGCTGGTTGGGCTGTTCCCGATTGCCCGTCAGGCATTGCGGCTGATGAAAAGCGGAAGCTGGTTTGCCATCGAAACGCTGATGAGCGTGGCCGCTATTGGTGCACTGTTTATTGGTGCGACAGCTGAAGCGGCGATGGTGCTGCTGCTGTTCTTAATCGGTGAACGTCTTGAGGGCTGGGCCGCCAGCCGCGCGCGTAAAGGAGTCAGCGCGCTAATGGCGCTGAAACCTGAAACCGCCACACGCGTGATCAACGACAACCGGGAAACCGTCGCCATCAACACGCTGCGCCCGGGCGATGTGATTGAAGTCGCTGCAGGCGGGCGTCTGCCTGCAGACGGTGAGTTACTCACCGCAACAGCAAGCTTCGACGAAAGCGCCCTCACCGGAGAATCCATTCCGGTTGAACGCACAACCGGTGAAAAAGTGCCTGCGGGTGCCACCAGTGTCGATCGTCTGGTACAACTGACGGTGCTTTCCGAACCCGGTGACAGCGCCATCGACCGTATCCTGAAGCTGATTGAAGAAGCCGAAGAGCGTCGTGCGCCAGTTGAGCGGTTTATCGATCGCTTCAGCAGGATTTACACCCCCGCCATCATGCTGGTGGCTCTGCTGGTCACTGTCGTTCCACCCCTGTTCTTCGGCGCACCGTGGGAAGGCTGGATTTATAAAGGTCTGACGCTGCTGTTGATTGGCTGTCCGTGTGCGCTGGTGATCTCCACCCCGGCGGCCATCACATCCGGGCTTGCGGCGGCAGCACGTCGAGGTGCTCTGATCAAAGGCGGAGCCGCCCTGGAACAGCTAAGCCAGGTTCAGCACATTGCCTTCGATAAAACCGGTACGCTGACCGTAGGTAAGCCGCAGGTGACCGGTGTTTATCCGCAGGAAATCAGTGAAAACGAACTGCTGACATTGGCCGCTGCCGTAGAGCAAGGTTCAACCCACCCGCTGGCGCAGGCAATTGTGCGTGAAGCGAAGGCGCGTGAACTCACCATCCCTGCGGCAACTGCCCAGCGGGCACTGATGGGCTCAGGCATTGAGGCCGTCGTCGACGGCAAAAAGGTGCTGATTGTCGCGGCTGGCAAGTCTTCTACTCCAGAGGTTGAGGCGTTAGAACAGACCGGGCAAACGGTCGTAGTCGTCATGCAGGACGGCGTGGCGAGGGGAATGCTGGCATTGCGCGATACCCTGCGTGATGACGCAAAAGAAGCCGTGGCGGCGCTGCATCAACTGGGCGTACAGGGCGTTATTCTTACAGGCGATAACCCTCGTGCGGCGGCAGCGATTGCCGGTGAACTGGGGCTGGAATTTAAAGCCGGATTGTTGCCTGCAGATAAGGTCAGCGCAGTCACAGAGTTGAACGCTCATGCCCCGCTGGCGATGGTCGGAGACGGAATTAACGATGCCCCGGCGATGAAAGCGTCCACCATTGGTATTGCGATGGGCAGCGGTACCGACGTGGCGCTGGAAACGGCCGACGCGGCGCTGACCCACAACCGCCTGACCGGGCTGGCGCAGATGATCGATCTTGCGCGAGCGACGCGTGCCAATATCCGTCAGAACATCGGTATTGCGCTCGGGCTGAAAGGGATATTCCTGGTGACCACCCTGCTCGGCATGACCGGGCTGTGGCTGGCGGTGCTGGCGGATACCGGCGCAACGGTGCTGGTGACGGCGAACGCGCTTCGGCTGCTGCGTCGCCGGTAAAAAAAGCCCGGTGGCGCTAACGCTTACCGGGCCTACATGTCCTGCTAACTCGTAGGTCGGGTAAGGCGAAGCCGCCACCCGACTTTTTTATAAGAAATAGCTCATCGCCAGGCCTAAAAACAGCACCAGACCGACGTAGTTATTATTCATAAACGCCTTAAAACAGGCTTCACGCTCGCGCTTCGCAATCAGCTTTTGCTGGTACGCAAACAGCAAGCCCGCCACCAGCACGGACCAGTAAAACTCCCAGTTCAGCCCGTTCATGCGACCAATCGCGACCATCAGTGCCAGTACCGCGACCTGCAGGATACCGATAATCAGCTTGTCCTGACGACCAAAGAGGATAGCGGTTGATTTGATGCCAATTTTCAGGTCATCGTCGCGGTCTACCATCGCGTATTGCGTGTCATATGCCACGGCCCAGAGTATATTCGCCAGGAACATCAGCCAGCAGCTGAGTGGTAAGGACTCACTAACTGCCGCAAATGCCATCGGAATCGACCAGCCAAATGCCGCCCCCAGCACCACCTGAGGCAGATGGGTATAGCGTTTCATAAACGGATACACCCAGGCCAGGGCCAGCGCCGCAACGGAAAGCAGAATGGTCATGGTGTTAAGGGTTAACACCAGCAGGAAAGAGAACAGCACCAGAACAATGAACAGCACGCGGGCTTCTTTCCCGGTGACTTGCCCGCTGGGTAACGGACGACCGGCAGTACGTTTTACATGCCCGTCGAATTTACGATCGGCATAGTCATTGACCACGCAGCCTGCCGCGCGCATCAGCCAGACGCCGGCAACGAATACGCCCAGGATCCACAGCGGCGGCACGCCCGGCGTCGCGACCCACAGCGCCCATAAGGTCGGCCACAGCAACAGTAACGCGCCAATCGGTTTATCGGTACGCATTAAGCGGTGATAGGCCAACAGCTTATTCTGCGTCAGGCTCCACTCCATTTTTTCTTCCTCTTAGTACAACGGCGATGCCGGTAAAAAAAGCTCCGTCAGTATTAACGGTTTACCGCTCAGGCGAAGGCGGGAACGACGCCCCCACAGTTCGGCATCACGACCAATCTCAATAAAATCTCGGGTAAGCTCAGACGAGGTGAAAAGGTAACGCCCCAGAGGCGTTTTCCCCAGCCGTTGCAGCGCCAGCTCGGGCCCGGAAAGGGTGGATTCGGGCACCACCGTCCGCCCGGCAAGCCATGGCTCGCCATCAGCGCAGAGTAAAATTTCACGCAGCCAGTAACGTGGCTCTTGCGGCAATAGCGGCAGCTCGGCAGCAATCTCATCGCCAGAGACAAACCCTTCCTGAATCAGGGTCACCGTGACCGTTTTACCCTGTTGTTCAAAACGTTTCGTCATGGAATCTTCCAGCAGCAACCAGTCCAGTTGCTGCGGTTCAAGCGCAGGTATTTGGTCGAAATAGCGCAGCGCACGCAGTTGCGTTAGCGCAGGGTGTGACATGCCAGACTCTCCGATACATAACGTGATGGCATTGTATCGCAGAAAAGCAGATTGAGGGCGGCCAAACGTTATTTAACGATCACTATCGCAACAAGAGCGCAACAGCCCGGAGAATACCAAAAAAAGTGCGCCCACTCAGGCGCACCAAACTACTAACAAATCAGCACTGTGGGGAAACGGTTACCCCTTGCCTTTTACACTGCTGATAAAGGTGGAACGGGCAGTGGTTGAACCTAAACGTTCGGCTTCATCAAGCAGTTTCAGCGCTTTATCGACATCGCCGCGCTTCACCGCCTGCTTAATGGCGTTGTTGAAGTATTCTTCGGTGTCGTTCAGTACCGGTTCAGCTTTCTTCGATGGGACTGGTGCAGCGGCGGCTACCGGTGCGGCAGCGGCTGTGGCGGCTGGAGCGGCATACACAGGCGCGGCTGTATTGCCTACTGTGACAGGGCCAGTACCGGAAGAGCCAAACAGTGGGCCAACCAGCACGCTGGATGCATTGTTTGTTGAGACTTTCAGCTTAAGCAAACCGTCGGTGACGTGACGCGCTAATGGATCCGGGATATCCGGAACCGAGTTGCCGGTACCTTTCGCATAGGCTTTTGCCGGATCGATAAGCTTAGTGGTCTGCTGCAGATCTTTTTCGGTTGTGAAAACCAGAACATAAATCTTCTGCTGGCCCAGGGCAGGCGTCAGGCGCATTTTGCCTTCCAGACGGTCAGCGCTCATCACGCCTGGTTCCTGGTAACTAAAATATTCGCTTGGGAAGAAAGCAGATGGCGTCAGGTTCTGATCCAGAATCAGTACGTTAGGCGCGAAGACGCTGGTTTGCTTGTTCACTTCGCTGGTCAGCGTCAGGGTTAGCTCACCAATGTTGGCCGGCACGCTGTAGGCGGCAACCGGCCCGGTGATCCCCGGCACGTTCAGTTGCTGGCCGCCCGTAGAAAGCTGTGTCGACTGCGTTTTGGATTGATCAACTGGCGTCCAGGTCAGTTGCTGGAGCGCCGCCGCAGGGATAGCCGGCGCAGCGCTGGTATTTTGTGGTACGAAATTCACGTCTGCAAAGGAGACCGCCGGAACACAGGCCATCAGCCCCGCAGAGAGGCACAGCGCGACGAGACTTTTCTTCATTTTCATTGTTATTACCTCTGATAGCGTGAGCACTGCGGTGGCCAGGCAATAGCGCGCAGCACCCTAAGGATAGAGGGGCCTGCGCCCCTCTTTTAGGTCATTACGTCAGGTCTAACGAATTACCACCAGATTTCCATCTGGGCACCGAAGGTCCACTCATCAGAGTCGCCGCGGCTGAAGGTTTTTGCGGACGTGTCGCTGTACGCAATACCAGAGTCATAGCCTGCACCGGAGTCGCCGTTCGCGTAGCCCCATTTTTCATCCCACTTCGCGTAAGTTGCGAAGACACGGATAGCTGGACGGGACCAGATGCTGTCGCCTGCCTGCCATTGTTGTGCCAGGGTGATTTTGTACTGACTGTTGGTGTCGTCGGTTTTCTGAGACTTAACGTTGTCGTAGCCCACTTCTAACAGGGTGCTCATGATTGGCGTCCATTTGTACATAGGACGCACACCGACGGTCCACCATTTGGTGCCGTTGTTGTTATCCAGGTTGATGTCCTGGTACATACCTACGTACATCAGATCCCAGGAGTCGCCCAGAGAGATCGCACCGTGGTCCAGAACACGCCACATGTCGCCGTTGTTGTTGATGCTACCACCTTCCGGACGGCCCTTGCCGTTAGAGGTCATAGAGTCAGTTGCGTACTGCAGCACAAACTTGTTGAAGCCCTTCAGCATGCTCTGGGTATGTTCAGCGGTGAACATCCAACCGTCTTTAGATGCGCCAGGCTGCAGGTAGTAGTCATCTGGAATATTGGTGTGACCATAATCAACACCGAACTCCAGCGTACCGCCTTCATTGACCTGCATCTGTGCTAAACGGACGTCGAAGACATCGTTCGGTACCAGGTTGTCATAAATACGGTTACCCAGCGCGTCACGATCGGCAAAGGTCGCTGAACCGCCCGCTTCGGAAGAACGGGTTGCAGCCAGAGAGAGCTTACCGAAGCCCAGGTCGATGTTTTCGATACCCGCACCAGGACCAGAAATATCCCAGTAGTAGAAGTCAATCATGTGAACGTCATGACGCTGATAGAAGCGCTTACCGGCCCAGATGGTGGAACCTGGCAGTGCGTCAATCAGGTTTTTACCCTGCACGTTAGCTTCACGGAAGGCCGGGCTGGTAGATTCCCAGTCGTTCTGCTGAGAGACGGAATACGCAACGTTGGTGTCGAAATAGAAGCTCTTATCGCCTTCTTTCCACACTTCCTGGCCCAGTTTCAATTCCGCATAGGTTTCACATTCGTTACCGAGACGGTATTTACTTTGTGCACCGGTTGCCTGGAAACACTGTTGCTCACCGCCACTCCCTGTCCAGCCAATGCCGGAACGAGCATAACCTTTAAAGTCCACAGCACCCGCCTGGGCAGACAGGATGCCTGCCGCAATGGCGATTGCCAGAGGGACTTGTTTGCGCAGAGTAATCATCATTCTATCTCCTGAGATCATTGCTTTTCTTTGAACACTTCACCTGTCGGTTTCGTGTCTTCTTTTGGGATTGCTTAAACGCCTGGCTCTTTGTGCAACCGACGACATGCAGTGCCATCCTCACGGAACAGATGGCAACGCTCTGGCGGCAAGCCGATAGCGAATGTGGCACCCTCTTCTACCAACACCACGTCATTCTGGCGGTAGACCAGGTTTTGACGGATGGCGGGGATCTGGATATGAATCTGTGTTTCGTGACCAAGCTGTTCGACAACCTGAACTTCACCTTCCAGCGTCACATCAGCGATGTGGCTCGGCAGCAGGTGCTCAGGACGAATACCGAGAGACATGTTTGCCCCGACCTGTACGTTGGCGCTGTCGACCGGCAGCCAGACCTGCTGGCGGTTTGGCAGCTCCACCTGTACCTGTTCGATCGCAGTTGCCGTCACTTTGACGGGCAGGAAGTTCATCTTTGGTGAGCCAATGAAGCCCGCAACAAAGCGGTCTGCCGGGTAGTGATAAAGCTCCAGCGGTTTGCCCACCTGCGCCACGCGACCGGCGTCCAGCACCACAATTTTGTCGGCGAGGGTCATCGCTTCGACCTGATCGTGGGTGACGTAAATCATCGTGCGGCCAAGACGTTTGTGCAGACGGGAGATTTCAATACGCATCTGGACACGCAGAGCGGCATCCAGGTTAGAAAGGGGTTCATCGAGCAGGAACACGCGCGGTTCCGCCACCAGGGTACGGCCAATCGCCACACGCTGACGCTGACCACCTGAAAGCGCTTTCGGTTTACGCTCAAGCAGGTGCGCCAGCTGTAACACTTCCGCCACCTGCGTGACGCGCTGGTTAATCACGTCTTTCTTCGCACCCGCTAGCTTCAGGCCAAAGGACATGTTTTCGGCAACGGACAGATGGGGATAAAGCGCATAAGACTGGAACACCATGCCTACGCCACGTTCGGCAGGCGGAATGTCGTTCATACGGGTGTCACCAATAAACAAATCGCCACTGGTGATAGTTTCAAGACCGGCAATCATACGCAGCAGAGTAGATTTACCGCAGCCTGATGGGCCGACAAATACCACGAATTCACCTTCGTGGATGTCCAGATTGATGTCTTTCGACACCACAACGTCACCCCAGGCTTTCGTTACATTACGCAGCTGTACGCTCGCCATACCCTTCTCCCTTCGTTACAACCTGTCGCCGACAGAAACATTCAAGATAAGTTCACTATGGGGTATCCATTACTTTCCCGAATCCTCCACCCCCCGGCTTTTTTATGGGGGAGGAGGCGGGAGGATGAGGGAGCAGGCTCTGCGACCGCGGCTGGAGGGCTGAGGCAAAATTCGTGAAGCTACCTGCAAAATTCAGTGTGTTTTTATGTGCGCCAGCACTCATAACTTAAATTTATGCAACGAAGATCACACAAACCGGGGGTGGGGCGTAGGGGTTGGGAGGATGGAAAGAGGATGTCAAATAAGGAGACTGAGTCACGTTGAACCACCTCATTGTATCCACGAGCACATCACCAAAAAAGGATGGCAGATATGAAGATCAAGACTGGCGCACGTGTTTTCGCATTGTCCGCCCTTGCAGCAATGATGATTTCCGCACCGGCTCTCGCCAAAATTGAAGAAGGTAAGCTGGTAATCTGGATTAACGGCGATAAAGGCTACAACGGCCTGGCCGAAGTGGGTAAAAAATTCGAGAAAGACACCGGTATCAAAGTGACCGTAGAACACCCGGATAAGCTGGAAGAGAAATTCCCACAGGTTGCAGCAACCGGTGACGGCCCGGACATCATCTTCTGGGCACATGACCGTTTCGGTGGTTACGCGCAGTCTGGTCTGCTGGCAGAAGTCACGCCGGATAAAGCCTTCCAGGACAAACTGTTCCCGTTCACCTGGGACGCCGTTCGCTATAACGGCAAGCTGATCGCTTACCCAATCGCGGTTGAAGCCTTGTCTCTGATTTACAACAAAGACCTGGTACCTAACCCCCCGAAAACCTGGGAAGAGATCCCGAAACTGGATAAAGAGCTGAAAGCGAAAGGTAAGAGCGCGCTGATGTTCAACCTACAGGAACCGTACTTCACCTGGCCGCTGATTGCCGCCGATGGTGGTTATGCGTTCAAGTTTGAAAACGGCAAATATGACGTGAAAGACGTGGGCGTGGACAACGCTGGCGCGAAAGCGGGTCTGACCTTCCTGGTTGACCTCATCAAGAACAAACATATGAACGCGGATACCGATTACTCCATCGCAGAAGCGGCGTTCAACAAAGGCGAAACCGCGATGACCATCAACGGTCCGTGGGCCTGGACCAACATCGACAAGAGCAAAATCAACTACGGTGTGACGCTGCTGCCAACCTTCAAAGGCAAGCCGTCTAAACCGTTCGTTGGTGTGCTGAGCGCGGGTATCAACGCGGCAAGCCCGAACAAAGAGCTGGCGAAAGAGTTCCTGGAAAACTACCTGCTGACCGATCAGGGTCTGGATGAAGTGAACAAGGACAAACCGCTGGGTGCCGTTGCGCTGAAATCCTTCCAGGATCATCTGGCAAAAGACCCACGTATTGCGGCCACAATGGATAACGCCCAGAAAGGCGAAATCATGCCGAACATCCCGCAAATGGCAGCGTTCTGGTACGCCACCCGTACTGCGGTCATCAATGCGGCAAGCGGTCGTCAGACTGTTGATGCCGCGCTGAAAGATGCGCAGGGTCGTATTACTAAGTAAGTCTGAAAAACGGCGGGTGGCGCATGCGCTTACCCGCCCTACGACTACGGCACGATCCGTAGGTCAGGTAAGCGCAGCGCCACCTGACGATAAGTTTCCACCGTTGTAGAGGAATAACCCCATGGATGTCATTAAAAAGAAACACTGGTGGCAAAGCGACGCGCTGAAATGGTCAGTGATGGGTCTGCTGTGTCTGCTGGTGGGTTACCTTGTTGTTTTAATGTACGTACAAGGGGAATATCTGTTTGCCATCATGACGCTGATTTTAAGCTCTGCTGGCCTGTATATTTTCGCTAACCGTAAAGCCTATGCCTGGCGTTATGTCTACCCGGGTGTCGCCGGGATGGGGCTGTTTGTTCTCTTCCCACTGATTTGTACTATCGCCATTGCGTTTACCAACTACAGCAGTACCAACCAGCTGGCGCAAGAACGCGCAACGCAGGTGCTTCTGGATCGCTCGTATCAGGCAGGCAAGACCTTTAACTTCGGCTTGTATCCTGCGGGAAACGAGTGGAAGTTAGCGCTTACTGACGAAGCAAGCAACAAATACTATGTCTCCGACGCGTTCAAATTTGGCGGCGAGCAGAAGCTGGCCTTAAAAGAGGCCGCAGCGCTGCCGGAAGGCGAACGTGCCAACCTGCGCGTCATTACCCAAAACCGTCAGGCACTGACCCAGCTCACCGCCGTACTGCCAGACGAAAGCAAAGTGACCATGAGCTCGCTGCGCCAGTTCTCCGGCACGCAGCCACTCTACACGCTGGCGGATGACGGCACGCTGACCAACAACCAGAGCGGCGTGAAATATCGTCCGAACAACGACATTGGTTTCTATCAGTCCATTACAGCCGATGGCAAATGGGGTGATGATAAGCTCAGCCCTGGCTATACCGTCACCATTGGCTGGGACAACTTTACCCGCGTGTTTACCGACGAAGGCATTCAGAAACCGTTCTTCGCCATCTTCGTCTGGACGGTGGTCTTCTCGGTTCTGACCGTGATCCTGACAGTGGCTGTGGGCATGGTTCTGGCCTGTCTCGTGCAGTGGGAAGCCCTGAAAGGCAAAGCGATTTATCGCGTGCTGCTGATTCTGCCGTACGCCGTGCCATCGTTTATCTCGATTCTGATTTTCAAAGGGCTGTTTAACCAGAGCTTCGGTGAAATCAACATGATGCTGAGCGCACTGTTTGGTATCAAACCGGCCTGGTTCAGCGACCCGACGACTGCCCGCTCCATGATTATCATCGTCAATACCTGGCTGGGTTATCCATACATGATGATCCTGTGCATGGGGCTGCTGAAGGCTATCCCGGACGATCTGTACGAAGCCTCGGCGATGGACGGCGCGGGTCCGTTCCAGAACTTCTTTAAGATTACACTGCCGCTGCTCATTAAGCCGCTTACGCCGCTGATGATTGCCAGCTTCGCCTTCAACTTTAACAACTTCGTGCTGATTCAGCTGTTGACCAACGGCGGCCCTGACCGTCTTGGCACCACCACGCCAGCGGGCTATACCGACCTGCTCGTAAGCTACACCTACCGTATCGCCTTTGAAGGCGGCGGCGGTCAGGACTTCGGTCTGGCGGCGGCGATTGCCACCCTGATCTTCCTGCTGGTTGGCGCCCTGGCGATTGTGAACCTGAAAGCCACACGAATGAAATTTGACTAAGGAGGGCATCGATCATGGCTATGGTACAACCCAAATCTCAGAAACTGCGCCTCCTGGCGACGCATTTAGGTCTGCTGATTTTTATTGCGGCGATCATGTTCCCGCTGCTGATGGTCATCGCCATCTCCCTGCGTTCGGGTAACTTCGCCACCGGGAGCCTGATCCCGGATGAAATCTCCTGGGAGCACTGGAAGCTCGCGCTGGGCTTCAGCGTGGAACACGCAGATGGTCGCGTCACACCGCCGCCGTTCCCGGTACTGTTATGGCTGTGGAACTCGGTGAAAATTGCCGGGATCACTGCGATAGGTATCGTGACGCTCTCCACCACGTGTGCGTACGCTTTCGCCCGTATGAAGTTCCCGGGCAAGGCCTCACTGCTGAAAGGGATGCTGATTTTCCAGATGTTCCCGGCGGTACTGTCGCTGGTCGCGTTGTATGCCTTGTTTGACCGTCTGGGCCAGTATGTGCCGTTTATCGGCCTGAACACCCACGGTGGCGTAATCTTCGCCTATCTTGGCGGTATCGCACTGCATGTGTGGACTATCAAAGGGTATTTCGAAACCATCGACGGCTCGCTGGAAGAAGCTGCGGCACTGGATGGTGCAACTCCGTGGCAGGCGTTCCGGCTGGTTCTGCTGCCGCTGTCGGTACCTATCCTGGCAGTGGTGTTTATCCTGTCGTTTATCGCTGCCATCACCGAAGTACCCGTCGCCTCTCTGTTACTGCGCGATGTGAATAGCTACACCCTGGCCGTCGGTATGCAGCAATACCTCAACCCGCAAAACTACCTGTGGGGCGACTTTGCGGCGGCGGCGGTGCTCTCCGCCATCCCGATTACCGTGGTATTCCTGCTGGCACAACGCTGGCTGGTGAATGGCCTGACGGCGGGCGGTGTGAAAGGTTAAGTTTCATTTTGTTATGCCACTGCAACCCTCAACTTTAGACGTATTGTATTGACCCAACTTGTGACTGTTGTTAGGCGGCCTCCGGGCCGCCATTTTTTTATTCGCGTTTCAGCCGCTTCGAGTTACACAGCCAGAGGGTGATCACCAGCAGCAGGATCGCCGCCGAGTAGATCAGCACGTCGAGCGGGGATTTATGATCGACGATGATCAGCCGCACTATCGCGGTGATCCCAATGTAGACGAAATAACGCAGCGGGAAGTGAAAGCCGGACTGAAAGTACTTCACAATCAGGGCGATAAATTCAAAGTAGAGAAAGTAGACCACCAGTCCTTCCACCAGCGCATATTTGCTGGTTTGCTCGGGGGCGAACAGCACATCCGCCAGATGCACCGTCTCTTTACCCAAAAAGACGACCAGTATCAGTCCAAGGCTCAACAGACCGAGGTTCAGCACGGTCTGGAGGATAGTTGAGATAAACTCAACGCGCGGGCGAGTCAGGGATGTCATACAGCACCTCATTCTCCAGGGCGAGGTTCCTGTATAACGCAAAAATGTGACGGAGATCTATATTTTTTGTTTATATTTGGCGTATTCGCCCGGTGGCGAAGTGCCACCGGGTAGGCCAGGTATCAACGGAAGTTAATGTTTTTATCACTGGTCATATCATACAGCTGGAACTTACGACCCAACTGCTGACCCCCGTCGCGCGTCAGCGGCGTCCAGCCAATTGCCGCACGGCTGCGGGTTGGGCCTGACGAGAACAGATCCAGCGGAATCGACACGTATACGCCTTTGGTGAAGTCCCCTTCCCCGTACTCGTCCGGGGAGACGTTGGTGATCGTCGCGTAACCGCCCACCACGACGCCACTGTCGAAGTGTTTAGAGATATCCAGCGTGCCGCCCTTATCGCCCGCCAGGTACTGGCCGACGCTGGCTTTCACCAACACATCAGGGGCAAATGACGGTGTCCAGTAGGCGGTCAGGTGGCCCGTTTTGACGCTATAGTCGGTGAATTTCATCATGTCCTGCGCGCTACGCCAGTCACGCTGTTTAACGTAGTTGGCATCAATACCGAATGCCCAGTTGCTGTCTACCGGACGGTACAGCACTTCCGCCCCCGCCCCGCCGAACATAGTTTCCAGATACCCACCGTAAACCTGGCCGTAGAAGCCGTTGCCAAAGTACTGGAAGTAGTTGGCCTGCAGGTTGTTCACATAGACATTATTCTGCACGTACTCACGCACGCGGGTACGCACGCGCGGCAGCGTCGAGTCATTTGGCGGATTGGTGTAGTTGAACTTGTCGTAGTTGTTAGCAATGTTGCCAAACAGGCTACCGGTGGTCAGCAGGTGATCGGTGAGCCACAGATCCGCTGTCGCCATCGCGCCCAGCTGATACATGTAGAAGTTCTCTGGCCCACCGACGGACTGATTCAGCACCGGATCGATATGGAAATCGAAGCGGGATTTGTCGATATACCAGCCCTGTTCGGTGGTTTCTGGCACGATCGGCTCTACGCGTTTTTGCACCAGCTCGGTTTCATGCCCGAGCGGCTCACCTTCCAGATGGCGCTTGAGGCTGGCGACGTCCGTTTCCGTCGTCACCTGCGGCAGGTTGAGACGGTTCTCCGTGACGCGGATCGTGCGGATCCCATCCGGGAGATCGTTCATGACGATCCGGTTGGCGCGTTCGATCCCTTCACGCGAGTCGCGGTATTTCACCTGCTCGCCAGTAACGTACAGCGTATCGCCTTTTACCTGAATTTTCGGATCCGCCAGGCCAGCATTATATTTCAGCAACGTCAGCTGGTTTGCCACCACCGAGTGCTGCAGGATGGCGTCCTGCGGCTCCGGCTGGTATGCAGGCCGTGCGTTATCATTGTAGTGCGGGCGCATGTCGTTAAAGTTGGTGCGCAGCGTGAAGCCAAACATGAAGGTATTGCCACGCTCGTAGCTGAGGTTAACGTCGGCCCAATCGGTGACGCGATAAATGGCGCCGACGTTAAACTTGCTCTTCTGTTCAATCTTGCCAGCGAAATCCTGCGAGTAGTCATTCCCTTCATACTCCAGCTTCAGGCGCAACGGCTGCCAGGGTGTCTGGTATTCGACGCCACCAAACAGCGACGCCGGTCCGTGGAACATCTGGTCGCCGTTGATCGAACCCGCTTTCTGGTAACTATTATCGCGGTAGCAATATTTATCGCTGTAGGAGCAAAACGGATTTTTGACGTTGCCGCTGGTACCGAGATAACCCCAGCCCAGACCGAGTGAGAAATCAAATGGTCCCCAGGCTTTACTGGCAACGATGTATTCCGCATCAAACAGACCGGTACCGCCGATATCTTTTGCGCCGACGGAGACCTGCGGCATCCAGTAACTCTCTTCCCACAGACGAACTTTGAGGTCGAAGGCTTTATCTTTGTAGGTCTGATCGCCGGAGAACGCCTCGACGCTGCTGTACTGTTTCGTACGCACGTCGGTATAGCGCAGCGTGGTTTCGAGCCACGGAAACAGTTGCACCGACGCCGAGTAGTAGCGGTATTGATCGTTATCGCGATAGTTAAGGCTCAACTCACCCTCACGCGCCATACGCGCGGTGGGTGTTTGCAGTAAACCGACACCACCGAAGTCTGACTGAGACGGACCAATGGGTGCCGGATACGTTTCTGCATGACAGGCGGCACTCACACAAAGTGCCAGCATGCTGTAGAGATAGGTTCTTTTCATTATTCCGGTATCCGCTGGATCAGGGAGCGAAGGATATCGGCGTTAAGCCCGTCATACGCTTTCGTCCAGAAATGGTCGGCAAAACCGACAAAAATGATGCTGCCAGGAGCGGGTTCGATATGGCGTTTGTTCCAGTAGGCCACTGGCGCTTTTTGTGTGTGCCCGTCAGGGTAAACCACCCAGGCATAGCTGTTATCCGCACCGCTTAACAGGCTCTGCTCATCGAGATAGCTCGCCACATCGCGGCCTGGCGTAAAGGGTTTTTTACCGGGGTGGCTGATAAGACCAAAGACGGTGATGGTAGAGGGTTGTGCAGGTAGCCAGAGCGTATATTCCCCTTCCAGAGCCGGGTTACCGTTCTCCGCCACGCGCACATCATCCGGATCGAGGTTCACTGGTAACCGACCGGTGATTTTCAGTGCCTGAAGCTGCTGGCGAACGCTGTTAATCGCCGCCGCATCGTCACCCTCTTCCTGCTCCGCTAACCCCGTCAGCCTGGCGAGGAGCGCCTTGTACTGTTGTTCCGCTTCATCGGTCTTCTGGCGTTCAGCGATCACCGCGCCAGGCCACCAGCTGTTCGCCAGTCTGGGCTGGCCGACGAGATCGATCAGATGTCCGGCGTTGGTCAGTGTTTTGGGTTGCGTGCTGTCCGGGGTATAGACCTTCACCGTTCCGGCAGACCAGGCAAGCGGCGTGGCAAAACTGGCGATCAGCGCAACGCGAATAAGTGTTTTCATGATTTCGCGGCCTTGATAAGCGTAGTTTTAACCGGGAAGAATCCGGCTCCGAGATACTGCAGGGACTGACGGATTTGTCCGTCATCGTCGATCCAGAAGCGGTTATGCCACGTGGCCTGGTCGGTGATCACTTCTTCATCAAGAACGCGAACCTGGGTTTTGTCGCTTCCCACGCTGACACTGTCCGTCCCCTCCCAACGGAAGGTGGAGCGTGCGGTGGCGTAACGCACCTGTTTATGCTCGGTCCAGCCCATCATGCGCGTCCAGCTTGCGCCGTCGGTGATCTGGTTGGGTTTGATAAGCGGGTCGGCAGCGATATTGTTCACCTCAAGCAGGTTGTCTCCGCCCAACAGGGTTTTCACGAGACGTCCATGCTGCGTCACGATGGTGGCCTGATCCTGCGTCACCCATTTCTGCTGCCCGTTTTCATCGAAAGCGAGCACCACAAACAGTTGCGGGCCATCGTTTAACTGCATGTACTGGCTGGCATACGGCATGTTCTGAAGTTCATCATCGGTCAGATGTACACCCGGTGTGCCGAACATGCTGTCCCACAGTGAGTTCCCCAGCCCTTTGGTGGTGGCTGAGCACGCCTGCAAGAGCAGGCAAATCATGATGATTGCAGGTCGCTTCACGACTCTTCTCCGAAGGGCGAAATAACCACACCGAAGTGTGGTTATGATTAAAACACCCGTAATTACCGGGTGCTGGTCGTTGTGGTGGTCGTGGTTCCGGTATTGGAGCCATCACCGCCACCGGTTGCCGCCAGCGCGACACCCACGGCTGAACTTACGGTGCTGGCGCTGGCTGCGGTAGAAATCCCCGCAGACGCAGACGTCGCAGCCGACCCTGCTGCTTCCCCGACCTGAACCGGAGCTGCATAGACAGATGTCGCCGCAAGCGCAGATATGGCAAAAATGCCATACAGTACTTTCTTCATAACAATTTCCCTTCAATGAATGAATGGAGATTTGCCCGAAAAGAATTTCAGGCGGAATCGAGTATACACAACTACTGCCGTGGGATTGCCGTAAGGGTAAATAGCGAGAGGGTTTTCAGACTAATGGATAAAATCGGAATACAAGAAAAATAAGATTAATATATAACCAAATAAAATCAATAAGATAAAATAAACACACTAAAATTAATTATCCGTATACTCCTAAAATAAACCGCAGCAATTAACGTGTTAACGGCTTTTTTCAGATAAAACTCAGTAGAGGAATTTGAGCGAGATAATAGACATCAGGAATTATCCGATAAAAAAATGCCGGCATATCACCGGCATTTTTCATGACATTTTAATTACGCACGCCATGCTTTATAACGATTGATCAAACCATTTGTCGAACTGTCATGGCTGGCAATCGCTTTATCGTCACCCAATTCTGGCAGGATACGGTTTGCCAGCTGTTTACCCAGCTCAACGCCCCACTGGTCAAAGGTAAAGATGTTCAGGATCGCGCCCTGGGTGAAGATCTTGTGCTCATACAGGGCAATCAGCGCACCCAGGCTGAACGGCGTGATTTCGCGCAGCAGGATGGAGTTGGTTGGACGGTTGCCTTCGAACACTTTGAACGGCACAACGTGGTCCAGGGTTGCCGGATCTTTACCCTGGTCACGGTATTCCTGCTCGACCACCTCGCGGGATTTACCAAATGCCAGCGCTTCAGTCTGGGCGAAGAAGTTAGACAGCAGCTTCGGATGGTGGTCGGACAGCGGGTTATGGGTGATAGCCGGAGCGATGAAATCGCACGGTACCATTTTGGTGCCCTGGTGAATCAGCTGGTAGAACGCGTGCTGACCGTTTGTGCCCGGCTCACCCCAGATGATTGGACCGGTCTGGTAATCCACGGCGTTGCCGTTACGGTCAACGTATTTACCGTTGGATTCCATGTTACCCTGCTGGAAGTAGGCCGCGAAACGGTGCATGTACTGATCGTATGGCAGGATCGCTTCGGTTTCAGCGCCGAAGAAGTTGTTGTACCAGATACCAATCAGCGCCAGCAGCACAGGCAGGTTTTTCTCTGGTGCGGTGCTGGAGAAGTGTTTATCCATCGCGTGTGCGCCTGAGAGCAGCTCAACGAAGTTGTCGAAGCCGACAGACAGGATGATGGACAGACCGATTGCAGACCACAGAGAGTAACGGCCGCCAACCCAGTCCCAGAACTCAAACATGTTCGCGGTATCAATCCCGAACTCGCCAACGGCCTTGCCGTTGGTGGACAGCGCCGCGAAGTGTTTCGCCACGTGCTTGTTGTCGCCAGCAGTCTTCAGGAACCAGTCGCGCGCACTGTGGGCGTTGGTCATGGTTTCCTGAGTGGTGAAGGTTTTAGATGCGACCAGGAACAGAGTCGTTTCCGGGTTCACGTTCTTCAGCACTTCAGCGATGTGGGTACCATCGACGTTAGAGACAAAGTGCATGTTGAGGTGGTTTTTATATGGACGCAGCGCTTCGGTCACCATGAATGGACCGAGGTCAGAACCACCGATACCGATGTTAACCACGTCGGTGATGGCTTTGCCGGTGTAGCCTTTCCAGCTACCAGAGATGATCGCTTCGGAGAAGGCTTTCATCTTTTCCAGCACCGCGTTCACTTCCGGCATCACATCTTTGCCGTCAACGATGATTGGCGTATTGCTACGGTTACGCAGCGCCACGTGCAGCACGGCACGGTCTTCGGTGCGGTTGATCTTCTCACCAGAGAACATGGATTTGATGGCATCGGCAAGCTGCGTCTCTTTTGCCAGATCCTGCAGTTTCGCCAGCGTCTCTTCGGTGATGCGGTTTTTGGAGAAATCCACCAGCATCAGGTCATCAAAGGTCGCGGAGAATTTGTTGAAACGATCGGCATCTTTCGCGAACAGCTCCGCGATAGTGACGTCTTTCATTTCATCAAAATGTTTTTGTAGTGCCTGCCAGGCAGCGGTCTGCGTTGGGTTGATGTTTTTCATTAGCAATACTCTTCTGATTTGAGAATTGTGACTGCGGTCGATTGTAGCGCCTGCAAATAAAAATTGTGATGGTTTTTATGCCATTGCCCTGGCCTGCATCAAACGCAGGTGAAAAGACCCGAAAAGTATAGCTGCTGGCGAGCGCTCCAGAGGAGGCGAAATGTCGGTCAAAACCGGGTAAAATGAAGCATAAAATATGGCCCTGTTATAAGTCCTGTTTCTCAGGGGTACCCCCCCATGAAAAATCCGCATAATCCCGGCATTGACAGGACCTCCCCCGCATTTTATTTATAGGGCCGTATTTTGCGCCTGCACGTGTTTTCGTTTCATTCTTGTGCCAAGGTCGCTTTATTCATTCCCTGACACGAGGTTGTTATGACGAGTTTTGTGGTCGCCAAATTTGGCGGCACCAGTGTGGCCGATTACGATGCCATGAACCGCAGCGCCGATGTGGTGCTAGCCGATCCGAATACCCGCCTGGTGGTGCTTTCTGCCTCTGCTGGCGTGACGAACCTGCTGGTTTCTCTGTCTGAAGGACTGGAAGCGACCGAGCGTTTCGTTAAGCTGGATGCACTGCGCAAAATTCAGTTCGACATCCTTGAACGTCTGCAGAACCCGAATGTCATCCGCGAAGAAGTGGAACGCCTGCTGGAAAATATCACCACGCTAGCTGAAGCGGCTTCTCTGGCCACCTCCACCGCCCTGACCGATGAACTGGTCAGCCATGGCGAACTGATGTCGACTCTGCTGTTTGTGGAAATCATGCGCGAGCGTAACATTCAGGCGCAGTGGTTTGACGTGCGTAAAGTGATGCGTACCAGCGATCGCTTTGGCCGCGCCGAGCCGGACGTTGAAGCGCTTGCGGAGCTGACCAATCAGCAGCTGGCTCCCCGTCTGGCAGACGGTATCGTGATCACCCAGGGCTTTATCGGCAGTGAAGCGAAAGGCCGCACCACCACGCTTGGCCGTGGCGGCAGCGACTACACCGCCGCGCTGTTGGGCGAAGCCCTGCATGCAACGCGCGTGGATATCTGGACTGACGTTCCAGGCATTTACACCACCGACCCGCGCGTTGTTTCTGCGGCTAAGCGTATTGATGTGATCGCTTTTGAAGAAGCGGCAGAAATGGCCACCTTCGGCGCGAAGGTGCTGCACCCGGCAACGTTGCTGCCCGCCGTACGCAGCGACATTCCGGTCTTCGTCGGCTCCAGTAAAGACCCGAAAGCAGGCGGTACGCTGGTCTGCAAGAAAACGGAAAATCCACCACTGTTCCGCGCGTTGGCCCTGCGCCGTCGCCAGACGCTGGTCACGCTGCACAGCCACAATATGCTGCACTCCCGTGGCTTCCTGGCGGAAGTGTTTGGCATTCTGGCGCGCCATAACATCTCTGTAGACTTGATCACCACCTCCGAAGTGAGCATCGCGCTGACGCTGGATACTACCGGTTCCACCTCCACCGGTGACACCCTGCTGACACAGTCACTGCTGATTGAGCTTTCTGAACTGTGCCGCGTGGAAGTAGAAGAAAATCTGGCGCTGGTTGCCATCATCGGCAACAAGCTGTCGCGTGCCTGCGGCGTAGGGAAAGAGGTCTTCGGCGTACTCGACCCGTTCAACATCCGTATGATTTGTTACGGTGCATCCAGCTATAACCTCTGCTTCCTGGTCCCTGCCGATCAGGCGGAGCAGGTGGTGCAGAAACTTCATCAGAATTTGTTTGAATAAAATTCGTTAGCACGATAAACAATACCTATAAGCCGGGCACAGACCCGGCTTTTTCATAACTAAACACAACACAATCGCAAGGAAATACCTATGTTATCCGCCATCACACGGCTGTTCCCGTTATGGGCGCTGCTGCTCTCCGTAGTCGCGTATTACACGCCCACCTCGTTCACTGGTATTGGTCCGTGGGTCACCACTCTGCTGATGCTGATCATGCTCGGTATGGGCGTGCATCTGAAAATCGACGATTTTAAACGCGTGCTGTCGCGCCCGGCCCCCGTCGCTGCAGGCATATTCCTGCACTACCTGGTGATGCCGCTCGCCGCGTGGCTTCTGGCGATGGCCTTTAAGATGCCGCCCGATCTCTCCGCCGGGATGGTGCTGGTGGGCAGCGTGGCCAGCGGTACAGCATCCAACGTGATGATCTATCTTGCGAAAGGCGATGTGGCACTCTCCGTCACTATCTCTTCCGTTTCCACGCTGGTTGGCGTAATTGCCACCCCGCTGTTAACGCGCTTATATGTGGACGCACATATTCAGGTGGACGTCATGGGCATGCTGCTTAGCATCCTGCAAATCGTGGTGATCCCGATTGCGCTGGGACTGGTCATTCACCATCTTTTCCCGCGCGTGGTGAAAGCCGTTGAGCCGTACCTGCCAGCGTTTTCAATGGTGTGCATTCTGGCGATCATCAGCGCCGTGGTGGCCGGTTCGGCGTCACACATTGCTTCTGTAGGCTTTGTAGTGATCGTCGCGGTGGTGCTGCATAACACCATTGGATTACTCGGTGGTTACTGGGGCGGGAAACTGTTTGGCTTCGACGAATCGACCTGCCGCACGCTGGCAATCGAGGTGGGAATGCAGAACTCCGGCCTGGCGGCGGCGCTCGGTAAAATCTACTTCTCGCCGCTGGCGGCCCTGCCGGGTGCGCTGTTCTCCGTCTGGCATAACCTCTCCGGTTCGCTGCTGGCGGGTTACTGGTCCGGTAAGCCGATTGATGAACAACCCAAAAAAGATGCGGTGAAGCAGAGTTAATTTACGCGGCTTGCTTTACACTGAAGCCTCCCCATCAGGAGGCTTCAGCAATGGCTACACCACGACTGACCCAGAAAGACATGACGGAAGCTGAGCAGCGCGAACTGAAAACGCTTCTCGACCGCGCCCGTATCGCACATGGCCGCACGCTGACGAACGCCGAAACGAACCAGGTTAAAAAAGAGTACATCGATAAATTGATGACACAGCGTGAGGCTGAGGCGAAAAAAGCCCGCAAACTGAAAAAGCAGCAGGCTTATAAACCCGATGCGGAGGCGACCTTCTCCTGGTCTGCAAACACATCGACTCGTGGAAGGCGCTGATTAGCGCCCTTTCTTTTTACGGCCAGGCTGGGTAAAGCGTTTCCCGCTGGCCGGTTTGCCTCGTCCCTTCTCTTCCGCTTGCGGTGCCTTCACCACCGGACGCTTAATCGCCTGGGTTTTAGGTTTAGCTTTGGCCTTCGGCTTTGCTTCGGATGAAGAATTCTCAATAAGTTTGAACAGCTCGATCAGCTCGTCATCCGTTAAATCACGCCATTCACCCAGCGGGATCCCGGACAAGCTGACGTTCATGATGCGCGTGCGTTCCAGTTTCGTCACTTCATAACCGAAATGCTCACACATACGGCGGATCTGGCGGTTTAAACCCTGGACCAGCGTAATGCGAAACGCGAACGGTGCTTCTTTCTTCACCTTACACTTCTTCGTAACGGTGCCCAGAATTGGCACGCCCGCCCCCATCCCACGGATAAACTCATCCGTCACAGGCTTATTCACCGTGACGATGTACTCTTTCTCATGGTCGTTTCCGGCGCGTAGAATTTTGTTCACCAGGTCGCCGTGGTTGGTGAGGAAAATCAGCCCCTGGGAGTCTTTATCCAGTCGACCAATCGGGAAGATACGGCTGCTGTGGTTCACGAAATCAACGATGTTGTCCCGCTCGCCATCTTCCGTGGTACTGACGATACCAACCGGTTTATTCAACGCGATAAACACCAGGTCTTCGGCATCGCGGGGTTCGATGACCTGACCATTCACTTTAACCACATCTCCAGGGACGACCTGGTCGCCGATGGTGGCGCGTTTGCCGTTCAGGAACACGTTACCCTGTTCAATGTAACGGTCAGCCTCGCGACGTGAGCAGATCCCGCTCTCGCTAATGTATTTGTTTAATCGGGTTGATTGAGTTGGCAGCATAGTTTCTCCTGTGAAGGGCGAAATATACCTTACCTTGCGGCTGACAAAAAAGTGTTAGTAACCGTTGATCAAAAAATCGAGTGCATCCCGTAATGAAGCCCAGTTTTGCGTAAGATCGGCGACACGCTCGCCTAACTCTTTTGGCGATATGCCTGCCATCATGTGCATCATTACCACACAGGGTTTACCCGCTATCTCAACGACAGAGCACACTTTTGCAGGTGGCTGAATGCCTCCCAGATGGCTAAGTTCAACTGCGGGGGCGACCAGGACTGCTCCATCAGAACGACCTCTGAAAGTCACTAAAGGAGCCGTTTTCATCAACCCACTGGTTAATGGCCTCAATAGAAGCTTTATTTTCTGCTAACCACTCGGCGCGCTGATGCGCACGAAACTGCTCCTGCAGTGCAGCCGTGAGTACAGCGGATAGATTAAGTTTAAGCCGTCGCGCCTCTTCAAGAATTTCTGGTGCTAATGACACATTAACTGATTTTTTAATGCCTTGAGTAGTGCGCATGAATTGGCGAAGTGTAGCGTAATAAACGAGCATTTTCTATTCCCTTAAAAATGTAAGGTCTGAAGAGTAAATGGCGCTTTATAAGGAGTCACGCCTCGCAAAACGGTTTTGCGAGGCGCTTTCAGAGATTAATATTCATCCCGCTCGTCGTCTTCATCCGGCTGTTCCATCACGCTGTACGCCACCGCACAGAACAACGAGTTAAGGCGTTTCATATCTCCCAGCAGTCCCAGGTGTAGAGAGCTGGTTTCGATACTCTGAACGTTCTGCTGATGCAGACGCTCAACGTGGGCGTGTGAATAGCGGCGGTTGAGGATGCGGAAACGATGCTTGTTGCGGCGCAAACGGCGTGCGCTCGGCACGTCGCTTGAGAAGAAGACCAGCATCGCCAGCTTCAGGTTACTGAGAAGCTGTTCATGCAGTGCTTCGAGTTCTTTCAAGCCTTCAATGGAGAACGCCCGACGCGCGGCCAGCGATTTATCGGCAATTTCACTCCCCATACGCTCAACAATATCTGAGGCCTGTTCCAGGTTAAGCGACATCTCGATAATTTCCGCCCAGCGGCGGGACTCCTCCTCCGCCAGTTCATCCTGCGGAATGCGCGCCAGATAGAGCTTGATGGCGGTATAGAGCACGTTGATATCGTCCGCCAGTCTGCGCAACTCTTTCTCTTCACGTGGCTCGCCGTGCATCACCTTTTGCAGCCCTTCGAGCATGGTTTCCATCGCATCGCCTATACGCAGCGTCTCACGGGCCGCATTCGCCAGCGCCAGTGCAGGGGTGTCCAGCGCGGACGTATCCAGATGCTTAGGTTTCAGACGCGCATCCAGCTCAGGTTCATCCTGAATAAGTCGTTCACAGAAACGGGCCATCGGCTCAGCAAAAGGCACCATCGCCAGGCAGCGCACCAGGTTATAGAAAACGTGGAAATAGATCACCAGCTCCGCCTTTGGCAGCGGGAGGTTATCCATCAGGTTCGCCAGCGGATAGATAAAGGGCAGGATAATCAGGCTGCCCACCAGCTTAAACAGCAAGCTGCCGAGGGCTACGCGGCGGGCGGCAGCATTAGCGGCACTGTTGTTGAGCATCGCCAGCAGGCCAGAACCGAGGTTAGCCCCGATCACCAGACATAACGCGACCGGGAAGGAGATCACACCTGCTGCGGTGAGTGTTGCTGTCAGCAGTACCGCAGCCAGGCTCGAGTAACTGACGATGGCAAACACTGCGCCGATCAGCGCGTCCAGCATGATGTCGCCAGTCAGCGAAGCGAAGATGACCTGAACACCATTAGCCTCGGTAATGGGGGTAACCGCTTGCACAATCAGTTCCAGCGCCAGCAGAATAAGCCCCAGGCCAATCCCTACGCGTCCGAGCTGTCCGGCTCGCGTTTGTTTGCGGCCGAGGAAGAAGATGACGCCAATAAAAATCAGCAACGGCGATAGCCAGGAGAGATCAAAGGTCAGGATACGCGCCATCAACGCGGTACCTACATCAGCACCCAGCACAATCACCAGCGCCGGGGCCAGCGCCACCAGATCCTGCGCCACAAACGAGGTAACAAGCAGCGTCGTGGCGTTGCTGCTCTGAACCAGTGCCGTCACGCCAATACCCGCACAGAAGGCGAGCGGTTTCTTCTCAACGCTGCTACTGAGAACGGTACGTAAACGGGCACCAAATACGCGCATCACGCCGGTACGGACAATATGGGTGCCCCATACCAGCAGTGCGACTGCGGAGAGCAGATGTAACAGAGTCAGCACGGAAGATGTTCCTCCTTATCGTTATTCGTTTTCCCTTGGTTCAGTATAAGGGTTTAAACGTCATAAAGAGACAGGGCGCCCAATGAGCGCCCTGTTAGTTGTAAGGAAAAGTGACGTCAGTCCGCGTCGTAGCCTAAATTCGGTGCCAGCCAGCGTTCCACTTCAGACACGCTCATACCTTTGCGCAGGGCGTAATCTTCGATCTGATCGCGTTGCAGCTGCGCCACAGCGAAGTACTTGCTGTCAGGATGGCTGAAATACCAGCCGGAAACGGATGCCCCTGGCCACATGGCGAACGACTCAGTGAGTTTCATCCCTGTATGCGCTTCAACATCCAGCAGCTTCCAGATAGTGCCCTTTTCGGTGTGTTCCGGACAGGCCGGGTAGCCAGGTGCCGGACGAATCCCCTGATAGTTTTCGCGGATCAGTTCCTCGTTGCTGAGGTTCTCATTAGCCGCGTAGCCCCAGAGTACCTTACGTACGCGCTCGTGCAGATATTCGGCGAAGGCTTCCGCCAGGCGGTCGGCTATCGCTTTGACCATGATTTTGTTGTAATCATCGTGCTGCGCTTCGAACGCATCCGCCAGGGCATCTTCTTCCAGACCGCCGGTCACAGCAAAAGCGCCGATGTAATCGGCTTTACCGGAGAGCTTCGGTGCAACGAAATCGGCCAGGCAGTAGTTCGCGAAACCCACTTTCTCGGTTTGCTGACGCAGATGGCGGCTCACTGCCAGTACATGAGTGCGGGTTTCATCGCGATAAATTTCAACATCGTCGCCCACGCGGTTCGCCGGGAACAGCCCCACCACGCCACGCGGGTTGAGGGTTTTCTCCGCACTCAGTTTGTCGAGCATTTCGTTGGCATCTTTAAACAGGCGCAGTGCTTCTTCACCGACTACTTCGTCTTCGAGGATGCGCGGATATTTGCCCGCCAGCGACCAGGTCATAAAGAACGGCGTCCAGTCGATGTAGTTGCGCAGCGTCTCGATGCTGGCAGTCACATCCTGCACGCCCAGACGATGCGCGACAGGTGGCGTATAGCTCGACCAGTCAAACGCCAGATCGTTATCGCGTGCCGCCTGCAACGTGACAGGCGGTGTGCGCGGTTTCTTGCGACCGTGCTGAATACGGACGGTTTCGTACTCTTTGCGGGTGCGCTCAACAAACTCGTCGCGCTGGGTGTCAGAGAGCAGCGCGGACACCACGCCTACCGTTCGCGAGGCATTTTGCACGTAGACCGTTGGGCCACTGTAGTTCTGCTCGATTTTCACCGCCGTGTGCGCTTTTGAGGTGGTCGCCCCGCCAATCAGCAGTGGAATGGTAAAGCCCTGACGCTCCATCTCTTTCGCCACGTTGACCATCTCATCAAGCGACGGGGTGATCAGCCCGGAGAGGCCAATCAGGTCGGCATTCACTTCACGTGCGGTTTTAAGGATTTTGTCCGCGGGTACCATCACGCCAAGATCGATAATCTCGTAGTTATTACACTGCAGCACCACACCAACGATATTCTTACCGATGTCGTGAACATCGCCCTTCACGGTGGCGATCACCATTTTCCCGTTGCTGGAGCCTTTCTCTTTGCTGGCTTCGATAAACGGTTCAAGGTAGGCCACCGCCTGTTTCATCACGCGGGCGGATTTCACTACCTGCGGCAGGAACATTTTGCCCTCGCCGAACAGATCGCCAACCACGTTCATGCCGTCCATCAGTGGCCCTTCGATCACTTCAATCGGACGGGCGGACTGAAGACGCGCTTCTTCGGTATCCAGTTCGATAAACTCGGTAATACCTTTCACCAGCGAATATTCCAGACGCTTTTTCACATCCCAGGAACGCCACTCGGCCTGCTGAACGTTGGCTGCTTCATCCGATTTACTGCCACGATATTTCTCCGCCAGATCCAGCATCCGCTCGGTAGCATCGTCACGACGGTTCAGGATCACATCTTCTACTGCGTCACGCAGTTCTGCCGGCAGGTCGTCGTAAATCGCGAGCTGTCCGGCGTTAACGATCCCCATATCCATCCCGTTACGGATGGCGTAGTAAAGGAATACAGCGTGGATAGCTTCACGCACCGGGTCGTTACCGCGGAACGAGAACGATACGTTCGATACACCGCCGGAGATCAGCGCATGCGGCAGCTCGCGCTTAATGTCTTCACACGCGCCGATAAAGTCCTGGGCGTAGTTGTTGTGCTCCTCAATCCCGGTCGCCACAGCGAAAATGTTCGGGTCGAAGATGATGTCTTCCGGCGGGAAGCCTACCTCTTCGGTCAAAATTTTGTACGCGCGACGGCAAATCTCAATCTTGCGCTCGCGGGTGTCTGCCTGGCCCACTTCATCAAAGGCCATGACCACCACGGCCGCGCCGTAACGACGCACCAGCTTCGCGTGATGGATAAAGATATCAACGCCTTCTTTCATCGAGATGGAGTTAACGATGCCTTTACCCTGAATGCATTTCAGCCCTTTCTCGATGACTTCCCACTTAGAGGAGTCAATCATGATCGGCACGCGGGCGATGTCCGGTTCACCGGCAATCAGGTTGAGGAAACGCACCATCGCCGCTTCGGCGTCGAGCATCCCCTCATCCATGTTGATATCAATAATTTGTGCACCGCTCTCAACCTGCTGGCGGGCGACGTCCAGCGCTTCGCTGTATTTCTCTTCTTTAATCAGACGCTTGAACTTTGCTGAACCGGTGACGTTAGTACGCTCACCCACGTTCACAAACAGGCTGTCGTCGCCGATGGTCAACGGCTCAAGGCCGGAGAGACGACAGGCAACAGGCAGCTCAGGTAATTTTCGTGGCGGCAACCCGGCCACCGCATTGCTCATGGCAGCGATATGCTCAGGCGTCGTGCCGCAGCAGCCGCCGACGATGTTCAGGAAGCCAGACTCGGCCCACTCGCGGATTTGCGCCGCCATGGTGTTGGCATCGAGATCGTATTCACCAAACGCGTTCGGCAGACCGGCGTTCGGGTGCGCGGTGACGTAACATTCCGCAATGCGCGACAGTTCCTGCACATACTGACGCAATTCATCTGGCCCCAATGCGCAGTTCAGGCCGAAGGAGAGCGCTTCGGCGTGGCGAAGTGAGTTATAAAACGCTTCGGTTGTCTGGCCAGACAGGGTACGGCCGGAGGCGTCGGTAATGGTGCCGGAAATCATGATCGGCAGGTCAACGCCCAGCGCCTCGAACTCCTCTTTCACCGCGTAAATCGCGGCTTTGGCGTTGAGGGTATCGAATACGGTTTCGATCAGGATCAGATCGGAACCCCCTTCCACCAGCGCTTTGGTCGATTCGCGGTAGGCGGCAACCAGCTGGTCAAAGGTGATATTACGAAACGCCGGGTCGTTCACGTCCGGTGAAATCGACGCGGTGCGGTTGGTAGGGCCAAGCACCCCGGCAACGTAGCGCGGCTTGTCCGGCGTGCGGGCCGTCCACTCGTCGGCGCAGGCGCGCGCCAGCTTCGCGGCTTCAAAGTTGATCTCCGCCGACAGGGATTCCATCTGGTAATCCGCCATGGCGATGGTTGTCGAGTTAAAGGTGTTGGTTTCAACGATATCTGCACCCGCTTCGAAGTACGCGTTGTGGATATCGGTAATGACTTGCGGCTTGCTCAGCACCAGCAGGTCGTTGTTACCCTTCAGATCGCATGGCCAGTCGGCAAAGCGCTCGCCGCGGAAATCGTCTTCGCTCAGACGATAGCCCTGGATCATGGTGCCCATGCCGCCGTCCAGCACCAGAATTCGTTCATTTAACTGCGCACGCAGTTGCTCTACTTTGCTGCTCACACTTGCTCCCGACAACGCTCAACAAGGCCAAAAGGCTGCATTCCATACTGGCATAATCTCGCAGGGTGGAAAAGTCACACAGGGGTAACATGAGACATGTTCACTATCACTCCTCCGATCAGTCAGGATAACGGTTGCAAATTCACCAAATAAAACGAAAATGATTTCCACGATACAGAAAAAGGAGATCGTCATGGTCGCGACCGTTCCCGCTAAACGCGGCAGAAAACCTGCTGCTACCACCGCCGCACAACAGGGCGGACAGGTTCAATCGCTCACGCGCGGTTTGAAGCTGCTGGAGTGGATAGCCGAGTCGCACAACAGCGTGGCCCTGACGGAGCTGGCCCAGCAGGCTGGCCTGCCGAACTCCACAACGCATCGACTGCTGACCACCATGCAGCAGTTGGGCTTTGTCCGTCAGGTCGGTGAGCTGGGACACTGGGCTGTAGGCGCGCATGCGTTTATCGTCGGCAGCAGCTTCCTGCAAAGCCGCAACCTGCTGGCGATTGTGCACCCGATCCTGCGCAAGCTGATGGAAGATTCCGGCGAGACGGTAAACCTGGCGGTACTCGACCAGAGCGACCATCAGGCGATCATCATCGACCAGGTACAGTGTACGCAGCTGATGCGTATGTCGGCCCCCATTGGCGGCAAGCTCCCTATGCACGCCTCCGGGGCGGGGAAAGCGTTTCTGTCGCAACTGAGCGAAGAGCAGGTGACGGGGTTATTGCACCGTAAAGGGTTGCACGCCTACACCCACGCGACACTGGTTTCGCCGGTGCATCTTAAAGAGGATCTGGCCCTAACCCGCAAACGCGGCTATTCGTTTGATGACGAGGAACATGCTCTGGGCCTGCGTTGCATTGCAGCCTGTATCTTTGACGAACACCGCGAGCCGTTCGCCGCCATCTCCATCTCCGGGCCAATTTCACGCATGACGGATGATCGCGTGACTGAGCTGGGCGCGCTGGTGATTAAGGCGGCGAAAGAGGTTACGCTGGCGTATGGTGGGATTCGTTAAACCGCACGCAAAACCGTTGCTTACGTCGATAGGCGTACACATCTTCCACATGCCCATTCTTAATTCGCGTTTGCAATCCACGCCAGTAGCTGGCGTGGAACAGATCGTCGTGCATCTCTTCGAATAATGGTCCAATTCGCGGGTCAGCGCACAGCCAGTGACGGAACTCCTCCGGAAATACATCGCCCGGCGAGACGCTGTACCACGGCTCACCGGAGAGTTCATCTTCCGGATAGCGGGGCTGCGGGATGTCGCGGAAATTCACCTCGGTCATGTAACAAATTTCATCGTAATCGTAGAACACGACGCGTCCGTGACGGGTGACACCAAAGTTCTTAAACAGCATATCACCCGGGAAAATATTGGCGGCAGCAAGCTGGCGAATCGCATTGCCATACTCTTCAATGGCATCGCGAAGCGCCTGACCTTCGGACTGCTCCAGCCAGATGTTCAGGGGCACCATACGGCGTTCAATGTAGAGATGGCTAATCACGATTTTATCACCAAGATCGGTGACTTTACCGGATGCTTCTTGCATTAAAAGCGCCATTAGCGCCGGATCGATCTGCTGCTTATCCAGCACAAAGTTTTCGAATTCCTGGGTATCGGCCATGCGTCCAACGCGATCGTGCTCTTTTACCAGTTGGTAGCAGGCGCGGACATGTGCAGCCGTCATCTCTTTTTGCGGTGCGAATCGGTCTTTAATCACCTTAAAGACACGGTCAAAACCCGGAAGCGTAAATACCAGCATCACCATACCGCGAATGCCCGGTGCTTCAATAAACTGCTCATCCGCCGTGGTGACATAGCGCAAATACTCCCGATAGCTTTCCGTTTTGGCATGTTTCTGACAGCCAATCGCCATATACAGCTCGGCGGTGGTTTTACCCGGCAGGATCTCGCGCAACCATTCCACGAGCGCGGCAGGTAACGGTGCATAGACCATAAAGTACGAACGGGCGAAGCCAAACACGATGCTGGCCTCGGCGCTGGTAGTCAGGCAGGTATCGACAAACAGTTCGCCGTCGTCGGTACGGTGGATCGGTAACAGAAACGGCACGATGGCTGTCGGCGTAATCAGTTTTCCCACCAACCAGGCGGCTTTATTGCGATAGAACAGTTCATTGGCGACCTGCAAATGGCTGTGCCCAAGAACGTCCTCGCCGAAGGTTTCAGTGAGATGCGCGTGAATATAACCGATATCCCGGGTTTTATTCTCCCAGGGTAAACGCAACGGTAAATCCGTTAACACGCGGTGCAGGAGCTTTTCCCACCCGCGATCGGGAAAGAAATCTTTCGCCAGCGGACGCGGAATAGTACGAAAGCGCCGCTCGGGCTGGGAGCTGAAAATAAATAACCGCTCAGGAGATAATGAGCGGTGGTCAAATAACCGACAATAGACGGAGTTAAAGAAGCTCTCCGCAATCTCGAAGCGCGGGTAATCGGGTAACAAACGGGTGTAGTGCTCTTTCACGCGCAGTAAAAATTCCGCGTCTGGACTTTTACCGTCAGTGATACAGCGCAACTGCTCCACCACCAGACCCACATGGTGGTCATAGAGATGGATACGCTGCTTCATGGCCTGCTGAACCGCATGCCAGTCTGCATGTTCGAATCGCTGCTGCGCGCCGGAGGTCACTTCCAGAAAACGGCCATACTGGGCATCGAAGCCCTGCAGAATAGTTTGGGCAATCAGTAATTCCAGACCACGCGACATATATCCCCCTCACCCCAACCCTCTCCCCGAGGGGGGAGAGGGGGAAAAGTTTAGAACTGTGCTTCTTCGGTTGATCCCGTTAAGGCGGTGACGGAGGAGGTGCCGCCCTGAATAATCGTGGTCACATTATCAAAGTAGCCAGTTCCCACCTCCTGCTGGTGAGACACGAAGGTATAGCCATCTTTACCCGCGGCAAATTCCGGCTGCTGCACCTTCTCAACGTAGTGCTTCATGCCCTCACCCTGCGCATAGGCGTGCGCCAGGTCGAACATGTTGAACCACATGCTGTGAATGCCCGCCAGGGTAATGAACTGGTATTTGTAGCCCATGTCGGACAGCTGCTGCTGGAAGCTGGCGATTGTCTTGTCGTCCAGTTTTTTCTGCCAGTTGAAGGACGGCGAGCAGTTGTAGGCCAGCAGTTTGCCCGGGTACTTCGCATGAATGGCATCGGCAAAGCGTTTTGCCAGAGCCAGATCCGGCGTGGAGGTTTCGCACCAGACCAGGTCCGCATACGGGGCATACGCCAGGCCACGGCTTATCGCCTGCTCAATACCCGCATGGGTACGATAGAACCCTTCGCTGGTACGTTCGCCGGTAATGAACTCGCTGTCGTAAGGGTCGCAATCTGAGGTAATCAGGTCAGCTGCATCCGCATCAGTACGGGCAATGACCAATGTCGGCACACCAAGCACGTCCGCAGCCAGACGCGCCGCAACCAGTTTCTGAATCGCCTCCTGGGTCGGGACCAGCACTTTGCCGCCCATATGTCCGCATTTCTTCACTGACGCCAGCTGGTCTTCGAAGTGAACGGCCGCTGCACCGGCCTCAATCATCGATTTCATCAGCTCGAAGGCGTTCAGCACGCCACCGAAGCCCGCTTCCGCATCCGCAACGATCGGCAGGAAGTAATCAATAAAGCGCGGATCGTTGGGCTCAATGCCTGCCGCCCACTGGATCTGATCCGCACGGCGGAAGGTATTGTTGATCCGATCCACGACCGACGGCACCGAGTTAGCCGGATAGAGCGACTGATCCGGGTACATGCTGGAGGCCAGGTTCGCGTCCGCTGCGACCTGCCAGCCGGACAGGTAAATGGCTTCAATCCCCGCCTTCGCCTGCTGGAGTGCCTGACCGCCCGTCAGCGCGCCAAGGCTGTTGATATAACCTTTTTTGGAACCACCGTGCAGCAGCTTCCACATTTTCGCTGCGCCATTTTGCGCCAGCGTGCATTCCGGATTGACCGAGCCGCGTAATTTCACCACTTCCTCCGCGCTGTACGGACGGCGGATGCCTTCCCAGCGAGGTTGTGTCCACTCTTTCTTTAACTCTTCGATTTGTTGGGTACGGGTTTTCATGTGCAGATGCTCCATATTGTTATGTGGTGAGTTACGCCAGGAAGCGGTAGCCCGGCAGGGTCAGGAAGTCGATTAAGTCATCTGATGTGGTGATTTGCTCCATCAGGCGCGCAGCGTCGTCAAAACGTCCGCTGCTGAAGCGGTGTTCGCCCAGCTCGTCCTGGATCACCCGCATCTCTTCGGCCAGCATCTGGCGGAACAGAGATTTGGTCACCGGCTTGCCGTTGCTGAGCGTTTTTTGATGGTGGATCCACTGCCAGATGGAGGTACGTGAGATCTCCGCCGTCGCGGCATCTTCCATCAGGCCGTAGATAGGTACACAGCCGTTGCCGGAGATCCACGCTTCGATGTATTGCACGGCGACGCGGATATTGGCACGCATGCCCTCTTCGGTGCGTTCACCCGCACATGGTGCCAGCAGCTGTTCTTCAGCCGTTGGGGCATCGTCTTCACGCGTGACAAACAGCTGGTTTTTATTGTCGCCAAGCACGCGGTTGAATACCTCCATCGCGGTATCGGCCAGGCCCGGGTGTGCAATCCACGTCCCGTCATGACCATTGCGTGCTTCAAGCTCTTTATCGGCTTTCACCTTGTTGAGTACCTGGCTATTACGCTCCGCATCTTTGCTTGGAATAAACGCTGCCATGCCGCCCATCGCAAAGGCACCACGCTTGTGGCAGGTTTTGATCAGCAGACGCGAGTAAGCGCTCAGGAACGGTTTATCCATGGTGACAACCTGACGATCCGGCAGTACGCGATCGGGATAATGCTTCAGGGTCTTGATGTAGCTGAAAATGTAGTCCCAGCGCCCGCAGTTCAGGCCAACAATGTGATCGCGCAGGGCATGCAGAATTTCATTCATCTGGAACACGGCGGGCAGCGTTTCAATCAGCAGCGTGGCTTTGATGGTTCCACGCGGCAGGTTGAAACGATCTTCTGCATAACTAAATACCTCGCTCCACCATGCCGCTTCCTGCCAGGATTGGGTTTTCGGCAGATAGAAGTAAGGGCCGCTACCTTTTGCGAGCAGGTTTTTGTGGTTGTGGAAGAAATAGAGGGCAAAATCAAACAGGCTGCCCGGAATGGCTTCACCACGCCAGGTAACATGTTTTTCGGGCAGATGAAGCCCGCGTACACGACAGATCAGAACCGCCGGGTTTGGTTTGAGTTGATAAATTTTACCGGCTTCGTTGGTGTAGCTGATGGTGCCGTTCACGGCGTCGCGAAGATTGATCTGCCCCTCAATGACCTTACGCCAGTCCGGTGCCAGAGAATCTTCAAAATCAGCCATAAAGACTTTAACGTTCGCGTTCATGGCGTTGATCACCATTTTGCGCTCTACCGGTCCCGTGATCTCAACGCGACGATCCTGTAAATCTTCGGGAATGCCACGGATTTTCCACTCACCACGGCGAATGGAAGCGGTTTCCGAAATAAAACCAGGCAACTTGCCATCGTCAATTTCCTGCTGCTGATGAATGCGCGCTGCCAGCAGCTTGTTACGCTGTGGTGTAAAGCGCGTCACCAGCTCAGTCAGAAATTCTACCGCTTCCGCCGTCAAAACTTGCTGTTCTTGCTCGCCATACGGCTGGGTAAAGGCCAGTTCATCGACCGTCGTTGCCTGTTGAGTCATCACTCTGCTCCTCATCAAAGATCCAAATTCACATCCCCAGTGCGAACGAAAGATCGTTGGGTAGTTTTCGCTCAGCAGAATTAAGACTATCTATATTTTTTCCAAAATCAAAAACAATTTCCATTTTAATTTAATATTGATAGCAATTTATTGATTTAATTGAAATTAAAGTTTTATTGCACGGTGAGTAATATTTCGGAAATAAAAAAGGCACCCGAAGGTGCCTGATCTGAATAGCTGAAACGCTTTAGGATCGTTGAATGCAGAAGATTACTCCAGCGTCGGATTCATGTGACGCAGATCGTATGGTGTAATTTGGTAGACGTAATAGTTGAGCCAGTTCGTAAACAGCAAATTCCCGTGGCTACGCCAGGTTGCTCTCGGTTTGTTTTGCGGATCGTTTTTCGGGAAATAGTTGTACGGAACATCCGGATTCAGACCCGCTTCGACGTCACGGAAAAACTCCGCTGCGAGGGTGTTTGGGTCATACTCGGGATGCCCGGTGACAAAAGCAATACGCTTATCTTTGCTGGCAAACAGGTAGGCATCACCGTCTTCCGTTTCAGCCAGGATCTCCAGATCGGTGTAATCGCGGATCAGCTGTGCCGGGAAATCGGCATAGCGAGAGTGAGGGGCAAGGAAAGTGTCATCAAATCCGCGCGTCAGTAATGCGTGTGGATGCAGAATATGGTGTTCATATACGCCAGATAGCTTTTCAGTGCGGGTTTGCTTTGGAATGCCATACAGGATATTCAGTGCCGCCTGGACCGCCCAACAGACAAAGAGCGTGGAGGTGACGTGATCTTTTGCCCACTCCAGCACCTGTTTTATCTGCGGCCAGTAGGCAACATCATTGAATTCAACCAGGCCCAGTGGTGCTCCCGTTACAATCAGTCCATCGAAGTTTTCATCGCGGATGTCATCGAAGTTACAGTAGAAATTGTTCAGATGCTCAGAAGGTGTATTCCGCGACTCACGGGCATCAATACGTAGCAGCTGGATATCAACCTGCAGCGGGGAGTTCGAAAGCAGACGAAGAAACTGGTTTTCTGTTTCGATCTTTTTTGGCATCAGATTGAGAATAAGCACCTTCAGCGGGCGAATTTCCTGACCTGTAGCGCGTGAAGCCGTCATGACAAAGACATTTTCTTCACGTAAGAAATTGACGGCTGGTAGCTCGTCCTGCACCCGAATCGGCATAACTTTATATCCTCACAGCATACGTATAAACGTTTAGACATCCAGACAGCTAACGATAACCAGAAATGATCTGAATGTCGAGTCTGCAAGTGAAAGGTGAGAAAGTTTCAAGGAGGGAATGTGTAAGATCCAAAGCAAAAAACCCCGCACCTTCCGGTACGGGGTTTTTCTTGATTGATGCCTGGCAGTTCCCTACTCTCACATGGGGAGACCCCACACTACCATCGGCGCTACGGCGTTTCACTTCTGAGTTCGGCATGGGGTCAGGTGGGACCACCGCGCTAAAGCCGCCAGGCAAAT
>NZ_JBALHX010000008.1:0-98734 GCF_037053385.1 Enterobacter sp. P82
TAAACTTCGTAATGAATTACGTGTTCACTCGTTGAGACTTGGTATTCATTTAGTGTCCGAAGACATTAAGAATCCATGTCACTTTGAGTGCCCACACAGATTGTCTGATAAATTGTTAAAGAGCAGTTGCAACGCGGCTTTCGCTCACCGTTGCGAGGTCCCGTATATTACGTTTTCCTCATTCAGAGTCAAGCGATTATTTTCACTTTTCTCTGTTGGTGTTCATCTCTGAACCCCGCTAACCCGGCGGCGTGTGTGCCGTTGTTCCGTGTCAGTGGAGGCGCATTATAGGGAGTTCTCAGACGTTGACAACCCCTCTTTTGAAAAAAACTTTCAACCGCCTCTTTTTTGCTCAAAACCGTGCTACAACGCCAGTTTTTCGAGCGTTTCAAAGCCGTAACGATGTAAAACGGGCAAAAGTTGTTCAGTTTCTTTTGTGATCGCCATACAAAAAGCGATATTTGCATCGGTAGATTTTGCATCTGGCGCTTCATGTTCCAGCAACCAGGCGGTACGACGCGCAATTGCCGCACCGGAATCCACCAGACGAGTCCCCTCAGGCAGAACAGCCAGAAGCTCTTCCTGTAAAAGAGGGAAATGGGTACATCCCAGAACAACGGTGTCTGGCGGCTCCGGCATCCGCAACCACGGGCGCAAAATGCGGCGCAGCTCTTCCAGCGAAACAGCGTGTCCATGCAACTTCGCTTCAGCCATTTCGACAAGCTCCGCCGATCCGAGCATTGCTATCTGGCATTCATTAGCAAAGCGGTCGATCAGTTCACGCGTATAAGGACGCTTCACCGTGCCACGTGTTGCCAGCAAACCAACGATACCGTTCGCCGTCAGACGCGCGGCTGGCTTTATTGCAGGAACGACACCCACAACCGGGAACTGGAATTTTTCACGCAAGGCAGGAAGGGAAACCGTACTCGCCGTATTGCAGGCTATGACCGCCAGCGCAAGGGGGTAACGCTTTTGTACCGCGGTGACAATTTCAACCACACGCTCAACAATAAACTCTTCGCTTTTTTCCCCGTACGGAAAAGCGACGTTATCAAAAGCGTAGATGTAATGGAGATTCGGCAGGAGATGCCGAATCTCATCATAGACCGAAAGCCCACCAACGCCGGAATCAAACACCAGTACAGTGGGACGCGGATCAGAAGGTGTAGCTGCCAGACAAGGTGTATTCCCGTCCTGCAGTTTGATAGCCATAAACTGTCTCGTAATCTTTATCGAACAGATTGGCTATTTTACCACGAACTGTGAGGTGAGAGGTGACAGGATATGAAACTGCGATATCCCACAGGCTCACACCGCCCATTTTCACTTCGCGAGAAGGGTAACCGCTGAAGTCATCGTCGTAGCGGGTGCCCAGATAACGGTATGCAAGATCCCAGTCAATATCCCAGGTTTGCCAGTCGAGCTGATATTTCACCTGCTGTTTAGAGCGACGCTTGAGCACTTCATTGGTGTTTGCATTGCGCGGATCAACATAGTCATAAGAGACCTGATGGCTTACCGGACCGGTATCAAACTGAGCGGTGGCTTCAACCCCTTCGATACGCGCTTTGTCCACGTTATAAGGACGGTACATCTGATCGTAACCAATCAGATTATCGACATCGTTACGGTAAGCGCTAACACGCCAGCTCACCGGGCCGGTTAAGCCTTCAAATCCGCCTTCCCACTGCTTGCTCTCTTCAGGTTTAAGATCCGGGTTGCCGTACTTCTTACTGTGGATCTGGCTCATGGTTGGCGCTTTATAGGCCGTTCCGTAGGAGGCAATGAAGCGATATCCTTCGATAAACTCCCAGGCCGCGCTGGTTTGCCAGGTGCTGTGGTTGCCGAAGTTCGAGTTGTCATCATTACGGGCGGCTGCTTCCAGCGTCACGCTATCAAACTGCTGCATACCGGAGAGGAAAACACCCGTATTGTGCTGCTCGTAGCCTTTCTCCAGAGATGCCGTCCCCGACTGGGTTTTCTGTTTCAGCCAGTCCAGACCAGCTCCGATATTACCGTGACCGACGGCCACATTGTTCATCCACTGAGCGGTGTATTGCTTCACATCATCCATGCTGGAAGAGGCTGCATAGCGACCTTTGCTCGGATCATAGTTCAGGTCTTTGCTGCGACCATAGCCTGCCACCAACTGAGATTGATAAATTCCCTGGCTAAAGCGCAGACCGGTATCCCAGTTCTGGCTATACAGTTGACGCGTGTCCGGGGTGCCGAGTATCGCCGTGTAATCATCATTGTAAGTATCGTAACCGTCATACGCCGTGCGGTTGTCATAACCAAAGCCACGGAAGAAGCCGCTCACGCTGTCGGTGATCTGCTGTTCCACAGAGCCGTATAACGACTTACTCATAAAGCCATCGCGATCCGGCTGACGCGGTGCATCCTGGGCAGCAATATCAAAACCACGGGTATAGGTGTAGTTACCCGCCATGGTGATTTTGGTTTTATCAAGAACCTGCTGGAAAGAGCCATCATAGGTTTGGTAACCCTTAGACCCCACACCCGCAGAAATTTCCGCACCCGGTTTATCGCGTCCGGTAATGATGTTGATCACACCGCCAATCGCGTCAGAACCATACAGGGCCGAACGTGGGCCACGAATGTATTCAATACGCTGAATCAGGGAAGTCGGGATCTGGCTCAGGTCAGGAACGTTGCTGATCCCGGCGTTATTCAAAGGAATACCGTCAATCAGCACCAGCACATGGCGAGATTCGGTTCCGCGAATAAAAGTCGAAGAGTTCGTGCCCATTCCACCACTTTGCGCGATATCCACGCCAGGCAGACGTGACATGATTTCCACCACACTCTTTGCCTGCCAGCGTTCAATATCTTCACGCGTCACAACAGATGTCGGAGCCAGAACGGTTTTTGCCGGTTGTTCAAAACGGTTTGCAGTCACCACCAACGAGTCTTCGCTATCCTGCGCCCAGCCCGAAAATGCCGTGACGGACAACGCCGTCAGCAGCGATACTTTTTTAATCATTGTTAAAGCATCCACAATATAAGAAGGATGCCGCAGGCCTCATCTATAGCACGCGATAATGAAACCAAATGCGACGTGATCCCGGCAGGTCTTCGGGCTAGGTGGCTTTATAAGGATGAAGACTTCCCATTTTCACAGTGTCTACAACTCTCATCCCGCCAGTCTTTACCGCTGCGCGTCAGCTCCAGATTTACACTGGATTCCCTTTTCACTCTCAGGAGACCGGAAACAGAATGCTACAATTAGACACGTATAGATGTCCAGATAGCTATTAGCCATTAAATCTGGACATCCCCTGAACAATGCCTACAATCCCCGCGTAATTCTTTATCACTCAGGACGCATCATGACCCCAGAACACCTCCCGACAGAACAGTACGACGCACAGCTGGCAGAGAAAGTTGTCCGCCTGCAAAGTATGATGACGCCTTTCAACGCGCCCGTTCCCGAGGTGTTCCGCTCTCCTGTCAGCCACTACCGCATGCGCGCTGAATTCCGCATCTGGCACGACGGTGACGACCTGTACCACATCATTTTTGATCAGCAGACAAAATCCCGTATCCGCGTAGACAGTTTTCCGGCGGCAAGCGAGCTGATTAACCAGCTAATGACCCTCATTATGGACGGTGTGCGCACCAACCCTGTGCTGCGCAATAAGCTGTTCCAGATTGACTACCTGACTACTCAAAGTAACCAGGCGATTGTCTCTCTGCTGTATCACAAAGCGCTGAATGACGAGTGGCGTGAGCAGGCAGAAGCCCTGCGCGATGCACTGCGCGCGCAGAACATCAATGTTCATCTGATTGGCCGTGCCACCAAAACCAAAATCATGCTGGATCAGGATTACATAGACGAGCGTCTGCCGGTTGCAGGTAAAGAGATGGTGTATCGTCAGGTCGAGAACAGCTTCACCCAGCCGAACGCTGCGATGAACGTGCAGATGCTGGAATGGGCGCTGAAGGCGACGGAAGGGTCGACGGGCGATCTGCTTGAGCTGTACTGCGGTAACGGCAACTTCTCGCTGGCGCTGGCGCGAAATTTCGAACGCGTGCTGGCCACAGAAATCGCCAAACCATCGGTTGCGGCTGCACAGTACAACATCGCGGCCAATCATATCGACAACGTGCAGATCATTCGTATGGCCGCAGAAGAGTTTACGCAGGCGATGAACGGCGTACGTGAGTTCAATCGATTACAGGGTATCGACCTGAAGAGTTACCAGTGTGAGACGATTTTTGTCGATCCGCCGCGCAGTGGCCTGGACAGCGAAACCGAGAAGATGGTGCAGGCGTACCCGCGTATTTTGTACATCTCCTGCAATCCGGAGACGCTGTGCAAGAACCTCGAAACATTAGGCCAGACGCACAAGGTTGAACGTCTGGCGCTGTTCGATCAATTCCCGTATACGCACCATATGGAGTGCGGTGTACTGCTCACGGCAAAGTAATGTGGGCCTTGTAGGGCAGGTAAGCGAAGCGCCACCTGCCAAAAAAGCCGGATGGCGCTTCGCTTATCCGGCCTACAATGACAAAACCTTTTACTCTGGTAACTGGCTCTTACGGCTACGCATACGCGAGCCAATCCAGAACACCAGCGCCACAGACAGTACCGCAGGGAAGAAGTTAGAGCCGATATCCGGATACTCGGCACGCACCACAGTGCTATACAGCAACACACCCAGAATAAAGCAGGCGGCAGCCAACCCCGGTAACCCGACCGGCATAGTGCGGTTCAGGTAACGTTGATGCAGACAGTAAACCGTCAGCACCAGTGCAATTAGCGGGAAAATCGAAAATGGCACGATTGAGCTAAAAATAGCGGCAAACGTACCATTAATGGATAAGCCAGCGATCAATGCCAGCAACAGCGTCCCTTTATCCTGACCTGACTGTTTCATTACTCACCTTCACTCTTCGGTTTGATGTGCCAGTTTCTCTTGTTCACGGCGATACCAGTAGTACGCGCCTTTAGAAATCATGCGCAGCTGTAATACCAGTCGCTCTTCGAGCTGCTTGCGTTGTTCAATGCTGATATCCAGCGCTTCGGCACCCGCGCTGAAAACAATCGTCACCATCGCCTCAGCCTGTGCTTCTGTAAACGCACGCGGCATATGGTTTTCGAGTTCAAGATAGTCGGCAAGTTCCGCGATGAAATGCTGAATTTCACGCGCGACGGCAGCACGAAACGCCGCAGAGGTTCCGGAACGCTCGCGCAGAAGCAGACGAAACGCGTTGGGGTTATTGCCGATAAATTCCATAAAGGTCGACACGGAGGTGCGGATCACGCTGCCGCCTTTTGCGATACGCTGACGCGCCTGGCGCATGAGCTGGCGAAGCATCAGACCACTTTCGTCGACCATGGTCAGACCCAGTTCATCCACATCACGGAAGTGACGATAGAAGGACGTTGGCGCAATCCCGGCCTCGCGCGCAACTTCACGCAGGCTCAAACTGGCAAAACTACGCTCGGCACTCAGTTGACTAAATGCGGCTTCCACCAGCGAACGCCGGGTTTTCTCTTTTTGTTGTGCTCTTACGCCCATCACGATAGTTGAATCCTTCCAAAGGCCTGATGGCACTATACCAGAGAATAAAATTAATCTGTTTGTCTGGCTTTGTGAATGATTGTTTACGCGCGGTTTGTGCTTCACTGCCCGAAAAAAGCACAACGATAATTGGGTTACTCTGGCAATGATGTTATGATCCTGTTGCTTTTATGTATAAGAACAGGTAAGCCTTACCATGCCACATTCCTACGATTACGACGCAATAGTTATTGGTTCCGGCCCCGGCGGCGAAGGTGCTGCTATGGGTCTGGTGAAACAGGGAGCCAGAGTAGCGGTCATTGAGCGCTACCATAATGTTGGCGGCGGTTGCACTCACTGGGGCACTATCCCTTCCAAAGCCCTCCGCCACGCCGTTAGCCGCATTATCGAATTTAACCAGAACCCTCTTTACAGCGACCACTCCCGACTTCTTCGTTCATCCTTTGCCGACATCCTGAATCACGCGGATACCGTCATTAACCAGCAGACACGTATGCGTCAGGGGTTTTATGAGCGTAACCACTGTGAAATTTTGCAGGGCAACGCGCATTTTGTTGATGAGCACACCCTGGCGCTCGAATGCCACGATGGTTCGGTTGAAACCATCACCGCTGAAAAATTCGTTATTGCCTGCGGCTCGCGCCCGTACCATCCGGCCGACGTCGACTTCTCGCACCCACGTATTTATGACAGCGACTCCATCCTCAGCCTGCACCACGAACCACGCCATGTGATTATCTATGGCGCTGGGGTGATTGGCTGCGAATATGCGTCGATCTTCCGGGGCATGGAGGTCAAAGTTGACCTAATCAACACCCGCGATCGCCTGCTGGCTTTCCTCGACCAGGAGATGTCGGATTCCCTCTCGTATCACTTCTGGAACAGCGGTGTCGTCATTCGCCACAACGAAGAGTACGAGAAAATCGAAGGCTGCGATGACGGTGTGATCATGCACCTGAAATCAGGCAAGAAGCTAAAAGCCGACTGCCTGTTGTATGCCAACGGCCGTACCGGTAACACCGATTCACTGGCGCTGGAAAACATTGGTCTGGAAACCGACAGCCGTGGTCAGTTGAAGGTCAACAGCATGTACCAGACCGCCCTGCCGCACGTTTACGCAGTCGGTGATGTTATTGGCTATCCAAGCCTCGCGTCAGCAGCCTACGACCAGGGACGCATTGCAGCTCAGGCGCTGGTGAAAGGCGAAGCAACGGCGCATCTGATTGAAGATATTCCGACAGGTATTTACACCATCCCGGAAATTAGCTCAGTCGGGAAAACCGAACAGCAACTGACGGCCATGAAAGTGCCTTACGAGGTGGGTCGTGCGCAGTTTAAACATCTGGCGCGCGCGCAAATCGTGGGGATGAGTGTGGGAACGCTGAAGATTTTGTTCCATCGCGAGACGAAAGAGATCCTCGGTATTCACTGCTTTGGTGAACGCGCCGCGGAAATCATTCATATCGGCCAGGCGATAATGGAGCAAAAAGGGGGTGGTAACACCATCGAGTACTTCGTTAACACCACCTTTAACTACCCGACCATGGCAGAAGCCTATCGGGTAGCGGCACTAAACGGTCTGAACCGCCTGTTTTAACGCGCTGTCAAAGTGGCCATCCATTGAACTCCGGATGGCCTCTGCCAGCTGCTCATAGCGGCTGCGCAGCGGCGAACCAGGGCGATAAACCAGGCCAATCGTACGGCGTGGCTCTGGCTTAATGCACGGCAGGTACACCACGCCATCTCGCGTGCGTTCTCGCGGTACGGCCAGCGCAGGCAGCAGTGTAATACCACTTCCCGCAGCCACCATATTGCGCAGCGTTTCCAGGCTGGTTGCGCGGAAATGGGTATCTTCATCAGCACCCGCTTCAAAGCAAAAACCCATCGCCTGATCGCGCAGACAGTGGCCATCTTCCAGCATCAGCAGTTTTTCGCCGGCCAGATCGGCCATCGGCACACGATCGCGGTTCGCCCACGGGTGATCTTGATAGATCGCCAGCATCATCGGCTCGTCAAACAGCGGTACCTCAATAAAGGCTTCACTCTCTTTCACCAGCGCCAGAATGGCGCAATCGAGTTTGCCGCTATCTAACTGCGCCAGCAGCTGATGGGTCTGCGCTTCGTGCAGGTACATTTCAAGTTTCGGGAACGTCTGGTGCAGCATCGGAATGATGTGCGGCAACAGGTACGGGCCAACGGTTGGGATCAGGCCAATATGCAGTGGGCCAGACATCGTTTCTCCCTGCTGGCTTGCCATTTCCTTGAGCACTTTGACCTCGCGCAGCACGGTGCGCGCCTGATCAACCAGCAGCAGACCGGCCTGGGTGAACAGTACCTTACGACTGGTGCGCTCCAGCAGCATCACCCCCAGCTCATCCTCCAGCTTGCGGATCTGACCGCTCAGCGTAGGCTGGCTGACGTGGCAGGAATCTGCCGCGCGGCGAAAATGACGGTGCTCGGCTAACGCTACCAGGTATTCAAGATCACGAATATTCATTATTCATCCTCCGTCGCCACGATAGTTCATGGCGATAGATAGCATAGCAACGAACGATTATCCCTATCAAGCATTCTGTTGAATAATACACCACATAGACGAGGCGGTACGTGTTTGGCCCTTGACGACCCCGCTCCGTCAGCGAGTTTCTCTCAAAACTCGAACAACTAAAGCCAACGTGAACTTTTGCGGACCCCGTGGTCCGCTTTTTTTTGCGTAAAAAAGCCTGGCGTTAAGCCAGGCTCCGTTTTTCTCCCTCTCCCCATGGGAGAGGGTCGGGGGTGAGGACACCCGCCCGCACAGTTTAAACTAACCGGTTTTTCGCATCCGCAATCGCCTGCGCGACCTGCTTAGGTGACACGCCGCCTTTCGCCGCACGCTTATCCAGACAAGACTGCAACGCCAGAATCGGATAAACATCATCCCCGATAACCGCACTGAACTTCTGCAGCTCGGCAAGCGCCAGGTCTTCCAGCGGTTTACCCTGGCGAATCGCTTCCACTACCGCTTCGCCCACAATATGGTGCGCTTCACGGAACGGTACGCCTTTCGCAACGAGGTAATCCGCCAGCTCAGTGGAGTTGGCATACCCCTGCTGCGCCGCTTCCTGGCAACGCGGGCGTTTCACCTGAATACCATCCAGCACCAGTGCGCCCATATGCAGACAGTCCAGCCAGGTGTCGAGCGCATCGAACAGCCCTTCTTTGTCTTCCTGCATATCTTTGTTATACGCCAGCGGCAGCCCTTTCAGGGTCATCATCATGCCGGTCAGCGCGCCCTGGACGCGGCCACACTTGCCGCGGATAAGCTCCAGCGCATCCGGGTTTTTCTTCTGCGGCATCAGGGAAGAACCTGAAGTCACACGGTCAGACAACTCGACAAACCCGGCCTCACCGGAGTTGAAGAAGATCAGGTCTTCTGCGAAACGCGACAGGTGGACCATGCCGATTGAAGCATTTGAGAGCAGTTCCAGCACATGGTCACGGTCAGACACGCTGTCCAGGCTGTTACGGGTGGCAGACGCAAAGCCCAGCCAGCCCGCCAGCTGCTCACGGTCAATTTCATACGCCGTACCGGCCAGCGCGCCGCTACCCAGCGGACTCACGTCCAGACGTTTCAGGGTATCCTGCAGACGGCTTTCATCACGTGCCAGCATCTCGACATAGGCCAGGCACCAGTGCGCAAACGTCACTGGCTGCGCACGTTGCAGGTGGGTGTAACCCGGCATGACCGCGTCCTGGTTATTCTGAGCGGTTTCCACCAGCGCACTCTGCAGTTGACGGTTAGCGGCCAGCAGTTCGCCAACGGTATCTTTACACCACAGCTTCAGATCGGTTGCGACCTGGTCGTTACGGCTACGGCCAGTGTGCAGCTTCTTACCCAACTGACCGACTTTATCGATCAGTTTGCCTTCTACCCAGCTGTGAATGTCTTCGGCGTCGCTCTGGAGGATTTGCTCCGGGTTCAGGCGCACTTCCTCCAGCAGATTATTCAGTGCCTCTTCCAGCTGCTGCTGTTCCTCTGCGGTCAGTACGCCAACTGTCACCAGCGCTTTGGACCAGGCCACAGAGCCGACAATATCCTGTTCGGCCAGGCGGTAGTCGAAGCGCAAAGAGTCGTTGAACTGTTTGAACCGCTGATCCGCTGCCTGTGTAAAACGCCCACCCCAAAGTGCCATAACATCGTTCCTTTATTCGTTAGTTCCGCCGGGTGGCGCTACGCTTACCCGGCCTACGGTCATTCAATAAAAACTTACGCTAAAATACGCGTGCCAATCGGCGTGCCGTTAAACAGCGCCGGGAGTTGCTCCGCGTGACGCCAGGAGGCGATATCTACCGGGCGGCCGAGCGTGCGCGCGGCATCCAGTGCAGCGTTCACTTTGACGATCATGCCGTCGGTAATAATACCCTGCGCAATCAGCTGCTCGGCTTTCGCTGCCGTCATTTCCGCAATGCGCTGACCTTTGCCGTCCAGAATACCGCTCACGTCAGAAAGCAGGATCAGGTCTGCGCCCAGCGTTGCCGCCAGTGCCGTTGCCGCCTGGTCCGCGTTCACATTCATCAGCTCGCCCTCTTCGGTGACACCGATAGAACTGACCACCGGCAGGAAACCACCGTCCAGCAGCGTGTTAATCAGCTTAGGCGAACCTGGCTGCGCCAGTCCAACATGACCGAGTTCTTCGTCGAGCTGAGTCACTTTTACGCTATCGCCATCGCCCAGGTAGAGGCCTACGGAAGCAATATGGTGTTTCTTCGCCCATGCCAGTAGCGTTTTGTTCGCCGTCCCCGCTAGTGCACCGGTGATGATGTCAATCTGATCCGCAGGCGTGACGCGCAGACCATTTTTCTTTTTCACCGGCAGATTGAGTCCTTTCATCAGTTCATCCACCACGCAACCGCCACCGTGAACAATCACCAGCGGACGTTGGTGAGATTCGCGATAGTTAACCAGCGCGGTAAAAAGACGCTCCAGCGCTTCTTCGCTGTCCAGCAGTACACCACCGAGTTTGATAATTAATGGGTTCATCATCACACCTTAAATAAGAGCCTGCGTTTCAGGGAAGCCGAAACGAATATTTGCGCACTGCATTGCCTGAGCGGCAGCGCCTTTGAGTAAGTTATCTTCTGCGGCGACCACAATCAGGTGTTCGCCCTGCACGGCAAAGCCGATATCGCAGAACGGCAGACCGACCACGTTTTTCAGCGCCGGGACGCCTTTATCGTACAAACGCACAAGCGGTTTATCCGCGTATGCCTGAGTGAAGACCTCGTTCACCTGTTCTTTGGTTACGCCCGGTTTCAGGCGGCAGGTAATGGTTTCGAGGATCCCACGCGGGAAGCTGCCCAGGTGCGGGGTGAAAATCACCTCCGCTCCCAGATGGGTGGTAATTTCAGGGTGATGACGGTGGTTAAACACGCCATACGGCTGAAGGCTCACTTCGCAGAAGCTGTTGGAGATAGCGGCCTTGCGCCCGGCACCGCTCACGCCACTGGTGGCGTTGATCACTGGCCACTGATTAAGATCCAGCAGACCTGCGTCGATCAATGGCTTAAGTGAAAGCTGCGCCGCCGTCGGGTAGCAACCCGGTACAGCAATCAGATCCGCTTCTTTCAGTTTGTCTGCGCTCCACTCCGCCAGGCCGTATACCGCTTTTTCAAGCAGATCCGGGTGCTGATGGGTAAAACCGTAATATTTTTCATAGAACGCGCCATCGTTAACACGAAACGCGCCAGAGAGGTCGAACACCACACAACCGGCCGCCAGAAATTGCGGTGCCAGGTCGTGGCTGACTTCGTGCGCAGTGGCCAAAAACACCACGTCGACACCGTCGGTGAACTCACTGATGTCAGACATTGGCTGCAACGGCAGATCAACAATGCCCTTAAGTTGCGGATGCAAATCAGAAATTAACTTTCCTGCATCATTGCTTTGCGCTGACACGGTCAAAGCGGTTATGGTCATATGTGGATGGCGATTCACGTAGCTTACAAGCTCTGCGCCCGCATAACCGCTAGCGCCTACAATCAGCGTATTCAACATCGGGTTCCTTTATGCTCAACGTTAATGTATTTTTATTCACATTTATTGCATGAATATTGATACTATCACGACCTAAGGTGTGTCAACAATGAAAATGAACTTACCGCCATTTATCGAGATCTACCGCGCCCTGATCGCCACACCGTCCATCAGTGCAACCGAAGAAGCGCTGGATCAGAGCAATGAGTCTTTAATCAATCTGCTGGCGGGTTGGTTTAGCGATCTTGGGTTTAACGTTGAGGTTCAGCCCGTCCCCGGAACCCGCCACAAATTTAACCTGCTCGCCCGCACCGGAACCGGTGCGGGCGGCCTGCTGCTGGCCGGTCATACTGACACCGTACCGTTTGATGATGGCCGCTGGACGCGCGATCCGTTCACCCTGACCGAGCACGACAACAAACTTTACGGTCTCGGCACTGCCGATATGAAAGGTTTCTTTGCCTTTATCCTCGACGCGCTGCGTGACGTCGACGTGACAAAACTGAAGAAACCGCTCTACATTCTGGCGACCGCCGATGAAGAAACCAGCATGGCGGGCGCACGCTACTTCTCTGAAAATACGTCAATTCGCCCGGATTGCGCCATTATCGGCGAACCAACATCTCTGCAACCGATTCGTGCGCACAAAGGTCATATCTCGACGGCAGTACGTGTGCTGGGCCAGTCCGGGCACTCCAGCGATCCGGCGCGTGGCGTGAACGCCATTGAGCTGATGCATGATGCCATCGGCCACATCATGCAGCTGCGTGATTCCCTGAAAGAGCGCTATCACCATGATTCGTTCACGGTTCCTTACCCGACGCTGAACCTCGGCAGCCTGCACGGCGGCGATGCCTCCAACCGTATCTGCGCCTGCTGCGAGCTGCATATGGATATCCGCCCGCTGCCGGGCATGACGCTGAGCGATCTGAACGGGTTACTGACAGAAGCCCTGGCACCGGTGAGTGAACGCTGGCCTGGTCGCCTGACAGTTTCCGATCTTCATCCGCCAATTCCGGGCTACGAGTGCCCGCCGGATCACCAGTTGGTCGACGTGGTGGAAAAACTGCTCGGCGAGAAAACCGATGTGGTGAACTACTGCACCGAAGCGCCGTTTATTCAAACGCTCTGCCCGACGCTGGTCCTTGGCCCTGGCTCCATCAACCAGGCCCACCAGCCGGATGAATATCTGGAAACTCGCTTTATCAAGCCAACCCGCGAACTGATTACTCAGGTTGTGCATCACTTCTGCTGGCATTAATGACCTTTCCCCTCTCATCTGAGAGGGGAAAATCTCGCGATCTCCGTCACATTCCCATAAGCATCACTTATCTGACGCGAAGCGAATTAAATTTCGTAAATTACCCACATTTATTCGTTTGCTGAACCGTTTTCGCAGCAATTGACGACGGGGGTTTTACGTGGCTTTATAAAGGGAGATGACAAAATAATGTCCAGAAGATTTTCGACTGGGCATAAACAAAAATGATGGGGTGACTGGGTTTTTATGAACGAACAATATTCCGCGTTGCGTAGTAATGTCAGTATGCTCGGCAAAGTGCTTGGAGATACCATCAAAGATGCGTTGGGGGAGAACATCCTCGACCGTGTTGAAACCATCCGCAAGCTATCGAAATCTTCTCGTGCAGGTAATGAGGCCAATCGTCAGGAGCTGCTAACCACGTTGCAGAACCTCTCTAACGATGAACTGTTACCCGTTGCACGCGCATTCAGCCAGTTCCTGAACCTGGCAAATACCGCTGAGCAATACCACAGCATTTCGCCAAATGGTGAAGCTGCCAGCAACCCGGAAGTCATTGCCCGTACACTTCGTAAACTTAAAGATCAGCCAGGCCTCAACGAAGACACCATCAAAAAAGCGGTGGAGTCCCTTTCGCTGGAGCTGGTACTGACTGCTCACCCAACCGAAATCACCCGTCGTACCCTGATCCACAAAATGGTGGAAGTGAACAACTGCCTGAAGCAGTTGGATAACAAAGACATCGCTGACTACGAACGCAACCAGCTGATGCGCCGCCTGCGCCAGCTGATTGCCCAATCCTGGCACACCGATGAAATTCGTAAGCATCGCCCAAGCCCGGTTGACGAAGCCAAATGGGGCTTTGCGGTGGTAGAAAACAGCCTGTGGGAAGGGGTTCCGAACTACCTGCGCGAACTGAACGAACAGCTGGAAGAGAACCTGGGCTACCGCCTGCCGGTGGATTTTGTGCCAGTGCGCTTCACCTCCTGGATGGGCGGCGACCGCGATGGTAACCCGAACGTTACCGCAGAGATCACCCGTCATGTCCTGTTGCTGAGCCGCTGGAAGGCCACTGACCTGTTCCTGAAAGACATTCAGGTGCTGATTTCCGAACTGTCGATGGTTGAAGCAACACCGGAACTGCGCGAGCTGGCTGGTGAAGAAGGTGCCAGCGAGCCGTATCGTTTCCTGATGAAAAAACTGCGCAGTCAGCTGATGGCTACTCAGGCCTGGCTGGAAGCTCGTCTTAAAGGCCAGCGTCTGCCAAAACCAGAAGGTCTTCTGAGCCAGAACGAACAGCTCTGGGAACCCCTGTACGCCTGTTATAAATCTCTGCAGGCCTGTGGGATGGGTATCATCGCGAACGGTGAGTTGCTTGATACCCTGCGCCGTGTGAAGTGTTTTGGCGTGCCACTGGTGCGTATTGATGTGCGTCAGGAGAGCACCCGTCATACTGAAGCCCTGGGCGAACTGACCCGCTATCTCGGCATCGGCGATTATGAAAGCTGGTCCGAAGCCGACAAGCAGGCCTTCCTGATCCGCGAACTGAACTCCAAACGTCCTTTGCTGCCTCGCAACTGGGAACCAAGTAACGACACCCGCGAAGTTCTCAACACCTGTAAAGCGATCGTTGATGCGCCGAAAGGATCGGTGGCGGCCTATGTGATCTCCATGGCGAAAACACCGTCCGACGTGCTGGCCGTTCATCTCCTGCTGAAAGAAGCCGGTATCGACTACGCCTTGCCGGTCGCACCGCTGTTTGAAACCCTTGATGACCTGAACAATGCCAATGATGTCATGACCCAGTTGCTGAACATCGACTGGTATCGTGGCTTTATTCAGGGCAAACAGATGGTCATGATCGGCTATTCCGACTCCGCAAAAGATGCGGGCGTGATGGCAGCATCCTGGGCCCAGTACCAGGCGCAAGATGCACTGATTAAAACCTGTGAGAAAGCTGGTATTGAACTGACCCTGTTCCACGGCCGTGGTGGTTCAATCGGACGTGGCGGTGCACCGGCTCATGCCGCACTGCTGTCACAACCACCGGGAAGTCTGAAAGGCGGTCTGCGCGTAACCGAACAGGGCGAGATGATCCGCTTCAAGTACGGCCTGCCAGAAGTGACCGTCAGCAGTCTGTCGCTTTATACCAGCGCGATTCTGGAAGCGAACCTGCTGCCACCGCCGGAGCCAAAAGCGTCCTGGTGTCATATTATGGACGAGCTGTCAGATATCTCCTGCGATCTGTACCGTGGCTACGTGCGAGAAAACAAAGACTTCGTACCTTACTTCCGTTCAGCGACGCCTGAGCAGGAGCTGGGTAAACTGCCGCTGGGCTCACGTCCTGCTAAGCGTCGCCCAACCGGTGGCGTAGAATCCCTGCGTGCTATCCCGTGGATCTTCGCCTGGACGCAGAACCGTTTAATGCTGCCAGCCTGGCTGGGTGCCGGTGCCGCGCTACAGAAAGTGGTAGAAGATGGCAAACAGAGCGAGCTGGAAACCATGTGCCGCGACTGGCCATTCTTCTCAACCCGCCTGGGTATGCTGGAGATGGTCTTCTCGAAAGCTGACCTGTGGCTGGCGGAATACTACGATCAGCGTCTGGTGAAACCTGAGCTGTGGGCACTGGGTAAAGAGCTGCGCGAACTGCTGGAAGGTGACATCAAAGTGGTGCTGGATATTGCCAACGACTCACACCTGATGGCGGACCTGCCGTGGATTGCCGAGTCTATTCAGCTACGTAACATCTATACCGACCCGTTGAACGTCCTGCAGGCAGAACTGCTGCATCGTTCGCGTCTGGCGGAAGAAGAAGGTAAAGAGCCGGATCCACGCGTTGAACAGGCGCTGATGGTGACGATTGCAGGCGTTGCGGCAGGTATGCGTAACACCGGCTAATGCTTTATGCCCGGCAGCGCTGCGCTTGCCGGGCAATACCTCGGTATTCACATCATGCACCACGATATCCCCCACATCCTGAGTGACCTGATAAACGGCACGTTGCCGCTACGTCAGGTGCATTTTGCAAACTCAACATCCTCCGTTCCCGCACTTGCCTTGCAGGTCGATTTTCCTCGTCTGGAGATCGTGCTCGAAGGTTCGGTGAAAGACCTGGCTGCTTCCGTTTTACAGCAGGGTGATGTTTTATACGTTCCTGCTGGCGGCTGGAATGATCCGCAATGGCAAAAGCCCGCGACGACGTTGAGCATTCTGTTTGGCAAACAGCAGCTTGGATTTAGCCTCCTGCACTGGGACGGTGTTGAGGTCCGTAACCTGGCAAAACGGCATGTTGCCCGCAGAGGTCCTCGTATTGGCTCATTCCTGCTGCAAACGCTCCATGAAATGCAGATGCAGCCGCATGAGCAGCAAACCGCACGGCTGATTATCGCCAGCCTGCTTAGCCACTGCGTCGACCTGCTGGGCAGCCAGATCCAAACCGCCTCGCGTAGTCAGGCTCTGTTTGAAGCGATTCGGGTCTATATTGACGAGCACTACGCCGCGCCGCTAACCCGTGAATCCGTGGCACAGGCGTTTTACATCTCCCCCAACTATCTGTCGCATCTCTTCCAGAAAACAGGTGCAGTGGGTTTCAATGAATACCTGACGCATACCCGGCTGGAACACGCGCGTCAGTTGCTGAAAGGGTATGATTTAAAAGTGAAAGAGGTGGCACATGCCTGCGGGTTTGTTGACAGTAACTATTTCTGCCGGTTGTTCCGTAAAAACACAGAGCGATCCCCGTCAGAATACCGTCGCCAGTATCACAGCCAGCTAACAGGGAAAGTGGCTAGTCCAGAATGAGCTGAGTATGCTGCGGTGCGGAAAACATTTTACGCACCGCCCCCATCACCCTTTGCGGGTCACGTAAAAAGGCGTTAATCCCGCACTTCACGTAGCGGGTATGTTCGAAGCGTTCACTGCCAGCCAGTTCGATATCCGCGATCAGTAGAACAACATCGGCGCGACGAATATCGTCATCTGTGAGCTCGTTTTCAACGCCCAGAGCTCCCTGCGTCTCAATGTGAACGCTCCACTTCTCTTGCTGGCAGAGTTTTTCAAGCCGTTCGGCTGCCATATAGGTATGTGCAACGCCACTGACACAAGCGGTTACCGCCACCAGGTGACGTTCCGTTATCACTGCCATACTTAACCTCCTACGGTGACATGGAACCCTTCGCGCTCAGCCATTTGACACATCGCCGCAACCTCACTTTCTGTTGGCGGAACCACTTGCCGCATCTCCCACTCCTGACCAAGGAGACGATACTTTGGTTCCCCGTACTGATGGAACGGCAGTAAATGCAGTTGCCGTATTCCAGAAGGTAACAGAAACGCCAGCACGCGAGCCATGTTCGTTTCATTGAGCGTAAAACCCGGAATAAGCGGCACGCGAGGGATCACATTTACTCCGTCAGCCACCAGTTGCATAAAATTATCGAGCACTCTGGGCAGATTCATTGCTACCACTGAACGCGCCTGCTCCGTATCCATTATTTTCAAATCAAACAGCACTTCATCACACTGGTGTGCCAGTGGCAGTAAGCGAGATAAAGGCGCATCTCCTGCCGTTTCGATGGCTGTATGCACGCCATATCGACGCAGCCTCTGCATAAGCAGTGTCGCAAAAGGTGCCTGCATCAACACCTCCCCTCCGGAGAGGGTGACGCCACCACCCGAAGAACGGAAGAACACATCGTCTTTCATTACCTCACGTTCGAGCACATCGAGCGTAACGTCTGTTCCAATATGCTCGAACGCGCCAGAAGGGCACTCATTAGCATCCCGCAGACAGGGGCTACAGTGCAAACATTTGCTCACGCGACGCACTGTCTCGATTTTCGGTGAGATCGACTCAGGATTAGCACACCAGGGGCAGCGGTGAGGACAACCTTTAAAAAACACTACCGTGCGAATGCCACGCCCATCATTCAACGAATAGCGCTGAATGTTGAAAATACGCGCCGCATCGGCGCGCGTTTCAACCTCGTCACAGCTGATGTGCTGTACGACGGATAATGTCATCCTGGATCTCCTTCGATAACTCAACAAAGAAGGCGCTGTATCCGGCAACCCGGACGACCAACCCGGCAAAATCCTGTGGGCGCTGCTGTGCTTCGCGTAACGTGTCCGCGTTAACGACGTTGAACTGGATATGTTGCAGTTTAAGCTGGGTGAACGCGCGCAGAAAATCCGCCAGCTTTTGCAGCCCGGCATCGCCTTCCAGCGTCGCAGGCGTGAATTTAACGTTCAGAAGTGTACCGTTAGATAATAAATAGTTATCCAGCTTACTCACCGATTTCAGTACCGCCGTCGGGCCCTGCATATCTTGCCCGAGCATAGGAGAGAGCCCACCGTCTGCCAGCTGCTCACCTGCCAGGCGACCATCCGGTGTGGCACCCACGACTGCGCCCAGCGGTACGTGTGCCGACACGGTATATGAACCGGGGGTAAATTGCCCACCACGCGGGTTGCGGTATTTTTCGACCTCTTTACAGTAATGGCGCAGCAATTCAGCGCTGATATTGTCGACATCATCAATATCATTGCCGTATTTTTCGAAGCGGTTGATCAGCCTTGCACGCACTTTCTCGCCTTCAGGGGTGGCAAAATTGGCTTTTAACACGGCTAATAGCTCATCAAAACTTAAGCGTTGCTGTTCAAAAACCAGCCCTTTCAGAGCATGCAATGAATCACTCAGATTCGCTATCCCTATCCCCTGCACGCCAGAGAAGTTATAGCGTGCACCGCCGTCGGTAATATCTCTCCCCGTAACCAGGCAATCACTGATAAACGAAGAGAGAAGCGGAACGGGCGCCCAGTCGCGGTGGCCGATATCGCAGATATTGCTCCCCTCGACCATCAGCGCAATGTAGTGATTAATTTTGGCGCGAATATGCCTCAGCAACTCTTCATAACTGAGATCCGCATTACCTTCGTTCTCCTGCATCGCGATTTCCATGACTTTCAGCAAGTTAAACATCGCGATATCGTGAAGGCCGTAGGTTTTACCCGGAATGGACAGTTCAACGCAGCCGACAACAGCGTAATCACGTGCATCTTCAAGTGACACACCACGATTCAGGAAAGCTGGCACCACCACTTCATCGTTAAATATCTGCGGAATACCGGTTCCCAGGCGGATCGTCTCTGCAGTTTTGAGCAGGAAAGGTCGATCAATAAGTTCGTTCACTCGCACGCCAAGGTTGGGTTGAGGAAGCTGAACGCTCTGGTAGGCATCCAGGCACAGGAAGGAAAGCACATTCACCGCACTGCGACCACTCTCCGTCAGGCCGCCCAGCAGTGCAGTATATCCCGTCGGGAATCCGGCAAAATAACGTGCGCTGCTGGTCGAACGTAATAGCACCACGTCATTGCACTTCACCCACAGTGATTCCAGTAGCTCTTTCAGAAACGCGGGATCGTCACCTTGCGAGAGCGAAGCCTGATAAAACGGCAACATATACTGATCAAAGCGCCCGATGGAGAGCGAGCTGGCGTTAGATTCGTACTGTAAAATAACGTTCATGTACCAGAATAGCTGACACGCCTGCCAGAACGTTTGCGGTTTATGCTGAGCGTTATGACGAGAGTTTTCCGCAATCTTCAGTAATTCCTCTCGTCGAGATCCATGGCTGATGGCAGCGACGTCTTCAGCCAGCACTGCATAGCGTAGAATGTGGCGCTGCGAGGCTTCAAGCAGAATCAGCGCCGCTGCATAGAAGGTGTTTTCCGTATCGCGGGTGCAATGTTCACGCATTTCCTCTACCAGCGCACCCAGACCATTATTCAGCAGGCGTGGATAATCAATGATGATATGCCCCTGCCCTTTATCCGTCTGGTTGACGCTAAAAATCTGTGTCCCCACGGCGGCTTTCACTTCATCCGTCATCTGGCTGTTGATGAAATCCTTCATCGACCGTTTTTCCCACCAGGGATACAGCACTTCACGGTAGATCCGCTTATCCTCGTCGCTAATGTCGAAGCGATCCTGGGGTCGTGTGGCAAACTGATCCAACTCCTTAAGCAGCCAGTACGGGTCCATCTCAGGGGACATAATCCCTGCACGCGGTTTAACGGTGCGGTTTCCGGCAATCAGTTCCTCATCACGAATCGCGATATTCACATGGTCGAGAATGTACGCCGTGGCTTTCGCACGCCTGAGCATAACCGGCTCGCCTTCCGTCTGCTGATAACTGGCGGTATAGAGCAAAGCACGCTCAAGTGAGATTTCGCGCGGGTTAGCAAAGAGTGCGTCTTTCAGACGCTGGGTACGATTCGTCATGAGGTAACTCCTGTAACGGAAAAACGAGCCCGCCCCGAAGGGCGGGAGAGCATCAGGCAGTTTGTGTCAGGTGGGCATCAATTTTGTTCATGATGGCGTCAGCACGCTTTACCGCGTCGCTAATGTTGACGCGCACGATGGTTTTCCCGGCAAAACGTTCCTCGAATTTAATGCCGATATCTTTAGTCAGGATCACCATATCCGCTGCGGCGATATCCTCAGCCGTCAGTTCGTTCTCAAGACCTATCGACCCCTGCGTTTCAACTTTCACTTCCCAGCCTTTGGCTTTAGCGGCACTTTCCAGTGCTTCGGCCGCCATATAGGTATGCGCAACGCCTGACGGGCATGCCGTTACTGCGATAATTCGGGCCATGTTCTCTTCCTCATTCAGTTAATTTCGAAATCCAGATCCAGGTCGTCCTCTTTTTCTTCGACCTGTTTTGCATTCTTGCGGGCAATACTTTTCAGCACGTTAACGCTGATGGCGGTAACCACCGCACCCACGGCTACTGCCGCGATGTAGCCCAGTTTGCCCTCCACCACAGGGAGAACGATAAGCCCGCCCCATCCGGCATAACATTGTGCGCCCATCACGGCAGCCGTCACTGCACCGCACGCGGAGCCCAACATGATGGAAGGGATCACGCGCAGAGGATCGGCTGCAGCAAATGGAATCGCCCCTTCGGTGACCCCCACGCAGCCCATCACCAGTGCCGCTTTACCCGCTTCACGCTCTTCACCAGTAAAATTCTTGCGATTAATGAGCGTCGCCAGGCCTAACCCCAGCGGAGGCACACAGATACCCACCGCTGCGATTGCCACAACGGTGTAGACGCCCTGGGCAACACAGATCAACATAAAGGCATAGGCCACTTTGTTAATTGGCCCTCCCATATCGAAGGCCAGCATCAGCCCCATGATGACGGCCAGCACAACGATGCTGCCCTGCTGCATTCCTTGCAGCCACTGAGTTAACCCTGTGGTTAACGCCCCGACAGGCTCACCCAGGCCCCACATCATGATGCCCGCGGTAAGAAAAGTGCCGATAATAGGGATGATGAAGATAGGCATGACTGAGCGCAGCACTTTCGGAACCGGCAGTTTCTTCAGATACCAGACAACTATCCCACCGAGTATCCCGGCAATAATGGCGCCGAAGAACCCCGCACCGAAGCTATTACCAACCCAGGCCGCAATGGCGCAAGGAGCAAGCGCGGCACGTTCGGCAATGGAATAGCCAATATAGGCGGCGAGGAAGGGGACCATCAGCGTTAACCCGGCCACGCCGATATCGAACAGTTTTTTCAGGTTGGGATCGGTTGCTGCATCCGGTACCGCGCCTTTGCCGTACAACATGACTGAAACCGCCAGCAAAATTCCGCCTGCAACCACGAACGGAATCATGTGCGACACACCTGTCATCAGATGCTGCCGCGTGTTCTTGAGAATATGCACCAACTCTTTCATATGTCGCTCCTGGCCTAAAACCCTAAAGGTGTTGTGGCAAACAATAGGCAATCAGAAAGTCGGCGGACAGGAGACAAAAAGGCCATTTACTGGATTTTTGTAATGTTGAAATGAAAATGCGATCCGCCTCGACATTTCGCACAGACGGAAGCGTAAGACAAACCATCACAACCTGTGAGTCAAATCTCACTTTTCGCGTGATATTACATTTGTCCAGTTTTTGGCAGATTTGTCACATGGCGCGCGTCATCACCGCACTCGTATGCTGTTCCCCAATTAATGATGATTGGTTTGAGGAGTGTGTGTATGGCTCTGGTAGTGGAATTTACCTGTGAATTACCCAACGGGGTTCACGCGCGTCCGGCAAGTCATGTGGAAACGCTGTGCAATACGTTTAGCTCACAAATCGAATGGCACAACCTGCGCACTGGCCGTAAAGCCGATGCCAGAAGCGCACTGGCTCTTATTGGTACCGATACGCTGGCAGGTGATGCATGTCGCCTGGTGATTCAAGGGGAAGATGAGCAAAACGCCCATCAACAACTGGAACACTGGATCCGGGAAGAGTTCCCGCACTGTGATTCACCACTCACAGAAGCCATCACTACCGAGCTTGATCCATTACCAGAATCCCTCACGCGCCTTAACCCAACGCTGTTCCGCGCCATGCCTGTTTGCAGCGGTAGCGCCCAGGGTATTCTGACCTTACTGACCTCGTTGGATCTCAATGCACTGACTGATTTGCCCGACGCGAAAAATGTTGAAGAAGAGCAGTCTGCGCTGAATAACGGTCTCACCCTGCTGGTGAAAAACATTGAGTTGCGTGCGATGGACAGCGAGAGTACCGCCAGCGCCATTCTCGATGCGCATCGATCGCTGGCGACGGATACCTCACTGCGCCAGCATCTTCTTGCAGGCGTGAGCCAGGGACTGAGCTGCGCGCAAGCAACAATCGCTACTGCAAACCATTTCTGCGATGCGTTTTCTCATTCCAGTAGCAGCTACCTGCAGGAGCGGGTACTGGATGTGCGCGATGTCTGCTATCAACTTTTACAACACATTTATGGAGAACAACGCTTCCCGGCGCCAGGCCAGTTGACGCAGCCGACCGTCTGCCTTGCTGACGATCTCACTCCCGGTCAGTTCCTGGAACTGGATAAAACATTACTCAAAGGGCTGCTGTTAAAGAGTGGCGGAACCACTTCGCACACCGTTATTCTTGCGCGCTCCTTCAATATTCCCACGCTGGTCGGCGTCGATAGCGAAGGTCTTCTTCAATGGCGCAACCAGCCTGTCTTCGTAGATGGCAATGCGGGCGCGGTTGTGGTCAATGCCAGTGATGCGGTGGTGCGCTACTATCAGCAGGAAGCACGAGTACAACAGGCGATCCGCGAGCAGCAACGCATCTGGCTTGTTCGGGAAGCCAGAACATCAGATGGCCTGCGCATTGAGATTGCCGCGAACATCGCTCATGCAGTGGAAGCCGTGGCGGCATTTGGTAACGGTGCCGAAGGCGTTGGCCTGTTCCGCACCGAAATGCTGTATATGGATCGCACCAGCGCCCCCGGTGAAAACGAGCTGTACAACATTTTCTGCCAGGCACTTGAAAGTGCAAATGAGCGCAGCATTATCGTGCGTACTATGGATATCGGCGGCGATAAACCGGTGGAGTACCTGAACATACCGGCAGAAAACAACCCCTTCCTCGGCTACCGCGCAGTACGTATCTACGAAGAGTATGCAACGCTTTTCACCACCCAGCTTCGGGCGATCCTGCGCGCCTCTGCTCACGGCAACCTGAAGATCATGATCCCGATGATCTCCTCCATGGAAGAGATCCTGTGGGTTAAAGAGAAGCTTGCCGAAGCGAAGCAGCAGCTTCGTACTGAACATATTCCATTTGATGAAAAAATCCCGCTCGGCATCATGCTGGAAGTGCCCTCGGTGATGTTCATCATCGATCAATGCTGCGAAGAAATTGATTTCTTTAGTATCGGCAGCAATGACCTGACGCAGTATCTCCTGGCCGTCGACCGCGACAACGCCAAAGTCACGCGCCATTACAACAGCCTGAACCCGGCTTTCCTGCGCGCTCTGGATTACGCGGTACAGGCCGTCCATCGCCAGGGAAAATGGATTGGCCTGTGCGGTGAGCTGGGTGCAAAAGGTTCTGTGTTGCCATTGCTGGTAGGTTTGGGCCTGGACGAGCTCAGTATGGGGTCGCCTGCTATCCCGGCGACCAAAGCGCGCCTGGCACAGCTTGATAGCCGCGCCTGCCGCCAGTTGTTGAACCAGGCCATGGCGTGTCGCACCTCACTTGAAGTGGAACACCTGCTCGCCCAGTTCCGCATGAATCAGCAGGATACACCGCTGGTGACACCACGCTGCATTTCTCTGGATAACGACTGGAACAGTAAAGAAGAGGTCATGAAAGGCATGACCGATAACCTTTTGCTCGCAGGGCGTTGCCGCTATCCGCGCAAGCTGGAAGCCGATCTGTGGGCGCGCGAAACCGTATTTTCTACCGGGCTGGGTTTTAGTTTTGCCATCCCACACAGCAAATCGGAGCACATTGAGCAATCCACCATCAGCGTTGCACGCCTGAAAGCCCCCGTCATGTGGGGAGATGAGGAAGCGCAATTCATCATCATGCTGACGCTGAACAAACACGCCGCAGGCGACCAGCACATGCGAATTTTCTCACGCCTGGCACGTCGCATCATGCATGAAGATTTCCGCAATGCGCTGGTGAACGCCAGCTCCGCGGAGGCTATTGCTTCTCTGCTGCAACACGAATTAGAACTTTAATACGAGGAAGAGTGATGGAACTGTATCTGGATACCGCCAATGTGGCGGAAGTCGAACGCCTTGCACGCATTTTTCCCATTGCGGGCGTGACCACTAACCCAAGCATTATCGCTGCCAGCCGTGAATCCATCTGGAACGTGCTGCCGCGCCTGCAAAAGGCCATCGGGCCGGACGGCACGCTGTTTGCCCAAACCATGAGCCGCGATGCAGAGGGCATGGTGGCGGAGGCTAAACGCCTGAGTAATGTCATACCGGACATCGTGGTCAAAATCCCGGTGACGGCTCAGGGGCTTATCGCGATTCAGGCTCTGAAAAAAGAGGGCATTACCACGCTGGGTACCGCCGTATACAGCGCAGCACAGGGGTTACTCGCCGCACTGGCAGGAGCAAAGTATGTGGCCCCGTATGTGAACCGCGTCGACGCTCAAGGCGGTGACGGTATTCGCATGGTGCAAGAACTGCAATCCCTGCTTGAAATGCATGCGCCAGAGAGCAAGGTACTTGCCGCCAGCTTTAAAACTCCGCGACAGGCGCTGGACTGCCTGCTTGCCGGCTGTGAAGCAATCACGCTTCCTTTAGATGTAGCGCAACAAATGCTCGGCACCCCGGCGGTAGAGTCAGCAATAGAGAAGTTCGAGCAAGACTGGAAAAACGCGTTTGGTAACCTCAACCTCTAAGGGAGAACTGTTATGGACCGTATCATTCAATCGCCGGGGAAATACATCCAGGGCGCTAATGTGTTAACCCGTCTCGGCGACTATCTGAAGCCACTTGCACAGCGCTGGCTGGTGGTTGGCGATAAATTTGTGCTGGGCTTTGCTGAAGAGACTTTACGCAAGAGCTTTAAAAACGCAGAACTGCATGCTGAAATCGCGCCGTTTGGCGGCGAATGTTCGCAAAATGAAATCGATCGACTGAAAAAACTGGCAGACAGTGCCGACTGCATGGCGGTACTGGGTATCGGCGGCGGAAAAACGCTGGATACCGCCAAAGCGCTGGCACACTTTATGGACGTGCCGGTCGCCATTGCCCCGACTATCGCCTCCACTGATGCGCCGTGCAGCGCGCTTTCCGTGATTTATACCGACAACGGCGAGTTCGATCGCTACCTGATGCTACCGCACAACCCGAACATGGTTATCGTTGACACAACCGTGGTGGCAGGAGCACCGCCGCGTCTGCTGGCTGCGGGGATTGGCGATGCACTGGCCACCTGGTTTGAAGCACGAGCCTGTTCCCGCAGTGGCGCAACCACCATGGCAGGAGGCAAATGTACGCAGGCTGCGTTAGCGCTCGCCGAGCTGTGCTACAACACGCTGATTGAAGAGGGCGAAAAGGCGATGCTGGCGGCAGAACAGCACGTCGTAACACCGGCGCTGGAACGCATCATTGAAGCCAATACGTATCTCAGCGGCGTCGGTTTTGAAAGCGGCGGGCTGGCTGCAGCACACGCCATTCACAACGGCATGACGGCAGTGCCGGACGCACATCACTTCTATCATGGTGAAAAAGTCGCATTCGGTACGCTGACGCAGCTGGTACTGGAAAACGCCCCAGTAGAAGAAATAGAGACCGTCGCGGCGCTTTGTCACAGCGTTGGTTTGCCCATCACGCTGGCACAGCTGAACATCAAAGAGGATATCCCGGCTAAAATGCGTCTGATTGCGGAAGCCTCCTGCGCGGAAGGCGAAACCATTCATAACATGCCGGGCGGCGTGTCGCCGGACCAGGTTTACGCGGCACTTTTAGTTGCCGATCAGTACGGACAGCGGTTCTTACAGGAGTGGGAATAGCCGCAACTCGCATGGCGTTAAAAAAATCCCCGCCGGAGCGGGGATTTTTTATTACTGCAGGTCGAAACGATCCAAATCCATCACTTTCGCCCATGCTGCAACGAAGTCACGGACAAACTTCTCGCTGGCATCGCTGCTGGCATAAACTTCTGCCAGCGCGCGCAGGACGGCGTTGGAACCGAAGACCAGATCAGCGCGGGTCGCGGTATATTTCACTTCACCGCTGGCGCGGTCGCTACCGGCAAACAGCTCGTTTGATTCATCGGTCGCTTTCCACTGGGTATTCATATCCAGCAGATTGACAAAGAAGTCATTACTCAGCACACCCTCGCGGTCGGTGAACACGCCATTCTTGCTGCCATCGAAGTTAGCACCCAATACACGCAAGCCACCCACCAGCACCGTCAGTTCAGGCGCGGTCAGCGTCAGCTGTTGGGCCTTATCAATCAGGAGTGATTCCGTGGTCGAGGCATTAACCTGGGCACGGTAGTTGCGGAAGCCATCGGCAATCGGTTCGAGCAGGTTAAACATCTCGATATCCGTTTGATCCTGACGAGCATCCACACGGCCCGGCGTGAACGGTACAGTGACATATACGCCTGCCGCTTTCGCAGCTTGCTCAACACCCACTACACCCGCCAGCACGATGATATCTGCCAGGGAAGCTTTGTTAGTGGTGCGCTGAATAGCTTCCAGAGCAGGAAGTGCACGAACCGCTGCGGCGTTCACATCCCAGTCACGTTGAGGCGCCAGCGCCAGACGTGCGCCGTTGGCACCGCCGCGCTTATCGCCGCCGCGGAAGGTTGAAGCCGACGCCCAGGCAACAGAAACCAGCTCGCTTACGGAGAGACCCGATGCCGTAATTTCCGCTTTCAGACTTTCAATATCTTCTTTCGAAGGGTTGAACACCGCCTGTGGCAGCGGATCCTGCCAAATCAGATCTTCTTTCGGCACTTCCGGACCAATGTACCGCGCTTTTGGCCCCATATCACGGTGGGTCAGTTTGAACCACGCACGTGCGAAGGCTTCGTTAAAGGCCTGCGGATCGTTCAGGAAACGACGGGAAATTTTCTCGAATTCCGGGTCAAAACGCAGCGTCAGGTCGGTGACCAGCATGGTTGGTTTGCGTTTTTTCGACGGGTCGAACGGATCAGGCATAATGTCCGGCGCATTTACGGCTTCAAACTGAATGGCACCGGCCGGGCTACGTGTCTGCACCCACTCATATTTGAACAGGTTCTCGAAGAAATAGTTGCTCCACTGGGTCGGGGTTTGTGACCAGATGACTTCCAGACCAGAGGTGATAGCATCTTCGCCAACGCCAGAGCCGTGCGTGCTATGCCAGCCAAGACCCTGCGCCTCAATCGGTGCGGCTTCCGGATCAGCACCTACATGGGTCGCTTCTCCTGCGCCGTGGGTTTTACCGAGAGTATGCCCCCCCGCAATCAACGCGACGGTCTCTTCGTCATCCATACCCATGTTACCAAAGGTGGCGCGGATCGCTGCTGCCGCTGACAGCGGTTCGCCGCTGGCATTTGGCCCTTCCGGGTTAACGTAAATCAGGCCCATTTCGGTTGCGCCGAGTGGACGCTTCGCCAGCTCTTCCGGATCGCGGTGCTTCAGCCAGGTCGTTTCATCGCCCCAGTTAACGTCCATATCCGGTTCCCAGACGTCTTCACGCCCGGCACCAAAACCAAAGGTGCGGAAGCCCGAGTTTTCCAGCGCCACGTTACCCGCAAGGATAAACAGGTCAGCCCAGGAGATTTTTTGCCCGTATTTTTGCTTAATTGGCCACAGCAGGCGACGTGCTTTATCCAGGCTGACGTTATCAGGCCAGGAGTTCAGCGGCGCAAAGCGCTGTTGACCGCGTCCTGCACCACCGCGCCCGTCAACGGAGCGATAGGTGCCTGCACCGTGCCAGGCCATACGAATAAACAGACCGGCATAGCTGCCCCAGTCGGCTGGCCACCACGGTTGAGAGTCGGTTAAAAGTGCTTTGAGGTCGCCTTTAAGCGCGGAATAATCAAGTTTGCTGAATTCTTTGCGGTAGTCGAAGTCTTCACCCAGAGGGTTCGAACGGTTGGAATGTTGGTTAAGAAGGTCGACACGGAGTTGTTTTGGCCACCAGTCACGGCTGCTGGTACCTGCCCCCGCGCTCTGATCGTGACCGCCCTGATGGAACGGGCATTTGCCGACTTTATTGGTATCGTCTGACGTGCTCATCGCTATGCTCCCTTTTACAGTGTTACCGTTACGATATACGCCCTTATTGATAAGGTACAGTTGGGATAACCCACAGATTCGATAGTTAATTCCGTTTAATTACACTTTGAAAATTTGTGACTTTTGTACGTCTTTGGCAGAATTGCCGATATGACAGGAAAATAAAACCCTTATAAATCAAAAAACCCTCCGAAGAGGGCTTTTTTGTTACACGCCTGGTCTAACACCGAGCGTGTGGCATATGGCGTAACTCATCTCCGCACGGTTCAGCGTGTAGAAGTGGAAATCCTTCACCCCTTCACGACTTAAAATCTTCACCATGTCCATCGCGATATTTGCGCCCACCAGCTTGCGTGTTTCCGGGTCATCGTCCAGCCCTTCGTACATTTTAGACATCCAAAGCGGAATGCGCACATTCGTCATGTCAGCAAATTTCTTCGCCTGTTTGAAGTTAGAGACCGGCAGAATACCTGGGATGATTTCAACGTCGATGCCTGCGGAAACACAACGGTCACGGAAGCGCAGGTAGCTTTCCACATCAAAGAAGAACTGGGTAATCGCGCGGTTTGCACCGGCTTCCACTTTACGCTTCAGGTTAAGCAGATCGGCCTGGGCACTTTTCGCTTCCGGGTGAACTTCAGGATAAGCGGCAACGGAGATATCAAAATCGGCCACGTCTTTCAGCAGCGCGACCAGGTCGGCAGCATACATTTCCGGCTTACCGCTACCCGGCGGCAGGTCACCGCGCAGGGCAACAATATGACGAATGCCGTTGTTCCAGTAATCCTGGGCGATAGCACGCAATTCTTCACGGGTTGCGTCGATGCAGGTGAGATGTGGGGCCGCTTCCAGACCGGTACGATCTTTAATGCCTTTAATGATGCTGTGCGTACGGTCACGCTCGCCGGAGTTTGCACCGTAGGTTACAGAGACAAACTTCGGTTTCAGGCTGCTGAGACGATCGATAGAGCTCCACAGGGTTTGCTCCATTTCACTGGTGCGCGGCGGGAAAAATTCAAAAGAGACGTTAATCTGGCCGTTTACTTCGGCCAGGCTCTGATTCAGGGCTTCCCGCTGGTTGGCGTGAAAAAAGCTCATACCGTACCTCTATCAATCGCGTGTCGTTGTGTGTTGTTTTGTGAACTTCTATACGTTTAGACGTCCAGATGTAAAAATGACGGAAAAGCGGAGGGACGTCAACAGAAATAATCAACAATAAAGGTGAGGTTTGCTCAGGGAATATGAGGAAAATTCATGATGAGGGTAACTCCCTCTCCCGGCGAGAGAGGGAACTTTAGGTATTACAGCAGCTTAGCCAGACGGTTGATGTCGGACTGGATCGCGCCGGCGGTCACATCGCGCCCCGCCCCCGGACCGCGGATCACCAGTGGGTTATCACGATACCAGCGGCTTTCGATTGCGAAGACATTATCGCACGGTAGCAGTGCTGCCAGCGGATGTTCAGGACGCACCGCCTCAACACCCACACGCGCTTTTCCGTTGGCCTCAAAACGCGCCACATAGCGCAGTACCAGCCCCATCTCGTTCGCCGCTTCCAGACGCTGTACCATCTGCTCGTTAAGCTCTTCACCATTTTCAAAGAAATGGTCTATAGAACCTTCTTCACAGCCAGCAGTCACCAGTGATTCGACGCGTACGGAATCCGGTTCGATGTCGTAACCGGCTTCACGCGCGAGGATCACCAGCTTGCGCATTACATCTTTACCGGAGAGGTCAACGCGCGGATCGGGCTCGGTTAAGCCCTGCTGCCACGCCTGATCCACCAGGTCGGTGAACGGTACGGTGCCGTCAAACTGCAGGAACAACCAGGAGAGCGTGCCGGAGAAGATACCGCTCAGCGCCAGAATACTGTCGCCGCTTTCAATCAGATCACGCACGGTGTGGTTAACCGGCAGGCCCGCACCCACGGTGGCGTTATAGAGCCAGTGACGCCCTGTTTTTTCAAACGCGTCGTGGATCTGACGGTATTTATCGGTGCTGCTTGCCCCCGCCAGCTTATTGGCGCTAATCACGTGGAACCCATGGCTGGCGAAATCAAGATACTGATCGGCCAGTTGTTCGCTGGCGGTGACGTCCAGCACCACCAGATCGTCATACGGGTGCGCACGCATCCACAGGAACAGCGATTCTTCATCCTGCTCGACAGCTTCATCATTAAAGAAAGCAAGCGCACGGCTGGCGTCCAGCCCTTCGTAGTTCAGCAGGCTGCGGCGGCTATCCACCACGCCAGCGAGAATAAATTCAAACCCGGTACGTGCAGAGAGCGTGACCTGTTCGCGGGCAAACAGCTCCAGCCAGCGGGAACCGATGTTGCCTTTACCGAACAGCACCAGGCCAATGCGTTTTTCCGCGCGGAACAGAGAGGTATGCAGACCCTGAATCAGGCTCTCGGTAGGCCCTTTACGCAGCACGGCGACCAGGCTGATGCCCTCTTCCGACTGCCAGGTGAACTCAACCGGCTGTCCCTTCAGTTGCTGCCAGAAACGGTGGCAGTGCAGAGGGTTACGGGTGACACCCGCCCCCACCATCGCCACCAGCGCCAGCCCCTGACGCAGGCGAAGTTCACCCGGCAGACCTGCTTCATCCAGAATTTTCAGCGCGCTGTCCGCCACTTCAGCGGTGTAGCAGAACTGCAGCAGCTGGCGGTCATTGTGCACGCCAACGGCCAGCGGACGCACCTGAGCACGCTTTAACACCAGGTCGATGTCCTTATGTGCCAGTTTGAAATCCTGTCCTGCCGGAACCTGGAACTCAATCAGACAGATGTCATCGTGGCTGGTAACAATACGCGCCCCGGTACCGGAAGCCAGCACGCGCTCAATACGCGTGGAGCCCTGATCCGGGGTGTAACTGCAGCGCAGCTGCAGGTCAATATCGCTGCCGGAAACTGGCTGCAGCGTGCGCGCGTGCAGTACCGGCGCCGCCAGACGTGCCAGTTCGCTGGCTTCGTCAAGACGCAGCAGCGGCAGTAAACAGGCATCTTTCACTTTGCGCGGGTCGGCGCTGTAAACACCAGCCACATCACTCCAGATGGTGACGCGGGACACGCCCGCCAGAGCACCGATTTGCGTTGCAGAGTAGTCGGAGCCGTTACGCCCCAGCAGCACCGTTTCGCCCGCGTTGCTGCGGCTGATAAAGCCGGTGACGACAATGCGTTTACCTGGATGTTGCACCAGCAGCTGTTGCAGTAACGGGTAAGACAATCCTTCGTCGACCTGCGGCTGTGCAGCACGCTCAGCGCGCAGGAAATCGCGCGCATCGAGCCAGGCAGCTTCAACGCCGAGATGTTGCAAAACAGCAGCCATCAGGCGAGCAGACCACACTTCCCCATGGCCGACCACTTCGGCATACACCGCATCGGTAATGCCGCTGTCCAGCAGGGCAGCAAGACGCTCAAGGTCATGGGTGAAGGCACTGATCAGCCCGTCCGCTACGTCTGCAGGCAGCAGGCCGGCAATCAGTTCGCTCTGATAACGACGTAAGGACTGTTGCACCTGATGCGCAGAAAGGCGATCGGTCTGGCTCAATTTCAGCCAGCTAATCAACTGGTTAGTGGTGCTGCCCGCCGCAGAGACAACCATCATGTCCCCCGGCTGCGAATACTCTGTCATGATCCCTGCGACACGCAGATAACATTTCACATCAGCAAGACTACTACCACCAAACTTGTGCAGCTGACGACCCTTCGCCCCTGCCTGCGCTATCACACTCATGATTACCCCTTGGCTGCGACCCGGAAGCCATTTTCCAGATCGGCAATTAAATCTTCAGAATCTTCAATACCGGTTGAGATTCGCAGCAGCGTCTCGGAAATCCCGGCGGCGGCACGTGCTTCGGGTGCCATACCTGCGTGCGTCATGGTTGCGGCGTGGGAGATTAAGCTTTCAACCCCACCTAAGGATTCCGCCAGCGTAAACAATGACAGCCCGCTCAGGAAGCGACGCAGCGTTTGCTCGTCACCGTCCAGTTCAAAACTTAACATCGCGCCAAATCCCTTCTGCTGGCGCGCGGCGATCTCGTGCCCCTGGTTTTCCGGCAGCGACGGGTGATAGAGCTTCTTCACCAGCGGCTGCGTTTTCAGGAAATCGACAATCGCCTGAGCATTGCGCTGCGCCACTTCCATACGCGGCGACAGCGTACGAATGCCACGTAACAGCAAGTAGCTGTCGAAGGCACCCGCGGTGACGCCAATATTATTGGCCCACCATGCCAGTTCCGTGACAACCTCGGGGTCTTTTGCAATCACCACGCCCGCTACCACGTCAGAATGGCCGTTCAGATATTTAGTGCATGAATGCAATACCAGATCAGCACCCAATGCTAATGGGTTCTGAAGGGCCGGACTGAGGAACGTATTATCCACTACACTTATCGCTCCCGCATCCCTTGCGAGCTGACAAATTTTCGCAATGTCGACAACGCGCAACAATGGGTTGCTTGGACTTTCCACCAGTACCAGCTTCGGTTTCTCTGCCAGCGCCTGTTTCAGCGCCTGTTCGTCGTTTTGATCGACAAACAGCACGCGATAACAGCCGCGCTTTGCCAGACTATCAAACAGACGATAGCTACCGCCGTAGCAGTCGTGCGGCGCAACCAGCAGGTCACCCGGTTTCAGGAACACAGTGGTCACCAGATGAATGGCGGACATACCGGTATTGGTTAATACTGCACCTGCGCCACCTTCCAGCTCTGCCAGCGCGCGCTGGGTCACGTCACGCGTAGGGTTACCACGACGCGAGTAGTCATGCGCGCGGGGTTCATTAAATCCGGTGAAATTATAGGTACTGGAAAGATGAATGGGCGGAACAACACAGCCGTACTGCTCGTCATCATTCAATCCGCTACGCACTGCGATGGTGGCCTGTTTACGCGTCATGGTGAAGGCTTCCTGGCTAATTAGGTGAAAAGTCAGGCACCAGAGTAAACATTGAAAGTATGGACGTCAATACATCTGGACATCTAAACTTCTTTGCGTATAGATTGAGCAATGCGCAAATAGCCGTTAAAATTATATGCTTTAGTGCACGCTGCAGCGGCAATATCCGTGCCACGGTATCGTCTCTACGGTAAACTAGGCAAGATTACGGTTCAAAACCCAGAGTTACAGGTTTTGCACCCTTAGATAAATGACTGAGAGGATTAAAGGTATCTCATGGCTGAATGGAGCGGCGAATATATCAGCCCATACGCTGAGCACGGTAAGAAGAGTGAGCAAGTAAAGAAAATTACGGTTTCCATTCCTCTGAAGGTGTTGAAGATCCTCACCGATGAACGTACGCGTCGTCAGGTGAACAACCTGCGCCACGCAACCAACAGCGAACTGTTGTGCGAAGCGTTTCTGCATGCGTTTACCGGTCAACCGTTGCCGAACGATGACGATCTGCGCAAAGAGCGTAGCGACGAAATCCCGGAAGAGGCGAAGGTGATCATGCGTGAACTGGGTATTGACCCGGAGACGTGGGAATACTGAAAAGCGGATACAAAAAAGGCACCTTGCGGTGCCTTTTTTTCGGGAAACTTATTTAGCGCCCGGGATGCTGAAACGCTTGTTGAAGCGGTCAACACGGCCACCGGTTGCAACATCACGCTGCTTACCAGTGTAGAACGGGTGGCATTTGCCGCACACGTCCAGGTTCAGATCGTGACCCACGGTAGAGCGGATCTGGATAGAGTTACCGCAAGAGCAGTTTGCAGTAATCATTTCGTATTTCGGGTGAATATCTTTTTTCATGGGAGAACCTCAGTTAAGGCCGCGTCGCTCTTCCAGCCCTAACGCCAGACACCACGCGATGTTGATTGTAAGTTCTTTGGCGTAAAGTACACCAAAGGCGGCGAATCATACAGAATTTGACCAACGTATGCAAACTGATCCGCACGCCGCTTTTACTAATGTGTATACTAACGCGCCACTTTTCAAGTCAGGAAGATTAGATGCCCGTCGCTCACGTTGCCCTGCCCGTTCCGCTTTCCCGCACCTTTGACTATCTGCTGCCTGACAGCATGAGCGTCAAAGCGGGCTATCGCGTGATCGTGCCCTTTGGCAAGCAGCAGCGTGTGGGGATTGTGGTTTCGGTCAGCGATAAGAGCGAGTTACCGCTTAATGAACTGAAATCGGTTGTTGAAGTGCTGGACAGTGAGCCGGTTTACTCCAGCAGCATCTGGCGCCTGCTGCTGTGGGCGGCGGATTACTACCACCACCCCATCGGCGACGTCCTGTTCCATGCCCTGCCGGTTATGCTACGCCAGGGTAAAAGCGCCAGCCATGCGCCAATGTGGTACTGGTTTGCCACCGAAGAAGGTCAGGCTGTCGACATCAACAGCCTCAAACGCTCGCAGAAACAGCAGCAGGCGCTGGCGGCGCTGCGCCAGGGGAAAATCTGGCGTCATCAGGTCGACGAACTTGAGATCAGCGAAACGGCGCTACAGGCCCTGAGAAAGAAAGGGTTGAGTGAACTGGGCAGCGAAGCGCCTGCGCTTTACGACTGGCGGGAGAGTTTCTCTGTTTCAGGTGACCGACTGCGTCTGAATACCGAGCAGGCCACCGCCGTCGGCGCGATTCATAGCGCCTCCGATCATTTCTCTGCCTGGCTGCTGGCGGGAGTTACCGGTTCCGGCAAGACCGAAGTCTACCTGAGCGTGCTGGAAAACGTGCTCGCACAGGGCAAACAGGCGCTGGTGATGGTGCCGGAAATTGGCCTGACGCCGCAAACCATCGCCCGATTCCGCGAGCGCTTTAACGCGCCGGTTGAGGTGCTGCACTCCGGCCTGAACGACAGCGAGCGCCTCAACGCCTGGCTGAAAGCGAAAAACGGTGAAGCGGCGATTGTGATCGGCACCCGCTCGTCGCTGTTTACGCCGTTTAAAAATCTCGGCGTTATCGTGATCGACGAAGAGCACGACAGCTCCTATAAACAGCAGGAAGGCTGGCGTTACCATGCCCGCGATCTGGCGGTCTATCGCGCGCACAGCGAGCAAATCCCTATTATTCTCGGCTCCGCCACGCCGGCGCTCGAAACGCTCCACAACGTGCGCCAGCGTAAATACCATATGCTGCGCCTGACGCGTCGCGCGGGAAATGCTCGTCCGGCCATTCAGCACGTACTGGATCTGAAAGGCCAGCAGGTGCAGGCGGGGTTAGCACCCGCACTTATCACCCGGATGCGCCAGCATTTGCAGGCCGGGAACCAGGTCATTCTGTTTCTCAACCGGCGCGGATTTGCGCCAGCCCTGCTGTGCCACGACTGCGGCTGGATTGCCGAATGCCCGCGCTGCGATCATTACTACACCTTCCATCAGGCCCAGCGTCATTTGCGCTGCCACCACTGCGACAGTCAGCGCCCTGTTCCGCGCCAGTGTCCATCGTGTGGTTCAACGCACATTGTGCCGGTGGGTCTGGGGACGGAACAGCTGGAACAAGCTCTTGCGCCCTTCTTCCCTGACGTCCCCCTGTCCCGCATCGACCGGGACACCACCAGCCGCAAAGGCGCGCTGGAACAACAACTGGCGGAAGTGCATCGTGGCGGCGCACGCATTTTGATTGGCACCCAGATGCTGGCGAAAGGACACCATTTCCCGGATGTAACGCTGGTTGCCCTGCTGGATGTCGACGGCGCACTCTTCTCAGCAGACTTCCGTTCCGCGGAACGTTTTGCCCAGCTTTATACCCAGGTCGCCGGTCGTGCCGGACGCGCGGGCAAACAGGGCGAAGTGGTTCTGCAAACGCACCACCCTGAACACCCGTTACTCCAGACCCTGCTACACAAAGGCTACGATGCTTTTGCTGAACAGGCGCTGGCAGAACGCCAGACCCTGCAGCTGCCGCCGTGGACCAGCCACGTGATCATTCGTGCAGAAGATCATAACAACCAGCAGGCCCCACTTTTCCTGCAGCAGCTGAGAAACCTCCTGCAGGCCAGTCCACTGGTGGATAACCAGCTGTGGATTTTGGGCCCGGTTCCGGCACTGGCACCAAAGCGCGGCGGACGTTTTCGCTGGCAAATTTTGCTCCAGCACCCTTCGAGAATTCGTCTCCAGCATATCGTCAGCGGCGCGCTGGTACTGATTAACACCCTTCCGGAAGCGCGAAAAGTGAAGTGGGTGCTGGACGTCGATCCCATCGAAGGCTGAAGACGGATCGAAAAATTTAACGTTCCTCACACTTTTTATGAAAATTCTGTAACCGATTCCATTAACTATCTGTAAAAATGGTGATGTCAGAAGTTCGGTGTTCAGGCGAGGAGAAGACGTTGAAGTCCAGCAAAGAGGTTGCACCGGCGACCATGAAAGACGTTGCCCAGAAAGCACAGGTCTCTACGGCAACGGTATCCCGCGCATTAATGAATCCGGATAAAGTCTCCCAGGCGACCCGTAACCGGGTTGAGCAGGCTGCGCTGGAAGTGGGCTATTTTCCACAGGCGATGGGCCGTAACGTCAAACGCAATGAGTCGCGCACCATCCTGGTGATTGTGCCGGACATCTGCGATCCCTTTTTCAGCGAGATTATCCGCGGTATTGAAGTGACCGCGGCTGAGCAGGGTTATCTGGTGCTAATTGGCGACTGCGCGCACCAGAACCAGCAGGAAAAAACCTTTATCGACCTCATTATCACCAAGCAGATCGACGGTATGTTGCTGCTTGGCTCTCGCCTGCCGTTTGATGCCAGCATTGAAGAGCAGCGTAATTTACCGCCGATGGTCATGGCCAACGAGTTTGCGCCAGAGCTGGAGCTGCCGACGGTCCATATCGATAACCTCACCGCCGCATTCAACGCCGTCAACTATCTCCAGGAATTGGGTCATAAACGTATTGGCTGCATTGCCGGGCCGGAAGAGATGCCGCTGTGCCACTACCGTCTGCAGGGTTACGTTCAGGCGCTGCGCCGTACTGGCGTCACTGTCGATCCGCACTATATTGCTCGTGGTGACTTCACCTTCGCTGCGGGTGGACAGGCGCTGGAAAAACTTCTGGACCTGCCTGAGCCACCCACCGCCGTATTCTGTCACAGTGACGTAATGGCGTTGGGCGCATTGTCGTATGCCAAACGTCGTGGCCTGCGGATACCGAAAGATTTATCGATCATCGGATTCGATAATATTTCGCTTTCGGAATTTTGCGATCCGCCGCTCTCAACGGTCGCTCAGCCGCGCTATCAAATTGGCCGCGAAGCGATGCTTCTTCTGCTGGATCAGCTTCACGGTCAAACAGTTAGCAGCGGCTCGCGTTTGCTGGACTGCGAACTGATTGTTCGCGGCACTACCCAGGCATTGACTTAAAGTAAACGTCTTTCGGACACCCTTATCTGGTCAAAGCCCCGCCGCTTAAGTAACATGGCGGACTGACGAACGAATAAATACAGCGAAACGATAGTGGCACAACGAGATTATGTACGTCGCGGCCAGCCGGCACCTTCGCGACGCAAAAAGAGTAGCTCAAGGAAAAAGCAGAGTAACCTGCCTGCTGTCTCGCCAGCAATGGTCGCTATTGCTGCGGCTGTAGTCGTCGCCTTTATTGGTGGACTGTACTTTATTACGCACCATAAAAAAGAAGAGTCTGAGGCGCTTCAGGCCAGCAAAGTGGCCGGAAATGGTCTTCCTCCGAAGCCTGAAGAACGCTGGCGCTATATCAAAGAGCTGGAAAGCCGTCAGCCTGGCGTACGTGCGCCAACCGAGCCTTCCGCAGGCGGAGAAGTGCAGAATGCCAATCAGTTGACGGATGAACAGCGTCAGTTGTTGGCACAAATGCAGGCTGATATGCGCCAGCAACCCACGCAGTTGAATGAAGTCCCGTGGAATGAACAGACTCCGGCACAGCGTCAGCAAACGTTACAGCGACGTCAGGCGCAACAGCAAATTCAGCAGCAGCAACAGCAACAACAGTGGGCGCAAACCCAGCCGGTACAGCAGCCGAAAGCACAGCCGCGGGTAACGGAACAACCTTACCAGCAGCAGACGCGTACGGTGCAGTCCCAGCCGGTTCAGCAACAGCCGAAGGCTCAGCCACAGAAGCAGACGGCTCAGCCATATCAGGATCTCTTGCAGACGCCAGCGCATACCACCGCTCAGCAGCCGAAAACGCAGCAGGCAGCGCCGATCACTAAAGAGACCGATGCACCGAAGCAGACAGCGGAGAAGAAAGATGAGCGCCGCTGGATGGTTCAGTGCGGTTCGTTTAAAGGTGCAGAGCAGGCGGAAACGGTGCGCGCGCAGCTGGCCTTTGAAGGGTTTGATTCACGTATTACCACCAACAATGGCTGGAATCGCGTAGTGATTGGCCCGGTTAAAGGCAAAGAAAATGCTGATGGCACCATTTCACGTTTGAAAGTCGCCGGTCACACAAACTGTATTCGACTCGCATCCGGGGGTTGAAACCCCCAATTTCCCCCCCATCTATCATTCTATTCAGCCCTGAGCACAGGCTCAGGGCTTCTGTTTCCCGATTCTGTAACCAGGGGGTCTGCTCGTGACAACAATAGTAAGTGTACGCCGTAACGGCCATGTGGTAATCGCCGGTGATGGCCAGGCCACGCTGGGTAATACCGTCATGAAAGGCAACGTGAAGAAAGTACGTCGTCTCTATAACGACAAAGTGATCGCCGGTTTTGCTGGCGGCACCGCTGATGCCTTCACGCTGTTTGAACTGTTTGAACGCAAACTGGAAATGCACCAGGGTCATCTGGTGAAAGCCGCTGTTGAGCTGGCGAAAGACTGGCGTACCGACCGCATGCTGCGCAAGCTCGAAGCACTGCTGGCCGTGGCCGACGAAACCGCATCGCTGATTATCACCGGTAACGGTGACGTCATTCAGCCGGAAAACGACCTGATTGCCATCGGCTCTGGCGGCCCTTATGCCCAGGCTGCAGCCCGCGCGCTGTTGGAAAATACCGACATGAACGCGCGAGATATCGCGGTGAAGGCGTTGGATATTGCAGGTGATATCTGCATTTATACCAACCACAACCACACCATCGAAGAATTACCGTCTAAAGCGTAAGGATCTCCCATGTCTGAAATGACCCCACGCGAAATTGTTAGCGAACTGAACAAACATATTATCGGCCAGGATAACGCCAAGCGTTCCGTGGCGATCGCCCTGCGTAACCGCTGGCGCCGCATGCAGCTTGATGAAGAGCTGCGCCACGAAGTGACACCAAAAAACATTCTGATGATCGGCCCGACCGGTGTCGGTAAAACCGAGATCGCCCGTCGTCTGGCGAAGCTGGCTAACGCGCCGTTCATCAAAGTTGAAGCCACTAAGTTCACCGAAGTGGGTTATGTCGGTAAAGAAGTGGATTCTATCATCCGCGATCTGACCGATTCTGCTATCAAAATGGTGCGCGTTCAGGCGATTGAGAAAAACCGTTACCGCGCAGAAGAGATGGCCGAAGAGCGCATTCTCGACGTGTTGATCCCACCGGCAAAAAACAACTGGGGCCAGGCTGAACAACAGTCTGAACCTTCAGCCGCACGTCAGGCGTTCCGCAAAAAACTGCGTGAAGGCCAGCTGGATGATAAAGAGATTGAGATCGATCTCGCGGCCGCACCGATGGGCGTGGAAATCATGGCGCCTCCAGGCATGGAAGAAATGACCAGCCAGCTGCAGTCCATGTTCCAGAACCTGGGCGGCCAGAAGCAGAAAGCGCGTAAGCTGAAAATCAAGGACGCGATGAAGCTGCTTATCGAAGAAGAAGCGGCAAAACTGGTGAACCCGGAAGAGCTGAAACAGGATGCTATCGACGCGGTTGAGCAGCACGGTATCGTGTTTATCGACGAAATCGATAAAATCTGTAAACGTGGCGGCAACAGCTCCGGCCCGGATGTGTCCCGTGAAGGCGTTCAGCGCGACCTGCTGCCGCTGGTTGAAGGCTGCACCGTTTCCACTAAGCACGGCATGGTAAAAACAGACCACATTCTGTTTATCGCATCCGGTGCATTCCAGGTTGCCAGCCCGTCTGACCTGATCCCGGAATTGCAGGGTCGTCTGCCCATCCGCGTTGAGTTGCAGGCGCTGACCACTGAAGATTTCGAACGTATCCTGACCGAGCCAAATGCCTCTGCTACCGTACAGTACAAAGCGCTGATGGCGACCGAAGGTGTGAACCTCGAGTTCACCGAAGACGGTATCAAACGTATCGCTCAGGCCGCATGGCAGGTGAACGAAACCACCGAGAACATCGGTGCGCGTCGTCTCCATACCGTGCTGGAACGCCTGGTGGAAGATATCTCTTATGATGCGAGCGACCTTAACGGTCAAACCATCACCATTGACGCAGAATATGTGAGTAAACATCTGGATGCGTTAGTGGCAGATGAAGATCTGAGCCGTTTTATCCTATAATCGCGGTTACTGGATTCTCATCACGTTTAATGGGGGCTAATGCCCCCATTTTTATTGGCTAAATAACTATGACTGATATCAGCCGTACTCAGGCGTGGCTCGAAAGTCTGCGCCCTAAAACACTTCCTCTGGCCTTTGCTGCGATTGTCGTCGGTACGGCTCTTGCCTGGTGGCAAGGTTATTTTGACCCGCTGGTCGCGGCACTGGCATTGATTACCGCCGGCCTGCTGCAAATTCTCTCCAATCTCGCCAACGATTACGGTGATGCGGTAAAAGGCAGCGATAAATCTGACCGTATCGGGCCACTGCGCGGGATGCAGAAAGGGGTGATTACTCAGGCGCAGATGAAACGCGCATTGATTATCACCGTGGTGCTGATTTGTTTATCGGGTCTGGCACTGGTGACGGTGGCGTCTAAAACCACCAGCGATTTTATTGGCTTCCTGGTGTTAGGTTTATTGGCCATTGTCGCGGCCATCACCTACACCGTAGGCACGCGTCCTTATGGTTATATTGGTCTGGGTGATATTTCCGTGCTGGTGTTCTTCGGTTGGTTGAGCGTGATGGGAAGCTGGTACTTACAGGCGCATACCCTTATCCCTGCGCTGTTCCTGCCTGCAACCGCCTGCGGACTGCTGGCGACGGCAGTGCTCAACATCAACAACCTGCGCGATATCGACAGCGATCGTGAGAATGGTAAGAACACGCTGGCGGTACGTCTGGGTCCGGTTAACGCGCGCCGCTACCACGCCTGCCTGCTGATGGGTGCGCTGGTCTGCCTGGCACTGTTTAACCTGATCTGGCTGCACAGCGTATGGGGCTGGCTGTTTGTACTTGCCGCACCCCTGCTGATTAAGCAGGCGCGATTTGTCATGCGCGAATTGAGCCCTGCAGCCATGCCACCGATGCTGGAACGCACGGTAAAAGGCGCACTCCTGACTAACCTGTTGTTCGTCATCGGGATTGTCTTAAGCCAGACACTTCGTTAGCTGACAAATATCAATTAACAATTGATGATTTTGCCAACAACGCATTTCGCACGATATACTGAACACATTCGCAGCAACTGAGCGTTAAACCTATGAAATACGATACCTCCGAGCTTTGTGACATCTACCAGGAAGATGTCAACGTCGTTGAACCGCTGTTCTCCAACTTTGGTGGGCGGTCGTCGTTTGGCGGACAAATCGTCACGGTGAAATGTTTCGAGGACAACGGGTTGCTGTACGATCTGCTCGAACAGAATGGCCGTGGTCGCGTTCTGTTAGTTGACGGCGGGGGTTCCGTACGTCGCGCACTTATTGATGCTGAACTGGCTCGCCTTGCCGTGCAAAACGAGTGGGAAGGGATTGTGGTTTACGGTTCCGTGCGCCAGGTAGACGATCTTGAAGATCTGGATATTGGTATTCAGGCCATTGCCGCCATTCCGGTCGGTGCAGCGGGTGAAGGCATTGGTGAAAGCGATGTGCGCGTTAACTTCGGCGGCGTGACCTTCTTCTCCGGGGACCATCTCTACGCCGATAATACCGGCATTATCCTTTCCGAAGATCCGCTGGATATCGAGTAGTAAAACCGTAATTGTGAACCAAAAAAAAACCGCCAACAGAAGCGTTAAGGCCGCCTCTGGCGGCCTTTTTTATAACTGGCATAAAAAAAGCCGGGTGGCGGCTTCGCCTTACCCGGCCTGTTCAGTTCATTCCAATGGGAATCAGACTTCTTCCATACGTCCCAGCAGCGCCTGCAGGCGATCCTGCCAACCGTTCTGCTGTTCGCGCAGTTGGTTGTTTTCGCGCTCCAGTTCTTCGCGGCCGTGCTGAGCGTTCTGAACTTCCTGCGCCAGGCTGTTGTTCTTCTCTTTCAGCTCTTCAATTTCCATCTGCAGCAGGGTGATGGTGTCAATCGCCTGCTGTACTTTCGATTCCAGTTTCTCAAACACTTCTAAAGACATGATGCTACCTCTCCTGAATTGCAAGGCGACGCTTTAACGTAAACGCGCACGACATATACCGTCGATTGTATGGAGCACGGCGCTCTGTGTCCAGCGACACACCGCGCAGATCGCGGTTTGCAACACTTTTAGGTCTGGTCCTGGTGCGTTCGCGTCATATCACCCTAAATTGTTAACTCATTCGTTAATGAAATGATTCAGCTCACATTCCGCCACTGATGCAAAAATGTGCTTTATGGCGCGAAAACGCTCATTTTATGACGAAGACCACACATTTTGATTTCGATATTTCTCGTTTTTGCTCGTTAACGATAAATTAACACTATGTCTACAGGGCATCGTGGCTGTCACGGGCGGCCATGCTAACAATAAACATCAATTTCTTCAGGATTCCGATTATGAGTCAGACATCAACCTTAAAAGGCCAGTGCATTGCCGAGTTCCTTGGTACCGGGTTGTTGATATTCTTCGGAGTGGGCTGTGTCGCTGCACTGAAAGTGGCGGGTGCCAGTTTTGGTCAGTGGGAAATCAGTATTATCTGGGGTCTGGGCGTGGCGATGGCCATCTACCTGACTGCAGGTGTTTCTGGTGCACATCTTAACCCGGCGGTGACTATCGCACTGTGGCTGTTCGCGTGCTTCGAAGGACGCAAAGTTGTTCCTTTCATTCTTTCTCAGTTTGCCGGCGCGTTTTGCGCAGCGGCGTTAGTTTACGGGCTTTATTACAATCTTTTCATCGACTTCGAACAGACGCATCATATGGTGCGCGGCAGTGTCGAAAGTCTGGACCTGGCAGGCATCTTCTCAACCTACCCTAACCCGCATATCAATTTTGTGCAGGCGTTCGCAGTTGAAATGGTGATTACCGCTATCCTGATGGGCGTTATCCTGGCGCTGACTGACGACGGAAACGGCATTCCGCGCGGCCCGCTGGCACCCCTGCTGATTGGCCTGCTGATTGCGGTGATTGGCGCATCAATGGGCCCGCTGACTGGGTTTGCGATGAACCCGGCACGTGATATCGGACCAAAAGCGTTCGCCTTTATCGCAGGCTGGGGCGACGTCGCCTTCACCGGTGGCAAAGACATTCCTTACTTCCTGGTTCCGCTGTTTGCGCCGGTTGTCGGGGCTGCGCTGGGTGCATTTAGCTACCGCAAATTAATTGGTCGCCACTTACCGTGCGACACCTGTGTGGAAGAGGAGAAGGAAACGACTTCTACCGCACAACAAAAAGCTTCGCTGTAATCTGACTACGGGACACATACCATGACCGAAAAAAAATATATCGTTGCGCTCGACCAGGGCACTACCAGCTCCCGCGCTGTCGTAATGGATCATGACGCGAACATCGTCAGCGTGTCACAGCGCGAATTTGAGCAAATTTATCCTCGTCCAGGCTGGGTAGAGCACGACCCGATGGAGATCTGGGCATCACAAAGCTCCACGCTAGTCGAAGTGCTGGCGAAAGCCGATATCAGTTCCGACGAGATTGCCGCGATTGGTATTACTAACCAGCGTGAAACGACGATTGTCTGGGAGCGCGAAACTGGTAAACCTATTTACAACGCCATCGTCTGGCAGTGCCGCCGCACATCTGAAATCTGTGAACAGCTGAAGCGCGATGGCATGGAAGAGTATGTGCGCAGCGCCACCGGTCTGGTTGTTGACCCGTATTTCTCCGGTACCAAGGTGAAGTGGATCCTCGACCATGTGGAAGGTTCACGCGAGCGTGCAAAGCGTGGTGAGCTGCTGTTCGGTACGGTTGATACCTGGCTTATCTGGAAGATGACCCAGGGACGCGTCCACGTCACCGACTATACCAACGCCTCACGTACCATGCTGTTCAACATCAACACCCTGGAGTGGGATGACAAGATGCTGGACGCGCTGGATATCCCACGCGCGATGCTGCCTGAAGTACGCAAGTCTTCTGAGGTATATGGCCAGACCAACATCGGCGGTAAAGGTGGCACCCGTATTCCTATCGCCGGTATCGCGGGTGACCAGCAGGCGGCGCTGTTCGGCCAGCTGTGCGTCAAGGAGGGGATGGCGAAGAACACCTATGGCACTGGCTGCTTTATGCTGATGAACACCGGCGAGAAAGCGGTGAAATCAGAAAACGGCCTGCTGACCACCATTGCCTGCGGCCCACGCGGCGAAGTGAACTACGCGCTGGAAGGTGCAGTGTTCATGGCGGGAGCGTCTATTCAGTGGCTGCGTGATGAGATGAAACTGATCAGCGATGCGTTTGACTCCGAGTACTTCGCGACCAAAGTGAAAGACACCAACGGCGTGTACGTGGTACCTGCATTCACCGGTCTGGGCGCACCGTACTGGGACCCGTATGCACGCGGCGCAATTTTCGGTCTGACGCGTGGTGTGAACTCTAACCACATTATTCGCGCCACCCTGGAATCCATCGCCTACCAGACGCGCGACGTGCTGGAAGCGATGCAGGCTGACTCCGGCATTCGTCTGCACGCCCTGCGCGTGGACGGTGGTGCGGTCGCGAACAACTTCCTGATGCAGTTCCAGTCGGACATTCTGGGTACTCGCGTTGAACGCCCTGAAGTGCGTGAAGTCACGGCGCTGGGTGCAGCATACCTCGCCGGTCTGGCAGTAGGTTTCTGGCAGAACCTGGACGAGCTGCAGGAGAAAGCGGTGATCGAACGCGAATTCCGCCCAGGTATTGAAACCACCGAACGTAACTTCCGCTACAACGGCTGGAAAAAAGCGGTGAAACGCGCCCTGGCATGGGAAGATCACGAAGAGTAATTCCCCTCACCCTACCCCTCTCCCCAAAGGGGAGAGGGAACTCGTCTCCCCACTCTGTGATAAACTTCGTGCAATTCCTTTTGATTGCACGAGTACCTCATGAAACGTGAACTTGCTATCGAGTTTTCCCGCGTCACCGAAGCGGCCGCCCTCGCAGGCTATAAATGGCTGGGTCGTGGCGACAAAAATACCGCAGACGGTGCGGCTGTCCATGCCATGCGCATCGTCCTTAACCAGGTCAACATCGACGGCACCATCGTGATCGGCGAAGGCGAGATCGACGAAGCACCAATGCTCTATATTGGTGAGAAAGTCGGCACCGGCAAAGGCGATGCGGTGGATATCGCCGTCGATCCGATCGAAGGCACACGCATGACGGCGATGGGTCAGGCCAACGCCCTTGCGGTGCTGGCAGTGGGCGATAAAGGCTGCTTCCTCAACGCGCCAGATATGTACATGGAAAAGCTGATTGTCGGCCCGGGTGCCAAAGGCGCAATCGACCTCAGTCTGCCGCTGGAAGAGAACCTGCATAATATCGCCAAAGCATTGAGTAAACCGCTCAGCGAGCTGACCGTCACCATTCTGGCGAAACCGCGCCACGATGCCACGATTGCGCAGATGCAAAAACTCGGTGTGCGCGTGTTTGCCATTCCGGATGGCGACGTTGCCGCCTCGATTCTGACCTGTATGCCGGACAGCGAAGTCGATGTGCTTTATGGCATCGGTGGCGCACCGGAAGGAGTCGTATCAGCAGCAGTGATCCGCGCCCTGGACGGCGACATGCAGGCGCGCCTGCTCCCACGTCATGATGTCAAAGGCGATAGCGAAGAGAACCGTCGGATTGGCGAAGAGGAGCTGGCACGCTGCGAAGCAATGGGCATCGAAGCTCATAAAGTTCTCGCTCTGGACGAAATGGCCCGCAGCGATAATGTTATCTTCTCGGCAACCGGCATCACGAAAGGCGATCTGCTGGACGGCATTACCCGTAAGGGCAACATGGCAACCACTGAAACGCTGCTGATCCGCGGTAAATCACGCACCATTCGTCGCATTCAGTCTATCCACTATCTCGACCGTAAAGACCCGGACGTACAGACGCACATTCTGTAAAACCGTTTGATCGATAGAGCTTTCCGGCCCAAATGGGCTGGAAATCTTCACGACAAGACAGGAAGATAGACCAGAGAAACAGCACAGGAGAAGATCATGGCGGACTGGGTAACAGGTAAAGTCACAAAGATACAGTTCTGGACCGATACGCTATTTAGTCTCACCCTGCATGCTCCCGTTCACCCGTTTACGGCCGGGCAATTTGCGAAGCTGGGGCTGGATGTCGACGGTGAACGCGTACAGCGCGCCTACTCTTACGTTAACGCGCCAGATAACCCGGATCTCGAGTTCTATCTGGTTACCGTTCCGGACGGCAAACTCAGCCCGCGCCTCGCCGCTCTTAAGCCCGGTGATGATGTGCAAATTGTGAGTGATGCTGCCGGCTTCTTTGTGCTCGACGAAATTCCTGACTGTGACACGCTATGGATGCTGGCAACCGGTACGGCCATCGGTCCTTATCTCTCCATTTTGCAATATGGCAAAGACCTTGAACGCTTTAAAAACATCGTGTTGGTTCATGCCGCGCGCTACGCTGCAGACTTAAGCTATTTGCCGCAAATGCGCGATCTGGAACAGAAGTATGGCGGTAAGCTCAAAATTCAAACGGTGGTCAGTCGTGAAACGGCAGAAGGTGCGCTGACGGGCCGTGTGCCGGCATTAATTGAAAGTGGAGTTCTGGAAAAGGCAGTGGGTTTGCCGATGACGGCGGAAACCAGCCATGTCATGCTGTGTGGTAACCCGCAGATGGTTCGTGACACGCAACAACTTCTGAAAGATACCCGGCAGATGACGAAACATCTTCGCCGCCGGCCGGGCCATATGACCGCCGAACACTATTGGTGATCAGCGGAATTTCACCTCAAGGGTGTCTTTACCGTATTTGTTTTCGCTCTGGGTGCCAATAAACGCACCCAGATCGACAATCATCATCACGAAGATGACTGACGGCAGCAGCCTGCCGACGACCCAGGGAAGAATGGACGGAAGCATCGCCCAGTTCCCTGCCACCAGCATCCACGCCAGAATAATCAGAAATGCCCACGCCCCGGAACGCCCGCGATCGTGCAAACGTTTTACCACCACGGCCGCTGTTGGCCATAGCAGACAGACCAGCGCAAATGCCGCCGTTTGCGTACTCAGCCATGCGTTGTAAGCAACAAAAAACAGAACCAGCATGGCGACGACCCACGTCACCATCCAGATCCAGAAATCACGGCGTCCAATACGCCCTTTGAATGAAAACAACCACTGCTGTATGGTCATGTAAGGTTCCTTATTATCGTATAGCGCGCATTTTACCCTGGAGTTGTGACCTTTTGACAAGCCGACCAGATATCGTTTTAATCATGAGCACTTACGGCCAGGGGCAATGTTGATGAAAAGTTCGGCACGTTCTCTTTTCCTGTGTTTAGCGCTGCTCAGCGCGGGCTTTCCCCTGCACGCTGCCGAAACCACCGCCCCGACAACGGCGCCATATCTACTGGCTGGTGCACCGTCTTTTGATCAGTCCATCAGCCAGTTTCGTGAAACCTTCAACCAGACCAACCCAACGCTGCCGCTGGATGAATTTCGCGCCATTGATAGCTCTCGCGATACCCCTGCACTGACCCGTGCGGCAAGCAAGATTAACGAAAACTTGTATGCTTCAACGGCGCTGGAGCGCGGCACGCTAAAAATCAAAAGCATGCAAATCACCTGGCTGCCGATTCAGGGGCCTGAGCAGAAAGCTGCGAAGGCGAAGGCGCTTGAGTATATGAGTGCGGTGTTGCAGGCCTTTACCCCGGCACTGACGAAAAAGCAAAGCCAGCAAAAGCTACAAAAACTCCTCACCGCCGGTAAAAACAAGCGTTACTACGCCGAGACCGAAGGTGCGATTCGCTATGTTGTCGCAGACAACGGCGAAAAAGGACTGACCTTCGCAGTTGAACCGATTAAGCTGGCACTATCTGACACTCTCGGCGGGGCGAATTAATGACAAAAAGCAAAGCCTTTCGAGGGAAAATCTCTATACTGATTCACAGACCATGCTGCCCGACAGGGTGGCCATATTCCTTAATTCGCTTATTTAGCGTGGAGAATTGAAATGCGACATCCTTTAGTGATGGGTAACTGGAAACTGAACGGCAGCCGCCACATGGTAAACGAACTGGTTGCGAACCTGCGTAAAGAGCTGACTGGTGTGACGGGCTGTGCGGTTGCTATCGCTCCGCCGGATATGTACCTGGATCTGGCTAAACACGCCGCTGACGGCAGCCACATCATTCTGGGTGCACAGAACGTTGACGTTAACCTGTCTGGCGCGTTCACCGGTGAAACCTCCGCTGAAATGCTGAAAGATATCGGCGCGAAATACATCATCATCGGCCACTCTGAGCGTCGTACCTATCACAAAGAATCCGACGAGTTCATCGCGAAGAAATTCGCTGTGCTGAAAGAGCAGGGTCTGACCCCAGTTCTGTGCATCGGTGAAACCGAAGCTGAAAACGAAGCCGGCAAAACGGAAGAAGTGTGTGCTCGCCAGATCGACGCAGTTCTGAAAACTCAGGGCGCGGCAGCATTCGAAGGCGCGGTCATTGCTTACGAGCCAGTCTGGGCGATCGGTACCGGCAAATCAGCAACCCCTGCGCAGGCTCAGGCAGTTCACAAGTTCATCCGTGATCACATTGCTAAAGCTGATGCGAAAGTGGCTGAGCAAGTGATTATCCAGTACGGCGGTTCCGTAAACGCCTCCAACGCTGCTGAGCTGTTCACCCAGCCAGACATCGATGGCGCGCTGGTTGGCGGTGCATCCCTGAAAGCTGACGCTTTCGCGGTGATCGTTAAAGCAGCAGAAGCGGCTAAACAGGCATAATGCTGTTGTGGCGGGTGGCGCTTGCGCCTACCCGCCCTACTCCGCTACAAACGACCCAATACGCTAAACCACAAGTAATCCAGCGGCAACAGCACCAGATAGGTCGCTATCGCCAGCGCCAGACAGAGTACCATCCCCGCCTTTGCAGGCACCTTCCCGAGCCCCATTGCGACCACAATTGGCGACGCCTGATACGGCAGCAGCGGTGTGGAATAACCCAATACCTGAATCATGATCACCGATAGCAGCGGGAAACCCGTCGCGTCGGAAAAACTCTGTGCCAGCGTGGTATACAGCGCAGGAACACCGTTGGCAGTCATAATGAAGTTGAGCGCCGTGGTGATCCCCGTCAGCGCCAGGAAACTGGTGAAGGGGTTATCAGCGTCCAGCGGCATTATCCGCAGCAAAGCTTCACCCACGGCTGCGCCAATCCCGGTCTGCGTCACCACAATCGCCAGACCAAGAATGCCCGCGACATAAATACAGGTACGCATATTCACCCCCGCAGAAAACTCTTCTCCGGTGATAAAACCAATGCGCGGTAGCATGACGATGACCGAGGCCGCCAACCCCGTCCACGCGGGTCCCACACCGTGCCAGCTCTCCGTCACCCACATCCCCAGCACCACCGCCAGCAGCCAGGCGAGACGCTTTTCATCCCGCCCCATCGGTTCAGACGGTGCCTGATCCTTCGGTGGTTTTGGATTACCGGGAAAGAGCCAGCAGATCAGGCCAATCAGAATCAGACCTTTGAGAATACCCAGTACGGGGGTGTGCAGCAGCAGATACGGGACGTAACTCAGGTGGATGCCGTACGAACCTTCCGCCGCACCGCTCATCACCAGGTTAGGGACGTTTGCAGGCAAAATAGTTGCCGAGAGCTGGAATGTACCGAACCCCACAGCCAGCGCCAGGCCAAACCACGCCCGCGCACCGTCTGCGATACTCGCCCTTTTCGCCATCGCAGCAACGATAGGCATCAGGAGCGCAATACGCCCCATATTCGACGGCATCACAAACGCCAGCGCATAGCTCAGCAGCACCACGCTCGCCACCATCAACACCCAGGAGTCGGTGAGCTTTGCCGACAGCGCCCGCGCGGCCCTGTCCGCCAGGCCGGTTTTTCGGATCGCCACGCCGAGCACAAAACCGCTAAACACCAGCCAGAACGCCGACGAGGCAAAACCGCCGAAGATCACCTCCGGCGGGGCGATTCTGGCGGTCATTGCCGCCGTGAAGAACAACAGTGCGGTGATAAATTCCGGTAATAGCGACGTCGCCCACAGCACGATGGTGACGCCAACAATCAGTGAGGGCAGCAGTAGAGGATGAGCTAACCAGAACGACATACCTGTCTCCTGTAGATTTTTTCAGCAAGTCTACGGTGACAGGCAGCCGGAGTAAACGCGATTTATGGTGGGGTCACTTCAGGATAGCGCATTGATGATCCTGCAATTCCTCAGCCGACGCGCGATTAAGGGTCAGAAGGTTACGTTCCGTTGCCAGTAAAACAAAAGAGCCATCTGACTGCTGCGCCATCGCCAGCGCAAAGCGTCCCATATGGTCGCGTGCTTCCGGCAGCTCTTCAGCCAACATCATAAACGGACTGCGCTGCACCAGCTCATTCTCCGTTACCCGACGGGCAAGATACTCATGCCCTTCCAGCCCACCCGGCAGAGGCAGCCACTGGGTGCTAATTTCTCCCTGAGCCGCGTTCAGCTTCTCACGCACGTCCGGGCGCAGGCAGGAGATATGAATATGAAAATGGTTCTGCGTACGGCCTGTCGGGGAGTTAATCGTCAGTGAAATGGCGCTGTCAGGTACCTCGGTTCCCCGCTTCAGGGTCATAAAACTGCGTGACTGCCACGCCAGCCAGAAAAAGTTCGGCGTGTGAGGCTCGGTCAAAAGCGGACTTTCTGTGCCGTTGATACGGTAGGTTGGCATCAGCAGATACTGCAGCGGTCCATTGCGGTCTTTAAACACCACATAACCTGCATCTGTTTTCACCTGCGCACACGGCGCCGGGTTACGGTTCTGGATCTGATTCGGCACACACTGGTCGAGAACGATATGTCGCAGCGCATCCGGATTACCCGCTTTCATCCAGTACCAGCCGCCGGCGGCAAGGGCGATGACAATCAGGATCAATAAGATAATTTTTTTCACAGCGCGTTCCCCGTATCCATTTGAAGTGAAAGAGTAACGCAAAATGATGACCAAATAAAAAACCCGGTGGATTTCTCACACCGGGTCACCGTGTCATTCTTTGCGAAATACTTAGCGTTTGCTGATCTGGTCGAAGGTACCGCCGTTAGAGAAGTGATCTTTCTGGGCTTTGGTCCAGCCACCAAACTCGTCATCAATGGTGAAGAGCTTCAGTTTCGGGAAGACATTCTCGTATTTCTTCGCAACCGCCGGGTCACGTGGGCGATAGAAGTTTTTCGCTGCAATTTCCTGACCTTCTGGCGAGTAGAGATACTTCAGGTAGGCTTCCGCCACTGCTTTGGTCTCTTTCTTCTCTACCACTTTGTCGACCACAGAAACGGTTGGTTCCGCGAGGATAGATTCGCTTGGGGTCACAATCTCGAATTTGTCTTTACCCAGTTCGTTGGTGGCCAGCAGGGCTTCGTTTTCCCATGCGATCAGCACATCACCAATACCTCGCTCGACGAAAGTGTTGGTTGCGCCACGCGCGCCGGAGTCCAGCACCTCAACGTTTTTATACAGCGCTTTCACGAATTCCTGAGCTTTGGCCTGCTCACCGTTGTTGTGGTGCAGCGCGTAACCCCACGCCCCCAGGTAGTTCCAGCGAGCGCCGCCAGAGCTTTTTGGGTTAGGCGTGATGACTGACACACCGGGTTTAATCAGATCATTCCAGTCATGGATTTGTTTTGGGTTGCCTTTACGCACCAGGAAAACAATGGTCGAGGTGTAAGGCGCGGAGTTATCCGGCAGGCGTTTGATCCAGTTTTTATCTATACGACCACGTTCGGCGATGGCGTCGACATCGTAGGCCAGTGCCAGAGTGACCACATCGGCTTCAATACCGTTGATCACAGACGTCGCCTGCTTGCCGGAACCACCGTGAGACTGGCGAACCACAACGTTGTCACCGGTTTGCTGCTTCCAGTGTGCGGCAAACGCTTTGTTGTACTGCTCGTAAAGTTCACGCGTCGGGTCGTATGACACGTTCAGTAACTGGATGTCCTTAGCCAGAACGCTGGTCGATGCCAGCAATAATGTTAAACCCACGCCCCATTTATTCATCGCCCAGCTCTCGTGTGTAGTGTTTTGATGAATGCAGCGTGCCAGAAAGAGATGCGATGATTAAAGAATAAAAAAAGATTGGCTATAACGTAGAGGAATAAAAGCCCTCTCCGCAACGGAGAGGGCTTGAGGGATCAGTACAGTTTTTTCGCGCAGTCCAGCCAGTCACCTTTGAATGGACGTTTCATGTTTTCAATGGCGTCGATGATGTCATGGTGCACCAGCTGCTCGTTCTGAATACCGACACAGCGGCCGCCGTGACCCTGCAGCAGCAGTTCAATAGCGTATGCCCCCATACGGGACGCCAGAATACGGTCGTACGGTCCAGGGGAACCGCCACGCTGGATGTGTCCCAGTACGGTTGCACGGGTTTCACGTTTGGTTTCGGTTTCGATGTACTTCGCCAGCTCGTCAACATCACAGATGTGCTCGGTGATGGCAACAATCGCGTGTTTTTTACCTTTCGCGATACCCGCTTTGATTTCAGCCACCAGATCTTCACGGCTGAATTCCACTTCCGGCACAACCACGAACTCACAACCACCCGCAATCGCGGCAGCCAGGGTCAGGTCACCACAGTAACGACCCATCACTTCAACGATGGAGATACGCTGGTGAGAAGAAGAGGTGTCACGCAGGCGGTCAATCGCTTCCACAACGGTACCCAGCGCGGTGAAGTAACCGATGGTGTAGTCAGTGCCTTTGATGTCGTTGTCGATAGTGCCTGGCAGACCGATGCACGGGAAGCCCATTTCAGTCAGACGTTTTGCACCCATATAAGAGCCGTCACCACCGATAACCACCAGGGCGTCCAGACCACGTTTCTTCATGTTCTCGATAGCCACTTCACGAACGTGTTCATCACGGAATTCCGGGAAGCGTGCAGACCCAAGGAAGGTACCGCCACGGTTGATCATGTCAGACACGCTGTAACGGTCGAGCTGAACCATACGGTCTTCGTACAGACCCAGGTAACCATCATAGATACCAAAAACTTCCAGACCTTCCGTCAGCGCTGCACGGACAACCCCACGAATTGCCGCGTTCATGCCCGGCGCATCACCGCCGCTTGTCAACACACCGATTTTCTTAATCATGACTACCTCTGAACTTAGGAATGCAAAATTGAAATCTGTTGCCGGAAGAAACTTATCGACCAACGAATACTGCAAATAGTATATCAATCACTTCCAGCTGAATTGATTCAGGTCAGACCAAATGGCGGTAATTTATACACAAAATGCTGGCCTGGCTCACTTTTTTACAACGAATTACGAAAGCCCAACATGTCCAGGTACAACCGAGCAGGGATCCTGGTGAATAATGACGTCTGAACCAGGAAAACGCTGCAAAATCGCCTGCTCGACCTGCTCAGCAATAACGTGAGCCTGAACCAGTGGCAGGTTGTCTTCCATTTCAATGTGAATCTGAATAAAGCGGGTCGGCCCTGACTGCCGCGTTCGAAGATCGTGCGCACCGCTGACACCAGGCCAGGAGGTCACAATAGTATAAATTTCATTACGTTCTGAGTCAGGGAGGGCGCGATCAAGCAGTGATTGCACCGCTTCATACCCCATCCGTAAGGCACTATATAAAATATAGATACCAATCCCTAACGCGAACAACGCATCGGCCCGATGCCAGCCATACCAGGCCAGGCCGAGTGCAATAAGAATAGCCCCATTCATCATAACATCAGATTGATAATGAAGCATATCCGCCCGTACCGCCTGACTTTGCGTTTTGCGAACGACCCAGCGCTGGAACGTTACCAGAACAAGTGTGCATATAAGTGCAACGACTGTCACAACGACGCCCACGCCGGGCTCGTTCATCGGGGTCGGCGAGACGAGATGCTGAATGCCGGTTAAAAACAGGAACAGTGCAGACCCGGAAATGAACATGCTTTGTGCCAGCGCGGCCAGCGATTCCGCTTTGCCGTGCCCGAACGTGTGCTCTTCATCCGCCGGTTGCAGCGAGTAACGCACCACCAGCAAGTTGGTCAGTGAGGCTGCAATGTCCATCAATGAGTCTACCAGCGCCGCCAGAATACTGACCGAGCCGGTATACCACCAGGCAAAGATTTTGATCAGTAGCAGGCTAGAGGCCATGACGGTCGCCGCAATGGCGGCCCGGCTTACCAGCCTTCCATAGGATTGATTCATAAACACTCCTGTCATGTCATGCCGCTAGTATAACGGAAGCGTGAGGAGTCAAAGGATGAATAAACGGTTAACAAATTAGAATGAAGGCAAAAAAAACCCCCACATCATGTGGGGGAAGACAGGGATGGTGTCTATGGCAAGGAAAACAGGGTTTACTGGTTACTACGGGTACTGCTATTGCTACTGAAAAACGTCGTTTCCGAGTTTCGCTGCATCCGTGCAACCTCACGCAGCTGGTCCATACGCTGCTGATGTTTGGTGTTCAAAACCGCTTGCTGCTCGGGCGTTAGCAGGTGGAACATTTGGTTGCGGACCTTCGCCATCTCTACCTGGCGGGCAACCTGTTCCTGTGCCATTTTCTCGGCCTGAGCGCGTACAGCGCTTTCGTCAAAATTTTCTGCGGTGACAAGGCGATGCATTGTCTCCATTTCGCTAACATTAACAGGGGGCTGGTCATGTCTTGCCCTCTGCATCAGATCTCGCATCTGTTGACGCTGATGTTCGGTTAAACTTATGCCGTCAAACATATGGCTTTGGCTACTGTGCTGCGTTGTGTCCTCTTGTGAGGAACCGTTATCGCTGATGATAGCTACAGCAGCCTGGCTAAACGCACTGAACGCCAGCGTTGAGGCCATGACGGCAGCGGTAACTTTGCGCATCACTTGCTCCCAAAATCTTTCGTGTCGCGATTCAACGAGAGACAGTCTACGATTCAGGCTGCAAACATGCGTCAGGGGGTGTAAAACAACGTAAAGTCATGGATTAGACAGCCTTGATGTCGTAATTTCTGCCTCGGAGGTATTTAAACAATGAATAAAATCCTGTTAGTTGATGATGACCGAGAGCTCACATCCCTTTTAAAGGAGTTGCTCGACATGGAAGGTTTCAACGTTCTGGTTGCCCATGATGGCGAGCAGGCGCTGAGTCTCCTTGACGACAGCATCGATTTACTTTTGCTCGACGTCATGATGCCGAAGAAAAACGGCATTGATACGCTGAAAGAGCTTCGCCAGACACACCAGACACCCGTAATTATGCTGACCGCACGCGGCAGCGAACTTGACCGCGTACTAGGCCTTGAGCTGGGTGCGGATGACTATTTACCGAAACCGTTCAACGACCGTGAACTGGTCGCCCGTATTCGCGCTATCCTGCGTCGTTCGCACTGGAGCGAGCAGCAGCAGAATACCGACAACAGTTCGCCGACGCTGGAAGTGGACTCCCTGAGCCTGAACCCGGGCCGCCAGGAAGCCAGCTTCGACGGCCAGGCGCTGGAATTGACCGGCACGGAGTTCACCCTGCTTTATCTGCTGGCGCAACATCTTGGCCAGGTGGTATCGCGTGAACATCTGAGCCAGGAAGTGCTGGGCAAGCGTCTCACGCCGTTTGACCGCGCCATCGACATGCACATCTCTAACCTGCGCCGTAAGCTGCCGGAGCGTAAAGACGGTCACCCATGGTTTAAAACCCTGCGTGGTCGCGGTTATCTGATGGTCTCCGCTTCATGATAGGAAGCTTAACCGCCCGCATCTTCGCCATTTTCTGGCTGACGCTGGCACTGGTTTTAATGCTCGTACTGATGTTGCCAAAACTCGACTCACGCCAGATGACGGAGCTTCTCGACAGCGAGCAACGTCAGGGCGTGATGATCGAGCAGCACGTCGAAGCCGAGCTGGCAAATGACCCGCCAAACGATTTGATGTGGTGGCGCAGGCTGTTTCGCGCTATCGACAAGTGGGCACCACCCGGGCAGCGCCTGCTGCTGGTCACCAGTGAAGGCCGAGTCATTGGTGCCGATCGCAATGAAATGCAGATTATCCGTAACTTTATCGGTCAGGCAGATAACGCCGATCACCCCCAGAAGAAGAAATATGGCCGCGTTGAGATGGTGGGGCCTTTTTCTGTCAGGGACGGGGAGGATAATTATCAGCTCTACCTGATTCGACCGGCGAGCAGTTCCCAGTCTGATTTTATCAATCTGCTGTTTGACCGTCCGCTCCTGCTGCTGATTGTCACCATGTTGGTCAGCTCGCCGCTGCTGTTATGGCTGGCGTGGAGCCTGGCAAAACCGGCGCGTAAGTTAAAAAATGCCGCCGATGAAGTGGCGCAGGGCAACCTGAGACAGCATCCTGAGCTGGAATCCGGACCACAAGAGTTCCTTGCCGCAGGCGCCAGTTTCAACCAGATGGTGAGCGCGCTGGAGCGTATGATGACGGCGCAACAACGGCTGCTTTCGGATATCTCGCACGAACTGCGTACCCCGCTAACACGGCTACAGCTTGGTACCGCCCTGCTCCGTCGTCGCAGTGGTGAGAGCAAAGAGCTGGAACGTATTGAAACGGAAGCGCATCGTCTGGACAGCATGATCAACGATCTGCTGGTGATGTCGCGCAATCAGCAGAAAAACGCGCTGGTCAGCGAGACGGTGAAAGCCAATCATCTGTGGCATGAAGTATTAGACAACGCGGCGTTTGAAGCAGAACAGATGGGTAAATCCTTTACCGTCAACTTCCCGCCGGGGCCATGGCCGCTGTACGGTAACCCTAACACGCTGGAAAGCGCGCTGGAAAACATCGTACGTAACGCCCTGCGCTACTCGCATACGAAGATTGAGGTCGCCTTCTCGGTGGATAAAGACGGGATCACCGTGATCGTCGATGATGATGGTCCTGGCGTGAGTCCGGAAGACCGCGAGCAGATTTTCCGACCGTTCTACCGTACCGACGAGGCGCGTGACCGCGAATCTGGCGGCACGGGGCTGGGTCTGGCGATTGTTGAAACCGCCATGCAGCAGCACCGCGGTTGGGTGAAAGCTGACGACAGCCCATTGGGCGGATTGCGGTTAACCCTGTGGCTGCCACTGTATAAACGTTCCTGACCCACGTCCCCCGATGTTGCATCGGGGGACGCTTTTCATGATCTTATGCCGCCTCACTGACCGACATAACTTTCTGTTTTTTGATGCGTTTCACCAGCAATGTCGAGCAAATAAATCCTGAAAGACTAAAGGCAATCATCACGCTGAACACATAGTTGTATCCGGTGATCCCTTTAAAGTTATCCAGAATCCAGCCGTAGAGTGTGTACGCAAACATCGCAGGCATATAGCCGATAATACAACCAAATGCCATTGCCGAACCGGCATATTGCCGTGGGGTTCCAATTTCATCCATCGGGGCAAAGAATATGGCACGCTGCGAGAAGATGATGGCGCCAAACCCTAATGTTGCAACCATCCCGATGTAAACGTTCATCGACTGATGAGGGAGTTGCATAAACAACATCATCGCAACGGCAGAAATCAAGAACGTCCATTTCAGGTAGACCGTGGGAGACTTAGCCACTTTATCTGCCAGGAAACCACCCACCGGCCCACCCACCATTTTAAGGGCATACTGGTTAATGATCCCGTACGCCCCTACCAGCGCAACCGGAAGCATGTAGATGTCTTTCAGGAACGGGATGAAATAGGTTAAACCGCAGTAAGCCGCATACACAAAGAAGATGCCAAATGATGCTAACCAGACGTTCGGGCAGGTCAGAACATGCTTAATACCTTTCAGGGTTTCAATGTTTGCGCTGCTTCCTTTAGCGTTTTTGACATGGTCATCATCAACGATGAAGTAGGTGATAACACCGGCAATCAGGGTGATGACCGTGTAGTAGAGCAAACCAGCCTGCATCCCCGCTTTCCCTTCGCCAAAGTGCACAAAGACAAACAGAGCGCCAGAAGCCACAATAACGTCCACCACACCACGCCCTGCCTCCAGAAGCCCGAACAACCGCCCCTGTTCTTCTTGTGTCCCTAACAGGCGTACAGCTTTTAATAACACCGGCCAGTAAACGACATCAGCAAAGAAGGCCATCGCCGCAAAGCAAATAAGATAGCCAGTGAAAGACGGCAACGTGGATAAATAGAGACCACACAACCCCACACCAATTAACCCGAAGGGCAGAAGGATCTTCTTAGAATAGCGGTCGGCAATATATAAAGAGAGGAAAAGCCCCGTGGTTTGCACAATCGTATATACCGTAAAACTGAGCCCTATTTGTGTATTTGTCAGACCCAGTCACTTTGCATTGGGACATAAAAGACATCCTTCATGCTGGAAAGCTTAAATATCGCCCCACCACCTAACACCAAAAAGCACAGACGAGCCCATTTATTCATGAACATATTCGACACCCTCACTGCAATTTTGAGAGAAAACCGTTCTGTAATATATAAAAATCCAGGCCATCCCTGAAAAAGGAAGCCGTAAGTCACTGTTAAATTAATTAAGCAGGTTGTTTTATATTTATAAATTTAGCGCACAAATTACGAATAAATTCAATTTGAGAAATAGCATACTCTTTTTCCTGTGCCAGACGAGCATCAACCAGTTCATTATCAGGAAGTGGCGTAAAACTTGCGTCACGCCACGGTATCCAAGGGTTATCTCCTTCATCATCAAAACGAAATGCTGGCGCGTAATAATCAACCTCTTCTTCAAGTCCAAAAGAAGTAACCTGGGCCTGGTCTTCACCCAACAGTAAAAGTTCACGCAACATCATCTCTACAGGGAGATCGCCGAGCCCTGTACGGCAGGCTTCATGCGCCCATCCTTTACCCTCTTTTATCACTCTGGCATCCTTGATATGAACCTGAGTAATGTAAGGCGACATAGTCCGTAACGCAGCCATTGGCTCTTCATTAGCATTGATCATATTGCCAAAATCAAAGAGTATTGAGAGGTTTTTCATACCACTGTTTTTTACCAGTGTAACCAGTTCATGTCCTTTGAGATCTTCATGCTGTTCAATCGTAAACTGGATACCGCTATTATCAAACTGCGCCAGATAAGCAATATCCTGGGCGATTTTTTTCAGTACTGAATTTAAACGCCCTTCATAACGTGGATAAAATCTGACAGAGGTAGCACCTGTGGCCTGCGCAATAGCAATAGCCTCATCCAGGGTCTTTTTATCTGACGCGCTGGTTTCAATATGAATATCCAGTCCGTATTGCTCGGCTTTCTTTTTAAAAGAACTCAACTGCTCTGGTCGCATATTTCTCAGTGAAAAGGATTCACCGTCTTCAACATGCACTTTCACACCCGATAAATGATTCTGATATGCAATATCCAGTAAATCTTCAGGAAGAACTCTCTCGTAGCGCATGTTTAAATGAAAGGCATAGGCGTGCAAATAAAGACGAATATTTTTTGCACGCTCAGCCAGTTTTTCTCTGATAACTTTTTCCATAATTTTTCTCACTCATCACGAATAACCAGTTCGACGGATTCAAGTCTCCAGTACTCCAGATCAACCTGAACCACTTTCTTTTCAGAGGTAGCACGATGCTTCTCTACCAAAATACCGTACGTATTGGGTGCTACTCCCAGCTCTTTGCAGGCAAGCTCAGGCATATTGACGGGTTTGAAAATCATCTCTTTGATGGTTAAGGCAAGCCCAAACTGCTCTTCCCAGACTTTAGAAAAAGCGTGGTTTTCCAGCTTCACCATAAACTCCGGGGCGGCTTCGGCATCAATCCAGGACTCATGGTAAAAAACTTTATGATCGTCCAGTCCGCACCAGCCGGTAATCAGGTAGGGAGCCCTGGAAGACGAAAAAGCTTTCTCAATGTGACGAGGTACGGTATCAACAACATCTTTGGTCAAATAACCCCAGGAAGGTTTTCGCCCCTGCGCACGCGCCTCCGCATTAAAACTGGAGAGCGATTTTGGGTTGTAGATGAATCGCCGGGGAGAGATGAACCACCCGCTGCGGTTCTTGCGGAAAATACGTGCCGCAACCTCAAGCTCAATTAAAACCTGCCTTAAGGTCATGCGTTTCGCATCCAGCAATTCGCACAATTCGCGCTCGGAGGGAAGTCTGGAGCCCGGCGGAAAATCATTAGCCGCTAGCCAACTTTCGAAGCGGTCTCTCAGGAGATCAACATTGTTTTTTTCTTTCATGTCTCGCAATCTGGTTTAAACCAATTTGAAGACACAATATTTGAGCGGAGAAAATTCTCAAGTTTTTTCGGCAAGCTGACGCTATTTTTGTGGGCCAGGTATCAAGTTCATGATTAGCGAGGACAGCGCCAGAAAGGTGCTGTCCTCTTGATTCAGGCGGAGGCTCTCGTTTTTGCAGAAACCGCTATTTCCCCCACAATCTCCGCGAATTATCCTCGATCTCCCCACTAATACGCCGTTTTTGCATCGTTCTTGTCCAGCTGGTTGATAACCCTGCCGCCGACAGAAGGCGATGATACTGGTCGTCATCAAACGGCATATGCCAGGCTATCGCGCAGGCGTCATATACTGAGACATCGCTCAGACGTGATGCCAGTTCCAGCGGCGCGTCCGCAGAGACTTGCCCGGCCAGCACTACGCGGTACAGCCAGCCGGTTTTGCCTGCCGTCTGCAGTTGGGCAGACATATCGCTGATGCCAAAATGGTAGTTAAGTTTGAAGCACGGTGAGCGCGGCTGCGTCACCTGAATCAGGGCGTCGCCCCAGCGGAAGATATCGCCGATGAAAACATTCCTCTCCGTCAGCCCTTCGGTGGAGAGGTTCTCGCCAAAGGCTGGCGCGACAAAGAGGTCCGCCTGCTCGGGGAATTCGGCTATCCAGTATTGATAGTGCTCGCGCGGATAGTGGCATAGCGCCCGATCGGGCCCACCGTGGATTTTCTTCTCGGCCTGCTCGTCACCCGCAAGCCCAAGCTCGGTTAACGTCAGCTCACCGTCGACCTGCACTTTGGCGATGGCACTCGGGCGGCTGCCGTCGTACTCCCTGACCTTGCCTGTAAATACATTCACCGGATAATGCATTGCTGCTCCTTTTTGCAGATACAAAAAAGCGAGTCATCAGACTCGCTTTTCCTTATTCCTTTCGCAAGTTTTTTAGCGGTTAGTTCACGGTAAGATCCAGCGTTAACTTGTACTCAAATGCATAACTGGTATGCCAGTCTTTACCCAGGAAGTGAACCAACCCGGTGTAATGTCCGGCTGGTAAGTCTGCATTGTCTGTACGGGCATAAGTAAATTTAGCGCGCATGCCACTGCCACCACCGCACCCTACCGCTGCGTTCAATGGTCGCAGAGAACAATCAGACTCTCTGTACCCTTTCAAATTCACCATATACTGCTGCCCACTTTCGTCAGTCAACATAACTGGTGTGGAAACGTCGGAATATCCGCTGGGCGCCCATTCCAACTGAGTCGGCCCATTTGTTGGATCAACCGTAACAAAACCTAATGACGGGAACCCACTGATCTTTGCTGAAGAATAATTTGATGAATCTGAGTTAATAACCCAGGTATCTTCAATAGTGTTAATAAACTTCACGTTAGCGTTAGACAACGTCGAGTTATTAATGGAAGCCGTTACCGTTACCATCCCGATATCATGACCCGAAAGCTTAACGGTCGCGATACCGGAGGCATCCGTTTTAGTGCTGGCCGATGACAGCGTGTTGAGCGTGGATTGCCAGTTTATCGCCGCATCCGGAACAAGGTTCTGGTTGGCATCTTTGACCTCAACAGTGTACGTTGCTGAATCCACGCCGTTACTGAGAATGACCGATTTATCCACGTTTAACGACACAAGTTCCGCCGTTTTCACATCGCCGATAAAACTGACTTTAGCTGCTGTAAGCGACTGACCACCTGCCGCCAGCGTTGCCGTCAACACAACATCGCCCGCTTTTGTCGTCGTGCCACTTACCGTTGCAACACCGTTCGCATCCGTCACGCTACTGTCGCCTGATAACGTCATGGCGGCTTCGTTACTGCGCCAGTTCACCGTTACACCAGACAGAAGGTTGCCATTGACGTCTTTCACCGTCGCCGACCAGGTTACGCGCTCTGCGTTATCCGCCACAGCTTTCGACTTATCGGCTTTGATGGCAGATAACGTCGCCGTATCTGCGTTACCGATGTAGTTGACCGTCAACGTTTGCTGCGTATGGTTAATCCCCGCGCCAATGACCGTTGGTTGTGCTTTTGTCGCCGTAAATGTAATTTCGGCAATACCTTCGCTATTCGTCGTACTGCTATCGGCAGGCTGGAATTCACCGCTATCGTTATCCGACCCCCAATGCACGACGGCATTGTTAACCGGGTGGTTTCCCTCATCCACCACTGTGGCCTGAAGCGTAATGACATCTTTGCCAGCCACCACATCCGCCATTTTGCTGGAGGTAATCTGAGACACTTTCTCTGTCGCAGCATCGGCAACATAACGCAATGTCGCAGAGGGTTTATTCACACCATTGAATGTTGCAATCGCTTTGCAGGCGACAACATCCGAGCTCGACAGCATAACGTTTGACTTACCAGCATCATCAGTCACCTGCTCCGCAGCGGATAACTGATAATTCCCCGGAGGCGTTACCTGCCATCCCACATTGGCCTGACTGACCGCGTTACCGTACCGATCTTTTACTGTTGCAGTTAATGCGATTTTATCCGCGCCATTGGCTGCAGCGCTGGATTTATCTGCCACAACCGTTACGGGTATTGCGCTCTGAAGATCGGGAACAATAGTGAGTTGCACTGTTTTTTCGCTATTATTACTGCTCTTAGCCATCACTATTGTCGATGTTGCCAGTGTGCTGCTGTAGGTAACGGACGTTTTACCCTCACTATCTGTCGTTGTGTTGGCTTCACTGAATACGCCACTCGCGTTATCACCAGACCACACTACCGGAGCATTTGCGACGGGATGATTGTAATCATCCATAACCGTTGCCGTTAATGTTACTTGCTCGCTTCCTGCGCTGATATCGCTGGTTTTATCTGCAACCAGTGAACGGATCGCTGCCGTAGAAGAATCGATCGTAAACGACACGCTGTCAGATGTTTCTTCATGCCCATTAACAGTCACTTTCACACGATAATCCGCGACCTGGTTTGATTTCAGGGTAACCGATACATTTCCCTGAGCATCAGATTCACTCGTTGTTGAGGAAAGCACACCTGTCGCGGGTACAACCGACCAGGCCGCCGTCTCGCCGCTTACTGGATTACCGTTTTTATCCGTTACCACGCCAGTGAACGTGATGCTGTCCACGCCGTTAGCCAGCGCGGTCGCTTTGCTCGCCGACAGTTCGCCAATCTGCGCTGTCGTGCTATCGGCAGTGAATGTCACCACCGGCGCATTCCAGGCGGCTCCTGTTCCAGCCTGCGCGGTAAGGCTGACGTCCCCGGCTTTCAGCGTCGTCACACTCACTGACGCAGTGCCGTCTGCACCTGTCTGTGACGTTGCTAAAGACAGTTTCGCGGAAGAAGGTGTGACGCTCCAGTTTACATCCATTCCCTGAAGCGGATTGCCATTCGCATCCGTCACGGTTGCGGTATAAGTCACTTTGTCTTTGCCATCGGCCATCGCGAGTGTTTTATCCGTGGTCACCTGCGAAACCTTGCCAGTGGCCGTATCGGCTACAAACACCAATTCAGGTGAATTTACCGCAGTTCCCGTCGCAGTATTCACCGATACGATAACGGTTCCCTGCTGCGTGGCGGTGAGTGTCACTGACCCCATACCTGACTCATTTGTCGCATTCTGTGATGCGCTCAATGTGCCTTGCCCCTGAACAATGGACCACTGCAACGTTGATGCAGGAACCGGATGATCGTTAGCATCGACAACTTCCGCCGTCAGCGTAATACGATCATTGTTATTCGCTGTCGCCTGAGATTTATCAACATTCAGCGTTTTGACCACTGCCGTTGTGCTATCCACGGTAAAATTAAGTGCAGGAGATGTCTGTGTTTGTCCGCCCATCGTCGCCGTCACTTCAAGCGTTTCAATGTTTGCTGAAGTGACTTCAATGGTCGCTATCCCGAGAGCGTTAGTTTCAGTAGATGTCCCGGAAAGGTGGGCGGTCGCGCTGCCCGTAGACCAATCGACTTTTGCACCCTTCACCGGGTTTTTGTTGGCATCTTCCACTTTAACTTCAAGTGAGATCGTATCCTGCCCGTTCGCCAGCGCACTGGTTTTACTGGCCGTGATAGTTCCAAGGGTTGCGCTTTCGCTATCGGCAACAAAGGTGAGTTTGTCAGAGGTGACGCTCTCGCTATTGCCGGCAGTGGCGGAAACAATTCCCTGCCCGGCTTTAGCCGAGGCGATCGAGATCGTCGCCACCCCTTGTTCATTGGTGTTGCTCTGTTTATCCGCGAGATGTACCGACGTATCTGCAGAGTCTATCGCCCATTGCACAGGCTGATTAACCAGCGGATGCTGACTGTCATCAGTCACCACTGCGGTAAGTGTGATCGTATCCTGATTATCCGCTTTGGCGACGGTCTTATTCGCTTCAAGATGCGTCACGACGGCGGAATCGGCATCAGCGGTAAATTGCAGCGCAGGGCCCGTCATCGATTGACCATTTTCCAGTTGCGCGTTAACCGTCAGACTGAGTACATCGTGACTGGTGACTGATACCGTCGCATTACCTTGCGCATCGCTGGTGCTTTGCGCAGCAGAGAAAACGGCATGCGAGTTATCCCCCTGCCATTTAACCTTCGCACCTTGTACCGGTTCATTCGCCGCATTAACCACATGCGCCGTCAGCATAATCGCATCCTGACCGTTCGCCAGTGCCGTATTTTTTGACGCCTCCAGATGGTCAAAGTGTTGAGAGTCGTCTGTTGCATCAAGGGTGACCACGGTTTTATTCAGCTTCGTCGTATCGTACAACGGCTGGATTGTCACATCCCCCGGAACACTTCCGCTGGTGAATGTACTCACATACACCCCTGCGGACTGTTCCCGGAACGCCGTCATTTTCTCGCTAACCAGGTCGGTACCCACGGTTTTTTTCCGTGCAGACACACGGAGCAACTGGCTGCTCAGATGGCTGGCAAGCCCCGTAATTTTCTGCCCGCCACCGGATGTTATCGTCACCATGACTTGTGTGGTACTCACGCCATCGGCTGGCAAATGCGTATTTTCGGAAGTGGTATCAGAAGTGACCTGAGTGACGTCAAATCCATTCACCGCCACGGTCATATGCGCGGTATCAGATTTATTTCCTCGATTGTCATAAGCCGTTGCGGCGACCACATACATATTTTTCTCAGCACCGTTTTGCTCATAATGCGGCAATACAACAAACCAGGCGCCATTTTTCTCGCTAATTTTTCCGCCATTTTTAACCAGATTTTCGTCTTGCCAGACAATATGATCGACAGGGTATTTCGTCTTAATGTTCACAGTAACAGGCACTGTTTTCGATTCAACGCCTTCAATACGCTCAGGAAGCGAGAGCGAAATAAGATCCTGCTTACGGTATTCCAGCACAATGTTATTGTTACGATTAACCAGATCCATTCGACTGCCAAGTAATGTACGGCGCTCTTTGACTTTTTCGGAGTCTAGCTGTGTTGCAATGGGTACACCCGGCATCCAGTTAACATTAAATTCAACCTGTGTATCATTGTGATCACCCTTACCCATTTTTTGGTTAAGACCAAATGAAATAAGGGGGAATGGGGTAAAGTTAATTCCAGCAGTAACAGCATAAGGATTTTTTTGGCGGTCATCATCGTCGTCACCAAACAAGGCAACATCATCGCCATAATATTGTTCCCAGACCAGTTTTGCGCCGAGTTGAGGATAAACGGGTAAATACCCCTCTGTACGCACATCATAGCCATCTGCGACGCGCTCTTCGTAATCCTGATGTGTTGAAGATGTTTTCCACCCGGAAAGGCGTTTATAACCGTTGGCACTGAGTTTCAAGTAGTCCCAACCTAATTCGCCACCGACACCCATTCGCTGGTGCGTATTGCCGGATACTTGCTGGTCATAGAAGGCGTTCACCCCCCACATCCAGCTATCAGCAAAGTAGCGATAGCCAAGGCCGGCGTTAAAGATGTTACGATCGTCTTCGCGTCGCCCACCCAGTTGCGTGAATAATAAATTGGCACCTTTATCATCATACAGCGGGAGCAGCAGATCCAGGTTCGCACTCTCAAGCGAAAAGTTCTGATCAAGACCAATATTGACTCTGGCCGTGCCAAATTGCTGCAACCACTGTTGAATTTCATTAGTAGCTTTACTTGAACCGCTATTAATCAATGAATTTATAATAGCGTCGCTTTTATTATCCTGACTTAATAATGAGCCAGCACCAGAAAGCACCCCGGCTATATCTTTATCGCTATCGCGGGTATCTGATGGCGTATCTTTTACTTTTACAGTATTATTTTCACCACTTTTTGTATTGATTTCTACGTTCCGATTTGTTTCAGCATGCGCGGGAAACGAGAACAAGAATGCATTACAAAACGTGAAGTGCAGGTAAAAAAAAACCTGCAAACATATTGTTAGCTTTTTATTAACATGCATGGACATTGACCTGAAAAGGGTGGGAACAAAAGCGTTAGCAACTGTCAGCCAGAATATTTTTCAGGTCAAATTATATTCATACAGATAAACCTCAGGTGCTGATATTTTCTTAATTAGAATTTAAGTAAAAATAATCTGATGCGCTGAGAGGGAACAATTGAAAAAGCCTGGTGAAATTAACCAGGCTTCATTTATGAATTAACCGGTGATGCCGATATCAGGGATTATTTTTTAGCAGCAAAACGTGCAGCGGCTTCGTCCCAGTTAACAACGTCCCAGAATGCTTTGATGTAGTCCGGGCGACGGTTCTGGAATTTCAGGTAGTAAGCATGTTCCCATACGTCCAGACCCACGATTGGGAAACCGGATGCACCAGAAATTGCTTCACCCATCAGAGGGGAATCCTGGTTAGCCGTTGAAACTACCGCCAGTTTGTCACCTTTCAGTACCAGCCACGCCCAGCCAGAACCAAAACGCGTTGCAGCCGCTTTTTCGAATTCCGCTTTGAAGTTGTCAACTGAACCGAAGTCGCGCTCGATCGCCGCTTTCAGATCACCCTGCAGGGTGGTACCGGTTTTCAGGCCTTTCCAGAACAGGCTGTGGTTCGCATGACCACCTGCGTTGTTACGCAGTACGGTTTTCTTGTCCGCTGGCAGTTGATCCAGTTTGGTGATCAGCTCTTCAGCAGACAGGTTAGCGAACTCTGGCAGGCTTTCCAGCGCCGCATTCGCGTTGTTCACATAGGTCTGGTGGTGTTTAGTATGATGGATTTCCATCGTCTGCTTGTCGAAATGCGGTTCCAGTGCGTCGTAGGCATACGGCAGGGATGGCAGTGTATAACTCATAATCCTCTCCATTATTATCGGGCGGCACAGCTGTTAATGCCGCGTAAGCAGTTGGTTCATTATAGTTAATTAAATGATATTGAAAATGATTATCAATGCCGTAATTTTTATAAGGTTATTTGCTTTTAGAAAATGGAGAAATTGTTATTTCTATCATTGAGTTAACACAAAATTGCCCGGCGGTTTAATTCTGTTCCGCCACCAGCAGCGCATACGTGTCTGGCTCCAGAGCTTTAAAGATGTGCGGACGATCGGCGGGATAGCAGATGTAATCCCCCGCATTCAGCTCTTCCGCCGCGTCAATCAGGCCGACCAGTGCCCGCCCCTGGGTCACGATAATATGCTCTACCGAGCCCGGTGGATGCGGCTGAGAGAGTCGGTCTGCACCCGGTTGAGTCATCAGAAGGTAAACATCGCGGCGCGCACCCGGTGGACACGCCGCCAGTAAAATGGCTTCATAGTTAGCCTGCCCGGCGACCACTTTGGTCCCTTCACCGCGGCGAATCACCTGCGTGGTCGGCTGTTGTGGTTCCAGTAAACGGGCGAAAGGAATATCCAGCGCCACGCAAAGCGACCACAGCGTTTCCAGGCTAGGGTTGCCATTGCCAGACTCCAGCTGGGACAACGTGGATTTAGCGATCCCGGCACGGCGGGCAATTTCCGCCAGTGAAAGTCCGGTTCGCTGGCGTTCTCGCACCAGACTTTTGGCGATTACGCTAATTGGCTGCGTCATATAACGGCCTCTTGTTCTATAAATCGAACGAATCGTTCGCCTTGAAAAACTGTTTTGTTGCGTTCATTATAATGGATACACGTTCGATATGGCTAAAATTGTATGAAGCATCATTTCTCTTGCCTGAAAGGCGACACGATAAAAGCAATCATCCTGGTTTGTCTCGCCGTTGGTGTGGTCGGGATGTCATACGGCTCGCTGGCGATAGCCTACGGTTTTCCTGTTTGGGTACCGTTTGTGCTTTCCATTACCGTACTCGCGGGCGCGTCCGAATTTATGTTTATCGGCATTGTCGCGAGCGGGGGTAACCCTCTGGCGGCTGCGGCTGCCGGGTTGCTGGTGAACGCCCGCCATGTGCCGTTTGGCGTCACGGTACGTGAACTGGTCGGCAAACGTGGTTTGAGTTTTTTGGGCTGTCACATCATGAACGATGAAAGCGTGGTGTTTGGCCTGTCGCAAAAAACACCCGAACAGCGTAAAGCCGCTTACTGGTTATGTGGTTTAGGTGTGGCGATTATCTGGCCGCTGGGAGCCCTGCTGGGTGCCATGGTCGGTAAACTTCTGCCAGATCCAGAAACCATCGGGCTGGATGCGGTGTTCCCGGCCATATTACTGGCCTTAGTGGTTCCCGCATTTAAAAACCGTACCACGCTGATCCGTGCCTGTAGCGGCGCAGTGTTGTCACTGGCTGCCGTACCGTTTGCTCCGGTCGGTTTGCCGGTTCTGCTGTCTTTACTGGGCCTGGCGGCGAGGAAAAAATAATGGGAAACATGACATTCTTTATCCTGGGGATCGCCATCTTATCGGCAGGGACATATCTGATGCGTCTGGGTGGTGCAAAGCTCGGCAGCAGGCTGGCACTGTCGGAGCGTTCACAGTCGCTGCTTTCTGACGCGGCAACGGTTTTACTCTTTTCCGTGGCGCTGGCGACAACCTTTTATGAAGGGGAACATTTTGCGGATATGGCGCGCGTGCTGGGCGTATCGTTTGCCGTATTTCTGGCCTGGCGTAAAATGCCGTTAATTGTGGTGATCGTTGCGGCGGCGGTGGTAACGGCGCTACTGCGCCTGGCGGGGATCCAATAAAAAAGCGCCCCGGGGGCGCTCTTTCGACGGTAAAGCGAGATTATTTGTTCAGTTCAGCCGTCATGTGTACACGATTACCGGAGAATGCCTGGGTAATTTTGTAAGATGACGCGCCTGCTTCCTGAGCCTGTGCAGCGATTTTCGCTTCTGCGCCGTCAATGGTAGAGGCAGTTGCGGTCACAGTCTGTGCTGCGAAAGAACCGAAAGAAGTAGCCAGAGCGATTACAGCGACAAAAGTTTTGATGTTTTTCATGATTTAAACCCTTTCGTTAAGTTGTTTAGATAAGGCGTTGTGCCTTGATGAGATAAATACTAGACCTCATCACCAACAACTAAAAGCGGAAGGATTTGCTAATATCATTCAAAATTACTGATTAACAATTAAGCGCTGAGGATGCGTATAAATCGTCGCTCTTCCCGGCTTGCAGAACCCTACCAGCGTCAGGTTACAGCGCTCGGCCACTTCCACCGCCAGCGTGGTCGCCGCCGACACGGCAAACAAAATTTCAACGCCACACATCGCGGATTTCTGCACCATCTCGTAGCTGGCTCGACTGGACACCAGCGCAGCACCTTGCTGCCAGATGTCGTTTTCACGCGCACGGCGACCGAGCAGCTTATCCAGCGCCACGTGGCGACCCACATCCTCATGCCCACCGGCAATTTCACCTGATGGCAGCACCCAGGCTGCGGCGTGTGTACAACCGCTCAGTTGACCTATCGGCTGAACGTCGTTGAGGTGTTCAAGCGCATGGTCGAGATGCGCCAGATTAAAGGTCTGAGTAAACGGCAGAGGCGTAACGGGTTTACCAATATCGTTGAGTTGCTCAACGCCGCAGACACCGCAACCGGTGCGCCCTGCCAGCGCACGTCGACGCTCTTTCAGCCCCATAAAACGGCGGCTCGAGAGTTCAATTTGCACTTCCAGGCCGTTGCAGGCCTGAACCACGTCCATGCCGTAGATCTCCTGCGGGTGCTCAATAATTCCCTCCGAAAGAGAAAAACCAATGGCAAAAAGCTCGAGATCTTTCGGAGAGGCCATCATCACCACATGCGAAATACCGTTGTAAACCAGGGCAACGGGAACTTCCTCGGCCAGAAAATCGGGCGTGGCGTGAGTAATGTGGGGCGGCCTGTGCACCGACAATTCCACAATGCCCGCAGGCAATGACGACGAGTGAGGAGCACGGTTTTGTTTAGACACAGCGGTATTCCTGAACAACCACGAAGGTGAGCCTGCTATTGCAACATAAACTGCAGGTCTTACGCATAGTATGGATCAACTTTTCAACAACCATTCTCCTACTCAATTCGGAGGGGTGCAACCCGACACCCGCTACACGGCTTTAACATGTCGTGCTGTTAACGTGATCAATATCACACTTTATAATCAGCAAGGTGATAATACGTTCACTTTGTTTTAACGCCATGAGAACAGGCATACCGACATTGTGGTATTCTTATGATATCCCTCGTGGAATTGAGGGATTAACGCAAATTTTTCTCCTTTGCGGTCATTCTTTAGCCGCGAAGTCAAAACACCATATATAAGCAATGTCGAAACAAGGAGTGACCCATGCAGGTCAGCAGAAGGCAGTTCTTTAAGATCTGCGCTGGCGGTATGGCAGGCACCACGGCAGCGGCACTGGGCTTTGCGCCCGGCGTAGCGCTGGCGGAAACGCGGCAGTACAAACTGCTGCGGACCCGTGAAACCCGTAATACCTGTACATACTGCTCTGTCGGTTGCGGGCTGTTAATGTATAGCCTCGGCGACGGTGCTAAAAACGCCAAAGCGTCTATTTTCCATATCGAAGGCGACCCGGATCATCCGGTCAACCGCGGCGCGTTGTGCCCGAAAGGGGCCGGTCTGGTGGACTTTATCCACTCCGAAAGCCGCCTCAAATTCCCTGAATATCGCGCGCCTGGCTCCGACAAATGGCAGCAAATTAGCTGGGAAGAAGCGTTTGACCGCATCGCAAAACATATTAAAGAAGACCGCGATGCCAACTTTGTTGAGAAGAACGCCGACGGCGTCACGGTCAACCGCTGGCTCTCCACCGGGATGCTGTGTGCCTCTGCTTCCAGCAACGAAACCGGTTATTTAACCCAGAAATTTACGCGTGCACTCGGTATGCTCGCGGTCGACAACCAGGCGCGTGTCTGACACGGACCAACGGTAGCAAGTCTTGCTCCAACATTTGGTCGCGGTGCGATGACCAACCACTGGGTCGACATCAAGAACGCCAACCTCATTGTTGTGATGGGCGGTAACGCCGCTGAAGCGCACCCTGTCGGGTTCCGCTGGGCGATGGAAGCCAAAATCCACAACGGTGCGAAACTGATTGTTATCGATCCCCGCTTTACGCGTACTGCGTCAGTGGCGGATTTCTACACCCCTATTCGTTCAGGTACTGACATCACTTTCCTGTCAGGCGTATTGCTGTACCTGATGACCAACGAAAAATATAACCGCGAATACACCGAAGCCTATACCAACGCCAGCCTGATCGTGCGTGAGGATTATCACTTCGAAGATGGCCTGTTCAGCGGTTATGACGCCGAAAAACGCAAATACGACAAAACCAGCTGGAACTACGAGCTGGATGAGAAAGGCTTTGCGAAACGCGACACCACACTGCAACATCCGCGCTGCGTATGGAACCTGCTGAAAGAGCACGTTTCCCGCTATACGCCGGACGTTGTCGAAAACATCTGCGGTACGCCGAAAGCAGACTTCCTGAAGGTCTGCGAGTTGATCGCCGAAACCAGCGCGAAAGATAAAACCGCGTCGTTCCTGTATGCCCTCGGCTGGACGCAACACTCTATCGGTGCGCAGAACATCCGTACCATGGCGATGGTTCAGCTGCTGCTCGGTAACATGGGGATGGCAGGCGGCGGCGTGAACGCCCTGCGCGGCCACTCCAACATTCAGGGTCTGACCGACCTCGGTCTCCTGTCTCAAAGCCTGCCAGGCTATATGAGTCTGCCAAGCGAGAAACAGCCTGACCTGCAAACCTACCTGACGGCCAGCACACCTAAACCGCTGCTGGAAGGCCAGGTGAACTACTGGGGCAACTATCCGAAGTTCTTCGTCTCCATGATGAAAGCGTTCTTCGGCGACAAAGCGACGGCGGAAAACAGCTGGGGCTTTGACTGGCTGCCGAAGTGGGACAAAGGTTACGACGTTCTGCAGTATTTCGAGATGATGCACCAGGGCAAAGTGAACGGCTATCTGTGCCAGGGCTTTAACCCGGTTGCCTCGTTCCCGAACAAGAACAAGGTTGTTGAGTCACTGTCGAAACTGAAATTCCTGGTGACGATTGACCCGCTCAATACCGAGACCTCGACCTTCTGGCAGAACCACGGTGAATCGAACGATGTCGATCCATCGAAGATTCAGACCGAAGTGTTCCGTCTGCCATCGACTTGCTTCGCGGAAGAGAACGGTTCTATCGTCAACTCTGGGCGCTGGTTGCAGTGGCACTGGAAAGGTGCGGACGCCCCGGGCATCGCCATGAACGACGGCGAGATCCTGGCCGGTATCTTCTTACGCCTGCGTAAGATGTATGCGGCAGAAGGCGGCGCGAACCCGGAACCGGTGCTGAACATGAGCTGGAACTATTCGACGCCGGAAAACCCAGCGCCGGAAGAAGTAGCAATGGAGAGCAACGGTAAAGCGCTGGCGGATGTTATCGACCCGGCCACCGGTACCGTGCTGGCGAAGAAAGGTGAGCAGCTGAGCACCTTCGCGCATCTGCGTGATGACGGCACCACCTCAAGCGGCTGCTGGATCTTTGCCGGTAGCTGGACGCCGAAAGGCAACCAGATGGCCAACCGCGACAACGCCGACCCATCGGGCCTTGGCAATACGCTGGGCTGGGCATGGGCATGGCCGCTCAACCGCCGCATCCTCTATAACCGCGCCTCCGCTGACCCGCAGGGTAACCCGTGGGATCCGAAGCGTCAGCTTCTGAAGTGGGACGGTGCGAAATGGGGCGGTGTAGATATTCCGGACTACAGCACTGCTGCACCAGGCAGCGATGTCGGGCCGTTTATTATGCAGCCTGAAGGGATGGGACGTCTGTTTGCTATCGATAAGATGGCGGAAGGGCCGTTCCCGGAACACTACGAGCCGTTTGAGACGCCGCTGGGCACCAACCCGCTGCACCCGAACGTGGTCTCTAACCCGGCAGCCCGTATCTTCAAGGGTGATTTTGAAGCGCTGGGTAAAAAGGACAAGTTCCCGTACGTGGGCACCACTTACCGTCTGACCGAGCATTTCCACTACTGGACCAAGCACGCGCTGCTTAACGCCATCGCGCAACCGGAACAGTTTGTGGAGATCGGTGAAAAACTGGCGAACAAGCTCGGCATTGCCCATGGCGATACCGTGAAAGTCTCCTCTAACCGTGGCTATATCAAAGCCAAGGCGGTGGTGACCAAGCGTATTCGCACGCTCAACGTTCACGGTCAGCAGGTGGATACCATCGGTATTCCAATTCACTGGGGTTATGAGGGCGTGGCGAAGAAAGGGTTCATTGCGAACACTCTGACGCCATTCGTCGGCGATGCGAACACGCAGACGCCGGAGTTTAAGGCCTTCCTCGTGAACGTGGAAAAGGTGTAACGGAGACGACTTATGGCTTATCAATCTCAGGACATTATCCGTCGTTCCGCGACTAACGGTTTCACGCCCGCGCCTCAGGCGCGGGACCACCAGCAGGAAGTGGCGAAGCTTATCGACGTGACCACCTGTATCGGCTGTAAAGCCTGCCAGGTGGCCTGTTCAGAGTGGAACGACATCCGTGACGAAGTGGGTCACAACGTCGGGGTCTATGACAACCCGGCGGACCTGACCGCCAAGTCCTGGACGGTGATGCGCTTCTCTGAAGTGGAGCAGAACGACAAACTGGAATGGCTTATCCGCAAAGACGGCTGTATGCACTGCGCGGATCCGGGCTGTCTGAAGGCGTGCCCGTCAGAAGGGGCTATCATTCAGTATGCCAACGGCATCGTCGACTTCCAGTCCGAGCAGTGCATTGGCTGCGGCTATTGCATTGCCGGCTGTCCGTTCAACGTGCCGCGACTAAACCCGGAAGACAACCGCGTCTACAAATGTACGCTGTGTGTTGACCGTGTAAATGTCGGCCAGGAGCCGGCTTGCGTGAAGACCTGCCCGACCGGTGCTATCCACTTTGGTTCGAAAGAGGATATGAAAACGCTGGCGGCAGAGCGCGTAGGCGAGCTGAAAACCCGTGGTTACGACAACGCAGGCCTGTACGATCCGGCCGGGGTTGGCGGTACTCACGTGATGTACGTACTGCACCACGCCGACAAGCCGAATCTGTATCACGGCCTGCCGGAAAACCCGGAAATCAGCGCCACCGTGAAGTTCTGGAAAGGCATCTGGAAACCACTGGCAGCGGTTGGTTTTGCTGCTACCTTCGCAGCGAGCATTTTCCACTACGTCGGTGTCGGCCCGAACCGCGCGGAAGAGGAAGATGACAACCTGCATGAAGAGAAAGACGAGGTGCGCAAATGAGAAAACGTGACACCATCGTGCGCTATACCGCACCGGAACGTATCAACCATTGGGTCACCGCCTTCTGCTTCATGCTGGCGGCGATAAGCGGGCTGGGGTTCTTCTTCCCGTCCTTCAACTGGCTGATGCAGATCATGGGGACACCACAACTGGCGCGTATACTGCACCCGTTTGTTGGCGTCATCATGTTCGCGTCGTTCATCATCATGTTCTTCCGCTACTGGCACCATAACCTAATCAATCGGGATGATATCTTTTGGGCGAAGAATATTCGTAAGATTGTCGTCAACGAGGAAGTGGGTGATACCGGGCGTTATAACTTCGGCCAGAAATGCGTATTCTGGGCGGCGATTATCTTCCTGGTCCTGTTGCTGGTCAGCGGCGTGATCATCTGGCGTCCGTACTTTGCGCCTGCTTTCTCAATCCCGGTGATCCGATTCGCGCTGATGCTGCATTCATTTGCCGCAGTGGCGTTAATTGTGGTTATCATGGTGCATATCTACGCCGCCCTTTGGGTGAAAGGCACCATTACCGCGATGGTGGAAGGATGGGTAACCAGTACGTGGGCAAAGAAACATCACCCGCGCTGGTACCGTGAGGTCCGCCAGAAACAGGAAAAGTCATCTGAATGAGTATTCGCATAATCCCGCAAGATGAGCTGGGGTCGAGCGAGAAACGCACGGCGGAATATATTCCGCCGTTGTTATTCCCCAGACTCAAGAACCTCTACAACCGCCGCGCAGAGCGTCTGCGCGAGCTGGCAGAGAACAACCCGCTGGGCGATTTTCTGCGCTTCGCCGCGCTGATTGCTCACGCGCAGGAAGTGGTGCTGTACGACCACCCTCTGCAAATGGACCTGACTGCGCGCATCAAAGAAGCCAGTGAGCAAGGCAAACCACCGCTGGATATTCACGTGCTGCCGCGCGATAAACATTGGCACAAGCTGCTGCATTCGCTGATTGCCGAGCTGAAGCCAGAGATGAGCGGCACCGCGCTGGCCGTTATCGAAAACCTGGAAAAAGCTTCCGATCAGGAGCTGGAAGAGATGGCGAGTGCGCTGTTTGCTTCCGATTTTACGCTGGTCAGCAGTGATAAAGCCCCATTCATCTGGGCTGCGCTGTCACTGTACTGGGCGCAAATGGCGAGCCTGATCCCCGGTAAAGCCCGTGCAGAATATGGCGAAGCACGCCAGTTTTGCCCGGTATGCGGCTCTATGCCAGTCTCCAGTATGGTGCAAATTGGTACTGCTCAGGGGCTGCGCTACCTGCACTGCAACCTGTGTGAAACTGAATGGCATGTGGTGCGCGTAAAGTGCAGCAACTGTGAACAGACCCGCGATCTCAACTACTGGTCGCTGGAAAATGAAGACGCGGCAGTGAAAGCCGAAAGCTGCGGTGACTGCGGCACTTACCTGAAGATTCTGTATCAGGAAAAAGACCCGAAAGTCGAAGCGGTGGCCGACGATCTCGCCTCGCTGATTCTGGACGCAAAGATGGAGCAAGAGGGCTTTGCCCGGAGCTCGATCAACCCGTTCCTGTTCCCGGGTGAAGGGGAATAATCTCCCGTAACCGTGCCGGGCGACATCAGCTTGCCCGGCCTACAGCTCGACAGCAATACACACCGCTTTCCAGATTTTTATCCTCGACAATATTCTTGTTTTCTTTTGAATTAAACCAGGCTATAAAGCTGTATATCCATACAGTTAAAGGGCATTTTCATGGCACTGGAAAAGGGTATTGCGCAGCTGGTTCAGGGATTTATCGCTGCAGGTCGGCCATCGTCGCGTCGACAGACCATTGAGGTACGACGAGCAGGGTATGTTGCCAGCACGGGGCTTGCCGGGAAGATAGAAACGCACGTTCAGGTGGAGACGCTTGTCCTTGATGGAATTACCATCCGGGTGTTTTCACCTCTCAATGCGTCTGAATTATTGCCTGCAGCCATCTACTATCATGGCGGGTGCTTTATCAGCGGTGGGTTTGATACGCATGATAATCAGCTCCGCCAGCTGGCATTTTACGGTAACTGCCGGGTGATTGCGGTTCAGTACAGACTGGCACCCGAGCATCAATTTCCCGCAGCACATGACGACGCAGAACGCGCTGCAGAGCTTGTCTGGCAGAATGCAGACAAACTGGGTGTGGATAAAAACCGGATCACCCTTTGCGGAGACAGCGCAGGGGGGCATCTGGCGCTGGTGACGGCTCTGAGGGTCAAGACCAAAGGTCTCTGGAACCCTGCTCAGCTCATTCTTATCTATCCCATGCTCGACGCCACAGCCAGTTTTGAAAGCTACACCCTTAATGGTCAGGATTACGTCATTACCCGCGATACCCTGCTCAGCGGATATGAAATGTATCTCGCAGAGACTGACCTTCAGCATCCGGAAGCGAGCCCCCTATGGCGCGATGATTTTCACGGCCTTCCGCCTGTGCACATTGTTACGGCTGAATATGATCCCCTATGTGATGAGGGAGAAATGTTGTTCCAGCATCTGACTGAGCAGGGGGTGACATGTACCGCTCAGCGCTGGCTGGGTGTTATCCATGGCTTCTTTCAACTCGGTGGCATCAGCCAGTCAGCACGAGACGTTATACGGGACATCGCCTGGCGGATTAGCTCAGCCAGGCGATAACAACGAAGGGATTATTCCTCTTCGTTCCCACCTTCTTCATACGCGCCGAATGGCTTCGCCGGAAGAACAATATAGGTGCCTTCAAACACCGCGCCAGATGTTTTGTCACCAAATAGTTCAACCTGCATTTGTACGCGGGCTTTGCGACCTCGGGCCAGGCGGTCGAGGTCGCCCCCCAGTGAACCCAGATCGGCCACGGCGCTCGGTTTACCGCTGATCGGTGCGCTATAACGGATATGGGCGTCGGCAAGAATGATCGTCCCCCCCAGATGGCGCTCACGCAGCATCAGCCAGATAAGCCCCCAGCCGGTCAATGTGGCCAACGAGAACAGACTTCCGGCAAACAGGGTGTGGTGCGGGTTTTGATTGCCGATTTCCGGCATCGTGGTGATGAATTTTTGCCCGGTGTACTGCTGTATACGGACACCCATTTTTTCACTCAGCGGGATGTGCTGATACCAGGCTTGCTGTAGCTGCCCGCACCAGTCGGCACGATGCAGAATATCATCCAGCGTGGCGATGGGTTTAATCATCAAAAAGTGACGAATGGGTGTGGTTTGCGGGGTTGTGATTTCCCCCTGATTAACAAAACCGAGTTTGGCGAAGAACTCCACGGCATCTTCGCGGGCACTACAGGTGACGCGCTTAACGCCTTCCTGACGGGCGACAGATTCCAGGGTCATCGCCATCAGCGTCCCCAGGCCTTTGTCCTGCACGGAGGGATGAACCGCCATAAAGCGAATAGACGCTTCGTTATCGGCGTTGATATACAAACGCCCGACGGCGACGAGGTTGCCCTCTTCATCCATCACCATCTGATGGTGGGCCATCGCGTCCCAGGCGTCGCGTTCAGATCCTTTTGGCTGATGTAATGGCTTGCGCAGCATTTCCCAGCGGAACTGGTAATAGGCTTCTAACTCTTCTTCCGTTTGCGGTACTCGAAGGTGATACATAGCTGTACTCTCTCTTGTTACCCGCGGCCACGCCGCCAGTTGGCTCATACCTGGAGCCAGAATGTGACGGGGCCATCGTTCACCAGCGAAACCTGCATATCCGCAGCGAATCGTCCGGTTTGCGTATTCATTTCCTGCTGGCGACAGCGCTCAACAAAATACTCATAAAGTTCTTCAGCACGATCAGGTGCGGCGCCTTTAGAAAAACTCGGACGCATGCCGCGCTCGGTATCCGCCGCCAGCGTGAACTGGGAAACCACCAGCACGCTGCCGCCCGCCTGCTGAACGTTAAGGTTCATCTTACCTTCCGCATCGCTGAAAATACGGTAGCCCAACACACGCTCGCACAAGCGGTTGGCTTTTTGTTCGTCATCATCCTTTTCGACACCTAACAACACCAAAAGTCCTGGGCCAATTTCACCCGTCACCTCTCCCTCCACGGTGACGCTGGCACGGGTTACGCGCTGTATCAATGCAATCATGGTTGGTCTGCTTCTTGTTGTTTTTCAGCTGCTGCTGCTTTTTTGAGTTCGCGATAGACACCGAGAGTGACAGTTATTTCGGCACCAAGCAAGACGATACACCAGGTCCAGTAGACCCAGACAAACAAAATCGGGATCACCGCCAGCACGCCGTAAATCAGCTGATAGGACGGAAACATGGTGATGTAGAGGGCGAATCCTTTTTTACCCAGTTCAAACAGCACCGCGGCCACCAGCGCGCCAACAACGGCATCACGGTTAGGCACGCGCGTGGTCGGCACAACGCTATAGAGCAGCCAGAATGAGAGCCACGACAGGATCAGCGGGAAGATGCGAAGCACATTATCAATTACGCCGTTTAAATCACTCGCCCAGCGTAATGAAAGAAGATAAGAACTGATTGCCAGACTCGCCCCGGCCAGCAACGGACCCAGCGTCAGGATCATCCAGTACACGGCAAAGGAGTACACCTTTGGTCGTGCCTTTTTACTCCGCCAGATGGTGTTCAGCGCGTTATCAATGGCGTACATCAACAGCAGCGCAGTGACGATAAGACCGCATGCCCCCACTGCTGTCATCTTGTTGGAGTTGGCAACGAACTGCTCAATGTAGTTCTGGATGACATCCCCGGTTGCAGGAATAAAATTCGCGAAGACAAAATGGCGAAGCTGCAGACTCACGTCTGCAAACATTGGAAAAGCGGAAAAAAGCGCAAAGATAACCGCCACCAGCGGCACTAATGAGAGCAACGACACGTACGCGAGATTACCCGCCAGTGTGGTCATGTTGTCCTCATCAATGCGATGCCAGAGCAGTTTTAGCCAGGCTCTCAGTGGACGAGTATGATGCGTGGCTTTTTGATGAACGGTTTTTAGCATAACTGCTTCGCAAAGTAGTTTGGTATCGTCTCTTTTCCGGTCACCAGAATTGACGTAATACCCAACTGGTTAGCTCCCTCTATATTATCGGCGTTGTCGTCGAAAAAGACCGCATCGGCCGCGGTAAATCCTTCTGCCTGAAGAACAGCCTGATAAATTCGTGCCTCAGGTTTACGCATCCCCATTTCCTGCGAAAGATAAATCTTATCTGCCGCTGCCTTAACTTCAGGGTACTCCTCAGGCCAGAATGTGGTGTGCAGACGGTTGGTATTTGACAACACCACCACACGATGTCCCTGCTCTCGCAGTTTGTGCATGATGTTCGTAACTTCCGGACGTATCGCCACAAATACCGCCTGCCAGCCGTGAGAAAACTGCTCGTAGCTTAACGGCAGATCCAGTTCATGGCAGAAACGTTCGGCGAACTCTTCATCGCTGATTTCGCCGCGTTCGTGTTGATGGAAGGTCTCGCTCATCACGAAACTCTGCTTCAATGTCGCCAGTGGGACACGGCTAAAATCGCTCCATGCGCCCAGCACCCGATTAAAATCGATATCGACGATTACATTTCCTAAGTCAAAGATATAAAGCATGTTTATCTCCTGCTCGCCGTGGAAAAGTAACTGTAGCGGGAAAGATAAGCTTTGGCTATGAAGTACGCACAGGGTAGAAAAAGAAAAACCCCGACACAAGGACGGGGTTTTGTTGACCAGAGAGGAGTGAATTACTCTTCTTTCGCACCGCGCATAGCACGTTTACGATCGTTCTCGGTCAGGTGACGTTTACGGATACGAATTGACTGTGGAGTCACTTCTACCAGTTCGTCGTCATCGATGAATTCCAGAGCCTGCTCCAGAGTCATTTTGACCGGTGGAACCAGAACCGTTGCTTCGTCAGTACCGGACGCACGCATGTTGGTCAGTTTCTTACCGGTCAGGCAGTTTACAGTCAGGTCGTTAGAACGACTGTGAATACCGATGATCTGGCCTTCATAAACTTCAGCACCGTGACCCAGGAACAGCTTACCGCGATCCTGCAGACCGAACAGCGCAAACGCAACCGCTTTACCCTGACCGTTGGAGATCAGCACGCCGTTGTTACGCTGGCCAACTTCGCCCGGACGAACATCGTCGTAGTGGCTGAAGGTGGAGTACAGCAGACCAGTACCGGAAGTCATGGTCATGAATTCTGAACGGAAGCCGATCAGACCACGGCTTGGGATCACGTAGTCAAGACGTACGCGGCCTTTGCCATCTGGATTCATGTTTTTCAGGTCGCCTTTACGCTCACCCAGAGCCTGCATCACAGAACCCTGGTGCTGCTCTTCAACGTCCAGCGTCACGTTTTCGAACGGCTCTTGTTTACGGCCGTCGATTTCGCGGAAGATAACTTTCGGACGGGAAACCGCCATTTCGAAACCTTCACGACGCATGTTTTCGATCAGAACAGACAGGTGCAGCTCACCACGACCTGAAACGCGGAATGCATCAGCGTCTTCGGTTTCTTCAACGCGCAGCGCAACGTTGTGCACCAGCTCTTTGTTCAGGCGGTCAAGGATCTGACGAGAGGTAACAAATTTACCTTCTTTCCCGCAGAACGGAGAGGTGTTGACGTTGAAGAACATGGATACGGTTGGTTCATCAACGGACAGGGCTGGCAGCGCTTCGACGTTCTGCGGGTCGCAGATGGTGTCGGAGATGTTCAGTTCACCCAGACCAGTGATGGCGATGATGTCGCCCGCTTCCGCGATGTCGCTCTCGATACGCTCAAGGCCCAGGTGAGTCAGTACTTTACCGACTTTACCGTTACGGGTTTTGCCTTCGCTATCAATGATAGTGACCTGCTGGTTAGGCTTCACTTTACCGCGCTTGATACGACCAATGCCGATTACACCAACATAGTTGTTGTAGTCGAGCTGAGAGATCTGCATCTGCAGGGTGCCGTCGAGATCGACGTTTGGCGCAGGAACACGGTCAACAATCGCCTGGTACAGCGGGGTCATGTCTTCAGCCATGTCTTCGTGATCCAGACCCGCAATACCGTTCAGCGCAGAAGCGTAAACGATAGGGAAGTCCAGCTGCTCGTCGGTCGCGTCGAGGTTAACGAACAGGTCGAATACCTGGTCAACAACCCAGTCAGGACGCGCGCCAGGACGGTCAACTTTGTTGATAACAACGATTGGCTTCAGACCATGGGCAAATGCTTTTTTGGTCACGAAGCGCGTCTGTGGCATTGGGCCATCCATTGCGTCAACGACCAGCAGAACGGAGTCTACCATGGACATTACACGTTCAACTTCACCACCGAAGTCGGCGTGCCCTGGGGTATCAACGATGTTGATACGGTAGTCATTCCATTTAATCGCGGTGTTTTTCGCGAGGATGGTAATCCCACGCTCTTTCTCCAAATCGTTGGAGTCCATCACGCGTTCTTGGGTTTCGGCACGCGCATCAAACGTACCGGATTGCTGCAGCAGCTTGTCAACCAAGGTAGTTTTACCATGGTCAACGTGCGCGATGATGGCGATGTTACGCAAATTTTCGATCACAACTTTGCCTCAGGCATTTAGAAATAGCGCGTTATTGTACACGGATTAATCGCACTACAAAACAGGATCACAAACATCCCCCGCAAACAAGTATTGCAGAGATGCTTTGTGATCGCTTTCACGGAGCGGTAAAAGGGCACTTTAACGTAAATTGCACCAATATGGTGCTCAATGTTCACATTGAAGCACTATACTGGTGCAACAAATCCATTGTGGTGCAGCCCTTTTGCACTATGGTGCGCATGATAACGCCTTTTTGGGGTGTTTTAAAAGTTGGCACAGATTTCGCTTTATAAAAAATACATGGCAACAGCCAGTACAAACAGAAATTGAAGACCTCGTTACCACGACGACAATGACCAATCTGGAGAGTTAAGTATGTCCGCTGAACACGTTTTGACGATGCTGAACGAACATGAAGTGAAGTTTGTTGATCTGCGCTTCACCGATACCAAAGGTAAAGAACAGCACGTCACAATTCCTGCTCATCAGGTAAACGCCGAATTCTTCGAAGAAGGCAAAATGTTTGACGGCTCCTCCATTGGTGGCTGGAAAGGCATTAACGAATCCGACATGGTTCTGATGCCAGATGCGACCACTGCGGTCATTGATCCGTTCTTCGAAGAACCAACCCTTATCATCCGTTGCGACATCCTCGAGCCAGGCACGCTGCAGGGCTACGACCGCGACCCACGTTCTATCGCAAAACGCGCTGAAGAGTACCTGCGTTCTACCGGCATCGCAGACACCGTTCTGTTCGGGCCAGAGCCAGAATTCTTCCTGTTCGACGACATCCGTTTCGGTGCGTCTATTTCTGGTTCCCACGTTGCTATCGACGATATCGAAGGCGCATGGAACTCTTCCACCAAATACGAAGGTGGTAACAAAGGTCACCGTCCAGGCGTTAAAGGCGGTTACTTCCCGGTTCCTCCGGTCGACTCAGCACAGGACATTCGTTCCACCATGTGTCTGGTGATGGAAGAGATGGGCCTGGTAGTTGAAGCTCACCACCACGAAGTGGCGACTGCGGGTCAGAACGAAGTGGCTACCCGCTTCAACACCATGACCAAAAAAGCAGACGAAATTCAGATCTACAAATACGTTGTGCACAACGTTGCGCACCGTTTCGGTAAAACCGCTACCTTCATGCCAAAACCTATGTTTGGCGACAACGGTTCCGGTATGCACTGCCACATGTCCCTGTCCAAGAACGGTACCAACCTGTTCTCTGGCGACAAATATGCTGGTCTGTCTGAGCAGGCGCTGTATTACATCGGCGGCGTAATCAAACACGCTAAAGCGATCAACGCCCTGGCTAACCCAACCACTAACTCCTACAAGCGTCTGGTCCCGGGCTACGAAGCGCCAGTAATGCTGGCCTACTCTGCGCGTAACCGTTCTGCTTCTATCCGTATCCCGGTTGTTGCTTCTCCTAAAGCGCGTCGTATCGAAGTGCGCTTCCCGGACCCAGCGGCTAACCCATACCTGTGCTTCGCAGCACTGCTGATGGCTGGTCTGGATGGTATCAAGAACAAGATCCACCCAGGCGAAGCAATGGACAAAAACCTGTACGACCTGCCGCCAGAAGAAGCGAAAGAGATCCCACAGGTTGCTGGTTCTCTGGAAGAAGCCCTGCAGGCGCTGGACGCAGACCGTGAGTTCCTGACTGCAGGTGGCGTATTCACTGACGACGCTATCGATGCTTACATCGCCCTGCGTACTGAAGAGAACGACCGCGTGCGTATGACTCCGCATCCGGTAGAGTTCGAGCTGTACTACAGCGTTTAATTAAGTTGTTTTACCCGGCGTGACAAACGCCGGGGGTAGTTGCCGTGGAAACTTTTAGCCCATCTCCGGATGGGCTTTTTTCTCCACCAACAACCTGATCTCGCGCGCTTTTTACGACGAAAAAGCTATACTGCACTAAATTAGTGCAAACAACTCCAGGAGACTGCTGAATGGCAACTGGCACGCTGCCCGATGCTGGGCAGATCCTCAATTCTTTGATTAACAGTATCTTGCTGGTCGACGACGAGCTGGCCGTACATTATGCCAACCCGGCGGCACAGCAGCTGCTCGCCCAAAGCGCACGTAAACTGTTTGGCACCCCGCTTCCAGAATTACTGAGTTATTTTTCGCTGAATATTGGCCTGATGCAGGAAAGTTTGCAGGCCGGTCAGGGATTCACGGATAACGAAGTCACGCTGGTTATCGACGGGCGCTCGCATATTCTGTCACTGACTGCCCAACGCCTTCCTGAAGGACTGATCCTGCTGGAAATGGCTCCGATGGATAATCAGCGCCGACTGAGCCAGGAGCAGCTTCAGCATGCCCAGCAAATTGCCGCCCGCGACCTGGTGCGAGGTCTGGCGCATGAAATCAAAAACCCGCTGGGTGGATTACGCGGCGCAGCACAACTCCTGACCAAGGCGCTGCCCGACCCCGCGCTGGCGGAGTACACCAACGTCATCATTGAGCAGGCGGACCGTCTGCGCAATCTGGTAGACCGTCTTCTCGGTCCTCAGCAGCCGGGAATGCACGTCACAGAAAGCATCCATAAAGTGGCTGAGCGGGTGGTGAAACTGGTTTCGATGGAGTTACCAGAAAACGTCACACTGGTGCGTGATTACGACCCAAGCCTGCCGGAACTGGCACATGACCCGGATCAGATTGAGCAAGTGCTGTTGAATATTGTACGCAATGCCTTGCAGGCTCTGGGGCCGGAAGGGGGCGAGATTATTTTACGTACCCGCACCGCCTTCCAGCTCACGTTACACGGCGTACGCTATCGTCTGGCAGCCCGAATCGACGTTGAGGATAACGGACCTGGTATTCCATCGCATCTACAGGACACCCTGTTCTACCCGATGGTAAGTGGTCGCGAAGGCGGAACCGGCCTGGGCTTATCCATTGCACGCAGTTTGATCGATCAACACTCTGGAAAAATTGAATTTAACAGTTGGCCGGGACATACCGAGTTTTCGGTTTTCCTGCCGATTAAAAAATAAAGGTGACGTTTATGCAACGAGGGATAGTCTGGGTAGTCGATGACGATAGCTCCATCCGTTGGGTGCTTGAACGCGCGCTCACAGGGGCAGGATTAAGCTGCACGACGTTTGAGAGCGGCAGCGAAGTACTCGACGCACTCACCACCAAAACGCCGGACGTTCTGCTTTCGGATATTCGCATGCCGGGAATGGACGGGCTGGCGCTTTTAAAGCAGATCAAACAACGTCACCCGATGCTTCCGGTCATCATAATGACGGCACATTCCGATCTTGATGCCGCAGTGAGCGCCTATCAGCAAGGGGCGTTCGATTACCTGCCAAAACCGTTTGATATCGACGAAGCGGTCGCGCTGGTTGAGCGCGCGATTAGCCACTATCAGGAACAACAACAGCCTCGCCACACACCCGATTTTGGGCCAACAACTGACATCATCGGTGAAGCGCCGGCGATGCAGGATGTGTTTCGTATTATTGGCCGTTTGTCCCGCTCGTCCATCAGTGTATTGATTAACGGTGAATCGGGAACCGGTAAAGAGCTCGTGGCACATGCATTACATCGCCACAGCCCGCGGGCAAAAGCCCCGTTTATCGCCCTGAATATGGCAGCGATCCCGAAGGATTTGATTGAATCCGAACTGTTCGGCCATGAAAAAGGGGCATTTACCGGCGCAAATACCATTCGCCAGGGACGTTTCGAACAGGCGGACGGCGGTACGCTATTCCTGGATGAAATTGGCGATATGCCGCTGGATGTCCAGACCCGCCTGTTGCGTGTACTGGCCGACGGGCAGTTTTATCGCGTGGGTGGCTATGCGCCGGTGAAGGTGGACGTGCGCATTATCGCCGCGACTCACCAGAACCTGGAGCAACGCGTGCAGGAAGGAAAATTCCGTGAGGATTTATTCCACCGTCTGAACGTCATTCGCGTTCATCTGCCGCCGCTGCGTGAACGTCGGGAAGATATTCCCCGCCTGGCACGTCACTTCCTGCAGGTGGCAGCCCGGGAACTGGGTGTGGAAGCGAAGCAGCTTCACCCGGAAACCGACGCAGCCCTCACGCGTCTGGCGTGGCCTGGCAACGTGCGCCAGCTGGAAAACACTTGCCGCTGGCTAACCGTGATGGCCGCCGGGCAGGAAGTGTTGATTCAGGATTTACCGGCAGAGTTGTTTGAGGCATCCGCGCCAGAGAGCAGTACCGGGCACGCGCTGCCGGACAGCTGGGCAACGCTACTGGCGCAGTGGGCCGACCGCGCCCTGCGTTCCGGTCATCAAAACCTGCTGTCTGAAGCTCAGCCAGAGATGGAGCGTACGCTTTTAACTACCGCGCTTCGTCATACACAGGGGCATAAGCAGGAAGCCGCTCGCCTGTTGGGATGGGGACGTAATACCCTGACGCGCAAGCTGAAAGAGCTGGGTATGGAGTAATGTTCCCCCGAAGTGTAAAGGTTATTAATTGAGCGCAAAATGCTGTTATTTTGCGCTTTACTGTTCCGATGAGTTTTGTATGATCGTGCCCGGAAATTGGGGGGACCATCATGCTGGAATCATTAGTGAATTTGCTCTCTAGCGGTGCAGCCGAAAGCCACACACCGCAAACAGCCGTTGCGGCTATGTTGTGTGCGGCGCTGGTTGGGCTGTTTAGCTAGCGGAGTTGAACGTAAAAGCCGGGTGGCGGCTTCGCCTTACCCGGCCTACGTTTCATACTTTTGGCTATGCGCCTTAAATCACCCGCGAGAACTGCTGCATACGTGCTTTCTGACGCAGATACGCGTCAAAGCACATGCAGATATTACGGATCAACAGACGCCCTTTCGGCGTGACCTCAATCATACTCTCAGATACATCCACCAGCCCATCTTTCGCCAGCGGTGCAATCAGCTTCAGGTCTTCCGCAAAATAATCGCTGAAGTGCAGACCCCACTGCGACTCAACGTCACTGAAATCGAGACGGAAGTTGCAGATAAGCGCCTTAATGACATCACGGCGAATGCAGTCATCGCGCGTTAACGCAATGCCGCGCCACAGCGCGTTGCCGGCGTCATCAACCTGCTGGTAGTACGACTTCAGCTCTTTCTGGTTTTGTGCATAGCAGTCGCCAATCATGCTGATGGCAGAGACGCCCATCCCCAGCAAATCGGTATCGCCCTGGGTAGTGTAGCCCTGGAAATTCCGGTGCAATACCCCTTCACGCTGAGCAATGGCCAGTTCGTCATCCGGACGGGCAAAGTGATCCATACCGATGAACTGGTAACCGGTCTCAGTCAGTGAAGTAATGGTTTCCTGCAAAATATCCAGCTTCTGTTGGGCAGAAGGGAGATCGGCATCTTTTATTTTGCGCTGGGCAGCGAACAGCGTTGGTAAGTGCGCATAGTTAAAGACGCTCAGACGGTCCGGATTGAGTTCGGCCACGCGTTTCAGTGTGAAGGCAAAACTTTCGGGCGTCTGCTTTGGCAGGCCGTAAATCAGGTCAATGTTGGTCGAGGTGAAACCAATTTCACGCGCGTGATTCAGTAAGGCGAAGATAAACTCTTCGTCCTGCTCACGGTTCACCAGACGCTGTACTTCTTTATTGAAATCCTGCACGCCCATACTCAGGCGGTTAAAACCTTCAGCGCGTAAGTGATCCAATACATCCAGTTCAATTTCACGCGGATCGACTTCGATCGAGATTTCAGCGTCGGCGTTAAAACTGAAATTACCGCGCAGCAGGCTCATCAGACGGCTTATTTGCGCTTTATTCAAATAAGTTGGCGTACCGCCGCCCCAGTGAAGTTGGCTGACGTGACGGTCTTTAAACAGCGGCGCGCGATGCACAATTTCCTGTTCGAGCGCGTCAAGATACTGATCAGCTTTATGCTGCTGGCGGGTCACTATTTTATTGCAGCCGCAGAAGTAGCAGAGCTTATGGCAGAACGGAATATGGACGTAGAGCGAAAGCGGGCGTTCAGGATAGCGCGCCACGGCCTGCTGAAAATCCCCCTCGCCGAAGGTATCGGAGAACTCCAGCGCGGTGGGGTATGACGTATAACGCGGCCCGGAATAGTTATATTTCTGGATTAGGGCCAAATCCCAGTCGATAGATGGTACAGACATGCTCACTCCTTCCGTTGGTGTCGCGTTCGTATACGGCGGCCCGACCTGGCCCCGTTGCGAGCCATCATTCGGGTGCGCAGCCATTTCTGGCGCCGCGACAACCGCCGTAGTTTAACGAATAACCACACCAGATAACATATAACCGGAAGGGTTATAAGCAGGACCAGCGTTCCTGCCGGGTGCAAATGTTAGTTTCCACCCTTCAGAAGACGCATCATATCTTCCTGCTTTTCTTCTTCTTCTTCGTCATCTTCATCGTCGTAAGACAGACCAAGCTTCTGCATCAGCTCATCAATGCGATCCAGTTTGGCATCAACCCAAGACTGCTCTTCGGCAGTCAGGGTTTCCCCCTCTTCAAGACGTTCCAGCAGCGCGTCCAGGCGCTCATCGTTCTCCAGCATATCCAGCTCAGCCTGCGGTGAAAGCATAGGTTTCTCGCTCTTTGGTTTGTGCTGCTTAGTGACCGGGGTGTCTGTCACGCCCAGTGGAATGGGAGTTTTACTGCCGATACGAGGATCTTTCTGCTGCTTACCTTTTGCAGAAGCGCCCGCAGTACCACCGCCGTTCGCACGGCTACCCGCAGCATGACCGCGATGCTTTTTGTCGCGTTTACGATCGCGCGCTTCCTGGTTCAGTTCTTCGCGCGTTTTGCGGCGTGCTTTTGCAGGGCGTTTAGCGCCCGCAGCGGAGGTTGGTTTTTTCATGATGTTTTATCTTTAAGTCGTTTTCTTCAGTATAGAATTGCGGCGAAATCTAGCAGAAAGCAAGCAAAGAAAAAAGGCGACAGAGCAATCTGTCGCCTTTTTTCCTGACTCACAACCCTTAGCGGGTCAGACATTCCGTGTTTGCCAACAACAAGCCCTGTTTATCCCTTGGCTGATACCGTCCGTGATACGGTTCCATTTCCTGTTAAAACGCCTCCAGGCGCTGGTCATCCTGACAATCCTGCGTCTTCGCCTCCTGGCGCTCCTGACCCCTAATCCTTAAGTCGATTTCCTGTTGGCTTCCTCGCCCTGACGCACACTTTACCTTGTTCCGTTAAACTAACAAGCAACGAAACAGTACAAAAAGGGATTTTCAGATAATTACCCGCATTTAAGTTTATGATTTAAAATAGTTTGCCATTTTTGGCACCTGCGATTTCTCTGAAATCTCCCAAAGCTTAATTAGCCGATCTCTCACAACGGCCAGGGCTTTCACCTACAGGCCATATGCAATCAGAAAAGCCTTTTGCCTGCATTCGGGTATAATCCCCTTCAGATTACGATTTTGGAGACGACCACGTGACTACCTGGAACTACCAACAGACGCATTTTGTCACCAGTGCGCCCGATATTCGCCACCTTCCTTCTGATACCGGTATTGAAGTGGCATTTGCTGGCCGCTCCAATGCGGGAAAATCCAGCGCCCTGAACACGCTGACCAATCAGAAAAGCCTGGCGCGTACCTCAAAAACACCTGGCCGTACCCAGTTGATTAACCTGTTTGAAGTGGCAGAGGGCAAACGCCTGGTCGACTTACCGGGCTACGGTTACGCTCAGGTACCCGAAGAGATGAAAATCAAGTGGCAGCGTGCGCTGGGTGAATACCTGGAAAAACGCATGTGCCTGAAAGGTCTGGTGGTACTGATGGATATTCGCCACCCTCTGAAAGATCTTGATCAACAGATGATCGACTGGGCTGTAGCAAGCGATATTGCCGTACTGGTGCTGTTGACGAAAGCCGATAAGCTGGCAAGCGGCGCGCGTAAAGCGCAGGTGAATATGGTTCGCGAAGCGGTGCTGGCTTTCAACGGTGATGTGCAGGTGGAGCCTTTCTCCTCTCTGAAAAAGCAGGGTGTAGACAAACTGCGTCAGAAGCTCGACACCTGGTTTAGCGAGCTGGAGCCCGCGACGGAAGCGGAAGAAGAGTAATACCGAGCGCGGCGATGTCCGCGCTTTTTTTTACCTGAATGTTTCTTTGCCGCAATAAAAAACGCCCCAGTCATTACTGACTGGGGCGGCTAAAATATTCAGCCAAATCCGATTACGTGAAGTAAAAGGTCTGAAAGATAGAACATCTTACCTCTGTACCCTACGTCGATAACTCTACCCCTTTTTTTGCTGCAGAAAAAGCACTTTTTGTAGTTTTTTTTCATTATTTACATAGGGAATTCTAATGATCGTCACAAAACGCACTTTGTTATGTTGCTAACTTACATAAAAAGCGCGTTATTCACAGAGCCTTTAGTGAGCCTGATCCCAGTTTTCACCACTTCCGACTTCCACCAGCAACGGCACGTCGAGTGTCATGCTACTTTCCATCAGTTCGTGGATCTTCTTCGATACAGCTTCGAGGTCGTCTTTGTGCACTTCGAATACCAGTTCATCGTGAACCTGCATGATCATTTTCACGCGAGGGTTCTCTTTTTCCAGCCAGGTATCAACGGCGATCATCGCACGCTTAATGATGTCCGCCGCAGTACCTTGCATAGGGGCGTTGATTGCCGCACGTTCTGCACCAGCGCGTCGCGCTGCATTGCTGGATTTGATGTCTGGTAAGTAGAGACGGCGGCCATCCAGTGTTTCGACATAACCTTTCTCTTTCGCCTGTGCGCGGGTGCGTTCCATATATTCCAGCACGCCAGGATAACGCTCGAAGTAGAGATCCATATACTTCTGCGACTCTTTGCGTGGAATGTTGAGCTGGCGCGACAGACCAAATGCGCTCATACCGTAGATCAAACCAAAGTTGATCGCTTTGGCGCTGCGGCGCTGTTCGTTGGTTACGCTATCCAACGGCAAACCGAAGACTTCCGCCGCGGTTGCACGGTGGATATCTTTCCCTTCGGCAAAAGCGGTCAGCAAACCTTTGTCACGGGACAAATGCGCCATAATACGTAGCTCAATTTGCGAGTAGTCAGCAGAGACGATCAGGTAGTCATCTGGAGCAATAAAAGCCTGACGGATTCGGCGACCTTCTTCATTACGTACCGGAATGTTCTGCAGGTTTGGATCTGTTGACGAGAGTCGACCCGTCGCCGCCACAGCCTGATGATACGAGGTATGCACACGGCCTGTTTTCGGGTTGATCATCAGCGGGAGCTTATCAGTGTAAGTGGACTTCAGCTTCGCGAGACCCCGATACTCCAGAAGCACTTTTGGCAGGGGGTAATCCAGTGCCAGCTCTTCAAGCACCTCTTCAGACGTCGACGGTGCACCGCCAGGTGTTTTCTTCAGCGGCTTGATGCCCTGCTTTTCAAACAGGATGGTTTGCAGCTGTTTCGGCGACGAGAGGTTAAACGGTTCTCCAGCAAGCTCATGCGCTTTTTGCTCAAGCTCGGTCAGACGCTGCGCAAGCTCCCCGGAGTGGTTATGCAATACGGTTGGATCGATTTTAACGCCATTGCGCTCAATACGTGAAAGCACAGGCACCAATGGCATCTCAATATGCTGGAATACGTTCAGCGGCCCTGCTTCTTTCTGAAGTTTTGGCCACATCTTCAGGTGCAATTGCAGGGTGACATCCGCGTCTTCCGCGGCATAGCGACCCGCCTCTTCGAGTGCAATCTGGTTGAAGGTAAGTTGATTTTTCCCCTTACCGGCAATCTCTTCGAAAGTGATGGTTTTATGTTTCAGCCAACGGTCTGATAAGGAATCCATATCATGGCGACCTGCAACACTGTCCAGAATGTAGGATTCCAGCATGGTGTCGAATGCAATACCGCGCAGCTCAATACCGTAGTTTTGCAGAATACCGCGATCGTACTTCAGGTTTTGCCCGACTTTGAGCGTCTTGTCGTCTTCCAGAACCGGCTTCAGCAGCTCAAGCACACGTTCACTGGAGATCTGCGCCGGCGCATCCAGGTAATCGTGTGCAACAGGAACATAAGCCGCCATCCCCGGTTCTGTCGCAAATGACAGGCCCACCATATTGGCAGAGATGTTGTCGAGGCTGTCGGTTTCCGTGTCGAAAGCAAAGACCGGCGCTTTTTTCAGTTTCTCAATCCAGGCGATCAGCTGTGACTCTTCAAGAATGGTCTCGTAGTTGTCGAAGGACAAGGTTACGGCTTCTTCTTCGGCCTGTTCTTCAGCATCAACAACTATCGTCTCTTTCGGTTTTGCTGCTGGCTTAGCCCCTTTTGCCTGTAACCACTTGCCGCTTTCGACGTCGGTGATCCAGCGCTTGAATTCGTATTGCTTAAACAAGCTCAGCAGATCGTCAGCAGAAGGCTGCTGCACTTCCAGTTGCTCACAACCCAGTTCCAGTTCGACATCGGTTTTAATCGTTGCCAGCTTATAAGAGAGGTAAGCCACCTCTTTGTTATCTTGAAGTTTTCCGGCCATGGTTTTTGCACCACGGAAGGAGAGCCCGGCGATTTTATCCGATTCCGCGTACAGCGTATCCAGCCCGCCTAACCCCTGAAGCAGCGCCTGTGCCGTTTTTTCACCGACACCAGGGACTCCAGGGATGTTATCCGACGAGTCGCCCATCAACGCGAGGAAGTCGATAATCAGCTCAGGCGGTACGCCATATTTTGTGACAACCTCTTCAGGCCCAAGAATGGTGTTGGTCATGGTGTTAATCAGGGTGATACCTGGCGTTACCAACTGCGCCATATCTTTATCACCGGTGCTGATCAGCACCGGACGGCCCATTTTTTCAGCTTCACGCGCCAGTGTGCCGATGACGTCATCGGCTTCAACACCAGAGACCGCCAGCAGCGGCAGGCCCATCGCTTTCACCATGGCGTGCAGCGGCTCAATCTGCGCACGCAGATCGTCAGGCATTGGCGGACGGTGAGATTTGTAATGCTCAAACAACTCGTCGCGGAAGGTTTTGCCTTTGGCATCAAAGACCACCGCCGCATGGGTTGGCTGATACTGGAGTATCAGGCTGCGCAGCATGTTAAGCACGCCGTACATCGCGCCGGTAGGTTCCCCTGCGCTATTGGTCAGAGGAGGAAACGCATGATACGCCCGATACAGGTAAGAAGAGCCGTCGACGAGAATAAGAGGGTTTTCTGGGATCTGAACCATAATGTCCGTGCCTTTAATCAATTTATGGCTAAAGGATGCCACAGAAGGATGAAAACATCAGTTATTAGCGCCAGATACAGGAAAAGATTTTACGATCGTGAAGATCTCTCGCAAAAAACAAACTGTGGATAAGTTTGTGTATATTTTCACTTCATATGAATAACAGACGCAAAAAATACATACGAGATATAATTTAGATCTTAATTATCATAATGTTATTTTGTTAGATCTCATCTGTATTACCCACTGATGACAATTTAGTCTATGTGGATATAAGCCCTGATTCGTGCAGAATCGTAGCGAAATCTTCTGCAGTAGGGAAAAAGCCATCAACTCCCCGTGTGAAAGCGCCATTATTTCGTCTGTTTTCTGGTAAAATCAGCGCCCAGCGCCGAATAGCCGGTCGCTCAATTACAGCTAACTATTTGAAAAAGCTAACCATGTCGAGATTGCTCGCTGCAATAACATTACTGTTAAGCATCATTTTAACGATTCTGGTGACTATCGCCTGTTCTGTACCGATCATTGTCGCAGGAATGATTAAACTGCTGCTGCCTGTGCCTGTGGTGTGGCGAGCCGTGTCCACATTTTGTAATTTCATGATGTATTGCTGGTGTGAAGGGCTGGCGATCCTGTTGTACCTGAACCCGCAACTGAAGTGGGATGTTGAAGGACTGGAGAGCCTCAACAAAAAGAACTGGTACCTGCTAATTTGCAATCACCACAGTTGGGCTGACATCGTGGTGTTATGTGTGCTTTTCCGTAAGCACATCCCGATGAACAAATATTTCCTGAAACAGCAGCTCGCCTGGGTTCCTTTCATCGGTCTGGCCTGCTGGGCGCTTGATATGCCGTTTATGAAACGCTATTCGCGCAGCTATTTGATCCGTCATCCTGAGCGTCGCGGTAAGGACGTGGAGACCACACGCCGTTCCTGCGAAAAGTTTCGCGCGCATCCAACAACCATCGTGAACTTTGTTGAAGGCTCCAGGTTTACTGAAGAGAAGCGTCAACAAACACGTTCTCCTTTTCAGAACCTGCTGCCGCCAAAAGCCGCGGGTATTGCAATGGCGCTTAACGTGCTGGGTGCTCAGTTCGATAAATTACTTAACGTCACCCTCTGCTACCCGGAAAACGATAAAACGCCGTTCTTCGATATGCTCAGTGGCAAGCTGACACGCATTGTTGTGCGTGTTGATCTGGTACCGATCGAGGCCGAATTGCACGGTGATTATGTTAACGATAAGAATTTCAAACGTCGTTTCCAGTTATGGCTTAATACACTCTGGAAAGAGAAAGACGAACAGATAGACAACATTAAATCTTCATACAAAAACGCCGGTCAGTGACCGGCGTTTTTACATCAATAATCTTACTTCTTCTCAACCAGGTATTTCACAGTATCGGCATACTGCTGTACGAAGATATCCATGCTGCTGGTGTCCATGCCCTGCATATTCAGCTGATATTTGCCATTAACAAACATCGCCGGAACACCCTGAAGCTGCAGGTCGGCAGCGGCTTTTTCTTGTTGAGCCACCAGAGATTTCACGACAAAGCTGTTCCATGCCGCGTCATAGTCTTCCCCTTTCACACCCGCATCAACGAAAACTTTACGGATATCGGCAGTAGTCTGAACGGTCTGGGTTTTCTGTACGGCTTCAAACATTGGGGAAGTGATCTTATCTTCTACGCCCAGTGCGATCGCAACTGCCCACGCCTGAGTCAGGTCTTTACCCAATGGGCCCAGAAATTCAACGTGGTACTTGGTCATTTTGGTGCCTTCTGGCAGCTTTTTCTTCACGTTGTCAGATACATGCAGCACCTGCTCGAACTGATAGCAATGTGGGCAATAGAACGAGAAAAACTCCAGAACCTGTGGCTCGCCAGCAACAGGCTTGTCCAGCGTGATGTACTGTTTGCCGTCGGTAAACTGCGCAGCAGAAGCGCTAAATGCCAGAATCATTCCTGCCAGCGCCAGCCAAATTTTTTTCATGATTAACTCTCTCCTGGGTGTGTCCAATTAATACATCGGCGTTAATTGCAGAGGGGGTTCCTGAAGAACCTTAACCTGCTCAGTAAATGTAGATATCTGGCTGCGCCAGTAATCCTCTCCGGTAAGCCACGGGAAATTTCGGGGAAACGCGGGATCATCCCAACGCCTGATTAACCATGCGAGATAATAAACAAAACGCATCGCACGTAAAGGTTCAATCAAGGTAATTTCATCTGAATTAAACGGGCTAAACTCTTCATAGGCTTCAATAATGGTTTCAAGCTGCATGCGCTGCTCGGCTTTGTCGCCATTGAGCAGCATCCACAAGTCCTGAACTGCTGGTCCCATACGCGCATCATCGAGATCGACAAACAGCGGGCCATCACGCCAGAGAATATTTCCTGTGTGACAATCGCCATGCAGACGCAGCACGGAAATATCATCGCGCCAGCTGGCTTTAACTGCCCCAATAAGCTTATCGGTAGCGCTGAGGAAACTATCCTTTAGCGCTGTGGGGATCAGCGCAGAGGTTTCGAATACTTCGCGAGGTTCAAGAAGGTATTCCTGAATGCCAATAGTCGGACGGGCAATAAAGGATTTTTTGCGTCCCGTCTGATGTATACGTCCCAGATAGCGGGCCACCCACTCCATTTGATCAATATTATCCGCTTCAAACTGGCGACCACCGAGGCTTGGGAAGACAGCGTAGTAAAACCCTTCGTGCATAAGCAGCGTTTGGTTATTGAATTTTAGCGGGGCGGCAACGGGTACATCGTCATCCAGCAGATCATGAGCAAATTGATGCTCTTCCTGAATTTGTTCTGCTGACCAACGTTTAGGGCGATAGAACTTCACGACGAAGCGCTGACGCTCCTCATCCTGAAATTGATACACACGGTTTTCGTAGCTATTTAATGGCGTTAGCCCAGAATCCACCCGGATACCCTGTTCAAACAGGGCATCCATAATGGTATCCGGGTGTAATGTCTGGAAAGTAAAAGCCTGGTCGTTCATCCGATCATCCGGAAATTATACGAATGATTCAGGATATCATCTTGTGGCGATTTCGGTGCCGCCGCTTACAAGCTTTTACTCTTTAATTACGCCTCTGGCGCGCAGCAATGCGGTTTTAAAATCTTCCTCATAATCTTTTTGAATACCTGGAATAACAGCATCTTTAGCAGAGTCACGCATTTTAAGATGGTAGATCAGGATATCATCAGAAAGGTCTGCCAGTTCGCCGTCAAAACCTGACTCTTTCGCCAGTTTCTGTAAAAATTGCATCAAATTCAGCTCTGGCTCTTTTTGCCAGGCTGGCTGGAGGAGTTCAATGACTTCATTCAGACGTTTACATTTCATGGTGGTGCTCCTTTCATTTAGAGTGACACGTTAGCAGGGTCAATCCCACAATAAAAGAGGCGATATTCGTGAATCTTAACCTGGAAATCACTGGGGTCGTTCTGGCGGGTGGCAGATCGACGCGAATGGGGGGAAAAGATAAGGGGCTTCAGCTTTTGAACGGTAAACCCTTGTGGCAATGTGTCGCTGATGCGCTTACAGGCCAGGTGACGACAATGGTCATCAGTGCTAACAGGCATATTGAGACATACCAGCGCAGCGGGTACGCCGTTTATCAGGATAACCAGACAAATTACCCAGGTCCGCTGGCTGGTATGCTTTCGGTTATGCAGCAGTCGCCCGGAGAGTGGTTTATTTTCTGTCCTTGCGATACCCCATTGATTCCGTCCTGCCTTGTCGAGCGTCTGGTACGGCTTCGTGCTGCAGCCCCTGTGGTCTGGGTACATGACGGTGAGCGTGACCATCCTGCTATCGCGTTGATGCACAGATCATTAGTGCCTGCTCTGCAGGAGTACCTGACGGCGGGAGAGCGTAGGGTGATGGTCTTTATGCGCCAGTCTGGCGGCCATTCGATTGATTTCAGTGATATGAAGTCTGCGTTTGTGAATGTGAATACAACTGAAGATTTGCAAATGATGCAGGAGAAATGATGATACCTGTTCTGGCTATTTCCGCCTGGAGTGGGACCGGGAAAACCACGCTGTTGAAAACGCTCATTCCTGCCCTTTGCGCCAGGGGTATACATCCAGGATTGATCAAGCACACCCACCATAATATGGATGTCGATAAACCGGGCAAAGACAGCTATGAGTTACGTAAAGCGGGTGCAGCTCAAACTATGGTAGCAAGTCGTCAGCGCTGGGCGCTGATGACAGAAACACCAGATGAAGCGCCGCTGGATCTCGCTTACCTGGTCAGTCGAATGGATCATTCCAGGTTGGATCTGGTGCTGGTTGAGGGTTTTAAGCATGAGGCTGTACCTAAGATCCTGCTTTTCAGAAGCGATGCCGGGCATGATGTTAGCGAGTTAACGCTTGATGAGCATGTGATTGCGGTGGCCAGTGATGTTGTGTTGCCGCTTGAGGTTCCGGTACTCAATTTAAATGATGTGGATGGGATTGCGGAGTTTATTGTGGAGTGGAGTGCGATCTGACGACTTGCCGGGCGGTACTTCGCCTGTTTTTTTTGCATATAAACGCAAAAAGGCCATCCTTCCGGATGACCTCTTCACTTATTTGATGCCTGGCAGTTCCCTACTCTCACATGGGGAGACCCCACACTACCATCGGCGCTACGGCGTTTCACTTCTGAGTTCGGCATGGGGTCAGGTGGGACCACCGCGCTAAAGC
>NZ_JBALHX010000009.1:0-90079 GCF_037053385.1 Enterobacter sp. P82
GCCATTCAGACGGGGCGCTCAGCGCTTCGCGTCCGTGGAAGTTCAGCACATCCGGTTTGACCCGGCTGTCGTTTATCTCCAGCGTGTAGCGGGTCTGTCCGTCGAACAGCGCCAGCCAGTTATCCATAACATAACCCTACAAAAATAATGTTAATCGGTTATATTGACACGTACTGGCTAAGAGTTATACAACTGAAAAATGGATAAATTCTGAAAAAAAACAGCCCTGAAGAGTGACCTCTACAGGGCTGTTTTTATTGTTCTCGTTTACTTAAGCTGCTTTCAATTTCTGCTTCTGCACACGATTCTCACGGCGGATCTTACGCTCTTCCAGCACCGCGACCATCGCCATCAGGACGATACAGCCGATCGCTGCGGCATCCAGCGCGGCGAAGGTGCCAGCCCAGCCGGTGAGGCCGAAAATTGGCGTGCCGTCGGCGATCATCCCCAGACCGAGCTTGGCGAAGCTGTCGCCAATCAGGTACGCGAAGGTGCCCTTAATCCCATCGGCAGCGCCGATCGCTTTTTTAGGTACGAAACCAACGGCGGCCACGCCGATCAACAGCTGTGGACCAAACACCAGGAAGCCGAGCGCAAACAGTGACGCCAGGTATACATACTGGTTGCTGGCATGCTGGTAAACGCCCAAGGTGGCGATAATCAGCGCCAACGCGATGCAAGCCACCAGCGCACGACGGCCATTGGCGAGATCCGAGAGCCAGCCCCACAGCAGCGTGCCGACCAGCGCGCCCACTTCGAACAGGGTAAAGCCCTGAATCGCGACTTCTTTAGAGAGCTTCAGCTCCTGGAAGGCATACACGGTTGACCACTGGTCGATACCGATACGCACCACGTACAGGAAGATGTTGGAGAAGCAGAGCAGCCAGATCACTTTGTTTTTCAGCACGTACTCAACAAAGATCTGCCACTTGGTCATCTCGTTTTCTTCGGTTTCTTTGTCCTCTTCGCTGATCTCCTCGCCAAACAGCTCTTCAGCTTTGCCGAGGCCATAAGATTCCGGGGAATCACTACCGAAGCGCAGACCGATAAAACCGACGATCAGGGCGATAATAGACGGGAAGATAAACATGCCGATCACATGGCCGTCGAACAGATAGTTGGCACCGAACAGCGCCACACCTGCCGCACCCGCACCACCGAGGTTGTGGGAGATATTCCACATGCCAAGATACGAACCACGCTTGCGGCGCGGCGTCCATTTGGTGATGGTGGAATAGCTGCACGACCCGCCGGTACTCTGGAAGAAACCGCTCAGGGCGTAGAAGGCGATCATCAGGAACAGGCTAACCGAACCTGCGCCCATGCTGGCGCTAAAGCCGAGCATACAGATGGCGGAGAGGATCAGCATAAACGGCAGGAACTGCTTGGTGTTTTTGCCGTCAGCGTAATAGGAAACCAGCGTTTTACCCACGCCGTAGGTGATGGAGAAGCCCAGGCCAATCATCCCCAGCTGCGTCATGCTCAGCCCGTAGGTGGAGATCATGTCGTTCTGCGCGATGTTAAAGTTTTTGCGGATGAGGTACATGGTCAGGTAGCCGATAAAGACTACCAGATAGGACTGCATGAACGGTTTGAACCACATTTTGCGCCGCACGTCGAGCGGCAGATCCAGGGTCGGCTTGCGCACCTGGTTTAAGAAGGCCAGCATGGTTGGTTTACTCCTGAGCTGATTTTTACCGCATTGTAAAAATCAGCCGGGAGAGATGCCTGAGACAGCGTCCAGGTGAAACCGGGAATATTTCCTAGTTTTGCCCCATTCAGGACGAAAAGGTGAGGCGTATCACGCTTCGCGCGGTACCTGGGCGTGCAAAAACGGCAACAGCAGCAGAGCAGAAACCCCCGCCGCGATGGCGATCACCGCGAAGAAACCGCTCCAGTGCCAGATGTCGATGACCCGCGCCAGCGGCCAGCCGGAGAGCGATGCGCCAAGGTAGGCAAAGAGCCCGACAAAGCCCGTCGCCGCACCGGCCGCCTCTTTGTGCGAGCACTCCGCCGCCGCCATGCCGATCAGCATTTGCGGGCCAAACACAAAGAAACCGGTGGTGAAGAAGCACGCCGCCTGCATCACGTAGCTGGCAAACGGCATCAGCCACAGTGAGCCTACCGAGAGCAAAATCCCGGCAGCAAAAATGAGATTCATCGGGCCACGGTTGCCGTTGAACAGCTTGTCCGATCCCCAGCCTGCCACCAGCGCGCCGATAAACCCGCCAAGTTCAAACATGGTCACCGCCGAGTTGGCCGTCACCAGATCCACGCCGAGCGTCTCGGACATGTACAAATTACCCCAGTCGTTGATCGCCGCGCGCACCACGTAGACCAGCACGTAACAGAGCGATAGCAGCCAGATGTAGGGGTTCTTCAGCACGTATTTGGTGAGGATTTCTTTGCGGGTTAACCCTGCCCCTTCCTGCTGCTGGGCAATCTCCATTTCATCATGACGCCAGTCACCCACCGCGGGAAGTCCTACGGTCTGCGGCCTGTCGCGCAAACGCCAGCAGAGGAACAACCCGGCGATAATCGCTAACCCGCCCGCAATCATCATGCCTGCACGCCAGCCGTAATGCAGCGCCGCTGCGCCGACGACGATGGGGATCAGCGCACCACCCACGTTATGCGCGGTGTTCCAGACTGCCCACCAGCCGCCACGCTCGTTGCGCGAGTACCAGGTAGTGAGCAGACGGGCACAAACCGGGGCTCCCCAGCCCTGGAAAAAGGCGTTCAGCGCCCACAGCAGCGCAAAGGCCCACAGTGATGTGGAAAAACCAAACAGGATATTCACCACTCCCGTGGCAATCAGCCCGAAGCCCATAAAATAGCGGGCGTTGGAACGGTCGCTGACGATACCCGAGAAGAACTTCGACAGGCCATAGGTGATGTAAAACAGCGTCGCCAGCAGGCCGATATCGGTGCGGGCCATCACGCCGCTAGCGAGGATCTCCGGTGCGGCGGCGTTGAAGCTTTTGCGGGTGAAGTAGAACAGCGCATAGCCGAGCCAGATGGTGATCAGAATATGGCGACGCCAGTAACGATAGCGGGCGTCAATTTCATTTTTATCGCCGATCGGGGTGGCATTAGCAGGGGCTTTAAACATGGTAACTCCTCAGCGGCAAACTGACGCTGACGCGCGTTCCGTGGGTACAGGAGATATTCAGCGTGCCGCCCAGCGCCTTCACGCGCTCGCGCATCCCCGCCAGACCAAATCCCTGCTGGCCGGAGCCCGGCGGCAGGCCGCAGCCGTCATCTTCAATTACCAGCATCAGACGCTCGTCCTGCTGCCAGGCCTGCAACGTTACCGCACTGGCATTGGCGTGCTTCACAATATTATTCAGCCCTTCCTGACACACCCGAAACAGCGTCACACGCTGGCCTTCACTCAGCAGCGACTCTTCAATCCGCCAGTCGAGATGGCTGACAATCCCGCGACTTTCCAGCTCCATTTCACGCATGAGCGATCGTACCGCCTGCTCCAGAGATAAATCATCCAGCTGGCGTGGACGTAACCTTCCGAGCAAACGCCTTACCGAGTCATACACACCTAGCGAGAGCTGTTCGATATGCGCCCCACCCTGCTTCACGCCGGCGTTTTCCGCCGCCAGACGCTGAACGATGCCCGCCTGGGTGCGGATGGCGGTGATGGTCTGGCCGATGTCGTCATGCAGTTCGCGCGCCACCTCCTGCCGTACGCTCTCTTCTGTTTCCAGCAGGCGTTCGGCCAGACGACGGTTGCGCGCCAGCTCGGTTTGCAAAGACTGGTTCAGTTCACGCAGCCGTTGAATGCCCGCCCCGAGCAGCAGCCCGGTCAGGCTCTGGGCCAGCAGCGAGAGCAGTAAGTCTACCGGATGATCGTGCCAGGTCTGGCTGGCAATCAGCGCAATGGCGTTCATCAGGGTGGCGATAAGCGCGCCCTGCCAGCCATAGTGCCAGGCAAGCGCAATAATCGGCAGGGCCAGGCAAAACGGCGTAAAGCGCGAGAGCTCAGCGGGCAGACCAAGCTGCAGCCACAGGCTTACCACAAACAGCAGCAGATACCAGATGAGGTGCCGTGCGCGCCAGTTCACCGGCTGAGAAACCAGCGCCGGGCCGAGTGGCTGCCAGACGGTGCTGGTCAGGTAATGCCAGATCACCAGGCAAGTTGGCGCGAGCGTCAGGCCGCCGGTAAGGGTCAGTAGCAGAGCGTTGAGCATCTCTTTTTCGCCCACCCAGGGCAGAGACTGAAGCAGCGCGGCGGCAATCAGCGCCGCCCCCTGACGCAGCAGCGTGCGCCAGTCGCGCTGGTGACGGTATCGGGAAATCAGCGCAACAGGGAGAAGCGTGAGCAGACTTCCGGTCATCAATAAGGGCAGATGCGCGAGGGCGACTTCCTGCGCCAGCCAGACCAGCATCAGCCACTCTGCGCCCAGCAAAACGGGCCAGTAGCCACGCGGGCACTGCAGCATTAACCCCAGACGCAGGCCGAACGGGAACAGCAGTACTGCCAGTTCCGGGCGCTCCACCAGATGCAGGCTGATGCTCCACAGGCAAAACCAGGCTGCAGAGAAGATAAAAAAGCTGGCGACGACGGCGATCAGCCGCGAAAGCACGGGACTCATTGCCAGCTATCAAACATGCGGCGCGCCAGCTCGACATCGTTACTGACGTTGAGTTTTTCCATCAGATTGGCGCGGTGAACGTGCACGGTTTTTGGCGACAGATCCAGCTCAGCGGCAATCTCTTTCACCGACATCCCCTGAGCGAGCTTCTCCGCCACCTGCCGCTCGCGTTTGGTCAGCGGATCTTGTCGCCCGGCGGCTAGCTTGATGGCGATATCCGGTGTCAGATAGCAGCCGCCGGTAGAGACGGTACGCACGGCGGCGATCAGTTCGTCCGGGCTACAGCGTTTAGAGAGAAACCCACGTGCGCCCGCGTTAAGCGCCTGCTCCACCAGCGCCGGGCTGTCATGGACCGAAAGCATAATGATCGCCATTCCCTTCGGTAACTGAGTCAGCAGTTCCAGCCCGGAGAGATCAGGCATTGAGATGTCACAAATACAGACCTGCACCCCACGTCCGGGCAAACCGGCCAGCGCCTCGCGCCCGGAGCCGAACTCTGCGACGACCTCAAAATCAGGTTCAAGGTTCAAAAGCTGAGCAAATCCGGAGCGGACGATAAGGTGGTCGTCGATAAGAGCGATGGTCGTCATGGCGCGTTCCTGGCGAGCAGATAAAAAAACGCGCTTACCTTAACGATAAGCGCGTGGGTGTTCAAGCAATGAGCGATTTATTCGAAGAACACCGCAATTTTGTTAAACATGGTGGGATCGGACTGGTTGCGCGCCACTCTGGTGACATCTTCCAGCTTATCGATCTGCGCCATCATCTGCTCCAGACGCTGATCGTCGTTGACCAGTAGCCAGATGCGGCTGTGCTCGCTGCCCTGAATCGGCAGACAGAGAATGCCTTCGACGTTAAATGCACGGCGGGCGAATAGCCCACAGACGTGCGTCATGACGCCAGGGTGGTTGCGGACGGTGAGTTCCAGAATGACGTTATCATGTTGTTTCTGCATGGCTTATTCCCCCACCATCTCAGTATTTGCCGCACCCGGCGGCACCATCGGATACACTTTTTGTTCAGGGTCGATACGCACGTGGATCAGCGCCGGGCCTGGCCGTGAAATCGCCGCTTGCAGCGCCGCGTGGGCATCCTCTTCAGCGTTCAAATCGCAGGTATGCAGGCCAAAGCCGGCGGCAATCTGCATAAAGTTGATCATACCGGGATAGGTCGCGGCAAACACGCCCTGCTTATAGAACAGGCTCTGCTGCTGATGCACCAGCCCCAGCGCTTCGTTGTTCATCAGGATGATTTTGACGTCTAACTGGTTTTCGGCCGCGGTCGCCATTTCCTGAATGTTCATCATCAGGCTACCGTCACCGGAGAAACAGATAACCTTGCGGTCCGGATTCGCCAGCGCCGCACCCACAGCGGCAGGCAGACCAAAGCCCATGGTACCCAGGCCGCCGGAAGTCAGCCACTGACGCGGACGGTTCAGCGGATAAGCCTGCGCGGTCCACATCTGATGCTGGCCTACGTCGGTGGTGATGATCGCGCTGTCGTCCACGCAGGCGGCAACGGCGTTAATCAGTCCGTAGTGGCTGAGTGGGTCGCCTTCCGTCGGGATGGCACCCGGGAACTCTTTTTGCAGGTCGGCTACCAGCTGACGCCACTCTTCACGCCCGGTCGCTTCTGTCTGCGGGATCAGCTGCGCCAGTACCTCGGCAACGTCACCCTGAATCGCGACGTGCGGCTGTTTAATTTTCCCCAGCTCGGCGCGATCGATATCCACATGAATGATTTTGGCATTCGGACAGAACTGCTCGGTTTTACCAATCGCCCGGTCATCAAAACGTGCGCCGAGAACAATCAGCAAATCAGCCTCTTGCAGAATGTAGTTGGTGCTGCGCGCACCGTGCATCCCCAGCATCCCCAGTGACAGCGGGTGCGCTTTCGGCAGCATGCCAAGCGCCATCAGCGTCATGGTGGTGGGCAGGTTGGCTTTCTCTGCCAGCTCACGCACCGCGTCAGAGGCATTAATCGCCCCGCCGCCCAGATAGAGCACCGGGCGTTTGGCGGCGTTAATCATGGCTGCGGCGTCACGTACGCTTTCAGCGCTGAATTCCGGGGCAGGGGCACGGCCGCCCGGCTCAGGCAGTACGTCGATCTCGATCTCTGCGGTCTGGACATCCTTAGGAATGTCTATCCACACCGGGCCCGGACGGCCGGACTGCGCAATGCGGAACGCATCGCTGATAACCTGAGGAAGCTCGGCGATATCGCGAACTAAATAGTTATGTTTGGTGATGGGGATAGAGATGCCGTAGGTATCCACTTCCTGGAACGCATCAGTACCAATCATTGAGGATGGTACCTGGCCGGTAATGCAGATCAGCGGAATGGAGTCGAGACGTGCATCGGCAATGGCGGTCACCAGGTTGGTCGCCCCCGGACCGCTACAGGCCATACAAACCGCCGGTTTACCCTGCGTACGTGCCATGCCCTGGGCGATAAAACCAGCCCCCTGCTCGTGGCGCGCCAGGACGTGGCGGATCTGCGTGCTTTGGCTTAACGCATCGTACAGCGGCAGCACCGTCCCGCCAGGAATACCCGCAACCGTGGTGATGCCCTGTCGTTCCAGTAAATGAACGATTAACTGCGCGCCAGTAAAACGCGTCTTGGTGGATGTTGTGCCCGAACTTGCCATGCTCCAGTCCTTTTCTTCTGGGCCGACTTTCCGGGGAGGCTCTTAAACGAAAAACCCCGCCCGGTTTGCGCCGGCGGGGTTTTGGATTCGTGTGTTGATCCAGTCCCTACGGCGCATTGCCGACGACCACCACCACACGCACGACGACCACTGCGGCTGGTTGCGCAGTTTTTAGTAGGGTCGAAGTGAAGATGGATGAAGTCATTGGGGACCTGTGTTTGGAATCATTGATGGAATTTATACAAACACAGGTTTTCTGGCGTGACAATGGAAATATTTTCATCTGCGCAAAAATGCGTCAGGGATCACGTTTCGTTTATTGGATGATAGCACTCAAAAAGCCGGTTTTAACTCACTCAATAAACAGAGCTGGTGATACCCCAAATCTGGCCGCCAGCTTTTTAATATGGTTCAGAGTAAGCTGTCTTTGACCATTCAGAACCCGTGAAACCATTGATTTACTGCCAATTTCATCCTGAAAATCCGATATCGTCAGTTTGTATTGATCCATTAAGGTTCTTAAAACCGCAATACCGACAGGAACAGACTCCATCTCCTTGCGTAATGCGACTATCTCAGGCCGATTGGCTTCGTAACGGCTAATCCTGGCGCACACAATATCCAACAAGGGGCTATCGGGCTCGTTCATGAGCAGATACTCAACCAGCTCAAGCGCATCTTTATAATCTTTCTCGCTCGGATGTTCACCCAGTAAAGGAACTGCCGTAACAAGGGCATGCGTAGCTTTCATTGCATCAGCGACGATCATCATTTCTTCCCCTTAGTGCGATGTTTCTCCGTAAAACGGTCATATTCCTTATGAGTAAAAACATGGCGCACATAAAACTTTTGGCTTTCAAAGAAAATGAGAGCCACTACTCTGAGATTGTTGTTTGCAATATCAATAACATAATGCTTATCCAGATACTTAAAGTTATCCAGCGTCGGAAACAGTTTTTTCAGCGCAGCAGGCGTCGGACAATGGCTCTTTTCGATGGTGCGGCCCAAAAAGAGAAGTTCTTCTTTGTGCTGCGGAAACTGAGTTACCGCATCCAAAATAGCTTTCATAGAGATTAAATGCATACTGCATGCCTGCCGCGTCCGTTGCCATTATGGCAATGATGACATTCATTGCCAATAAGTCAACAGGCATTTTTGGTGCGTAGCCCAGAAAACAAAAAACCCCGCCTAAGCGAGGTTTTTATCAGGGTTTTGCGGTTGGTCGCCGCAGAACACACTGTGTTACGTCAACGCAAAAAGTATACGCGATCGCAGGAGAACGCGCAATTCCGGCACGGATTTTGACGTTTTTGAGTATGGATCGTCTTCCAAATTTTGTCCATAAAATACTGTTCATGCATACAGTATTTATCTATACTGAGGGTGTTCGCAGTGCGCGAGGGGGCCGCTGTTCTACCGGCGCAACAAAGTCCTGGCTGAAACGGGTGGTGCCGTCAGTGCCTTAACCCCCGAAGTGAGCACACTGTGTTACGTCAATCCAGGTGCTGGCAACAGGCGGCGGAAAGGTACGCCAGCATCGTGCTCCTTTTGACCAAAAGGAGACGCGTATGAGCGTAGTGGATATGATGATACTTATCCTCAAACTCATTGTTGCTGTACTGCAACTGCTTGATGCTGTCCTGAAATACCTTCGGTGATTCAGGTTCAAGTCGCACCTGAGAGGGGCGGGCAACCGCCCCTCTTTAATAACGAGGGAATGCTATGTCGCGTCTGTTAATTGAGCCTGTCACACCGGATGAGCCGGGGTATATCGCCCTGAAGGCGGAAAGTATCGCACTGAATTTCAACATGCTGCGCAGGCTGGAAGAGAACTGGCAGCGTGGTGAAAACCGCTTTAACGCGCCGGGTGAAAAGCTACTGGGGGCGTTTCTCAACGGCAAACTGGTAGGCGTGTGCGGCCTCAACCGCGATCCCTTCAGCCAGCAGCCGCGTGCCGGGCGCATTCGCCACCTCTATGTCAGCGAGAAATGCCGTGGGCTGGGCATTGGCAAACAGCTTTTGACCGTGGTGATGGCCGATGCCAGCATCTGGTTTGATTTTCTCAATACCCACGCGCCTGACACCGCTTACGGGTTCTATCGCCGGGCGGGTTTTACGCTGGTCTCGGACGAACCACGGGTGACGCACCGCCTTTTTTGTGCGGTGTAACTGGCTGGCAGCATCAGGGTGTGAATGTTACAGTTGAGTGACAATTCATCAGCCGATACACCATGACCATCACCGTTTTCTGCATTTTGCTCTTCGCCGCACTGCTGCATGCCAGCTGGAACGCCATCGTCAAAGCCGGAACGGACAAGCTCTATTCCGCGATTAGCGTCAGCGGCTCCGCTGCGGTTATCGCTCTGATCTTACTGCCATTTTCCCCACAGCCTTCTGCAGAAAGCTGGCCGTTTTTGATTGTCTCTTGTGCCTTACAGGTGGTGTATACCGTACTGGTGGCGAAGACGTATCAGGTCTCAGACATGAGCCAGACCTATCCGTTGATGCGCGGGACAGCCCCGTTGCTGGTGGCGCTGATCAGCGTGCTGGTGCTCGGGGATAGCCTCTCATGGCTCGCATGGTCCGGCATCGGCGTGATCTGCCTGTCGATTCTGGCCATGGCGATGAATGGCCGTATGCGGTCGCGCAAAGGGATATGGCTGGCACTACTCAACGCATGTTTTATCGCCGGGTATACGCTGGTGGACGGCACGGGCGTACGTTTATCCGACACCGCACTGGGTTATACGCTCTGGACCTTCTTTATGAACGGCTTCTGTCTCCTGTGCTGGGCGATGGTCGCGCGACGACGCGAAGCCTCTCGTTACCTGGGTCTGCACTGGAAAAAAGGTCTGCTCGGCGGCGTCGGGACGATGGGATCGTATGGCCTGGCATTATGGGCGATGACTCAGGCTCCGCTTGCGGTTGTCGCCGCGCTACGTGAAACCTCAATTCTCTTCGGTGCGTTAATTGCTTTTGTGCTTTTGAAAGAGAAGGTTGCTGGTCTGCGCATCGCTGCTGCGCTGGGTATTGCCGGCGGGGCTATCCTGCTACGCCTGGCGTAATCCACTGGCAACATTAGTTGCCGATCTTGTTTACAAATCCTGCCTTTACCGGTTTTTTCATTCACCACGACAATGCTTAAATTGTCATCTCTCTGTGGTAGATTCTTCGCGCATTTATGGGAATGCGCAGTCACTTATTCTTCATTTTTCTCTTTTGGCAAAAGTATTCAGCGACATGAAAAAACAAAGGAACGTTAACTTATTGTTGATGCTGGTGTTACTGGTGGCCGTCGGTCAGATGGCACAAACCATCTACATTCCGGCGATTGCCGACATGGCAAAGGAACTTAACGTCCGTGAGGGCGCAGTACAAAGCGTGATGGCGGCCTACCTGCTGACCTATGGCGTTTCGCAGTTGTTCTATGGGCCGCTCTCCGACCGTATCGGCCGCCGCCCGGTGATTTTAGTCGGTATGTCTATTTTCATGGTCGCCACGGTGATCGCGATGACCACCCACAACCTGACCGTGTTGATTGCCGCCAGCGCCCTGCAGGGTGTCGGCACCGGCGTTGGCGGGGTGATGGCGCGTACCTTACCGCGGGATATGTATCAGGGCACTCAGCTTCGCCATGCCAACAGTTTGTTGAACATGGGGATTCTGGTCAGCCCGCTGCTGGCCCCGCTGATTGGTGGCCTGCTGGATACCATGTGGTCCTGGCGTGCCTGTTACGCTTTCCTGCTGGTGCTGTGCATGATCGTCACTTTTAGCATGGCGCGCTGGATGCCGGAAACGCGCCCGCAAGATGCACCGCGTACGAAGCTTATTGCCAGCTATAAAACACTGTTCGGCAACGGAGCGTTTACCTGTTACCTGCTGATGCTGATCGGTGGCCTGGCGGGTATTGCGGTGTTCGAAGCCTGCTCCGGTGTACTCCTGGGCGCAGGGCTTGGCCTGAGCAGCATGGTGGTCAGTATTCTGTTTATTCTGCCTATTCCTGCGGCATTCTTCGGTGCCTGGTTTGCCGGACGTCCCAACAAACGTTTCTCAACGTTAATGTGGCAATCGGTCATCAGCTGCCTGCTGGCAGGCGTAATGATGTGGATCCCGGGGCTGTTCGGCGTGATGACCGTCTGGACGTTGCTGATCCCGGCGGCACTGTTCTTCTTCGGTGCGGGGATGCTGTTCCCGCTCGCCACCAGCGGCGCGATGGAGCCGTTCCCGTTCCTGGCAGGCACTGCGGGGGCGCTGGTGGGCGGTTTGCAGAATATCGGTTCCGGTGCGCTGGCCTGGCTCTCCGCTATGATGCCGCAGACCGGTCAGGCTAGTTTGGGTTTGCTGATGACGCTGATGGGACTGCTGATTTTACTGTGCTGGCTGCCGCTGGCGTCGCGTGTCCCGCATCACGAGCAACCGGTTTAACCGCATGATGGCCCGGCTTTTCGCTGGGCTTTTCACAGACAGGGGCGATCATCGCCTGTAGCAGCGGTTCTGGTGCGGGTCGCCAGGCCCCCTCTTCTCCGTCGTAAAACTGGAAATCTGCGTTGATCGCATAGGGAATTTTCGCCTTTTGTAGCTCACAGGCCATAAAGGTAGCAAAGGCCATTTGCGAAGCGGTTGGGGTGAAGTGGCTTGATTCCCCAACACCCCAACCCCCGACCCAGCTAACGTGTCCGGTTTTTTGTTGCCAGTGCAGCGCGGTAGTGATGCGATTATGAATCGCGGCTTTCTCCGCCGCCGTCCCGGACGTCCACGGATATTTACCGCTATTTTTCAGCGGGCCCCACGGGAAAATGTGCCACTCCGCCAGAAGGTAGTTTTGGCTGTGCGCAGGGAGCTTCAGGCTGGATAAATCTTCCGGTGCGGCACGCAGGCGAGGAGCGATAAAAATCATGCGATTAGCATCAATTGCATGAATGTCTTTGATCGTCTTCTCATACACACGGTTGAGCGATGCCGTATTGTGATTGAGCTTGTCCGCAGGCTCGTAGATCAGGTCAAAACCCAGCAGTGGTGAGCTTTGGCCGAAATAGTGCGCGACAGCAATCCACCAGTTTACCACCTCTTTCTCGTTATCCGCTTTCGGGTCATTTTTATATTCATCAGCCTGATAAGAGATAATCGGGATCACACCGTATTGCTCGCAGGCTTCCACCAGCTTGCGCAGATGAATCAACCGCGCTTCCGTCGGCTCATCGGCTACTCGGATGCGCACGTGGGTAATGCCCTTTGCGCGAAAATCACGCACCACCAGCGGGTCAAACTCGCGGATCCCGCGCTCGGTACGCGCCCAGTCGACATCGAGACCCACACCCAGCAGCTGTGCATAGCGGGCAGCTGTCATCGGCGGCTCAGCAGCAATGGCCGAGCCGGAAGCGATCAGTAACGCAGAGGCAATAAAAGGCTTTAACACGGTTTACCCTGGATAAATCGAAAGCATTACCTGTATTTAGCACGCTTTTTCACATTTGGTGTAGAGCCAAAGCGTAATAATTCTTCAGCTTGCCAGTTCTCTAAGCCAGCCAATAAAGGCGTCTATTTTCGGCCACTGGCGACCGGAAAGCGTCGAGATATAGTAGTGCTGATGACATTTTAGGGTCTTTTCACCAAACGGGGCGATCAGCTCGCCCCGTTCGAGCCGTTTCTGCACCAGCCGCTTTCTGCCCATCGCGACGCCGACGTGGTTAATGGCCGCGATAATCGCTAAATCGGAACGATCGAAACCAATGCCCGACGATGGCGGCATATTCACCGCAAAGTGCTGCGCCCAGCTAAGCCACTCATCCGTACCGGAATCATTGCTCCAGGCCTGACGGTCGTGCAGCAGCGTGCAGTGGCTGAGGTTATCGGGGTTTTTCAGCAGTTCATGCTCGCGGGCATACTGCGGTGAGCAGACGGGCAAGATCTCTTCGTCCATCAGGAAGTGATGAGAAAGGTGGTTTGGCGGCGTATCGTCAAAATACAGCGCCAGATCGACACCCGTTCGCTGCATATTGACGTAATCATTGCCGGTCAGAATAGTGAGAGAAATAGACGGGTAGCGACGGGTAAAATCCCCCAGCATGGGGACCAGCCAGCACTGGGCAATCGACGGTCGGGAGTAGACCGTCAGCGTACCGGACAGCGCCTGGTTTTTGATATCCAGGATCTCCTGGTTCAGGGTGTCGAGTGAAGATTTGAGCGTCCAGTAAACGCGTTTTCCCTCTTGCGTCAGCTCCACTTTACGGTGCGAGCGGACAAACAGCTGAATGCCCAGCTCCTCTTCCAGCAGGTTGATGCGGTGACTCACCGCGCTGGGGCTGAGCGACAACTCTTCCGCAGCCAGCGCGAAGGACTCGTGCCGGGCAGCCACCTCAAAGGTGTACATTTTCGACAGCTGCCAGCCGTTTAACAGCCGGTTTCGGGCTTCATTCACATCGTTCATCACAATTCCCACGCCTTATTTTCATGTTCAGCATATCGTTCAAAGGTGAATTTATGTGAACCTAATACGAATTTAGTGCGCTTTTTAGAGTTTAGTCACTCAGTTGATCCAATCTGGCTCATCTGAAAGCCAATTTATATCGTTTGTCAGCCCAAGCCGTTTTTTCGTCCAATACCCGTAGATTACTTAAGGGTGAGGTGAGATATGGGATCTCAGGTCTGGGTTGTGGCGACACTGCTTGTCAGCATCGTGTTGATTGTTTTAACCATCGTAAAACTGAAGTTTCACCCGTTCCTCGCACTGCTGCTGGCGAGCTTTTTCGTCGGTGCAATGATGGGGATGAGCCCGCTGGATATGGTGAACGCCATTGAGAACGGGATTGGCGGTACGCTGGGCTTCCTGGCTGCGGTCATCGGCCTTGGCACTATTCTCGGTAAAATGATGGAAGTCTCCGGGGCGGCAGAGCGCATCGGGATCACACTGCAGCGCTGCCGCTGGCTGTCAGCTGACGTGATTATGGTGCTCGTGGGGATGATTTGCGGGATCACGCTGTTTGTGGAAGTGGGCGTGGTGCTGCTGATACCGCTGGCATTTTCCATTGCCAAAAAGACCCACACCTCACTGCTCAAACTTGCCATTCCGCTCTGTACCGCATTGATGGCGGTGCACTGCGTGGTGCCTCCCCATCCTGCGGCGCTGTTTGTCACCAATAAATTAGGCGCAGATGTCGGAACGGTTATCGTCTACGGTCTGCTGGTGGGCCTGATGGCCTCACTGGTCGGCGGCCCGCTGTTCCTGAAACTGCTCGGCAACCGTCTGCCGTTTAAACCGGTTCCGGCGGAATTTTCAGACCTGAAAGTTCGGGAGGAGCATACGCTGCCATCGCTGGGTGCGACGCTGTTCACGGTGCTGCTGCCGATTGCCCTGATGCTGGTGAAAACCATCGCTGAGTTAAATATGGCGAAAGACGGCACGCTGTATACGCTGCTGGAGTTTATCGGCAACCCGATCACTGCGATGTTTATCGCCGTGTTTGTCGCCTACTACCTGCTGGGGATCCGCCAGCATATGAGCATGGGCGCAATGCTGACCCATACTGAGCACGGCTTTGGCTCTATCGCGAACATTTTGCTGATTATCGGCGCAGGCGGGGCGTTTAACGCCATCCTGAAAACCAGCGGACTGGCGGATACGCTGGCGCATATTCTCTCGAACCTGCACATGCACCCTATCCTGCTCGCCTGGCTGGTGGCGCTGGTTCTGCATGCCGCCGTGGGTTCGGCTACGGTGGCGATGATGGGTGCCACCGCGATTGTTGCACCGATGCTGCCGCTCTATCCGAACGTCAGTCCGGAGATCATTACTATTGCCATCGGTTCCGGCGCAATTGGCTGCACGATCGTCACCGATTCCCTATTCTGGCTGGTGAAGCAGTACTGCGGCGCGACCCTGAATGAGACCTTCAAATACTATACGACGGCGACGTTTATCGCCTCGGTGCTTGCACTTGCCGGCACATTCCTGCTTTCTTTCATTATCTGAGCGCGAAGAGACGTATTATGGAAAACGCAACTATCACTACTTTAACCGCACAGTTTCCTCTGGTTGAGGATCTGATCGCCCTGAAAGAAACCACCTGGCTTAACCCGCGTACCACCACGCTGGCAGAAGGATTGCCTTACGTCGGGCTAACCAAAGTCGACGTGGACGACGCGCATGCCCGCCTCAACCGTTTCGCGCCGTATCTGGCGAAAGCATTCCCGGAAACGGCGGTGACCAATGGCATCATCGAATCTGAACTGATTGCCATTCCGGCGATGCAAAAACGGCTGGAGAAGGAATTTGCTACAAACATTCCTGGCACCCTGCTGCTGAAAAAAGACAGCCATCTGCCGATCTCTGGCTCTATCAAAGCGCGCGGCGGCATCTATGAAGTACTGACCCATGCCGAAAAACTGGCGCTGGAAGCCGGATTGCTGAGCATTGAAGACGACTACAGCATTCTGCTGGAGCCGCGCTTTAAGGACTTCTTCAGTCAGTACAGTATCGCCGTGGGGTCGACCGGCAACCTGGGGATGTCCATCGGCATTATGAGTGCTCGTATCGGCTTTAAGGTGACGGTGCATATGTCCGCCGACGCCCGCGAGTGGAAGAAAGCCAAACTGCGCAGCCACGGCGTGATCGTCGTGGAGTATGAGCAGGATTACGGCGTGGCGGTGGAACAGGGGCGCAAAGCGGCAGAAAGCGATCCGAACTGCTTCTTCATTGACGATGAAAACTCCCGCACCCTGTTCCTGGGCTATGCGGTGGCAGGTGAGCGCCTGAAGGCACAGTTTGCCGCCCAGGGGCGTGTAGTGGATGCAGAACATCCGCTGTATGTTTACCTGCCATGCGGCGTCGGCGGCGGTCCTGGCGGCGTGGCGTTTGGTCTTAAGCTGGCCTTTGGCGATAACGTGCACTGCTTCTTCGCAGAGCCAACGCACTCGCCGTGCATGCTGCTGGGCGTCTACACCGGCCTGCACGATGAAATCGCGGTGCAGGATCTGGGCATTGATAACGTGACGGCGGCGGACGGTCTGGCCGTAGGACGGGCGTCCGGCTTCGTGGGCCGCGCGATGGAACGCCTGCTTGACGGGTTCTATACGCTTTCCGATCAGAGCATGTACGACATGCTCGGCTGGCTGGCGCAGGAGGAAGGGATCCGCCTGGAACCGTCGGCGCTAGCGGGGATGGCCGGGCCGGTGCGCGTTGATGCCGGTGCGAACGTCACCCACCTGGTCTGGGCGACCGGCGGCGGAATGGTACCGGAAGACGAGATGGCGAAGTATTTAGCAAAAGGCCGTTAACATCGCCATCAGCTCAATCGGCGAGCGGTGATGCCTGATGAGATCACGCATCACCCGCATAGAGGGCGCAGTATGGCAAAAGAAGTCACGATAACCCACGCAGAGCACACTTTTACCGTTCAGGCGATGTTTAGGGCAGTCGCCGTTGCACAGGCGAAGCACCGGACATTGCCTGCATTCATCCGATAATGTGCGCTGCTTATACGTACCAAATTCGCGCGCGGCACTGCTGGCATTAAGCTTTGCCAGCGTCGTCTGATGAATATTTCCCAATCGATATTCGGGATAAACAAAGTGGTCACACTGGTAAAGATCGCCGTTCGCCTCCAGCGCAAACGCATGTCCGCAGCATTCGGCCAGAGAACACATCTGCGCGGGGTATCCACTCCAGACACCGAGCATTGAATCAAAGAGCTGCACATATACGCGACCCACATCTTCTCTTACCCAGATATCAAAAACGTTTTTGAGAAACGTTCCCCACTGCTCGCCGGTGACCGAGGCTGGGTTATCCTGCTCCACTAGCGGTATAAACTGCAAAAACGGCGTGCCGAGCGTGCGAAGATAGCGGTACATCTGCTCCGGTTGTTGGCTGTTTTCACGGCTAACCACCGTCAGAAGATTAAACGAAACCTGATGCTCACGCAGACGCGCAATCGCCGCAACAACCTTTTGGTGGGTGGGATTACCGCGACGGTTAACACGATAGATTTCATGCAGTTCAGCAGGTCCATCAATAGATATCCCCACCAGCCAACCATGCTCGCGGAAAAAGCGGCACCATACGTCGTTGAGTAATACGCCGTTGGTCTGAAAGGCGTTCTGGATACGTTTGCCCTGCCCGTAACGTTGTTGCAACGCTACCGCACGGCGAAAAAAATCAATGCCGCACAGCATGGGTTCTCCGCCCTGCCAGGCGAACTGAACATCGACACCCGGCTGAGCGGCGATTTGCTGGCGAATAAATGCCTCCAGCGTGGCGTCGTCCATGTGCGGTTGTTGGCGTTTATTGAGATAAAAACAGTAGCGGCAGTTCAGGTTACAGCGGGAACTGGCCGGCTTGGCCATCACATGACATCCTGTCATTACACCTCCTCAAGAAACAGCACAATTTGACTTAAGTGCGTCACAGCAAACAGCAATGAGAGGGAAAGCACGGCGAGGGCAATCAAAAATTTATCGCGCACAGCTTTCGGCTGAGCAAAATCACCTCTCTCTACGTCCATCAGGTTACGGTTGCGGGTATAGCGCCACAGAATAACCGCGACGAGCGCCAGCACGCCGAGCGAAATCCAGAACGGCAGTCCCGAACGGTGCCAGTTATGTTTGATGGCCAGCGCGATAAGCGCACCGTAGCCCAACAACGTACGCAGCCAGGCCAGAGAAGTGCGCTCGGGTTGTAGACCCGGATCGGCTTCGCGTCGGGCTTTGCGGCTATCCGGCATAGAGCACCAGGCCCATCACCACCACGGCGACCACCAGTAGAATGACGCTGATTATTAGTAGCCCACGGGTATACGGCAAATCCTCTTTTAGCCGCATCGCTTTTTCGTTACGCAACCAGCGAAGATAACCATAAATTGCCAGCACGCCCGCAAACAGGCACAGCAGAAGCGCCAGCACCTCGCGGATCAATGGCGTGGCGAAATCGGGCGCAAGCTGGTCAAGTCCTACGCCTGCGGCCAGAAAACCCAGCGCGGTGCGGATCCACGCCAGAAAGGTACGTTCATTAGCCAGCGAGAAGCGATAGTCTGGCGCTTCGCCAACGCGGGAAATCTTCATGGCGTCTCCTTAAAACTTCTGTTTCTTCTCTTCCACCTTCACCCCCTGCGTAGGCAATCCGGTGTCGTAGTCACGTACCACTGGCGAGTAACCATCCTCCGGGCGTGGGCGGAAAGCCCCCATCCAGCGCGGGGCGGCATCCGGGCGCCACGGGCGGCAAGCCCATTGATACGTACGGAACGGATCGCGGATTTTATCCATGTAATCCAGCAACGCGTCGTGCATCTGATTGCGCTGCTCAGCATAGCGCGGCAAGTCGATCAGGTTATGCATCTCATCCGGGTCGTTGCGGCGATCGTAGAGTTCATCCGTGGTGAATAAGTTCAGCACAAGCTTGAACGCATCCGTTACCCAGCAGCGTACCGGAATAAAGCCGCCGAAGCTGTCATGTTCTATCTCGTAACGGTTAAATTCCACCATCACACCGCGCTGCGCGTCTGCCGTCAGAATATTGTCACCAGGCAGGATGTCAGGTTTAGGTATCCCCGCCAGCGCCATCATGGTCGGCAGCAGATCGATATGGCTGACCGGCGTATCAACTTGCTTCGGCGCACCCTGTGGCGGACGCATAATCAGTGGGATGCGGGTAATGTCGTCGTACATTGCCGCCCCTTTGCTGATAAGCCTGTGCGCCCCCATCATCTCACCGTGATCGGAGGTATAAATCACCCACGTGTTCTCACGCTGCTCGGGTGTGAGGGCGTTAATAACGCGGCCAATCTGGTCATCCACAAAATCATTGCAGGCAAAATAGAGCGGATGATGGTAATAACGGCTTCCCTCTGCCACTGGGGACGGCATGGCCTGTGACCACAGCCGATGATGAACCGGTTTATCCGCCAGTGTGTCCAGCGCTTTTTCGCCTAAATCGTAGTAAAACTCCTGATATTTCTCGAGATAATCGACTGGACAAATGAAAGGATGATGCGGCTCATCATAGGACACTACCATCAAAAATGGTTCATCCTCAGCGTGTGGACGCTGTAGAAAATCGACCGCGCGATTGCTGATACGGTACGCCCAGGTAAAGGTTTCATCGATATTGTTGGCCTGCAACTCCTCTGCGCTGTTGAGCCCGTTGCGCCACAGGGTGATCTGCTCTTCAGTGAGTTCCGCCAGATAGTTTGCGCCATCGAACCAAAACTCGTCATTCCATTCGGGAGGGCAAACGCCGGTGCCGAAATAGTCATGACCATCAAGATGCCATTTGCCGATGTAGCAGGTTTGATAACCCGCATCCTTGAAGTAGCGTCCCATCGTTGAGATGTTCTTGCCTGGTGCAACATTGTTAGTCCACGGCCCGGACTGGTTAGCGTAGATCCCTGTGAACAGCCCCGCACGTGCGGGGGTGCAAACAGGGGAGCAGGTGTAGGCAGCATTGAAGCGAATCCCCTCCTCTGCAAGCTGGTCAATATGGTTGGTGTTCAGGGGTTTACCACTATAACAACCCACCATATTTGTGGCCTGAGTGTCGGTCATGATGAACAGAAAATTCGGGCGTTTCATGGTTTTTCCTTAACGTCGGAAACATAAACAAGCGAAGGATTACGACGCTGACGAATGGCATCGATAATGAGATAAATGACGACTGCAGCGGTGATGGCGTAGCTGAGGATAGCGAGCCACTGAGTGGAATACCCCCCAAATTGCGCAAGCCCGGCGTAGACGCCAATCATGGCGAAGAGAATACCCACCGAAGCAATTTTCGCGTTACGCCAGGGTGACATGTCCACGGCAAACGCGTCATGAAAGGTAAATGGCGTATCGCGTGGCTTGAGCCAGCCGATAGCCAACATTACCGCCACGTTGATACAAAACGTGCAGGCCAGGACATAGAGAAAGTGAAAATCGAATTGCACCAGGTAATTAATCACGATGTAGCTGCAAATGCCGATAAACAGCGCCACCTTCGCGGCAAGAGCGGGAATCCGCGGGAAGAAAAAGCCCATGATGATGATGGTCACCAGCGGAACGTTATAGATACCGTTTAGCTGTTTCATCCATGAATAGAGTCCCTGGGGCGCATTGGCAATCCACGGAGCGACAAGGACAGACACCACGGCGATAAACAGGCCAAAACGACGCCCCACCTGCACCAGCCTGTCCGGCGTCGCATCAGGGTTCAGGATGCGACGATAAATTCCCATACTAAAGAGCGTGCTGGCACTATTCAGGAACCCGTTGAACGTACTGATAACTGCACCAAATAAAACGGCACCAAAAAAACCCACCAACGGTGTCGGTAGGACTTTGTTGACCAGGGCAGGATAGGCCATGTCCGCACTCGGCAGATCGCTGTACAGGTGGAACGCAATCAGGCCAGGAAGCACCAGAATCAGAGGGTCGAGCATTTTTAACACGGCGGTTAATAAGGCCCCTTTTTGTCCCTCGGCGAGACTTTTCGATGCCAGCGTTCGTTGCACGATGCCCTGATTCGTACACCAGTAAAAAGTGTTCACCAGAATCAAGCCCGTAAACGCTGCGCCGATGGGCAGCGGGTCGGCGCTTGCGCCAATGGAATTTAACTTTTCGGCGTGAACGGTGGTCAGACGTTCAATCCCCTGTAAAAAACTGCCATCCCCCATCACAATCAGACCAAATACGGGCACCAGCAGACCGCCGATGACCAGACCAATGCCGTTAATGGAGTCCGCGATCGCCATGGCGCGCATTCCTCCTATAACGGCATACACAATCCCGGCCAGCCCCAAAAGAATGACCAGCAACCAGATGGCTGCTCCCTGCGAAAGACCAAGCGCATCGCCGACGTGAAACAGGCTATTCAACGCCAGCGCGCCGGAGTAGAGCACAATCGGCAGGAAGCAGACGCCCGTCGCGATAAGAAAACAGAAATCAATAATGATGCGCGTCGTTTTGTCGTAACGCTCTTCCAGAAAATCGGGAATAGTAGCGATGCCACGCTGCAAATACTTCGGCAGGAAAATCAGTGCCAGAAAAATCAACGTAACCGCTGACGTGACCTCCCAGCCCATGACCGACATGCCGCTTTTGTATGCCTGGCCAGACAGGCCCACCAGTTGCTCTGTAGACAGGTTGGTCAGCATCAGCGAAGCGGCAATCACTGGCGCTTTCAGCGACCGGCCCGCCAGAAAGTATCCTTGCTGCGAAGCGGTATCCACTTTACGTATCTTCCACCAGGTGATAAACGCCACCAGCAGCGTAAAGGCAATAAAGCTCACAATTTGCTGAATATTCATCTTGTTGCCCTTATTTATGATTATGCCCCGGCAGTTCGCTGTACAGAGGAATTTAACGCACCGGGCCAGGCTATTCGATATCTTAAAATACAAGACTGGTTTCCCCATCGCGGTAATTCTCTGATAAATTCCGCTTCAGGTTGTGGGCATAGTTTGCTGACGGGAAATTAAAATGAATGGAAAAATTCAAATTTCGCATGTAAAAAACGAAACCACGTACAATATTCCCTTGGTTCTTGATGAAAGTGTGATCTCAAGCGGAATTTCACTGATCTCACTCTGGCATACGCTGGCCGACGAGAGCTACCGCGTTATCTGGCCTCAGGATAAGAAAAAACCGCTGATTGCTAACTCCTGGGTGGCGGTTTATACCGTGCAAGGGTGCGGGATAATCCAGCTCAAAGATAATTCTGAAATTATGCTTAATGGAAATAATGTTATATTCTTAAAACCTACCGATATCATGTCGTACTACTGTGACGGTCTTATCTGGGAACAATACTGGATGGAATTCATCCCCACAAATATAATGGAAATCCCTATATTACAAACTGGCATAATTTATAATGGCGAGGAGTATAATAAAGAACTTTCAGAAGTTGCTGAATTACTCGCTTTGCGATCCTCTATAAAAAATAATTTAGCCGTTGCGTTTCTCACAAAAATTATTTATCAGTGGATTTGTCTTATTTCCGAAAATGGCAGGAAAGATCGGGAACTGCTGCGTCTGGAAAACCTGTTGGCCGAGTTGCACGCCAGTGTGCAAAAGCGCTGGAGCGTTACAGAAATGGCACAACGGATGCAGTGCAGCGAGCCCTGGCTGCGGCGGATCTTTTTACGCTACACGGGAAAAACGCCGAAAGAATATTATCTGGATGCACGTCTTGAACTGGCCCAATCGCTGCTGCGCCAGGAAGGGAATACGGTGAACAAGGTGGCTGACATGCTCAACTTCTTTGATTCGTTTCACTTTAGTAAAGCGTTCAAGAAGAGGTTTGGCTATGCGCCCTCGGCGGTGCGTAAGGTTAAGGACCGGCAACTTAACGATGCCGGTCAGGACGATTAGTACAGTTCTGGCCAATATTCTTTATTGGCCTCGATCAGGTCATCCAGAATAGCTTTCGCAACGGAGGCACTTGGCACGGTTTTCGACAGGGTAATCGCCTGCCAGAGTTTCTGGTATGAGCGCTGCTCCCAGGCATCCACCACCAGTTTTTCCACCGCCACCTGCTGGCTCATCAATCCTTTCTGGAAGTGCGGAATATCGCCCACGGTCAGTGGTTCCGGCCCGTTGTGGCCCACCAGGCACGGAATTTCCACCATCGCGTCGGCATCAAAGTTATGGATGGCCCCATTATTCGGCACAATCAGCAGCATGCGCTCCTGGGTGTTGAAGGCAATCGCGGTGGCAAGATCGACGATGTACGACGCATGTTCGTCGATTTCCAGCTCACCGGCGGCGGAGTTACCGGCTTCGATAATCGCCCGGCAAGAGCTGAACACGTGCTTCTCGCGGTGATCCATGACTTCATTGGCGCGGGTGCGTTCCGGGTTGGAGTGCGCGACCACGTAGTCCGGGAACAGGTAATATTTCAGGTAGGTGTTCGGCATGGTGTCCGGATCCAGCGCCTGCACATCTTTTGCTTTGGCAAAGGTATCGTTCCAGCTCGCTTCGGTATGCGCATCTTCCGAAGGCGGGACATAGCCGTTTTTCGCAACGTATTCGCGCAGTTTCGGCATCAGATCGTTGCCGTTCAGATCTTCAATCGACGTCCACCAGCCGAAGTGGTTCAGGCCGTAGTAGCGCACGCGCATCTCTTTGCGGTCCTTCAGGCCAACAATCTGCGCCATGCGCCCTTCAATGCCGATCGGCATATCGCAGATATTGAGGATTTTGGCGTTCGGACGCAGACGGCGGGTAGCTTCCGCCACAATCGCCGCCGGGTTGGAGTAGTTCAGCATCCAGGCGTTCGGGGAGTACTGCTCCATATAATCCACCAGTTCCAGCACACCGCCGATAGAGCGCATGCCGTAAGAGATCCCACCCGGGCCGCAGGTTTCCTGGCCCAGCACGCCGTGGCGCAGCGGGATTTTCTCGTCTTTTTCACGCATTGGGTATTTGCCCACGCGGATATGCGCCATCACGAAATCGACATCGGTAAAGGCGGCTTTTGGATCGGTGGTGTAGCTGAATTCAATTTCCGGAGCCTGTTCTTTAAGGATGATTTTGCACGCTTCGGCGATGGTCTCCTGACGTGCGCCGTCGTTGTCATAGAACTTCAGCGCGCGCAGCGGGAAACGGTCACGGTTGGCTAACAACATCAGGACGATACCAGGCGTGAAAGTGCTACCGCCGCCTGCAATGACAACTGAGAATTTTTTCATGATATAGCCTCTGTCAGGGTGGTTTGTTCATTCGTTAAAGGGGTTTTCATCAGTGATTCCAGCTGGTCACGCACCTGAGGAACATGCAGACCGACAATCACCTGAATACCGTTGCCGCGCCGGACGACACCGTGTGCGCCCAGGGCTTTGAAGACGTCATCACTTTGGGTTTTCGCCATATCCACCAGCGCGATACGTAAGCGGGTGGCGCAGTTGTTAATGCTTTCGATATTGGCCGCGCCGCCGAGTGCCTGTAAGAATCCGGCGGCTTGTCCAACCTGCTGGCTGGCCGCCGCCGGGGCGGTGGTTTGCTCGCGCGCGGCCTTATAGTCAGCCTTGCTGTAGAGTTTGATTTCACTCTCTTCCCGGCCAGGTGTTTTGAGGTTCAGACGCTCAATCAGCGTTTTGAAGACCACGAAGTAGATACCGGTGAAGCAGACGCCGATACCGATTTGGGTGAACATCATTGAGGCGTGGTTATGGAACATTGGGATCCAGTTTTGCGGCAGGAACTGGTCCAGCATGCCGCCGCCCATATTGCCTACCACGCCAAAGATGTACATCACCGTTGCCATCGTCGCGGCCAGTACGGCGTGGACGGCAAACAGCAGCGGCGAAATAAACAGGAAGGTGAATTCGAGTGGCTCGGTAATCCCCACCAGTACGGCGGTGAGCGTGGCCGGGATCAGCAAACCCGCTACCTTGACGCGGTTTTCCGGCGACGCGGTGTACCACAGCGCCAGCGCAATCCCGACAGAGCCAAACACCTTTGAGTTGCCGTGCAGCGCGAAACCGCCTTCCGGGAACAGGGTTTTCAGCGGCAGCGTGCTCTGGCTGAACTCCTGCAGATGCTGCGCCCAGTAGACCTGAATCCCGCCTTCCACTGCCGCAGGGCCGAAAATAAACGGACCGTAGACAAAGTGATGCAATCCGGTTGGGATCAGAATGCGTTCCAGGAAGGTATAAACCCAGACACCCAATGCACCGGCAGATCGTAAGAAGGCCTGCAGAGATTCAATGCCCATTTGCACTTTCGGCCAGCCCAGCAGCGTCAGCCAGGCGCAGGGGATCATAACGAAGAATGCGAGGATAACGACGAACGACGTACCCTGGAAAATCCCCAGAAAAACCGGCAGCGGCTTGTCGAAATAGCGGTTATGGATCGCGGTGACGATGCCCGAAATCACAATCGCCCCAATAATGCTGGTATCCAGCGTTTTGATGCCCGCAATCATCGCCAGCCCACTTCCGGCCGTCGGTTCGGCGGAGAAATCGACGCCAAAGAAATGACCCCAGGTCATCCCCATCGCATTGATAAAGTAGTTCCAGGTCAGGAAGCTAATCAGCACCGCCAGACAGGCACGGCCCTGCGCCTGCTTCGCCAGACCAATCGGCAGGCCGACGGCAAAAATCAGCGGCATATTGCGAAACACCGCCCAGCCGCCCTCTTCAATGATGTGAACGATCTGCGCGAAAAGATTATCCGGAGCGGTTAAAGCCTCGCCCACAAACAGCGGGTTGCGAAGCATGATGGCGATTCCCACCACTATCCCGGCGAACGGAAACAGCAACACCGGGGTAAACATGGCACCGCCAAAACGTTGTATTTGACTGAGCATTTTTAAATCCTCACGTAACAACCTGTAGGGGGTAGAGGCCTTTATGGTTTTTTACTGGCCTGAGGTGAGCATAAGAACTTACTGATGCGCGAACATGGCGTGCCGCTGCGATTCGTGATCGCATTCATGGTTTTATTTTGACCAGTCAGGTCTACTTTTCGTTATAAATATGGACATGTCAGGACACAATCCACCTCCAGACAAGGGCAGAGAGGTCTACTGGTGATCTACAAATCTATTGCTGACAGATTACGGCTGCGGCTGAATTCGTCGGACTACAACATCGGCAGCCCGCTTCCTGGTGAAAAGGCGTTGGCGCATGAATTCGGCGTGGCGCGGATGACCATTCGAAAGGCACTGGACCTGCTGGTCAGTTGGGGGCTGGTGGAGCGGCGCCACGGCAGCGGGACGTTTGTATCGCGAAAAGATGTCCACCACGAAACCACTAACCTGACCGGGCTGGTGGAGGTGCTGCGTCAGCAGGGGAAAGAGGTGCAGAGCAAGGTGTTGCAGTTCGAAGTGATGCCCGCACCGCCCGCCATCGCCAGCCAGCTGCGGATACAAGTGGATGAACGGATCTACTTTTCGCGTCGCGTGCGTTTCGTGGATGGGAAACCCCTGATGCTGGAGGACAGCTTTATGCCCGTGAAGCTGTTTCGCAATCTGTCGCTGGCGCATCTTGAAGGGTCGAAGTTTGATTACATCGAGAAGGAGTGCGGGATCACTATCAGCGGTAATTACGAGAGCCTGACGCCAGTGCTGGCAGATAAACAGCTGGCCGGTTACCTGAACCTGCCGGAACAAACGCCGCTGCTGCGAATTACGTCTCTCTCTTACAGCGACAGCGGCGAGTTCCTCAATTATTCCGTGATGTTCCGTAATACCAGCGATTACCAGGTGGACTACCATCTGCGGCGCATCCACCCGGACGAATTGCTAGCTTATCCCCCAGAACAGCACCGCCAGTAGCTGCGGGGTGATGATGCGCAGGAACATGACCAGCGGGTAGACTGTGGCATAGGACAATGCCGCCGCACCGCTGGTGGCGTGCAGGTTATTGGCAAAAGCCAGTGCGGGTGGGTCCGTCATGGAACCAGCAAGCATGCCGCACAGCGTCAGATAGTTCATTTTAGCGAACATCCGCGCCAGAATGCCCACCGTCAGCAGCGGGATCGCCGTGATAAATATCCCGTAGCCGACCCAACTCATCCCTTCGCCCTTGACCAGGGTATCGACAAAATCTCCGCCGGATTTCAGGCCGACAACGGCCAGGAACAGCACGATGCCGAGCTCGCGCAGCGCCAGGTTGGCACTCGGTGGCATAAACCAGTAGAGCTTACCGATGCAGCCGATACGCCCAAGGATGAGCGCCATAATCAGCGGCCCGCCCGCCAGGCCCAGCTTCAGCGCAACCGGGAAACCCGGCACGTACAGCGGAATGGAGCCCAGCAGCACGCCAAGCCCGATACCGATAAACACGGGCAGCATCTGTACCTGCTGCAGTTTTTGCTGGGCGTTCCCCACCATATCCGCCACAGCATCAATCGAAGACGGCCGCCCGACCAGGTTGAGGATATCCCCAAACTGCAGGCTGGCCTCCGGGCTGGCGACCAACTCGACACCCGCACGGTTAAGACGGGAGATCACCACGTCGTAGCGCTCTTTTACCTGCAGATCGCGTATTTTCTTGCCCAGAACGTGCTCGTTAGTCACCACCACACGTTCCACGCGCATATCGGTGCCACGGGTTGAGAGCGACGTATCCACTTCCTGACCAATCACCAGCCGCGCGTTGTTTAAATCCCCTGGCTGGCCGACCAGATGCAGCAAATCGCCTTGCTGAATGACGGTACCGGGCGCGGGCACCATCAGCATATCGTCACGCTTAAGGCGGGAGCAGATGATATTGGCGCTGTTCAGGATCGGCACATCCTGAATCGCCATGTTGTTCAGATTGGGGTTATCAACCCGAATATTGATGGTTTTGATCGGCATATGGCCGTTAGTGAGGGTGGTTTCGTGGTCCTTCGCCTCTTTGTCGACGTTAATCCGGAACAGGACGCGTACCAGCCACATGGAGAGCAGAATGCCGCAAATCCCAAACGGATAGGCCATGGCGTAGCTCATCCCCATCTGGTCGACAATACCGGGTTCGATACCCAAATCGCGCAGAATTTGCTGCCCCGCACCGAGTGCCGGCGTGTTGGTCACTGCCCCGGAGAAGATACCCAACACCACAGGCAGCGGGATATCAAAGACTTTATGCAGAATAGCGGTAACCAGCCCGCCCATCACCACAATGCCGAGAGCAAACAGGTTAAGCCGTAATCCGGAAACCCGAAGTGAGGCAAAAAAGCCCGGCCCCACCTGAATACCGATGGTATAAACGAAGAGGATCAGACCGAATTCCTGAATAAAGTGGAGCATTTCGGCGCTGAGGACCAGCCCGAGTTTGTCGGCAAAGTGCCCGACAAAAATTCCGCCAAACAGGACCCCGCCAATCCCAAACCCGACGCCACGGATTTTGATATTACCTATCCACAGTCCAACTACAGCGACCAGGGCCAACACGCTAACCGTTAACGCGATATCACTCATGATCCACTTCCTGTGCATAACCTTAGTTATGACGAGGATTCTCTCAGAGCCAGACGTAGTTGTATGGGCGATGGCGCACAAAAAAGCCCTGCCGGAGCAGGGCTTTGTGCAGTCGGTGAGTATTGTCGAGTGGCGGCTACGCCTTACCCGACCTACAGGATCGGCGGGCTTGTTAACTGTTTAACGCAGGCCGCTCGCTAATGGCGATACGCTGTGGCGCGATAGCTTCCGGCACATTACGGGTCAGGTCGATATGCAACAGCCCGTTGGTGAAAGTCGCACCGGAGACTTCCATATGATCGGCCAGGGTAAAGCTCAGGCTAAACGGCTGAGTGACCAATCCCTGATGTAACCATTTGGTCTCGGTTTCTGGTTTTTCCAGCGTACCCTTCACGGTCAGAAGCGTGCCTTCAAGCTGGATATCCAAATCGTCCTGACGGAAACCGGCCAGCGCCAGGGTAATGCGATAGTGGTTATCATCGCTTTTTTCGATATTGTACGGCGGAAATGTCTGTTGCTCGGTGGTGCTTTGCAGGGCGTTAGCCAGTTTGTCAAAACCAATCCACTGACGCAGCAGGGGGGATAAATCGTAGTTACGCATACTAAATCTCCTTCTGAGAAGCGAGTTCGGCACAGTTTAATTTTGTGCGCAGTTATTCCTGCAAATCCCGATGGATTCGCATATGCTCCCATTACGGCAAGCAATTCTGGATGGGCCGCTTAGGCGACCCGCATAATTAGTTAATTTCGATACGACGCGGTTTTTTCTCTTCCGGGATCACGCGTTCCAGTTCGATAAACAGCAGGCCGTTAACCAGGTTCGCGCCTTTAACGTGAATGTTCTCAGCTAACTGGAACTTACGTTCAAAGTTGCGCTCGGCAATGCCCTGGTAAAGGTAGGTACGTTCTTTCTGCTCGGCCGTATGGGAACCTTTCACTACCAGCAGGTTGTCCTGGGCGGTGATCTCCAGTTCGTTTTCTGCAAAACCGGCGACAGCAATCGCGATGCGGTAGTGGTTTTCGTCAACCAGCTCAACATTGTATGGAGGGTAGCCGTTGCTCTGGCTTTGGTTATTTTCTAAATGGTTAAACAGGCGGTCAAAACCAATTGCAGAACGGTATAGCGGAGAAAGATCGAAGTTACGCATAAATAAAACTCCTGAAATCAGCGAGAAAATGTAGCCTTCCACCATGGACAGGCCTTAGTACCCCGAACACCCATCAGGCGTGTTCGTTTTCGTGGTTACATTCTTAAAATGGGTCTGGAACCGGGCTTTTCAAGCACGCCAGCTGCACTTTTTTTTGCACTTTCTTGCATCTCGCTTAGACTGGGACAACAGCACAAAGGGTTAAATTGCGATGACTGCCACAGTGCGGGGTTATCGGGCTATCCATTTTGGTTAAGGCTCGCTATAAACCTGAGTTGCAGGTCTTTGCAGTGCCATTAATGATGACTGAGTGATGATGAAAAATGTTCTGATAAAGCTGACGATGTTCAGCGGGGTAGTTTTACTTTGCGGGTGTTCGAGCGTGATGTCTCACACCGGTGGTAAAGAAGGAACATATCCGGGGACACGTGCCAGTGCGGCGATGATCTCCGATGACGATACAAACTGGGGCACCAAATCCCTGGTTATCCTGGATATGCCGTTTACGGCTGTGGCGGATACGCTTCTGCTGCCGTGGGATATGTTTCGTAAGGACAATTCTGTGCGCTCACGGGTAGAAAAAAGCGAGCAGGAGAATCTGGCGACAAACGCCGTCATTCCGCCCGCTGAATTGCCTCCACGCTAGTGTTGCGCGGTTTCTGTTAACCAAAGCTGACGGAAACCGCCTGTCTCTTCCATCCACGCAATAAAACGTCCGTCCGGGGAAAACACGACCGCATCTGCTGAAGGTGGGTTGCCGTGATCGGACGTCAAAAACGTCACCGCACCATTCTGCGCATCGCAACAGGCGATCCGATTTTCAAGCACGAATCCCAGCATGTTCCCGGAAGGGTGCCAGTTAAACGCTGACTGAATACCACTCGCCGTATGGGTTAACTGGCGCGTCTCGCCACCCTCAGGAGAGATCAGCCACAGCTGCACAATACCGTTATCGTCGCGCATCAGAAACGCGATCTGCGTCCCTTGCGGATTACAGCGAACCCAGTGACGCGGCACGTTCACAAGCCCCGGATACGCCCTTTGATGTGTAAAGGTCAGACGACGCTGCTTAACCCCTGCTGGCGGGGCTGGCAGGGTCTCTGTCGTACCCTGCAGAGGCTCATCGCCCGCCTGCTTCCAGCCCTGTTCGTTCTCAGGCAACTCAACAATAAACAGTTCTGGCACTTTCTCGCCCTGCACTGACAGGGTATCGCCAATAAACGCCAGCCGGTCATTACTCACCCAGCCCTCTTCATAGGCGCGGTTGATGTCATCGCTGCCAGGCTGAGGTGTTGGCGTCGTGCGGCTCACCAGCACGCTCCAGTATGCACCGGTATATTCTCGCGGATGGTTCCCCTGTGGGTTCACCGGGCCAAACGGTGCAGCAACACCCACGTTACGTAAATCGAGTTTCGGATCGCGCTCGTGCAGGACGTGGTCGTTATAGGTAAAGCTAACGAGCTGCCCGTTCGGGCTGAAGACGTGTACGTGGCTGCCGCCGCGCAACGCGCCTGCGGTGTAAGGCGCGGTGATATCCATCGCATCCAGGTTGCTCACCTGGCCATGATGCGCAATCACTCCCTGGCGATGGTGAAAATCATAGTGCCAGTCTGCATCCGGGTGTTTCGGGCCGTGGATAAACACATACTTATCTTCAGCGGGATGAACGGTCACCACGCCGACATGCGCGCCGTCAGTGGCACGATAAATCACCTCAACCTCACCCGTACTGACATTGACTCGCTCAATGGTTTCACCGGTGAACGATGCGCCCGACGGGCGCACATCAAAGACGAGCCACTGGCTGTCCGGCGTCCAGGTATTGATATTGGTCAGCTGGTGATGGCGGGAAGCGAAGGTGATTTGTTTCATGGAGATACCCTGATGCGCAGTTGTCGCATCAGGGTAAAACATCAGCGGGATTTAGCCTACTCGTTTCACATCGCCCACCAGCAGAATGTAGGAGAGCGCACCGATCAGTGCTACCGCGGAGATATAGACCAGCGCCGGGCCAAAGCCGTAATCCTGGGCCAGGTAGCCGATGACCAGCGGTACAGTGATGCCGCCGAGCCCACCGACAAAGTTGAACACGCCACCGGTCAGGCCAATCAGGCGCATTGGCGCCAGGGATGAGACCAGTGACCAGGTGATGGAGGCAAAACCGTTGCCGAAGAACGCCACCGCCATCAGGGTCATAATCCATACCGGATCGTTGGTGTAGTTGGCGCCCATGATGCAGGTGGAAATCAGCAGGCCGCAGATAATCGGCGTCTTACGCGCGACCCCCAGTGAGACACCTTTCTTCACCAGTCTATCCGCCAGCCAGCCCGAGAGCAGTACACCGAAGAATGCCGCAAGGAACGGTACTGTAGTCATAAAGCCAGCTTTCAGCGCAGTGATCCCCTTTTCCTGCGTCAGATAGTTAGGGAACCAGGTCAGGAAGAACCACAGCGTCGAGGTAACCGCGAACTGACCCAGATAAACGCCTACCAGCTTACGATGGAAAACCAGCTTCCAGTCCGCTTTGGTCAGCGGCTGGCGCGCCTCTTTTTTAGCTGGCGCATCGCCGTCTACCAGACCACCGCCGTCGCGGATGTAGTCCAGCTCGGCTTTGGTAATGCTTTTGGTCAGACGCGGTGGCTGGTACACCTTGAACCAGATAAACGACCAGATAATGCCGATCCCGCCGGTGACGATAAATACCCAGTGCCAGCTCAGCAGCTCCTGGATCCAGATCAGCAGCGGCGTCAGGAACGCCAGGCCGACAAACTGCCCGGAAGTGTAAAAACCAACGGCAGAAGCACGCTCATGTTCCGGGAACCAGCTGGTCACCATGCGGTTGTTGGTCGGGAACGCCGGGGCTTCGAAAATCCCGGTGATGGCGCGCAGACCAATTAGCGACATCAGCCCGGTGGCGAACCCCTGGAACAGCGTCGCCACGGACCAGCCGAAAATGGCGATGAAGTAGGTTAAACGAGAACCTACGCGGTCAAGGAACCAGCCACCGGGGATCTGACACAGCGTATAAAGCCAGGCGAACGCCGAAAAGACATAGCCCATTTCCGCTTTGGTGATGCCAAACTCTTCCTGAATATGGGCCGATGCCACGGCAAGGTTGGCGCGGTCGACATAACAAATGACCACGGTGATAAAGATCATAATCAGCGTCAGGTAGCGGCGACGCCCGGTTTTTGTAGCAGTAACTGGAATATCCATCGCAATCTGTCTCCAGATTTTGGGCATAGCGAAGCCGCTCACCATGCCCTGTAATTTACAGAGGGTTATATTTTTTGTAGGTAAGGTTTTTGTCCGGTGGCGAAGCGCCATCCGGCGAACTACCACTCGGCTACGGAACCGTCTTCATGACGCCAGAGTGGGTTACGCCAGTCCGGCGCATTTTTGCTGAGCTCAATGACTTTGGCTTCGTCAATATCCACGCCAAGGCCCGGCTTCATTAACGGTTTAAAGAAACCACCTTCCATGCTGAAGTCTTCTTTGTTTTTCACAAAGTCGAGCAGTTCCGCGCCCTTGTTATAGTGAATACCCATGCTTTGCTCCTGGAACACGGCATTGCGGGAGACAAAGTCCACGTGCAGACAGGCAGCCAGCGCGATCGGCCCAAGCGGACAGTGCGGTGCCAGCGCCACATCGTAGGCTTCTGCCATTCCGGCAATTTTGTAGCATTCGGTGATGCCGCCTGCGTGGGAGAGATCCGGTTGCAGTATGGCAATGCCGCCCGCTTCCAGCACGCGTTTGAACTCGAAACGCGAGAACATACGTTCACCCGCCGCGATAGGAATATGGGTCTGCTCAGCCAGTTTCGGATAGTACTCCGCCTGCTCGGCCAGCACCGGCTCTTCGATAAACAGCGGACGATACGGCTCAAGCTCTTTAATCAGCACCTTAGCCATCGGCGCACTGACGCGGCCGTGGAAATCCAGACCAAACTCAATCTCGTTGCCGAAGGCTTCACGGATTTGCGCGACGGTATTTACCGCACGGTCTACCGCACGCGAGTTATCAATAACGCCCATTTCTTCACAGCCGTTGAGCTTGAAGGTGTCAAAACCGATATTGCGCAGCTGCTTAATGCCGTCGATCACTTCCGCAGGGCGGTCGCCGCCCACCCAGCTGTAGGCTTTGATTTTGTCGCGCACCAGGCCGCCCATTAATTGCCAGACCGGCGCATTCAGGACTTTACCTTTGATATCCCACAGCGCCTGGTCGATACCGGCGATAGCGCTCATCAGGATAGGACCGCCACGGTAGAAGCCCGCGCGATACATCACCTGCCACAGGTCGTTAATGCGCGCCGGATCCTGGCCAATCAGGTATTCGCCCAGCTCATGCACTGCCGCTTCAACGGTGCGCGCACGCCCTTCAATCACCGGCTCGCCCCAGCCGACAACGCCTTCGTCGGTTTCGATTTTCAGGAACATCCAGCGCGGGGGTAAACGGTACGTGGTGAGTTTGGTAATTTTCATTTCACTGCCTCTCGATACGCTTTCACAAATGCTGTCGCCTGCTGCGCGGTTTGTTCAACTGACTGCCCGGCGCGATAGAGATCGCTGCCGAGCCCCGCCCCCACACAACCGGCTTTCATCCACTGCGCCAGGTTTTCTGGCGTGACACCGCCCACGGCAAAGACCGGCACGCTGGTGGGTAATACCGCTTTAAGCGCTTTGATGTAGTCCGGGCCAAAAGCCGATGACGGGAAAATTTTGAGCGCCTGCGCGCCCGCATCGAGGGCAGTAAAGGCTTCCGTAGCTGTCGCACATCCCGGACAGACGGTCATGCCGTAGCTCACCGCGCGGCGGATCACTTCAGGATTAATGTTGGGCGTGACGATAAGCTTGCAGCCCATTTTCGCCAGCTCATCCACCTGCTCCGGGTGTAACACGGTTCCCGCGCCAATCAGTGCCTTATCACCAAAGGCATCCACCACAGCTGGAATACTTTTTTTCCACTCCGGAGAGTTAAGCGGGATTTCCACCGCATCGAACCCGGCGTCAATCACTGCGCCTACGTGCGCGATCGCCTCATCGGGCGTAATGCCGCGCAAAATCGCGATAAGGGGAAGATCAGTTTGCCACTGCATGAGCGATGCTCCTTATTCCTGCCTGAAATGCCGTATCACCGGAGATCACCGCCACATCACGCCCAATAGCGTGAAATGCCTGCTGATAGCGCGACGTTAACGCGCTTCCGGCAACAATCGTGATTGCCTGCCCGGACGGGACAAAATCGCGCATGGTCGCGACTTCTGCGCCAATCAGCAGGCCTGAGAGAAATTCGCTAACCTGCTCGCGCGGGAGATTTCCCAGCACGTGCGAGGCGCGAACTTCGAAGAGTTTCGGCAGAACATCAGGTGATGCGAGACCACGCTCAAGCCCGGCGGTAAACGCTGCGGGCGACGTCTCTTGCGCTGGCAACCCCGCACCCACCAGCGAAAGCGTCAGCAGCAAATGGTGCAGCTCACCGGTCATCACGGTGCGAAAATCATGGATTTGCTCAGCATCGGCCTGCACCCACTTGCAGTGCGTACCGGGCATAACGTAAACAGAAGAAGGAGAAAGCGTGCGCGCGCCAAGCAACTGTGTCTCTTCGCCACGCATCACGTTGTGGTTATCGTCGCGAGAGACGCACAAACCTGGAATAATCCAGACATTGTCATCAACGGACGTTAACTGATCGCCAATGGCAGAGAAATGCGCAGGAACCGGCAGGTAAGGGGCGATTTTCCAGCCCACGTTGCTGCCGACCATACCCGCCATCACCACCGGCGTGGCGCCATCGCGCCAGTTTTGCGTCACCTCTGCTAACACCGCCTCGGGGGATTTACCGTTCAGGCGTGTGATACCTGCCTCTGATTGCCTGCTCTCCAGGCACTGCTCGCCCTGATAAAGCCAGGCGCGCAGATTGGTCGATCCCCAGTCAATTGCGATGTAGCGAGATGTCATGTGATTTCCTTCAACCTTCGTGTCGAGCTGGCGATCATGGTAAGCGCCGCCTGCTCTGCCGCATCGCCGTCCTGATGCCTTATCGCATCGAACAACGCTTTATGTTCCTGGAGCGTTTTCGGCATGTTAGCCTCATCACCCATCCAGGTTCGTTCAAATACTGCTCGCTGTAGCGAGCTGATCGCCACGCTAAGCTGCTGTAACACCGGGTTGTGCACCGACTGCAGCACCGCCTCGTGATAGCGAATGTCCGCCTCGTTGAACGCCTCCCGGTTCTGGTTATTGGCGATCATGTCGTTTAAAGCCGACTCAATCTGGGCCAAATCGCCGGAGGTTGCGCGCTCCGCCGCCCAGCGGGCGATGGCCGGTTCCACCAGGTTCCGGACTTCACTCATCGCGCCAATCAGCCGTGGGTCGTAGTCGTTTTCAAGAACCCACTGCAATACGTCGGTATCGAGGTAATTCCACTGGTTGCGAGGAGCAACAAACGCGCCGCGATAGCGTTTCATTTCAATCAGCCGCTTCGCCATCAGCGAGCGGAACACTTCCCGGATGATGTTGCGCGAGGTTTCAAACTCCTCACACAGTTCGGCCTCAGCAGGGAGCGGCGAACCCGGGACGTATTTGCCCCCCACAATTTGAGTGCCCAGCGTGATGACAATGCGATCGGTTTTGTTAAGCGTCATGGAGAGTCCTTGTGCTCTGTATGTCCATCACTACTTTACCGTGCCCGCCGAATTTCGCCTCACTTTTGCAGTACAAACGTGAGGCCTTTCATCTTTGTCGTGATGACAATGTAGTACAATCAATACATGTTGTACTACAATCAAGATCACAAAAAGAACAATCCAATAAATTCAGCGCAAAAAAAAGCCCCGGTTGATAACCGAGGCTGATGATTTTGGTTGCTGTTACCGCAGGACAAATTTCTCAATGGCGTACGCCACGCCGTCTTCCAGGTTGGATTTGGTGACAAAATTGGCCACTTCTTTCACCGATGGGATCGCGTTGTCCATTGCCACGCCCATACCCGCGTATTCAATCATCGCGATGTCGTTTTCCTGATCGCCCAGGGCCATGATCTCCTCAGGTTTGATGCCCAGCGCATCGGCCAGTGATTTAACACCGGTACCTTTATTCACGCGTTTATCGAGAATTTCGAGGAAGTACGGCGCGCTTTTCAGCACGGTGTATTTCTCTTTCACCTCGGCAGGGATGCGCGCAATCGCTTTATCGAGGATCTCAGGCTCGTCAATCATCATCACTTTCAGGAACTGCGTCGCCGGGTCCATTTTCTCGGCTTCACAGAACACCAGCGGAATGGTCGCAACGAAGGACTCATGTACGGTGTAGTAGCTGATATCGCGGTTGGCGGTATAGAGCGTATTGCGATCGAGCGCGTGGAAGTGAGAACCTACTTCACGGGACAGTTTTTCGAGGAACAGATAGTCATCATAGCTCAGCGCGGTTTGCGCAACCGCGCTGCCATCCGCAGCTTTCTGCACCAGCGCACCGTTATAAGTAATGCAGTAATCACCCGGCTGATTCATGTGCAGCTCTTTCAGGTAGCTGTGCACACCGGCATACGGACGGCCAGTGGTCAGTACCACATTCACGCCCTTTGCGCGTGCCGCGGCAATTGCGTTTTTAACGGCTGGAGAGATGGTATGGTCTGGCAGCAGCAGTGTGCCGTCCATATCGATTGCAATGAGTTTGATAGCCATGAGGTCCCCGGAATAAATGAATGCAACCCATGCTAACGCGATTAAGCACACAAAAATAGAGCTAGATTGCGCAACCAGATCACCCCTTTTCAGGCTTATCCCGGGGAACGACAATTCACTCTCGGGTGAGGACTATTTTGCCAAACGCACCGCGATCGAGGTGCTCAAGCGCCTGTTCAAGCTCGTCAAAACGGTAGCGATGCTCAATCACAGGTTTTAATCCGATTACATCGACAGCCTGAACGAAATCCTCCAGCGCCCGACGATGCCCAACGCCAATCCCCTGAATAACCGGAGATTTCAGCAACAGCTCGCCAGCTGGGAGTGAAATTTCGGTCCCGGCCAGAACGCCGATAACCGAGATACGTCCATGAACGGCAACGGCGCGCAGGGAATGCTTCAGGTTTTCACCCCCTACGGTTTCGATAATATGGTCGATACCGCGATCCTGAGTCAGCGCCAAAATGGCTTCAGCCCAGTCACCTTTCAGCCTGTTGATCCCCTGGTCAGCCCCGAGTTTTTTGGCCAGTGCCAGTTTTTCATCACTCCCGGAGGTGACAAAAACCTCTGCTCCTTGTGCTTTTGCAATTTGCAGAGCGAATATCGCTACGCCGCCCGTCCCCTGTACCAGCACTGATTGCCCGGCGCGTAACTGGCCGCGTTCCACCAGCGCAAACCATGCGGTAAGCCCTGCGCAGGGTAAGGTGCTGGCCTCTGCGTCATCCAGTGTTTCCGGGGCGGCCACCAGCCAGTCTGCCTTCACAATCACATATTCAGCCAGCATCCCCTGGAAGTATCCACCGGACGTTCTATAGGGCAAATTGCGCGCGTCCGCCTGCGGCTTGCCGTCGATCCACTCAGGGAAGAAGGTTGAGATGACACGAGCGCCGGGTTTGAAACGCGTCACACCTTCACCAATGCTGTCCACCACGCCCGCCATGTCAGACGCCGGCGTAAACGGGAAGGAACGTGAAATCGGCATGTTGCCTTCAATCACCATTTTATCGCGGTAGTTGAGTGCAACGGCATTCACCCGCACGCGCACTTCACCCGGACCAGGCTGTGGAACAGGTTCCTGAATGAGTCTGAGGTTCGCGCGCCCGAGGGCGTTCATCGACCAGCGTTGCATTGTCTCTGTCATTGTATTTCTCCAGCCATCAAATGAGTTTCAGGACTCACAGTCTACCGTTGACTCATCATCACCAGTGGCGATAAGTTTTCTCTTTATTGTCGCCACAATGGATACAATTCATGACTGATACACTGAAGGATATTCCTGTTTTTGTGGCCGCCGTTGAGGCGGGGAGTTTTGCTCAGGCCGCAACTCGCCTGCATTTATCGCGCTCGGCGGTAGGGAAAAGTATCGCTCGCCTCGAAGAGCGACTGGGCGTTCGTCTCTTCCAGCGCACCACCCGCAGCCAGAGCCTGACCGATAACGGCGCGCTTTTTTATGAGCGCTGTCTGCGCGCGCTGGAGGAAATTCGCGGTGCAGAATCACTGCTTGAAACAGGGAAACAGCAGGTCAGTGGCCGCCTGCGTGTTGCCATGCCGGTGCTGTTTGGTCGCCAGTGCGTCGCCCCGCTGTTGATTGAACTGGCGCAGGAACACCCTGGACTTGAACTGGAAATGTCATTCAGTGACCGCGTGGTGGATCTTGTCGAGGAAGGGTTTGATATGGCGGTGCGTAACGGCGTGCTTCAGGACAGCAGCGTGCTGGTTGCCAGAAGGCTGGGGGAACATCGCATGGTGCTGTGCGCCGCACCGGATTATCTGCTGAAGAAAAACACGCCAGAAACCGTGGATGATTTACACCAGCATACCGCCATTAACTATCTGCGGGCAGGCAGAGTGCTCCCCTGGCAACTGATGGACAACGACGGAACGCCGCGCACATTTATTCCGCGGTCATCACTCAATATGGATGATTTGCAGGCGATCTGCGACGCTGCATTGGCCGGACACGGCATTGCATGGCTGCCCTGCTGGATGGTCGTCAAAGATATTCACCAGGGTAAGCTCGTCCCGCTCCTGAAGCAGGCACCGGATGTGCATTTCGACGTTCATGCGGTCTGGCAGCAGACACCGCATCTGCCGTTGAGGGTAAGAATTGCCATCGACATGCTGGTCAGTCGTTTACCGTCAGTGATGTCGCTGGATATGCCCACACCTACAAAAAAGCCGCGCTAAAAGCGCGGCCGGTGTTTTGCAGTGTTACGGCATTAAATATCGATATTAGCCGCTTTCAGGGCGTTCTCTTCGATGAAGGCACGACGTGGTTCAACCGCATCGCCCATCAGGGTAGTGAACAGCTGGTCCGCAGCAATCGCGTCTTTAACAGTCACGCGCAGCATGCGGCGGCTTTCCGGATCCATAGTGGTTTCCCACAGCTGATCCGGGTTCATTTCACCCAGACCTTTATAACGCTGGATAGACAGACCACGACGGGACTCTTTCACCAGCCAATCCAGCGCCTGTTCGAAGCTGGCTACCGGCTGACGACGGTCGCCACGTTCGATAAACGCATCGTCCTCGATCAGACCGCGCAGCTTCTCGCCGAGCGTGCAGATGCGGCGGTATTCCGGGCCGGTAACAAATTCGTGCTCCAGCGGATAGTCGGTGTCGACACCATGGGTACGCACGCGAACAATCGGCTCGAACTGTTGAGCGGCGTTCTGCTGAACATCGAATTTCCACTGGCTACCGTGCTGCTCTTTCTCATTCAGCTCGCTCACCAGAGCGTTCACCCAGCGGGTCACGGTTTGTTCATCGCTCAGGTCAGCTTCGGTCAGCGTTGGCTGATAAACCAGCTCCTTCAGCAGCGCTTTCGGATAACGGCGCTCCATACGGCCAATCATTTTCTGCGTGGCGTTGAACTCAGACACCAGGCGTTCCAGCGGCTCACCTGCCAGTGCTGGTGCGCTGGAGTTCGCGTGCAGAGTCGCACCATCAAGGGCGATGGCGATTTGATACTGATCCATCGCGTCATCATCTTTGATGTACTGTTCCTGTTTGCCTTTCTTCACTTTGTACAGCGGTGGCTGTGCAATGTAGACGTGGCCACGTTCAACAATTTCCGGCATCTGACGATAGAAGAAGGTCAACAGCAGCGTACGGATGTGCGAGCCGTCGACGTCCGCATCGGTCATGATGATAATGCTGTGATAGCGCAGTTTATCCGGGTTGTACTCGTCACGCCCGATACCACAGCCCAGCGCGGTGATAAGCGTCGCCACTTCCTGAGAAGAGAGCATCTTGTCGAAACGCGCTTTCTCAACGTTGAGGATTTTCCCCTTCAACGGCAGGATAGCCTGGTTCTTACGGTTACGGCCCTGCTTCGCAGAACCGCCCGCGGAGTCCCCTTCCACGAGGTACAGTTCAGACAGCGCCGGGTCACGTTCCTGGCAGTCAGCCAGTTTGCCTGGCAGGCCTGCTAAGTCCAGCGCGCCTTTACGGCGGGTCATTTCACGGGCTTTACGCGCCGCTTCACGGGCACGTGCCGCATCAATAATTTTGCCGACAACGATTTTCGCGTCAGACGGGTTTTCCTGCAGGTAGTCGCTCAGCAGTTCGTTCATCTGCTGTTCAACCGCCGATTTCACCTCAGAAGATACCAGCTTGTCTTTGGTCTGTGAGGAGAACTTCGGATCCGGCACCTTCACGGAAACCACAGCAATCAGGCCTTCACGGGCATCGTCACCGGTGGCGCTGACTTTCGCTTTTTTGCTGTAGCCTTCTTTGTCCATGTAGGCGTTCAGGGTACGGGTCATCGCCGCACGGAAGCCTGCAAGGTGAGTACCACCGTCACGCTGTGGAATGTTGTTGGTGAAGCAGTAAATGTTTTCCTGGAAACCATCGTTCCACTGCAGCGCCACTTCTACGCCGATACCGTCTTTTTCGGTGGAGAAGTAGAAGATATTCGGGTGAATTGGCGTTTTGTTCTTGTTCAGATACTCAACGAACGCCTTGATACCGCCTTCGTAATGGAAGTGGTCTTCTTTGTTGTCGCGTTTATCACGCAGACGAATAGAGACGCCAGAGTTCAGGAACGACAGTTCACGCAGGCGTTTCGCCAGGATGTCGTACTCGAATTCGGTGACGTTAGTGAAGGTTTCCAGGCTCGGCCAGAAACGCACCATGGTACCGGTTTTGTCGGTATCGCCAGTGACAGCCAGCGGTGCCTGCGGCACGCCGTGGGTATACAGCTGGCGGTGAATTTTGCCTTCGCGCTGAATAACCAGTTCCAGTTTCTGTGACAGGGCGTTAACCACGGAGACACCTACGCCGTGCAGACCGCCGGAAACTTTATAGGAGTTATCATCGAACTTACCGCCTGCGTGCAGCACAGTCATGATAACTTCCGCTGCGGACACGCCTTCCTCCGGGTGAATACCGGTTGGGATGCCACGACCATCATCGGTGACGGAGACGGAGTTATCCGCATGGATCGTGACCACGATGTCTTTACAGTGACCCGCGAGCGCTTCGTCGATAGCGTTATCTACCACCTCGAATACCATGTGGTGCAGACCGGTGCCGTCATCCGTGTCGCCGATATACATACCCGGGCGCTTACGCACCGCATCCAGCCCTTTCAGGACTTTGATACTGGAGGAGTCATAAGAATTCGACATCAACGTTTCTCGCTCATTTCAACTTGGGTTAATCCGTTATTTTACCCTTTTCCACGGTAAACATCTTCGAATTTTCGTCCGACATGTCCATAACGTGTTCAGCGCTAATGGCGCTGACGAAAACCTGCGACTGCGTGGCTTTTAAGCGGCTGGCAAGCAGCCCGCGCCGCGCGTCGTCAAGTTCCGAGGCAAAATCATCTATCAGGTACAGGCAGCGTCTTCCACTCTCGCGGGTGAGAAATTCCCCCTGTGCCAGGCGTAGCGCGCACATCAGGAGCTTAAGCTGCCCGCGCGACAGCGTGTCTTCCACCGGCGCACCGTCGGCACGAATGCGGAAATCCGCCTTGTGCGGGCCATGCGCGGTGTAGGTCAACATGCGATCACGCTCGAAGTTTCTCTCTAACACCTCGGCATAATCCGTCTCTTTCTCCCAGCCGCGCTGGAAGGAGAAGGTGAGAGAGAACTCAGGTAAAAACTGTTTGCAGGTATCCGCCATGTCTTCGGCAATACCTGCGCTGTATTCGGCACGCCAGCGGCTGATTTGTTCCGCGAGAGGGATTAACTCCATGTCCCACGGACGCAGCTGGGCGTAACGGGTGACCTGGCGCAGTGCAGCGTTACGCTGCTTAAGCAGACGCTTCAGGTTGCTCCAGGCGTTAAAGAAACCGGCTTCGTTGTGAAAGCATCCCCAGTCAAGGAACGCTCTTCTGTATTTGGGGCCGCCGTTGAGTAAAGTAAACCCCTCAGGCGTAATCAGCTGCATTGGCATCAGCAGTGCCAGCTCCGCCACCTTGTGGCCGTCGGTACCGTCGATACGTACCTTGCTGTCGCCCTGCTTGTCTTTGGTCAGGCCGATGGCGGTTTCCCGCTCTTCACCCTGTAAGCGCCCGTGCAGAACAAAGGACTCCTGCTCGTGTCGAATGACGCGACCAATCTGCAAACTGCGAAACGCCCGGCCATGGCCGAGCGTATAGATGGCTTCCAGCACGCTGGTTTTACCGCTGCCATTCGCGCCAACCAGGAAGTTAAAGCCCGGGGATAAAGCAAGATCCGCGCTTTCAATATTGCGAAAGTCGCGGATCAACAGACGGGTGAGCGACATTACAGTCTCATTGGCATGACAACATAGGCAGCCGACTGTGATGCGGCATCTTCAATCTGTACGCTTGAAACGGAATCGGTCAGCAGGATACGCACGTTCTCGCATTTCAGTGCATTCAGCACATCCAGCACGTAGCTGACGTTAAAGCCGATTTCCATCTCAGCCCCGGCGTAGGTGACGTCCAGAATTTCTTCTGCTTCTTCCTGCTCCGGGTTGTTAGCGGTGATTTTGATCTGGTTTTCGCTCACATACAGGCGCACACCGCGGAATTTCTCGTTAGAGAGAATGGCGGCACGGGCAAACGCCTGCTTGAGGCTATCGCAACCCGCTTCCAGCGTTTTGTCCGGGTTCTTCGGCAATACGCGGCGATAATCCGGGAAACGGCCGTCAACCAGCTTCGAGGTGAAGACAAAATCGCCTACATGAGCGCGAATGTTGTTGCTGCCGATCTGCACGCGCAGCGGGGTATCGCCGCCGTCGAGCATACGCATCAGCTCAATCACGCCTTTACGCGGCACGATCACCGAATGGTTTGGCAGCGAGTCGCCAATTGGCATGGAACAGACCGCCAGACGGTGGCCGTCGGTGGCTACGGTACGCAGCTCTTCACCTTCGGTTTCGAACAGCATGCCGTTTAAGTAGTAACGAACGTCCTGATGCGCCATGGAGAACTGCGTGGCTTCAATCAGGCGCTTCATCGTCGCCTGTGGCAGGGTGAATTCAACTTCGCTCTGCCAGTCGTCCAGGTTCGGGAAGTCCGCAGCAGGCAGCGTGGAAAGCGAGAAACGGCTGCGACCAGAGCGCACCAGCATGCGGTCGCCCTCCAGCTGCACGGCAATTTCAGCGCCTTCTGGCAGCCCACGGCAGATATCAAAGAATTTACGTGCCGGAACCGTGGTCGCGCCCGCGTCGTGCGGCTGAGTCAGCGTAACGCGCGCGATCATTTCCATTTCCAGGTCTGTGCCAGTCAGCGACAGTGTACCGTCCGCGACCTGAAGCAACAGGTTTCCGAGAATAGGCAGCGTTGGGCGGCCACCTAATGGGCCACTCACCTGTTGCAGCGGTTTTAATAAATGTTCACGTTCAACAGTAAATTTCATAGCGTCACGATGATAATGTTCTGATTAAATTGGAAAAATCTTCTTTTATGTCGTGGCTTTCTTCACGTAACTGCTCAATCTTGCGACAAGCGTGCAGCACGGTCGTATGGTCACGGCCACCAAACGCGTCCCCGATTTCCGGCAGACTGTGGTTGGTTAACTCCTTTGCCAGCGCCATCGCCATCTGACGCGGACGCGCCACCGAGCGGGAACGACGTTTAGACAGTAAATCTGCCACTTTGATCTTGTAGTACTCAGCCACCGTCTTTTGAATATTATCGATGGTGACTAATTTTTCCTGCAATGCCAGTAAATCGCGCAGCGCTTCACGCACAAAATCGATCGTGATCGCACGGCCGGTAAAGTTGGCATTGGCAATAACACGGTTCAGTGCCCCTTCCAGCTCACGCACGTTGGAGCGTAGACGCTTGGCAATGAAGAACGCGACTTCACCCGGCAAGCGAATGTCGTTTTCATCGGCTTTCTTCATCAGGATCGCAACGCGGGTTTCCAGCTCCGGTGGCTCGATCGCCACGGTCAGGCCCCAGCCGAAGCGGGATTTCAGACGATCTTCAACACCGTTGATCTCTTTTGGATAACGATCCGAGGTCAGAATGATCTGCTGATTACCTTCCAGCAGGGCATTGAAGGTGTGGAAAAATTCTTCCTGCGATCGTTCTTTATTGGCAAAGAACTGAATGTCATCGATGAGCAGCGCGTCAACGGAACGATAGTAGCGTTTAAACTCTTCGATCGCGTTGTTTTGCAGGGCTTTTACCATGTCCTGAACGAAGCGCTCGGAGTGCATATACACCACTTTGGCATTCGGCTTGCGCGCCATAATGCCGTTACCCACTGCATGCAGAAGGTGCGTTTTACCTAAACCCGTGCCGCCATAAAGGAACAGTGGGTTGTAGGCACCGCCGGGGTTATCCGCAACCTGACGAGCCGCCGCGCGCGCCAGCTGGTTCGACTTACCTTCAACGAAGTTATCGAACGTGTGTTTCACGTTTACGTTAGAGCGGTAGGTTGGTTCAGCAGGTGCAGGAACATTATCCCAGCCCTGACGAGCGGGTGCGACGCGAGGGGCCGGAGCAGGAGCAGCCTGAGCAGGCGCTGCTACGTTCACGGTTTCACGAACGGTTTGGGTGACCGGCTTTGTACCCACTTCAAAGCGCAGCTGTGGGGCATCTGACCCGCAGAAATCGTTCAGCAGTCCATTGATGTTATTGAGGTACTTGTCCCTTACCCAATCGAGCACAAAACGGTTTGGCGCATACAAAGCCAGCGTGTTATCGCTCAGTTCCGCCTGCAACGGGCGGATCCACATACTGAATTCTGTGGCTGGTAACTCATCCTGCAATCGGGCAAGACACTGCTGCCAAAGCGAAAGTGACACGGCGGACTCCACTCGAACAATAAAAGAAAACTATTGAATATTCATGATTGTTGGCGCACATCGACATGACCCTGTGCATAGGGGGATGTGCGAATTGCTATCTGCAATTTAATCCTGACCAGGATCCTGGGATCCCGATCGGGACCGCGGATCATAGCCTAAACTGAGCCAGAGATCTTCTGTTTCTCACAGATTCTTCCCGATTTATCCACAGGACGATCCGAAACCGGGTAAGTGTAAACGATCCTGGCGCAAGTGCCCCACGATTTAGCCCGCATATTGGAAAAATTAATGAGCACAGACAATTTATTGCTTAAATGATCTAACGAAGATCCGGGACGATCCTTGCGCTTTGTCGACGAGCCCGTATAATCCTCGACCCGGCGCGTGATGCTCATCTTCCTGCGTCGTCCGCTGCTCATTTTCCACGCGAAAACGTGCGGAAATACGCGGGAAATAAGGAAAGAGAATTGACTCCGGAGTGTACAATTATTACAATCCGGCCTCTTTAATCACCCACGCTGAGGCGTTAGTCGTTCGAAATTCGTTCGGGTATACGCAAAAGTCAGTGAATTTATTCAAGTTTAGGTAGAAATCGCCATGAAACGCACTTTTCAACCGTCTGTACTGAAGCGCAACCGTTCTCACGGCTTCCGTGCTCGTATGGCTACTAAAAATGGTCGTCAGGTTCTGGCACGTCGTCGTGCTAAAGGCCGCGCTCGTCTGACCGTTTCCAAGTAATAAAGCTAACCCCTGAGTGGTTAAGCTAGCATTTCCCAGGGAGTTACGTTTGTTAACTCCCGCTCATTTCACTTTCGTCTTCCAGCAGCCACAACGGGCTGGCACGCCGCAAATCACCATCCTCGGCCGCCAAAATTCGCTGGGGCATCCCCGCATCGGTCTCACAGTCGCCAAGAAAAATGTTAAGCGAGCGCATGAACGCAATCGGATTAAACGTCTGACGCGTGAAAGCTTCCGTTTACGTCAGCACGAACTGCCTTCGATGGATTTCGTGGTGGTGGCTAAAAAAGGGGTTGCCGACCTCGATAACCGTGCTCTCTCGGAAGCGTTGGAAAAATTATGGCGCCGCCACTGTCGCCTGGCTCACGGGTCCTGATAGCCCTCATTCGGGTCTATCAACGCCTGATTAGTCCGCTACTCGGGCCACATTGCCGTTTCACACCAACGTGCTCAAGCTACGGAATTGAGGCATTGCGCAGGTTTGGAGTGATAAAAGGCAGTTGGTTGACGGTGAAACGCGTATTAAAATGCCACCCTTTACACCCCGGTGGAGACGACCCCGTCCCTCCAGGACCCTTTGATACCAGAGAACACTAACGATGGATTCGCAACGCAATCTTCTTATCATCGCTTTGTTGTTCGTGTCTTTCATGATCTGGCAGGCATGGGAGCAGGATAAAAATCCTCAACCCCAGCAGCAGACCACGCAGACCACGACCACCGCAGCGGGTAGCGCCGCCGACCAGGGCGTACCGGCCAGTGGCCAGGGGAAACAGATTACGGTTAAGACCGATGTGCTTGAGCTGACTATTAACACCCGTGGTGGTGATGTTGAGCAGGCGCTGCTGTTGACCTACCCGAAAGAGCTGAAGTCTAACGAACCGTTCCAGTTACTGGAAACCACGCCTGAGTTTATCTACCAGGCCCAGAGCGGCCTGACCGGTCGTGATGGCCCGGATAACCCGGCTAACGGTGCGCGTCCACTGTATAACGTCGAGAACAACACCTTTGTGCTGGCTGATGGTCAGAACGAACTCGTTATCCCGATGACTTACACCGACGCCGCAGGCAACACCTTCACTAAAACCTTCACCCTGAAACGCGGTGAGTATGCGGTGAACGTGGGCTACACCGTACAGAACGCCAGTGCGAAACCACTGGAACTGTCGACCTTTGGCCAGCTGAAGCAGTCCATCAATCTGCCGTCTCACCGTGACACCGGAAGCAGCAACTTTGCGCTGCATACCTTCCGTGGCGCGGCGTACTCCACGCCTGACGCGAAGTATGAGAAATACAAATTCGACACCATTGCCGATAACGAAAACCTGAACGTCAGCGCTAAAGGCGGTTGGGTGGCAATGCTGCAGCAGTATTTCGCCACTGCATGGGTGCCTAATAACGACGGTACCAACAACTTCTACACCGCGAACCTGGGTAACGGTCTTGCAGCTATCGGCTACAAATCTCAGCCTGTTCTGGTTCAGCCGGGTCAAACCGGTAAAATGGCAAGCACCCTGTGGGTCGGCCCGGAAATCCAGGACAAAATGGCCGCTGTCGCGCCACACCTGGATCTGACCGTAGATTACGGTTGGTTGTGGTTCATCTCTCAGCCGCTGTTTAAGCTGCTGAAGTTCATCCACAGCTTCCTGGGTAACTGGGGCTTCTCCATCATCGTTATCACCTTCATCGTTCGTGGCATCATGTACCCGCTGACTAAAGCGCAGTACACCTCCATGGCGAAGATGCGCATGCTGCAGCCGAAGATTCAGGCCATGCGTGAGCGTCTGGGCGATGACAAACAGCGTCAGAGCCAGGAGATGATGGCCCTGTATAAAGCAGAGAAAGTAAACCCACTGGGTGGTTGCTTCCCACTGCTGATTCAGATGCCAATCTTCCTTGCGCTGTACTACATGCTGATGGGTTCCGTTGAGCTGCGCCATGCGCCGTTCGCGCTGTGGATCCATGACCTGTCTGCACAGGACCCGTACTACATCCTGCCGATCCTGATGGGCGTGACGATGTTCTTCATCCAGAAGATGTCTCCGACCACTGTGACCGACCCGATGCAGCAGAAGATCATGACCTTTATGCCGGTCATCTTCACCGTGTTCTTCCTGTGGTTCCCGTCAGGTCTGGTGCTGTACTATATCGTCAGCAACCTGGTGACCATCATCCAGCAGCAGCTGATTTACCGTGGTCTGGAAAAACGTGGCCTGCATAGCCGCGAAAAGAAAAAGTCCTGATTCGGTAAGTTAACGCTAAAATAAGGGCGGTCGATTGACCGCCTTTTTTATTTGTATTGAACGAGACCAACCATGAGCCATAACGACACTATCGTCGCCCAGGCAACCCCACCGGGACGCGGTGGTGTAGGCATTCTGCGTATCTCCGGCCTGAAGGCGCGCGAGGTCGCCGAAGCGGTACTGGGTAAACTGCCAAAGCCACGCTACGCTGATTACCTGCCGTTTAAAGATACTGACGGCACCCCGCTGGACCAGGGCATTGCGCTGTGGTTCCCGGGCCCAAACTCCTTCACCGGTGAAGATGTGCTGGAGCTGCAGGGCCATGGCGGCCCGGTTATCCTCGACCTGTTATTAAAACGCATTCTGACCTTGCCAGGTCTGCGCATTGCGAAGCCAGGCGAGTTCTCGGAACGTGCTTTCCTGAACGATAAGCTCGACCTGGCGCAAGCCGAGGCAATTGCTGACCTGATCGACGCCAGTTCTGAACAGGCAGCCCGCTCCGCCCTGAACTCGTTGCAGGGGGCATTCTCCGCGCGCGTGAATCACCTTGTGGAAGCACTTACTCACCTCAGGATCTACGTGGAAGCGGCTATCGATTTCCCGGATGAGGAGATCGACTTCCTCTCTGACGGTAAAATCGAAGCCCAGCTCAACCAGGTGATGAACGATCTCGACGCGGTGCGTGCCGAAGCGCGTCAGGGTAGCCTGCTGCGGGAAGGGATGAAGGTGGTGATTGCCGGACGTCCTAATGCCGGGAAATCGAGCCTGTTGAACGCCCTGGCGGGCCGTGAAGCGGCAATCGTGACCGACATTGCCGGCACCACCCGCGACGTACTGCGCGAGCACATCCATATCGACGGCATGCCGCTGCATATCATTGATACCGCCGGTCTGCGCGATGCCAGCGACGAAGTTGAGCGTATCGGTATCGAACGCGCCTGGCAGGAGATCGAGCAAGCGGACCGCGTGCTGTTTATGGTGGATGGTACAACTACCGACGCCGTTGACCCGGCAGAGATCTGGCCAGACTTTATTGCCCGTCTGCCGGCGAAGCTGCCTATCACCGTGGTGCGAAATAAAGCAGACGTGACTGGCGAAACGCTGGGCATCAGCGATGTGAATGGTCACTCACTAATCCGTCTGTCGGCGCGTACCGGCGAAGGCGTTGACGACCTGCGTAACCATCTCAAGCAGAGCATGGGCTTTGACACCAGCATGGAAGGTGGCTTCCTGGCGCGTCGTCGTCACCTGCAGGCGCTGGAAGAGGCGGCACGCCATCTTGACCAGGGCAAAGCGCAGCTGATCGGTGCGTGGGCGGGTGAACTGCTGGCGGAAGAGCTGCGTCTGGCGCAGCAGAATCTGAGTGAGATCACCGGGGAGTTTACGTCGGACGATCTGCTGGGAAGGATCTTCTCAAGCTTCTGTATTGGAAAATAATTTCCGCTAACCGATGGTGTTTTCCTGTCAGGAAATCACCATTGTCCAAATGGCAACTCGCTTAATCCCTTTTCACCCCCTATTCTGCTTGCCTGCATTTATGGGGGGTTTATGGCTCGTTTTCTGTTTTGTAGTTTTGCGCTGGTTCTGCTTTATCCGTCTGGCATTGATATGTACCTGGTGGGATTACCGCACATCGCCCGCGATCTGGGTGCCAGTGAAGCTCAGTTGCACATCGCGTTTTCGGCCTACCTCGCGGGAATGGCGTCGTCGATGGTGTTTGCCGGGAAGGTCGCAGATAAGGCAGGTCGTCAGCCCGTCGCCATAACGGGTGCCATCATCTTTGCCCTGGCCTCTCTTCTCTGCTCACAGGCGCAGAACAGTACCTTGTTCCTGGCTGGACGGTTTATCCAGGGCATTGGAGCCGGTGGCTGTTACGTCGTTGCCTTTGCGATTTTGCGCGATACCTTAAGTGCCCAGCGTCGCGCCAAAGTGCTTTCGATGCTGAACGGTATTACCTGTATCATCCCGGTGCTGGCCCCGGTCGTGGGATATCTGATCATGCTGAAATTCCCGTGGCAGAGCCTGTTCTGGACCATGGCGGCCATGGGCGCGCTGGTATTTATCCTGTCCATCACTGTGCTGAAAGAGACCCACCCTGGCTCGCAGAATATCGGTCATACCCCAACGATTCATCCAGCCGAGAAGCTGCTTAATCGCTTTTTCCTCAGTCGTCTGGCCGTAACCACGTTAAGCGTGGCGGTGATCCTGACCTATGTAAACGTTTCCCCGGTTTTACTGATGGAGACCATGGGCTTCGATCGGGGTGAGTATTCAACGGTGATGGCATTAACCGCGATGGTCAGTATGGCCGTCTCGTTCTCCACCCCCTTTGCGCTAAATGTTTTCAGCCAGCGCACGTTGATGCTGACCTCACAGGTGTTATTTCTCGCAGCAGGCGTGATCCTGGCGACCACCAGCTCACATGTGGTGATGCTGGTAGGCATTACCCTCATTTGCGCCGGGTTCTCGGTTGGCTTTGGCGTGGCGATGAGCCAGGCGCTCGGCCCGTTCTCACTACGGGCAGGCGTGGCAAGCTCCGCGCTGGGTATCGCTCAGGTTTGTGGCTCGTCCCTGTGGATTTGGCTGGCAGCGGTAATCGGACTTAACGCGCTCAATATGCTGATCGGGATTCTGATTGGCTGTAGCATGGTTTGTATTACCTTACTTATGGTCATCCAGCCCGCGGCAAATTATGAAGAAGCCCATCAGCAGTCTCGATCTTAATCTGTTGCTGTGCCTGCAGCTGTTGCTGCAGGAGCGCAGCGTCACCAAAGCGGCGAAGCGAATGAACGTGACGCCGTCCGCGGTGAGTAAATCACTGGCCAAGCTGCGCGACTGGTTCGACGACCCGCTGTTTGTCAAAACACCGTTAGGGTTACTGCCGACGCCACTGACGGTAAGCCTGGAGCAGGATCTGGCAGACTGGATGCAAATCGGCAACCAGATCCTCGATAAATTCCACCATGACGCGCCAGGCGGGCTGACGTTCGTGCTGGCCGCCGAAACGCCGTTGATGCTGATCCGCTTTAATGCCCTGCTGGAGCAGGTGAACCAGCGCTATCCGCAGGCTACTGTGAAGATGCGTCACTGGGATTACGACTCTCTGGACGCCATTACGCGTGGGGAAGTGGATCTTGGCTTCACCGGTCGTGAAACTCATCCACGTTCCCGCGAACTGCTGAAGTTGTTGCCGTGGTTTATCGACTACGAAATCCTGTTTAGTGACCGTCCGTGTGTTTATCTGCGCGAGGATCACCCGGCACTGCAGGAAGAGTGGAACCTGGAGACCTTCCTGCGCTATCCACATATCAGTATCTTCTGGGAACGTAGCGACACCTGGGCGCTTGATGAGGTGCTAAAGGAGATGGGACGTGAGCGAAATATCGCCATGTGCCTGCCGGGTTTCGAACAGGCGATGTTTATGGCGGCACAGCCCGGCCATAATTATATCGCTACGGCTCCCCACTACTGCCACCACTACAATGAACTCCACCAGCGGAAGCTGATCGCGCTTCCTATTCCCATTGACGAAGCGCAAGCTGAAAAACTGACCGTCCCCTTCACGCTGATTTGGCATAAACGGAACAGCCATAATCCGAAAATTCTCTGGTTGAGAGAGACTATCAAGGCGTTGTACGGTGGCAGCGATCCAATTTTTACCTAAGAAAATGTAAAGTTCGGTCCTCAGGCTTCTCTTACTCCCATTTACTGATTAAAACAGGAGTGAAGTTAAGCGATAATCATGTAACCGTTTAACCGATTACGACCATTATCAAGGAGCGAAAAATGGCAACGCACTTTGCAAGAGGGATACTTACAGAAGGACGCCTCGTATCGGCACGAATTTCTTCAGCCTGTCACAGTGAAGCACGCAAACTCCCGGAACACCGCAGGACACGTTTTTTAGCGTCCAGAGCGCTTCTCGCAGAGCTGTTGTTTATGTTGTACGGCACCAGTGAACTGCCGGATATCATCACCCAACCTGAAGGCCGCCCGGTTTTTGCTAACCCGGATCTCCCCCGTTTTTCCATTGCCTATACGGGCAATATCATTGGGGTAGCACTCACCACCGAAGGGGATTGTGGGCTGGATATGGAACTACAGCGCGCAACCCGGGGCATTCACGGCGCGAACCCACACGATGATTACCCACTCTCCAGCAATGAAAAGCTGTGGGTGCGTAACCAGAACGATCCCATCGAGGCCAGAGCCCAGCTCATCACCCTGCGCCAGAGCATTCGAAAGCTCTGTGGATGCGCCTCAGACGACGCCAGTATGCTGCAGCTGCTGCCAGGTTCCGGACGACTTCGTGCCACCCAAGCCACGCTGGTAGAGGCGCTCAGTGACGCAGAGGATGTCCTCATTTGGTCCATTGCGGTTACCCCCGCTATCGAACGCATGAAAATCTGGGAATTTGACAGTCAACAGGGATGGCGTAGCCTTCCTGATGTGCCCGAGCGCGCTAACGAGCCCGCCGCACGCCTGATGCGTTTAACCAGTTTACCGGCAGAAAAAGCATACACCCTTAGCTGATCCATTCAGGGTCATCATGATGAAACAGGAGTAATCATGTCTGATACGTTAAAAGTCGTTACGTTACTGGGAAGCCTGCGCAAAGGTTCATTTAATGGGATGGTTGCCCGCACGCTGCCACAGCTGGCACCGGCAGGTATGGAGATTAGTGCCCTTCCATCTATTGGTGACATCCCGCTCTATGATGCAGATGTCCAGCAGGAAGAAGGATTCCCGCAGAGCGTTGAGGCGCTGGCGGCGCAAATCCGTCAGGCCGATGGTGTGGTTATTGTCACACCAGAGTATAACTACTCCGTTCCTGGCGGTCTGAAAAACGCCATTGACTGGTTATCCCGCCTCCCTGAGCAGCCTCTTTCAGGTAAACCCGTGCTGATCCAGACCAGTTCTATGGGTGCCATTGGCGGCGCGCGCTGCCAGTATCACCTGCGCCAGATTCTGGTGTTCCTGGATGCGATGGTAATGAACAAGCCGGAGTTTATGGGCGGAGTGATTCAGAACAAGGTCGACCCGCAGACGGGTGAAGTGGTGGATCAGAGCACGCGTGACCATCTGTCTGGTCAGCTGACTGCTTTTGGCGATTATATTAAGCGGGTGAAGGCTTAAGCTTATTGCGGCCTGATGCCCTCACCCTGGCCCTCTCCCACAGGGAGAGGGAACAAACATGTTTATTTACCGTCAATAAACACAATCTTCAGCACAAACAGCAGCGCGACAACGATGACGCACGGGCTGAGATCACGGAAGCGACCGGTACCAATTTTCATTACGCAGTAAGAGATAAAGCCCAGCGCGATACCTTCGGTAATCGAGAAGCTGAACGGCATCATCACGGCGGTAATAAACGCCGGCACCGCTTCGGTTAAATCATCCCACTTCACGCGTGACAGGCTGGAGGTCATCAGCACACCTACGTAGATCAGCGCGCCGGCTGCCGCATACGGAGGAACCATTCCCGCCAGCGGCGAAAGGAAGATCACCAGCAGGAACAGGATACCTACCACGACCGCCGTCAGACCAGTACGGCCGCCCACTGAAACACCGGAAGAGGATTCAATATAAGCAGTAACAGAAGAGGTACCGATAAAGGAGCCCGCAACAGACGAGATGCTGTCAACAAACAGTGCCTGCTTCATGCGCGGGAATTTCCCTTTCTCATCGGCCAGACCTGCTTTGTCGGTCACGCCAATCAGGGTACCGGAGGAGTCGAACAGGTTTACCAGCATAAAGGAGAAAATCACGCCCGCCAGGCCCAGGTTCAGGGAACCCGCCAGATCAACGTGACCAATAACGGTGGAAACACTCGGTGGCGCAGAAACGATACCGTTGTAGTGAACGTCACCCAGCAGCCAGCCCAGCAGCGTGGTTACCACGATGGATACCAGCACCGCCGCATGAATATTCCGGGAAGCCAGGATCGCGATAATGAAAAAGCCCAACACGCCCAGCAGTACGTTGTGAGAGGTCAGGTGACCGATGCTCACCAGCGTATCCGGGTTAGCCACGATAACGCCGGCGTTTTTCAGCCCCATCATACCGATGAACAGACCGATACCACTGGTAATGCCCACGCGCAGGCTCACAGGAATGTTGGCAATCATCCAGTAACGTACGCGGAAAACAGTCAGCAACAGCAGACCAATAGCGCCCCAGAAGATAGCGCCCATGCCAACTTGCCACGGCAGGCCCATCGCCTGAACGACCACAAACGCGAAGAACGCGTTCAGGCCCATCGCCGGTGCCAGTGCAACCGGCAGGTTAGCGAACACGCCCATCAGGATGCTGCCAAGAGCCGCGATCAGACAGGTGGTCACGAAGACGGCGCTGGTATCCATGCCAGCAACGCCCAGAATTTGTGGGTTAACAAAAACGATATAGACCATCGTCAGGAAGGTGGTGAAACCGGCGATCACTTCGGTGCGTGCCGTTGTGCCGTGCTCGCGCAGTTTAAACACGCGCTCAAGCAGACCCTGACCAGATGCCTGGGTAGTGTGTTGTTGACTCATCATCAATTTCCGAACAAGGAGGGAAAATTCGTCGCTATCCTATACCAAAATGCGACAATAAGGGCGGTTATAGGGTACTTTTTTTCATTGAATTTGCTTATACGGCAACGATTGCGTGTCGTAAAACCACACCACGTAAACGTTAAACTTGTTAAAAGGGAAAGACATGTCCGGAATTGAGGCGGTATTTTTCGACTGCGACGGTACGCTTGTCGACAGTGAGGTCATTTGTTCCCGTGCGTATGTCACCATGTTCCAGGAATTTGGTATTACGCTCGATCTCGAAGAGGTGTTCAAACGCTTTAAGGGCGTGAAACTGTACGAGATCATCGACATCATTAACGACGAGCACGGTGTGGATCTGCCGAAAGGAGATCTCGAGCCGGTTTACCGCGCTGAGGTTGCACGCCTGTTTGATTCCGAGCTGGAGGTCATCGCCGGGGCGAATACGCTTCTGGATGCGATGACGGTGCCCATCTGCGTGGTCTCTAATGGTCCGGTCAGCAAAATGCAGCACTCGCTGGGGAAACTGGAGATGTTGCATCATTTCCCGGAAAAACTGTTCAGCGGCTACGATATTCAACGCTGGAAGCCCGATCCGGCACTGATGTTCCATGCGGCAAACGCGATGAACGTTAACGTAGAAAATTGCATTCTGGTGGATGACTCGTCTGCGGGCGCGCAGTCAGGGATTGATGCGGGAATGGAGGTATTTTACTTCTGCGCCGATCCGCACAACAAACCGATCGATCATCCAAAAGTGACGACCTTTACCGATCTGGCGCAGTTGCCAGCACTGTGGAAGGCGCGCGGGTGGGATATTACGCGTTAAGTTAACGTAGGGCGGGTAAGCGCTAGCGCCACCCGCCTCAGGTATTACTCTTTCGGATCTTTACCCGCCAGCAGCTTATCCAGCTCATCGCCGCCCACGTGACGGAAGTCCTGACCCTTCACGAAGTAGAAGATGTATTCGCAAATGTTCTGGCAGCGGTCACCGATACGCTCAATGGAGCGCGCGCAGAACAGGGCAGTCAGTACGCTTGGGATCGTACGTGAATCTTCCATCATGTAGGTCATCAGCTGACGCACGATGCCTTCGTATTCCTGGTCGACTTTCTTGTCTTCACGGTAGATACGTACCGCTTCGTCCAGATCCATACGCGCAAAGGCATCCAGCACGTCATGCAGCATCTGCACGGTGTGACGACCCAGCGACTCCAGGCTCACCAGCAGTGGCTGGTGCTGCTGAGAGAATTTCTCCAGCGCGGTGCGGCAGATTTTATCCGCCACGTCTCCAATACGTTCCAGCTCGGCGATGGTTTTGATAATCGCCATCACCAGGCGCAGGTCGCTCGCTGTTGGCTGACGCTTGGCGATAATTCGAACGCAAGCTTCATCAATAGCGACTTCCATCATGTTGACGTTTTTGTCGCCTTCAATGACGCGCTTCGCCAGCTCGCTGTCCTGGTTGTGCATTGCCGTGATCGCATCGGAAAGCTGCTGCTCAACCATGCCACCCATGGTCATGACCTGCGTGCGAATGCTTTCCAGCTCTGCGTTGAACTGGCCTGAAATGTGTTTATTAAGATTAAGGTTGTCCATGGTTCACTCCAAATCAACCGTAGCGGCCAGTAATATAATCTTCAGTTTGCTTTTTAGCGGGTCTGGTGAACAGCGCATCCGTATCGCTGAACTCAATCAACTCGCCCAGGTACATAAACGCCGTGTAATCGGAACAACGCGCAGCCTGCTGCATGTTGTGGGTCACAATAACCACGGTGTAATCCTGCTTCAGCTCGGTGATCAACTCTTCAATACGACCCGTTGAGATCGGGTCCAGCGCTGAACACGGCTCATCCAACAGCAACACTTCCGGGCGAATGGCGATACCACGCGCAATGCACAGACGCTGCTGCTGACCACCGGAGAGAGAGTACCCGCTCTGGTGCAACTTATCTTTGGTTTCGTTCCATAATGCGGCCTTGGTCAAAGCCCATTGCACACGCTCGTCCATATCGGCACGGGAGAGCTTTTCAAACAGGCGGACACCAAACGCAATGTTGTCATAAATGGACATCGGGAACGGCGTGGGTTTCTGGAACACCATCCCCACTTTTGCGCGCAGCAGGGCAATATCCTGAGCCTGGGTCAGAATGTTTTCGCCGTCCAGGATGATTTCACCTTCAGCGCGCTGCTCCGGATAGAGCGAATACATTTTATTAAAGGTACGCAGCAGCGTGGATTTACCACAGCCAGACGGACCAATGAATGCCGTAACCTGGTTCTTCGCGATATCCAGGTTGATATTCTTCAGGGCATGGAATTTGCCGTAGTAGAAGTTCAAATCACGAACCTGAATCTTACCCGGGGCAGTATCAACCATACTCATTGACTCATTTCCTCATTCGGCGCCGCGAGCTGCCGCGCCGTAAAAAATTAACCGTGTTTCTTCTTCGCGAAAATGACGCGCGCCAGAATGTTCAGCAACAGTACGCAAAGGGTAATGATCAGCACCCCGGCCCAGGCCAGCTGCTGCCATTCCGCGAATGGGCTCATCGCAAATTTAAAGATCGTCACCGGCAGGTTAGCGATCGGCTGCATCATGTCCGTGCTCCAGAACTGGTTGGAGAGGGAGGTAAACAGCAGCGGGGCCGTTTCACCTGCAATACGCGCAACCGCCAGCAAAATACCGGTCATGATCCCGGAGACTGACGCTTTCAGCGTAATCGCAGAGATCATCTTCCATTTCGGCGTTCCCAGTGCATAAGCCGCTTCACGCAGGCTGTCCGGCACCAGTTTCAGCATGTTCTCGGTAGTACGAATGACGATAGGCACCTGCAACAGCGCCAGCGCAATCACACCCGCCCAGCCAGAGAAGTGTTCCATCTGTGCCACCACGACGGTGTAAACAAACAGACCCACCACGATAGACGGGGCTGAAAGCAGGATGTCATTGATGAAACGAATGACTTCCGCCAGCCAGGATTTACGTCCGTACTCCGCAAGATAGATGCCTGCCATGATACCCAGCGGCGTACCAAATACCGTTGCCCACAGGATCAGCAATCCGCTGCCCGCCAGGGCATTCGCCAGACCACCACCCGCCGTATTTGGCGGTGGCGTCATTTCGGTAAACAGCGCCAGCGACATCCCGTCAATCCCGCGCACAACCGTCGAGAAGAGGATCCAGACCAGCCAGAACAGGCCAAATGCCATGGTTCCCATTGAGAGCGTCAGCGCGATACGGTTTTTAAAACGGCGTCGGGCCTGCATTTTGCGGCGGGATTCCGCCAGTTCAGCGGTAGCTTGCATTTCGAGAGTTGCCATTAGCGTGCCCCCTCATTTTTAGCGAGGCGCATAATCATCAGCTTGGAGATCGCCAGAACAATGAAGGTGATCACGAACAGAATCAGACCCAGCTCCATCAACGCCGCAACGTGCAGCCCGGATTCCGCCTCAGCAAATTCATTCGCCAGTGCAGAGGTAATACTGTTACCCGGCATGAAGAGTGATGCGCTGTCGAGCTGGTAGGTGTTACCGATGATAAAGGTCACCGCCATGGTTTCACCCAGCGCACGTCCCAGACCCAGCATCACGCCGCCAATCACCCCATTTTTGGTGAACGGAAGGACAATGCGCCAGATAACTTCCCAGGTGGTACAGCCGATACCGTAGGCCGACTCTTTCATCATCACCGGCGTTTGTTCGAAGACATCGCGCATGACCGCCGCAATGTAAGGAATAATCATGATGGCGAGGATCACACCTGCAGCCAGAATACCGATACCGAAAGCCGGGCCAGAGAACAGGGCACCCACAAACGGGATGGCAGAAAGTACATTACCCACAGGTTCCTGGAAGTACGTTGCGAACAGCGGCGCAAAGATAAACAGGCCCCACATGCCGTAAACGATACTCGGAATGGCCGCCAGCAGCTCGATGGCAATACCCAGTGGGCGACGCAGCCAGCCCGGTGCCAGTTCCGTCAGGAACAGAGCAATACCAAAACTGACGGGAACCGCAATCAGCAGGGCGATGAACGAGGTCACCAGCGTGCCGTAAATCGGCACCAGCGCACCGTAGATATCGTTCGGTGCGTCCCACTCTTTGGTCCACAGGAAGGAGAAACCGAATTTCTGGATGCTCGGCCAGGAGGAGAAAATCAGAGACACGATAATGCCGCCCAGCAGCAATAGCACAATCAGCGCAGCCAGTTTAACCAGCGCGCTGAAAATCATGTCACCTTTTTTACCCGGAGGGTTAAATGCAGGCTTGGTTGCAGCCATAAATCACTCTTCTGTTAAACGCGTTTACGAAATCGGCGGGTAAGCGCAAGCGCCACCCGCCATTTTCGTCAGAATGCTAAATTAATACAATGCTTTACCGCTGCTGTCTTTCACGTTGGTTTTCCATGCAGCACGAATCTGCTCAACCACGTTTTCTGGCAGGGTAGCGTAATCCAGGGCATTAGCCTGTTTGCCGCCGTTTTTGTACGCCCAGTCGAAGAACTTCAGCACTTCGGCGCCCTGCTCAGGTTTCTTCTGCTCTTTGTGAACCAGAATGAAGGTGGTAGAGGTGATTGGCCATGCACCTTCGCCTTTCTGGTTAGTCAGATCCTGAGCGAAAGATTTGCTCCAGTCAGCGCCTTTTGCCGCGTTGGCAAAGTTCTCTTCGGTCGGGCTGACAGGTTTACCATCAGCAGAAACCAGTTTGGTGTAGGACAGGTTGTTCTGTTTAGCGTAGGCGTATTCTACGTAACCGATAGAACCTGGTAGACGCTGTACGAACGCGGCGATGCCGTCGTTGCCTTTACCACCCAGACCGGTTGGCCAGTTAACGGTAGATCCAGAACCGACTTTAGATTTCCACTCTTCGTTCACTTTCGCCAGATAGCTGGTGAACACGAAAGAGGTACCAGAACCATCAGCGCGGCGAACCACAGCGATGTTCTGAGAAGGCAGTTTCAGGCCAGGGTTGAGTTTGGCAATCGCCTCGTCATCCCATTTTTTGATTTTACCCAGGTAGATGTCACCCAGGGTTTTGCCGTCCAGCACCAGTTCACCAGACTTCACGCCCGGCAAGTTGATGGCCAGAACCACACCGCCGATCACGGTCGGGAACTGGAACAGACCTTCCTGTGCCAGTTTGTCATCAGATAGCGGAGCGTCTGATGCACCGAAATCAACGGTATTAGCGGTAATTTGTTTAACGCCACCGGAGGAGCCGATACCCTGATAGTTAACCTTGTTACCGGTTTCTTTCTGGTAGGTATCCGCCCATTTGGCATACACCGGCGCAGGGAAGGTTGCACCAGCGCCAGTCAGGCTTGCTTCTGCAAATACAGAGAACGCGCTCAGAGATAAGGTCGCGGCGACAACAGTTGCGACAGTGGTACGCATAACTTTCATAATGTCTCCTGCAAGATTTTCGTAAATCGTTGTTTAGTGGCTACGATGAGCAAAATAGGACAAACAGGTGACAGATAAATGTACGAATTATGACAGTTTTATGACAATGAAAATTTCACTTAAAAACCAGCAAAAGAAAGCTTAATTTTCATCGCGTTAGCCACTTTTATGACAAGACGTTTTCAGAAATATTTTCTTTATGTGACACTGAAAAAAGTAGCTGAAGATGACAGATTGTCATAAATAAAAACGCAAAAGAGTTGATTAAAAACAAACCAGGCGGGATAGAAAAGCTCCACCCGAAGGTGGAGCCTGAAGGGATTATTCTACGGTGACAGACTTCGCCAGGTTACGCGGCTGGTCAACGTCGGTGCCTTTGATCAGCGCAACGTGATAAGCCAGCAACTGCAGCGGAACGGTGTAGAAGATCGGCGCAATCACCTCTTCCACATGCGGCATCTCGATGATGTGCATGTTGTCATTGCTGACAAAACCGGCATCTTTGTCGGCGAAGACGTACAGAACACCACCGCGGGCGCGCACTTCTTCAATGTTAGATTTCAGTTTTTCCAGCAGTTCGTTGTTAGGAGCCACAACGATGACCGGCATATCGGCGTCAATCAGCGCCAGTGGGCCGTGTTTCAGCTCGCCTGCCGCATAGGCTTCCGCGTGAATGTAGGAGATCTCTTTCAGCTTCAGCGCGCCTTCCAGCGCAATCGGATACTGATCGCCACGGCCAAGGAACAGCGCGTGGTGTTTGTCGGAGAAATCTTCCGCCAGCGCTTCAATGCGTTTGTCCTGAGACAGCATCTGCTCAATGCGGCTCGGCAGTGCCTGCAGGCCATGAACGATGTCATGCTCAACAGAGGCATCTTCGCCTTTCAGACGTGCCAGTTTCGCCACCAGCATTAACAGAACGGTCAGCTGAGTGGTAAACGCTTTAGTGGAAGCCACGCCAATTTCGGTACCTGCTTTGGTCATCAGCGCCAGATCGGATTCACGCACCAGCGATGAGCCAGGGACGTTACAGATGGCCAGAGAGCCAAGGTAACCCAGCTCTTTAGACAGGCGCAGCGCCGCCAGCGTATCCGCCGTTTCACCAGACTGGGAAAGGGTGATCATCAGGCTGTTACGACGTACAGCGGATTTGCGGTAGCGGAATTCAGACGCGATTTCCACATCACACGGCACGCCCGCCAGGGATTCAAACCAGTAACGAGAAACCATACCGGAGTTGTAGGAGGTACCGCAGGCCACGATCTGAATGTGCTCAACCTTGCTGAGCAGTTCGTTCGCGTTTGCACCCAACTCGCTCAGATCCACCTCACCGTGGCTGATGCGCCCGGTAAGGGTGTTTTTGATGGCGTTTGGCTGCTCGTAAATCTCTTTCTGCATGTAGTGACGGTAAGCGCCTTTGTCGCCCGCGTCGTACTGCAGGTTAGATTCGATCTCCTGACGTTTCACCTGCTCGCCTTTGGTATCGAATACGGTCACACTGCGGCGAGTCACTTCCGCAATATCACCCTCTTCCAGGAAGATAAAGCGACGGGTAACTGGCAGGAGCGCAAGCTGGTCAGAGGCGATAAAGTTTTCACCCATGCCCAGACCGATAACCATCGGGCTACCGGAACGTGCGGCCAGCAGCGTGGACGGATCGCGTGAGTCCATGATCACCGTACCATACGCACCGCGCAACTGAGGGATAGCACGCAGAACTGCGTCACGCAGTGTGCCGCCCTGCTCCAGCTCCCAGTGCACCAGGTGAGCAATCACTTCGGTGTCGGTTTCAGAGACGAAGGTATAGCCGCGCGCTTTCAGTTCTTCGCGCAGCGGTTCGTGGTTTTCGATAATGCCGTTGTGCACGACCACGATGTGTTCAGACACATGCGGGTGCGCGTTGCCTTCAGACGGTTCGCCGTGTGTCGCCCAGCGGGTGTGAGCAATACCGGTACCACCATGCAGCGGGTGTTCTTCCGCGGCCTGGGCCAGCATCTGCACTTTACCGAGACGACGCAGACGGGTCATATGACCTTCTGCATCGACCACGGCCAGACCAGCAGAGTCATAGCCACGGTATTCCAGACGACGTAAACCTTCGAGAAGGATTTCAGCAATATCACGCTGCGCAACTGCGCCAACAATTCCACACATAGTTTTAGATTCCGAATTTAGGCATAACGCCTGCGTTGTCGCTGACCTGTATTTGCCCTTTCCGGGCGCCCCGAGCCTTGTAGAGAGTGGGGTTATTTTTATGGGTACTGCTTGTGGGGGGAGGATTATGTTATCCCCTCACCCCAGCCCTCTCCCCAAAGGGGCGAGGGTAAATCCGTTACTTTTTCTTCACCGGGCGTTTCCAGCCCTGCTTGTGCACCTGTGGCACACGGCTTAATACCAGCTCGTTATCGGCGATATCGCGCGTAACGGTTGTCCCGGCGGCAATCGTTACCCCGTTGCCCACAGTAACCGGTGCTACCAGCTGTGTATCGGAACCGACAAACACATCATCACCGATAATGGTTTTAAACTTGTTGGCACCGTCATAGTTGCAGGTGATTGTGCCTGCACCAATATTGACGTTATCGCCAATTTCCGCATCGCCCAGATAGGTCAAATGACCGGCTTTAGAGCCTTTACCCAGACGCGCTTTTTTCATCTCAACGAAGTTGCCAACGTGAGCCCCTTCCATCAGCTCAGCGCCCGGGCGCAGACGCGCAAACGGTCCAATGGTGCACGCCGCTTCAAGATGCGCATCTTCCACCACGCTGTAAGGGCTGACTTCGCAATCGTCACCGATGAAGCTGTTTTTGATCACGCAGCCAGCGCCAATTTTGACGCGATTGCCCAGAGTTACTTTGCCTTCAAAGATAACGTTAGTATCAATTTCGACATCACGACCGTGAGATAGAGTGCCACGTAGATCGAAACGCGCCGGATCGCGCAGCATCACGCCTGCCAGCAGCAGTTTTTCGGCCTGTTCAGACTGATAAACGCGCTCCAGACGGGAAAGCTGAAGGCGGTTATTCACCCCTTCGGTTTCGCTAATGCGTGCCGGATGTACCGCCGCAATCTCACGTCCTTCCTGATATGCCATCGCAATAATGTCGGTGATGTAGTATTCACCCTGCGCATTGTTGTTGTTGAGCTTCGACAACCAGCGCTTCATATCCGCGCCATTGGCAATCAGGATACCGGTGTTGATCTCCTGAATCTGGCGTTGTTCGTCGCTGGCATCTTTGTGTTCAACAATCCCCGTTACGTTGCCGTTTTCACGGGTGATGCGGCCATAACCGGTTGGCTCGTCCAGCACGACGGTTAACAAACCGATGCCGCCCTGCGGTTTGGCTTCACGCAGGCGAGTTAGTGTTTCAACGGAGATCAGCGGAACATCGCCGTAGAGCATCAGAATGTCTTCGTCATCGGCAAAGAACGGTGCTGCCTGCTGCATTGCGTGACCGGTTCCCAGCTGTTCAGCCTGAAGCACCCAGTTGAGCTTGTCATCGCTCAGCGTCTTTTTAAGCAGATCGCCACCGTGGCCGTAGACCAGGTGAACCTGACGGGCACCCAGTTCATTTGCTGCATCAATGACATGCTGCACCATTGGCTTTCCTGCCAGCGTGTGAAGCACTTTAGGCAGATCGGAATACATGCGGGTACCTTTGCCAGCGGCAAGGATCACCACGCTCATCGCACTGTTTGACATACGCATCCTGACGGTAGTTTGAGTGAGAAGTAAAAACGTTTGATGCCTAAAATTCTACATCTTTTTCATCATGAATTAAGGCCGAAAAAAAAAAGCCAGCCTGGAACCCAGACTGGCTTTTGTGCTTTTCAAGCCGGTGTTACATCGCTTTTTTGGTCAACTCGATAACGCGCAGTTTCGCGATCGCTTTGGCCAGCTCCGCAGACGCCTGAGCGTAATCCACGTCACCATGAGAGCTGCTAATGTGCTCTTCAGCCTTACGCTTCGATTCCAGGGCTCGCGCTTCGTCGAGATCCTGGCCACGAATAGCGGTATCGGCCAGAACGGTCACACTGCCAGGCTGCACTTCAAGAATGCCGCCGGACAGATAGATAAACTCTTCGTGACCGAACTGTTTAACGATGCGGATCATACCAGGCTTAATGGCGGTGAGCAGCGGTGCGTGACCCGGGAAAATACCCAGCTCACCTTCACTACCCGTTACCTGGATTTTCTCGACCAGACCAGAGAACATTTGTTGCTCTGCACTGACGACGTCCAGGTGGTAAGTCATTGCCATATCACCCTCCGATTAAGGCGTTAAAGTTTTTTGGCTTTTTCCACTGCTTCTTCGATGGAACCAACCATGTAGAACGCCTGCTCTGGCAGGTGATCGTATTCGCCTTCCATGATGCCTTTAAAGCCACGGATGGTGTCTTTCAGGGAAACGTATTTACCTGGAGAACCGGTGAATACTTCCGCAACGAAGAACGGCTGGGACAGGAAGCGCTGGATCTTACGCGCACGTGCTACCACCAGTTTGTCTTCTTCAGACAGTTCATCCATACCCAGGATGGCGATGATGTCTTTCAGTTCCTGGTAACGTTGCAGCAGGGACTGTACGCCACGCGCGGTGTCGTAGTGTTCCTGACCAACAACCAGTGGATCCAGCTGACGGCTGGTGGAGTCCAGCGGGTCAACGGCTGGGTAGATACCCAGAGACGCGATCTGACGGCTCAGTACCACGGTTGCATCAAGGTGCGCAAAGGTGGTTGCTGGTGATGGGTCAGTCAAGTCATCCGCAGGTACGTATACCGCCTGAACGGAGGTGATAGAACCGGTTTTGGTAGAGGTGATACGTTCCTGAAGAACACCCATCTCTTCCGCCAGAGTCGGCTGATAACCTACCGCTGAAGGCATACGACCCAGAAGTGCAGATACTTCTGTACCGGCCAGGGTGTAACGGTAGATGTTATCGACGAACAGCAGAACGTCACGGCCTTCGTCACGGAACTTCTCAGCCATAGTCAGACCAGTCAGCGCAACGCGCAGACGGTTTCCTGGTGGCTCGTTCATCTGGCCGTAAACCAGGGATACTTTGTCCAGAACGTTGGAGTCGGTCATTTCGTGGTAGAAGTCGTTACCCTCACGAGTACGTTCACCTACGCCCGCAAATACGGAGTAACCGGAGTGCTCGATCGCGATGTTACGGATCAGCTCCATCATGTTTACGGTTTTACCTACACCCGCACCACCGAACAGACCAACTTTACCGCCCTTCGCAAACGGACACATCAGGTCAATAACTTTGATGCCGGTTTCCAGCAGTTCCTGAGAGCTGGACAGCTCTTCGTAGGAAGGTGCCGCGCGGTGGATAGCCCAACGCTCTTCTTCACCGATGTCGCCTTTCATGTCGATTGGTTGACCCAATACGTTCATGATACGACCCAGCGTTGCTTTACCTACCGGGACTTCGATCGGGTGCTCAAGGTCTTTAACTTCCAGACCACGACGCAGACCGTCGGAAGAACCCATCGCGATGGTACGCACGATACCGCCGCCGAGCTGCTGCTGAACTTCCAGCACCAGGCTCTCGTTACCATTCTGTACCTCAAGCGCGTCGTACACGCGTGGTACGGCGTCCTGAGGGAACTCGACGTCCACCACGGCGCCGATTACCTGGACAATCTTTCCAGTAGCCATCTTGAATCCTCTACGTAATTCGTAAACCTGGTTAAACCGCGGCGGCCCCCGAGACGATCTCGGTGAGTTCCTGAGTAATGCTGGCCTGACGAGCTTTGTTGTAAACCAACTGCAGCTCTTTAATCAGGCTGCCGCCATTATCGGTCGCGGCTTTCATCGCCACCATTCGTGCGGCCTGCTCGCTGGCCAGGTTTTCTACAACGCCCTGATAAACCTGAGATTCAACGTAACGACGCAGCAGGGTATCCAGCAGCGGTTTCGGATCGGGTTCATACAGGTAATCCCAGGCTTTGTGCTTCAGCTCATCATCTTCTGATGCCGGTAAAGGCAGCATCTGAGTGAGCGTTGGAACCTGAGACATGGTGTTAATGAATTTGTTGCTGACAACGTACAGTCTGTCCAGACGGCCTTCATCATAAGCCTGCAACATCACTTTAACCGGGCCGATCAGTTCTGACAGGGACGGGTTATCACCCATACCGGTCACCTGAGCGACAATGTTGCCACCAACGGAGTTAAAGAAAGAGACGCCTTTAGAGCCGATCATTGCGATATCGCACTGAACGCCTTTTTCAGACCATGCTTTCATATCCGCCAGCAGTTTTTTGAACAGGTTAATGTTCAAGCCGCCACACAGACCACGGTCGGTCGACACCACCAGGTAGCCCACGCGCTTAACGTCGCGTTCTTCCAGGTAAGGGTGCTTATATTCCAGATTACCGTTTGCAAGGTGACCAATCACTTTGCGCATGGTTTCTGCATAAGGACGGCTGGCCGCCATGCGATCCTGCGATTTACGCATTTTGGAAGCGGCGACCATCTCCATCGCTTTAGTGATCTTTTGCGTGTTCTGGACGCTTGCGATCTTACTACGTATCTCTTTTGCGCCGGCCATGAGCTTCTCCTCAATGCCAGGCGGCTTGTCCTGAGACAAGCCGCCGGACGATTACCAGGATTGGGTTGCTTTGAAGGAATCGAGGATAGCTTTCAGCTTGCCTTCGATTTCGTCGTTATAGCCACCGGTCTGGTTGATCTCTTGCATCAGCGGAGCGTGATCACGGTCAACGTAAGCCAGCAGAGCGGCTTCGAAGCTACCGATTTTCGCCAGTTCCACATCTTCGAGGTAACCGCGTTCAGCCGCGAACAGTACCAGGCCCTGCTGAGCAACAGACATTGGTGCGTACTGTTTCTGCTTCAGCAGCTCGGTCACTTTCTGACCGTGGCTCAGCTGTTTACGGGTTGCTTCGTCCAGATCGGATGCGAACTGAGAGAACGCAGCCAGTTCACGATACTGTGCCAGCGCGGTACGGATACCACCGGACAGTTTCTTGATGATCTTGGTCTGAGCAGCACCACCAACACGGGATACGGAGATACCCGGGTTAACCGCCGGACGAATACCGGAGTTAAACAGGTTGGTTTCCAGGAAGATCTGACCATCGGTAATGGAAATTACGTTGGTCGGAACGAACGCAGAAACGTCACCCGCCTGGGTTTCAATGATCGGCAGTGCGGTCAGAGAGCCCGTTTTACCCTTCACTTCACCTTTGGTGAAGTTCTCGACGTATTCCGCGTTAACACGGGAAGCACGCTCCAGCAGACGAGAGTGGAGGTAGAATACGTCGCCAGGGAACGCTTCACGTCCAGGTGGACGACGGAGCAGCAGGGAAACCTGACGATAAGCAACAGCCTGTTTAGACAGGTCATCGTATACGATCAGTGCATCTTCACCGCGGTCACGGAAGTATTCGCCCATTGCGCAACCCGCGTATGGCGCCAGGTATTGCAGTGCAGCAGATTCGGAAGCAGTAGCAACAACAACAATGGTGTTAGCAAGTGCGCCGTGCTCTTCCAGTTTACGAACCACGTTAGAAATGGTGGACGCTTTCTGGCCGATAGCCACGTACACACATTTGATGCCGGAATCACGCTGGTTGATGATGGCGTCGATAGCCATCGCGGTTTTACCGGTCTGACGGTCACCGATGATCAGTTCACGCTGACCACGACCGATTGGGATCATGGCATCAACGGACTTATAACCTGTCTGAACAGGCTGATCTACGGACTGACGATCGATAACGCCTGGTGCGATAACTTCGATTGGGGAGAAGCCATCGTGCTCAACCGGACCTTTACCGTCGATTGGTGCACCCAGGGTGTTAACTACGCGACCCAGCAGGCCACGGCCAACCGGCACTTCCAGAATACGGCCAGTACACTTAACCTTCATGCCTTCGGCGAGGTCAGCGTATGGACCCATCACAACTGCACCTACGGAGTCGCGCTCCAGGTTCAGTGCGATAGCGTAACGGTTACCCGGGAGGGAAATCATCTCACCCTGCATACAATCGGCCAGGCCGTGAATGCGGATAACACCGTCACTTACAGAAACAATAGTACCTTCATTGTGAGCTTCGCTCACAACATTGAACTGAGCAATGCGCTGCTTGATCAGTTCGCTGATTTCGGTGGAATTCAGTTGCATGCTCCAGTCCCCTTAAGACTGCAAGACGTCTGCAAGGCGCTCAAGACGGCCGCGTACGCTGCCATCAATGACCATATCACCCGAACGGATGATTACGCCTGCCATTACAGACTTATCGATTTTGCAATTCAGCTTAACTTTGCGTGACAGACGTTTTTCCATCGCGGCGGTAATTTTCGCAAGCTGTTCATTACTCAGTTCAGTTGCAGAAGTGACTTCAACTTCAGCAGTAGCTTCACTAAGGGCACGTAAGTGCTCAAACTGCTCGAGAACATCCGGGAGCACACGGAGACGACCATTTTCTGCCATAACCTTAATCAGGTTCTGGCCGTTGGCATCCAGTTGCTCTCCGCACACGGCGATAAACGACGCGGCGAGAGTTTCAGGTGCTAACGCACCGGAAAGCAACTCGGCCATTTGTTCGTTTTTCGTCACCTCAGCGGCAAACGCCAGCATATTCTGCCAGCGATCGACATTTTGGTGTTCGATAGCAAAGTCAAAAGCTGCTTTGGCGTAGGGGCGAGCTACCGTAACAAATTCAGACATCAGCCCCTCCCTCCTTACAGTTCAGCGACAAGTTTGTCCACGATGTCGCTGTTAGCAGCTTCATCCACGGAACGTTCGATGATCTTCTCGGCGCCAGCAACAGCCAGAATCGCAACCTGCTTACGCAGTTCTTCACGAGCACGTTTACGCTCAGCTTCAATTTCAGCCTGAGCCTGTGTCACGATCTTAGTACGTTCCTGTTCTGCTTCAGCTTTGGCTTCGTCCAGGATCTGCGAACGGCGTTTGTTAGCCTGTTCGATGATAACCTGAGCTTCCGCTTTCGCTTTTTTCAGCTGGTCTGTCGCGTTGGCCTGTGCAAGGTCCAAATCTTTCTTAGCGCGTTCTGCAGAAGCCAGACCGTCAGCAATTTCTTTCTGACGTTTTTCGATGGCAGCCATTAAAGGCGGCCATACATACTTCATGCAGAACCAGACAAAGAGAATAAACGCGATGGCCTGGCCGAGGATTGTTGCGTTCATGTTCACAGCACAATACCTCTTTAATTTCTGTGGCTTAGGGTTTTAAAACTACTACTACGCGACAGCAAACATCACGTACAGACCCAGACCTACAGCGATCATTGGGATAGCATCCACCAGACCCATAACGATAAAGAACTGAGTACGCAGCAGAGGAATCAGATCAGGTTGACGCGCAGCGCCTTCCAGGAATTTGCCCCCGAGGATGCCGATACCGATCGCAGCACCGATAGCCGCCAGACCCATCATCACAGCGGCAGCCATGTACAGCAGATCCATATTCAGGTTTTCCATGACAGTCTCCAGTTTGTTTCAATTAAAACGTAGTAGTGTTGGTAAAAAATCAGTGCTCTTCAGACGCCATCGACAGATAGACAATCGTCAGAACCATGAAGATAAAGGCTTGCAGCGTAATGATCAGGATGTGGAAAATGGCCCAAGGCACATTAAGAATCCACTGTGACCACCACGGCAGAAGACCCGCGATCAGAATGAAAATCAGCTCACCCGCATACATGTTGCCGAACAGTCGCAGACCCAGTGAAACAGGTTTGGACAGCAGGCTAACGCCTTCCAGGATCAGGTTGACCGGAATAAACGCCCAGTGGTTGAACGGCTGCAAGGTAAGCTCTTTCACAAAGCCGCTTACGCCTTTCATTTTGATGCTGTAGAAAAGAATCAGGATAAACACGCCCAGCGCCATCGACAGGGTGATGTTCACGTCAGCAGACGGAACCACGCGCAGTGCAGGCAGACCGAGGACGTGTTCGCCAATCCACGGAATGAAATCGATAGGCAGAAGGTCCATCAGGTTCATCAGGAAGACCCAAACGAACACGGTCAAGGCCAGCGGAGCAATCAGCTTGCTCTTGCCATGGTACATGTCTTTGACGCTGCCATGGACGAAGCCGATGATCATTTCGATGAACGTCTGGAATTTCCCTGGAACACCGCTGGTCGCTCTTTTAGCAACACCGCGGAACATGGCCAGGAACAGAAGACCCAAAACCACCGAGAAGAACATGGAGTCGATGTTGATCGTCCAGAAGGTGGCCGGGGGGTTATGTGGATCCACCAGCGAGAATGTACGCAGGTCCAGCTGAAGGTTATTCAGATGGTGACCTATGTAATCCTGCGGCGTCATATTTTCTGAAGCCATGATGCCTTTTACCCTTTGTTATTGATTACAGCTGGAGCCAGAACTTGTACCACCAGCACCAAAACCCACGTAGCTATCAGCGGCATGAAGACCACTTTCAAAACCGCCAGCGCCATCACCAGTAGAGCAAAGGTCAGCAACACCTTACACACTTCGCCGAAAGCGAAGGACCAGGCCACGCGGCCTTTGGCGGGTGTATGCGCCTGATGACGCCAGGCAAAAATCATAAACAACACGTTTGGCAGCACAACCGCCAAACCCCCGCACACGGCGGAGATGCCCCAGAAGGGGTCTTTGAGGCTAAACAGCAGTCCACTTGCTATCACAGCCAGAAACTGAACGAACAGAAGCTTACGAGCAACGTTTCTACTCAAGAGCGACACAGACATCACGTTTTTACTCCTGCTCCCTTCGAGGTATGCCGCGTGTCGTATAAAACGTCCTTTAAGGCTCAGAGTCAAGCATCAAAAAGCGGTCAAATTATACGGTGCGCACCCGTGATTTCAAACATTAAGTAGCGAAAAGGTGAATAAATGTTTAAATATTTTTCCCCACCGCTATTTTTTAACTTTCTCAGAAAGCATCGACCTTCGACCAAAAGTGCAAACAGCGCGAAAACGTTGTCAATAAAGCGTGCACAAGATCACAAAACACACATTTGCGATAAGGTTGTATTAATCAAAGACGCAAATCGCTTAAATTTATCTTTATGAAATCAAACACAAAATGTCGTAACTATTTTCAAAACAGCCCAGTACACAATAAAAACCTTTCATTGACATTCTTAATAAATAATTAACATTGCGTTCTGGTTACGGCTCCCCACTTTTAGCAGACTTATATTTTCACAGATGACTATCTTCTCGATGAATAACATTCGCTACGTTAACTGGAAGATAAACCTTAGTGAAAAAGCGGTTAAAAGGTCACCGATAAATCCCTGGTAGTTGTGCTGTTTTTTAACATGGTAAGAACAGCACAAATTCCACATTTTTTATTAATCTTTTAAAAATTGTTTGGCTTAATTATCACCAGGTGACGTTCCCCATCGAGCTGAGGAACATTTAATTTCTCGATGGATTCAACAGCAAAGCCGTCCGGAAGCTGTTCAATCTCATCACCAGGTAACTGACCTTTGAGCGCATAAAAACGGCCATTTTCTGCGGGCAAGTGCTTACACCAGCTCACCATATCATTGAGCGAAGCAAACGCACGGCTGATAACACCATCAAACGGTGGCTCCGCCGGGAACTCCTCTACCCTGCTCTGCACGGGCGTGATGTTCTCAAGCTTCAGCTCATGCTGTACCTGACGTAAAAAACGTACGCGCTTGCCAAGGCTGTCCAGCAACGTGAACTGGCTCTCAGGACGGACAATCGACAGCGGAACCCCTGGCAGGCCAGGGCCTGTGCCCACATCGATAAAGCGTTCACCTTTAAGATACGGTGCAACCACAATGCTATCGAGAATATGGCGAATCAGCATCTCGTTGGGGTCGCGAACAGACGTCAGGTTGTACGCTTTGTTCCATTTGTTCAGCATATCGACATAGGCCACCAGCTGATTTTTCTGGTGATCGGTGAGCGAAATACCTGCCTGATCCAGCAGACGAGAGAGTTTGTTGAGCACAGTGAATACCTGTTGAGAGACTTAAGTGGCGGGTGGCGCTTCGCTTACCCGCCCTATGGAATTCTGTAGGCCCGGTAAGCGCAGCGCCACCGGGCGGATTAAACATGTTACGCGCTACGGCGCAGCATACCTTGCTTTTTGAGCCATACCAGCAGGATTGAAATCGCAGCCGGTGTCACACCGGAGATACGGGACGCCTGACCAATTGAAACGGGTTTATGATCGTTCAGCTTGGCGATCACTTCGTTGGAAAGGCCAGTAACCTGACGATAGTCCAGCATCTCTGGCAGCAGCGTGTTTTCATTGCGCTGCTGTTTCTCAATCTCATCCTGCTGACGTGCGATATAACCTTCGTATTTAACCTGGATCTCAACCTGCTCTGCCGCTTCAGCGTCTTCCAGGCCAGGTGCAAACGCGGTCAGTTTCACCAGATTTTCGTAGGTAACTTCAGGGCGACGCAGCAAATCTTCACCGCTGGCTTCGCGCGACAGTGGTGCAGTCAAGTGAGCGTTCACTTCAGCAGCAGTTTCCGCCTGCGGATTCACCCAGGTGGTTTTCAGGCGCTGACGTTCCTGTTCAATGCGCTCCAGCTTCTCGTTGAAACGCGCCCAGCGCTCGTCATCCACCAGACCCAGCTCACGGCCCATTTCGGTCAGACGCAGGTCGGCGTTATCTTCGCGCAGCATCAGACGATATTCCGCACGAGAGGTAAACATACGGTACGGTTCTTTTGTGCCCAAAGTGCAGAGATCATCAACCAGCACGCCCAGATACGCCTGAGAACGGCCTGGTGCCCAGCCTTCTTTCTCAGCAGAGAAGCGCGCAGCGTTCAGACCGGCAAGCAGACCCTGTGCAGCCGCTTCTTCGTAGCCGGTGGTGCCGTTAATCTGCCCCGCGAAGAACAGACCGTGGATGAATTTGCTCTCCAGGGTCGGCTTGAGATCACGCGGGTCGAAGAAATCGTACTCAATAGCGTAGCCAGGGCGAACAATTTTCGCATTCTCCATCCCCTGCATTGAGCGAACAATTTGCATCTGCACATCGAACGGCAGGCTGGTGGAGATGCCATTCGGGTAAATTTCGTTTGAGGTCAGTCCTTCCGGCTCCAGGAAGATCTGATGCTGGTTGCGATCGGCAAAACGCATCACTTTGTCTTCGATCGACGGGCAGTAGCGTGGGCCGATCCCTTCAATCACGCCTGCGTACATTGGGCTGCGATCGAGGTTATTACGGATCACGTCATGGGTTTTCTCGTTGGTATGCGTGATGTAGCACGGTACCTGCTGCGGATGTTGCGCCGCATTGCCCATGAACGAAAACACGGGCATTGGGTTATCACCGTGCTGTTGCGCCAGCACGCTGAAATCAATGGTGCGCGCATCAATACGTGGAGGTGTGCCCGTTTTCAGACGGCTGACTCGCAGCGGCAGTTCACGCAGACGGCGAGACAGTGGAATAGACGGCGGATCGCCAGCACGGCCACCGCTGTAGTTATCCAGACCGATATGAATTTTACCGTCCAGGAATGTGCCCACGGTCAGCACCACAGCTTTCGCGCGGAACTTGAGGCCCATCTGGGTTACGGCACCCACGACACGATCATTCTCAACGATAAGATCTTCAACCGCCTGCTGGAAGATCATCAGGTTTGGCTGATTCTCTAGTGCAGTACGTACCGCCTGACGGTAAAGCACGCGGTCAGCCTGGGCACGGGTTGCTCGTACCGCAGGGCCTTTACTCGCGTTTAGTATCCTAAACTGAATGCCAGCATGATCGATCGCTTTCGCCATCAGGCCGCCAAGTGCATCCACTTCTTTTACCAGGTGTCCTTTCCCAATGCCGCCAATCGCCGGGTTACAGGACATCTGTCCAAGCGTGTCGATATTGTGTGTCAAAAGCAGGGTCTGCTGACCCATTCGCGCTGCGGCCATTGCGGCCTCAGTGCCTGCATGACCCCCGCCAATGATAATGACGTCAAAAGGATCCTGATAAAACATGGTGGTCTGCCTCGCGTAAAGCGGTATGAAAATGGATTGAAGCCCGGGCCGTGGATTCTACTCAACTTTAGTCTTTCGAGAAAGCATTGGGATCCTGGGCTATTAAAAAGAAGATCTTTTTATTTAGAGATCTGTTCTATTGTGATCTCTTATTAGGATCGCCGACCTCTGTGGATAAGTCCGATCCGGCAAATAAGATCATGCGGTTAGGAAGGATCGTTTGCTGTGAATGATCGGTGATCCTGGACCGTATAAGCTGGGATCAGATCGCCACTTTATGCACAGGTCAAAAACCATACCAGAGTTGTTATTTGGATAACTACGGCTTAATACGAGCTTTTAACCAGAGTTATCCACATCTGTTCGCGCGATCTTTAATCGTTTTTGAGTAAATTTTTCCATTCTGCCAGCCAGATCTCGGCTGGATCTTCCGGAATATCATGATCGAGGATGTTGATCTTCAGCGTTTCACCCAACTGTTTTGCGCCACAGGCAATAACAGCGGCCTCAACTTTCTCTATTGCGCCACAGAAGGTGTCATATTCACGACTGCCGATACCGACCGCACCAAAACGGACGTTGGACAGGTCTGGTTGTTGTTCCTGAAGTTCGTCATATAAAGGTTGCAGGTTATCCGGAAGATCGCCTGCGCCATGTGTGGAGGTGATCAGCAGCCAGATCCCATCAGTCGGGAGATCTTCAAGCAGCGGTCCGTGCAGTGTCTCTGTGGAAAAACCTGCTTCTTCCAGCTTCTCAGCCAGATGTTCCGCAACGTATTCCGCACCGCCCAGGGTGCTGCCACTGATAAGAGTAATGTCAGCCATTGATCGCTCGCTCAGATAAAGAGGCGGCTATTGTACGCTGTGAACGAGCTGGGATCTACCTGTGGAAAATGTGGGAATGAATTTGCCCGATCACGGGCGGATGGTGCGCATGATCGGGTTTTGCAGGGAGATCAGGGTCTCAGTGGACTGAATTTCATCGATTGTTTGGATCTTGTTGATAAGTACCTGCTGGAGGGCGTCTATGGATCGACACATGACTTTTATAAAGATGCTGTAATGCCCGGTGGTGTAATAGGCTTCTGTGACTTCATCGAGTGCGTTCAGCTTTGCCAGGGCAGAAGGGTAGTCTTTTGCGCTTTTAAGAATGATGCCGATAAAGCAGCAAACGTCATAACCCAGCTGTTTGGGGCTGACGTCAATGCGTGCGCCGGTAATGATCCCCGCCTGCTTCATCTTCTCTACGCGAACATGGATTGTTCCCGGGCTGACACCAAACTGTTTTGCCAGTTCGGCGTAGGCGGTACGGGCATTAGCCATTAAGGCCTCCAGGATGCCGCGGTCGAGATTGTCGATCTGATAATTTTCCATAGCTTTTTCTTATGAAGATTAATGAATCACTCTATTCTAGCGGTTTATTTTATCGAATCAAAAGTGAAGATGGCTTTTTGTTGATGGGTTATTGAATAAGGTGCCATTTCTGTTGCTTAATCAATAGCAACAGGACGCAGGAGTATAAATAATGAAAACCGCTTATATCGCAAAACAACGCCAGATCAGTTTCGTTAAATCCCATTTTTCACGCCAGCTGGAAGATAAACTTGGACTGATTGAAGTCCAGGCTCCCATTCTGAGCCGCGTGGGTGACGGGACGCAGGATAACTTATCTGGAAGCGAAAAAGCGGTACAGGTGAAAGTGAAGACACTGCCAGATGCCCAGTTCGAAGTGGTTCACTCCCTTGCGAAATGGAAGCGTCAAACCCTGGGACAACACGACTTCAGCGCGGGCGAAGGGCTCTACACGCACATGAAAGCCCTTCGCCCCGATGAAGACCGCCTTACTGCTATTCACTCTGTTTACGTTGACCAGTGGGACTGGGAGCGTGTAATGGGTGATGGCGAGCGCCATGTCGGTACGCTGAAATCCACTGTTGAGGCGATCTACGCCGGGATCAAAGCGACCGAAGCGGCTGTAAGCAAAGAGTTTGGTCTGGCACCGTTCCTGCCGGATACGATCCACTTTGTGCACAGCCAGGAGCTGCTGAGCCGTTTCCCGGATCTGGATGCTAAAGGCCGTGAACGCGCAATCGCCAAAGAATTAGGTGCTGTGTTTCTGATGGGGATTGGCGGCAAACTGTCTGACGGCAAACGCCACGACGTTCGTGCGCCGGATTATGATGACTGGAGTACCCGCGGTGAGAGCGAATACGCGGGTCTGAACGGCGATATCCTGGTCTGGAACCCGGTGCTGGAAGATGCGTTTGAGCTCTCTTCTATGGGGATCCGCGTGGATGCTGATGCGCTGAAGCGTCAGTTGGCCGTTACTGGCGACGAAGATCGTCTTAAATTAGAGTGGCACCAGTCGCTGCTACGCGGAGAAATGCCGCAGACTATTGGTGGCGGTATCGGCCAGTCCCGTCTGACCATGTTACTGCTTCAGTTGCCACATATCGGTCAGGTTCAGTGTGGCGTCTGGCCGCAGCAAGTACGCGAAAGCGTCGGCTCCCTTCTGTAATTAACGCCGCCAGCGTCTGAGCAGGCGGCTACGCAACCCGGTATCGAAGCGCCAGATATGATCGAAGATGCGCATGATGCCGGGTTTTCCATGAGCGGACATCGCCACTGCATGGAAACGGTGCTGATGCACCCGCTGTAACTCTTTCACTTTATTGACTACATCGTCCGGCAGCCGCTGGGCAATAAAATCGGAAATCACCACCGCGTCAGCGTCGTACCAGTCGCCTCCCTGCATTCGCTCCACAATGCTACGAAAACAGCTGGCTAAATCCGTGCCGCCGCGAAAACGCTGGCTTAAAAAGCGGATCGCCTGTTCGATACCTTGCTGGTTCGTTAGCTCATAACCCACCACCTCGCTGGAGAAGAGCATGATGAAGCAGCGGCGGCGATCAGCGAGCGCCACGCGCATCAGAGCCAGACAGAACGCCTTCGCACATTGCTCATTAAACCCGCCCATCGATCCGGACGTATCCACACAAACAATAAAAGGTCCGCGCGGCTGCTCATCAAAATCCTGGTGGACAACTGGCCGCTGGCTGAGCTTCTCGCGCCAGGCTTCGCCGTGTAGACGGTAGGTAAGAAGCTGCTTTTCCACCAGCCGACGGTAAAACTCATACTCCAGTTCAGTCATCCCCAGCGTACTGAGTTCGGTGGGCAGCAGGCGCAAAATGTCATCGCTTTGCTGAAGCCCGTCGACCTGCTCGGGAACGGTTGCCGGTTCGCGTACCAGGGTGCGGAAAGTTTCCATCGGGGCATCTTTCTTTGGAACTGACTTTGCCTCCCTTGAACGGCCCAGCTGTTCTGCGAGTTTCATCAGCTCTGGCTGCTGGGCCAGAAAATCGCCGTACTTGACGATCAGCTGATAATCCCCGCGCCGAAGCTGACCGGCGCTCATATCCCAGAGACGCCCGGCGGCGTTTTCATTTTCCACCAGTACCTGCTCGAGCTGACCGCTTAAGGTCATGCGTTCCTGAACTTCACTGAGTAGTTGTTCACGCTCCTCATCCAGCAGTTGCTGGTTCAATGTTGTGGCCTGAACGACAAGGCTGAGGCGCCAGCGCTGTAAAAAGAGAGTGTGCAACGCGGGCGTGAAGGTGGCGTTATCCGTGACCAGCGCCCGGGCCTGGCTGGCAAACGGGGAGTGGACGTTGTCGAGCAATGTCAGGGTTTGCGGAAGCTGAACGATAAACTGTGGCGTTGAGAGCCGCTGGCACTGCTGATAACAGGCCACCTCTTCCGTTAACTCAGGAGGTACCTCGGTCTCTTTGAACCGCTGACGCAAGTTTTCTCGCCAGCGTGGGAGATCGTCCGTCATCGCTTTTTTAAGCTTCGGAAATTTTTCAAAGAAGGCGGCCAGCTGCGGCGACGCCAGAAGGGTGATGACCACTTCTTCGATCAACCCTTCTTCGCTGACGGCCAGCATGACGTTAAGCGTATCCAGCGTTAGCATTGACGCGCCTGTTTAATCTGTGTGCTCACATCCTGCAGGCTGGCTTCAATGCGACCTAACCAGTCGCTATGTATAAAGAGGCATTTTTGCTGCTCGCTAAAGCGGGTGTGTTGCTGGTGCCATTCGGTATCCAGCGCTTCCAGCTGCTGCTTAATCTCTTCAGGAACGCTGTCAGAAGCGGTGCCTGGCAGAGCAAGACGCGATCCCTGCAGGCTCACATCGCGGATCACCAGATGCTGGCTACTGTCCACTTCCATATTTAGCGGCTGCGCGAAACCGATGCCATTGAGTTTTCCACGGATCTCTCCACCTTTATCCAGCCATTGCGATAGCGGCTCGCGCTCAATCGTAACGTGTACAACCTGCATATCATGGAGCTTTAGCGGTTGCTGGAGCAGCAGGGTAAGCGTCGGGCTGGTCAGCTCGGCGGGTAATTCGTAGTGAGGTTTGCGGGCGAACATTCCACCCAGCCGGTTCACTTTCAGCGCCGTTTTATCACTTTGTTGCTGCTGTAACTGGATGCGTCGTTGGGCAATCGCACCAAGCTGGTTCAGCATCGCCTGTTGTCCCCAGGCGTGTCCGGTCATCAATATTTCAAGCTGTTGCTGCATCAGGTTCATGCCTTCTGCGTCGTGCCAGAGGCAATCTTTCAGCAGGATCAGATCGATTGGCGCAACGGCATCACGGCCGCTGAACAGGGCGCTGGCCTGCAGCAGGCGGATCGCTTTTTTCCAGCGACGATCGGAGACATAGGGCGCTGAAGGCAGTAAATCGAGCTGCTGGCGCAGCATGAAGATCAGCTCGAAGACGGCATCTGGCAGTTTGATTTTGCCAATCTCCTGCTGCCACTGCTGATATTCCTCATCGGTAACCTGAAGCGAAGCGGAGACCGGGTTTTCATTCTCATCCTGCTGGCTCACCAGCATAGAGCGGAAGTTGGATTTATCCTGCACTTTGTCCAGCCACAGGCGGATCAGCATGCGGTCATACAGCGCTTCCAGACTGCTGTCGGCTTCAGGCAGTTCGTTGGAGGCGGCCACCAGCAGACGCATCGGGATTTTTTCTTCACTGGCACCGTTGCGGAACCGACGTTCGTTTATCGCCGTGAGCAGGGTGTTCAGAATAGCCGGTCCCGCTTTCCAGATTTCATCGAGAAAAACAATCTCCGCTTCAGGTAGATACCCCTCCGTCAGACGCTGGTAACGCCCCTCATCTTTCAGCGCCTGAATGGAAAGCGGGCCGAAAACTTCTTCAGGGGTGGAAAAGCGGGTCATCAGGTATTCGAAGGCGCGGGCGTTCTGAAAGGCAAATTTCAGCCGGCGGGCAATCAGGCTTTTGGCGATCCCCGGTGGACCCAGCAAAAATACGCTTTCGCCGCTCAACGCCGCCAGTAAACAGAGGCGGATGGCGTGGCTACGCTCGAAAAGGCCTTTCTCCAGCGCGCTGCTGAGGCGGGAAATTCTTTCTGCTAATAAATGTGAGTGAGCCATAATAGTTTTTGCATCCTTTCGCCGTCGTGGCGGCCAATTGAAGCGAGTATAGACGTTTCAGCCAGGGCTGGTAATAGACTGAAGTGCGGCGCAATTTTCTTTGCGCTACATTAATGCGGTTGCATTTAGGGGTACGATTTTGCAACGAATCAGGCATACTGTGCGCTTTTTGTGGACCAAGGGACCAGGAACACATTTGTTATTTAAACGAAAAGACTAGTCTATGAGCACTGATAATAAGCAATCATTACCCGCAATTACGCTTGCGGCGATCGGGGTTGTCTACGGTGATATCGGCACCAGCCCGCTTTATACGCTTCGTGAATGTCTGTCCGGCCAGTTTGGCTTTGGTGTTGAACGCGATGCCGTATTTGGCTTCCTGTCCCTCATCTTCTGGCTGCTGATCCTGGTGGTTTCTGTTAAATACCTCTCCTTTGTCATGCGTGCAGATAACGCAGGTGAAGGTGGGATCCTGACCCTGATGTCCCTTGCCGGGCGTAATACGTCAGCCAGAATGACGTCGGTGCTGGTCATCATCGGCCTGATTGGCGGCAGTTTCTTCTATGGGGAAGTCGTCATCACGCCTGCTATCTCAGTGCTTTCGGCGATAGAAGGGCTTGAGATTATCGCGCCGCAACTCGATACGTGGGTTGTCCCGCTGGCGATAATCGTTCTGACGCTACTGTTTGTGATCCAGAAGCACGGTACCGGGCTGGTGGGGAAACTGTTCGCGCCAATTATGCTGGCCTGGTTCCTGATCCTGGCGGCGCTTGGCTTGCGCGGTATCATTGATAACCCGGATGTGCTGCAGGCGCTGAACCCTTATTGGGCTGTCCATTTCTTCCTCGAATACAAAGTGGTTTCCTTCGTGGCGCTCGGCGCCGTTGTGCTCTCTATCACCGGTGTTGAGGCGCTGTATGCGGATATGGGGCACTTCGGCAAACTGCCTATTCGCGTGGCGTGGTTTATCGTGGTGCTGCCATCTCTGGCACTGAACTACTTCGGCCAGGGTGCGCTGCTGCTGAAAAACCCGGAGGCGATTAAGAACCCGTTCTTCCTGCTGGCTCCAGAGTGGGCGCTGGTGCCGATGCTGATCCTTGCCACGCTGGCGACGGTTATTGCTTCTCAGGCGGTGATTTCCGGGGTGTTCTCTTTGACGCGCCAGGCTGTGCGTTTGGGGTATCTCTCACCAATGCGCATCATCCATACCTCAGAGATGGAGTCGGGCCAGATCTACATCCCGTTTGTTAACTGGCTGCTCTATTTCGCTGTGGTGATTGTGATCGTCAGCTTTGAGCACTCCAGCAATCTCGCTGCAGCATACGGTATTGCGGTAACGGGTACGATGGTTCTGACATCACTTCTTTCCACCACGGTGGCATACCGAAACTGGCACTGGAACAAATTCCTCGTGGCGATGATTTTGGCGGGCTTCCTGTGCATTGACGTACCGCTGTTCTCTGCCAACCTCGACAAGATTGTCTCCGGTGGCTGGCTACCGCTGACGCTGGGTCTGGTGATGTTTATTGTCATGACCACATGGAAAAGCGAGCGCTTCCGTCTGCTGCGTCGTATGCATGAGCACGGTAATTCTCTGGAGGCGATGATTGCTTCGCTGGAGAAATCCCCGCCAGTGCGTGTACCGGGAACTGCGGTGTACATGTCTCGTGCCTTGAACGTGATCCCGTTTGCGTTGATGCATAATCTTAAGCACAACAAGGTATTGCACGAACGTGTGATTCTACTGACGTTGCGCACCGAAGATGCACCGTATGTTCACAATGTACGTCGTGTTCAGATTGAGCAACTCTCGCCAACCTTCTGGCGCGTGGTGGCAAGCTACGGCTGGCGTGAAACGCCGAACGTGGAAGAGGTCTTCCATCGCTGTGGTCTTGAAGGGCTGAGCTGCCGGATGATGGAGACATCATTCTTCATGTCACACGAGTCACTGATTATTGGCAAGCGTCCGTGGTATCTGCGCCTGCGCGGTAAGTTGTACCTTATCCTGCAACGTAACGCCCTGCGTGCGCCAGACCAGTTTGAGATCCCGCCTAACCGTGTGATTGAGCTGGGTACACAGGTCGAGATTTAAGCCTGCATTAAATGCCGGGTGGCGCTGCGCTTGCCCGGCTTACAAAACCCCCTGCCTGCCCTCCATAATTGTCTCTACATTTCATTTAGCGAAACGTTTCGACGTCGATCACAAATCTGTTACGTCACGGTGGTTTTCTGAACACTGTTGAGACTAAACTGATTCTAGCGAAACGTTTCGCTAGTGGAGCAAGAAAATGAAGAAAGGCACTGTACTCAACTCAGAAATCTCGTCGGTTATTTCCCGTCTTGGGCATACCGATACGCTGGTGGTTTGCGATGCAGGCTTACCGGTTCCGCGCAGCACAACCCGTATTGATATGGCGTTAACGCAGGGTGTTCCTTCGTTTATGCAGGTACTGGATGTGGTGACTGCGGAGATGCAGGTTGAGGCGGCCATTCTCGCGGCGGAAATTAAACAACATAATCCGCAACTCCACGAAACGTTGCTCAGCCATATTGAGCAACTGCAACAACACCAGGGAAACACCATAGAAATTCGTTACACAACGCACGAGCAGTTCAAACAACAAACCGCAGACAGTCAGGCGGTGATTCGCAGCGGGGAGTGTTCCCCGTATGCGAATATCATTCTCTGTGCTGGCGTCACCTTCTGAGGCCATCATGGACGCATTACTGCAACTCAAAGGGATCGATAAGTCGTTCCCGGGCGTTAAAGCCCTCTCCGGTGCGGCGCTGAACGTCTACCCCGGTCGCGTGATGGCGCTGGTGGGCGAAAACGGCGCTGGCAAATCCACCATGATGAAAGTGCTGACGGGTATCTATCAACGCGATGCCGGTTCACTCGTCTGGCTGGGTAAAGAGACCACCTTCAATGGCCCGAAATCCTCTCAGGAAGCGGGTATCGGTATTATCCACCAGGAGCTGAACCTGATCCCGCAACTGACCATTGCGGAGAACATCTTCCTGGGCCGCGAGTTCGTAAACCGGTTCGGTAAAATCGACTGGAAAACCATGTATGCCGAAGCGGATAAACTGCTGGAGAAGCTGAACCTGCGCTTTAAGAGCGACCGACTGGTGGGTGAACTTTCCATTGGCGATCAGCAGATGGTGGAAATCGCGAAAGTGCTGAGTTTTGAGTCGAAGGTCATCATTATGGATGAACCGACTGATGCCCTGACCGACACTGAAACCGAATCCCTGTTCCGCGTTATCCGCGAGCTGAAGTCGCAGGGGCGCGGGATTGTCTATATCTCTCACCGCATGAAAGAGATCTTCGAAATCTGCGATGACGTGACCGTCTTCCGCGACGGGCAGTTTATTGCCGAGCGCGAAGTCGCCACGCTGACCGAAGATACGCTCATCGAAATGATGGTGGGACGTAAGCTCGAAGATCAATACCCGCATCTGGATAAAGCGCCGGGTGAGATCCGCCTGAAGGTGGACAACCTCTGCGGTCCAGGTGTGAACGATGTGACCTTTACCCTGCGTCAGGGGGAAATCCTCGGTGTGGCGGGCCTGATGGGCGCTGGGCGTACCGAGCTGATGAAAGTGCTCTACGGCGCACTGCCGCGCACCAGCGGTTATGTCACTCTTGATGGCCACGAAGTTGTCACTCGCTCTCCGCAAGATGGTCTGGCGAATGGCATTGTCTATATTTCTGAAGACCGTAAGCGCGATGGCTTAGTGCTGGGCATGTCGGTGAAAGAGAACATGTCGCTTACTGCACTGCGTTATTTCAGTCACAGCGGCGGTAGGTTGAAACACAAAGATGAACAGCAGGCGGTGAGCGATTTTATCCGTCTGTTTAACGTCAAAACACCGTCGATGGAGCAGGCAATTGGCCTGTTGTCCGGTGGTAATCAGCAGAAGGTGGCGATTGCGCGTGGTCTGATGACGCGCCCGAAAGTGCTGATCCTCGATGAACCCACCCGCGGTGTGGACGTCGGCGCGAAGAAAGAGATCTATCAGCTAATTAACCAGTTCAAGGCCGACGGTCTGAGCATCATTCTGGTCTCTTCCGAGATGCCAGAAGTATTAGGCATGAGCGATCGTATTATCGTCATGCATGAAGGGCATCTCGGCGGTGAATTCACTCGCGAGCAGGCCACCCAGGAAGTTCTGATGGCTGCCGCTGTGGGCAAGCTTAATCGCGTGAATCAGGAGTAAGAAGATGACTACCCAGGCTGTTTCTGGTCGCCGTTATTTCACAAAGGCATGGCTGATGGAACAAAAATCGCTGATTGCCCTGCTGGTGCTGATCGCGATTGTGTCGACCATGAGTCCAAACTTTTTCACCGTTAATAACCTGTTCAACATTCTGCAGCAGACTTCTGTCAACGCCATTATGGCGGTCGGGATGACGCTGGTGATTTTAACCTCAGGGATCGATCTGTCCGTTGGTTCCCTGCTGGCGCTCACCGGTGCGATCGCCGCTTCCCTTGTTGGTGTTGAGGTTAACGCGCTGGTGGCCGTGGCTGCAGCGCTGGCTGCTGGGGCGGCAATCGGTGCCGTGACCGGCGTGATTGTGGCGAAAGGGCGTGTTCAGGCGTTCATCGCGACGCTGGTAATGATGCTGTTGCTGCGCGGTGTGACCATGGTTTACACCAACGGCAGCCCGGTGAACACTGGCTTTACCGATAACGCCGATCTGTTTGGCTGGTTCGGTATCGGCCGCCCGCTGGGTATTCCGACCCCGGTCTGGATCATGGCTATCGTCTTCCTGGCGGCGTGGTACATGCTGCATCACACCCGTCTGGGTCGTTATATCTATGCGCTGGGCGGTAACGAAGCGGCAACGCGTTTGTCCGGGATTAGCGTCAATAAAGTTAAAATTATCGTTTATTCCCTGTGCGGCTTGCTGGCTTCTCTGGCAGGCATCATCGAAGTGGCGCGCCTCTCCTCCGCGCAGCCAACGGCGGGCACGGGTTATGAGCTGGATGCCATTGCGGCAGTGGTTCTGGGCGGTACGAGTCTTGCGGGTGGTAAAGGTCGCATTGTTGGGACATTGATCGGCGCACTGATTCTCGGTTTCCTGAATAATGGTTTGAATTTGTTAGGTGTTTCCTCCTATTACCAGATGATCGTTAAGGCAGTGGTGATTTTGCTGGCGGTACTGGTAGACAACAAAAAACAGTAACTGACGACACTACAGGACATCTTAGATATGAACATGAAAAAACTGGCTACCCTGGTTTCTGCTGTCGCGCTGAGCGCAACCGTAAGTGCTAACGCTATGGCGAAAGACACCATCGCGCTGGTTATCTCCACGCTGAACAACCCGTTCTTCGTCTCTCTGAAGGATGGCGCGCAGAAAGAAGCGGACAAACTGGGCTACAACCTGGTGGTGCTGGATTCCCAGAACAACCCGGCGAAAGAGCTGGCTAACGTTCAGGACTTAACCGTTCGTGGTACCAAAATTCTGCTGATCAACCCAACTGATTCTGATGCCGTAGGTAACGCCGTTAAAATGGCAAACCAGGCGAAGATCCCGGTAATCACCCTGGACCGTCAGGCCTCTAAAGGTGACGTGGTCAGCCACATTGCGTCTGATAACGTGCTGGGCGGTAAAATCGCGGGTGATTACATCGCGAAGAAAGCAGGTGAAGGTGCGAAAGTTATCGAATTGCAGGGTATCGCGGGTACCTCTGCTGCCCGTGAACGTGGCGAAGGCTTCCAGCAGGCCGTTGCTGCACACAAATTTAACGTCCTGGCCAGCCAGCCTGCCGACTTCGACCGTACTAAAGGTCTGAACGTGATGCAGAACCTGCTGACCGCACATCCTGACGTGCAGGCAGTATTCGCGCAGAACGACGAAATGGCACTGGGTGCGCTGCGTGCCCTGCAGACTGCAGGTAAATCTGATGTGATGGTTGTCGGATTTGACGGTACGCCGGATGGTGAAAAAGCAGTAAACGATGGCAAACTGGCTGCGACCATCGCTCAGTTGCCGGAGCAGATTGGCGCGACTGGCGTTGAAACTGCCGACAAAGTGCTGAAGGGCGAAAAAGTTCAGGCCAAATACCCTGTTGACCTGAAACTGGTCATCAAGCAGTAAAAGGCGAATCAGGCAGTCGCTGGCTGCCTGAGGGACACCAATAAAGAAAAGTGTGGCATACGCCACCGGGTAACACCGGTGGCGCTCTCAGATGGACAACCCAACCATGAAAACCGCAGGCAACCTCGTCGTCCTTGGCAGTATCAATGCCGATCACATTCTTAACCTTGAATCATTCCCAACACCGGGCGAAACCGTCACGGGTAACCAGTATCAGGTGGCATTTGGCGGTAAAGGTGCAAACCAGGCCGTTGCTGCTGGTCGCAGTGGGGCGAATATTGCGTTTATCGCCTGCACGGGTGATGACGATACCGGTGAGCGCGTACGTAAACAGCTGGCGAGCGACAACATTGATATCGCACCGGTCAGCGTGGTTGCAGGGGAATCTACCGGCGTGGCGCTGATTTTCGTCAACGCAGAAGGTGAGAATGTTATCGGTATTCATGCTGGCGCCAACGCTGCTCTGACAACGGAGCGCGTAGAAGCGCAACGTGAGATCATTGCGAATGCCGAAGCGTTGCTGATGCAACTGGAGTCACCGGTTGAAAGCGTGCTGGCCGCCGCCAAAATTGCGCATGAAAATCATACCACTGTCGTACTAAATCCAGCTCCTGCCCGTGTATTATCAGACGAGCTGCTGGCGCTGGTGGACATCATTACGCCAAACGAAACCGAAGCGGAAAAGCTGACGGGCATTCGTGTCGAAAATGATGGCGATGCCGCGCGAGCTGCACGTGCATTGCATGATAAAGGCATCGGTACCGTGATTATCACCCTTGGTAGCCGTGGGGTGTGGGCAAGCGTCAATGGCGAAGGCCGTCGAGTGCCGGGCTTTAAGGTGAAAGCGATTGACACCATCGCCGCGGGAGATACCTTCAATGGTGCGCTGGTGACCGCGCTACTGGAAGGCAAGCGAATGGATGATGCGATCCGTTTTGCGCATGCTGCTGCTGCGATTGCCGTGACGCGCAAAGGGGCCCAACCCTCCGTTCCGTGGCGTAAAGAGATCGATGAATTCTTAAGTCAGCAGGGGTAACGCTTGGCAACAATGAAAGATGTCGCCCGCATGGCGGGTGTTTCTACCTCGACGGTCTCTCACGTTATAAACAACGATCGCTTCGTCAGCGAGGCGATTCGGGAGAAAGTCGAAGCTGCGGTAAAAGAACTCAACTATGCGCCATCTGCACTGGCGCGTAGTCTTAAGCTCAACCAGACGCGCACTATTGGTATGCTGATTACGGCCAGTACCAACCCTTTCTATTCTGAGCTTGTGCGAGGTGTAGAGCGTAGTTGCTTCGAGCGTGGCTACAGCCTGGTGCTGTGCAATACCGAAGGTGACGAGCAGAGAATGAACCGCAACCTGGAGACGCTGATGCAAAAACGCGTCGACGGGCTACTGCTGCTCTGTACCGAAACACACCAGCCCTCGAAAGAGATTATCCAGCGTTATCCCTCTATTCCCACGGTGATGATGGACTGGGCACCGTTCGACGGTACCAGCGATCTGATTCAGGATAACTCCCTGCTGGGGGGCGACATGGCCACCCAGTATCTGATCGATAAAGGTTACACCCGCATTGCCTGTATTACCGGTCCACTGGATAAAACTCCGGCGCGTTTGCGTCTGGAAGGGTATCTCTCTGCGATGGCCCGGGCCGGGCTTTCTGTGCCCGAAGGCTACCGTATTACCGGTGATTTTGAGTTTCACGGTGGCTTTGAAGCGATGCAGACCTTGCTGGCGCAGCCGCAGCGTCCGCAGGCCGTCTTTATCGGCAACGATGCCATGGCATTTGGCGCCTATCAGGCGTTATATCAGGCAGGCTTGCGCGTTCCGGATGATATGGCGGTAATTGGCTACGATGATATTGAACTGGCCAGCTATATGACCCCACCGCTGACCACAATTCATCAGCCGAAGGATGAACTGGGTGAGCTGGCCATTGATGTGCTGATTCATCGAATGGCGCAGCCCACGCTGCAACAGCAACGTCTGCAGCTTACTCCTGTTCTGATGGAACGGGGTTCGGTTTAGACTTTGCTTTGTGGCGTTCTTTGATCAGATTACGTCCGTCTTTTGGTTTTAACAGCATAAAGACCAGCGCTGAAACGACGGTAAGAACGCCCATTGTGATAAACGTATAGTGGAACTGCTCGACGGTATTCGCGCTGTCAAAACCTTCATAAAACCGCAGTACCGCCGCACTTACGGCCACCCCAAGACTGATCGACAGCTGTTGCGTCACCGCCAGCACGCTGTTGCCACTGCTGGCGTTCTCGTCCGTCAGGTCTGCCAGCGTGATGGTATTCATCGACGTAAACTGCGTTGACATCGCCATGCCCAGCACAAATAACGGCAGGATCAACATCCATACGGGAAGGGCGGCGGACTGCAGAGAGAACTGCGCAATCATCAGACCGATGAAGACCGTTACGCCAACCAGCGTCTTACGATAGCCAAACCAGCGCAGCACTTGTGTAACCGTTGATTTTGCCAGAATCGAGCCCATTGCCGTGGGCGCCATCATGCAGCCAGCAATCAGTGCCGGGTAGCCGAAACCTACCTGCAGCATCAATGGCATCAGAAACGGTACGCAACCTGTCCCCAGACGTGACGCAATGTTGCCTGCGATCCCTACGGAAAAGGTTCGGGTGTTAAAGAGTCCGAGTGAGATTAACGGTGTCGGGTGACGGCGCGCGTGACGTATATAAAGAAGGAACAGCAGAATACCGCTGAGGATGACGGAGAGCGCAATCCATGTTGCTACGATCTTCTCACCAAACAGTTCCATCCCGCTTGAGAAGAGCACCAGGCTCAGGCCAAACAGGAAAAAGCCTCCCATATCGAAGCTGCGTCTTGGCGTGGTGAAGTTCGGCATATATTTGCGGGCATACAGCAGACCGGCAACGCCAATAGGAATATTAATCAGGAAGATCCAATGCCAGCTTGCCCAGGTGACAAACACACCACCAAGTACCGGGCCAAGTATCGGACCAACCAGGCCTGGCATGGTGACGAAGTTGAGCACGGGAAGCAGTTCGCTTCGAGGATAGGCTCGCAGTAAGGCAAGGCGTGCCACGGGCATCATCATCGCTCCGCCAATACCTTGTAATACGCGGAAGATAACCAGTTCTGTTAAGGATGAGGAGAGCGCACAGGCCAGCGAACCGAGTGTAAAGAGTGTCACGGCCAACATGAAAACCCTGCGGGTGCCGAAGCGGTCGGCCAGCCAGCCGCTGACAGGGATTAACATTGCGACCGTCAGGGTGTAACTGATGATGGCGGATTGCATTGCCAGCGGGGAGCGGTTGAGGCTTTGCGCAATAGCGGGAAGCGCAGTGTTGAGGATGGTGGCATCCAGTGCCTGCATAAAGAACGCCATGGCTGCAATCCACGGCAATCCGGCCATGCTGCGCGCTTTTTTCTTTGTCATTTATTTACCTGCTGGTAGGTTGGCGCGGCCAGCAATTCCTGACACGCACTCAGGGCTCGCTGCCCGTCGCTTTCCTGAATGGCATCCACTATCGCCTGATGCAAATCCAATTTAACCACTTCGTCTTGTGTAATAGAGGTAAAGTAAGTGTGGTACACCGAATGAAATAAAGAGGCAAAAGAGGTGAGGAACGGATTGGCGCTCATCATATAGATATGCTCATGCCAGGCCATATCGACCTCAACCCAGCGTTCCCGGTTGAAGTGTTTTTTCAGGAACACCATCTCTTCCATTAACGCGTTGAGTTGTGCTTTCTGTTCTGCCGTTCCAAGCGTGGCGGCAAGCAGGCATGCCTGTGGTTCAAGACTGCTGCGCATCACCAGAAAGTGATCGACAACCTGATGAAAGTTATCTTCCGTCATCCACCAGGAGAGCAGCTCCTGATCGAGAAAGTTCCAGTTACTCTGTGGCATGACACGTGTACCAATGCGGGGACGCGGAAGCACCATACCTTTTGCCGTTAGGGTTTTCACCGCTTCACGAACTGCTGTACGACTCACTCCAAACTGCTCACCCAGCTCCATTTCACCCGGCAGGATGCTGCCTGGGGCATATTTACCCGCTAAAATCCGCTGAGCCAGCTTCTCTGCCAGCACATACGACAGGTTTTTTTGGGCGGCCAGCTGTTGTGCGCTTAATGGCATCGCTTTTATTCCTTAAAGATTCATGCTGATAATTATGCCACCTCGAGTGTGATTGTGGTTGCAGATACATCAAATAGAACAATTTGTAGCTTGATTTCATTGCTGTTGGTGAAAAAAAAACGCGGATGAAAACTTTTTTTAAATTTCCTCTTGTCACTTAGGAATAACTCCCTATAATGCGCCTCCACTGACACGGAACAACGGCACACACGCCGCCGGGTTAGCGGGGTTCAGAGATGAACACCAACAGAGAAAAGTGAAAATAATCGCTTGACTCTGAATGAGGAAAACG
>NZ_JBALHX010000010.1:0-81744 GCF_037053385.1 Enterobacter sp. P82
GTAAGCCGGTGCATAAATCCGGTGGTTACAGCAGTCTTCGGTGGAGCGGTAGTTCAGTCGGTTAGAATACCTGCCTGTCACGCAGGGGGTCGCGGGTTCGAGTCCCGTCCGTTCCGCCACTTATTAAGACATTAAGCCTGCCTTATTGGCAGGCTTAATGGCAAAAAACTTTAGGGGCGTAGCTCAGTTGGTAGAGCACCGGTCTCCAAAACCGGGTGTCGCGAGTTCGAGTCTCTCCGCCCCTGCCATATATAATCCTTTGCTCCGGCAAAGGATTTTTTTTTGCCTAAAACACTGCAGAAAATTCTCTTCTTAATTTTCAGCCAGCATCCCTGCTGGCTGATATATCAATCCATTACATTGATTTTTAATAGATCTTTTATCTGCGATTGCTTATCACTGTTTTGCAGCCAAATCGCATACAGGGGCCTGGTAAGCGTGGTGGAATCCATCACAGTGTGCAGCCCCGCTTTAGTGTCTGCCCAGCGAACAGGTAACCAGGTACAACCTTTCAGCAAGGAAAGTTGCTGACAGGCGATCTCTGCAGAGCTGGTCGTTAACTGCGGAACATCATCAGGTGCAATCAACCCCGTCTCGTTCTGCTGAAAATCTGGCCCCCATTCCAGTCGCAAATAGGTCAAGTCTGCCTTCATCATTGAAGGTTCTGAGGCATAAAGTGCCAGGCCAAACTGACCCACAATCTGGCTGCTAAATTCGTCCATCTTGGGGGCTTCGGTTGTGATAAGAAGATCAAGCTGGCGTTCATGAAGTTGCTTAACCAGCGACTGCCGTTGTGCAATCCTGGCTTCAAATTGCAAATGCCCATGAGAATGATACAGCCGGGTAAGCCATTGGCTTAGCATACATTCCCACAGAGAAGCACTGGCCCCTATCGAGAACTCATTATGCCTCGAAGTATGTGCCACCTCTTTACGTGCTGCCTGCCAGGTATTCATCAGCGTTTCTGCGTACGGCAGCAGTTTCTCACCAGCAGGCGTTAAGCGAATATTGTTGCGATGGCGGGTAAAAAGATTCACACCCAGTTGATTTTCCAGCTGTCGAATACGAAAACTGACTGCTGACTGCGTCAGGTAAAGGGCTTCAGCTGCTCGCCCAAAGTGGCGCGTTCTGCTCACTTCAAGGAAAGTTTTAAGCAATTCCGTATCCACATCTTTCTCCGCAAAATTATTTGTCGTTATGATTTAAATGTTTTGTTTTACACTCTGTCAAGCGTAACTAATACTCCGCGCCATAAATAGCTCGGCCAAAGAATTAGGAGCGTGTAGGATGGCGGAAAGCTTTACGACGACTAATCGTTTTTTCGACAATAAACATTATCCGCGCGGGTTCTCTCGTCACGGCGATTTCACCATCAAAGAAGCTCAACTGCTTGAGCGCCATGGTTATGCCTTTAACGAGCTGGATCTGGGTAAGCGTGAACCTGTAACTGAAGACGAGAAACAGTTTGTTTCTGTTTGCCGTGGTGAGCGTGAGCCGCAGTCTGAAGCGGAACGTGTATGGATCAAGTACATGGCGCGCATTAAGCGTCCAAAGCGCTTCCATACGCTGTCTGGCGGTAAGCCGCAGATGGAAGGTGCAGAAGACTACACCGAGTCTGACGACTAATAAGAAAGGGGCTACGGCCCCTTTTTTACGCCAGTAACTTTTGCAGGTGCAAAAGTAGACGGTCGATTGCACGATAGCTCAACGCTTCCTGCAGATGTTGTCTCTCAATTTCATGACACCTTTCCACATCGGCGATAGTTCGGGCGACTTTTAAGAGACGCTGCCACGCACGAATTGAGAGCCCAAATCGCGTCAATGTTTCTTCCAGCCAGTTTGCGTCCTCAGCCTTTAGCTGGCAAAACTGCCGAATCTCAGCATTATCCAGACGGGCATTCAGTTTATTTTGACGTATATACTGTCGGGCTTGAGCGGCGATAACCCGCTCGCGAACCTCTACCGTGCTCTCCCCTCTGACGCTACTCTGGCTGAGCAGGCCAGGGGGAGGCAAAGGGATCTCAAGGGATAAATCGAAACGATCCAGAAAAGGGCCAGAGAGTTTCCCCAGATATCGCAGCGTCTGCTCAGGCGTACAGCGATTATGATTACCCTGATAATGTCCTGACGGGCTGGGGTTCATTGCTGCAACCAGCTGGAACTGCGCGGGGTAGCTTATTTTGGCACGTGTACGGGAGATATGAATTTCACCCGATTCGATAGGCTCCCTCAGAGCATCCAGCACTCGCCTTTCAAACTCAGGCAGCTCATCAAGAAACAGAATGCCATTGTGGGCCAGTGAGATCTCTCCCGGCCCCGGTATAGAACCTCCCCCTACCATGGCTGTTAGTGAGGCACTGTGATGCGGAGAGCGGAAGGGGCGACGTCGCCACTGTTTTTGTAACGACACAGAACTCACCAGGCTAAATATCGCAGCGCTTTCAAGTGCCTCATGGTTATTGAGTGGGGGAAGCAGACCATTCAATCTGCTCGCCAGCATCGTTTTCCCTGTACCCGGCGGACCAATCAACAGCAGGTTATGCCCTCCGGCAGCGGTAATCTCCAGTGCCCGTTTCCCCTGCTCCTGACCGATGATATCGCTGAGGTCGTCCAGGCTTTCAGGTAGGAGATCCCCTGTTTCTTCAGGCTCTGCTAACTCATGTCGCCCCTCAAGATATGCACAGACCTCCTGCAAGTGCCCTGCTATCAGGCATCCTTTTTCGGTTATCAGGCTCACCTCGGAACCATTTTCATTGGCAACAATGATTTGTCGACCAGCACGAATGGCTTCCAGTGCACCTGAGATTGCACCAGGAACACCCCTCAATGCGCCTGTAAGCGCCAGTTCACCGATGAACTCGTACGAGCCTAGCCTGGATGTATTAAGCTGTTCAGAGGCCGCGAGAAGCGCTATAGCGATAGGTAAATCATATCGACCTCCCTCTTTGGGCAGGTCCGCAGGCGCCAGGTTGATAGTGATCTTCTTTGCGGGGAAGGTATAACCGCTATTGATGATTGCGCTGCGAACCCGATCTCTGGCTTCTTTCACCGTTGTTTCCGGCAAGCCGACGAGCGTTAATCCGGGAAGCCCATTGCTCAGATGGACCTCTACGGAAATCAGCGGTGCTTTGACTCCAATAGCCGCACGCGTATAAACAACTGACAGTGACATAAGCACCTCCTTGAGGGCCGACTATGCCAGTATCTCGATCACACCTTTAGTGTCAGTTCTGTGTTTTACGACGCTTGTTCCAGGCTTTTGGCGACAAAATGCAACCATTACGTCTTGGCGGAAGCCTTCTCGCAGAAAAAGAGCGGTTCGTTTTGATGACCTGAGTACGCTTGAAATTATGAAAAATATTCACACTCTGTTTTTCTCATATAAAACAATGATCTTTCGGAATATGATTTGTGTGCTAATCAAAATGGTCATAAATAAATCTTGTGTTTGATTTAAAAACTGTGATAACTCTTTAGGTATTCCTTCGAACAAGATGCAAAAAGAACTGAAAATGACAGCCCTTCTACGAGTGATTAGCCTGGTCGTGATTAGCGTGGTGGTGATTATTATCCCACCGTGCGGGGCTGCACTTGGACGAGGAAAGGCTTAGAAATCAAGCCTTAACGAACTAAGACCCCCGCACCGAAAGGTCCGGGGGTTTTTTTATGACTAAAAAACTTAAGCGAGGAGCAGAGAATGAACACTAGCACAAAATTCTGTTTCTCCCGATTTATGACGGGGAACTAACTATGAATGGGGCACAGTGGGTAGTACATGCGTTGCGCGCGCAGGGAGTCGAGACAGTATTCGGTTATCCGGGTGGCGCAATTATGCCGATTTACGATGCATTGTATGACGGCGGCGTGGAACACCTGTTGTGCCGACACGAGCAGGGCGCAGCAATGGCAGCCATCGGTTATGCGCGCGCTACCGGCAAAACTGGAGTTTGCATGGCAACCTCAGGACCAGGGGCAACCAACCTGATCACCGGTCTGGCTGATGCACTGCTCGACTCTGTTCCTGTCGTGGCAATCACTGGTCAGGTTGCTTCTCCGTTCATCGGTACCGATGCCTTCCAGGAAGTTGATGTGCTTGGTTTATCCCTGGCTTGCACCAAACACAGTTTCCTCGTCCAGTCTCTGGAAGAGTTGCCGCGTGTGATGGCTGAAGCATTTGCTGTTGCCAGTTCTGGCCGTCCTGGCCCGGTTCTTGTGGATATCCCAAAAGATATCCAGGTGGCTCTCGGCGATCTGGAACCGCACTTCTCCACCGTTGAAAGTGACGATGTGTTTCCACATGAGGACGTTGCAGAGGCGCGCCAGATGCTGGCGCAGGCGAAACAGCCGATGCTGTACGTCGGCGGTGGCGTAGGCATGGCACAGGCCGTTCCAGCCCTGCGCGAATTTATCGCAACAACGCAGATGCCAGCGACCTGCACGCTGAAAGGTCTGGGCGCGGTAGATGCTGACTATCCGTACTACCTCGGTATGCTGGGGATGCACGGCACCAAAGCCGCAAACCTGGCGGTGCAGGAGTGCGATCTGCTCATCGCCGTAGGGGCACGTTTCGATGACCGCGTCACCGGCAAGCTGAACACCTTCGCGCCGAATGCCAAAGTTATCCATATGGATATCGACCCGGCGGAGATGAACAAGCTGCGTCAGGCGCATGTCGCCTTGCAGGGCGATCTCAATGCGCTGTTACCGGCATTACAGCAGCCGCTGGACATTAACGCATGGCGTCAGCACACCGCCGATATGCGCGCTGAGCATGCCTGGCGTTACGACCACCCCGGTGAGGCCATCTACGCACCGCTGCTGTTGAAACAGTTGTCCGATCGTAAACCCGCAGACAGCGTCGTTACCACCGACGTGGGCCAGCATCAGATGTGGTCAGCCCAGCACATGACCTACACCCGCCCGGAAAACTTCATCACCTCCAGCGGGTTAGGGACGATGGGCTTCGGTCTGCCAGCAGCCGTTGGCGCGCAGGTTGCCCGCCCGCACGATACCGTTATCTGTATCTCCGGTGACGGCTCCTTCATGATGAATGTTCAGGAGCTGGGCACCGTGAAGCGTAAGCAGTTGCCGCTGAAAATCGTGTTACTCGATAACCAGCGTTTAGGAATGGTTCGTCAGTGGCAACAGTTGTTCTTCCAGGAGCGTTACAGCGAAACCACCCTGACCGATAACCCCGATTTCCTCACTCTGGCCAGCGCCTTTGGCATCCCTGGCCAGCACATTACCCGTAAAGACCAGGTTGAAGCGGCCCTCGACACCATGCTGTCAAGCGAAGGGCCTTACCTGCTTCATGTCTCAATCGACGAGCTTGAGAATGTCTGGCCGTTGGTACCGCCAGGTGCCAGTAACTCACAAATGCTGGAGAAATTATCATGATGCAACATCAGGTCGCCGTGCAGGCTCGCTTCAATCCAGAAACCTTAGAACGCGTTTTGCGTGTGGTCCGTCATCGTGGTTTTCAGATTTGCTCTATGAATATGGAGACGGCCACCGATGCGCAAAATATCAGCATCGAATTAACCGTTGCCAGCCCGCGCCCGGTCGACTTACTGTTTAGTCAGTTATCAAAGCTGGTAGACGTTGCCCACGTAGCCATCTGCCAGAGCACAACCACATCACAACAAATCCGCGCTTAAGCGTGACAGGACGAAAAAATGACGACAAAAAAAGCTGATTACATTTGGTTCAACGGTGAGATGGTTCGCTGGGAGGACGCGAAGGTTCACGTGATGTCCCACGCGCTGCACTACGGTACGTCTGTGTTTGAAGGCATCCGTTGCTATGACTCTCACAAAGGGCCAGTGGTGTTCCGTCATCGTGAACATATGCAGCGTCTGCATGACTCAGCCAAAATTTATCGTTTCCCGGTTTCCCAGAGCGTTGACGAGCTGATGGAAGCCTGCCGTGACGTGATCCGTAAAAACAACCTGACCAGCGCGTATATTCGTCCGCTGGTGTTTGTGGGTGATGTGGGCATGGGCGTTAACCCACCAGCAGGCTATACCACCGATGTGATCATTGCCGCGTTCCCATGGGGTGCTTACCTGGGAGCTGAAGCCCTGGAGCAGGGGATCGACGCAATGGTCTCTTCCTGGAACCGCGTTGCGCCAAACACCATCCCGACCGCGGCTAAAGCGGGCGGTAACTACCTCTCCTCACTGCTGGTCGGTAGCGAAGCGCGCCGTCACGGTTATCAGGAAGGTATTGCCCTCGACGTGAATGGCTACATCTCAGAAGGTGCGGGCGAAAACTTGTTTGAAGTAAAAGATGGCATTCTGTTCACGCCACCATTTACCTCGTCCGCGCTGCCGGGCATCACCCGTGACGCCATCATCAAGCTGGCGAAAGACCTGGGTATCGAAGTGCGCGAGCAGGTACTGTCCCGCGAATCTCTCTACCTGGCGGATGAAGTCTTTATGTCTGGTACTGCGGCTGAAATTACGCCGGTACGCAGCGTAGACGGTATCCAGGTGGGCGAAGGCCGCTGCGGCCCGGTCACCAAACGTATTCAGCAAGCGTTCTTTGGCCTCTTCACCGGCGAAACAGAAGATAAATACGGCTGGTTGGATCAGGTTAATCACTAAGTATAAATTTGGGACGGCAAGCACCGTCCCATTAAATAGTCAGACGGGAGTAAATAAAGCATGCCTAAGTATCGTTCAGCCACCACCACCCACGGCCGTAACATGGCGGGTGCCCGCGCACTGTGGCGCGCCACCGGAATGACCGACGCCGATTTCGGCAAGCCAATTATCGCCGTGGTGAACTCCTTTACCCAGTTTGTGCCAGGTCACGTACACCTGCGTGATCTGGGTAAACTGGTTGCCGAGCAAATTGAAGCCTCTGGCGGTGTGGCGAAAGAGTTCAACACCATTGCGGTGGATGACGGTATCGCGATGGGTCACGGGGGCATGCTCTATTCACTGCCATCTCGCGAGCTGATCGCCGACTCAGTGGAGTACATGGTTAACGCCCACTGTGCGGATGCGATGGTCTGTATCTCCAACTGCGACAAAATCACCCCAGGGATGCTGATGGCTTCCCTGCGTCTGAACATTCCGGTGATCTTCGTTTCCGGCGGTCCAATGGAAGCAGGGAAAACCAAGCTTTCCGACAAAATTATCAAGCTCGACCTGGTTGATGCGATGATTCAGGGTGCGGACCCGAAAGTCTCTGATGAGCAGAGTGAGCAAGTAGAACGCTCCGCGTGCCCGACCTGCGGCTCTTGTTCCGGGATGTTCACCGCTAACTCCATGAACTGCCTGACCGAAGCACTCGGCCTGTCGCAGCCGGGCAACGGCTCGCTGCTGGCGACCCACGCCGATCGTAAACAGTTGTTCCTCAACGCCGGTAAACGCATTGTTGAGCTGACGAAACGCTACTACGAGCAGGACGACGCCAGCGCGCTGCCGCGTAACATCGCCAGCAAAGCGGCGTTCGAAAACGCTATGACGCTGGATATCGCCATGGGCGGTTCCACCAACACTGTGCTGCACCTGCTGGCCGCCGCGCAGGAAGCCGAAATCGACTTCACCATGAGCGACATCGACAAGCTGTCCCGCAAAGTGCCTCAGCTGTGTAAAGTCGCGCCGAGTACCCAGAAGTACCACATGGAAGACGTGCACCGTGCCGGTGGCGTTATCGGTATTCTCGGCGAACTGGATCGCGCCGGGCTGCTGAACCGTGATGTGAAAAACGTGCTTGGTCTGACGCTGCCGGAGTCGCTGGACCAGTACGACGTGATGCTGACCAAAGACGACGCGGTGAAAAAGATGTTCCGCGCGGGTCCAGCGGGTATTCGTACCACCCAGGCGTTCTCGCAGGACTGCCGCTGGGATACCCTGGATGATGACCGCGCCGAAGGCTGCATCCGCTCGCTGGAACACGCCTACAGCAAAGACGGTGGTCTGGCTGTGCTGTACGGTAACTTTGCGGAAAACGGCTGCATCGTGAAAACCGCAGGCGTGGACGACAGCATCCTGAAATTCACCGGTCCGGCAAAAGTGTATGAAAGCCAGGACGAGGCGGTAGAGGCGATTCTCGGTGGCAAAGTGGTGGAAGGTGATGTGGTGGTGATCCGCTACGAAGGTCCGAAAGGCGGGCCGGGTATGCAGGAGATGCTCTACCCAACCACCTTCCTGAAATCCATGGGACTCGGTAAGGCGTGTGCGCTGATCACTGATGGTCGATTCTCTGGCGGTACGTCCGGCTTGTCTATCGGCCACGTTTCCCCTGAAGCAGCGAGTGGCGGCAATATCGCCATTATCGAAGATGGCGACCTGATCGAAATCGATATTCCAAATCGCGGTATTCAGCTGAAGCTCAGCGACCAGGAAATTGCGGCTCGTCGTGAGGCGCAAGAAGCGCGCGGCGACAAAGCCTGGACGCCGAAAGATCGTCAGCGTGAAGTCTCCTTCGCCCTGCGTGCTTACGCGAGCCTTGCCACCAGTGCAGATAAAGGCGCGGTGCGCGATAAATCGAAACTTGGGGGCTAATGATGGCCGAATCACAACCCTTATCTGCCGCCCCTGAGGGGGCGGAATATTTAAGAGCGGTGCTACGCGCGCCGGTCTATGAAGCGGTGCAGGTCACCCCGCTGCAGAAAATGGAAAAACTCTCTTCGCGCCTTGATAACGTGATCCTGGTGAAGCGCGAAGACCGTCAGCCAGTACACAGTTTTAAGCTGCGCGGGGCCTACGCGATGATGGCCGGGTTAACCGACGAGCAAAAAGCACGCGGCGTAATTACCGCCTCTGCAGGTAACCACGCTCAGGGCGTCGCATTCTCCTCTGCTCGCTTAGGGTTGAAAGCACTGATCGTGATGCCGGTCGCTACCGCAGACATCAAAGTCGATGCGGTACGAGGTTTTGGCGGTGAAGTGCTGCTCCACGGGGCTAACTTTGACGAAGCTAAAGCCAAAGCGATTGAGCTTGCGCAGCAGCAGGGGTTTACCTGGGTACCGCCGTTCGATCACCCGATGGTGATTGCCGGGCAGGGCACACTGGCGCTGGAGCTGCTGCAACAGGATGCTCACCTTGACCGTGTTTTCGTCCCGGTGGGCGGCGGTGGCCTGGCCGCAGGCGTGGCGGTGCTGATCAAACAGCTGATGCCGCAGATCAAAGTGATTGCCGTTGAGGCGGAAGACTCTGCCTGCCTGAAAGCGGCGCTGGATGCCGGTCATCCGGTGGACCTGCCGCGCGTCGGGCTGTTTGCGGAAGGCGTGGCGGTTAAGCGCATCGGCGATGAGACCTTCCGCCTGTGCCAGGAGTATCTTGACGATATTGTCACCGTCGACAGCGATGCGATCTGCGCGGCGATGAAAGATCTGTTCGAAGATGTGCGTGCGGTGGCTGAACCGTCCGGCGCGCTGGCGCTGGCGGGGATGAAAAAATACATCGCTCAGCACAACATTCGCGGCGAACGGCTGGCACACGTGCTTTCGGGGGCTAACGTCAATTTCCACGGCCTACGCTACGTTTCCGAGCGCTGCGAGCTGGGTGAACAGCGGGAAGCACTGCTGGCGGTGACCATCCCGGAAGAGAAGGGCAGCTTCCTGAAATTCTGCCAGCTACTCGGCGGCCGCTCAGTGACGGAATTTAACTACCGTTTTGCTGACGCCAAAGATGCGTGCATTTTTGTCGGTGTGCGCCTGAGTCGCGGTCTGGAAGAACGCAAAGAGATCCTCAACATGTTGCACGAAGGTGGCTACAGCGTTGTTGACCTCTCTGATGATGAAATGGCGAAACTGCATGTGCGCTATATGGTTGGCGGACGTCCATCGAAACCGCTTAAGGAACGTCTGTTCAGCTTTGAGTTTCCGGAGTCTCCGGGCGCATTGCTTAAGTTCCTGCACACGCTGGGTACGCACTGGAACATCTCTTTGTTCCACTACCGCAGCCACGGCACGGACTATGGTCGCGTGCTGGCCGCGTTTGAACTGGGCGAACATGAGCCTGATTTCGAAACGCGGCTGAACGAACTGGGCTATGACTGTCATGATGAGACGCATAACCCGGCGTTCAGGTTCTTCCTCGCGGGTTAATGGTTTGGCAGGATCTGCCAGAACGCATCAATAAGCGGCTCATGCAGCCGCTTTTTTTGTGCACACACGCCAAGCTCAAACGGTGTTTTCTCGTCGCTGCGTTCCAGAATCATCACGCGGTTACGTACCGGCTCCGGGCTGTTTTCCAGCACCACTTCCGGCAACAGCGCCACGCCGCAGCCGAGCGCCACCATTGAGACCATCGCTTCATGGCCACCGACTGTTGCGTAAATCGACGGATTGCTGATCTTCTGACGGCGGAACCAGAGCTCAATACGGCGGCGTACCGGCCCCTGATCGGCCATGATAAACGGCACCGTTGACCAGTCCGGTTTCTCCACCGATACCTGATTACGCACCGGGCAGGGCAGTGCCGGGGCAATCAGAACTACCGCCAGGTTCTCCAGCATTGAAAATGCCACTGCACCCGGCAAGGTTTCGGGTTTCCCGGCAATAGCGAGATCCGCTTCGCCCGTCACCACTTTTTCCATTGCATCGGCGGCGTCGCCGGTGGTGAGTTTAATTTCAACCGACGGATGTGCCGCGCGGAAGCGGTCAAGAATGGGCGGGAGATGGCTATAGGCGGCGGTCACGGAGCAGAAAATATGCAGCTCGCCGGAAAGTGACGGCCCCTGCTGGTCAATCGAGTGCCTCAGTTGTTGGTACTGTAGCAGCGTCTGCTGGGCAAAAATGCGCAGTTCTTCACCCGCCTCTGTGAGGGTAACGGTACGGTTGTCACGCACAAACAGCGGCTGACCAAGATCCTCCTCAAGGCGCTGGATTTGCCGCGAAAGCGTGGAGGGGCTGACGTGCATCGCCCGGGCACTGCGGCCAAAGTGGCGGCTTTCCGCCAGATGCAGGAACATTTTCAGATCGCGTAAATCCACTGATGTCACTCCCCTTTTTTACATTGCAGATATTGCAACGTGATGTTGTGAATATATCAATTTCCGCAATGAATTTCCTGTTGTAATGTGGGTACATTCTCGCTGAATAGCGAACCGAACAATAAGACACACAACATCACGAGGTATCACCCATGGCTAACTACTTTAATACACTGAACTTGCGCCAGCAGCTGGCGCAGCTGGGCAAATGCCGCTTTATGGCGCGCGACGAATTTGCTGATGGCGCGAGCTACCTTCAGGGTAAAAAAGTGGTCATCGTCGGCTGTGGCGCACAGGGTCTGAACCAGGGCCTGAACATGCGTGACTCCGGCCTGGATATCTCCTACGCCCTGCGTAAAGAAGCGATTGCCGAGAAGCGTGCTTCCTGGCGTAAAGCGACCGAAAACGGCTTTAAAGTGGGTACCTACGAAGAGCTGATCCCGCAGGCGGATTTGGTGGTTAACCTGACGCCAGACAAACAGCACTCTGACGTTGTGCGTTCCGTACAGCCGCTGATGAAAGATGGCGCGGCGCTGGGTTATTCCCACGGTTTCAACATCGTTGAAGTGGGCGAGCAGATCCGTAAAGACATCACCGTTGTGATGGTGGCTCCGAAGTGCCCAGGTACGGAAGTCCGTGAAGAGTACAAACGTGGCTTCGGCGTGCCAACCCTGATCGCGGTTCACCCGGAAAACGATCCAAAAGGCGAAGGTATGGCGATTGCCAAAGCATGGGCTGCCGCAACCGGTGGTCACCGTGCGGGCGTGCTGGAATCTTCCTTCGTTGCCGAAGTGAAATCTGACCTGATGGGCGAGCAGACCATTCTGTGCGGCATGTTGCAGGCCGGCTCTCTGCTGTGCTTTGACAAGCTGGTGGAAGAGGGCACTGACCCTGCATACGCTGAAAAACTGATTCAGTTCGGCTGGGAAACCATCACTGAAGCCCTGAAGCAGGGCGGTATCACGCTGATGATGGACCGTCTGTCCAACCCGGCGAAACTGCGTGCTTACGCATTGTCTGAACAGCTGAAAACCATCATGGCACCGCTGTTCCAGAAACATATGGACGACATCATCTCCGGTGAGTTCTCTTCAGGCATGATGGCTGACTGGGCGAATGACGATAAGAAACTGCTGACCTGGCGTGAAGAGACCGGTAAAACCGCGTTCGAAACCGCGCCACAGTATGAAGGTAAAATCGGCGAGCAGGAGTACTTCGATAAAGGCGTACTGATGATTGCTATGGTGAAAGCAGGCGTTGAGCTGGCGTTCGAAACCATGGTGGATTCCGGCATCATCGAAGAGTCTGCGTACTACGAATCACTGCACGAGCTGCCGCTGATTGCGAACACCATCGCCCGTAAGCGTCTGTACGAAATGAACGTGGTTATCTCTGATACCGCTGAGTATGGTAACTACCTGTTCTCTTACGCTTGCGTACCGCTGCTGAAAGAGTTCATGACTACGCTGCAGACAGGCGATCTGGGTAAAGCGATTGCAGAAGGAGCCGTGGATAACGCGCAGCTGCGTGATGTAAACGAAGCGATTCGCAGCCATCAGATCGAGAAAGTGGGTCATAAACTGCGTGGCTACATGACTGATATGAAACGTATTGCGGTAGCGGGTTAACAACCTTGTCGGGTGGCGCTTCGCTTACCCGACTTACAAAACGCTAAGACGTAAGCCGGGTAAGGCGCAGCCGCTACCCGGCTTTTTATTTGCGATACAGAACCTTAATAATGTGATAACCGAACTGCGTGTGCAGCGGGCCGGTTGGCTCCAGTACCGGGCAAGAGAAGACCACTTTGTCGAACGTCGGAACCATCTGACCCTGACGGAATTCACCTAAGTCACCACCGCGTTTGCCTGATGGGCAGATGGAGTGCTTCTTCGCCAGCTTACCGAAGTCGGCACCGTTCTTAATCTGCTCCAGAAGATCCAGAGCCAGTTTCTCTTCTTTAACGAGGATGTGCACTGCTGCTGCTGTTTTTGCCATGATCGTGCCTTGAATTGGTTGAAATAAATCGGGGCGCAATATACCACGCGTCAGCGGCGATACAGCACCTTAATGATATGGTAGCCAAATTTGGTTTTTACCGGGCCGTAGGGCTTCAGGAGCGGGCAGCTAAAGACTGCCTGATCGAACGGGCCGACCATCGCACCTTGTTGAAATTCCCCGAGATCCCCGCCATTGCGTCCGGACGGACATTTAGAGTAGCGCTTTGCCAGATGATCAAAGCTGATGCCGCGCTCCAGCTTGGCAAGGATCTCCTGGGCCAGTTTCTCTTCTTTTACCAGAATATGCAGGGCTGCTGCGCTCTTTTTCATGGTTCTGCTCTAAGGGGTTAAACGCGATTTATCCACTTTATCATTAGCCGGTAAATCTGCGCCCGGCTTTCTGCTACAATCCACACCCCGTTCGAAGATTGAGCAATATTCCCATGCGTTTAAACCCTGGACAACAACAAGCGGTCGAATTCGTTACTGGACCATGCCTGGTGCTGGCAGGGGCGGGTTCCGGTAAAACCCGCGTGATCACGAATAAAATCGCCCACTTAATTCGTGGGTGTGGCTATCAGGCACGCCACATTGCGGCGGTGACATTTACCAATAAAGCAGCGCGCGAGATGAAAGAGCGTGTTGGCCAGACGCTGGGGCGCAAAGAGGCGCGCGGGCTGATGATCTCCACCTTCCATACCCTGGGACTGGATATCATTAAACGCGAATACGCCGCACTGGGGATGAAGTCCAACTTTTCTCTTTTCGATGACACCGACCAGGTGGCGTTGCTCAAAGAGCTCACCGAAGGACTGATCGAAGACGACAAAGTTCTGCTGCAACAACTGATCTCGACGATCTCAAACTGGAAAAACGATCTGATGACGCCTGCACAGGCGGCAGCGAGTGCGAAGGGCGAACGGGATCGGATCTTCGCGCACTGTTATGGTCTGTACGACGCGCACATGAAAGCGTGTAACGTGTTGGATTTCGACGATCTGATCCTCCTGCCAACGCTGCTGCTTCAGCGTAATGAAGAGGTGCGTGAGCGCTGGCAGAACAAGATCCGCTACCTGCTGGTGGATGAATATCAGGATACCAACACCAGCCAGTACGAACTGGTGAAGCTGCTGGTGGGGCAGCGCGCGCGTTTCACTGTGGTGGGTGACGATGACCAGTCAATTTACTCCTGGCGCGGTGCGCGTCCACAAAACCTGGTGTTATTAAGCAAAGATTTTCCTGCGTTGCAGGTGATTAAGCTGGAGCAAAACTACCGTTCTTCCGGGCGTATCCTCAAGTCGGCGAATATCCTGATCGCCAATAATCCGCATGTGTTTGAGAAGCGTCTGTTCTCCGAACTGGGCTACGGCACGGAGCTGAAAGTGCTCAGTGCCAACAATGAAGAGCATGAGGCTGAACGCGTTACTGGCGAGCTCATTGCCCACCACTTCGTGAATAAAACCGAGTACAAGGATTACGCTATCCTGTATCGCGGTAACCACCAGTCGCGCGTCTTTGAAAAGATGCTGATGCAAAACCGCATTCCGTACAAGATCTCGGGTGGTACGTCGTTCTTCTCGCGTCCTGAAATCAAGGATCTGCTGGCCTATCTGCGCGTGCTCACCAACCCGGATGATGACAGCGCGTTTCTGCGCATCGTGAACACCCCGAAACGTGAGATCGGCCCGGCGACACTACAAAAGCTTGGCGAATGGGCGATGACCCGCAACAAAAGCCTGTTTACCGCCAGCTTTGATATGGGGCTGAGTCAGACGCTGACCGGACGTGGTTACGATTCGTTAACCCGTTTCACCCACTGGCTGGGTGAAGTGCAGCGCCTTGCGGAACGTGAACCTGTCGCGGCAGTGCGCGATCTCATTCACGGTATTGATTACGAATCCTGGTTGTACGAAACCTCCGCCAGCCCGAAGGCGGCTGAGATGCGGATGAAAAACGTTAACCAGCTCTTCAGCTGGATGACCGAAATGCTGGAAGGCACGGAGATAGATGAGCCAATGACCCTGACTCAGGTGGTCACCCGCTTTACCCTTCGCGACATGATGGAGCGTGGCGAGAGCGAGGAAGAGGCTGACCAGGTTCAGCTGATGACGTTACACGCGTCAAAAGGACTGGAGTTCCCGTATGTATATCTGGTCGGTATGGAAGAAGGTTTGCTGCCGCACCAGAGCAGCATTGATGAAGATAACGTCGACGAGGAACGCCGTCTGGCCTATGTCGGGATCACCCGTGCGCAGAAGGAGCTGACATTCACGCTGTGCAAAGAGCGCCGTCAGTATGGCGAACTGGTGCGCCCGGAGCCGAGTCGTTTTCTGCTGGAGCTACCGCAGGACGATCTGATCTGGGAGCAGGAGCGCAAAGTGATTACGGCAGAAGAGCGGATGCACAAGGGGCAGGCTAACGTGGCGAACATTCGCGCTATGCTGGCGAAAGCCAAAGAGAAAGGATAATTATTCGAAGGCCGGGTATGGCGAAACCACCACCCGGCAATGCTCAGGGTATTACTTCACTTCAAGAACCCAGTGTACATAACTCTGCCACTGGCACTCCTGTTCGATCATCTCTGCCCCAAGTGGATGATTATCAATCCAGTTTTCCGGTAACGTCAGCGAAAGCTTCTCGCCATCAGCGACCAGATTGATGGCAGGTAGCAAATCATCGCGGCGGCGGCTGGCAAACAAAATCGCCAGACGTAGCAGACGACACAGATGCTCGGCCACGCGTGGCGGTACGGCGTTTTGCTGATGTAAAGAGGAGAGATCAACGGCGTTAGTCTGGTTCAGCAGCAGGGTTGCCAGCAACTTTTTCTGTGCAGGCGTGTAGCCCGGTAAATCGAGGTTACGTACCAGATAGGCCGCATGAACAGGGGCCTGTTTGAAATCAATGCTCAGCCCCACTTCATGTAGCGCGCAGGCGCTCTGCAATAAATCACGGCTCAAAGGGTCAAGATCCCAGCCGATAGCAACCTGATCGGCGAAGCGTGATGCCAGTTGCGCCACACGACCCGCCTGATCGATATCAACCAGAAAACGACGCTGCACGTTGCGCAGAGTACGGCTGCGAATGTCCTGATCAACCGACAGATGCAACATCCCATAGACCAGGCCTTCTCGAAGTGCGCCGCCAGCCAGCGTCATACACTGAATGTTCAGCTCGGTGAAAATCGCAATCAGAATGGCCAGCCCACTTGGAAAAACCAGCGCACGTTCAAGCGTCAGGCCTTCAATTTCAAGTTCTTCCAGCCGCCCACACTGAATAGCGCGCTGTTTAAGCTGCTGGAGCTTGGCAAGCGTGATCCGCTCATCCATTCCCTGCGCCATCATGATTTCCTGCAAGGCCTGCACAGTGCCAGAAGCACCCACGCAGACTTTCCAGCCGTGATAACGCAATTCATCCATGACCGGACGCAACACCTCGCGTGCGGCACTCTCCGCCTCGTCGAAGTTTTCTTTCCCCAGATTCCGGTCAGTGAAGTAGCGCTCAAGCCAGGTCACGCAGCCCATCGACAGGCTGAACAGTGACGTTGCTTGGGCGCCGGTGCCGGTCACGAGTTCGGTACTGGCACCGCCGATATCCACGACCAGACGGCGATCGTCACCTCCTGTCGTATGGGCAACGCCCTGATAGATCAGGCGGGCTTCTTCTTCACCGCTGATAACCTGAACCGGACAACCCAGAATTTCCTGCGCTTTGGCAATAAAATCTACAGCGTTAACTGCCAGGCGAAGCGTCGCCGTGGCGACAACGGTAATTTGGGAATGCGGGATATCCTGCAGACGCTCAGCAAAGAGCCGCAGACACTGCCAGCCACGTTCCATGGCTTCATGAGAAAGGTGGTTATCGCTGCTCAGGCCCGCCGCGAGGCGGACCTTGCGCTTAATACGCGTCAGCGTTTGTATGCTTCCCGCCACCTCGCGCACAACCAGCATATGAAAACTATTCGAACCGAGATCAATTGCCGCATAAAGCGAGGTGGAACTGAGCATATTTTCTTAACCTGAACGACGACGATTACGCGGTGCGCCAGAGCGACGCGGGCCATTGCCGGAGCGGGCGCGGGTAAGGCGCTTAGGCGGCGGCAGTTCGCTTAACAGCGCTTCCGGATTGTATTTGCTCTGCGGAATAGAGTGACCGATATAAGCCTCAATGGCTGGAAGATTCAGCGCATACTCTTCACACGCAAGGCTAATCGAGTGACCGCTTGCGCCCGCACGACCGGTACGACCGATACGGTGAACATAGTCTTCGCAGTCGTCTGGCAGGTCATAGTTAAAGACGTGCGTCACGGCTGGAATGTGTAAACCGCGTGCTGCCACGTCAGTTGCGACCAGAATATCAAGATCGCCACGGGTGAATTCTTCAAGAATGCGCAGGCGTTTTTTCTGCGCCACATCGCCGGTCAGCAGGCCAACACGGTGACCATCGGCAGCCAGATGACCCCAGATGTCTTCGCAGCGGTGCTTGGTGTTCGCGAAGATAATGGCGCGATCTGGCCACTCTTCTTCGATCAGCGTTTGCAGCAGACGCATTTTCTCTTCATTGGATGGATAGAAGAGCTCTTCTTTAATGCGGTGACCTGTTTTCTGCTCGGGCTCCACTTCCACATATTCGGCGTTGTTCATCTGCTCGAACGCCAGCTCGCGTACGCGATAAGAAAGGGTAGCGGAGAACAGCATGTTCAGACGCTGATTTGCCGGAGGCATGCGACGGAACAGCCAGCGGATGTCTTTGATGAAGCCCAGATCGTACATACGGTCAGCTTCATCCAGCACAACAACCTGGATGGCACCGAGGTTGATGTGATTCTGTTTAGCGTAATCAATAAGGCGGCCTGTGGTACCGATCAGGATATCCACACCGCTTTCCAGCACTTTAAGCTGTTTATCGTAGCCGTCGCCGCCATAAGCCAGGCCAAGCTTCAGGCCGGTAGCCTGCGCCAGGGGCTCAGCGTCTGCATGGATCTGTACCGCCAGTTCTCGCGTTGGGGCCATAATTAGCGCGCGCGGCTGGTTAACTTTGCGGTCTGCAATCGCTGGATGAGAAAGTAAATAATGAAACGTTGACGTTAAGAACGCCATCGTTTTGCCAGTACCGGTTTGCGCCTGCCCTGCAACATCGCGACCGGCCAGCGTTAGCGGCAGCGCGAGGGCCTGAATGGGCGTGCAGTTATGAAACCCTTTGTTTTCAAGGGCTTCTGTCACCTTTGGGTGCAGGGCGAAGTCGGAAAACTTCTGTTCTGTTAAATGTGTTTTGCTCATAGTGTGGTAGAATATCAGCTTACTATTGCTTTACGAAAGCGTATCCGGTGAAATAAAGTCAACCTTTAGTTGGTTAATGCGACATCAACGCGTCGTTGGTGGAGACAAAACCAACGTACCAGGCTTATTCCTGTGGAGTTATATATGAGCGATAAAATTATTCACCTGACTGACGACAGTTTTGACACGGACGTACTTAAGGCTGACGGGCTGATCCTCGTCGATTTCTGGGCTGAATGGTGTGGTCCTTGCAAAATGATCGCCCCGATTCTGGATGAGATCGCCAACGAATATCAGGGCAAACTGACGGTTGCCAAGCTGAACATCGACCAGAACCCGGGCACTGCACCAAAATACGGTATCCGTGGCATTCCGACCCTGCTGCTGTTCAAAAACGGCGAAGTGGCGGCGACCAAAGTGGGCGCGCTGTCCAAAGGTCAACTGAAAGAGTTCCTCGACGCTAACCTGGCGTAAGGTTTCTCCGCTGTGCGTTCAGAGCTCCCGGCTAAATGATGAGGAACTCTGGACGCCCGGCTGAAGTCGTGCTAAGTTAGCTATGACTTCGTTTTAAACATATCTTGTTGTTTGAATCTTGTTTTACCCGATACTTCCCGTTGTTGACTTATACAGTGCGTGAAGTGGCTAAATTCCGGGCTTGTCACTCAATCCGTCTTGTCGTTTCAGTTCTGCGTTCTTTCCCTGTGACCAGACAGCGAACAGACATGAGTTGATGGCCGCTAAACAGGCATGGATGACCCTGCCATACCATTCACAACATTAAGTTCGAGAATCACCCCGAGTTTAAGAACCCACACCATTATGAATCTTACCGAATTAAAGAATACGCCGGTTTCTGAGCTGATCACTCTCGGCGAAAATATGGGGCTGGAAAACCAGGCTCGTATGCGCAAGCAGGACATCATTTTCGCCATCCTGAAGCAGCACGCTAAGAGTGGCGAAGATATCTTCGGCGACGGTGTGCTGGAGATATTGCAAGACGGATTTGGTTTCCTCCGCTCTGCAGACAGCTCCTACCTCGCCGGCCCTGACGACATCTACGTATCCCCTAGCCAAATCCGCCGTTTCAACCTCCGCACTGGTGACACCATTTCAGGTAAGATTCGTCCTCCTAAAGAGGGTGAACGCTACTTTGCGCTGTTGAAAGTTAATGAAGTTAACTACGACAAACCAGAAAACTCACGTAACAAGATCCTCTTTGAGAACTTAACGCCGCTGCACGCGAACTCTCGCCTGCGCATGGAGCGTGGTAATGGTTCTACCGAAGACTTAACTGCGCGTGTTCTGGACCTGGCATCACCAATTGGTCGTGGTCAGCGTGGTCTGATTGTGGCACCGCCAAAAGCGGGTAAAACCATGCTGCTGCAGAACATCGCGCAGAGCATCGCCTACAACCACCCAGACTGTGTGCTGATGGTGCTGCTGATCGACGAACGTCCGGAAGAAGTAACGGAGATGCAGCGTCTGGTTAAAGGTGAAGTTGTGGCTTCTACCTTCGACGAACCAGCATCTCGTCACGTTCAGGTTGCGGAAATGGTTATCGAGAAGGCGAAACGCCTGGTTGAGCACAAGAAAGACGTGATCATCCTGCTCGACTCCATTACGCGTCTGGCCCGTGCGTACAACACCGTGGTTCCGGCTTCCGGTAAAGTATTGACCGGTGGTGTGGATGCCAACGCCCTGCATCGTCCGAAGCGTTTCTTCGGTGCTGCACGTAACGTGGAAGAGGGCGGCAGCCTGACCATCATCGCGACGGCGCTGATCGATACCGGCTCCAAAATGGACGAAGTTATCTACGAAGAGTTTAAAGGTACAGGTAACATGGAACTGCACCTCTCTCGTAAGATTGCTGAAAAGCGCGTCTTCCCGGCTATCGATTACAACCGTTCCGGTACCCGTAAAGAAGAGCTGCTCACCACACAGGAAGAGCTGCAGAAAATGTGGATCCTGCGCAAAATCATCCATCCAATGGGTGAAATCGACGCAATGGAATTCCTCATTAACAAGCTGGCGATGACCAAAACCAACGACGATTTCTTCGACATGATGAAACGCTCGTAACGCAAATAAAGCCAGTGAACGCCACGTTTTTACGTGGCGTTTTTCTTTTATGGACTATACGCTATTACCACACACTCCCAATTTTGACCGGTCGGTGCGACAATAGGACCGTTTGTACAGTCAAAGAAATAATTGATTGAAAAATATACAAAGGGAGTTGTAAGAAGCCACCTTTATTACTTCTGAGGCGGGGGCTTCATGGTTATACTTCCGGGACTAACATTTGTTGAGAGCAATCCATTGTGAATCTACTCACCGCCGTTACTGAGCTGATCAGTATTTTTTTATTCACAACCTGTTTTTTGTTCATCGCGCGTAAGGTGGCAAAAAGAATAGGATTGGTGGATAAACCAAATTTTCGTAAACGTCATCAGGGACTTATTCCTCTGGTTGGAGGGATTTCTGTTTACGCTGGTATTTGTTTCACGTTTGGCATTGCGGATTATTATATTCCTCACGCAGCCCTTTATCTCGCCTGTGCAGGCGTCCTCGTACTCGTCGGGGCACTGGATGACCGATTCGATATCGCGGTGAAGATCCGCGCCACTGTCCAGGCGGCGATTGGCGTGATTATGATGGTCGTTGGCGGACTTTACCTGAGAAGCCTCGGTTATGTGTTCGGCCCCTGGGAGTTAGTGCTGGGGCCATTTGGTTTCTTCCTGACACTGTTTGCTGTCTGGGCTGCGATTAACGCTTTCAACATGGTGGACGGTATTGACGGTCTGCTCGGTGGGTTGTCATCGGTTTCCTTTGCCGCTATCGGCATCATTCTCTGGTTTGATGGTCAGTACAGCCTGTCAATGTGGTGTTTCGCCATGATTGCCGCCATCCTGCCTTATATCCTTCTAAACCTCGGTGCGCTGGGGCGTCGCTATAAAGTCTTTATGGGGGATGCGGGCAGTACACTAATCGGTTTTACTGTTATCTGGATTTTGCTGGAAACCACTCAGGGTAAAACGCATCCGATTAGCCCCGTGACCGCCCTGTGGATAATTGCCATCCCGTTAATGGATATGGTGGCGATTATGTATCGCCGTCTGCGTAAAGGGATGAGTCCTTTCTCTCCTGATCGTCAGCATATTCATCATCTCATCATGCGCGCGGGTTTTACTTCTCGTCAGGCGTTTGTCCTGATCACCCTGGCCGCTGCTATTCTGGCAGCCATTGGCGTCGCTGCAGAATATGCGCATTTCATTCCTGAATGGGTAATGTTGGTATTATTCTTGCTAGCATTTTTCCTGTACGGCTACTGTATTAAGCGCGCATGGAAAGTGGCGCGATTCATTAAACGTCTGAAACGCAGGATGCGTCGTAACAATGACAAAAACACAACATTAACTAAGTAAAACCGGGACTATGATGACTCAACCGTTGGCGGGAGCGAAATCAGTGGTAACTGAGAATGAACTGGATATTCGGGGTTTGTTTCGCGTGTTATGGGCAGGCAAACTTTGGATTGCGGGGATCGCGCTGGGGTTCGCACTGTCAGCGCTGGCCTACACCTTCTTTGCAAAACAAGAGTGGAGCGCCACGGCAATTACAGACAGACCAACGGTTAACATGCTCGGCGGGTTTTATTCCCAGCAGCAGTTCCTGCGTAACCTGGATATCAAGGCGAATCTGGCGACACCCGATCAGGCTTCCGTCATGGATGAGGCGTACAAAGAGTTTGTGATGCAACTGGCCTCGTGGGATACACGCCGCGATTTCTGGAGTCAGACGGATTATTACAAGCAGCGTATGGTGGGCAACAGCAAAGCGGATGCCGCGTTTTTGGATGACCTGATAAACAACATCCAGTTTACGCCGGGTGATGCACTGCGTAACGTTAATGACAGCGTCAAACTGGTTGCGGAAACGGCACCGGATGCTAATAACCTGTTGCGTCAGTATGTTGCTTTTGCCAGCCAGCGTGCTGCAAGCCATCTCAATGAAGAGCTTAAAGGTGCCTGGGCGGCCCGTACCATCCAGATGAAAGCCCAGGTAAAACGTCAGGAAGAGGTGGCACAAGCCATTTTCTCCCGCCGCGTACACAATATTGAGCAGGCGCTGAAAATTGCGGAGCAGCGTAATATTTCCCGCAGCGAAACGGATGTCCCGGCGGATGAACTGCCTGATTCTGAAATGTTCCTGCTTGGTCGCCCAATGCTGCAGGCTCGTCTGGAAAACCTCCAGGCTGTTGGTCCTGATTTTGACCTCGACTACGATCAAAACCGCGCGATGCTCACTACCCTGAATGTTGGTCCAACGCTGGACCCGCGTTTTCAGACCTATCGTTATTTGCGAACGCCTGAAGAACCTGTAAAACGCGATAGTCCGCGTCGTGCATTCCTGATGATTATGTGGGGGATTGTAGGCGCACTGACGGGCGCTGGCGTGGCGTTAACGCGTCGTCGCACAAACTAAGAACGCCGTCTACGATGAAGGCTACGGTCTTCATCGTCTAATCGAAGAGAATCGATGTGAAAGTACTTACCGTATTTGGCACCAGGCCGGAGGCCATTAAGATGGCACCTCTGGTTCACGCGCTGGCCAATGATCCTGATATTGAAGCGAAAGTGTGCGTCACTGCCCAACACCGTGAGATGCTTGATCAGGTCTTAACGCTCTTTTCCATCGTCCCGGATTATGACCTTAATATTATGAAGCCGGGGCAAGGGTTGACCGAGATAACCTGCCGTATTCTGCAAGAGCTCAAGCCGATCCTGGAGTCATTCAAACCTGACGTCGTGCTGGTTCACGGTGACACCACTACCACCGTGGCGACAAGTCTGGCTGCGTTTTACCAGCGTATTCCCGTTGGTCATGTTGAGGCGGGTCTGCGTACCGGCAACCTTTATTCCCCATGGCCGGAAGAGGCCAACCGTACGCTCACTGGTCATCTGGCCATGTACCACTTTGCGCCAACCGAAAACTCGCGTCAGAACTTGCTGCGTGAAAATATTGCCGATAATAAAATCTTTGTGACAGGTAATACGGTCATTGATGCGTTGATCTGGGTTCGCGATCGCGTACTGGCAAACAGCGATCTGCAGAAGGACCTCGCAGCCCGCTATCCGTTCCTGAATAATGGCAAAAAAACCATTCTGGTCACCGGCCACCGTCGTGAAAGCTTTGGTCGGGGCTTTGAGCAAATCTGTCATGCACTGGCTGAAATCGCCGCGCAGAACGACGATGTACAGATTGTCTATCCGGTACATCTCAATCCTAATGTGAGCGAACCCGTCAACCGTATCCTGGGTCATGTCGAAAATGTCCTTCTGATTGAACCTCAGGATTACATGCCGTTTGTTTGGTTGATGAATCATGCCTGGCTGATCCTCACTGATTCAGGTGGCATTCAGGAAGAAGCGCCGTCCCTCGGCAAGCCCGTTCTGGTGATGCGTGAAACGACCGAGCGTCCGGAAGCCGTCAAAGCGGGTACGGTACGTCTGGTCGGAACCGACACAAAGTTGATCGTCGAAGAGGTCACGCGCCTGTTGCACGACGATGAAGAGTATCAGGCGATGAGCCGGGCCCATAATCCGTATGGAGACGGGCAGGCTTGTGGTCGTATTTTGCATGCACTTAAACACAATCGGATATCGCTATGAGTTTTACTACCATCTCTGTCATTGGTCTTGGCTACATTGGCTTGCCCACTGCGGCAGCGTTTGCCTCCCGTCAAAAGCAGGTTGTCGGTGTGGATATCAACGCACGTGCGGTAGAAACCATTAACCGTGGCGAAATTCATATTGTGGAGCCCGATCTCGACCGCGTGGTCAAAGAGGCCGTTGATGGGGGATTCCTGCGCGCCAGTACCGCACCCGTTGAAGCCGATGCATATCTGATTGCTGTTCCAACGCCATTCAAAGGCGACCATGAGCCCGACATGGTTTACGTCGAGGCCGCTGCGAAGTCAATTGCACCAGTCCTGAAGAAAGGGGCGCTGGTGATCCTGGAGTCGACCTCTCCGGTTGGGGCAACCGAGCAGATGGCACAGTGGTTGGCAGAAGCACGACCTGATTTAAGCTTCCCGCAGCAGGCGGGTGAGCAGGCCGATATCAATATTGCCTACTGTCCGGAGCGCGTGCTGCCGGGGCAGGTCATGGTCGAACTGATTAAGAATGACCGCGTGATTGGCGGTATGACACCTGTCTGTTCCGAACGTGCCAGCGCGCTGTACAAGATTTTCCTGGAAGGTGAGTGTGTGGTGACTAACTCCCGCACCGCCGAGATGTGCAAGTTGACGGAAAACAGCTTCCGTGACGTCAATATCGCGTTTGCGAATGAGCTGTCGCTGATCTGCGCCGATCAGGGGATTAATGTCTGGGAGTTAATCAGCCTGGCGAATCGCCATCCGCGCGTCAACATTCTGCAGCCAGGGCCTGGCGTGGGCGGTCACTGTATCGCCGTCGATCCATGGTTTATCGTGGCGCAAAACCCGGCGCAGGCGCGTCTGATTCGCACCGCGCGTGAAGTGAACGACAGCAAGCCTCACTGGGTGCTCAATCAGGTTAAAGCCACGGTAGCGGATTGTCTGGCAGAGAGCGGCAAGCGTGCCAGTGAACTGAAAATTGCCTGCTTTGGCCTGGCATTCAAACCAAACATTGATGATTTGCGTGAAAGCCCGGCAATGGAAATTGCTGAGATGATTGCCGAATGGCACAAGGGCGAAACGCTGGTGGTCGAACCGAATATTCATGAGCTGCCGGCAAAACTGGCGGGGCATTGTACGCTGACCGCGTTGGAGGATGCGCTGGCGACGGCGGATGTGCTGGTGCTGCTGGTGGATCATAAAGAATTTAAAGCAACGTCCGGTGATACTGTTCGTCAGCAGTATATTGTTGATACCAAAGGTGTCTGGCGTTGAGTAGCCTGAATGGGGTGCTTGAACCCCTGAACTGGGAGAGTACCTTTTTCGGTCTACCCTCGGCCATTGCGCGTCTGCGAGATGATGCGCCGGCACTGACGGAATCTGACTTTACTGCCTGGCAGAGGGTTCAGGCTAAGATCCCTGCGGACCGTGCTGACCTGCTTGATGCGCTCCAGCATCACGGCTTTAAGCTGGTTGAAGGTGAGGTCGATCTTTCTATAACGCTCACCCGGCATGATGCGTCAGACGCGGAATTTGCAACCGAACAGGATATTCCCGTGTTGCGTCAGATGGCGGCTCGGGCGTTTGCTCAGAGCCGTTTTCGCACGCCCTGGTACGCGCCTGACGATAGCGGACGTTTCTACGCCCAGTGGGTGGAGAATGCGGTCAAAGGGACCTTTGACCATGTCTGCCTGGTTTTTCGTGCCGCGGACGGGCAAATTCAGGGATTTGTCTCGCTGCGTAAGCTCAACGAGCGCGAGGCGCGTATTGGCTTATTAGCCGGGCGTGGCATGGGTGAAAAGCTCATGCAGGCGGCGCTTCACTGGGCGCAGCAACAACAGGTCTCGACGCTGCGAGTGGCGACCCAACTGGGCAATACCGCCGCGCTAAAACGTTATATTGCGAGTGGTGCCAACATCGACGCCACCGCCTACTGGTTATACAGGTGACAAGATGATTCCATTTAACGCACCACCCGTCGTGGGAACTGAACTTGACTATATGCAGTCTGCTATGGGCAGCGGCAAACTCTGCGGTGATGGTGGGTTTACCCGTCGCTGCCAGCAGTGGATGGAACAGCGTTTTCACAGTGCCAAAGTCCTGCTGACGCCGTCCTGTACAGCATCACTGGAAATGGCAGCACTATTGCTGGATATCCAGCCTGGCGATGAAGTGATTATGCCGAGCTACACCTTCGTTTCCACAGCGAACGCGTTTGTTCTGCGCGGAGCGAAAATCGTCTTTGTGGATATCCGCCCGGATACCATGAATATTGACGAGACGCTGATTGAAGCGGCAATCACCGACAAAACACGCGTAATTGTTCCAGTTCACTACGCGGGTGTGGCCTGTGAAATGGACACCATCATGGCGATCGCCAAAAAACATAACCTGTTTGTGGTGGAAGATGCCGCTCAGGGCGTGATGTCCACTTACAAAGGGCGCGCGCTGGGGACTATCGGCCATATTGGCTGCTTTAGCTTCCACGAAACCAAAAACTACACCGCAGGTGGAGAAGGTGGTGCGACGCTGATTAATGACCGGGCTCTGGTGGAGCGTGCGGAAGTGATCCGCGAAAAAGGCACCAACCGTAGCCAGTTCTTCCGTGGCCAGGTCGACAAATATACCTGGCGCGATATTGGCTCAAGCTATCTGATGGCGGATCTGCAAGCGGCCTATCTGTGGGCGCAGCTGGAAGCAGCGGAACGTATCAACCTCCAGCGTTTGACCCTTTGGCAAACGTATTACGATGCGCTTGAGCCTCTGGCAAAAGCCGGGCGTATTGAACTGCCAACCATCCCAACTGATTGCGTACACAACGCGCACATGTTCTACATTAAGCTGCGCGATAACGACGATCGCAGCAAGCTTATTGCCTGGCTGAAAGAAGCCGAAATTATGGCGGTGTTCCACTACATTCCGCTGCACTCCAGCCCGGCGGGTGAGGAGTTTGGGGTATTCGCAGGTGAAGATCGTTACACCACCAAAGAAAGTGAGCGTCTGCTTCGCTTACCACTCTTCTACAACCTCGCGCCAGTTAACCAGCGTACGGTGATTAATACCCTTCTGAGTTATTTCGGCTGATATGTCTCTGGCAAAAGCATCGGTGTGGACCGCCGCGTCCACACTTGTAAAAATTGGCGCCGGGCTGTTGGTCGTCAAGCTGCTGGCCGTTTCATTTGGCCCTTCAGGTGTGGGGTTGGCAGGTAATTTCCGCCAGCTTGTTACTGTCCTTGGGGTGCTGGCCGGTGCCGGTATCTTCAACGGCGTGACCAAATACGTTGCGCAGTATCACGATAATGCGGCTCAGCTTCGCAGGGTGGTGGGCACCTCCTCGGCGATAGTCACGGGGTTTTCAACCCTGATGGCGATTATCTTTCTGCTGGCGGCAGCGCCCATCAGCCAGGGGTTGTTCGGGCACACCCATTACCAGGGGCTGGTGCGTCTGGTTGCGTTGGTTCAGATGGGGATTGCCTGGGCTAATCTGCTGCTGGCGCTGATGAAAGGATTCCGTGATGCCGCCGGGAACGCGCTTGCGCTCATTCTGGGTAGCATCATCGGCGTGATTGCCTATTACTTCTGCTACCGCCTGGGAGGTTATGAAGGCGCACTGCTGGGGCTGGCGCTGGTTCCGGCGCTGGTTGTTGTTCCTGCCGCGTTTATGCTAATGCGTCGTGGCGTCATCCCTCTGAGCTACCTGAAACCTCAATGGGACAAGGTTCTTGCCAGCCAACTGGGTAAATTTACTCTGATGGCGCTCATCACCTCCGTCACGTTACCCGTGGCCTACGTGATGATGCGAAACCTGCTGGCGGCGCATTATAGCTGGGATGAGGTCGGGATCTGGCAGGGTGTAAGCAGTATCTCCGATGCCTACCTCCAGTTTATAACGGCTTCCTTTAGTGTTTATTTACTGCCAACCTTATCGCGCCTGACGTCCAGGCAGGATATTACCCGGGAGATTTTTCGATCTCTGCGCTTTGTGTTGCCGGCTGTTGCGGCTGCGAGTTTTACCGTCTGGTTATTGCGCGATGTTGCCATCTGGCTGCTTTTCTCGACAAAGTTTACCGCCATGCGCGATCTCTTTGCCTGGCAGCTGGTGGGGGATGTACTGAAAGTGGGGGCTTACGTTTTTGGCTATCTGGTGATTGCGAAAGCCTCGCTGCGTTTGTATATCCTGGCTGAGATTAGCCAGTTTACGCTCCTGACGGCGTTCTCGCACTGGCTGATCCCCGCACACGGGGCGCTGGGAGCGGCTCAGGCCTACATGGCAACCTATATCGTTTATTTTGCTGCCTGTTGCGGCGTATTTTTACTTTGGCGTAAACGCGCATGACTGCACTGATTCACATCCTGGGATCGGATATCCCACACCATAACCAGACCGTTTTGCGGTTCTTTAACGATGAGCTGGCATCGGGTGATCCTGATGCACGTGAATTTATGGTTGCAGGTCAGGATAAGGGCCTGAGCGAGGCGTTTCCGGCGCTGACAATCGAATTCTGGCCGGATAAGGCCACGCTGGCGAAGGCGGTCGTTGCCAAAGCCAAAGCGGATCGTGAGCAACGCTTCTTCTTCCACGGGCAGTTTAATACCGGTCTGTGGCTGGCACTGTTAAGCGGCGGAATTAAACCCTCCCAGTGCAGCTGGCATATCTGGGGGGCCGATCTTTACGAGGTTTCCCGCGGCTGGAAATTCCGGTTTTTCTACCCGCTGCGTCGCATGGCGCAGGGACGCGTGGGCTGTGTTTTTGCCACCCGAGGCGATCTGAATTATTTTGCGAAACAGCATCCTGACGTGCGCGGCGAATTGCTCTATTTCCCGACCCGAATGAATCCGGCGCTGAACACTATGGGGACCGACACGCCACGGGAGGGGAAACTGACGATTCTGGTCGGTAACTCTGGCGATCGCAGCAACGAACATGCTGCCGCGCTCAGGGCTGTTCATCAGCAATTTGGCGATACCGTCAATGTGGTTGTCCCGATGGGTTACCCCCTCAACAACGACGCCTATATCGACGAGGTTCGCCAACAGGGGCTGGCGTTATTCAGCGCCGGGAATTTGCAAATTCTCGATAATAAGCTGGAATTTGATGAGTACCTTGCGCTGCTGAGGAAATGCGATCTCGGGTATTTTATCTTTGCCCGCCAGCAGGGGATTGGCACACTGTGTCTGCTGATTCAGGCCGGGATCCCCTGTGTACTTAATCGCGATAATCCGTTCTGGCAAGATATGGTCGAGCAGAATCTACCGGTGCTGTTTACCACCGATGTGCTTAATGAAGAGGTTGTTCGGGAAGCACAGCGACAACTGGCGCTGGTGGATAAGAATTCCATCGACTTCTTTAGCCCGAACTACCTCTCGCCGTGGCACCGTGCGCTGCGTATCGCTGCAGGAGACAAAGCATGAGCCAGTTGCAATTCAGCGGTTTGCTGGTCGTTTGGCTCCTGAGCACACTGTTTATCGCCACGCTCACCTGGTTCGAATTCCGCCGTGTGCGTTTCAACTTTAACGTCTTCTTCTCATTACTGTTTTTGCTGACGTTCTTTTTCGGTTTCCCGCTAACCAGCATTCTGGTCTTCCGCTTCGACGTGAGCGTCGCGCCACCAGAAATTTTGCTCCAGGCACTTCTGGCTGCAACCTGTTTCTATGCAGTTTACTACGTCACCTATAAAACGCGGCTGCGTTCAGCCCAGGCAACCGAACCACGCCGGGTGCTTTTTACCATGAACAGGGTGGAGACCCACCTGACATGGGTGATGCTAATGACCATCGCTCTGGTCAGTGTTGGTATCTTCTTCATGCATAACGGCTTCCTGCTGTTTAAGCTGCACTCCTACAGCCAGATTTTTTCGGCCGAAGTCTCAGGCGTGGCGCTTAAGCGTTTCTTCTACTTCTTCATCCCGGCAATGCTGGTGATCTTCTTCCTGCGCCAGGACAGCAAAGCGTGGCTGTTCTTCCTGGTCAGCACCGTCGCGTTCGGCATTCTGACCTACATGATTGTGGGCGGTACGCGTGCGAACATCATTATCGCCTTCGCCATCTTCCTGTTTATCGGCATCATTCGCGGTTGGATCTCGTTGTGGATGCTGGTGGCGGCTGGGGTGTTTGGCATTGTCGGGATGTTCTGGCTGGCACTGAAGCGCTATGGGATGAATGTGGCGGGTGATGAAGCGTTTTACACGTTCCTCTACCTGACGCGTGATACGTTCTCACCGTGGGAAAACCTGGCATTACTGCTGCAAAACTACGACAAGATTGATTTCCAGGGCCTGGCGCCAATCGTTCGCGACTTCTACGTCTTTATCCCTTCCTGGCTATGGCCGGACCGTCCTGGCGTGGTGCTCAATACCGCGAACTATTTTACCTGGGAAGTACTGAACAACCATTCCGGACTGGCCATCTCGCCAACGCTGATTGGCTCTCTGGTAGTGATGGGTGGGGCGTGGTTCATTCTGCCCGGGGCCGTTGCCGTAGGGTTGATTATTAAGTGGTTCGACTGGCTTTACGTGCGTGGTAATGAAGAGACCAACCGCTATAAAGCGGCCATTTTGCACAGTTTCTGCTTTGGTGCCATTTTCAATATGATCGTTCTGGCGCGCGAAGGGCTGGACTCATTCGTTTCGCGCGTGGTGTTCTTCATGGTCATTTTCGGCGTCTGCCTGTTACTGGCCAAATTGTTGTACTGGCTGTTTGACAGTGCAGGGCTTGTGCACAAGCGCGAGCCGCAGGGCAGCACAACGCTGTCGCAAGTCTGAGTAAGGATAGTAATGACTGATAAAACGTCTGCACCGCGCTATGCGCTACGTGGTTTGCAGCTTATTGGCTGGCGCGACATGCAGCACGCACTGGATTTTCTTTTTGCCGACGGCCAAATGAAATCCGGGACGCTGGTGGCCATCAATGCGGAAAAGATGCTGGCGGTGGAAGATAACGCCGAAGTCAAAACCCTGATAGAAGCGGCTGAGTTCAAATATGCTGATGGTATCAGTGTGGTTCGCTCAATCCGTAAAAAGTATCCTGGCGCTAATGTTTCACGCGTGGCAGGAGCCGATCTCTGGGAGCAGCTCATGGCCCGCGCAGGTGCTGAGGGTACGCCAGTGTTCCTGATTGGCGGCAAGCCGGAAGTACTGGCTCAGACAGAAGAGAAACTGCGGCGTCAATGGAATGTTAATATTGTCGGCAGCCAGGATGGGTACTTCAAACCAGAGGATCGACAGGCATTGTTTGAACGCGTTCGCGATAGTGGGGCAAAAATTGTCACTGTGGCGATGGGTTCCCCGCGCCAGGAGATCCTGATGCGTGACTGCCGTCTGGTCTGTCCGGATGCCCTCTATATGGGGGTTGGCGGCACATACGACGTCTTTACTGGCCACGTTAAGCGTGCACCGAAGATTTGGCAAAATCTGGGTCTGGAGTGGCTGTACCGCCTGCTATCACAACCGACGCGCATTCAACGACAGATCCGTCTGCTTCGCTACCTCGCCTGGCACTACACCGGGAAAATGTAATCAAAATGTAGCGCGATATGCTATTCGCGCTGCAACTCCCCTGCAAAACTGCTGCGAATCTGTGCAATGCATTTATTTTTTTAATGCATCGTTTGCCATTTTGCAGAATTTAAGAAACCATTCGCACCGTATTTTAGTACCACTAAAAAACAATACCCGCTCTTAAGCCGGGAAACAGCAGACACAACCGAGGATCTATGGCAGAGAAAAAACCGGAGCTACAGCGTGGGCTGGAAGCTCGTCATATCGAACTGATAGCGCTGGGCGGCACTATCGGCGTGGGCCTGTTTATGGGCTCCGCAAGCACGCTCAAATGGGCAGGCCCTTCCGTATTACTGGCGTATATCATCGCCGGGCTGTTTGTCTTCTTCATCATGCGCTCGATGGGCGAAATGCTCTTTCTGGAGCCAGTAACCGGCTCCTTCGCCGTTTATGCGCACCGTTATATGAGCCCGTTCTTCGGCTATCTGACGGCCTGGTCATACTGGTTTATGTGGATGGCAGTAGGGATCTCAGAGATTACCGCGATAGGGGTTTACGTCCAGTTCTGGTTCCCGGACATGGTCCAGTGGATACCCGCGCTCATTGCCGTGGGGCTGGTGGCCCTGGCAAACCTGGCAGCCGTGCGCCTTTACGGTGAAATCGAGTTCTGGTTTGCGATGATCAAAGTTACCACCATCATCGTGATGATTGTGATTGGCCTGGGCGTGATTTTCTATGGCTTTGGCAACGGCGGGCACGCCATCGGTTTTGGCAACCTGACTGAACACGGCGGCTTCTTCGCTGGCGGCTGGAAGGGTTTCCTGACGGCACTGTGTATCGTTGTGGCCTCGTATCAGGGTGTAGAGCTTATCGGTATTACCGCCGGTGAGGCGAAAAACCCGCAAGTTACGCTGCGTAGTGCAGTGGGTAAAGTGCTGTGGCGTATCCTGATCTTCTATGTGGGCGCGATCTTCGTCATTGTCACCATCTTCCCATGGAACGAAATTGGCACGACGGGAAGCCCGTTTGTTCTAACCTTCGCCAAAATTGGTATCACGGCGGCGGCGGGTATCATCAACTTTGTGGTCCTGACGGCAGCGTTGTCAGGCTGTAACAGTGGAATGTACAGCTGCGGGCGTATGCTTTATGCGCTGTCGAAGAACAACCAACTGCCTGCGGCGATGAGTAAAGTCTCACGTGCTGGCGTGCCGGTTGCGGGTGTGGCGGTATCTATTGTGATTCTGCTAATTGGCTCTTGCCTGAATTACATCATCCCTAACCCGCAGCGCGTGTTTGTTTATGTCTATAGCGCCAGCGTACTGCCGGGCATGGTGCCTTGGTTTGTTATCCTCATCAGCCAGCTGCGTTTCCGCCATGCGCACAAAAAGGCGATTGAAAGCCATCCGTTCCGCTCAATTCTGTTCCCGTATGCGAACTATTTAACGATGGCGTTCCTTATTTGCGTATTAATCGGAATGTACTTTAATGACGATACCCGCATGTCGCTGTTTGTCGGGCTGATCTTCCTGGCAGCAGTGACGGCTGCGTATAAGCTTTTTGGCCTGGGCCGCCGTGGCACCACCCAGAAAGTGGAGGAATAAGCGGCAAAATGTGCAAACCATAACCAAACGCGCATTTTTTTCAAAAAAGCACTAGACAGCGGGGACGGAGGTACGTAATATCCAGCCCCGCAACGGCGCTAAGCGCCCGTAGCTCAGCTGGATAGAGCGCTGCCCTCCGGAGGCAGAGGTCTCAGGTTCGAATCCTGTCGGGCGCGCCATTTTAGTCCCGGCGCTAGAGCTGCGGTGGTCTGAGAAGTAGTCAGTACCGCGTGAAAGAATACAGTGGTGGCTATAGCTCAGTTGGTAGAGCCCTGGATTGTGATTCCAGTTGTCGTGGGTTCGAATCCCATTAGCCACCCCATTATTGAAAGAGTTGTGAATTGCGAAGGTGGCGGAATTGGTAGACGCGCTAGCTTCAGGTGTTAGTGTCCTTAGGATGTGGGGGTTCGAGTCCCCCCCCTCGCACCACGACTTTTTAAATGAATTGAACTAAAAATTCAAAAAGCAGTACATCGGCGAGTAGCGCAGCTTGGTAGCGCAACTGGTTTGGGACCAGTGGGTCGGAGGTTCGAATCCTCTCTCGCCGACCAATTTTGAACCCCGCTTCGGCGGGGTTTTTTGTTTTCTGCGCCTTTTTATCCCTGTAGTGATCCCCCGACAGCGTCCTTTTTTATTGTCGCAATTCAGCGACGTACAACGCATTGAAAATTAACAAAATAACTATTTATGGGTTTTGTTGTCTCCTCCTGGCGACATATACCCGCCTTTTCCCGATACGTTGTAGAGCTTAAGACGGCGCTTAACAGCATAATTTCCTTTTATCTTAAAATGTTGTGCGGTGTAAAAGTTTGGAGTGTTATGTTGGCACGTTACGTGCAATAATATGCGTGTAGATGCTCATTCCATCTCTTATGTTCGCCTTAGTGCCTCATAAACTCAGGAATGACGCAGAGCCATTTACGGTGCTTATCGTCCACTGACAGATGTCGCTTCGGCCTCATCAAACACCATGGACACAACGTTGAGTGAAGCACCAAATATGTTGTCTTACAGACCTGTTTTAACGCCTGCTTTTTTAGCAGGCGTTTTTTTATGTCTTACTCCCGATAAAAGCACATGATCAGAGCAACGGTCAGCAGAGCCACTGACGAGACGGTATAGAGTGCCTGTACTGAGCCAAACCCGGTTGCCACCATCGCTGCGATGCCAGTGAAAAGAGAGGCGCTGAGCGTTTGCCAGCGCCAGGCTTTACCGCTGGCTGAAGCGGTTTGCGTGGCATCAAAGCTACTAAGAACAGCAAACGTGCCAGCCGCAAAGAGAACATTCGAAGCCAGATGTGCGATAAAGATCATCCCCAGCGCACAGGCCACCCATCCGGACAAAAACGGAAGCATGCCATAAGCGGCCAGAAAGATACCGAGACAAACGATGATTCGCGGTGTGTGGGCAGCAAAGCACGCCAGGCTGTCTCTTTTTAGTAGCATGGGGCCGCAAAGTTGTCCCATACTCCTCGCGAAAAGCAGAGGCAGAGCAAGACCCGCCGCATTCTGAGGATGGATCTGTTGCGCGAGTGCCGGAAGGAGCGCCATCGCCGGTGAACCGACGGCTGCCAGCGCCGGGAGGATGAGCAGGCTGCGTTTTTGCCGACGGGTCAACGTCAGCCAGCGTAGCGCCGCAGGCGCTGTCTCTTCATCAGGGGACGGGAGTGATGGTGCTGAAAACTGGCGCTCAGTCAGCCACAGCATTAACAGTGACCCGAGAAAGCTGACGGCATCAATAGCCAGCAGTGTAAACACGGATGTCTTCTGGAACAGCACTACGCCCAGTCCCGTACCTAACAACACCTGAGAAGCAAAAATCACAGTTTCCAGACAGGTTGCCGCAGGTAGCTCCGCTTCACTGAGGCCGCGCTTAAAGAGCAATGTCAGCGCCGGCCAACTCATCCCGCTGAGCAGCGCTTCAGTGGATTGCACGGCGAGTAACGCGGCAATGCTGTGATAACCCACGCCAAACAAGGGAAAGAGCAGGGCGAGCAAGCCCAGTCCTTCGGTCAGTATCAGCAGAGATATTGGAGAATAGCGCGAGCACAGCTTTTCACCGATCAGGCTACCGACAAATCCTGGTACCGTAGCGAAAAGAAAAGCGAGGGTTAGCAGTGCTGGCGGGGCTGACCACGATAACAGCAAACCGAAGACCACAACCTGGGTTAAACCATTTCCCAGCGAAGTAAAGATAAAAGCACAGGCAAGCAGGCGCAGCCAGCGGTGGCCGCGCAGCGCTTCAATAAGTGCATACAAAAGCGAGTTCATGAAGATTTCCTTTCAAAAACGATTTAGTCCACGCTGCAGAATGTGCACGTGTGTGAAAAAGGTTAATGAAAAGACATCGTTACATTGGCGGGTTCGCTTGCAGATGTGGGTACAAAGAATGTAGCAGGTGAAGGGCGATAAAAAAAGGAGGCCATTTGGCCTCCTGTTTATTTACTGCTGGGTACCGTTGTTTTGCAGGGTCAACAACAGCCCGTCACGCCGCATGGCAGCTGCTTCTTCGGGCTTATGCTGCTTGTCCAGCGTATCGGCAAGCCATGCGTAGTCAAACGCATCCGGACGCTGTTTCAGTGCTGCGCGGAAGGCGAGGCTCGCTTCCTGCCATTCGCCATGCTTCATCAGCGATTGACCCAGCGTGCTCCACAGCAGCGGGCGGTCACCGACGGTTTTAATCTGTTGACGCAGCACTTTTTCAATTTGTTCTGGATTGTTGGTTTTCAGGCGTGGGATCACCATCACCAGCCGATCGTCATACTGGCGTTTGAGACCGTCGAGAAGGATCTCCTGCGCGGTGTCATGATCGTCACATTCAATAAGATGTTCTGCCATTGCCACCTGCAGTGGGATCTGCTGACGCGTTTTCCGGCTCTGATTCTTCCACCAGGTTTTCAGCCCGTCGCTGCCCAAATCGGCGCGCGCCTGATCCATCAGGCCAATCCATGCCAGCCGCTGAAGCTCATCACGATGTTCATCATCACCCACTTCGGCCTTCGCCATTGATGGGATGATATCCAGCAGTGAACCCCATGCACCGGTCCGAATATACGCCTGCTCAGCAAGACGCAGAACTTCCGGGTGACGTGGCGCAATTTCCAGCAGGCGGTCGATGCCGTGGCGTGCTGCGTGATTTTCATTGCGTGCCAGTTGCAGACGAACTCGCGTAATTTCCACCGGAATCGGGTCGTTAGACGCCAGTTCAGACGCACGTTCCAGGTGTTGATTAGCGCGGACTTCGTCACCCCGCTGTTGCGCGGCTTCCGCGGCCAACAAATAGTTCACTACTGGCTGTTCGGCATGATCGGCGTTTTTCGACATCAGCTTTTCAACCTGCTGATAGTCACCCTCGGCAAGCTTAAGCAGCGCCTGTTCGGTCTGCTTACGGGCGCGGCGGCGTTTGCGGCCAACGAACCAGCCGCGCGTGTGGGCACCGGTGCGGAAAATGCGGCGCAGGATCCACTCGACAGCAAACAGCACTACCACACCGAGGATCAGAATGATCACCAGACCCGTTACGCTGGTTTCGATGTTGTAGTTATCTGTCTGGATCAGGACGTAACCCTGATGACCGGCAAGCATCGGACCCAGCACGATCCCGGCGATCAGCAGGATGAAGAGTAAGAGGACTTTTAGCATCATTACTCTCCTTGCGGTGCGCTTTCTGGCGCGGGTGCAGGAACTGGGGCGGCTCCGCCAGTTTGCTCAGCCGGAACACCTGGCTGTGCCAGCAAATTACGCACTCGCGTCTGCATCAGCTTCTCCAGAATCGGCTGGCTTTCCAGCTTATCTGGCACGTTCATGGTGATGTTCTGTTGGCTCAGTTTATCAATGTCTTCGAGGAAGGCGGTGGTGGTCGCATCATCGGTATTGTAGTAAGCGCGTACCCACGTAGAGACGTTATCCAGTGCTTGTTTGTACGTCTCTTCCTGATGACGTGGCACGGCCTGGGCGGCAACCAGCAGGCGGGAACGAATGTTTTCGCGCAGATAAACATCCTGATTCGGCGCTAACAGCGGAACGGCGGTTTCGTCGCGACGGCGGATAGTGATAAAGCTGTCCATAAAGTTCTGCCAGCTTTTTTGCAGGTTCACACGCCATTCACTCAGGGAGCTGGAAAGCTCGGTGCCGTCGGAATCCATCGGGGAGTCGTCGTCGTTGTTATCTGCCAGCTGCAGGTTATCAATCTGATTCGATAGCTGATTCACTTTGAGGATAATGCCATCGTAATCCACCTGTGAGACGGCGGAGAGGCTGGCGATGTCTTCGGTGATCGCGCGACGTGCGGTGATGAGGCTTGGATCGTTCATGTCCGCCAGGCTCGCATCGGCACTTTTCAGCAATGCGGCGGCAGTGGTGACGTCCTGATCGCTCCAGAGCTTACGCCCGGCGAGCTTCACCAGGAAGTCAGCCTGGGAGAGCAGCCAGGTTTTAGCATCGGTGCCGGAGATCGTCGCCACTTTCTGCTGCACATCGCCCAGCTGTTTGGTCAACTCTTCTTGTTTACTGTTCGCATCGGCGAGTGCGGTTGCTTGCTGTTTAATCACCGCTTCCAGTTCGGTTTTCTGTGTCTCTTGCGCTTTTTGCAGAGCGGTAAGCTGATTCACCAGTGCGTCGCTGGTGGCCGTCTGGTTAGCACTCTGTTGTTTCACCAAACCGTACAGGCCAACGCCGGCCGCCAGCGCAATAGCGATGGCAATCGCGCTCAGCGCGAGGCTTTTTTTGTTGCTGCCGTTTTTCTTCTCAGCGATGTTCTCTTTCGTCTCTGGCTGTGGCGTCGCGTCCACAGTCTCCCTGGTCTCTTCAACCACGGCGGAGGATTTATCGTGTTCCGTCATTATGGCTTCCCATTTGAGAGTTATTGTAATGCGCGCAGCAGCGCATCGTTGTCGGCGTTATCAGCGATCCGAATATCCTGCCAGCCCAGTTCCCGGGCCTTGTTCGCCAGACGCTCACTGACGACCAGAAGTCGACAGCGGAGTAACCAGTTTTCGCGATACCAAAGCGGTATCAGTGTCCAAAGCTGTTGTAACATTTCACCGCTGGTCACCACCAGTGTATTAATGTCGCGCGCGTACCAGCGCATCGCCTCTTCCACACCATCGTAGTGTTTTGCACAGCGCTGATAACACTCAACGAACGTGACATCAGCTCCACGCTCCAGCAGCGTTTCACCCAACAGTTCACGTCCGCCGTTACCGCGTAAAATCAGTGCGCGTTTTCCGGCAATAGTTTGTAATTCAGGTAATTGTAGCAAGACTTCGCTGATTTCCCGATCTAACGGGTAACGCACATTCGCACCGCTGACGGTATGCAAAGCCAGCGCCGTCGAGCGGCCAATCGCGAAATAGCGGGGGGCGGTTGGCCAGGTCAGACCTTGCTGTTGCAGCTGTGCGTGGGCAAATTCCACGGCATGTTGCGACAGCGCGAACAGCAGATCACCTTCCTGAAGGGTATTCATCTGGTCGGCAAGCACAGACAGCTCCCGACCCGGGGAGAATTCAATAAGCGGAAAACTCCAGGCCACCTGCCCCAGTGCGCGCAGACGGCTCACTAATTGCTCTCCTGCGGGAGAAGGGCGGGTGACAAGAATACTCATGCAGGGGGTTCTCCATTATAAACGTCAGCCAGAATCTCGCGGGCGCCATTATCCAGTAACTCTTCTGCCAGCGACACGCCAAGCTGCTCGGCATCCTGTGCTTTGCCGCGACGTTCACCGCGTACCATCTGCGAACCGTCCGGTGCGCCAACCAGTGCACGCAACCACAGCTCACCGTTAATTAATTCAGCATAGCTGCCAATCGGCACCTGGCACCCTCCTTCGAGGCGGGTATTCATCGCACGTTCGGCTTTTACGCGAATAGCGGTCTCGTCATGGTTCAGAGGGGCAAGGAGGGCGCGGGTTCGCGCATCGTCCAGACGGCACTCAATGCCGACCGCACCCTGACCCACGGCTGGCAGTGACAGCTCCGGTGGCAACGCCACACGAATGCGCGACTCCAGCCCAAGACGCTTCAGACCCGCCACTGCAAGAATAATGGCATCGTAATCGCCGTTATCCAGCTTGCTCAGACGCGTGCCGACGTTACCGCGCAGCGAGCGGATGATCAGGTCCGGACGACGCTCTGCCAACTGACACTGACGGCGTAAACTGGACGTGCCAACCACACTGCCCTCAGGCAGCGCATCAAGCGAGTCATAGTGGTTAGAGACAAACGCGTCACGCGGGTCTTCGCGCTCGCAGATCGTCACCAGACCCAGCCCTTCCGGAAACTCGACGGGTACGTCTTTCATCGAATGTACGGCAATATCAGCGCGGTTCTCAAGCAATGCCAGTTCCAGTTCTTTGACAAACAGGCCTTTGCCGCCCACTTTCGCCAGCGGCGTATCAAGGATCACATCACCACGCGTGACCATCGGCACTAGCTCGACGCGCAATCCAGTGTGGCAGGCTTCAAGGCGCTGCTTCACATAATGTGCCTGCCAGAGCGCAAGAGGGCTTTGGCGTGTGGCAATTCTCAAAACATTGTCTAACATGCTTGTTACCGTCATTATCAATCGCTAACCATCCTAACATTGTTGACTCTGGGATGGCAGTTTTACGGTTGATGAAGAGTGAGAGGGACAAGGCGGCGTATTCGTCAGCCATAGCCGTATTCAGGAATTTACACGTACAGAACGGTGCTACACTTGTATGTAGCGCATCTTTCTTTACGGTCAATCGGCAAGGTGTTAAATTGATCACGTTTTAGACCATTTTTTCGTCGGTACCACCAAAAATGATAAGGGCGAAAAAGGGTAACGGTTATCTTTTTGAAATACAGCGGGTCCGCTGTTATTCGTGTTTTGAATAGTTTGCGACACCCGGAAACATCAGGCGATACGTCTTGTACCTCTATATTGAGACTCTGAAACAGAGACTGGATGCCATAAATCAACTGCGTGTGGATCGCGCGCTTGCTGCTATGGGCCCTGCTTTCCAGCAGGTATACAGTCTGCTGCCGACATTATTGCACTATCACCATCCGCTGATGCCGGGTTACCTTGACGGTAACGTTCCCCAGGGCATTTGCCTTTTCACGCCTGATGAAACCCAACAGCATTATCTGAATGAGCTGGAACTCTACCGTGGCATGCCGCCGCAGGAGTCCCCGAAAGGTGAATTGCCGATTACCGGCGTTTACTCTATGGGAAGTACCTCATCGGTAGGGCAAAGCTGTTCCTCTGACCTGGACATCTGGGTCTGCCATCAGTCCTGGCTCGATAACGAAGAGCGTCAGCTGCTGCAGCGTAAATGCAGCCTGCTGGAGAGCTGGGCTGCGTCGCTCGGCGTGGAAGTGAGTTTCTTCCTGATTGATGAAAACCGTTTCCGTCATAACGAAAGCGGCAGTCTGGGTGGTGAGGACTGCGGCTCGACCCAGCACATTTTGTTGCTGGATGAATTTTACCGTACTGCCGTTCGTCTGGCCGGTAAGCGTATTCTTTGGAATATGGTGCCGTGCGAAGAAGAAGAGCATTACGACGATTACGTCATGTCGCTGTATGCGCAGGGCGTGCTGACGCCAAACGAATGGCTGGATCTGGGCGGCCTGAGCTCCCTCTCGGCCGAAGAGTACTTTGGCGCGAGCCTCTGGCAGCTCTATAAGAGCATTGACTCCCCATATAAAGCGGTGCTGAAAACGCTGCTGCTCGAAGCCTACTCCTGGGAATACCCTACGCCGCGCCTGCTGGCGAAAGACATCAAACAGCGTCTGCACGATGGCGAGATTGTCTCCTTCGGACTTGATGCCTACTGCATGATGCTCGAACGCGTCACCGAATACCTGAATGCCATTGAGGACACCACGCGTCTTGACCTGGTGCGTCGATGTTTCTATCTCAAAGTCTGTGAAAAACTGAGCCGCGAACGCGCCTGCGTTGGCTGGCGTCGTGAAGTGGTCAGTCAGTTAGTCAAAGAGTGGGGATGGGACGAAGAGCGTCTGTCCATGCTCGACAACCGCGCCAACTGGAAAATCGACCAGGTGCGTGAAGCGCACAACGAATTGCTTGATGCGATGATGCAAAGCTACCGTAACCTGATCCGCTTTGCGCGCCGCAATAATCTCAGCGTCTCCGCCAGCCCGCAGGATATCGGGGTGTTGACCCGTAAACTGTACGCTGCGTTTGAAGCGTTGCCAGGTAAAGTCACGCTGGTTAACCCGCAGATTTCGCCTGACCTGTCTGAACCGAATCTGACGTTTATCTATGTGCCGCCGGGACGCGCGAACCGCACCGGGTGGTATCTGTACAACCGTGCGCCAAGCATGGATTCGATCATCAGCCATCAGCCGCTGGAATATAACCGCTACCTGAACAAGCTGGTGGCCTGGGCCTGGTTTAACGGCCTGCTGACTCCACGTACCCGTTTGTTCATCAAGGGTAACGAAGTCGTCGACTTAGCCAAACTGCAGGAGATGGTAGCGGATGTGTCCCATCACTTCCCGCTGCGCCTGCCTGCGCCAACGCCAAAAGCGCTCTATAGCCCGTGTGAAATCCGCCATCTGGCGATTATCGTCAACCTGGAATACGACCCGACGGCGGCCTTCCGCAATCAGGTGGTCCATTTTGATTTCCGCAAGCTGGATGTTTTCAGCTTTGGTGAGCAGCAAAATTGCCTGGTGGGCAGCGTTGACCTGCTGTACCGCAACTCGTGGAACGAAGTGCGTACCCTGCATTTCAACGGCGAGCAGGCGATGATCGAAGCGTTGAAAACCATTCTCGGTAAGATGCACCAGGATGCCGCGCCGCCGGACAGCGTAGAAGTGTTCTGCTACAGCCAGCACCTGCGCGGGTTGATTCGTACTCGTGTGCAGCAACTGGTCTCTGAATGTATTGAACTGCGCCTCTCCAGTACTCGTCAGGAAACCGGGCGCTTTAAGGCGCTGCGTGTTTCCGGTCAGACCTGGGGCTTGTTCTTTGAACGTCTGAACGTGTCGGTACAGAAACTGGAAAACGCCATCGAATTTTATGGCGCAATTTCGCACAACAAGCTGCATGGCCTGTCCGTGCAGGTGGAAACCAACCACGTCAAACTGCCGCAGGTGGTGGATGGTTTTGCCAGCGAAGGGATTATTCAGTTCTTCTTTGAAGAGTCGGGCGACGATGCCGGTTTCAACATCTACATTCTGGATGAGACCAACCGTGCTGAGGTCTACCACCATTGTGAAGGCAGTAAAGAGGAGCTGGTGCGCGACGTCAGCCGCTTCTATTCCTCTTCACACGACCGCTTCACCTACGGCTCAAGCTTTATCAACTTCAACCTGCCGCAGTTCTACCAGATTGTGAACGTTGATGGCCGCGTGCAGGTGATCCCGTTCCGGACCCAGGCCGTCACGCCTGCTGTGCCTGCAAATCAGGACACTACGCCGCTGTTGCAGCAGTATTTCTCCTGAGTCTTTTCGCCCGGTAAGCGTAAGCGCCACCGGGCAACAAAACTACCTGAAACTCACGACTTCACCCGCCTGCGCGGTCGCCGCCTGCTCCAGCAGATCCCAGAACGTGACGCCGCTACGGTCGCAAACCCATTCACCGTCTTTCAGGTCGAAATGGTAGCCGCCCTGTTTGGCTGCCAGCCATACCTGGTGAAGCGGCTCCTGACGGTTAATAATAATTTTGCTGCCGTTTTCGAAGCTCAGGGTCAGGATACCGCCGTTGATTTCACAATCGATATCGCTGTCGCCGTCCCAGTCGTCAAGACGTTCTTCGATGGTCATCCACAGGTTGTCGGCAAGGCGATGGAATTCACTGTCGTTCATAGTTTTGTTCCTGTTTTTCGTGATGGCGGCAGTATAACGCTAAATAATTCCCGTTGCAGGAAAGCGGCAAACTCTTGCTTTTGTGTCTTCTCCTGCGATGATAGAACCAGATTTGAACTTACGGGCAATTTTATAATGAAAAACGCTTTTCGAACGCTTGCCGTTCTCATCACGCTGTTTAGCCTGACTGGCTGTGGACTGAAAGGACCACTGTATTTCCCGCCAGCGGATAAAACCGCACCGCCGCCGACGAAACCTGTGCAAAGCGGCATTGAGTCTTCTACGCCAGATACTAACGATCGTGGCGACAACGGTGGCCCGACTCAGGTTAATCTCTGACGACAACGTTCTGTACCCGCGCAATGGAGCAAATGATGCAGTTCTCTAAAATGCATGGCCTTGGCAACGATTTTATGGTCGTCGACGCGGTAACGCAGAATGTGTTTTTCTCCCCGGAACTGATCCGCCGCCTGGCGGATCGACATCTGGGCGTGGGGTTCGATCAGCTGCTGGTTGTTGAGCCGCCGTACGATCCCGACCTCGATTTTCACTACCGTATTTTTAACGCGGACGGCAGCGAGGTTAACCAGTGCGGCAATGGCGCGCGCTGTTTTGCCCGCTTTGTTCGCCTGAAAGGGCTAACCAACAAACGTGATATCCGCGTCAGCACCGCCAATGGTCGCATGGTGCTCAGCGTGACTGATGACGAACTGGTTCGCGTTAACATGGGTGAACCTAACTTCGAGCCTTCGGCAGTACCGTTCCGCGCAAACAAAGCGGAAAAGACCTATATTATGCGTGCGGCCGAGCAGACAGTATTGTGCGGCGTCGTCTCGATGGGTAACCCACACTGCGTGATTCAGGTTGATGATGTGGAAACCGCCGCCGTCGAAACGCTCGGCCCGGTGCTGGAAAGCCACGAGCGTTTTCCGGAGCGCGCGAACATTGGTTTTATGCAGGTGGTGAAGCGTGAGCACATCCGTCTGCGGGTTTACGAGCGCGGCGCGGGCGAAACTCAGGCCTGCGGAAGCGGTGCCTGTGCTGCTGTGGCCGTCGGCATCTCGCAAGGGTTACTGGCAGAAGAAGTTCGCGTGGAGTTACCAGGTGGTCGGCTTGATATCGCCTGGAAAGGACCGGGTCATCCACTGTATATGACTGGCCCGGCGGCACATGTCTATGACGGGTTTATCCATCTATGAAACAACCAGGGGAAGAACTGCAGGAAACAGCGACGGAACTGGACGACAGAGCTGTTGTTGATTATCTGCTGCGCAATCCTGAGTTTTTTATTCGCAATGCACGCGTCGTCGAACAGATGCGCGTGCCGCATCCGGTTCGTGAGACTGTGTCGTTGGTCGAATGGCACATGGCACGCTCGCGCAACCACATCAATCAGCTCGAAGAGAACATGACGCTGCTGATGGAACAGGCCAGCACCAACGAAAGCCTGTTCTATCGTCTGCTGCATCTGCAGGCGCGTCTGGCGTCGGCGCACAGCCTTGAAGAGTTCCTGAGTCGCTTCCACCGCTGGGCGCGCGAGCTTGGGCTGGCGGGCGCAACGATTCGTCTTTTCCCTGACCGCTGGCGCATTGGCGCGCCGTCCGGTTTTACTCATCTGGCTCTCAGCCGTCAGGCGTTCGAACCACTGCGTATTCAGCGTCTGGGCCACGCGCACCACTACCTGGGGCCGCTAAACGGACCTGAGTTGCTGGTGGTATTACCGGAAGCCAAAGCGATTGGCTCGGTGGCGATGTCGCTGATGGGGCGCGATGGTGATTTGGGCGTGATGTTATTTACCAGCCGCGATGCGCATCATTATGAGCAGGGGCAAGCTACGCACCTGTTACAAGAGATCGCTCTGATGCTGCCTGAGCTGCTGGAGCGCTGGATTGAGCGCGTATGACGGACGGACTGCTCACCACTGACGTCACGCGCTTTCTGCGCTATCTGGGTGTGGAGCGTCAGCTTAGCCCGATTACGCTACTGAACTATCAGCGTCAGCTTGATGCCATCATGCAGATTGCCGAAGAGATCGGCCTGAAAAGCTGGCAACAATGTGACGCTGCAACCGTGCGAGCCTTTGTGGTACGTAGTCGCCGCAAGGGACTCGGCCCGGCGAGTCTGGCTCTCAGGCTCTCTGCATTACGCAGTTTCTTCGACTGGCTGGTCAGCCAGGGTGGGTTAAAAGCCAACCCGGCAAAAGGGATTGCCACACCAAAAGCACCGCGCCATTTACCTAAAAATATCGACGTTGACGATGTGAATCGCCTGCTGGATATCGACCTTAACGATCCGCTGGCTGTGCGTGACCGCGCAATGCTGGAGGTGATGTACGGTGCCGGTCTGCGTCTATCTGAGCTGGTCAATCTTGATTTAAAACATCTCGACCTGGACACCGGCGAAGTGTGGGTGATGGGTAAGGGCAGCAAAGAGCGCCGTCTGCCGATTGGCCGCAATGCGGTCTCCTGGATTGAGCACTGGCTGGATCTGCGTGGGCTGTTTGGCGCGGAAGAAGATGCGCTGTTCCTGTCGAAACTCGGTAAGCGGATCTCAGCGCGTAACGTGCAGAAGCGCTTTGCGGAGTGGGGCATCAAGCAGGGGCTGAACAGCCATGTTCACCCGCACAAGCTGCGCCATTCATTCGCGACACATATGCTTGAATCGAGCGGTGATCTGCGGGGCGTGCAGGAATTGCTCGGCCATGCGAATTTGTCGACCACTCAGATCTATACCCACTTAGACTTCCAACACCTTGCCTCGGTGTATGACGCGGCGCATCCACGCGCCAAACGGGGGAAATAATGCGTTTTTACCGCCCACTCGGGCAGATCTCAGCTCTGACCTTTGACCTTGATGACACCCTTTATGACAACCGCGAGGTAATTCTGCGTACTGAGCAGGAGTCGCTGGCGTTTGTGCAGAACTACCATCCGGCGTTGAAGGCGATGCAGAACAAGGATTTCCAGAAGCTGCGTCAATCCCTGCGGGAGACCGAACCCGACATTTACCACGACGTGACCGAATGGCGTCGCCGTGCGGTAGAGCAAGCCATGCTCAACGTCGGCATGAGTGCGCGTGATGCCGCCATTGGCGCTGAAGCGTCGATGGAAAACTTTGCCAAATGGCGTAGCCGTATTGACGTGCCACAGGAAACCCACGACACGCTGGCTGCTCTGGCCGAAAAATGGCCGTTGGTGGCGATCACCAATGGTAATGCCCAGCCGGAGCTGTTTGGCCTTGGCGATTACTTCAAATTTGTGCTGCGTGCCGGCCCGCATGGGCGCTCCAAACCATTCAGCGATATGTATCATCTGGCGGCAGAAAAACTGAATCTGTCGCTGGGTGAAATTCTGCACGTAGGCGATGACCTGACCACAGACGTGGCCGGTGCAATCCGCTGCGGCATGCAGGCCTGCTGGATCAAACCGGAAAACGCTGACCTGATGATCGCCTCCGATAGCCGTCTTCTGCCGCACGTGGAAATTTCGCGGTTGGCATCCCTCACGACGCTGATATAATCATCAATTGTTCTGTATAAATTAACAGGGTTTTGGCGAGTAGAAATATTCGCCTGCCCGACACGACGTGACGGTGCCAATGGACGTTTCTTACCTGCTCGACAGCCTTAATGACAAACAGCGTGAAGCCGTAGCGGCCTCGCGTACTAACCTGCTGGTGCTGGCTGGGGCGGGCAGTGGTAAGACGCGCGTGCTGGTTCACCGTATCGCCTGGTTACAGAGCGTGGAGAACTGTTCGCCATACTCCATCATGGCGGTCACGTTTACCAACAAGGCGGCGGCGGAGATGCGCCACCGTATCGCGCAGCTGATGGGTACCAGCCAGGGCGGCATGTGGGTGGGGACTTTCCACGGCCTGGCGCACCGTCTGCTGCGCGCGCACCATATGGATGCCAACCTGCCGCAGGATTTCCAGATCCTCGACAGCGAAGATCAGCTCCGTTTGCTGAAGCGCCTGATCAAGGCGATGAACCTCGACGAGAAGCAGTGGCCGCCGCGTCAGGCGATGTGGTACATCAACGGTCAGAAAGACGAAGGTTTGCGCCCGCACCATATTCAGAGCTTCGGTAACCCGGTTGAGCAGACCTGGCAGAACGTCTACAAGGCTTATCAGGAAGCGTGCGATCGCGCCGGTCTGGTGGACTTCGCCGAGCTGCTGCTGCGCGCTCACGAACTATGGCTTAACAAACCGCACATCCTGCAGCACTACCGCGAACGCTTTACCAATATCCTGGTGGACGAATTCCAGGATACCAACAACATCCAGTACGCGTGGATTCGCCTGCTGGCGGGTGATACCGGTAAGGTGATGATCGTTGGCGATGACGACCAGTCCATCTATGGCTGGCGTGGGGCGCAAGTGGAGAACATCCAGCGCTTCCTCAACGATTTCCCCGGTGCACAGACTATCCGTCTGGAACAGAACTACCGCTCAACCAGCAACATCCTGAGCGCGGCCAACGCCCTGATTGAAAATAACAACGGGCGTCTGGGTAAAAAGCTGTGGACCGATGGCGTCGATGGCGAACCGATTTCAATTTACTGCGCATTCAATGAACTCGACGAAGCGCGCTTCGTGGTGAACCGCATCAAAACCTGGCAGGACAATGGCGGCGCGCTGGAACAGTGCGCCATTCTCTACCGCAGCAACGCCCAGTCGCGCGTGCTGGAAGAGGCGCTGCTGCAGGTGGGCATGCCGTACCGTATTTACGGCGGTATGCGTTTCTTCGAACGCCAGGAAATCAAAGATGCGCTCTCGTATCTGCGCCTGATCGCGAACCGTAACGACGACGCGGCCTTTGAGCGTGTGGTGAATACGCCAACCCGTGGTATCGGTGACCGTACGCTGGACGTCGTACGTCAGGCATCGCGCGATCGTCAGCTAACGCTGTGGCAGGCGTGCCGCGAGCTGCTGCAGGAAAAAGCGCTCGCCGGACGTGCTGCCAGCGCGTTGCAGCGTTTCCTCGAACTGATTGATGCTCTGGCGCAGGAAACCGCCGATATGCCGCTGCACGTGCAGACCGACCGGGTCATTAAAGACTCCGGCCTGCGCACGATGTATGAGCAAGAAAAAGGCGAGAAGGGCCAGACCCGTATTGAGAACTTAGAGGAACTGGTCACGGCAACGCGCCAGTTCAGCTACAACGAAGAAGACGAAGACCTGATGCCGCTACAGGCATTCCTCTCCCACGCCGCGCTGGAGGCGGGGGAAGGGCAGGCGGATACCTGGCAGGATGCCGTTCAACTGATGACCCTGCACTCCGCCAAAGGTCTGGAATTCCCGCAGGTCTTTATCGTCGGTATGGAAGAGGGGATGTTCCCGAGCCAGATGTCGCTGGATGAAGGCGGCCGTCTGGAAGAGGAACGTCGTCTGGCCTACGTGGGCGTGACGCGCGCGATGCAAAAGCTGACGCTAACCTACGCCGAAACACGCCGTCTGTACGGTAAAGAGGTTTATCACCGTCCGTCGCGCTTCATCGGCGAGCTGCCGGAAGAGTGCGTAGAAGAGGTGCGTCTGCGAGCGAGCATCAGCCGTCCGGTCAGCCATCAGCGCATGGGCTCGCCGATTGCGGAAACCGACACCGGTTACAAGCTGGGCCAGCGCGTGCGCCATTCGAAGTTTGGCGAAGGTACCATTGTGAATCTGGAAGGCAGCGGCGAGCATAGCCGCCTGCAGGTAGCGTTCCAGGGGCAGGGGATCAAATGGCTGGTGGCGGCCTATGCGAAGCTGGAAACAGTCTAACATTCAGAAAAATATAATTTTTTTGTAATAATCTGCTAGCCTTATACATTGAAGGTCAATTAATGCCCTTCAGCGTCCCGTTGCGTGTTGACGCCACAGTTATTGCTGGCGTAACATGCGCGCACGATTACGCTAAGAGGACATTCGCCTTGGACACACCCAGTAGATACTGGCTCAATTCCCTGTCATCCAGGAACAACTCCTAAGGCTATCTCCTCTTGCTGATGGCCTTAGTGGTTGTCAGCGACTTGCATTATTCCCGTCGCGCTGAGTCAGGCTGTTTAATGGTCTGAAACCCAATTTGTTTCTGTGTGCCCACCGAACTGTCCGATATTTTTTGCATTGGGAGTCCCGGTCATGTTGAGCGCATTTCAACTCGAAAATAACCGACTGACTCGGCTTGAAGCCGAAGAGTCACAGCCCCTCATTGATGCCGTATGGGTGGATCTGGTCGAGCCGGACGACGATGAACGCCTTCGCGTACAATCTGAGCTGGGACAAAGCCTGGCGACTCGCCCGGAACTGGAAGATATCGAAGCATCTGCGCGTTTTTTTGAAGATGAAGACGGCCTGCACATCCACTCCTTCTTCTTCTTTGAAGACGCCGAAGACCACGCGGGCAACTCCACCGTGGCATTTACCATCCGCGATGGTCGCTTGTTTACGCTGCGCGAACGCGAACTGCCTGCGTTTCGTCTCTATCGCATGCGCGCCCGTAGCCAGGCGATGGTGGACGGCAACGCCTATGAGCTGCTGCTTGACCTGTTCGAAACCAAAATTGAACAGCTGGCGGATGAGATTGAAAACATCTACAGCGATCTGGAAAAGCTGAGCCGCGTCATCATGGAAGGCCATCAGGGTGATGAGTACGACGAAGCACTCTCCACGCTGGCGGAGCTGGAAGATATCGGCTGGAAGGTACGTTTGTGTCTGATGGATACCCAACGTGCGCTGAACTTCCTGGTGCGCAAAGCACGTCTGCCGGGTGGTCAGCTGGAACAGGCGCGTGAGATTTTACGAGATATCGAATCCCTGCTGCCGCACAACGAATCCCTGTTCCAGAAGGTGAACTTCCTGATGCAGGCAGCGATGGGCTTTATCAACATCGAGCAGAACCGTATCATCAAGATCTTCTCGGTGGTATCTGTGGTGTTCCTGCCACCGACGCTGGTGGCGTCGAGCTACGGGATGAACTTTGAGTTTATGCCGGAGCTGAAGTGGAGCTTTGGCTACCCTGGCGCGATTATCTTTATGATCCTGGCCGGGCTGGCACCGTATCTCTATTTCAAACGCCGGAACTGGCTGTAAAAATCTGGCGGGTGGCGCTGCGCTTACCCGCCCTACAAAACACCTACATTCCTCTGCGGGTCCTGTGCTGGGTATAAATGGCATCGGCAACGAAAATCGCCAGCGCCACCCAGATAAAGGCGAACGTCACCATCTTATCCGCCCCCGGCACTTCGCCGTAAAACACCACTGCCAGCAGGAACATCAGCGTCGGGCCAATATACTGGAAGAAGCCCAGCGTGGAGAGACGCAGGCGCGTTGCCGCTCCGGTAAAGCACAGCAATGGAATGGTGGTGACCACACCTGCTGCCATCAGCATCAGGTTCAACGACCATGGGTTGCTGCCCATGTGGCTGGTGGCGCTGTCGGCGATACCAAACAGGTAAATTGCCGCGACCGGCAGCAGCCACAGGGTTTCAAACAGCATCCCGGTTTGTGCTTCCACCGCGATTTTCTTACGCACCAGGCCGTAGAACGCAAAGCTGAACGCCAGCCCCAGCGCGATGATCGGTAGTGAACCGAAGGTCCACAGCTGCACCAGTACGCCGCAGAATGCAAGGATCACCGCCAGCCACTGCATACGTCGGAAGCGTTCACCGAGGAAAATCATCCCCAGTACAATGTTCACCAATGGGTTAATAAAGTAACCGAGGCTCGCTTCAAGCATATGGTGGTTATTCACGGCCCAGATAAACAGCAGCCAGTTACCCCCAATCAGTACCGCAGAGAGCGCCAGCAGGAAAATTTTCTTCGGGGTTTGCAGCAGCGTTTTGACGCCCGACCACTGACGGCTGAGGCTCATCAGCGCGATCATAAAGAAGAACGACCAGATGACGCGGTGAGTGAGGATCTCATCGGCCGGTACGTAAGCGATAAACTTAAAGTAGGCGGGTGCGATACCCCAAATAAAATAAGCGGCAAGGGCGAGTAAAACGCCCTGCCGCGTCTGTTTAGCATCCATCGGGAAAATCCGTTACAAAAAAGTGAAGTAATTTTACCCGATTTTGTCGCCTCAACCCACCATATAAGTGGCGGTTGCGCTGGCGATATAAACCTGTTCTTCGTTGTGTAATTCAACACGCGCAACAGCCACTTTATTCCCCGCGCGCAGCAGGCTGCTGGTGCAGGTAAAGCGATTTCCGCGCCCGGGACGAAGATAGTCGACACGTAAATCAATAGTGCCCATGCGCGACAGGCGCTGGCGCAGTTCATCTTCATTGATGGTGTCATGACGCGTCAGCGTACTGCCCACGCAGACCAGGCCTGCCGCCACGTCCAGCGCGGAGGCAATCACCCCGCCGTGCAAAATACTTTGTGCCCAGTTACCCACCATCATCGGCTGGTTGTTGAAACTCAGCTGGGCAAAGTCTTTCTCGTAACGCTCCAGCTCCAGCCCCAGCGCACGGTTAAACGGCATATGGTAAACAAAAATCTCGCCCACGAGTTTTAATACTTCTTCGGCGGTAAGCATGGCTGACATGAGACATCACATCCTTATTGTTAATGAAATGTTGATTTTATGCCTGAGCAAGCAAGAATTCCACTTTCAGAAACGATGATGCAGAAGTTGCGGCAGAAGTCTGTAGAATGTGCGCCATATAACAATTTAAATCATTTAATACTTTGCAGGAGATCACCACCGATGCGGACGTATCTGGTCTGGTTACTGGCAGCGGTTGCGCTGCCCTTCACAGCAATTGCGCAGGAAGCGACGATTAAAGAGGTGCATGACCAACCTGCCGTTCACGGCAGCATTATCGCGAACCTTCTTCAGGAGCATGACAATCCGTTCACGCTCTATCCTTATGACACCAACTACGTGATTTACACTCAGACCAGCGATCTCAATAAAGAGGCAATAAGCTCCTATAACTGGGCTGATAATGCGCGTAAAGATGAAGTGAAGTATCAGCTCAGCCTTGCATTCCCATTCTGGCGCGGCATTCTGGGGCCAAACTCGGTATTCGGCGCGTCTTATACGCAGAAATCCTGGTGGCAGTTATCTAACAGCGGGGAGTCATCGCCGTTCCGTGAAACTAACTATGAGCCGCAGCTGTTCCTTGGTTTTGCAACGGATTACGAGTTCGCCGGCTGGACGTTGCGTGACGTCGAGGTAGGTTTCAACCACGATTCAAACGGTCGTTCCGATCCAACGTCACGTAGCTGGAACCGAGTCTATACCCGCCTGATGGCGCAGAACGGTAATTTCATGGTGGAAGTGAAACCGTGGTATGTGGTGGGTGCCACCGATGATAACCCGGATATCACCAAATATATGGGCTACTATCAGCTCAAGATTGGTTATCAACTGGGTGATGCGGTGCTGAGTGCCAAAGGCCAGTACAACTGGAATACCGGCTACGGCGGCGCAGAATTGGGCTTAAGCTACCCGATGACCAAACATGTGCGTATTTATACGCAGGTCTACAGCGGTTACGGCGAGTCGCTCATCGATTATAACTTCAACCAGACCCGCGTGGGTGTGGGCGTGATGCTGAACGATATTTTCTAGACTGCTCGAATGTTTTTGCGTTAAACGTTGAAGTTTCTCTCTCAGGCGCTGAAAATAGCGCCTGTTTCATTTCTGGCATATGGGGTTAATGTGGCGCAGGCGGAAGTATTGAATCAGGAGTCGCTGGCTAAACAGGTTTTGCATGAAACCTTTGGCTACCAGCAATTCCGCCCTGGCCAGGAAACCATCATTGAAACCGTGCTGGAAGGCCGTGATTGCCTGGTGGTGATGCCGACCGGTGGCGGTAAATCACTTTGTTATCAGGTACCCGCGCTGGTGCTTAACGGCCTGACGGTCGTGGTATCGCCTCTTATTTCTTTGATGAAAGACCAGGTTGACCAACTGCTTGCCAACGGCGTGGCGGCGGCCTGTCTTAACTCCACACAGACCCGCGAGCAGCAGCAAGAGGTGATGGCAGGTTGCCGCACCGGGCAGATCCGCCTGCTGTATATCGCGCCGGAACGCCTGATGCTGGATAACTTCCTTGACCATCTCGCGCACTGGAATCCGGTCCTGCTGGCGGTAGATGAAGCGCACTGTATTTCCCAGTGGGGACACGATTTCCGCCCGGAATACGCGGCCCTCGGCCAGCTCCGTCAGCGCTTCCCAGAACTGCCGTTTATGGCGCTTACCGCCACGGCGGATGACACCACGCGGCTGGATATTGTTCGTCTGCTGGGGCTGAACGACCCGTTGATTCAGGTCAGCAGTTTCGATCGCCCGAACATCCGCTACATGCTGATGGAAAAATTCAAACCGCTGGATCAGCTCTTGCGCTATGTGCAGGAGCAGCGCGGCAAGTCAGGCATTATTTACTGCAACAGCCGCGCAAAAGTGGAAGACACCGCCGCGCGTCTGCAAAACCGCGGCTTTAGCGCTGCGGCTTATCATGCCGGGTTAGAAAACCACATCCGCGCCGACGTGCAGGAGAAATTCCAGCGTGATGACCTGCAAATTGTGGTCGCGACGGTGGCATTTGGGATGGGGATTAATAAACCCAACGTGCGCTTTGTTGTGCACTTCGACATCCCGCGCAATATCGAATCTTACTACCAGGAAACCGGCCGCGCCGGGCGTGACGGCCTGCCTGCGGAAGCAATGCTGTTTTACGATCCGGCCGATATGGCATGGCTGCGCCGTTGTCTGGAAGAGAAACCGCAGGGACAGTTGCAGGATATTGAGCGCCACAAGCTCAATGCGATGGGGGCCTTTGCGGAAGCGCAAACCTGTCGTCGTCTGGTGTTGCTCAACTATTTTGGTGAAGGGCGTCAGGAGTCGTGCGGTAACTGCGATATCTGTCTTGATCCCCCTAAACAGTACGATGGTCTGATGGATGCACGTAAGGCGCTCTCGACCATTTACCGTGTCAATCAACGCTTCGGCATGGGCTACGTGGTGGAAGTGCTGCGCGGTGCCAATAACCAGCGTATTCGCGACATGGGCCACGACAAGTTGCCAGTGTACGGTATTGGCAAAGACCAGAGCCACGAGCACTGGGTCAGTATTATTCGTCAGCTAATTCACCTTGGCTTTGCCACACAGAATATCGCCCAGCACTCCGCACTGCAGCTTACCGAAGCCGCGCGTCCGGTGCTGCGCGGTGACGTTGAACTGAAACTCGCCGTGCCGCGCGTAGTTGCTCTCAAGCCACGCGTGATGCAGAAATCCTACGGCGGCAACTACGATCGCAAGCTATTCGCCAAACTGCGCAAGCTGCGAAAAGCCATTGCCGATGAAGAGAATATCCCGCCTTATGTCGTCTTCAACGACGCGACGCTGATTGAGATGGCCGAACAGATGCCGCTGAGCGCCAGCGAAATGCTCAGCGTCAACGGTGTCGGCACGCGTAAGCTCGAACGTTTTGGCAAAGAGTTTATGGCGCTCATCCGCTCCCACGCCGACGGTGATGATGAGGAGTAGTCAGCCGGGCGAAAAAGTGCCAGGATGATGACTCAATGAATTATTTCCCCGCGAGCGAATTATGTTAATGCTATTTCTCACCGTGGCGTTAGTGCACATCGTTGCGCTGATGAGCCCGGGTCCTGACTTTTTCTTCGTATCACAAACGGCCGTCAGCCGCTCCCGCAAAGAGGCGATGATGGGGGTACTGGGTATCACCATGGGCGTGATGGTCTGGGCGGCGGTTGCACTGCTCGGTCTGAACCTGATCCTGGCAAAGATGGCCTGGCTGCATAACATCATTATGGTCGGCGGTGGCTTGTATCTGTGCTGGATGGGCTACCAGATGTTGCGCGGGGCGCTGAAGAAAGAAGAGAAAAAACCGGAAGAGCCAAAGGTGGAGCTGGCAACGGGCGGCCGCAGCTTTGTGAAGGGTCTGCTGACCAATCTGGCGAACCCAAAAGCGATTATCTATTTCGGCTCCGTGTTCTCTTTGTTCGTGGGAGATAGTGTTGGCGCGGGTGCGCGTTGGGGTATTTTCCTGCTGATCGTCGTTGAGACGTTTGCGTGGTTCACCATCGTTGCAAGCCTGTTTGCCTTACCGGCGATGCGCCGTGGCTATCAGCGCATCGCGAAGTGGATCGACGGCTTTGCCGGCGCGCTGTTCGCCGGCTTTGGTATTCATCTCATCATTTCTCGCTAAGCGTGACGCGCTGATGCAAGCAGCGCGCCCACCAGCATAAACAGCGAACCAAACACTTTATTCAGGGCCTTCATCTGTTTAGGCCCTTTAATCCACGCCGCAATTCGCTGTGCCAGCGTCGCATAACCAATCATCACGATGATATCGACGATAATGGTGGTCGCGCCCAGCACCACATACTGCATCACCTGTGGTTGATGTGGAGCGATAAACTGCGGGAACAGGGCAGCCAGGAAAACAATGCTTTTCGGGTTGGTCAGGTTTACAAATACTGCGCGTTTGAACAGACGACCACGGGTTTGCGACTGGGCAAGCGTGTTGAGATTAATCGAACCTGCCGCGCGCCACTGCTGAATACCCAGCCAAATCAGGTACGCTGCACCGGCCCATTTCAGTACTTCGAACGCCAGCACAGAGCGGGAGAACAGCGTCCCCAGACCAATCCCGACCAGCACAATATGAATGCCCAGCCCGGTCTGCAAACCGGCAATCGACGCCGCCGCACCGCGATAGCCGTGGTTGATGGAGGTGGTCATTGTGTTAATAGCACCTGAGCCCGGTGAAAGGCTGAGGATAATGGATGTCAGCAGGTAGGCGAACCACCACTCGAAGGTCATTTGAAGCTCCCGAACCGTCTATTTTTATGCCACAATACGCTATTGTTGAGTCATTTTGTGACCTGTTACGAAAAAACGATATTCCTTGGCTTACGTGAGTGGAAACCCGATGTTTCAGCAGAAAAAGGACTGGGAAACACGAGAAAACGCATTTGCTGCTTTCTCTATGGGGCCGCTGACCGATTTCTGGCGGCAGCGTGAGGAAGATGAGTTTACGGGCGTCGGTGATATTCCGGTACGCTTCGTGCGTTTCCGCAATGTGAAGAACGATCGGGTGATCGTCGTCTGCCCTGGGCGCATTGAGAGCTACATCAAATACGCCGAGCTGGCTTATGATCTTGTCCATCTTGGCTTTGATGTGTTGATTATCGACCATCGTGGGCAGGGGCTTTCTGGTCGTCTGTTATCGGACACGCACCGCGGTCATGTGGATAATTTCAGCGATTATGTCGACGATCTTGCCGCGTTCTGGCAGCAGGAAGTTGAACCTGGTCCATGGCGTAAGCGCTATATTCTGGCGCACTCTATGGGTGGGGCAATCTCTACGCTATTTTTACAGCGCTATGAGCACCAGTGCGATGCCATTGCGCTCACCGCGCCAATGTATGGCATCGTCATGCGTTTTCCTGACTGGATGGTGCGCCATATTCTCGATTGGGCTGAGGGCCATCAGCGCATTCGTGAAGGTTATGCCATCGGGACGGGGCGCTGGCGTGCATTGCCGTTTGCAATGAACGTGTTAACCCACAGCCGACAGCGTTATCGTCGTAACCTGCGTTTTTATGCCGATGAACCACGCCTGCGCGTTGGCGGTCCGACCTATCATTGGGTGCGGGAAGGTATTCTTGCCGGGGAACAGGTGCTTGCTGGCGCGGGTGATGATGACACGCCAACACTTCTGATTCAGGCTGAAGAAGAGCGTGTGGTGGATAACCGCATGCACGATCGTTTTTGTGAACTCCGCGCTGCCGCCGGTCACCCCTGTGAAGGGGGAAAACCGCTGGTCATCAACGGCGCGTACCATGAGATCCTTTTTGAAAAGGACGCTATGCGCTCAGTCGCGCTCAACGCTATTGTTGAATTTTTCAACAGGCATAACTGATTTTTTTATTGAGGTTAAATTTCCCTATGTACCAGGTTGTTGCATCTGATTTAGATGGCACGCTGCTTTCCCCCGACCACACCCTGTCGCCTTACGCGAAAGAGACCTTAAAGCTTCTGACTGCCCGTGGCGTGAACTTTGTGTTTGCCACCGGCCGCCACCACGTAGACGTGGGGCAGATCCGCGATAATCTGGAAATCAAATCGTACATGATCACCTCTAACGGTGCGCGCGTACACGATACGGACGGCAACCTGATTTTCGCGCATAACCTTGATCGCGATATCGCCGCCGATCTGTTCGGCGTGGTGCACAATAACCCGGATATCGTGACTAATGTCTATCGTGATGATGAGTGGTTTATGAACCGCCACCGCCCTGACGAAATGCGTTTCTTCAAGGAAGCGGTATTCAACTACACCCTGTACGAGCCAGCCCTGCTTGAACCTGAAGGTATCAGCAAGGTGTTCTTCACCTGCGAAAGCCACGAAGAATTGCTGCCGCTGGAGCAGGCGATCAACGCTCGCTGGGGCGACCGTGTTAACGTGAGTTTCTCGACCCTGACCTGTCTGGAAGTGATGGCGGGCGGCGTGTCGAAAGGTCATGCGCTGGAAGCTGTTGCGAAACGTCTGGGCTTTGAACTGAAAGACTGTATCGCCTTTGGTGATGGCATGAATGACGCCGAAATGCTCTCTATGGCGGGCAAAGGCTGCATTATGGAGAACGCTCACCAGCGTCTGAAAGATCTGCACCCGGAGCTGGAAGTCATCGGCACCAACGGCGACAACGCGGTACCAAAATATCTGCGCAAGCTGTTCCTTGAATAATCTTCAAGCGGGCAATTATTGCTCAGTTGTCAACTGAAGAGTTCGCTACAATGCCTGTCCTTCTTTCAGAGAGACAAGCATTGTGGCGCTACTCATTATCACCACTATCCTGTGGGCCTTCTCCTTTAGCCTGATTGGCGAATATCTTGCTGGTTCGGTCGACAGTTATTTCTCGGTGCTGATGCGTGTTGGGTTGGCGGCGCTGGTGTTCCTGCCGTTTCTGCGTACGCGCGGGCAATCGCTGAAAACCATTGTGCTGTATATGCTGGTGGGGGCGATGCAGCTCGGCATCATGTATCTGTTCAGCTTTCGGGCCTACGTCTACCTGTCTGTTTCGGAGTTTCTGCTTTTTACCGTACTCACGCCGCTCTACATCACATTGATTTACGATCTGCTCAGCAAGCGCCGTTTACGCTGGGGATACTTGCTGAGCGCGGCACTGGCAGTTATTGGGGCGGCGATTATTCGCTATGACAAAGTCAGCGACCACTTCTGGACCGGACTGATGTTCGTCCAGCTCGCCAACATCAGTTTCGCCATCGGTATGGTGGGCTACAAACGTCTGATGGAAACCCGTCCGATGCCGCAGCATAACGCGTTCGCTTGGTTCTATATGGGGGCCGCGATTGTCGCGGTAGCGGCGTGGTTCATGCTCGGTAACCCGCAAAAACTGCCGACCACTACGGTGCAATGGAGCGTTCTGGTCTGGCTGGGCGTGGTGGCCTCAGGGCTGGGATACTTCATGTGGAACTACGGCGCGACCCAGGTCGACGCCGGTACGCTGGGGATCATGAACAACGTGCATGTGCCCGCGGGTCTGCTGGTTAACCTTGCAATCTGGCAGCAGCAACCCCACTGGCCGAGTTTCCTTATTGGGGGAACGGTGATCCTGGCTTCACTGTGGGTCCATCGCCGCTGGGTCGCTCCGCGCTCCGCACAAACGGAAGATGGTCGCACGCGTGGTTCCGCGTTGAGCGAATAAACGCCTCCGTAATCGGCTGGCGCTGCTCGCCATCGCGCACGGCGGCGTACAGCCGGCTCCACAGTCCTTCGCCCAGGGTTTTGGTCACCACCAGGCCCTGGCGTTCAAAACTCTCTACCACCCAGTGCGGCAGTGCCGCGATACCCATTCTGGCCGCCACCATCTGAATCAACAACAGGGTGTTATCCACGCTTTTCAACTGCGGGCTAATGCCTGCCGGTTGCAGGAAGTGACGCCAGATATCCAGACGACTGCGCTGAACCGGGTAAATCAGCAGCATTTCCGTCGCCAGGTCTTCCGGTGTGATGCGCGTTTTGGCCGCCAGCGGATGATCCGGTGCCAGCACCAGACGCACTTCATAATCAAACATTGGGGAGTAGTGCAGGCCGCTGCGCGGCAGAATATCAGAGGTCATGACCAGATCCAGCTCGCCCTGCTGGAGCGAGGGCTGCGGGTCAAACGTCACCCCGGATGTAAAGTCCATCTCCACCTGCGGCCACTTCTGGCGGAAATTCTCAAGTGCGGGGGTCAGCCACTGAATGCAGCTATGACATTCAATGGCGATGCGCAATTTCGTCTGTTGCGGCTCGTTACAGGACTGCAGGGCGCTGGCAATTTGCGGCAGCACCTGATTTGCCAGCTGCAGCAATATCTCACCTTGCGGCGTAAAGCGTAGCGGCTGGCTCTTGCGCACAAAAAGACGAAAGCCGAGGCGTTGTTCCAGATCGCTGAACTGGTGAGAAAGGGCAGACTGGGTCTGGTGCAGCGTGGCTGCTGCCGCCGCAAGAGAACCGCAGTTCCGCAACGCTTGTAGCGTTTTCAGGTGTTTTATCTCGATCATGAAAGTCCTTCACTTCGCCATGAACATTTTGCGCTTGAGGAATATACAGTAACTGCCAATTATGGATGTGTAAACATCTGGACGTCTAAATACTGAAAATTGACAAGGGGCATGGCATGACAATCCGCAATCACACTCTCGGTTTCCCTCGCGTTGGCCTGCGTCGCGAGCTGAAAAAGGCACAAGAAAGCTACTGGGCGGGTAGTACCACCCGCGAAGAACTGCTGGCCGTTGGACGCGAACTGCGTGCGCGTCACTGGGATCAGCAAAAGCAGGCGGGCATTGACCTGCTGCCGGTGGGCGATTTCGCCTGGTACGACCATGTTCTGACGACCAGCCTGCTGCTTGGCAATGTGCCGGCTCGTCATCAGAACAAAGATGGATCGGTAGATATCGACACCCTGTTCCGTATCGGCCGTGGTCGCGCGCCAACAGGTGAGCCAGCGGCAGCGGCTGAAATGACCAAGTGGTTTAATACCAACTATCACTACATGGTGCCGGAGTTCGTAAAAGGTCAGCAGTTCAAACTGACCTGGACGCAATTACTGGATGAAGTGGACGAAGCGCTGGCGCTGGGCCACCAGGTGAAGCCTGTGCTGCTGGGGCCGGTTACGTACCTGTGGCTTGGCAAAGTGAAGGGTGAGCAGTTTGATCGTCTCAGCCTGCTGAACGACATTCTTCCGGTCTACAAACAGGTGCTGATTGAGCTGGGCAAACGCGGTATCCAGTGGGTGCAAATCGACGAACCTGCTCTGGTGCTCGAGTTGCCGCAGGAATGGCTCGATGCCTTCAAACCGGCGTATGACGCACTTGCCGGACAGGTGAAGTTGCTGCTGACCACCTATTTCGAAGGCGTGACGCCAAACCTGAAGACCATCACCGCGCTGCCAGTGCAGGGTCTGCACGTTGACTTTGTACACGGCAAAGATGATGTCGCGGAGCTGCACAAACGTCTGCCTGCGGACTGGCTGCTCTCGGCTGGTCTGGTTAATGGCCGTAACGTCTGGCGTGCCGATCTCACAGAGAAATACGCTCAGATTAAAGACATCGTCGGCAAACGTGAGTTGTGGGTGGCATCGTCTTGCTCACTGTTGCACAGCCCAATTGATCTCAGCGTTGAAACCCGTCTGGACGCAGAAGTGAAGAGCTGGTTTGCCTTTGCCTTGCAGAAGTGTAAGGAGCTGACGCTGCTGCGTGATGCATTGAACACGGGAGACACGGCAGCGGTTACCGAATGGAGCGCACCGATCCAGGCGCGCCGTGACTCGGCTCGCGTACACAACCCGGCAGTCGAAAAACGTCTGGCAGCCATCACGGCTCAGGACAGTCAGCGCCAGAGCGCCTATGAAGTGCGAGCTGAAGCCCAGCGTGCCCGCTTTAATCTGCCTGCGTGGCCAACCACGACGATCGGTTCTTTCCCGCAGACTACCGAGATCCGCGGCCTGCGTCTGGACTTCAAAAAGGGCAATCTGGATGCGAATCATTACCGCACCGGTATCGCTGAACACATTAAACAGGCGATTATCGAGCAGGAACGTTTAGGTCTGGATGTGCTGGTGCACGGTGAAGCCGAGCGTAACGACATGGTGGAATACTTTGGTGAGCATCTGGACGGCTTCGTCTTTACCCAAAATGGCTGGGTGCAGAGTTACGGTTCTCGCTGCGTGAAGCCGCCGGTGGTGATCGGTGATGTCAGCCGTCCGGAAGCGATTACCGTTGAATGGGCGAAGTATGCCCAGTCTCTGACAGATAAACCGGTGAAAGGTATGCTCACGGGTCCGGTAACGATTCTCTGCTGGTCCTTCCCGCGTGAAGACGTGACTCGTGAAACCATCGCTAAACAGATCGCGCTGGCACTGCGTGATGAAGTGGCGGATCTGGAAGCCGCAGGCATTGGCATTATTCAGATCGACGAACCGGCGCTGCGCGAAGGTCTGCCGCTGCGTCGTAGCGACTGGGATGCCTACCTGAAATGGGGCGTGGAGGCGTTTCGCATCAACGCCGCGGTAGCGAAGGACGACACCCAGATCCACACCCACATGTGTTACTGCGAATTTAACGACATCATGGATTCGATAGCCGCGCTGGACGCTGACGTGATCACCATCGAGACGTCGCGTTCAGACATGGAGCTGCTGGAGTCTTTTGAGGAGTTTGACTACCCGAACGAAATCGGGCCGGGTGTGTACGACATCCACTCTCCTAACGTACCGAGCGTGGAGTGGATTGAGGCGCTGCTGAAAAAAGCTGCTCAACGCATTCCTGCTGAGCGCCTGTGGGTGAACCCGGACTGCGGACTGAAAACCCGCGGCTGGCCGGAGACCCGCGCTGCACTGGCGAACATGGTGCAGGCGGCGCAGAATTTGCGTCAGGCGTGATAAGTCGTAGGCCCGGTAAGGCGTTGCTGCCACCGGGCTTTTTGCTTTTATCCTTTTTTACCACCGTGCTGGCTGAACCACGCCAGCATTCTCTGCCATCCGTCTTTTGCAGATTCCTCGTGATAACTCGGACGATAATCGGCAATAAATGCGTGCCCGGCATCCGGGTACACCACAATCTCCGCCTTCGCATTTGCCGCACGGAGTGCGTGACGCATTGTCTCTACTGATTCAAGCGAAATACCGGTGTCCTGGCCGCCATAGAGCCCTAATACTGGGGCATTTAGCTCAGTGGCGATATCTACCGGGTATTTCGGCGAATTCAGCGTTTTTGCGCCCACCAGTTTTCCATACCAGGCCACAGCGGCTTTGAGTTGTGGATTATGAGCGGCATAAAGCCAGCTGATACGCCCTCCCCAGCAGAAACCCGTCACCATCAGACGATGCGCATCACCGCCGTTACGTGCTGCCCAACTGGCAACGTGGTCGAGATCGGCCATGACCTGCGCGTCAGGGACTTTGCTGACCAGGTTGCTGAGCAATGTTGGAATATCGCTGTAGTCGTTCGGATCGCCCTGACGGAAATAGAGTTCTGGCGCAACGGCCAGATACCCTTCCAGCGCCAGTCGGCGACAGAGGTCGCGGATATGTTCGTGAACACCAAAAATTTCCTGAACCACAATGACGATGGGCAGAGGACCCTCTGCTGATTTTGGCCGAGCGTGGTAAGCCGGCATATTATCCCCCTGCGAGGGGATGGAGGTCTCACCCGCCGTTATGGCCTCTTCGGGCGTTGAAACGATGGTTGAAGCATGCGGGGCTGCAGCAGGTGCAAAACCGGTTTTTTCAGTCATGGCATTCTCCGTACCAATGAGTTAGCGCAAAGGTAAATATAGACACCAGGTTAACAACCCACAGTGCCTTAAACGGTCTATCTTTTGTGCAGCACACCACGATATAACTTGTTAATGTGATGTGAATCACTTTTTTATGGAAATTTACTGCAATCATTTTCATTCATGGTGAAGTGCATCACGAAATTATGCGTATTGCTTCTGTAAAGTACCATTTTACTTCTTCTGACTAACCGACCCACAGAGGAGTCACCTATGTCTAAGTCTGATGTTTTTCATCTCGGCCTCACCAAAAACGATTTACAAGGGGCTACGCTCGCTATCGTCCCGGGTGATCCTGAGCGTGTGGAAAAGATCGCCGCGCTGATGGATAAGCCGGTTAAGCTGGCAGCCCATCGTGAATTCACCACCTGGCGTGCAGAGCTGGATGGCAAAGCCGTGATCGTGTGTTCTACCGGTATCGGTGGCCCGTCGACCTCCATTGCTGTTGAAGAGCTGGCGCAACTGGGCATTCGTACTTTCCTGCGTATCGGTACTACTGGCGCTATCCAGCCGCATATCAATGTCGGTGACGTGCTGGTCACCACCGCATCTGTTCGTCTGGACGGGGCAAGCCTGCACTTCGCGCCAATGGAATTCCCGGCAGTGGCAGACTTCGAATGTACCACTGCGCTGGTTGAAGCGGCGAAATCTGTGGGCGCAACCACGCACGTGGGTGTAACTGCCTCTTCCGATACTTTCTACCCAGGCCAGGAGCGCTATGACACCTTCTCTGGTCGCGTGGTGAGCCGTTTCAAAGGCTCTATGGAAGAGTGGCAGTCTATGGGCGTAATGAACTACGAAATGGAGTCTGCGACGCTGCTGACCATGTGTGCAAGCCAGGGTCTGCGTGCCGGTATGGTGGCGGGCGTTATCGTCAACCGTACGCAGCAGGAGATCCCGAATGCCGAAACCATGAAGCAGACTGAAAGTCATGCTGTGAAAATCGTGGTTGAAGCGGCGCGTCGCCTGATCTAGTCCTCTCTTCTGCATGCAATAAAAGGCCGACACGTTCGGCCTTTATTTTTTGCGTAGCGCCTCGCAGGAAAACCCTTTCAAACTGGACGTTTATACAGCACAATTCTATTTTGTGCAGGTAATACGTTGATGCAGGGGGCATTGTGGATATCTCGATCCTTATTTACGCGGTGATTGCGCTGGTGGGCTCAGGGATTGGCTGGCTCATTTCCAGCTACCAGCATGCACAGCAGAAGGCCGACCAACTGGCCGAGCGAGAAGAGATAGTCGCCGATTTAAGCGCGGCAAAACAGCAACTTGCTCTGAGCGAGCACTGGCGCGATGAGTGCGAGTTGCTCAACAACGAACTACGCAACCTGCGGGATATCAACACCTCGCTGGAGGCCGATCTCCGCGAAGTGACCACCCGTCTTGAATCCACCCAGCTGCATGCGGAAGACAAAATCCGCCAGATGATCAACAGCGAGCAACGCCTCAGCGAACAGTTTGAAAACCTCGCCAACCGCATTTTCGAGCACAGCAACCGCCGCGTTGATGAACAGAATCGCCAGAGCCTGAACAGCCTTCTGACGCCCCTGCGTGAACAGCTGGACGGTTTTCGTCGTCAGGTGCAGGACAGTTTTGGTCAGGAGGCTCGCGAGCGGCACACGCTGGCGCATGAGATTCGCAATCTTCAGCAGCTGAATGCACAGATGGCACAGGAGGCGGTTAACCTGACTCGCGCACTGAAAGGGGATAACAAAACCCAGGGAAACTGGGGGGAAGTGGTCCTGACCCGCGTGCTTGAGGCCTCAGGCCTGCGTGAAGGTTATGAGTATGAGACTCAGGTCAGCATCGAAAATGATGCTCGCTCGCGCATGCAGCCCGATGTGATTGTGCGTCTGCCTCAGGGCAAAGACGTCGTCATCGACGCCAAAATGACGCTGGTGGCATATGAGCGCTACTTTAATGCGGAAGATGATTACACCCGAGAGTCGGCATTGCAGGAGCATATTGCTTCCGTGCGTAACCATATCCGTCTGCTGGGCAGAAAAGACTACCAGCAACTGCCGGGCCTGCGCTCACTGGATTACGTGCTGATGTTCATTCCGGTTGAACCGGCCTTCCTGCTGGCACTCGACAGGCAGCCTGAACTGATCACCGAAGCGCTGAAAAATAACATTATGCTGGTCAGCCCGACCACGTTGCTGGTGGCCTTGCGAACCATTGCGAACCTGTGGCGCTATGAACACCAGAGCCGCAATGCGCAACAGATTGCCGATCGAGCCAGCAAGCTGTACGACAAAATGCGTCTGTTCGTGGACGATATGTCCTCGGTCGGGCAAAGCCTTGACCGCGCGCAGGATAACTACCGTCAGGCAATGAAAAAACTCTCCTCCGGACGTGGCAACTTACTGGCACAAGCTGAGGCATTCCGCAGTCTGGGCGTCGAAGTAAAACGCGAGATTAATCCGGAACTGGTTGAACAGGCCACGTCGCAGGACGAGGAGTTCCGCCTGCGTGAAGGCAGTGCTGAACAAATGACAAACAGTGAAGACAACGATTTAGCAGCGGAATTATCGCCAGATGAGCAGCCAACCCGTTTGTTTCGCGGTGGTTGAATCGTAGGGCAAACGCGTCCAATCTGGTACACTTCACAAACATTTTACTGATAAGCAGGCTCTGAGATGGTTGACGATTCACAAGACACGACGCACTTTGGTTTTCAGACTGTTGCCAAAGCGCAGAAAGCTGACATGGTGGCCCACGTATTTCACTCTGTGGCGGCGAAGTACGATGTGATGAATGACTTGATGTCATTCGGTATTCATCGCTTGTGGAAGCGCTTCACCATCGACTGCAGCGGTGTGCGTCGTGGACAAACGGTGCTTGATTTAGCTGGTGGTACGGGCGATTTAACTGCGAAGTTCTCTCGTCTGGTGGGCGAAACCGGCCGTGTCGTTCTGGCAGATATTAATGATTCAATGCTGAAAATGGGACGCGAAAAGCTGCGTAACATCGGCGTGGTGGGGAATGTGGAATATGTGCAGGCGAACGCCGAAGCGCTGCCATTCCCGGACAACACTTTTGACTGCATTACCATCTCCTTCGGTCTGCGTAACGTCACTGATAAAGAGAAAGCGCTGCGCTCTATGTACCGCGTGCTGAAGCCGGGTGGACGCCTGCTGGTGCTCGAGTTCTCTAAACCGATTATTGAACCACTGAGCAAAGCTTACGACGCTTATTCATTCCACGTGCTCCCTCGCATTGGTGAGCTGGTGGCAAACGACGCGGAAAGCTACCGTTATCTGGCTGAATCTATTCGCATGCACCCGGATCAGGACACATTAAAAGCCATGATGCAGGATGCGGAATTTGAGAACGTTGAATATTTCAACCTGACGGCGGGTGTCGTCGCGCTGCATCGCGGTTACAAATTCTGAGTGGAGGTGTCTTGTGCCCTTTAAACCCCTGGTCACCGCTGGCATCGAGAATGTACTGAATGCCTTTCTGTATCGCGCTCCAGCGCTGAAAGCTGCACGTCAGCGGCTTAACGGGAAGGTATTACGTATTGTTTTAAAAGAGTTTTCGACGCCGCTGGTGCTGGTTTTCAGCGAACGCCAGCTTGACGTTCTGGGTGAGTGGGAGGGGGAAGCCGACTGCTCTGTTATCACGCACATGAGCGTGCTACCAAAACTACGCGACCGCCAGCAGTTAACTGCACTGATCCGCAGCGGTGAGCTGGAAGTGGAAGGCGACATTCAGGTTGTACAGAATTTCGTTGCGCTCAGTGACCTTGCCGAGTTCGACCCCGCAGAGCTGCTTGCACCTTTTGTTGGTGACATTGCCGCCGAAGGGATCGGAAAAGCTATTCATGGTGGGGCGGCATTTTTGCGTAAAAACCTGCAACGCCAACAACGCTATGCAGCGGAAGTGCTGACGGAAGAGTGGCGTATGGCCCCTGGACCACTGGAAGTGGCGTGGTTTGCGGAAGAGACCGCTGCTGTTGAACGTGCGGTTGATGCGTTAACCAAACGGCTGGAAAAACTGGAGGGCAAATGACGCCTGGTGAAATGCGGCGCCTCTATTTCATTATTCGCATCTTTTTGAGCTACGGGCTCGACGAGCTTATCCCTAAAATGCGTATCACGCTGCCGCTTCGTATCTGGCGGCGGATGCTGTTCTGGATGCCTAATCGCCATAAAGGTCAGCCGCTGGGTGAACGTCTGCGTCTGGCGCTGCAGGAGCTCGGTCCGGTCTGGATTAAATTCGGTCAGATGCTTTCGACTCGCCGCGATCTCTTCCCGCCTCTGATTGCGGATGAGCTGGCGATGCTGCAGGATCGCGTTGCACCGTTTGACGGCGCACGCGCGAAAAAGCAGATCGAAGAGGCGATGGGCAACATTCCCGTCGAAACCTGGTTTGACGATTTCGACATCCAGCCTCTGGCGTCGGCCTCTATCGCACAAGTCCACACAGCACGTCTGAAAGAAAACGGTAAAGAAGTTGTCATTAAGGTTATTCGACCGGACATCCTGCCGATCATCAAAGCGGACATGAAGCTGATTTACCGGTTGGCCCGTTGGGTGCCCCGTTTGCTGCCCGATGGGCGTCGTCTGCGCCCGATGGAAGTGGTGCGGGAATATGAAAAAACGCTGATTGATGAGCTTAATCTGCTGCGCGAATCAGCAAACGCCATTCAGCTGCGCCGCAACTTTGAAAACAGCCCGATGCTCTATGTACCCGAAGTCTATTCTGACTACTGTAGCCAGAATATGATGGTGATGGAGCGTATTTACGGTATTCCCGTCTCGGATGTGGTGGCCCTGGAGAAACAGGGAACGAACATGAAGTTGCTGGCCGAACGTGGTGTACAGGTCTTCTTTACCCAGGTGTTCCGCGACAGTTTCTTCCATGCGGACATGCACCCGGGCAATATCTTCGTGAGCTACGAACATCCTGAGAATCCGAAGTATATCGGTATCGACTGTGGAATTGTGGGGTCGTTGAACAAAGAAGATAAACGCTATCTTGCTGAGAATTTCATCGCTTTCTTCAACCGCGACTACCGTAAGGTGGCAGAGTTGCACGTCGATTCCGGATGGGTGCCACCAGATACAAACGTCGAAGAGTTTGAGTTTGCCATTCGAACCGTCTGCGAACCGATTTTTGAGAAGCCACTGGCGGAAATCTCCTTTGGACACGTGCTCTTAAACCTGTTTAACACGGCTCGCCGCTTTAACATGGAAGTACAGCCGCAGTTAGTTTTACTCCAGAAAACATTACTTTACGTTGAAGGTGTAGGCCGACAGCTCTATCCTCAGTTAGACTTGTGGAAGACTGCGAAACCTTTCCTTGAATCCTGGATTAAAGATCAAGTTGGCATTCCGGCGCTGGTGCGTTCGCTGAAAGAGAAAGGCCCGTTCTGGATCGAGAAAATGCCTGAAATTCCTGAACTGGTTTACGACAGTTTGCGTCAAAGCAAAAATCTTCAGCACAGCATGGATAAAATCGCCCGCGAACTTCAGTCCAGCCGTGTTAGGCAGGGTCAGTCACGCTATCTTTTTGGGATTGGAGCAACGCTGCTGCTGAGTGGTACGCTGCTTCTGATCAACCGTCCGGACTGGCAGATGATGCCCGCCTGGTTGATGGCTGGGGGGTTGGTTGTCTGGCTCGCCGGCTGGAGAAAGACGCGCTGATTTTGCGTCGCTATCGACGGGTTGCATACGTATAATGCGGCCTGACTAATTAATCATCTATCCCTGAGGAACATGTATGGGTGGTATCAGTATCTGGCAATTAGTCATTATTGCCGTCATCGTCGTGCTGCTGTTTGGCACCAAAAAGCTCGGTTCTATCGGTTCCGATCTGGGCGCGTCTATCAAAGGCTTCAAGAAAGCGATGAGCGATGATGAGAGCAAGCAGGATAAAACCAGCCAGGACGCTGACTTTACTGCTAAATCCATCTCCGACAAGCAAGACGAAACCAAAAAGGAAGACGCTAAACGCCACGATAAAGAGCAGGTGTAAGTCGTGTTCGACATTGGTTTTAGTGAGTTGCTGCTGGTCTTTGTGATTGGCCTGATCGTTTTGGGACCACAGCGTCTGCCGGTGGCGGTGAAAACTGTTGCGGGCTGGGTTCGTGCGCTGAGATCGCTGGCATCGACCGTTCAGAATGAGCTGGCACAGGAACTTAAGTTGCAGGAGTTCCAGGAAAGCCTGAAAAAGGTAGAGAAGGCGAGCATGGATAACCTGACGCCGGAACTGAAAGCCTCAATGGATGAACTGCGCGAAGCGGCGGAATCTATGAAGCGCTCTTACAACGTCAACGATCCTGAAAAAGCGAGCGATGAAGCGAACACCATCCATAATCCGGTGGTGAAAAACAGCGAAGCGCAGCGAGAGGGCGTTACGCCAGCGAGCGCGGAGCATCAGGCTGTAGCACCTGAACAAACGCCGCAGGAACCTGAACCGAAAAAACAGGCGCAGCCGGAAGAGCCATCGGTAAAATCGGCTGAAGTTAAGCCCGTCGCGCCTGTTTCCGAATCATCCCCATCGTCGAGTGATAAAGCGTAAACATGGCAGTAGATGATACTCAACCGCTTATTACGCACCTTATAGAGCTGCGTAAGCGTCTGTTAAACTGCATTATTGCAGTTTTCCTCATATTCTTGTGCCTGGTCTACTTTGCCAACGACATCTATCAGGTAGTCTCTGCGCCGTTGATTAAGCAGATGCCGCTAGGGGCAACGATGATTGCAACAGATGTTGCCTCACCGTTTTTCACCCCAATTAAGCTTACTTTCTGGGTATCGTTGATTGCGTCTGCGCCGATCATTCTTTACCAGGTGTGGGCGTTTGTGGCGCCGGCACTGTACAAACACGAACGCAAGCTGGTGATCCCGCTGCTGGTATCCAGCTCGCTGCTGTTCTATATCGGCATGGCGTTTGCCTATTTCATTGTCTTCCCGCTGGCCTTTGGCTTCCTGACGCATACCGCGCCGGAAGGGGTTCAGGTGTCGACGGATATCGCTAGCTACCTCAGCTTTGTAATGGCACTGTTTATGGCCTTTGGCGTGGCTTTCGAAGTGCCTGTGGCCATTGTGTTGCTTTGCTGGGTAGGGGTGACTACCCCTGATGATCTGCGTAAGAAGCGTCCATATATTCTGGTGGGGGCCTTCGTGGTCGGTATGCTACTGACCCCGCCAGATGTGTTCTCGCAAACGCTGCTGGCCATACCGATGTATTGCCTGTTTGAGGTCGGGGTATTCTTCTCACGTTTCTACGTGGGTAAAGGACGTCGGTCGGATGAGGAAGATGATACGTCCGACAAGACCACTGAAGAGTAAAACCAACCGCCCGCCAGGGCGGTTGTTATATGGGGATTCGCATGTTTGATATTGGACTCAATCTGACCAGCTCGCAGTTTGCGAAAGATCGAGATGAGGTTGTTGCACGTGCTTTTGCTGCCGGAGTGCAAGGGCTGTTGCTGACAGGGACCAACCTGCATGAAAGCGAGCAGGCGAAGCAGCTGGCACAACGCTACGATCGCTGCTGGTCTACCGCAGGTGTGCATCCTCATGACAGCAACCAGTGGACCGCGGAAAGTGGCGACACCCTGTACAGGCTGGCAAAGATGCCAGAAGTTGTGGCAATCGGCGAATGCGGTCTCGATTTCAACCGTAACTTTTCCACACCGGCAGAGCAGGAAAAAGCGTTCACGGCCCAGCTTGCACTGGCTGCTGAGCTTGAAATGCCAGTGTTTATGCACTGCCGCGATGCTCATGAGCGTTTCCTTTCCCTTCTGAACCCGTGGCTGGATAAATTACCTGGCGCGGTGTTGCACTGCTTTACCGGTTCGCGACAGGAGGCGCTGGATTGCCAGGAACGCGGTCTCTTTCTGGGGATCACTGGCTGGGTTTGTGATGAGCGCCGCGGGCTTGAGCTTCGCGAGTTGTTACCGGTGATCCCGGCTGAGCGGTTGCTCCTGGAAACGGATGCGCCTTATCTGCTGCCGAGAGACATGAAACCCAAACCGGCATCGCGGCGAAATGAACCTGCACATCTTGGGCACATCATTGAGAGCGTGGCGAAATGGCGCGGAGAAGACCCCCACTGGCTTTCCGCGCAGACGGATGACAACGTGCGTCACCTGTTTGGGATAGATTTTTAAACTTTGCGGAAGTCGGTGTTTTTAACGCTTTGCAGAACTTGTTTGTTCAGCAGGTTGAGCAACAGCATGGAGCGTGCTTCGCCGTCCGGTTCAGCGAAAATCGCCTGCAACCCTTCGAAAGCACCTTCCGTGATGACGACACAGTCCCCTGAGTAAGGGGTTTCCGGGTCGGTGATACCTTCGGGTTGTTGATAAACCGAAAGTTGATGGATCACCGTTGACGGAACCATTGCCGGGCTGGTACCAAAGCGAACAAAGTGGCTGACACCGCGTGTTGCGCTAATGGTCGTGGTGTGGATCACTTCCGGGTCGAACTCCACGAAAAGATAGTTCGGGAATAAGGGTTCACTGACGGTTGTGCGCTTCCCGCGCTGCATTTTTTCAAGCGTGATCACGGGTGTCAGGCAATTTACAGACTGACGTTCAAGATGTTCCTGCGCGCGCTGAAGTTGCCCGCGTTTGCAATAAAGTAAATACCAGGCCTGCATAATCACTCTTTCCCTTAGTTCGGGGCGCAAGCATATCAAAACCCTGGCGGGATCGCTAAGTTGATTATAATGGGGGAAAATGGAACAGAACGCATAAGTTCACGCTAATTTAACAAAATTACAGCATCAAGCAGGCTTACGCCGTATAATGAAGCGCTTACAGAGAGGCCATGACTAACTGCATGAAATACCACGATCTCCGCGACTTCCTGACGCTGCTGGAAAAGCAGGGCGAACTCAAACGCATTACACTTCCTGTTGATCCTTATCTGGAAATGACAGAAATTGCTGACCGCACCCTGCGTGCAGGTGGCCCCGCATTACTGTTTGAAAATCCGAAAGGGTACTCCATGCCGGTGCTGTGCAACCTGTTTGGTACTCCACGTCGTGTTGCATTGGGGATGGGGCAGGAAGACGTCACGGCGCTGCGTGAAGTGGGTAAACTGCTGGCGTTCCTGAAAGAGCCGGAGCCGCCGAAAGGCTTCCGCGATCTGTTCGACAAACTGCCACAGTTTAAACAAGTATTGAACATGCCAACTAAACGCCTGCGCGGTGCACCGTGCCAGCAGAAAGTACTGGAAGGCGATGCGGTCGATCTGACCAAAATCCCGATCATGCAGTGCTGGCCTGAAGATGCCGCTCCGCTGATCACCTGGGGGCTGACCGTTACGCGTGGCCCTTACAAAGAGCGGCAAAATCTCGGTATTTACCGTCAGCAATTGATTGGCAAGAATAAACTCATCATGCGCTGGCTGTCGCATCGTGGCGGCGCGCTGGATTTCCAGGAGTGGTGTGCTGAACATCCGGGTGAACGTTTCCCTGTTTCTGTCGCGTTAGGTGCCGATCCAGCCACCATTCTGGGTGCGGTGACCCCCGTACCGGATACACTCTCTGAATACGCGTTTGCAGGCCTGTTACGCGGAACCAAAACCGAAGTTGTGAAGTGCATTTCTAACGATCTCGAAGTGCCCGCCAGTGCGGAAATTGTGCTGGAAGGTTACATTGAGCAGGGCGAAATGGCGCCAGAAGGCCCTTACGGCGACCACACCGGCTATTACAACGAAGTGGATAACTTCCCGGTGTTTACCGTTACGCACATTACACAGCGTGAAGATGCGATCTATCACTCCACCTATACCGGACGGCCACCGGACGAACCTGCGGTACTGGGAGTGGCGCTGAATGAAGTGTTTGTGCCGATCCTGCAAAAGCAGTTCCCGGAAATTGTTGATTTCTATCTACCGCCAGAAGGCTGTTCGTATCGCCTGGCCGTGGTCACGATGAAGAAACAATATGCAGGTCACGCGAAACGCGTGATGATGGGCGTATGGTCTTTCCTGCGCCAGTTTATGTATACCAAGTTTGTTATTGTCTGCGATGATGATGTAAACGCCCGTGACTGGAATGATGTTATCTGGGCTATTACCACGCGCATGGATCCTGCGCGCGATACGGTGTTAGTCGAAAACACGCCGATAGATTATCTGGATTTTGCCTCGCCGGTTTCCGGTCTTGGCTCAAAAATGGGACTGGATGCCACCAATAAATGGCCTGGCGAAACCGATCGTGAATGGGGTCGCCCGATCAAAAAAGATCCTGCTGTGACCGCGCGAATTGACGCGATCTGGGACGAACTGGCCATAATGAATAACGGTAAACCCTGAGCTTGACCGTTAAGCCCTATAGACTTCCCGACAGAGAGAGCGAATGACAACCTTAAGCTGTAAAGTGACCTCGGTAGATGCTATCACCGATACTGTATATCGCGTCCGTTTAGTGCCAGAAGCGGCATTCTCTTTCCGCGCTGGTCAGTACTTAATGGTAGTGATGGATGAGCGTGATAAGCGTCCTTTCTCTATGGCCTCAACGCCAGCGGAGCAGGAATTTATTGAGCTTCATATCGGTGCGTCAGAGCTTAACCTGTATGCGATGGCCGTCATGGACCGCATTCTTAAAGAGCGTGAGATTGTGGTCGACATTCCTCATGGTGATGCTTGGCTACGCGATGACGAAGACCGTCCGCTGATCCTGATCGCGGGCGGGACGGGCTTCTCTTATGTGCGCTCTATTCTGTTGACCGCACTGGCGCGTAACCCGGACCGTGATATCACCATTTACTGGGGTGGCCGTGAAGAGAAACATCTCTATGACCTGTCTGAACTGGAAGCGCTGAGCGTAACCCATCCTAACCTGCGCATTGAGCCGGTGGTTGAGCAGCCGGAAGAAGGCTGGCGTGGACGCAGTGGTACGGTACTGACGGCGGTACTGCAGGATCATGGTACGCTGGCAGGGCACGATATCTATATTGCTGGTCGTTTTGAGATGGCGAAAATTGCCCGTGACTTGTTCTGTAACGAACGTGGTGCGCGTGAAGACCGTCTCTTCGGCGATGCTTTTGCCTTCATCTAAATAAAAAACCCGCCCCTGACAGGCGGGAAGAACGGCAACTAAACTGTCTCTCTTCGCCAATGACGCCATAACTGCGTTGGCTGCGCTCGTTCACCCGAATCACTTACTTGAGTAAGCTCATCGGGATTCGCTCGCTTGCCGCCTTGTTCTGACGCCATTGGCTTTGAGATACTTTTCCTGATTTACACTCTCTCAAATACCGTCGCGATACCCTGACCCAGCCCGATACACATCGTTGCCAGGCCAAACTGGGCATCTTTGCGCTCCATCAGGTTAATCAGCGTGGTGCTGATGCGCGCTCCGGAGCAGCCCAGCGGATGGCCGAGGGCGATCGCGCCGCCGTTGAGGTTAATTTTCTCGTCGATCTGATCCATGAGCCCCAGATCTTTAATGCACGGCAGGATCTGCGCGGCGAAGGCTTCGTTCATCTCAAACAGGTCGATATCACTGGTGGTTAATCCTGCTTTTTTCAGCGCCAGCTTCGAAGCCGGAACCGGACCGTAACCCATGATGGAAGGATCGCAACCCACGACCGCCATTGAACGTACCCGGGCGCGAGGGGTTAAACCTAACTCGCGGGCACGGCTTTCGCTCATCACCAGCATTGCAGCAGCCCCATCGGACAGCGCGGACGAAGTACCTGCCGTTACTGTGCCAGTGACTGGATCAAATGCCGGACGCAGCGTGGAAAGGGCTTCGACCGTGGTTTCCGGGCGGATCACTTCGTCGTAGCTGAATTGCTTCAGAACGCCGTCTGCATCATGACCACCGGTTGGGATGATCTCATTCTTAAACGCACCGGATTGCGTCGCAGCCCAGGCGCGAGCGTGAGAGCGTGCGGCAAAGGTATCCTGCATTTCACGGCTAATACCGTGCAGGCGAGAGAGCATCTCTGCGGTCAGGCCCATCATCCCCGCCGCTTTTGCTACGTTGCGGCTCATACCTGGGTGGAAATCGACCCCATGGCTCATCGGTACGTGACCCATGTGCTCCACGCCGCCGACCAGACAGGCCTGAGCATCGCCGGTCATGATCATACGTGCTGCATCATGTAACGCCTGCATTGACGAACCGCAAAGACGGTTGACGGTGACTGCCGGAACCGAATGTGGGATCTCCGCCAGCAGCGAGGCGTTACGAGCGATGTTAAAGCCTTGCTCCAGGGTTTGCTGTACGCAGCCCCAGTAGATATCGTCGAGCGCGGTTGGGTCCAGCGCCGGGTTACGTGCCAGCAGACTACGCATCAGGTGCGCGGAGAGGTCTTCCGCACGCACGTTACGGAATGCACCGCCTTTTGAACGGCCCATCGGGGTGCGAATCGCATCAACAATGACAACCTTTTCCATTGTGACTCCTTAAGCCGTTTTCAGCGCGCCAACCGGACGGGCTGGCTCAACTGCTGGATAGTAGGGTTCGTTATGGCGCGCTTTATTACGCAGCCCTTCCGGCACCTCATAAAGCGGGCCAAGGTGCTGATATTGCTGAGCCATATCGAGATAGCGGGCGCTGCCGAGCGTGTCCAGCCAGCGGAACGCGCCGCCGTGGAACGGAGGGAAGCCCAGTCCGTACACCAGCGCCATGTCTGCTTCTGCCGGGCTGGCGATGATGCCTTCTTCCAGGCAACGCACCACTTCGTTGATCATCGGTATCATCATGCGGGCGATGATCTCGTCGTCGGTGAAGTCACGTTTTGGCTGACTAACTTCAGCCAGCAGGCTGTCCACTGCGGCGTCTTCTTCTTTCTTCGGTTTGCCTTTGCTGTCTTCTTTGTAGCGCCAGAAGCCCAGACCGTTTTTCTGACCGAAGCGGTTAGCATCGAACAGAGCGTCAATTGCGTCGCGGTAATCTTTCTGCATGCGCTGCGGGAAGCCTGCCGCCATCACCGCCTGGGCGTGATGCGCGGTATCAATGCCGACCACATCCAACAGATACGCCGGCCCCATCGGCCAGCCGAACTGTTTTTCCATCACCTTGTCGATTTTGCGGAAGTCGGCACCGTCGCGCAGCAGCTGGCTGAAACCGGCGAAGTAAGGGAACAGGACGCGGTTGACGAAGAAGCCCGGGCAGTCGTTAACCACGATCGGCGTTTTGCCCATCTTGCTTGCCCACGCCACCACTTTGGCGATGGTTTCGTCTGAGGTTTTTTCCCCACGGATCACTTCGACCAGCGGCATCCGGTGTACCGGGTTGAAGAAGTGCATCCCGCAGAAGTTTTCCGGACGCTTCAGCACGCTCGCCAGTTCGCTAATTGGAATGGTGGAGGTGTTAGAGGCCAGTACGGTATCCGGACGAACCTTCTCTTCGGTTTCCGCGAGCACTGCTTTTTTAACTTTCGGGTTCTCAACGACGGCTTCGACTACCACGTCAACGCGATCAAAACCGCTGTATTCCAGCACAGGCTGAATGGTGGAGATCACGCCTGCGAGCTTCAATCCGTCAATTTTGCCGCGTTCCAGCTGTTTATTCAGCAGCTTGGCCGCTTCGGTCATGCCCAGCGTCAGGGATTTCTCGCTGATGTCCTTCATCACCACCGGCACGCCTTTCCAGGCTGACTGATAAGCGATGCCGCCACCCATAATGCCAGCGCCGAGTACCGCTGCATGTTTCGGTGTCTCAACATTTTTGGTCAGCTGTTTTGCTTTACCTTTCACGAACTGATCGTTGAGGAAGATGCCAACCAGCGCACGAGCTTCATTGGTGTGTGCCAGCGGGACAAAACTCTGGTTTTCCAGTTTCAGGGCTTCATCGCGGCCAAAACGGGCCGCCGCTTCAATGGTTTTCACCGCGGTGATGGGGGCCGGGTAGTGTTTACCCGCCGTCTGCATCACCATACCTTTGGCAATGGTGAAGCTCATGGCGGCTTCAATTTTGCTCAGTTTTAACGGCTCCAGCTTCGGCTGGCGTTTGGCTTTCCAGTCGAGATCGCCGTTAATCGCCTGACGCAAAATAGCGACAGCACCTTCAACAAGCTTCTCTGGTTTGACGACGCCGTCGACCAGGCCGATTTTCTGTGCCTGTTCTGCACCGACATCTTTACCCGCGGCAATGATCTCAAGTGCGCTGTCGGCACCCAGCATGCGCGGCATACGCACTGAACCACCAAAGCCTGGCATGATACCCAGCTTGGTTTCCGGCAGGCCGATGCGCAGGTCAGGCGTCGCCAGACGGTAATCAGTGGCTAACACGCATTCGCAGCCACCGCCCAGCGCGTAGCCATTAACGGCAGAAATGGTCGGGACAGGCAGGTCTTCCAGACGATTAAAGACGCTGTTAGCAAAGTGCAGCCACTGGCTCAGTTGTTCTTCAGGCACCAGGAACAGCGAGAGGAATTCGGTGATATCGGCACCGACAATAAAGGCCGCTTTGTTCGAGCGCAGCAGCAGCCCTTTTAATTCAGGTTGTTTTTCAAGAACATCCAGCGCCTGGCCAAGACTGGCCACCGTCGCGGTATCAAGCTTATTCACTGAGCCGGGGGCATCGAACACCAGTTCGGCAATGCCATCTTCCAGCCAGTTGAGGTACAGGGTGTCGCCTTTGTAGAGCATGTCAGTCTCCTGAATCCAGCAATTGGATCTGGTCATACCAGATGAATCGGAGTGTGGGATTTATGTTAATAAAATGCAAATTACTCATTAAGAAATTGCTGCATTGATCACGGTCGGTGTAAATCACGCAGCCGGAGTGAGGTGTGCTAAGATGCGATGACTTGAGGTCAAAAAAATGAAAGGAAGAATGATGGACTCACTGGCTTCGCTTTATAAAAATCATATCGTTACCCTACAGGAACGCACTCGCGATGTACTGGCACGCTTTAAGCTGGATGCGCTGTTAATCCACTCTGGCGAGCTTTTGAATACTTTTCTGGATGACCATGCATATCCGTTTAAGGTCAACCCGCAGTTTAAGGCCTGGGTGCCGGTAACCCAGGTTCCAAATTGCTGGCTGCTGGTGGATGGTGTGAATAAGCCTAAATTGTGGTTCTATCTGCCAGTCGATTACTGGCACAACGTAGAACCGCTGCCGACCAGCTTCTGGACAGAAGAAGTGGACGTCATTGCTTTACCAAAAGCCGACGGTATTGGCAGTCAACTACCTGCCGCACGCGGCAACATCGCCTATATTGGCCCTGTTCCGGAGCGTGCATTGGGTCTGGATATTCCGGCTGACAAGCTTAACCCGAAAGGGGTGCTGGATTACCTGCACTACTATCGCGCGTACAAAACCGACTACGAACTTTACTGCATGCGTGAAGCGCAAAAAACGGCAGTGAATGGCCACCGCGCCGCGCATGAAGCATTCCAGTCTGGCATGAGCGAGTTCGACATCAACCAGGCCTACCTGACCGCGACCGGGCACCGTGACACGGACGTGCCGTACAGCAACATCGTCGCGCTGAATGAACACGCGTCTGTGCTGCACTACACCAAACTTGATCACCGTGTGCCGTCTGAGATGCGCAGCTTCCTGCTGGATGCGGGGGCGGAGTACAACGGTTATGCGGCTGACTTGACCCGTACCTGGGCGGCAAACGCGGATACTGACTTTGCGCACCTGATCAAAGACGTCAATGACGAACAGCTGGCCCTTATCAGTACCATGAAAGCGGGAACCAGTTACGTGGATTACCACATTCAGTTCCATCAGCGTATCGCTAAGCTGCTGCGTAAACATCAGATTGTGAAAGACATGAGCGAAGAGGCGATGGTCGAGAACGATCTGACCGGGCCATTCATGCCACACGGGATCGGTCACCCGTTGGGTCTGCAGGTTCACGATGTTGCAGGCTTTATGCAGGATGATACCGGCACGCACCTGGCGGCACCGTCTAAATACCCATACCTTCGCTGCACCCGTATTCTTGAACCGCGCATGGTGCTGACGATTGAACCGGGGATCTACTTTATCGAATCGCTGTTAGCGCCATGGCGCGAAGGTCAGTTCAGCAAACACTTCAACTGGGAAAAAATTGAAGCGTTGAAACCGTTTGGTGGCATTCGTATTGAAGATAACGTGGTCGTTCACGAAAACGGTATCGAGAATATGACGCGAGATCTTAAGCTGGCCTGATGGAAAGCTGGCTGATACCGGCTGAACCGGTCACCTTTGTTGAGGAAATCAAGAAAAGCCGCTTTATTACGCTACTGGCACATACCGATGGTGTAGAGGCGGCAAAGGCGTTTGTTGAATCTGTTCGGGCGGAGCACCCTGACGCACGTCACCACTGTGTGGCGTGGGTCGCGGGGCCTCCGGACGATTCGCAGCAGTTGGGCTTTTCCGACGACGGTGAGCCGGCTGGCACAGCCGGTAAACCCATGCTTTCGCAGCTGATGGGCAGCGGTGTGGGTGAAATCACCGCCGTGGTGGTGCGCTACTACGGTGGGATCCTGTTAGGCACGGGTGGGCTGGTGAAAGCGTATGGCGGTGGGGTTCAGCAGGCACTGAATTTGCTGATAACTACCCGCAAAACACCACTCACCGAATATACTTTACTGTGCGATTACGGTCAGTTATCCGGTATCGAAGCGTTGCTGAAGCAGTTTAATGGCGTTATTGCGCACAGTGAATATCAGGCAATGGTGCAATTACGCGTGGCGCTTCCTCAGGCGGAACTGGCTGCTTTTTCAGCAAAACTGGCTGATTTTAGTCGTGGTTCGTTGCAATTGCTGCCGATTGAAGAATAATCCCCACCTCACTTTTTTGAATACCAAAGGAAGCGGCAGAGATGCATTTTCGTGCCATAACCCGAATCGTTGGACTGCTGGTCATACTCTTTTCCGGGACGATGATTCTCCCAGGACTGGTGGCGCTTATCTACCGGGACGGTGCGGGGCGGGCATTTACCCAGACTTTCTTTGTTGCGCTGGCGATCGGCTCTCTGTTGTGGTGGCCTAACCGTCGTCAGAAGGGCGAGCTGAAATCACGCGAAGGATTTTTGATTGTCGTCCTGTTCTGGACGGTACTGGGAAGTGTCGGTTCTTTGCCCTTTATCTTCTCTGAACAACCGAATCTGAGCATCACGGACGCATTTTTTGAATCGTTCTCTGGTTTAACAACAACCGGAGCGACGACGCTGGTGGGACTGGATTCGTTACCGCACGCTATTCTCTTTTATCGCCAGATGCTGCAATGGTTCGGCGGGATGGGGATCATCGTCCTGGCGGTGGCTATCCTGCCAATTCTGGGCGTTGGTGGGATGCAGCTCTATCGCGCCGAAATGCCCGGGCCGCTGAAAGACAACAAAATGCGTCCACGTATTGCCGAGACGGCGAAAACCCTGTGGCTGATTTATGTCCTGCTTACTGTGGCCTGTGCGCTGGCATTATGGTTTGCCGGGATGCCTGCATTCGATGCTATCGGACACAGCTTTGCGACGATTGCTATCGGTGGGTTCTCCACCCACGATGCCAGCGTGGGCTACTTTGACAGCCCTACGATTAACACCATCATTGCTATTTTCCTGCTGATTTCCGGCTGTAACTACGGTTTGCACTTCTCTTTACTCAGCGGGCGCAGCCTGAAAGTGTACTGGCGTGACCCCGAGTTTCGCATGTTCATCGGTGTCCAGCTTACGCTGGTTGTCATCTGTACTCTGGTATTGTGGTTCCATGATGTTTATAACTCAGCGTTGACCACGTTAAATCAGGCGTTCTTCCAGGTGGTGTCGATGGCGACGACCGCCGGATTCACCACGGACAGCATTGCACGCTGGCCGTTATTCCTGCCGGTGTTACTGTTATGCTCCGCCTTTATTGGCGGCTGTGCGGGATCCACGGGCGGTGGTCTGAAGGTGATTCGTATTCTGCTGCTGTTCAAGCAGGGCAACCGTGAGCTGAAGCGTCTGGTCCACCCGAACGCGGTCTACAGTATCAAACTGGGGAACCGGGCACTGCCGGAACGTATCCTCGAAGCGGTGTGGGGTTTCTTCTCGGCGTATGCGCTGGTCTTTATCGTCAGTATGCTGGCGATCATCGCGACGGGGGTGGATGATTTCTCTGCTTTTGCATCCGTCGTAGCAACATTAAATAACCTTGGTCCAGGCCTGGGGGTTGTGGCGGATAACTTTGCCAGTATGAACCCGGTCGCGAAATGGATCCTCATTGCCAATATGCTGTTTGGCCGTCTTGAGGTCTTTACGCTGCTGGTGCTGTTCACCCCAACGTTCTGGCGCGAATAAGGAGCCGTTGATGAAAACACTTATTCTTTTCTCTACGCGAGACGGGCAAACGCGTGAGATTGCTGCGTATCTGGCTTCGGAATTAAAAGAGCTGGGAATTTACTCTGATGTGGTGAACCTGAATCGTGTCGGACAGATTACCTGGCAGGATTACGATCGCGTGGTGATTGGCGCGTCAATTCGTTACGGTCATTTTCATCCGGCACTCGATCGCTTCGTCAAAAAGCACACCGCGGTGCTCAACAAATTGCCTGGCGCGTTCTACTCGGTCAATCTGGTTGCTCGTAAAGCGGAGAAGCGTACGCCGCAGACCAATAGCTACACGCGCAAGTTCTTGCTGAACTCTCCATGGCAGCCAGACCTTTGTGCCGTTTTTGCTGGTGCGCTCCGTTATCCTCGCTATCGCTGGTATGACCGCTTCATGATCCGCCTGATCATGAAGATGACCGGCGGCGAAACCGATACACGTAAAGAAGTGGTTTATACCGACTGGTCGCAGGTAGCCAGTTTTGCGCGGGAAATCGCGCATTTATCGGGCGATTCGCGGGTTAAATAAGCGTTGAGTCTGAAAAGTGAGCGAACGAAAAGTTTTTTGTATTTTATGCTTGTCACGTCGGAATAACTCCCTATAATGCGCCTCCACTGACACGGAACAACGGCACACACGCCGCCGGGTCAGCAGAGAAAAGCAAAATAAACGCTTGACTCTGTAGCGGGAAAGCGTAATATACGCCACCTCGCAACGGTGAGCGAAAGCCGCGTTGCAACTGCTCTTTAACAATTTATCAGACAATCTGTGTGGGCACTCAAAGTGACATGGATTCTTAATGTCCTCGGACGAAAAATGAATACCAAGTCTCAACGAGTGAACACGTAATTCATTACGAAGTTTAATTCATTGAGCATCAAACTTTTAAATTGAAGAGTTTGATCATGGCTCAGATTGAACGCTGGCGGCAGGCCTAACAC
>NZ_JBALHX010000011.1:0-29071 GCF_037053385.1 Enterobacter sp. P82
TCCGTACTACTGACGTGACCGGTACCATCGAACTGCCAGAAGGCGTAGAGATGGTAATGCCAGGCGACAACATCAAGATGGTTGTGACTCTGATCCACCCAATCGCGATGGACGACGGTCTGCGTTTTGCAATCCGTGAAGGTGGCCGTACCGTTGGCGCGGGCGTGGTTGCTAAAGTTCTCGGCTAATTGCTGATAACATTTGACGCAATGCGCAATAAAAGGGCATCATTTGATGCCCTTTTTGCACGCTTTCACGTCAGAACCTGGCTCATCAGTGATTATTTTTGTCATAATCATTGCTGAGACAGGCTCTGCAGAGAGCGTATAATTCGAAAAGCGAATTAGCATTTCGATTTGGTTTGCCTCGCGATCGCGGGGTGAAAATGTTTGTAGAATACTTCTGACAGGTTGGTTTATGAGTGCGAATACCGAAGCTCAAGGGAGCGGGCGCGGCCTGGAAGCGATGAAATGGGTAGTAGTAGCCGTTCTGCTGATCGTAGCGATTGTCGGCAACTACCTTTATCGTGACATTATGCTGCCGCTACGCGCGCTTGCAGTGGTAATTCTGATTGCTGCAGCGGGTGGTGTCGCGCTGTTGACGACGAAAGGCAAAGCGACTGTCGCTTTTGCTCGCGAAGCGCGTACCGAAGTCCGCAAGGTAATTTGGCCGACTCGCCAGGAAACATTGCACACCACGCTGATTGTAGCGGCGGTTACCGCTGTAATGTCACTGATCCTGTGGGGACTGGATGGTATTCTGGTTCGCCTGGTATCCTTTATCACTGGCCTGAGGTTCTGAGATGTCTGAAGCCCCTAAAAAGCGCTGGTACGTCGTTCAGGCGTTTTCCGGTTTTGAAGGCCGCGTAGCAACGTCGCTGCGTGAGCATATCAAATTACACAACATGGAAGAGTTATTTGGCGAAGTTATGGTTCCGACCGAAGAAGTGGTCGAGATCCGTGGCGGCCAACGTCGCAAAAGCGAGCGTAAATTCTTCCCGGGTTACGTGCTGGTTCAGATGGTTATGAACGACGCGAGCTGGCACCTTGTGCGCAGCGTACCGCGCGTGATGGGCTTTATCGGCGGCACATCTGACCGTCCGGCGCCAATCAGCGACAAAGAAGTTGATGCGATTATGAACCGCCTGCAGCAGGTGGGTGATAAGCCGCGTCCGAAAACGCTGTTTGAACCGGGTGAAATGGTTCGTGTTAATGACGGTCCGTTTGCTGACTTTAATGGCGTGGTTGAAGAAGTGGACTACGAGAAGTCCCGCCTGAAAGTCTCTGTTTCTATCTTCGGTCGTGCGACCCCGGTAGAACTGGACTTTGCCCAGGTCGAAAAAGCCTAAGCAGCGATCAAAAAAGCGACGATTTAATCGTTGCACAGGGCGCGAGATTGGAATACAATTTCGCGCCTTTTGTTTTTATGGGCAACGGCCCGTAAAACGAATTTTATTCACGGGGAGCCTCACAGAGGCGTTATTACCCAATCAGAGGATTTTAGAATGGCTAAGAAAGTACAAGCCTACGTCAAGCTGCAGGTTGCAGCTGGTATGGCGAACCCAAGTCCACCAGTTGGTCCAGCTCTGGGTCAGCAGGGTGTGAACATCATGGAATTCTGTAAAGCGTTCAACGCAAAAACTGAATCCCTGGAAAAAGGTCTGCCAATCCCAGTCGTAATCACTGTTTACGCTGACCGTTCTTTCACTTTCGTTACCAAAACCCCTCCAGCAGCTGTTCTGCTGAAGAAAGCGGCTGGTATCAAGTCTGGTTCCGGTAAACCGAACAAAGACAAAGTGGGTAAAATTTCCCGCGCTCAGCTGCAGGAAATCGCGCAGACCAAAGCTGCCGACATGACTGGTGCCGACATTGAAGCGATGACTCGCTCCATCGAAGGTACTGCACGTTCCATGGGCCTGGTAGTGGAGGACTAAGAAATGGCTAAACTGACCAAGCGCATGTCCGTGATCCGTGACAAAGTTGATGCGACCAAACAGTACGACATCAACGAAGCTATCGCTCTGCTGAAAGAACTGGCTACCGCTAAGTTCGTTGAAAGCGTTGACGTTGCTGTTAACCTGGGCATCGATGCTCGTAAATCTGATCAGAACGTTCGTGGTGCAACTGTACTGCCACACGGTACTGGCCGTTCCGTTCGCGTAGCTGTATTTACTCAGGGTGCAAACGCAGAAGCTGCTAAAGCTGCTGGCGCTGAACTGGTAGGTATGGAAGATCTGGCTGACCAGATCAAGAAAGGCGAAATGAACTTCGACGTTGTTATCGCATCTCCAGATGCAATGCGCGTTGTTGGCCAGCTGGGCCAGGTTCTGGGTCCACGCGGACTGATGCCAAACCCGAAAGTGGGTACCGTTACTCCTAACGTTGCTGAAGCGGTTAAGAACGCTAAAGCAGGTCAGGTTCGTTATCGTAACGACAAAAACGGCATCATCCACACCACCATCGGTAAAGTGGACTTCGACGCTGACAAACTGAAAGAAAACCTGGAAGCTCTGCTGGTTGCGCTGAAAAAAGCAAAACCAACTCAGGCGAAAGGCGTGTACATCAAGAAAGTTAGCATCTCCACCACCATGGGTGCAGGTGTTGCAGTTGACCAGGCTGGCCTGAGCGCTGCTGCAAACTAATGCCTTTACGTGGGCGGTGATTTTGTCTACAATCTTACCCCCACGTTTGCTAACGAAAGTTAGCGGCTAAAAGATTTGTTCGTTGGAGCCTGGCCTATCCAGGCCTCCGTCGAAGACCGCAGGTGTTTCGTAAGAAACTTAATCCCCTGCGTAGACGGTGACAGAACGCTAAGATTATTTTTTGAATACTCTGGCTTGTTTCTGCTCACCGTATTTAGACGCTCTTCCCGTTGGGTCGAGTGAAGTGAGTTCCGGAACATGAGTTCCGGCAAACATCCAGGAGCAAAGCTAATGGCTTTAAATCTTCAAGACAAACAAGCGATTGTTGCTGAAGTCAGCGAAGTAGCCAAAGGCGCGCTGTCTGCAGTAGTTGCGGATTCCCGTGGCGTTACTGTAGACAAAATGACTGAACTGCGTAAAGCAGGTCGTGAAGCTGGCGTATACATGCGTGTTGTTCGTAACACCCTGCTGCGTCGCGTAGTTGAAGGTACTCCATTCGAGTGCCTGAAAGACACGTTTGTTGGTCCGACCCTGATTGCATACTCTATGGAACACCCGGGCGCTGCTGCTCGTCTGTTCAAAGAGTTCGCGAAAGCGAATGCAAAATTTGAGGTCAAAGCTGCAGCCTTTGAAGGTGAGTTGATCCCGGCATCGCAAATCGATCGCCTGGCAACCCTGCCGACCTACGAAGAAGCAATTGCACGCCTGATGGCAACCATGAAAGAAGCTTCGGCTGGCAAACTGGTTCGCACTCTGGCTGCTGTTCGCGATGCGAAAGAAGCTGCTTAATCGCAGTTGTCTTTATAAAGCATTTGCTTACGTATAAACTTATTCTGATTTTCAGGAACAATTTAAATGTCTATCACTAAAGATCAAATCATTGAAGCAGTTGCAGCTATGTCCGTAATGGACGTTGTAGAACTGATTTCTGCAATGGAAGAAAAATTCGGTGTTTCTGCTGCTGCCGCTGTAGCTGTTGCTGCTGGCCCAGCTGCTGACGCTGCTGAAGAAAAAACTGAATTCGACGTAATTCTGAAAGCTGCAGGCGCTAACAAAGTTGCTGTTATCAAAGCAGTACGTGGCGCTACCGGTCTGGGTCTGAAAGAAGCTAAAGACCTGGTAGAATCTGCTCCAGCTGCGCTGAAAGAAGGCGTGAGCAAAGACGACGCAGAAGCACTGAAAAAATCTCTGGAAGAAGCTGGCGCTGAAGTTGAAGTTAAATAAGCCAACTTTTCTGGTTGCAGCCTGAGTAATTAGGCTGATGGCTGGTGACTTTTTAGTCACCAGCCTTTTTGCGCTGTAAGGCATCAGTAGCATTTCACACTGTTTGACTGCTGATTGTCCTGACAATGCTTGTTTCTATCGACGACTTAATATATTGCGACAGGGTGCTCGCTCTGTGTAAATCGCAACGAAATGGTTTAAGCGTGATAGCAACAGGTATTGCGGAAAGTATTCAATTTTCCGGTCCACAAAATGGTGTTGCACAAACTGTCCCTTCGTCGGACAGATGGGTCGACTTGTCAGCGAGCTGAGGAACCCTATGGTTTACTCCTATACCGAGAAAAAACGTATTCGTAAGGATTTTGGTAAACGTCCACAAGTTCTGGACATTCCATATCTCCTTTCTATCCAGCTTGACTCGTTCCAGAAGTTTATCGAGCAAGATCCTGAAGGGCAGTACGGTCTGGAAGCAGCCTTCCGTTCCGTGTTCCCGATTCAGAGCTACAGCGGTAATTCCGAGCTGCAGTACGTCAGCTATCGCCTTGGCGAGCCGGTGTTTGACGTTCAGGAATGTCAGATCCGTGGCGTGACCTATTCCGCACCGCTGCGCGTAAAACTGCGTCTGGTGATCTATGAGCGCGAAGCGCCAGAAGGCACCGTAAAAGACATTAAAGAACAAGAAGTCTACATGGGTGAAATTCCACTCATGACAGACAACGGTACTTTCGTCATCAACGGTACTGAGCGTGTTATCGTTTCCCAGCTGCATCGTAGCCCGGGCGTCTTCTTCGACAGCGATAAAGGTAAAACACACTCTTCCGGTAAAGTACTGTATAACGCGCGCATCATTCCTTACCGTGGTTCATGGCTGGACTTCGAGTTCGATCCAAAAGACAACCTGTTTGTCCGTATCGACCGTCGTCGTAAACTGCCTGCAACCATCATTCTGCGTGCGCTGCAATATACCACTGAGCAGATCCTGGACCTGTTCTTTGAGAAAGTGATCTTTGAAATCCGCGACAACAAGCTGCAGATGGAGCTGGTGCCGGAACGTCTGCGTGGTGAGACCGCGTCGTTCGATATCGAAGCTGACGGCAAAGTGTATGTGGAAAAAGGTCGCCGTATCACCGCGCGCCACATCCGCCAGCTGGAAAAAGATGATATCAAACACATCGAAGTTCCAGTTGAATACATTGCAGGAAAAGTAGCCGCGAAAGATTACGTTGATGAATCAACTGGCGAGCTGATCTGCCCGGCGAACATGGAGCTGAGCCTGGATCTGCTGGCTAAGCTGAGCCAGTCTGGCCACAAACGTATCGAAACGCTGTTCACCAACGATCTGGACCACGGTCCATACATCTCTGAGACTATCCGCGTCGACCCAACGACCGATCGTCTGAGTGCGCTGGTTGAAATCTACCGCATGATGCGTCCTGGTGAGCCACCAACTCGCGAAGCGGCTGAAAGCCTGTTCGAGAACCTGTTCTTCTCCGAAGACCGCTACGATCTGTCTGCGGTTGGTCGTATGAAGTTCAACCGTTCTCTGCTGCGTGATGAGATCGAAGGTTCCGGTATCCTGAGCAAAGACGACATCATCGAAGTGATGAAGAAGCTCATTGATATCCGTAACGGTAAAGGCGAAGTGGATGATATCGACCACCTCGGCAACCGTCGTATCCGTTCCGTTGGCGAAATGGCGGAAAACCAGTTCCGCGTTGGCCTGGTACGTGTAGAGCGTGCGGTGAAAGAGCGTCTGTCTCTGGGCGATCTGGATACCCTGATGCCTCAGGATATGATCAACGCCAAGCCGATCTCTGCAGCAGTGAAAGAGTTCTTCGGTTCCAGCCAGCTATCTCAGTTCATGGACCAGAACAACCCGCTGTCTGAGATCACGCACAAGCGTCGTATCTCTGCACTCGGCCCAGGCGGTCTGACCCGTGAACGCGCAGGCTTCGAAGTTCGAGACGTACACCCGACTCACTATGGTCGCGTATGTCCAATCGAAACACCTGAAGGTCCAAACATCGGTCTGATCAACTCCCTGTCCGTGTACGCACAGACAAACGAATACGGTTTCCTCGAGACCCCGTATCGTAAAGTGACCGACGGTGTTGTAACCGACGAGATTCATTACCTGTCTGCTATCGAAGAAGGCAACTACGTTATCGCTCAGGCGAACTCCAACCTGGATGACGAAGGCCACTTTGTAGAAGATCTGGTTACCTGCCGTAGCAAAGGCGAATCCAGCTTGTTCAGCCGCGATCAGGTTGACTACATGGACGTATCCACCCAACAGGTGGTATCCGTCGGTGCGTCCCTGATCCCGTTCCTGGAACACGATGACGCCAACCGTGCATTGATGGGTGCGAACATGCAACGTCAGGCCGTTCCAACTCTGCGCGCTGATAAGCCGCTGGTTGGTACTGGTATGGAACGTGCTGTTGCCGTTGACTCCGGTGTTACTGCGGTTGCTAAACGTGGCGGTACTGTTCAGTACGTGGATGCCTCCCGTATCGTTATCAAAGTTAACGAAGACGAGATGTACCCGGGCGAAGCAGGTATCGACATTTATAACCTGACCAAATACACCCGTTCTAACCAGAACACCTGTATCAACCAGATGCCTTGCGTATCTCTGGGTGAGCCAGTTGAGCGCGGCGACGTGCTGGCAGACGGTCCGTCCACCGACCTCGGTGAACTGGCGCTCGGTCAGAACATGCGCGTAGCGTTCATGCCGTGGAACGGTTACAACTTCGAAGACTCCATCCTCGTCTCCGAGCGTGTGGTTCAGGAAGATCGTTTCACCACCATCCATATTCAGGAACTGGCATGTGTGTCCCGTGACACCAAGCTGGGGCCAGAAGAGATCACCGCTGACATCCCTAACGTGGGTGAAGCTGCGCTCTCTAAACTGGATGAATCCGGTATTGTTTACATCGGTGCGGAAGTGACCGGCGGCGACATTCTGGTTGGTAAGGTAACGCCGAAAGGTGAAACCCAGCTGACGCCAGAAGAGAAACTGCTGCGTGCAATCTTCGGTGAGAAAGCGTCTGACGTTAAAGACTCTTCTCTGCGCGTACCAAACGGTGTTTCCGGTACGGTTATCGACGTTCAGGTCTTCACTCGTGATGGCGTTGAAAAAGATAAGCGTGCGCTGGAAATCGAAGAGATGCAGCTCAAACAGGCTAAGAAAGACCTGTCTGAAGAACTGCAGATCCTCGAAGCAGGTCTGTTCAGCCGTATTTATGCGGTGCTGGTTGCCGGTGGCGTTGAAGCTGAGAAGCTCGACAAACTGCCACGCGATCGCTGGCTGGAGCTGGGCCTGACCGACGAAGAGAAACAAAATCAGCTGGAACAGCTGGCTGAGCAGTATGACGAACTGAAACACGAGTTCGAGAAAAAACTCGAAGCGAAACGCCGTAAAATCACTCAGGGCGACGATCTGGCACCAGGCGTGCTGAAGATTGTTAAGGTGTATCTGGCTGTTAAACGTCAGATCCAGCCTGGTGATAAGATGGCAGGTCGTCACGGTAACAAGGGTGTTATCTCTAAGATCAACCCGATCGAAGATATGCCGCACGATGCTAACGGTACGCCGGTAGATATCGTACTGAACCCACTGGGCGTACCGTCTCGTATGAACATCGGTCAGATTCTGGAAACCCACCTGGGTATGGCTGCAAAAGGTATTGGCGACAAGATTAACGCCATGCTGAAACAGCAGCAGGAAGTCGCGAAACTGCGCGAATTCATCCAGCGTGCCTACGATCTGGGTACCGATGTGCGTCAGAAAGTCGACCTGAACACCTTCAGCGATGAAGAAGTGCTGCGTCTGGCAGAGAACCTGCGCAAAGGTATGCCAATTGCAACGCCGGTATTCGACGGTGCAAAAGAAGCTGAAATTAAAGAGCTGCTGCAACTGGGTGGTCTGCCAACGTCTGGTCAGATTACGCTGTTTGACGGCCGTACCGGTGAACAGTTCGAGCGTCCAGTAACCGTAGGTTACATGTACATGCTGAAACTGAACCACCTGGTCGACGACAAAATGCACGCTCGTTCTACCGGTTCTTACAGCCTGGTTACTCAGCAGCCGCTGGGTGGTAAGGCACAGTTCGGTGGTCAGCGCTTCGGGGAGATGGAAGTGTGGGCGCTGGAAGCATACGGCGCGGCATACACCCTGCAGGAAATGCTCACCGTTAAGTCTGATGACGTGAACGGTCGTACCAAGATGTATAAAAACATCGTGGACGGCAACCATCAGATGGAACCGGGCATGCCAGAATCCTTCAACGTACTGTTGAAAGAGATTCGTTCGCTGGGTATCAACATCGAACTGGAAGACGAGTAATTCTCGCTCAAACAGGTCACTGGTGCCGGGTTAACCCCCGGCACCGGATTGTGCTAACTCCGACGGGAGCAAATCCGTGAAAGATTTATTAAAGTTTCTGAAAGCGCAGACTAAAACCGAAGAGTTTGATGCGATCAAAATTGCTCTGGCTTCGCCAGACATGATCCGTTCATGGTCGTTCGGTGAAGTTAAAAAGCCGGAAACCATCAACTACCGTACGTTCAAACCTGAGCGTGACGGCCTTTTCTGTGCGCGTATTTTCGGGCCAGTAAAAGATTACGAGTGCCTGTGCGGTAAGTACAAGCGCCTGAAACACCGTGGTGTGATCTGTGAGAAGTGCGGCGTTGAAGTGACCCAGACCAAAGTGCGCCGTGAGCGCATGGGCCACATCGAGCTGGCATCTCCAACCGCTCACATCTGGTTCCTGAAATCTCTGCCGTCCCGTATCGGTCTGCTGCTGGATATGCCGCTGCGCGATATCGAACGTGTTCTGTACTTCGAATCTTATGTGGTTATCGAAGGCGGGATGACGAATCTGGAACGTCACCAGATCCTGACTGAAGAGCAGTATCTGGACGCGCTGGAAGAGTTCGGTGACGAATTCGACGCGAAGATGGGTGCGGAAGCTATTCAGGCCCTGCTGAAGAGCATGGATCTGGAGCAAGAGTGCGAGCAGCTGCGTGAAGAGCTGAACGAAACCAACTCCGAAACCAAGCGTAAAAAGCTGACCAAGCGTATTAAACTGCTGGAAGCGTTCGTTCAGTCTGGTAACAAACCAGAGTGGATGATCCTGACCGTTCTGCCGGTTCTGCCGCCAGATCTGCGTCCACTGGTTCCGCTGGATGGTGGTCGTTTCGCGACTTCTGACCTGAACGATCTGTATCGTCGCGTCATTAACCGTAACAACCGTCTGAAACGTCTGCTGGATCTGGCTGCGCCGGATATCATCGTACGCAACGAAAAACGTATGCTGCAGGAAGCGGTAGATGCCCTGCTGGATAACGGTCGTCGCGGTCGTGCGATCACCGGTTCTAACAAACGTCCTCTGAAATCTTTGGCCGACATGATCAAAGGTAAGCAGGGTCGTTTCCGTCAGAACCTGCTCGGTAAGCGTGTAGACTACTCCGGTCGTTCTGTAATCACCGTAGGTCCATACCTGCGTCTGCATCAGTGCGGTCTGCCTAAGAAAATGGCACTGGAGCTGTTCAAACCGTTCATCTACGGCAAGCTGGAGCTGCGTGGCCTGGCCACCACCATCAAAGCCGCTAAGAAAATGGTTGAGCGTGAAGAAGCTGTCGTTTGGGATATCCTGGACGAAGTTATCCGCGAACACCCGGTACTGCTGAACCGTGCACCAACCCTGCACCGTCTGGGTATCCAGGCATTTGAGCCAGTACTGATCGAAGGTAAAGCTATCCAGCTGCACCCGCTGGTTTGTGCGGCATATAACGCCGACTTCGATGGTGACCAGATGGCTGTTCACGTACCGCTGACGCTGGAAGCCCAGCTGGAAGCGCGTGCGCTGATGATGTCTACCAACAACATTCTGTCTCCAGCGAACGGTGAGCCTATTATCGTTCCTTCTCAGGACGTTGTATTGGGTCTGTACTACATGACCCGTGACTGTGTTAACGCCAAAGGCGAAGGCATGGTGCTGACTGGCCCGAAAGAAGCTGAGCGTATTTATCGCGCTGGCCTGGCCTCTCTGCATGCGCGCGTTAAAGTGCGTATCACCGAATACGAAAAAGATGAAAACGGCGAGTTCGTTGCGAAAACCAGCCTGAAAGACACGACCGTTGGCCGTGCCATTCTGTGGATGATCGTACCGAAGGGGCTGCCTTTCTCCATCGTCAACCAGGCGCTGGGCAAGAAAGCGATCTCCAAAATGCTGAACACCTGTTACCGCATTCTGGGTCTGAAGCCGACCGTAATCTTCGCTGACCAGACAATGTACACCGGCTTTGCTTATGCAGCGCGTTCAGGTGCATCTGTTGGTATTGATGACATGGTCATCCCAGAGAAGAAACACGAGATCATCTCTGAAGCGGAAGCCGAAGTTGCTGAGATCCAGGAGCAGTTCCAGTCTGGTCTGGTAACCGCTGGCGAACGCTATAACAAAGTTATCGATATCTGGGCTGCGGCGAACGATCGTGTATCCAAGGCGATGATGGATAACCTGCAAACCGAAACCGTGATTAACCGTGACGGCGTTGAAGAACAGCAGGTTTCCTTCAACAGCATCTACATGATGGCCGACTCCGGTGCGCGTGGTTCTGCTGCACAGATTCGTCAGCTGGCAGGTATGCGTGGTCTGATGGCGAAGCCAGATGGCTCCATCATCGAAACGCCAATCACCGCGAACTTCCGTGAAGGTCTGAACGTACTCCAGTACTTCATCTCTACTCACGGTGCTCGTAAAGGTCTGGCGGATACCGCACTGAAAACAGCGAACTCCGGTTATCTGACGCGTCGTCTGGTTGACGTTGCGCAGGATCTGGTTGTGACCGAAGACGATTGTGGCACCCTCGAAGGTATCACCATGACCCCGGTTATCGAGGGTGGTGATGTTAAAGAGCCACTGCGCGATCGCGTACTGGGTCGTGTAACCGCGGAAGACATTCTGAAGCCGGGTACTGCAGACATTCTGGTTCCACGCAATACGCTGCTGCACGAACAGTGGTGTGACCTGCTGGAAGCAAACTCTGTTGACTCAGTGAAAGTACGTTCCGTTGTATCCTGTGACACCGACTTTGGTGTATGTGCGCACTGCTATGGTCGTGACCTGGCGCGTGGCCACATCATCAACAAAGGTGAAGCAATCGGTGTTATCGCGGCACAGTCCATCGGTGAACCGGGTACACAGCTGACGATGCGTACGTTCCACATCGGTGGTGCGGCATCTCGTGCGGCTGCTGAATCCAGCATCCAGGTGAAAAACAAAGGTAGCATCAAGCTCAGCAACGCGAAGTCTGTTGTTAACTCCGCAGGCAAGCTGGTTGTGACCTCTCGTAACACCGAGCTGAAACTGATCGACGAATTCGGTCGTACCAAAGAGAGCTATAAAGTACCTTACGGTGCTGTTATGGCGAAAGGTGATGGTGAGCAGGTTGCCGGCGGTGAAACCGTTGCAAACTGGGATCCACACACCATGCCAGTTATCACCGAAGTAAGTGGTTTCATCCGCTTCACTGACATGATCGACGGCCAGACCATTACTCGTCAGACTGACGAGCTGACCGGTCTGTCTTCTCTGGTGGTTCTGGATTCTGCAGAGCGTACTACTGGCGGTAAAGACCTGCGTCCTGCACTGAAAATCGTTGATGCTCAGGGTAACGACGTTCTGATCCCTGGTACCGATATGCCTGCGCAGTACTTCCTGCCAGGTAAAGCGATTGTACAGCTGGAAGATGGCGTACAGATCAGCTCTGGTGACACCCTGGCACGTATTCCTCAGGAATCCGGCGGTACCAAGGACATCACCGGTGGTCTGCCACGCGTTGCGGACCTGTTCGAAGCACGTCGTCCGAAAGAGCCGGCAATCCTGGCTGAAATCAGCGGTATCATCTCCTTCGGTAAAGAGACCAAAGGTAAACGCCGTCTGGTTATCACTCCAGTAGATGGCAGCGAGCCGTACGAAGAGATGATTCCTAAGTGGCGTCAGCTCAACGTGTTCGAAGGTGAACGTGTAGAACGTGGTGACGTGGTTTCCGACGGTCCAGAAGCGCCGCACGATATCCTGCGTCTGCGTGGTGTGCATGCTGTTACTCGTTACATCGTTAACGAAGTGCAGGACGTATACCGTCTGCAGGGCGTTAAGATTAACGATAAACACATCGAAGTTATCGTTCGTCAGATGCTGCGTAAAGCAACCATCGAAAACGCAGGTAGCTCTGAGTTCCTGGAAGGCGAGCAGGTTGAATACTCTCGCGTTAAGATCGCTAACCGCGATCTGGAAGCGAACGGCAAAATCGGTGCGACCTTCGCACGCGATCTGCTGGGTATCACCAAAGCGTCTCTGGCAACCGAGTCCTTCATCTCTGCAGCATCGTTCCAGGAAACTACGCGTGTCCTGACCGAAGCGGCTGTTGCAGGTAAACGTGATGAACTGCGCGGTCTGAAAGAGAACGTTATCGTGGGTCGTCTGATCCCGGCTGGTACCGGTTATGCGTACCATCAGGATCGTATGCGTCGTCGTGCTGCGGGCGAACTGCCAGCTGCACCGCAGGTCACTGCTGAAGATGCATCCGCGAGCCTGGCAGAACTGCTGAACGCAGGTCTGGGTGGTTCCGACAACGAGTAATCGTTGATTCAGCTAATAAAAAACCCGCTTCGGCGGGTTTTTTTATATCTTTTTTTCAGTTAATCAGCGGTAGCCGACGATACAACTCTATCATATCGCCCGCCAGGTCCTGAATGACCATCGCGTTCATCAGGTGATCCTGAGAATGGACGGTGATCAGGTTAACCGGCAGCTTCCCGGTACCTTCATCAAGACCAATAAGCTGTGTCTGAATCGTGTGCGCATGCTTCACATATTCGCGCGACTCTTCCATCGCCTTTTCGGCTCCGGCAAAGTCACCTTTACGTGCCATCTGCAACGCCGTAAGGGCAGCACTGCGTGCCGCACCTGCGTTGACCAGCAGTTCCATGATTGTGGTTTCTAAGTCTTCCATTATGACTCCAGCAGTTTGAGCGCTTTTTCCAGTACGGCCTCGCCTTTCATCATGCCGTAATCCATCATGTCGATTACCGCGACCTGTTTACCCAGCGGGTCGGCCTGTGCCTGAAGTTTAGCCTGCTCGTATTTAACCTGTGGCCCCAGCAATACGATGTCGGCCGTCGCGATATTGTCTTTAAACTCCGCAACCGGAACGGCTTTAATGGTGACTTCAACCCCTTTTTTCTGTGCGGCATCTTTCATACGTTGAACCAGCATGCTGGTTGACATTCCCGCTGCACAGCATAAAACGATGTTCTTCATAATCAGCCTCGATCTACATGTGTTTATTGATAATTATCCCGTGCAGAACGCTTCAACAACCGCTTTACCGTGATTGTGTGTGAGGCATCACAAAGAAACCGAAGATTTTCTGAAACCGGTTACAATTTTGCATTGGTGAGCAGCTTACCCGCCGAAACGGGCAGGCTGACAGGGGAGGATTAGCTGATGGACGTGCGGATAATGCGATTTTTTCCCTGCTGCTTCGCGCTGTAGAGGGCGTTATCAACGCTCCCTACAAATTGCTCCAGCGGTTCGTGGTGCCATTCTCCCAGACCACCACTGAACGTTACCCGCAGGTTTTCTTCTCGCCAGACGCGTTTTTCAACGGCGGTACGCCACGTCTCAAGTAATGAAAGTGCGGAAGCAATTTGTTCGGCCTGGAAGACCACCGCGAATTCTTCCCCACCATAACGGTAAACCGAGACGTGATGCGGCTGCATTATCTGGATCCCTTCTCGGGCGACGCTGCGCAGGACAATATCACCGGTCAAGTGGCCCAGCGTATCGTTAATCGATTTGAAGTTATCAATGTCCGCCAGCGCCATTGCAAAAGACTGGTGTGCATCCATCAGTTCCGCCACATCGCTATCGAATGCGCGGCGGTTTTTGCAGCCCGTCAGTGCATCGTGCGTTGCCTGGCGCACATACGCCATTTCGCGCTCTTTATTGGACTGGATAGTGTGGCTCAGCATCGCTTCCAGGCGTGGAACCTGGCTGACATCACCGGTTTTGATTGCATTGATAATGTGCATCAGCACGGTACGCGATGCATGGCGCAGATATAAACCAAAGAGAATGATGATGATAGCCGCCAGGGCAAACCCCCAGCCAACAATCGTTGTTTCGTGGCGAGTGATATCGGTGAGTGTTGCCCCCGATACCCGGTAGATAACAAACCAGTCCGGGTTGGTAAACGAGTAATAGTAATACCAGGCGTTACTTTTCTTGTCGTAAAGATGGCCTTCGCCGCTGGTCATTTTGTCCATCAGCGCTTCGCTCACGTACTTTTTGAAGAGCGCGCCGGTATCCGGGTGCAGCACCACAGCACCGTCGCGTTCGACGATAAAGAATTCCCCCTGAACGGGAGCCACCATCTGACGCAGGGTATAGCCCATTGACGTCAAATCGAGATCAAAAGCGATGGTTCCCTTCAGTCTGCCTTCAGGTGAAATCAAGGGCTTATAGAGTGTTACCGTCGGATGGCCAGTGAAGTAGTCCATGTAGGGGCTTGTATAGTGGCTGAAGATACTGGCTTCCGCCTGGGCGACAAACCACGGCCGAGTTCGGGGATCGAAAGTTTTGCTCTTATCCGTAGGGAGCACTTCCGGTGCTCGCAGATAATTCCCCTGCGTGTCGGCCAGCGAAACGGAGGATACGGTCGGCATCAGGTTCTGCAAATACATCATCATCTGCAGTCCCTGTGTTGGGTTGACGTTTAACGTCTCGTTTAGCTTGTTGTCGCGCGCGAAGTACATTGCGGAACGGCCAAGGATATAGTCATTTTCACGCAGGATAGATTCGGTGTAATTCACTGCCAGGTTATGCGTGAAATTGCTATTAATCTTGTGATAATCCTCAAGAAAATCCTTTCTCTGCGAAAGCGTCACCGCGACTGCGATCAGCACAAAACTGCACAGGATCCCCGCGAAGCTGAGCATAATTGGCCGGGTGAAAGAGAGTTTTTTACTGTGAAGTGCCATGAGTTGTACATCGATCCTGATGGTGAATGCTTTTTGTCTGCCGATATCCTCTCAGCATAGTCGCTGTCCTGCGATTGGCTGTGAATTATACGATGTACGGTTTCAGACGAGATGATTTATATTAAGAATCACTAAGAAATTACTTATGAACATTCTGGATTCAGGCAGAGGCAGGGCGAAACGAGGAAGAAGCTTTTTCGCCCTGGCCAGCGTCCGTTGCTGGCCTTGAGACAATAAAAAACCGGACGATTGCTGACAATCATCCGGTTTTGCCTTTTCGTCGCGTCTCGACAATTTTTTAACGTGTTGCAGTGCGTTTCAACGCAATTGCGAGGCTCTTCCCAGCCAGCTGTCCCAGTCTTTCCAGACAGGCTGTAGACCCTGTTCAGTCAGAGCGGCAGCGACTGCTTCCGGACGTCGCCCGTCATGTGGCGCAAACTGCTCCAGTTCCGGATGGTCGTCGGCGTAGCCGCCGGGCTGCGTTTTGGAAAATGCGCTAACGTTGTTGATCGCAAGTGGGATCACGCGATCGCGAAACGCCGGGGACTCGCGCGTTGAGAGAGATAACTCAACCTCCGGAGCAAGCAGGCGGAACGCACAGATGGTTTGCACCAGTTGACGCTCATCCATCAGAGAAGCCGGTTCAACCCCTCCCGTGCAAGGTCGCAGCCGGGGGAAGGAGATAGAGTAACGGCTCTGCCAGTAGCGTTGCTGGAGCCATAGCAGATGTTCTGCCACCATGTAGCAATCTACCCGCCAGCTATCCGATAGCCCGATCAGTGCCCCAAGACCGATTTTGTCGATCCCGGCGCGTCCCAGTCTGTCCGGTGTCTCCAGCCGGAAAAAGAAATCCTGTTTCTTTCCCTTGAGGTGATGCCGGGCATATGTCGCCTCGTGGTAGGTTTCCTGATAGACCATGACCCCGTCCAGCCCGAGCGTTTTTAACTCCGCGTATTCCTCTTGCGACAGGGGCTGAACTTCCATTTGCAAAGAGGCAAACTGACGACGAATGGCGGGGAGGTGCTGACGAAAATAGTCCATCCCCACTTTCCCCTGATGTTCACCCGTGACCAGCAGAAGGTGCTCAAAGCCCATTTCACGAATGGCCGCACACTCACGCGCAATTTCACTCTCATCGAGCGTTTTCCGCTTGATGCGGTTGCTCATGGAGAAGCCGCAATAGGTGCAGTCATTGGCGCACAGGTTAGAGAGGTAAAGCGGGACGTAAAAACTCACCGTGTTGCCAAAGCGCTGGCGTGTCAGCCTCTGAGCACGCTGTGCCATCGGTTCAAGATATGCACTGGCTGCCGGGGAGAGCAGGGCCATCAAATCCTCGCGGGTGAGGTGACGGGCATTTAATGCCCGCTCCACGTCAGCAGCCGTCTTGCTGTTGATGCGCAGGGCAATGTCGTCCCAGTTAAGCTGCCGCCAGCGCTCGGTAAACGTGCTCATGAGATTGCCTCCAGAAAACCGGTCAACGGGCTGGTGGCCTGAGCCTGAAAACTGCGTGAACCGGGGCCGGACGCCCTTGCCAGCACACCGGCTTCTACGGCCATGCGGAACGCACGCGCCATCATGACCGGATCGTCAGCCACCGCGATGGCCGTATTCACCAGCACAGCGTCTGCACCCATCTCCAGCGCCTGCGCAGCATGGCTGGGCACGCCAATGCCCGCATCCACAACGACGGGCACGGTGGCCTGCTCAATAATGATTTCAAGCATCGCGCGGGTTTCCAGTCCCTGATTGGAGCCGATAGGGGCACCCAGTGGCATGACGGCGGCACAGCCGACCTCTTCCAGACGCTTGCACAGTACGGGGTCGGCTCCGCAGTAAGGCAGAACGATAAACCCCTGCTGAACCAGTTTTTCGGCTGCTTTCAGCGTTTCGATAGGGTCAGGTAGCAGCCAGCGGGCATCCGGGTGAATTTCCAGCTTCAGCCAGTGGGTGCCGAGCGCTTCTCGCGCCAGTTGTGCGGCAAAAATCGCCTCCTCTGCCGTTTTCGCGCCGGACGTATTGGGCAGCAGCGTAACGCCTGCTTCCAGTAAAGGTGCCAGAATGGCATCGCTGTGGTGACGCAGGTCCACGCGCTTCATGGCCAGCGTCACCAACTGGCTGCCGCTTTCCCGGATGGCCTCCACCATCAGCTGTGGAGAGGCGAATTTTCCGGTTCCGGTAAACAGATGTGAATCAAAGACTTTATCGGCAATACGTAACATCTCAGCCCCCTGCGATAACCTGAAACAGCAGGATTTGATCACCTTCATTGACCTGCTGAAGCTCCCACTGCTCGCGCGGCAGGATCTGTTGATTGAGCGCCAGCGCCGTACCTGGTTTAAGCTGACGCAATTTATCGAGCAAAACGGCAACGGTAAGCCCGTCGTCGCAGCTCATCGGCTCATCGTTAAACAGAATGCGCATCGTGGCCTCCGCATACCGGGCAGTGGCTGGCACGGTGAAGCGCCAGCTGTCGCCAGCCGCTGGAGCGGGCATCAAACAAGCGCAGCGTATTGCGTTCCGTCTCCATGCCGCTAAGCAGCTTGATAGCTTCCAGCGCCTGCATTGTGCCCATTACACCGACCACCGGACCAAGAATGCCCGCCGTCCGGCAGTTGCGCGTTGGCTCGGCATCATCCGGCCACAGGCAGCGATAGCAGCCCTGTGACCACGGCGGAGTCAGAACCATCATCTGCCCGCCGAAACCCACCGCGCTGGCGGTGATAAGCGGCGTATTATTTGCCACGCAGGCGGCGTTGATCGCCTGACGCGTCGCCATATTGTCGGTGCAGTCCAGCACCACGTCGGCCAGGGCAACTTCGCGTTGCAGGCTTTCACCGCTGAGCCGTTGCTGTAAGGCAATCAGTTCGATATCCGGGTTAAGCTGGTTCAGCCGCTGGCGGGTGATTTGCGCTTTAGGCTGGTTAATATCCTCGGTGGTAAAGAGAATTTGCCGTTGCAGGTTGCTGAGGTGAACGTCGTCGTCATCGGCCAGTACCAGCGTGCCGACGCCCGCCCCTGCCAGATAGAGCGCGGCAGGGGCTCCTAACCCGCCCAGACCCACAATCAGAACCCGACTGGCGAGCAGCTTTTGCTGCCCGTCAATGGCGATATCCTCGAGCAGAAGCTGACGGCTGTAGCGCATAAAATCACGATCATTCATCGCCTGCTCCTGCCAGCTGTAACAACTGCTCAGTGGCCGTCTGCCAGTCTGCGGCCTGGGTAATGGCGCTGACGACGGCAATGCTGCCGACGCCGGTCTCCAGCACCGCCGGGGCACGTTCAAGGCTAATGCCGCCGATGGCAACGGTGGGATAATCGGCAAGGCGTTCAACGTGACTCGCCAGCTGCGTCAGACCTTGCGGTGCGGAGGGCATCTGCTTGGTTTGCGTCGGGAAGACGTGGCCGAGTGCGATGTAAGAGGGGCGGGCGGTCAGCGCGACGTCGATTTCCATATCGTCATGCGTTGACACCCCCAGACGCAGCCCTGCGTCGCGGATCGCATTGAGGTCGGTCGTCTCAAGGTCTTCCTGACCCAGATGTACGCCGTAAGCCTGGTGTTTGATCGCCAGTCGCCAGTAGTCGTTGATAAACAGACGAGCGTCATAGCGACGTCCCAGCTCGATGGCAGAAACCACATCCGCCTCTACCTCTTCATCGTGTTTATCTTTAATGCGTAGCTGGATTGTGCGAACGCCCGCCGCAAGCAGGCGCTCTATCCATTCCACGCTGTCCACCACCGGATAGAGCCCTAAACGGAAGGGCACTGGTGGGAAATCGGGCTGGTACATTACGCCTCCTCTTTTTTGAGGTAGATTTCACCACCTTTGGCGCGGAAGGTTTCTGACATATCCGCCATGCCCACTTCAATGGTTTGTGTGGCCGCGTAGTCACGTACCTCCTGGCTGATTTTCATCGAGCAGAATTTTGGCCCGCACATGGAGCAGAAGTGTGCCACCTTGCCCGATTCCTGCGGCAGTGTTTCGTCGTGATAGGCGCGGGCAGTGAACGGGTCGAGCGCCAGGTTGAACTGATCTTCCCAGCGGAATTCGAAGCGTGCTTTCGACATGGCGTTATCACGGATTTGCGCTCCCGGGTGGCCTTTCGCCAGATCGGCTGCGTGAGCGGCAATTTTGTAGGTGATCAGACCCTGCTTCACGTCCTCTTTGTTTGGCAGGCCGAGGTGCTCTTTCGGCGTAACGTAGCAGAGCATGGCGCAGCCGAACCAGCCGATCATTGCCGCACCAATCCCCGACGTGAAATGGTCGTAGCCCGGCGCGATATCGGTGGTCAATGGCCCGAGGGTGTAGAACGGCGCTTCGTGGCAGTGTTCCAGCTCTTCGGTCATGTTGCGACGGATCATCTGCATTGGCACATGCCCCGGGCCTTCAATCATCACCTGTACGTCATATTCCCAGGCGATTTTGGTCAGTTCGCCCAGCGTGTGCAGTTCGGCAAACTGCGCTTCGTCATTGGCATCGCGGATGGAGCCAGGACGCAGGCCGTCGCCCAGCGACAGAGAGACATCGTAAGCGGCGCAGATTTCGCAGATTTCACGGAAGTGTTCGTAGAGGAAGTTTTCCTGATGATGGGAGAGACACCACTTCGCCATGATCGAACCGCCGCGCGAGACGATGCCTGTCAGACGCTTCGCCGTCATCGGCACGTAGCGCAGCAGGACACCCGCGTGAATGGTGAAGTAGTCCACGCCCTGCTCAGCCTGTTCCAGCAGCGTATCGCGGAACGCTTCCCAGGTGAGATCTTCGGCAATGCCGTTGACCTTCTCCAGCGCCTGATACACAGGTACCGTCCCGATTGGTACCGGGCTGTTACGCAGGATCCATTCGCGGGTCTCGTGAATATAACGGCCAGTGGAGAGGTCCATCACCGTGTCCGCACCCCAGCGCGTCGACCAGACCAGTTTTTCCACCTCCTCTTCAATGGAGGAAGTAACAGCAGAGTTACCGATGTTAGCGTTGACCTTCACCAGGAAATTACGGCCGATAATCATTGGCTCAGATTCCGGGTGATTGATGTTGGCAGGGATAATCGCGCGGCCAGCGGCGACTTCGTCACGCACAAATTCCGGCGTAATGTTTTCCGGCAGGCGAGCGCCAAAACCTTCCCCCGGATGCTGGTGGCGCAGAATTTCGCTACGGATGCGCTCACGACCCATGTTTTCGCGAATGGCGATGAACTCCATTTCGGGGGTGACGATCCCCTGACGAGCGTAGTGCAGCTGGGTCACGCATTTGCCTGCTTTAGCGCGTTTCGGTGTCAGAAGACCGGTGAAGCGCAGCTCGTCCAGATCGTCGTCGGCCAGGCGCTCTTTGGTGTAGGCGGAACTTTGCTCGTTTAGCTCTTCGCTGTCCTGACGGGCGTCGATCCACGGCTGGCGCAGTTTAGCCAGGCCTTTCTGAACGTTGATAGCAATTTCAGGGTCACCGTATGGGCCGGAGGTGTCATAGACCGGAACAGCTTCGTTGTCTTCATACTGCGGGTTATCTTTGCTGCCGCCGATAAGTGTTGGGCTAAGCTGAATTTCACGCATCGGCACACGGATATCCGCCTGAGAGCCGGTGATGTAGATGCGTTTAGAGTTCGGGAAAGCGGTGCCTTCCAGGGTATCAATGAAGTGTTGGGCGTGTGCGCGCTGTTCGCGGCGGGTCAGTTTAGTGGTAGACATAGCTCATTCCAAAAGTGAAGGACATGGCTTGTCAGACGACGGATGAAGCAAGAGAAGATCGCCCGCAGGCGATTCAACAGCAGTGTGACTCTTGTTCCCTTCGCAGGTATTAACCTGATCAGGTTCCGCGGATCCCGAATTAACGGTCTCAGCCCGCGTTTTTGCAAACGCTGGGCACTCCGACAAGAAAAATCCCCCTCGTGAGAGGGGCGAATGTTTGTAAATTACTCGTTAACGATTAAGAACTCAAGCAGGGCGCGCGATGTTATCTTCGTTGCTGGCACTGAGATTGCTATCCAGCACGAGGGCGATCAGCTTATCTTCCAGTGTGAATCGCTCTTCCAGCGCTTCGCCAAGGTCGGAAAGCGCCTGCTGAAACTCAAGATAGTTATCGTGATCGATCGCATTCTCAAGTGTGGAATCGTAGTAGTCCATAATCTGCTGGGTATTGGCTTCCAGCAGCGGATAGAGTTTGCTGGCCGCTAAATACGGCGTAGTCCCTTCCATTTCGCGGATAATGCGTTCATAAATATTGAAATGGCCGTCGGACAGGTAGTCGACCAGGCTCTGACAAAAATCATCCAGCGCTTTTTCATTCAGACGCATAAACGATTCTTTGCCAGGCTTAATACCGACCAGATTGTAATAAGCCACGAGTAGATGCTTGCGCACATGTAGCCAGCGATCCACCAGTTTGTTACTTCCTCTAACGCGCTCAGTCAGGCTTTCTAGCTGGTTTAACATGTTCGACTCCGCAAAGTTTAGAATTGAATCTGCTTATCCAAAATGTAACCACAATGCTAACAACATGTCAGTGAAGCGAAGGTAGTGCAATAGATATGGATCGTATTATTGAAAAATCAGATCTTGGTTGGTGGATCGTCAGTCACGAACAAAAATTATGGCTCCCCGTCGGGGAAATTCCCTATGGTGCGGCGGAAAAATTCGATCTTGTTGGTCAACCTGCACAGAGGATCGGTGAGTGGCAGGGCGATCCCGTGTGGATGGTCCAGCAGGCTCGCCGTCAGGACATGGGATCGGTTCGTCAGGTGCTGGATCTGGATGTGGGACTGTTCCAGCTGGCGGGCCGTGGCGTACAGCTGGCGGAGTTTTATCGTTCGCATAAATACTGCGGTTACTGCGGGCATACCATGCACCCGAGCAAAACCGAGTGGGCGATGCTCTGCAGTCACTGCCGTGAACGCTACTATCCGCAGATCGCGCCGTGCATTATCGTCGCTATCCGTCGCGAGGATTCCATCCTGCTGGCGCAGCATACCCGTCACCGCAACGGCATTCACACTGTGCTGGCCGGGTTTGTCGAAGTGGGCGAAACGCTGGAGCAGGCGGTGGCGCGCGAAGTGATGGAGGAGAGCGGGATTAAAGTGAAGAACCTGCGCTATGTTACCTCCCAGCCGTGGCCGTTCCCGCAGTCATTAATGACTGCATTTATGGCCGAATATGATAGCGGGGACATCGTCATCGACCAGAAAGAGTTACTGGAAGCGAACTGGTATCGGTATGACGATTTACCTATGTTACCGCCGCCAGGTACGGTGGCGCGTCGGCTGATAGAAGATACCGTGGCAATGTGTCGGGCTGAGTATGAGTAGTGTTACACTGAGGCCATGACGCTTAAGGAACTGCAAAAATGACCGAACTGAAGAACGATCGTTATCTGCGTGCGCTGCTGCGCCAGCCCGTTGATGTCACCCCGGTGTGGATGATGCGCCAGGCGGGACGCTATCTGCCAGAGTACAAAGCCACGCGCGCGCAGGCAGGCGATTTTATGTCGCTGTGCAAAAACGCTGAGCTGGCCTGTGAAGTGACGCTCCAGCCGCTGCGCCGCTTCCCGCTGGATGCTGCGATCCTCTTCTCGGATATTCTGACCATTCCGGATGCAATGGGCCTTGGGCTCTATTTTGAAACCGGTGAAGGCCCACGTTTTACTTCGCCTATCAAGAGCAAAGCCGACGTCGACAAGCTGCCTGTTCCCGATCCTGAAGATGAGCTGGGCTATGTCATGAACGCTGTGCGCACCATTCGCCGTGAGCTGAAAGGTGAAGTGCCGCTGATCGGTTTCTCCGGCAGTCCGTGGACGCTGGCGACTTACATGGTTGAAGGTGGCAGCAGCAAGGCTTTCACCGTGATTAAAAAGATGATGTACGCGGAGCCGCTGGCGTTGCATGCGCTGCTCGACAAGCTGGCGAAGAGCGTCACGCTCTACCTCAACGCGCAGATTAAAGCGGGTGCGCAGTCGGTGATGATTTTCGACACCTGGGGTGGCGTACTCACCGGACGCGATTATCAGCAGTTCTCGCTCTATTACATGCACAAGATCGTTGATGGCCTGCTGCGTGAAAACGAAGGTCGCCGCGTGCCAGTGACCTTGTTCACCAAAGGTGGTGGCCAGTGGCTGGAGGCGATGGCCGCGACGGGATGTGATGCGCTGGGTCTTGACTGGACAACCGATATTGCCGATGCGCGCCGTCGCGTGGGTGACAAGGTGGCGCTGCAGGGCAATATGGATCCGTCCATGCTCTATGCACAGCCAGCTCGCATTGAAGAAGAGGTGGCAACCATTCTCGCCGGCTTCGGCCAGGGGGAAGGGCACGTCTTTAACCTCGGACACGGTATTCATCAGGACGTGCCGCCAGAACACGCTGGCGCGTTTGTGGAGGCAGTACACCGACTTTCTGCGCAATACCACAAGTAAGGAATCGCTATGGATCTCGCGTCATTACGCGCCCAACAAATTGAACTGGCTTCATCCGTGATCCGCGAGGATCGTCTGGATAAGGATCCCCCGCAGTTTATCGGTGGGGCTGACGTCGGGTTTGAGCAGGGTGGGGACGTGACGCGAGCGGCGATGGTGGTACTGAAATATCCCTCGTTTGAGCTGGTGGAGTACAAGGTAGCGCGTATTGCTACCACCATGCCCTACATTCCTGGCTTTCTCTCCTTTCGTGAATATCCCGCGCTGCTGGCAGCGTGGGAGCAGCTCTCGCAAAAACCTGACCTGCTGTTTGTTGATGGACACGGTATCTCACACCCGCGCCGTTTAGGCGTGGCCAGCCACTTTGGCCTGCTGGTGGATGTTCCCACCATCGGCGTTGCTAAGAAACGCTTGTGTGGTGCGTTTGAACCGCTTTCTGCCAAGCCTGGCGCGCTGGCACCGCTCATTGATAAAGGTGAACAACTGGCGTGGGTATGGCGCAGCAAAGCCCGTTGTAACCCGCTGTTTATTGCCACCGGACATCGGGTGAGCATGGATAGCGCTCTGGCGTGGGTGCAGCGCTGTATGAAGGGATACCGTTTGCCTGAGCCAACACGCTGGGCAGACGCGGTAGCTTCTTCACGCCCGGCTTTTGTTCGTTGGCAGGAAATTCAGCGATGATTCAGGTAAACTGCGCCTAATTTTCGATTCGAGAGATCATCATGTTACAAAACCCGATTCACCTGCGCCTTGAGAAGCTGGAAAGCTGGCAGCACGTCACCTTTATGGCTTGCCTGTGCGAGCGCATGTATCCCAACTATGCCGCGTTCTGCAAGCAGACGGGCTTTGGTGATGGTCATATTTATCGCCGAATTCTGGATCTGATCTGGGAAACGCTGACGGTGAAAGACGCGAAGGTGAATTTCGACTCTCAGCTCGAAAAGCTGGAAGAGGCGATTCCGGTCGCGGATGATTTTGACCTGTACGGTGTCTATCCGGCGATCGATGCTTGTGTGGCGTTAAGCGAGTTGATTCACTCCCGCCTGAGTGGTGAAACGCTGGAACATGCTATCGAAGTCAGTAAGGCATCAATTACGACCGTTGCGATGCTGGAAATGACTCAGGAAGGTCGTGAAATGACCGACGAAGAGCTGCGTGCGAACCCGGCGGTAGAACAAGAATGGGACATTCAGTGGGAAATTTTCCGCCTGCTGGCAGAGTGTGAAGAACGCGATATCGAGCTGATAAAAGGGCTGCGCGCGGACTTACGTGAGGCCGGTGAGAGCAATATTGGTATATTTTTTAACCAATGAGACAATAAAACTTGAGATAACGCCCGTTTTGTCGCTCCTCGACTCTTCCCTTTCGCCCCTTGTCTGGTCTACATTTGGGGGGCGAAAAAAAGTGGCTATCGGTGCGTGTATGCAGGAGAGTGCTTTTTTGGCATTTTCGTCGCACTCGATGCTTAGCAAGCGATAAACACATTGAAAGGATAACTTATGAACAAGACTCAACTGATTGATGTAATTGCGGACAAGGCTGATCTGTCTAAAGTGCAGGCTAAAGCTGCTCTGGAATCTACCCTGGCTGCTATTACTGAGTCTCTGAAAGAAGGCGATGCTGTACAACTGGTTGGTTTCGGTACCTTCAAAGTGAACCACCGTGCTGAGCGCACTGGCCGCAACCCGCAGACCGGTAAAGAAATCAAAATCGCCGCAGCTAACGTGCCAGCATTCGTTTCTGGTAAAGCTCTGAAAGACGCTGTTAAGTAAGACGCGTGGCAGTGAACAGTTTTAACGAAGGGGCGGTAACGCCCCTTTTGTCTGTCTGGCGTGGTGCGCTCACGTTAGCGGGCGTGCTGTTGCTGTCAGCCTGTAGCCATGACTCCACTCTGCCACCGTTTACTGCCAGCGGCTACGCTGACAACCAGGGGGCGGTCAGGATCTGGCGCAAAGATTCCGGCGGTGAAGTGCATCTGCTTTCTGCTTTTAGCCCGTGGCATAACGGCAATACCTCGACCGCGGAGTATCGCTGGCAGGGCGATGACCTCACGCTGATCGAACTGAACGTCTACAGTAAAACCCCTGAACATGTGAAAGTGCGTTTTGATGACCATGGCGAGCTGAGCTTTATGCAGCGTGAAGTGAGTGGTCAAAAACAGCAGCTTTCCAGCGATCAAATTGCTCTCTATCGTTATCGTGCCGAACAGATCCGCCAGACCAGCGATGCGCTGCGTCAGGGACGCGTTGTACTGCGCCAGGGGCGCTGGCACTCCGATGGGACGGTGACAACTTGCGAAGGGCAGACAGTGAAGCCTGAGCTTGAATCCTGGGCAACCGAACATATTGAACGTCGTCAGCGTCATTCATCTATGGAGGTGAGTGTGGCGTGGCTTGAAGCACCGGAAGGTTCTCAGCTGCTGCTGGTGGCGAACGAAGACTTCTGCACCTGGCAGCCGACAGAGAAGAGTTTCTGACGTATTTCCCCTCTCCCTTGAGGGAGAGGGTTAGAGTGAGAGCGTAATTACTCCCCTTGCTCACGCGCAATGGCGCGATAGCCGATATCCTGACGGCTAAAGCTACCGTTCCAGTGAATATCCGCCATCAGCGCATAGGCCCGCTTCTGTGCTTCTGCCACGGTATGACCCAACGCGGTCGCACACAGCACACGGCCACCGTTGGTCAGTACACGATCGTCGTCAGACAGTTTCGTACCCGCATGGAACACTTTACCGCCTTCGATCTCTTCCAGAGGCAGACCGTGGATCTCATCTCCGGTGTTGTAATTACCTGGATAGCCGCCAGCAGCAATCACCACGCCCAGAGAGGCACGTTCGTCCCACTCGGAAGTTTTCTCATCCAGCTTACCTTCACAGGCTGCCAGGCACAGATCGACCAGATCGGATTTCATGCGCAGCATGATCGGCTGAGTTTCTGGATCGCCAAAGCGGCAGTTGAACTCGATGACCTTTGGGTTACCCTGTTTGTCGATCATCAGACCCGCATAGAGGAAACCGGTGTAAGTATTCCCTTCCGCTGCCATACCTTTTACGGTTGGCCAGATGATGCGATCCATCGTGCGCTGATGCACTTCGTCAGTCACGACCGGAGCGGGCGAGTAAGCGCCCATACCGCCGGTGTTCGGGCCGGTATCCGCATTGCCTACGCGTTTATGATCCTGGCTGGTAGCCATCGGCAGAACGTGCTCGCCGTCGACCATTACAATGAAGCTCGCCTCTTCACCATCGAGGAACTCTTCGATCACGATGCGATGGCCTGCGTCGCCGAATGCGTTGCCTGCCAGCATGTCCTGCACTGCGGCCTCTGCTTCTTCGAGGGTCATCGCCACGATAACGCCTTTACCGGCAGCCAGGCCGTCGGCCTTAATGACAATCGGCGCGCCTTTTTCACGCAGATAAGCCAGGGCTGGCTCAACTTCCGTGAAGTTCTGATATTCCGCAGTGGGAATATTGTGGCGTGCGAGGAAATCTTTGGTGAAGGCTTTGGAGCCTTCGAGCTGTGCTGCACCTTCGGTTGGCCCGAAGATTTTCAGGCCTGCCGCGCGGAACGCATCCACCACGCCAATCACCAGCGGCGCTTCCGGGCCGACGATGGTCAGGTCGATTTTCTCGTTCTGCGCAAAGTTCAGCAGTGCCGGGATATCGGTCACGCCGATAGCCACGTTCTGCAGCGCTGGCTCCAGCGCCGTACCTGCGTTGCCCGGTGCCACAAAGACGGTTTCCACCAGCGGGGATTGTGCCGCTTTCCATGCCAGAGCATGCTCGCGTCCGCCATTACCAATCACTAATACTTTCATTTTCTGCTCCGGGAATTAATGGCGGAAGTGGCGCATGTCGGTGAAGATCATCGCAATACCGTGTTCATCGGCAGCGGCAATCACTTCGTCATCACGAATGGAACCGCCAGGCTGGATCACACAGGTGATGCCTACTGCTGCTGCTGCATCGATACCGTCACGGAACGGGAAGAAGGCGTCAGACGCCATGGCGGAGCCTTTCACTTCCAGACCTTCATCACCTGCTTTAATCCCGGCGATTTTTGCAGAATAAACACGGCTCATTTGGCCTGCACCTATCCCGATGGTCATGTTCTCTTTCGCGTAGACAATGGCGTTGGATTTCACGAATTTCGCCACTTTCCAGCAGAACAGCGCATCACGCAGTTCCTTCTCGGTTGGTTGACGTTTGGTCACCACGCGCAGGTCGGCTTCTGTCACCATACCCAGGTCGCGGTCCTGAACCAGCAGACCGCCGTTCACGCGTTTGAAGTCCAGACCCGGTACACGTTCAGCCCACTGACCGCAAACCAGCACGCGCACGTTCTGTTTTGCAGCGGTGATTTTCAGCGCTTCTTCGGATGCGGATGGCGCGATGATCACTTCGACAAACTGGCGGGAGATGATGGCCTGCGCCGTTTCAGCATCCAGCTCGCGGTTGAAGGCGATAATACCGCCGAACGCGGAGGTCGGGTCGGTTTTGTAGGCACGATCGTAGGCATCCAGAATAGAGCTACTTACCGCGACGCCGCATGGGTTAGCGTGCTTGACGATAACGCAGGCTGGCTCATTGAACTCTTTCACACATTCCAGCGCAGCATCGGTGTCAGCGATGTTGTTATAGGAAAGCGCTTTGCCCTGAACCTGTTGAGCGGTAGCAACAGAGGCTTCTTTTACCTCTTCTTCTATATAGAAGGCTGCTTGCTGGTGGCTGTTCTCACCGTAACGCATATCCTGCTTCTTAATGAAATTCAGGTTCAGGGTGCGCGGGAAGCGGCCAGAAGGATCTTTGCTTTCACCGTGGTAAGCCGGCACCAGGCTACCGAAGTAGTTGGCGATCATGCTGTCGTATGCAGCGGTGTGTTCGAATGCTTTGATGGCGAGATCGAAACGCGTTTGCAGAGTCAGTGACCCTTCGTTGGCATCCATCTCATTAATAATGGTGTTGTAGTCGCTGCTCTTCACCACGATAGCCACATCTTTATGGTTCTTGGCTGCGGAGCGCACCATGGTCGGGCCGCCGATATCAATATTCTCTACGGCATCTTCCAGAGAACAGCCTTCGTGGGCAACAGTCTGGGCGAACGGGTAGAGGTTAACGACAACCATGTCGATTGGCGCGATATCATGTTTTTCCATAATGGCGTCGTCCTGACCGCGACGGCCAAGAATACCGCCATGCACTTTCGGGTGCAGGGTTTTCACGCGTCCATCCATCATTTCCGGGAAACCGGTGTAATCGGACACTTCGGTTACCGGCAGACCTTTATCTGCTAACAGGCGGGCGGTACCGCCTGTGGAAAGCAGCTCCACACCACGTGCAGAAAGTGCCTGAGCGAATTCGACGATACCGGCTTTATCAGAAACACTGAGCAGAGCGCGGCGGACTGGACGACGTTGTTGCATGGTAAATCCCCTGGATTTCACGATTACAGAGAGCGTTAGATGAATTTTCCAGCGAAAAACTCATCTAACACACCTGACAGGGCATCCTTGTTAAGCGCGAGCATTTTAACGAAAACGTTTGCGCAACGCTCGCACATTTTCACTTTTTCGTATCATTGTGGATAAGTCTGTGCGTAAAAAGGTATAAAGCGGGGTTTTGCTGGGGAATACAGCAGTCAGTCATTTTTTTGCAACTTTTCGGTTGCGGCCTGCGGAGAACTCCCTATAATGCGCCTCCATCGACACGGCAGATGTGAATCACTTCACAAACAACCCGGTCGGTTGAAGAGAAAAAAT
>NZ_JBALHX010000012.1:0-26322 GCF_037053385.1 Enterobacter sp. P82
TCCGTACTACTGACGTGACCGGTACCATCGAACTGCCAGAAGGCGTAGAGATGGTAATGCCAGGCGACAACATCAAGATGGTTGTGACTCTGATCCACCCAATCGCGATGGACGACGGTCTGCGTTTCGCAATCCGTGAAGGCGGCCGTACCGTTGGCGCGGGCGTGGTTGCTAAAGTTCTGGGCTAATTAATTATCCCTGAATAAAAAAAGGACGCTTCGGCGTCCTTTTTTGTTTTCTGCCGCCCAGGCACTGTCACAAAATTTCGCATTTTTTGCCTGCTCCCGCCCCGTATTCTGGCGCCTGTGCTATTGTAATCATAACCATTCTCACTTACACTTTGCGCATATTTTGAACGGGAGTTTTTATGTACGTCTGTTTATGTAATGGTGTCAGTGACAAAAAAATACGCCAGGCCGTTCGCCAGTTTCAGCCACAGTCATTCCAGCAGCTTCGCAAATTTGTTCCAGTGGGAAATCAATGCGGTAAATGCGTACGTGCTGCGCGTGAGATCATGCAAGACGAATTGATGCAGATCCCGGAATACAAAGAGATCGCGTAAGCGCCTATCTTTTTTTTGACATCCCTGTAGCCCGATCTACGCTTCAATGAGTGGAAGCGGAGGGACTATATAATGAAAGGTGATGTTAAAATCATAAGTTATCTCAATAAATTATTGGGAAATGAGCTTGTCGCAATCAACCAGTACTTTCTTCACGCGAGAATGTTTAAAAACTGGGGACTTAAACGTTTGAACGACGTTGAGTACCATGAATCGATCGATGAAATGAAGCACGCTGATAAATATATCGAGCGTATTTTATTCCTTGAAGGCATTCCAAACCTGCAGGATCTCGGAAAGCTAGGCATCGGAGAAGATGTCGAAGAGATGTTGCGTTCTGACCTCAGGCTCGAACTTGAAGGCGCCAAAGATCTCCGTGAAGCTATTGCCTATGCGGATAGCGTCCATGATTACGTCAGCCGCGACATGATGATCCAGATCCTGGCTGACGAAGAGGGTCATATTGACTGGCTGGAAACTGAGCTGGATCTCATCGCTAAGATTGGCCTGCAAAACTACCTTCAGTCGCAGATTAAAGTGGAAGAGTAACCAGCGTCTTCCAGCCAACGCATAAACCCGCAGCTGCCAGAAATGGCCCAAAAGGCAGCGGGTTTTTTATTGCCTCTTTATCAGAGGTGAGTAATGAAAAAACAAGAATGCTAAGTAATGCCATAAGCGCAGCGAGTAATGCCAGGGTTGGCAGTACGCACCAACCATGCCAGGCGCCAAGCGCAGACAGGTATTTAACATCGCCATATCCCATCCCTTCCCGCCGGCAGATAAATCGATAGCCCCAGTAAATAACGGCAAAGCCAAAATATCCTGCCATTGCCCCCACCACCGCACTCGCCAAAAAATCAGGATGGATACAAAGCTGAAAAAGCAGGCCTACCCATAGTAGCGGGCAGAGAAATTTATCGGGAAGCAGTCCGTAGCGAATATCAGCATGGACAAGAAATGCCGTCAGCGAAAAATAGACCAGCAGAAAGGGGAGGGTGGTTAACATGCAAAAGGTCTCAAAGGGGTTTGAGCGCATACTCGTTATAACCTGCTTATCAGGCAATGCACAAAAGCAGCAATTGCGTAGCGGCTCCAGACAAAGATTCGATTAGGAATACATTGCATAAAATGTTGCGCGCCCTTACGCATACTGCGTCTTTGGCGCTTAATTTCTAAACGGCACTTGCGTCTTTCCCAGATTTACGTATAATGCGCGGGCTTGTCGTAATTGACGGCGGGTTCAATCAGAACCAGAGTAGCTCATTTTGTTACTCAACAATGCTCCCAATTGGGGAGCTACGTAAGAACGGTTACACTCTCCCATCAATCGTAATGGGTTTGAGGAGTAATCATTTTCGTTTATAAAATAATTGGAGCTCTGGTCTCATGCAGAACCAAAGAATCCGTATCCGCCTTAAAGCGTTTGATCATCGTCTGATCGATCAATCAACCGCGGAAATCGTCGAGACTGCTAAGCGCACTGGTGCGCAAGTCCGTGGTCCGATCCCGCTGCCGACCCGCAAAGAGCGCTTCACCGTTCTGATCTCCCCGCACGTTAACAAAGACGCGCGTGATCAGTACGAAATCCGCACTCACAAGCGTCTGGTTGACATCGTTGAGCCAACTGAGAAAACCGTTGATGCTCTGATGCGTCTGGATCTGGCTGCCGGTGTAGACGTGCAGATCAGCCTGGGTTAATCAGGTCATCGAGCGATTGAGAGGTTGAAACAATGATTGGTTTAGTCGGTAAAAAAGTGGGTATGACCCGCATCTTCACTGAAGATGGCGTTTCTATCCCAGTAACCGTAATCGAAGTTGAAGCAAACCGCGTTACTCAGGTTAAAGATCTGGCTAACGATGGCTACCGCGCTATTCAGGTTACCACTGGTGCTAAAAAAGCTAACCGTGTAACCAAACCAGAAGCGGGTCACTTCGCTAAAGCTGGCGTAGAAGCTGGCCGTGGTCTGTGGGAATTCCGTCTTGCTGAAGGCGAAGAGTTCACCGTAGGTCAGGACATTAGCGTTGAGCTGTTTGCTGACGTTAAAAAAGTTGACGTAACCGGTACCTCTAAAGGTAAAGGTTTTGCTGGTACCGTTAAGCGCTGGAACTTCCGTACCCAGGACGCTACTCACGGTAACTCCTTGTCTCACCGCGTTCCGGGTTCTATCGGTCAGAACCAGACTCCTGGCAAAGTGTTCAAAGGCAAGAAAATGGCAGGTCAGCTGGGTAACGAACGTGTAACCGTTCAGAGCCTGGACGTAGTACGTGTTGACGCTGAGCGCAACCTGCTGCTGGTTAAAGGTGCAGTTCCGGGTGCAACCGGTAGCGACCTGATCGTTAAACCAGCTGTGAAGGCGTAAGGGGATAGCAATGGAATTAGTATTGAAAGACGCGCAGAGCGCGCTGACTGTTTCCGAAACTACCTTCGGTCGTGATTTCAACGAAGCGCTGGTTCACCAGGTTGTTGTTGCTTATGCAGCTGGTGCTCGTCAGGGTACTCGTGCTCAGAAGACTCGTGCTGAAGTAACTGGTTCCGGCAAAAAGCCATGGCGCCAGAAAGGTACCGGCCGTGCGCGTTCAGGTTCTATAAAGAGCCCGATCTGGCGTTCAGGTGGCGTGACCTTCGCTGCGCGTCCACAGGACCACAGTCAAAAAGTTAACAAAAAGATGTACCGCGGCGCGCTGAAAAGCATCCTGTCCGAACTGGTACGTCAGGATCGTCTGATCGTTGTCGAGAAGTTCTCTGTAGAAGCGCCTAAAACTAAGCTGCTGGCACAGAAACTGAAAGACATGGCTCTGGAAGATGTGCTGATCATCACCGGTGAGCTGGACGAGAACCTGTTCCTGGCCGCACGTAACCTGCACAAGGTTGACGTACGCGATGCGACTGGTATCGACCCGGTTAGCCTGATCGCCTTCGACAAAGTCGTAATGACTGCTGATGCTGTTAAGCAAGTTGAGGAGATGCTGGCATGATTCGTGAAGAACGTCTGCTGAAGGTGCTTCGCGCACCGCACGTTTCTGAAAAAGCGTCTACTGCGATGGAAAAAACAAACACCATCGTTCTCAAAGTTGCTAAAGACGCGACCAAAGCAGAGATCAAAGCTGCTGTGCAGAAACTGTTTGAAGTCGAAGTCGAAGTCGTTAACACCCTGGTAGTTAAAGGGAAAGTTAAACGTCACGGACAGCGTATCGGTCGTCGTAGCGACTGGAAAAAAGCTTACGTCACCCTGAAAGAAGGCCAGAATCTGGACTTCGTTGGCGGCGCTGAGTAAGTCGGAGGAGTAATACAATGGCAGTTGTTAAATGTAAACCGACATCTCCGGGTCGTCGCCACGTAGTTAAAGTGGTTAACCCTGAGCTGCACAAGGGCAAACCTTTTGCTCCGTTGCTGGAAAAAAACAGCAAATCCGGTGGTCGTAACAACAATGGCCGTATCACCACTCGTCACATCGGTGGTGGCCACAAGCAGGCTTATCGTATTGTTGACTTCAAACGCAACAAAGACGGTATCCCAGCAGTTGTTGAACGTCTTGAGTACGATCCGAACCGTTCCGCGAACATCGCGCTGGTTCTGTACAAAGACGGCGAACGCCGTTACATCCTGGCCCCTAAAGGCCTGAAAGCTGGCGACCAGATTCAGTCTGGCGTTGATGCTGCAATCAAAGCAGGTAACACCCTGCCGATGCGCAATATCCCGGTTGGTTCTACCGTTCATAACGTAGAAATGAAACCAGGTAAAGGCGGTCAGCTGGCACGTTCCGCTGGTACTTACGTTCAGATCGTTGCTCGTGATGGTGCTTATGTCACCCTGCGTCTGCGTTCTGGTGAAATGCGTAAAGTCGAAGCAGACTGCCGTGCAACCCTGGGCGAAGTTGGCAATGCTGAGCATATGCTGCGCGTTCTGGGTAAAGCAGGTGCTGCACGCTGGCGTGGTGTTCGTCCTACCGTTCGCGGTACTGCGATGAACCCAGTCGACCACCCACATGGTGGTGGTGAAGGTCGTAACTTTGGTAAGCACCCGGTAACTCCGTGGGGCGTTCAGACCAAAGGTAAGAAGACCCGCAGCAACAAGCGTACTGATAAATTTATCGTACGTCGCCGTAGCAAATAATTTTAGAGGATAAGCCATGCCACGTTCTCTCAAGAAAGGTCCTTTTATTGACCTGCACTTGCTGAAGAAGGTAGAGAAAGCGGTGGAAAGCGGAGACAAGAAGCCCCTGCGCACTTGGTCCCGTCGTTCAACGATCTTTCCTAACATGATCGGTTTGACCATCGCTGTCCATAATGGTCGTCAGCACGTTCCAGTCTTTGTTACCGACGAAATGGTTGGTCACAAACTGGGTGAATTCGCACCGACTCGTACTTATCGCGGCCACGCTGCTGATAAAAAAGCGAAGAAGAAATAAGGTAGGAGGAAGAGATGGAAACTTTAGCTCAACATCGCCATGCTCGTTCTTCTGCTCAGAAGGTTCGCCTTGTTGCTGACCTGATTCGCGGTAAGAAAGTGTCGCAGGCCCTGGACATCCTGACCTATACCAACAAGAAAGCTGCGGTATTGGTCAAGAAAGTACTGGAATCTGCCATTGCTAACGCTGAACACAACGATGGCGCTGACATCGACGATCTGAAAGTCGCGAAAATTTTCGTAGATGAAGGCCCAAGCATGAAGCGCATTATGCCGCGTGCGAAAGGTCGTGCAGATCGCATCCTGAAGCGCACCAGCCACATTACTGTGGTTGTGTCCGATCGCTGAGACTCTGGAGACTAGCAATGGGTCAGAAAGTACATCCTAATGGTATTCGCCTGGGTATTGTAAAACCATGGAACTCTACCTGGTTTGCGAACACCAAAGAATTCGCTGACAACCTGGACAGCGATTTTAAAGTACGTCAGTACCTGACTAAGGAACTGGCTAAAGCGTCTGTATCTCGTATCGTTATCGAGCGTCCAGCTAAGAGCATCCGTGTGACTATCCACACTGCTCGTCCTGGCATCGTTATCGGTAAGAAAGGCGAAGACGTAGAAAAACTGCGCAAGGTCGTAGCGGATATCGCTGGCGTTCCTGCACAGATCAATATCGCTGAAGTTCGTAAGCCTGAACTGGACGCTAAATTGGTTGCTGACAGCATCACTTCACAGCTGGAACGTCGTGTTATGTTCCGTCGTGCTATGAAGCGTGCTGTACAGAACGCAATGCGTCTGGGCGCTAAAGGTATCAAAGTTGAAGTTAGCGGCCGTCTGGGCGGCGCGGAAATCGCACGTACCGAATGGTACCGTGAAGGTCGCGTACCGCTGCACACTCTGCGTGCTGACATCGACTACAACACCTCTGAAGCGCACACCACTTACGGTGTAATCGGCGTTAAGGTATGGATCTTCAAAGGTGAGATCCTGGGTGGTATGGCTGCTGTTGAACAACCGGAAAAACCGGCTGCTCAACCTAAAAAGCAGCAGCGTAAAGGCCGTAAATAAGGAGCGTCGCTGATGTTACAACCAAAGCGTACAAAATTCCGTAAAGTGCACAAAGGCCGCAACCGTGGTCTGGCGCAGGGTACGGATGTTAGCTTCGGCACTTTCGGTCTGAAAGCTGTTGGCCGTGGTCGTCTGACTGCACGTCAGATCGAAGCAGCACGTCGTGCAATGACCCGTGCAGTTAAGCGTCAAGGTAAAATTTGGATCCGTGTATTCCCGGACAAACCAATTACCGAGAAGCCGCTGGAAGTTCGTATGGGTAAAGGTAAAGGTAACGTGGAGTACTGGGTTGCCTTGATCCAACCGGGCAAAGTCCTGTATGAAATGGACGGTGTTCCGGAAGAGCTGGCCCGTGAAGCCTTCGGCCTGGCAGCAGCGAAACTGCCTATCAAAACCACCTTTGTAACTAAGACGGTGATGTAATGAAAGCAAAAGAGCTGCGTGAAAAAAGCGTTGAAGAGCTGAACGCTGAGCTGCTGAACCTGCTGCGTGAGCAGTTCAACCTGCGTATGCAGGCTGCAAGTGGCCAGCTGCAACAGACTCACCTGCTGAAGCAAGTGCGTCGCAATGTTGCACGCGTTAAGACTTTACTGACTCAGAAGGCGGGTGCGTAATGACCGATAAAATCCGTACTCTGCAAGGTCGTGTTGTTAGCGACAAAATGGAGAAATCCATTGTTGTAGCTATCGAACGTATTGTGAAACACCCGATCTACGGTAAATTCATCAAGCGTACGACCAAACTGCACGTACATGACGAGAACAACGAATGTGGTATCGGCGACAAGGTTGAAATCCGTGAATGCCGTCCACTGTCCAAGACTAAGTCCTGGACGCTGGTTCGCGTTGTAGAGAAAGCTGTTCTGTAATACAGTACGCATTCTCAATACGAATAAACGGCTCAGCGATGAGCCGTTTATTTTTTCTACCCATATTGTAGAAGCGGTGTTATAATGCCGCGCCCTCGATATGGGGCTTTTTAACGGCTCTGATTTTAGAGTCTCAGGTAGTAGTTGACATTAGCGGAGCACTAAAATGATCCAAGAACAGACTATGCTGAACGTCGCCGACAACTCCGGTGCACGTCGCGTAATGTGTATCAAGGTTCTGGGTGGCTCGCACCGTCGCTACGCAGGCGTAGGCGACATCATCAAGATCACCATCAAGGAAGCAATTCCACGTGGTAAGGTCAAAAAAGGTGATGTGCTGAAGGCGGTAGTGGTGCGCACCAAGAAGGGTGTTCGTCGCCCTGACGGTTCTGTCATTCGCTTCGATGGTAATGCATGCGTTATTTTAAACAATAACAGCGAGCAGCCTATCGGCACGCGTATCTTTGGGCCGGTAACTCGTGAACTTCGTACTGAGAAGTTCATGAAAATTATCTCTCTGGCACCAGAAGTACTCTAAGGAGCGAATCATGGCAGCGAAAATCCGTCGTGATGACGAAGTTATCGTGTTAACCGGTAAAGATAAAGGTAAACGCGGTAAAGTAAAAAATGTTCTGTCTTCCGGCAAACTCGTCGTTGAAGGTATCAACCTGGTTAAGAAACATCAGAAGCCGGTTCCGGCCCTGAACCAACCAGGCGGCATCGTTGAAAAAGAAGCTGCTATTCAGGTTTCTAACGTTGCAATCTTCAATGCGGCTACCGGCAAGGCTGACCGTGTAGGCTTTAGATTCGAAGACGGTAAAAAAGTCCGTTTCTTCAAGTCTAACAGCGAAACTATCAAGTAATTTGGAGTAGTACGATGGCGAAACTGCATGATTACTACAAAGACGAAGTAGTTAAAAAACTCATGACTGAGTTTAACTACAATTCTGTCATGCAAGTCCCTCGGGTCGAGAAGATCACCCTGAACATGGGTGTTGGTGAAGCGATCGCTGACAAGAAACTGCTGGATAACGCAGCAGCTGACCTGACAGCAATCTCCGGTCAAAAACCGCTGATCACCAAAGCACGCAAATCTGTTGCAGGCTTCAAAATCCGTCAGGGCTATCCGATCGGCTGTAAAGTAACTCTGCGTGGCGAACGCATGTGGGAGTTCTTTGAGCGCCTGATCACTATTGCTGTTCCACGTATCCGTGACTTCCGTGGCTTGTCCGCTAAGTCTTTCGACGGTCGTGGTAACTACAGCATGGGTGTCCGTGAGCAGATCATCTTCCCAGAAATCGACTACGATAAAGTCGACCGCGTGCGTGGTTTGGATATTACCATTACCACTACTGCGAAATCTGACGAAGAAGGCCGTGCTCTGCTGGCTGCCTTTGACTTCCCGTTCCGCAAGTAAGGTAGGGTTACTGAATGGCTAAGCAATCAATGAAAGCACGCGAAGTAAAGCGCGTAGCTTTAGCTGATAAATTCTTCGCTAAACGCGCTGAACTGAAAGCGATCATTTCTGATGTGAACGCTTCCGACGAAGATCGTTGGAATGCGGTTCTCAAGCTGCAGTCTCTGCCGCGTGATTCCAGCCCGTCTCGTCAGCGTAACCGCTGTCGTCAAACAGGTCGTCCACATGGTTATGTGGGCAAGTTTGGGTTGAGCCGTATCAAACTGCGTGAAGCCGCCATGCGCGGTGAAGTACCAGGCTTGAAAAAGGCTAGCTGGTAATTACCAATTGAATCACGGGAGTAAAGACAGATGAGCATGCAAGATCCGATCGCGGATATGCTGACCCGTATCCGTAACGGTCAGGCCGCGAACAAAGTTGCGGTCACCATGCCTTCCGCCAAGCTGAAAGTGGCAATTGCCAACGTGCTGAAGGAAGAAGGTTTTATCGAAGATTTTAAAGTTGAAGGCGACACCAAGCCGGAACTGGAACTTACTCTCAAGTATTTCCAGGGTAAAGCTGTTGTAGAAAGCATTCAGCGTGTCAGCCGCCCAGGCCTGCGCATCTATAAGAAAAAAGATGAGCTGCCAAAAGTTATGGCTGGTCTTGGTATCGCAGTTGTTTCTACCTCTAAAGGTGTTATGACTGATCGTGCAGCGCGCCAGGCTGGTCTTGGTGGCGAAATTATCTGCTACGTAGCCTAATCGGAGGAAAGAATGTCTCGTGTTGCTAAAGCACCGGTCGTTATTCCTGCCGGCGTTGATGTAAAAATCGACGGTCAGGTTATTACGATCAAAGGTAAAAACGGCGAGCTGACTCGTACCCTCAACAAAGCTGTTGAAGTTAAACATGCAGATAACGCTCTGACCTTCGGTCCACGTGATGGTTTCGTGGATGGATGGGCTCAGGCTGGTACCGCGCGTGCCCTGCTGAACTCAATGGTTGTTGGTGTTACCGAAGGCTTCACTAAAAAGCTTCAGCTGGTTGGTGTAGGTTATCGTGCAGCTATCAAAGGGAATGCAGTAGGCCTGTCTCTGGGCTTCTCACACCCTGTTGAGCATCCGCTGCCGGCCGGTATCACTGCAGAATGTCCGACTCAAACTGAAATCGTGCTGAAAGGCGCTGATAAACAGCTGATCGGTCAGGTTGCAGCAGATCTGCGCGCCTACCGTCGTCCTGAGCCTTACAAAGGCAAGGGTGTTCGTTACGCCGACGAAGTCGTGCGTACCAAAGAGGCTAAGAAGAAGTAAGGTAACACTATGGATAAGAAATCTGCTCGTATCCGTCGTGCGACCCGCGCACGCCGCAAGCTCAAAGAGCTGGGTGCAACTCGCCTGGTGGTACATCGTACCCCGCGTCATATTTACGCACAGGTAATTGCACCGAACGGTTCTGAAGTTCTGGTAGCTGCTTCTACTGTAGAAAAAGCTATTGCAGAACAATTGAAGTACACCGGTAACAAAGACGCCGCTGCAGCTGTAGGTAAAGCTGTTGCTGAACGCGCTCTGGAAAAAGGCATCAGCAATGTTTCCTTTGACCGTTCCGGGTTCCAATATCATGGTCGTGTCCAGGCACTGGCAGATGCTGCCCGTGAAGCTGGCCTTCAGTTCTAAGGTAGAGGTGTAAGATGGCTCACATCGAAAAACAGGCTGGCGAACTGCAGGAAAAGCTGATCGCGGTAAACCGCGTATCTAAAACCGTTAAAGGTGGTCGTATTTTCTCCTTCACAGCTCTGACTGTAGTGGGTGATGGTAACGGTCGCGTTGGTTTTGGTTACGGTAAAGCGCGTGAAGTTCCAGCAGCGATCCAGAAAGCGATGGAAAAAGCCCGTCGCAACATGATTAACGTCGCGCTGAACAACGGCACCCTGCAACACCCAGTTAAAGGTGTTCACACGGGGTCTCGTGTATTCATGCAGCCAGCTTCAGAAGGTACCGGTATCATCGCCGGTGGTGCAATGCGCGCCGTTCTGGAAGTTGCTGGGGTTCATAACGTACTGGCTAAAGCATATGGTTCCACCAACCCGATCAACGTGGTTCGTGCAACTATTGATGGCCTGGAAAATATGAATTCTCCAGAAATGGTCGCTGCCAAGCGTGGTAAATCCGTTGAAGAAATTCTGGGGTAATTGACCATGGCAAAGACTATTAAAATCACTCAAACCCGCAGTGCAATCGGTCGTCTGCCGAAACACAAGGCAACGCTGCTTGGCCTGGGTCTGCGTCGTATTGGTCATACCGTTGAGCGCGAGGATACTCCTGCTGTTCGCGGTATGGTCAACGCGGTTTACTTCATGGTTAAAGTTGAGGAGTAAGAGATGCGTTTAAATACTCTGTCTCCGGCCGAAGGCTCTAAAAAGGCGGGTAAACGCCTGGGTCGTGGTATCGGTTCTGGCCTCGGCAAAACCGGTGGTCGTGGTCACAAAGGTCAGAACTCTCGTTCTGGCGGTGGCGTACGTCGCGGTTTCGAGGGTGGCCAGATGCCACTGTACCGTCGTCTGCCGAAGTTCGGCTTCACCTCTCGCAAAGCAGCGATCACAGCGGAAATCCGTCTGTCTGACCTGGCGAAAGTTGAAGGCGGCGTTGTAGACCTGAACACGCTGAAAGCAGCAAACATTATCGGTATCCAGATCGAGTTCGCGAAAGTGATCCTGGCTGGTGAAGTTTCTACTCCGGTAACTGTTCGTGGCCTGCGTGTTACTAAAGGTGCTCGTGCTGCTATCGAAGCTGCTGGCGGTAAAATTGAGGAATAAGTAGCAGATGGCTAAGCAACCGGGATTAGATTTTCAAAGTGCCAAAGGTGGATTTGGCGAGCTGAAACGCAGACTGCTGTTTGTTATCGGCGCGCTGATTGTGTTCCGTATTGGCTCTTTTATTCCGATCCCTGGTATCGATGCCGCTGTACTTGCCAAACTGCTTGAGCAACAGCGAGGCACCATCATTGAAATGTTCAACATGTTCTCTGGTGGTGCTCTCAGCCGTGCTTCTATCTTCGCTCTGGGTATTATGCCGTACATTTCGGCATCTATTATTATCCAGCTGCTGACGGTCGTTCATCCGGCCCTGGCAGAGTTGAAGAAAGAAGGGGAGTCTGGACGTCGTAAGATTAGTCAGTACACCCGTTACGGTACCCTGGTGCTGGCAATATTCCAGTCGATCGGTATTGCTACCGGTCTTCCGAATATGCCTGGTATGCAGGGCCTGGTATTAAACCCAGGCTTTGCATTCTATTTCACCGCTGTTGTTAGTCTGGTCACAGGAACAATGTTCCTGATGTGGCTCGGCGAACAGATTACTGAGCGTGGTATCGGTAACGGTATCTCAATCATTATCTTCGCCGGTATTGTTGCGGGCCTCCCGCCAGCCATCGCCCATACTATCGAGCAAGCGCGTCAAGGCGACCTGCACTTCCTCCTGTTGCTGTTGGTTGCAGTATTAGTATTTGCAGTGACGTTCTTTGTTGTATTCGTTGAACGTGGTCAACGCCGCATTGTGGTGAACTACGCTAAACGTCAGCAAGGTCGTCGTGTCTATGCTGCACAGAGCACACATTTACCGCTGAAAGTGAATATGGCAGGGGTAATCCCGGCGATCTTCGCTTCCAGTATTATTCTGTTCCCGGCGACCATCGCGTCATGGTTCGGGGGCGGGACTGGTTGGAACTGGCTGACAACAATTTCGCTGTATTTGCAGCCTGGGCAACCACTTTATGTGTTACTCTATGCGTCTGCGATCATCTTCTTCTGTTTCTTCTACACGGCGTTGGTCTTCAACCCGCGTGAAACAGCAGATAACCTGAAGAAGTCCGGTGCATTTGTACCAGGAATTCGTCCGGGAGAGCAAACGGCGAAGTATATCGATAAAGTAATGACCCGCCTGACTTTGGTTGGTGCGCTTTATATTACTTTTATCTGCCTGATCCCGGAGTTCATGCGTGATGCAATGAAAGTACCGTTCTACTTCGGTGGAACCTCACTGCTTATCGTTGTTGTCGTGATTATGGACTTTATGGCTCAAGTGCAAACTCTGATGATGTCCAGTCAGTACGAGTCTGCATTGAAGAAGGCGAACCTGAAAGGCTACGGCCGCTAATTGGTCGCCTGAGAAGTTACGGAGAGTAAAAATGAAAGTTCGTGCTTCCGTCAAGAAATTATGCCGTAACTGCAAAATCGTTAAACGTGATGGTGTCATCCGTGTGATTTGCAGTGCCGAGCCGAAGCATAAACAGCGCCAAGGCTGATTATTTCGCATATTTTTCTTGCAAAGTTGGGTTGAGCTGGCTAGATTAGCCAGCCAATCTTTTGTATGTCTGTACGTTTCCATTTGAGTATCCTGAAAACGGGCTTTTCAGCATGGTGCGTACATATTAAATAGTAGGAGTGCATAGTGGCCCGTATAGCAGGCATTAACATTCCTGATCAGAAACATGCTGTGATCGCATTAACTTCGATCTACGGCGTCGGCAAGACCCGTTCTAAAGCCATTCTGGCTGCAGCGGGTATCGCTGAAGATGTTAAGATCAGTGAGCTGTCTGAAGAACAAATCGACACGCTGCGTGACGAAGTTGCCAAATTTGTCGTTGAAGGTGATCTGCGCCGTGAAATCAGCATGAGCATCAAGCGCCTGATGGATCTTGGTTGCTATCGCGGTTTGCGTCATCGTCGTGGTCTGCCAGTGCGCGGTCAGCGTACTAAGACCAACGCACGTACCCGTAAGGGTCCGCGCAAACCGATCAAGAAATAATCGGGGTGATTGAATAATGGCAAAGGCACCAGTTCGTGCACGTAAACGTGTAAGAAAACAAGTCTCTGACGGCGTGGCTCATATCCATGCTTCTTTCAACAACACCATCGTTACTATTACTGATCGTCAGGGTAACGCATTGGGTTGGGCAACAGCCGGTGGTTCCGGTTTCCGTGGTTCTCGCAAATCCACTCCGTTCGCAGCTCAGGTTGCAGCAGAGCGTTGCGCTGAAGCCGTAAAAGAATACGGCATCAAGAATCTGGAAGTTATGGTTAAAGGTCCGGGTCCGGGTCGTGAATCTACTGTTCGCGCTCTGAACGCCGCTGGTTTCCGCATCACGAATATTACTGATGTGACTCCGATCCCTCATAACGGTTGTCGTCCGCCGAAAAAACGTCGCGTATAACGCTCGTTTTTTAGGTTAGTTGGAGATAGAAAATGGCAAGATATTTGGGTCCTAAGCTCAAGCTGAGCCGTCGTGAGGGCACCGACTTATTCCTTAAGTCTGGCGTTCGCGCGATCGATACCAAGTGTAAAATTGAACAAGCTCCTGGCCAGCACGGTGCGCGTAAACCGCGTCTGTCTGACTATGGTGTGCAGTTGCGTGAAAAGCAAAAAGTTCGCCGTATGTACGGTGTGCTGGAGCGTCAGTTCCGTAACTACTATAAAGAAGCAGCACGTCTGAAAGGCAACACGGGTGAAAACCTGCTGGCTCTGCTGGAAGGTCGTCTGGACAACGTTGTATACCGTATGGGCTTCGGCGCTACTCGTGCTGAATCACGTCAGCTGGTTAGCCACAAAGCAATCATGGTAAACGGTCGTGTTGTTAACATCGCTTCTTATCAGGTTAAAGCGAATGACGTTGTTAGCATTCGTGAGAAAGCGAAAAAGCAATCTCGCGTGAAGGCCGCTCTGGAGCTGGCTGAGCAGCGTGAAAAGCCAACCTGGCTGGAAGTTGATGCTGGCAAGATGGAAGGTACGTTCAAGCGTCAGCCAGAACGTTCTGATCTGTCTGCGGACATTAACGAACACCTGATCGTCGAGCTTTACTCCAAGTAAAGCTTAGTACCAAAGAGAGGACACAATGCAGGGTTCTGTGACAGAGTTTCTAAAACCGCGCCTGGTAGATATCGAGCAAGTGAGTTCGACGCACGCCAAGGTGACCCTTGAGCCTTTAGAGCGTGGCTTTGGCCATACTCTGGGTAACGCACTGCGCCGTATTCTGCTCTCATCGATGCCGGGTTGCGCGGTGACCGAGGTTGAGATTGATGGTGTACTTCATGAGTACAGCACCAAAGAAGGCGTTCAGGAAGATATCCTTGAAATCCTGCTCAACCTGAAAGGGCTGGCGGTGAGAGTTCAGGGTAAAGATGAAGTTATTCTTACTCTGAATAAATCTGGCATTGGCCCTGTGACTGCAGCCGACATCACCCACGACGGTGATGTTGAAATCGTCAAGCCGCAGCACGTGATCTGCCACCTGACCGATGAGAACGCAGCTATTAGCATGCGTATCAAAGTTCAGCGCGGTCGTGGTTATGTGCCGGCTTCTGCCCGAATTCATTCGGAAGAAGATGAGCGCCCAATCGGCCGTCTGCTGGTCGACGCATGCTACAGCCCTGTAGAGCGTATTGCCTACAATGTTGAAGCAGCGCGTGTAGAACAGCGTACCGACCTGGACAAGCTGGTCATCGAAATGGAAACCAACGGCACAATCGATCCTGAAGAGGCGATTCGTCGTGCGGCAACCATCCTGGCAGAACAACTGGAAGCTTTCGTTGACTTACGTGATGTACGTCAGCCGGAAGTGAAAGAAGAGAAACCAGAATTCGATCCGATCCTGCTGCGCCCTGTTGACGATCTCGAATTGACTGTCCGCTCTGCTAACTGCCTCAAGGCAGAAGCTATCCACTATATCGGTGATCTGGTACAGCGTACCGAGGTTGAGTTGCTGAAAACGCCGAACCTGGGTAAAAAATCTCTTACTGAGATTAAAGACGTGCTGGCTTCACGTGGTCTGTCTCTGGGCATGCGCCTGGAAAACTGGCCACCAGCTAGTATTGCTGACGAGTAACCGGATCACAGGTTAAGGTTTTACTGAGAAGGATAAGGTCATGCGCCATCGTAAGAGTGGTCGTCAACTGAACCGCAACAGCAGCCATCGCCAGGCTATGTTCCGCAACATGGCAGGTTCACTGGTTCGTCATGAGATCATCAAGACGACCCTGCCTAAAGCGAAAGAGCTGCGTCGCGTAGTTGAGCCGCTGATTACTCTTGCCAAGACTGACAGCGTTGCTAATCGTCGTCTGGCATTCGCCCGTACTCGTGATAACGAGATCGTGGCAAAACTGTTTAACGAACTGGGCCCGCGTTTCGCGAGCCGTGCCGGTGGTTACACTCGCATTCTGAAGTGTGGCTTCCGTGCAGGCGACAACGCGCCGATGGCTTACATCGAGCTGGTTGATCGTTCAGAGAAAGCAGAAGCTGCTGCAGAGTAATCTGCAGTAACGTAAAAAAACCCGCTTCGGCGGGTTTTTTTATATCCTGTATATCCCCACTTCTCTACAATGTCTGTATCAAATCTGTTCTTTCCCTGGAGCTGATAATGTGGTTGCTCGATCAGTGGGCAGAACGCCATATTCGCGATGCCCAAAAAAAAGGTGAATTTGATGATCTTCCAGGAAGTGGCGCTCCCCTTGTGCTGGAAGACGATTCGCACATCGCGCCAGAATTACGTGCAGGATACCGATTACTGAAAAATGCAGGTTGTCTTCCTCCTGAACTCGAACAGCGCAGGGAGGTGGTTGAGCTTGCTGATCTACTCAGAGGTATCCGTCAGGACGATCCTCGACATTCTGAACTTACCCGTCGGCTCGCATTGATTGAACTCAAGCTTCGCCAGGCTGGAATGAATACTGATTTTCTGCACGGTGAATACGGCGAAAGATTGATGCATAAAATAAACGAGGAATAGTTATGTACCGTATCGGTGAACTTGCAAAGCTCGCGAACGTAACACCGGATACCATCCGATACTATGAAAAGCAGCAGATGATTGATCATGAAGTTCGCACTGAGGGTGGTTTTCGCCTTTATACCGATAACGATCTACAACGTCTGCGCTTTATTCGTTATGCGCGTCAGCTTGGTTTCACACTGGATTCGATCCGCGAGTTATTATCGATCCGTATTGATCCGGAACACCATACCTGCCAGGAGTCGAAGAGTATTGTTCAGGCCCGCCTGGATGAGGTTGAAGCGCGCATTCAGGAGTTGCAGGCTATGCAGCGTTCTTTACAAAGGCTGAATGACGCTTGCTGTGGAACGGCGCACAGCAGCATCTATTGTTCAATTCTGGAAGCCCTTGAACAGGGGGCCAGTGGAGAAATGGCGGGCAGTTGATTTTTTGCCCGCCCGGATCTAGACTTCCGTCGACATTAACCATGCTCAGGAGAAATGATGAGCCGCTATCAGCATACGAAGGGAAAAATCAAAGATAACGCTATTGAAGCTCTACTACACGACCCGCTCTTCAGACAGCGCGTCGAGAAAAGTAAAAAAGGGAAGGGAAGTTATCTGCGTAAAGACAAACATGCAAAACGGGGTAACTGGGAGGCCAGTGGCAAACAAGCGGATCGCTTTTTTACCACTGGCCTTCTTGCTTTTAGTTTCTGATCAAGAGCGATTATTCTGCTCTTTTAACAGATCGCGAATCTCTGTCAGCAATACTTCTTCTTTTGTTGGTGCTGGCGCTGCTGCAGGTTCTTCTTTTTTACGATTTAACTTGTTGATAAGCTTGATGGCCATAAAAATGGCAAACGCCACAATCACGAAGTCGAATATGTTCTGAATGAACACACCGTAATGCATTACGACCGCCGGGACATCGCCCTGCGCATCCCGAAGCGTGACGGCAAATTGTTTGAAATCAATGCCCCCGATTAATAACCCCAACGGCGGCATGATAATGTCGGCTACTAATGATGAGACGATCTTACCGAATGCCGCACCAATAATGACACCCACTGCCAAATCTACTACATTCCCGCGCATCGCAAATTCGCGAAATTCTTTAATAAAACTCATTATGTTCTCCTTGTGCCAGCTGACGATTATAAGTTTAACAAATGATTAGCTATTTGCCATTGGGGATAAATAATCGTTATGAAAAATAAAAGGCATGTTAAATAGAGGGATTATGTTCAGGTGCTCTTTGAGGAGCACCTGAATGATTACAGGAAGAATGGACTTGGCTGGAACAGGCGTTCGACATCGGTAATAAATTTTTTATCGGTAAGGAACATAATAACGTGGTCCCCTTGCTCGATACGTAAATTATCATTGGCAATCATGACATCATTCCCACGTACCACGGCCCCGATAATTGTCCCCGGTGGAAGTTTAATCTCATCAATGGAACGCCCCACAACGCGTGATGTGGTTTCATCGCCATGAGCTACGGCTTCAATGGCTTCTGCCACGCCGCGACGCAGAGATGAAACGCCGACAATATCCGCTTTGCGAACATGGCTCAGGAGTGCGGAAATGGTCGCTTGCTGTGGCGAAATGGCGATATCAATGACACTCCCCTGAACAAGGTCAACATAAGCCCGGCGCTGAATAAGCACCATCACCTTTTTTGCCCCCATCCGTTTGGCGAGCATGGCCGACATAATATTTGCTTCATCGTCGTTGGTGACGGCAATAAACAGATCAACCTGATCAATATGTTCTTCAGCCAGTAGTTCCTGATCCGACGCATCGCCATAAAATACGATCGTGTTCTGCAACTTTTCTGCCAGTTCAGAAGCTCGTTGCTGATCGCGTTCGATCAATTTCACGCTGTAATCTTTTTCCAGTCTACGCGCCAGGCCTGCACCGATATTGCCACCACCGACCAACATAATACGTTTATATGGCTTCTCGAGACGCTGAAGTTCACTCATCACTGCGCGAATATGCTGAGAGGCCGCAATAAAGAAGACCTCATCGCCGGCTTCAACAATCGTGGAGCCTTGGGGACGAATCGGTCTGTCGTGGCGGAAAATGGCTGCGACACGAGTATCAATATGCGGCATATGCTCACGCATTGTGGAGAGCGCATTGCCGATTAATGGCCCACCGTAATAAGCCTTAACCACTGCAAGACTCACTTTACCTTCGGCAAAGTTCACTACCTGCAGTGCGCCAGGATATTCGATCAGGCGATAGATATTGTCGATAACCAGTTGTTCTGGCGCAATGAGATGGTCAATCGGTACTGCTTCTGAATTGAACAGTTTCTCTGCATCACGAACATAGTCAGGAGAGCGAATGCGCGCGATTCGGTTTGGTGTGTTGAAAAGTGAGTAAGCCACCTGACAAGCAACCATATTGGTTTCGTCAGAGCTGGTTACTGCAACCAGCATGTCGGCATCATCGGCCCCCGCTTCACGAAGGACTCGCGGATGCGAGCCGTGACCCTGCACAACACGAAGGTCAAACTTGTCCTGCAACACGCGCAGCCGATCGCCGTTGGTATCAACAATTGTGATGTCGTTGTTTTCGCCAACCAGGTTCTCTGCCAGCGTTCCACCAACCTGTCCTGCGCCCAGAATGATTATCTTCATATCTCGTGACCTGTTCTCAACATCACTCTTTGATTAGCTTAGCGTAAAAGAAGCCATCACCCTCTTCTGTACCTGGCAGGTTCTGCTGACCGGGGCATTCAGGTGTCCCCGTATCTCTTAACGCAGCGTCCGGGGTACGTTTAAGGAAAGCCGCAATTTGCTGGCTGTTCTCTTCCGGAAGTATGGAACATGTCGCATAGACTAGTGTTCCGCCAGGTTTCAGATGTGGCCAGATGGCATCAAGAATGTCGGATTGCAGCTGGGCAAGTTCCTTAATATCACGGTCACGACGCAGCCACTTAATATCCGGATGACGGCGAATAACACCGGTTGCTGAGCAGGGGGCGTCCAGCAAAATCCGATCAAATTCCGTCTCGCCACACCATTCTGCAGGTTTGCGCCCATCACCTTGCTTAACCTGCGCCTTCATACCCAGACGTTTCAGGTTGTCGTAGACGCGTGAAAGACGTTGTTCATCAACGTCCACTGCCAATACGCTGGCCTGAGGCGCAACTTCCAGAATATGCGTGGTTTTGCCTCCTGGCGCGGCGCAGAGATCGAGGATCTGCTCTCCATTTTTGGGTTCAAGCCAGGTCATGCAACCCTGGGCAGAGGCATCCTGTACAGTTACCCAGCCTTCGTCAAAACCGGGTAATGCATGTACCGGTGCAGGCGATGCTAAACGTACGGCATCAGGATAGGCGTCATGTGTGAAGCCGTTCATTCCAGCCTCTTCAAGCAAGGCCAGCCAGGCATCGCGAGAATGATGATTGCGATTCACGCGCAACCACATTGGTGGGCGCTGGTTATTGGCTTCGGCAATGTCCTGCCACTGCTGCGGATAAGCTTTTTTCAGGCGATTCAGAAGCCATTCCGGGTGCAGGAAACGTGTTTCACTTTGAGCAAACTCAGCAAGAAGCTCTTCCTGCTGTCGCTGGAACTGACGCAGTACTCCGTTGATCAGACCTTTCAGTTGGGGACGTTTGATCGCAACAGCACCTTCCACTGTCTCAGCCAGTGCGGCATGAGGTGGAATACGGGTATGAAGAAGCTGATAGAAACCTACCATAATCAAATAATGTACGGTACGTTGCTTGCCGGTCATTGGCCGCGACATCAGCTTATTAATCAACCACTCAAGCTGAGAGAGTGTGCGCAGGACGCCAAAGCAGAGCTCCTGAAGCAGGGCTTTGTCTTTATCAGAGACTTTTTGTTGCAGTGGAGGCAGGACGTTACTCAAAGACTGGCCCTGCTCGATAACCTGCTCAACGGCCTGAGCCGCCATACTGCGTAGATTTTGTTTTTTCATAACCGTAAAAATAAAAATGCCCGGAAACTCCGGGCCTTAAGAATAAATTTGTTCAGGCAAGGCGATTGCCAGGGATAAACCATTCGCGACGGGAATTTAACAGGTCCTGAGCACTCATAGCTTTCTTACCGGCTGGTTGCAGCGATTCAAGATTCAGGATCCCTTGCGCGGTCGCCACCTGGATACCGTTCTTGCTGGCATCAATAATCGTACCGGGTTCAGCCGTGGTATTACCGCTAATGACGGAGGCTTTCCAGACTTTCACTGGCTGCTCATCGATCTCCATCCAGCTCATTGGCCATGGATTAAACGCACGAATGCAGCGTTCGAGTTGAGCCGCTGACAGGGTCCAGTCTATTCGCGCTTCTTCTTTGCTCAGCTTTTCGGCATAGGTGATCAGCGCTTCATCCTGAACTTCAGGTTGCGCCGTATTATCCGCAAGCTGTTGCAGCGTCTCGATGAGGCCCTGAGGGCCAAGGTCCGCCAGCTTGTCGTACAGCGTTGCGCTGGTGTCTTCTGCGGTAATTGGGCAGGCGAGTTTATACAGCATGTCGCCAGTGTCTAAACCTACGTCCATCTTCATGATAGTGACGCCAGTCTCTGCATCACCTGCCCATAAAGAACGCTGGATAGGCGCGGCGCCACGCCAGCGAGGCAGCAGAGAACCGTGCACATTTACACAGCCCAGGCGAGGCATATCAAGCACAGCTTTTGGCAGAATTAAACCGTAAGCCACTACCACCATCACGTCGGCATTCAGGTCAGCAACAAGTTGCTGGTTTTCCGGTGAACGTAGGGAGGCTGGCTGGAATACAGGCAATCCATGTTCTTCAGCCAACACTTTTACCGGGCTTGGCATCAGCTTTTTGCCACGGCCAGCCGGACGATCTGGTTGAGTAAATACGCCCACAACCTGGTGACCAGAAGATAACAGCGCGTCAAGATGACGCGCTGCAAAATCAGGTGTTCCTGCAAAGATAATACGTAGCGATTTAGACACGTTATTCCTTGTATCCCGGGATGTTATGCACGAGAGCGCATACGATCCAGTTTCTCTACTTTCTGGCGAATACGCTGTTGTTTCAGTGGTGAGAGGTAATCGATAAACAGTTTACCGACCAAGTGATCCATCTCATGCTGAATACAAATCGCCAGCAGGTCGTCTGCTTCCAGCTCGAACGGATTACCGTCACGATCCAGAGCGCGAATTTTCACTTTTTCGGCACGCGGCACTAAAGCGCGCTGTTCCGGAATGGACAGACAGCCTTCCTCAATACCGGTTTCGCCACTTTTTTCAAGCAACTCAGGATTGATCAGCACCAGACGACCATCGCGATTTTCAGAAACGTCGATCACGATAATGCGCTTGTGAATGTCCACCTGAGTCGCCGCAAGGCCAATGCCTTCTTCGGCGTACATGGTATCGAACATATCATCTACGATACGCTGAATTTCTGCATTCACTTCTTTAACCGGTTCAGCGACGATGCGAAGGCGCTCGTCCGGAATATGTAACACTTGCAAAACTGCCATAAATTTCCAGAGTCGTGTTCAGGAGTTGATAACAATAATACCTCTATTCTAGACAAATCCCCCATTGATTGACAGCATCAGTGACCAATCGCAATGATTGCGGAGGCCGCTTATGGCAGGGGAAAGGATGACATCTAGCGAGATATGGTTACGGTTAATACATACAGGGTCTCTTTGTGGCGATAAAATGCTGGAAGCCGCTGCACGGCTACAGAAGCAGACTAACCTGGATGTTCCTGTTCTCAGAAACACCGGACTGACAGCAAAGCAAGCTGAACGGTTCTTTGCTCAAGATGAAAGTGGGCTGGAACGCAGCCTGAAGTGGCTTGAGCAGCCGGGCAATCATTTATTGACGGCGCGTGATCCGCTTTATCCTCCCTTGCTTCGAACTATTCCTGATTATCCGGGGGCGTTATTTGTAAAAGGCAACCCTGAGGCGCTTAACACTATCCAGTTGGCTGTTGTAGGTAGCCGCGCACCGTCATGGTACGGCGAGCGATGGGGGAGGATTCTGTGCGAACAACTTTCACAAAGTGGGTTCACGATCACCAGCGGGCTGGCCTGTGGTATTGATGGCGTTGCCCACAACGCTGCGCTGTCAGTAAAAGGCTGTAGTGTAGCCGTGTTGGGGAACGGTCTTTTTAGCATTTATCCCCGTCGGCATCAGGCTTTGGCTATGCGTCTCATCGAATCTGGCGGTGCGATAGTGTCTGAGTTCCCCCTTTCGGCGCAGCCCAGACCAGCAAACTTTCCTCGTCGTAATCGAATTATCAGCGGGTTAAGCCAGGGGGTATTCGTGGTTGAAGCGGCACTGCGAAGCGGCTCGTTGGTCACAGCTCGATGCGCGCTCGAACAGGGGAGAGAAGTTTTTGCCTTGCCCGGCCCAATAGGTAACCCCGGATGTGAAGGGCCGCACTGGCTGATAAAGCAAGGTGCAACACCGGTAACGGAAGTAGGGGACATTCTTGAAAATTTGCAATATGGGTTGCAATGGCTACAGGAAGATCCCGAAAAGCGACAATATTCATCAGATCAGGGAAAGGTGGCATTGCCATTTCCCAAGCTCCTGGCTAACGTAGGAGATGAGGTAACACCTGTTGACGTTGTCGCTGAACGTGCCGGCCAACCTGTGCCAGTAACGGTAGCACAGCTACTCGAACTGGAGTTAGCAGGGTGGATCGCAGCTGTACCCGGCGGCTATGTCCGATTAAGGAGGGCATGCCATGTTCGACGTACTGATGTATTTGTTTGAGACTTACATCCATAACGAAGCAGAAATGCGAGTGGATCAGGACAAATTGACACAGGATCTTACCGATGCGGGGTTTGAGCGAGAAGATATCTATAATGCGTTGATGTGGCTGGAAAAGCTGGCTGATTATCAGGAAGGCCTCGCCGAACCTATGCAGCTTGCTTCTGACCCATTGTCTGTACGCATCTATACCGCTGAAGAGTGTGAAAGGCTGGACGCCAGTTGCAGGGGATTCATTTTATTCCTTGAGCAGATTCAGGTGCTAAACCTCGAAACGAGAGAAATGGTGATAGAGCGCGTCATGGCGCTGGATACTGCAGAATTTGAACTGGAAGACCTCAAATGGGTGATTCTGATGGTTCTGTTTAATATCCCGGGCTGTGAAAATGCCTATCAGCAGATGGAAGAATTACTCTTTGAAGTGAATGAAGGTATGCTGCATTAATTCAATATGCAGCACCAAGAGTTGTTATGGCCAAATCAGCACTATTCACGGTGCATAAAAATGAGCCCTGCCCGCAGTGCGGGGCTGAACTTGTTATTCGGTCCGGGAAACACGGCCCGTTTCTCGGTTGTTCACAGTATCCGGAATGTGATTATGTCCGTCCCCTGAAAAGCCAGGCGGACGGACATATCGTTAAAATTCTGGAGGGACAGTTTTGCCCTCTCTGCGGCGGCGAGTTAGCGCTGCGTCAGGGGCGTTTCGGCATGTTCATTGGATGTAGCCGTTACCCCGAATGCGAACATACAGAACAAATTGATAAACCGGATGAAACGGCTATTGCTTGTCCTCAATGCCAACGTGGGCAACTGGTACAGCGTCGTTCTCGTTTTGGTAAGACCTTCCATTCTTGTGATCGCTACCCTGAATGCCAGTTCGTTATCAATTTCAAACCGGTAGCGGGCGTCTGCACTCATTGCAATTATCCGCTACTTATTGAGAAGAAAACGGCGCAAGGTATGAAACGCTTCTGCGCCAGTAAACAATGTGGAAAGCCGGTTTCGGCGGATCAAAATAGTGAATAATAACCTGCCATCAGGCTCCATTGCGCATGCGGTGGATGTCCTGAAAAACGAAGAAGTCATCGCCTATCCAACTGAAGCTGTCTTTGGGGTCGGTTGCGATCCTGACAGCGAGACGGCCGTTGGCCGATTACTGGCACTCAAACAGAGGCCCGTCGAAAAAGGGCTGATTTTAATCGCTGCCAATTATGAGCAACTAAAGCCTTATATTGATGATTCCATGCTAACACCGGCTCAGCGGGAGACTATTTTCTCCGCGTGGCCTGGGCCTGTGACCTTTGTTTTTCCGGCCCAACCTACGACACCCCGCTGGTTAACCGGAAAGTTTGATTCACTCGCCGTCCGCGTCACTGACCATCCGCTGGTGGTGGAACTGTGTCTGGCGTTTGGCAAACCGCTGGTCTCAACCAGTGCCAACCTGACCGGGCTGCCTCCGTGCCGAACAACTGAAGAAGTACTGGCGCAATTCGGGAGTGATTTCCCGGTAGCATTGGGTGAAACGGGTGGTCGACTGAATCCGTCGGAAATCCGCGACGCTTTGACCGGCGAACGTTTTCGCCAGGGGTAATATGATGGAAGCTTATGCTGTTTTTGGTAACCCGATAGCGCACAGTAAGTCACCCTGGATCCATCAGCAGTTTGCTGACCAGCTCCAGATAGTTCATCCCTATGGCCGCGTGCTGGCACCTGTTGACGCATTTGTTCCGACCCTGAATGCTTTTTTCGACGCGGGCGGTAAAGGTGCAAATGTGACGGTACCTTTTAAAGAAGAAGCTTTTGAACGCGCGGATGAACTGACTGAACGTGCTTCTCTTGCCGGTGCCGTGAATACGCTAAAACGGCTTGAGGATGGGCGGTTGCTTGGCGACAACACGGATGGTATCGGGTTGCTTAGCGACCTGGAAAGACTGTCATTTATTAAACCGGGTTTTCGAATTCTACTGATAGGCGCGGGCGGGGCTTCTCGTGGCGTACTGCTTCCTCTTTTATCTTTTGATTGTGCTGTGACGATTACCAACCGCACTTTTTCCAGAGCAGAAGCGTTAGCGGGGTTGTTCGTACATACCGGCAGTGTAAGCGCAGTTGCGCTTGATGATCTGGCAGGTCACGAGTTCGATCTGATCATTAATGCCACCTCTAGTGGCATCGGTGGCGAAGTTCCGGCGATCCCTTCTTCACTGGTGAGTCACCACATCTATTTCTACGACATGTTTTATCAGAAAGGGAAGACACCTTTCCTGAACTGGTGTGAACAACACGGTGCGAAACATCTGGCGGATGGACTAGGCATGCTGGTGGGGCAGGCGGCGCATGCAGTGCTGCTTTGGCACGGAGTGTTACCAGCGGTCGAACCGGTGATTGAAAAGCTGAAGCAGGAACTGACTGAGTGAACCAGGCAATTCATTTTCCTGACAGAGAAGTCTGGGATGAGAGCAAACATGCTGTCTGTTTTCCGGTGCTGGTGCACGGGATGCAATTGACCTGTGCGATCGACGGAGAAACGCTGTTGAGTCGCTTTGGTGGTTCTAATCCACTAGACGTATTTTGTGAAAATCGCTGGGATCTTGAAGAAGAAGCCAGCGATTTGATCCGCGATCAACAGGAAGACGATCAGGGCTGGGTCTGGTTGTCCTGAGCCAGATACTCATCTTTCCATTTCACATAGTTATTCGCTGAGTATTTCAACCCTTCTATTTCCGCCTCTTTTAAGGGGCGGATCTGTTTCACCGGGCTACCTAAATAGAGATAACCGCTTTCCAGACGTTTGTTTTGCGGGACAAGGCTTCCGGCGCCAATCATTACGTCATCTTCTACTATCACACCATCCAGCAAAATCGAACCCATCCCCACAAGTACCCGATTACCGATAGTGCAGCCGTGAAGCATCACTTTATGGCCGACGGTAACATCCTCTCCAATGATGAGGGGATTGCCCTCCGGGTTGTATGAAGATTTGTGTGTGACATGCAAAACACTTCCATCCTGAATATTGGTACGGGCACCAATCGACACGAAGTTGACATCCCCCCTGATGGCGACAAGTGGCCAGATACTGACGTCAGCGGCAATTCTCACATCACCAATGACCACGCTGCTGGCATCGATCATCACGCGATCGCCTTTTTTGGGGAACAGATCTTTATAAGGACGTAATACTGCGGGCATATCTACCTCTATGGATGAGCGCTATACAGAAGACTTTGATCATATTATTGGATCGAGGCAAGGTAAAATGCGTCAATATTTAAGCAGATCGGGTGGGTTTTCAGCGAAAAGCGCGGAAAATCGACAGTCGGAAAAAAAGATCCAAAAAGTACTTGTGCTAAAAAATGGGATCCCTATAATGCGCCTCCATCGACACGGCGGATGTGAATCACTTCACAAACAACCCGGTCGGTTGAAGAGAAAAAATCCTGAAATAACGGGTTGACTCTGAAAGAGGAAAGCGTAATATACGCCACCTCGCAACGGTGAGCGAAAGCCGCGTTGCAA
>NZ_JBALHX010000013.1:0-1703 GCF_037053385.1 Enterobacter sp. P82
TTCGCCGAAACAGCTTCGGCGTTGTAAGGTTAAGCCTCACGGTTCATTAGTATCGGTTAGCTCAACGCATCGCTGCGCTTACACACCCGACCTATCAACGTCGTAGTCTTCAACGTTCCTTCAGGACCCTTAAAGGGTCAGGGAGAACTCATCTCGGGGCAAGTTTCGTGCTTAGATGCTTTCAGCACTTATCTCTTCCGCATTTAGCTACCGGGCAATGCCATTGGCATGACAACCCGAACACCAGTGATGCGTCCACTCCGGTCCTCTCGTACTAGGAGCAGCCCCCCTCAATTCTCCAGCGCCCACGGCAGATAGGGACCGAACTGTCTCACGACGTTCTAAACCCAGCTCGCGTACCACTTTAAATGGCGAACAGCCATACCCTTGGGACCTACTTCAGCCCCAGGATGTGATGAGCCGACATCGAGGTGCCAAACACCGCCGTCGATATGAACTCTTGGGCGGTATCAGCCTGTTATCCCCGGAGTACCTTTTATCCGTTGAGCGATGGCCCTTCCATTCAGAACCACCGGATCACTATGACCTGCTTTCGCACCTGCTCGAGCCGTCACTCTCGCAGTCAAGCTAGCTTATGCCATTGCACTAACCTCCTGATGTCCGACCAGGATTAGCTAACCTTCGTGCTCCTCCGTTACTCTTTGGGAGGAGACCGCCCCAGTCAAACTACCCACCAGACACTGTCCGCAACCCGGATTACGGGTCTACGTTAGAACACCAGCCATTAAAGGGTGGTATTTCAAGGGCGGCTCCACGCAGACTGGCGTCCACGCTTCAAAGCCTCCCACCTATCCTACACATCAAGGACCAGTGTTCAGTGTCAAGCTATAGTAAAGGTTCACGGGGTCTTTCCGTCTTGCCGCGGGTACACTGCATCTTCACAGCGAGTTCAATTTCACTGAGTCTCGGGTGGAGACAGCCTGGCCATCATTACGCCATTCGTGCAGGTCGGAACTTACCCGACAAGGAATTTCGCTACCTTAGGACCGTTATAGTTACGGCCGCCGTTTACCGGGGCTTCGATCAAGAGCTTCGCGTTGCCGCTAACCCCATCAATTAACCTTCCGGCACCGGGCAGGCGTCACACCGTATACGTCCACTTTCGTGTTTGCACAGTGCTGTGTTTTTAATAAACAGTTGCAGCCAGCTGGTATCTTCGACTGATTTCAGCTCCACCCGCAGGGGCTTCACCTACATATCAGCGTGCCTTCTCCCGAAGTTACGGCACCATTTTGCCTAGTTCCTTCACCCGAGTTCTCTCAAGCGCCTTGGTATTCTCTACCTGACCACCTGTGTCGGTTTGGGGTACGATTTGATGTTACCTGATGCTTAGAGGCTTTTCCTGGAAGCAGGGCATTTGTTACTTCAGCACCGTAGTGCCTCGTCATCACACCTCAGCGTTAAAAAGGTACCGGATTTACCTGGAACCTCCGCCTACATGCTTAAACCGGGACAACCGTCGCCCGGCTAACATAGCCTTCTCCGTCCCCCCTTCGCAGTAACACCAAGTACAGGAATATTAACCTGTTTCCCATCGACTACGCCTTTCGGCCTCGCCTTAGGGGTCGACTCACCCTGCCCCGATTAACGTTGGACAGGAACCCTTGGTCTTCCGGCGTGCGGGCTTTTCACCCGCATTATCGTTACTTATGTCAGCATTCGCACTTCTGATACCTCCAGCA
>NZ_JBALHX010000013.1:1803-2991 GCF_037053385.1 Enterobacter sp. P82
GTCGCTGCCGCAGCTTCGGTGCATGGTTTAGCCCCGTTACATCTTCCGCGCAGGCCGACTCGACCAGTGAGCTATTACGCTTTCTTTAAATGATGGCTGCTTCTAAGCCAACATCCTGGCTGTCTGTGCCTTCCCACATCGTTTCCCACTTAACCATGACTTTGGGACCTTAGCTGGCGGTCTGGGTTGTTTCCCTCTTCACGACGGACGTTAGCACCCGCCGTGTGTCTCCCGTGATAACATTCTTCGGTATTCGTAGTTTGCATCGGGTTGGTAAGCCGGGATGGCCCCCTAGCCGAAACAGTGCTCTACCCCCGAAGATGAGTTCACGAGGCGCTACCTAAATAGCTTTCGGGGAGAACCAGCTATCTCCCGGTTTGATTGGCCTTTCACCCCCAGCCACAAGTCATCCGCTAATTTTTCAACATTAGTCGGTTCGGTCCTCCAGTTAGTGTTACCCAACCTTCAACCTGCCCATGGCTAGATCACCGGGTTTCGGGTCTATACCCTGCAACTTAACGCCCAGTTAAGACTCGGTTTCCCTTCGGCTCCCCTATACGGTTAACCTTGCTACAGAATATAAGTCGCTGACCCATTATACAAAAGGTACGCAGTCACACCACGAAGGTGCTCCCACTGCTTGTACGTACACGGTTTCAGGTTCTTTTTCACTCCCCTCGCCGGGGTTCTTTTCGCCTTTCCCTCACGGTACTGGTTCACTATCGGTCAGTCAGGAGTATTTAGCCTTGGAGGATGGTCCCCCCATATTCAGACAGGATACCACGTGTCCCGCCCTACTCTTCGAGTTCACAACCTGTGCATTTTCGTGTACGGGACTTTCACCCTGTACCGTGCGACTTTCCAGACGCTTCCACTAACACACAAGCTGATTCAGACTCTGGGCTGCTCCCCGTTCGCTCGCCGCTACTGGGGGAATCTCGGTTGATTTCTTTTCCTCGGGGTACTTAGATGTTTCAGTTCCCCCGGTTCGCCTCGTTAACCTATGTATTCAGTTAACGATAGTGTGACGAATCACACTGGGTTTCCCCATTCGGACATCGCCGGGTCAAAGGTTCATATCACCTCGCCGGCGCTTTTCGCAGATTAGCACGTCCTTCATCGCCTCTGACTGCCAGGGCATCCACCGTGTACGCTTAGTCGCTTAACCTCACAACCCGAAGATGTTTC